>JAZKDC010000005.1:0-106982 GCA_040387795.1 Verrucomicrobiota bacterium
AATCGATCTAAAATCAAGGACTTAACCAATTAAAAAGTTATCAAACAGCCCCTAGATACCAAAGCAGTCAGGTTGACGGCAACCTCGGCGAATTGGTTTGCCTTGTAGGTGGTTTCTCCACCGAAAACTGTATAAGGAACACTAACTCCATCGGTCGCGCTGACGGCCCCATACACTTCCGCCGGCGTCTGGTTGATAATGTTGGAGGTCACGTCAAAGTAATCGTAGCTTGTTCCCGAGGTTTTCCACTGCCAAACCGTAAACTCAGGATTGGAGCCGCCGCCGACGAAGCTGAAACTCAAGGAGAAATCATTGAGGGTTCGTCCCGCCTGGATCCCGCCGCTGCTGAAAGCCAGTGTGGTGGGATCTACCGTCACAGATTTCTGGAAGAACTCGACGTCGATGTAGGAATCTCCATTGTTGCTGTAGCGATCAGCGGAGACAATGACCCAGGTCTGACCGTTGGCATCGGTAGTGAAGTGGATGACTGCGTTTTCGATATCGTTTTTATCGGGCGCGCTTTGCTTTCCAAGGTTCCAAGTTGTTGGGGCGTCGTTAAACTTGTCACCGGTGCCGGTGAAAATGATATCATCGGACGAGTTAAACGGATCGATCAAATGGAAGGTTGTCGCTGCATTCAGCGGGTTGCCTGTCACAGGATCCAATACGCCTCCTCCAGTGCCAGAACCTTCGAGCTTAACCCAATCGCCGATACCAGTGGTTGGGTTGTTGGCGAGAAGGTTTCCGTCGATGCCAAGGCCGCCTGCGGGTGGATTTACGGGTGCCGTCCCGGATGGAGGCGTGATGATCACAGGCGGAGCATCCGTAAATGTTGCGGTCGCCACGTTACCTGAGGTCTGGCCGGTGGCGGTCAGTATGAGGGTGGCGCCAATATTGTCATCTGGGTCCACAAACCAGGTGGTGGTAAAGCTGCCTGAACCGTCAGCGGTGACCAGCCATGGATCGTGGCCTGCGCCCGTATCCAAATCGTCCGCGTGGTCCACTTCACATTGCACGGATTCACCTGCTTGAAAGCCGGTGCCGGTGATTTGGACGGTCGAGCCGGGGGGGTAATCCGACTTGTCAGTGGTGACCTCGGCCGCCAAGAGCATGGGGGTCAGGAGGGTGGTCAGCAGGAACAGGAGCAGGGATTGCCAACCGGAGCCCAGCCGGTTCCTGAAGATTGGCAGAAATGCGCTTGAGGATGGGGGACATGGACCAGCCGCATGGCTGGATTTGGAAAAGGAAGGAGGGTTCATGGCAGCTGGTCTATTGGTGATGGTGATGTTGCAGGGGGCGTGGGAGCCGGTGGGCGGGGCTGGAAAAATTCCGGTCAGGTCGCCAGTCATGGACTGGGGGGAGGGCTTGAGGGGCCCGGGAAGGAGCCGAAGGGGAAATGGGGGCGTTATTTTGATAGGATTGAGGTGGTGTAACCACTTTGTGTCTTGAATAGCGATGGCATGGAATGAGCGGATTTATATGGGCTAAAGCTTTGGAGACTGATGGCGTTGAATCCCTGTCAGTTCTAATCCGTTATGAACTTGCTGGCGGGGATACGGCTTAGGTGTGGATAAGGATTTTGATCAACCTGGCAGAAGGAGCGCGCCGGTGGTGCTGCCCCGCGAACGGCTGCCTGCCGGCGCTGGATGTTCACTGTCGGGATCAGCCTGCGGACCCGGCTTCCTGGCCGGCAGGATCGACGTAGTCTCCCCGGACAAGACGACGGATGGATCAACTGCAGTGAGGACTGGTTGTTGAAGGTCAGCCGCGGGACAACAGAAGGCAGGGGTGACCGGGTTCATGGCGGAGGAGCTTAAATCTGCCGCAGGGGCGGGGTGGGGCGTAGAATTGCGATGGCGGATATTTCTGACGGCTACCCCGGGCGGCCGGTTGAAATGCGGGCAACGTTTTGGCGCATGCCGGCTTCTGAGTTTCAACCATGAGCCGCATTTTTGGCTCTTCTACCCATAATTGGGGGCGGAAAAATGTATATAGGGTGATTTTGCGGAAACTGCTTGCGATAATCCCCTATCGAAAATTCTCTCATCTGATAAGGTTGAACCTGAAAGAACGTCTCATCAGGCTTTTCCGCATCATCCAAGCCTCCCCGGAGGAGATACGGGGGCCAATGTCAGAAATGAACACCGTGGCCGGGCATGGCTTTTTTCTGCATAAATAAACAGGGGGATGTCAGGTGCGGTGGTGCCGGGATGGATTGAGATCCAGTTTGCCCTCCAGGACCCAACGGCTGGCCACCCGCAGCAGGGCAGGCCCATCGGGGAGGTTCAGTTTGTCCTTGAGGTGTTCACGGTAGGTATCGACGGTTTTGGGGCTGATTTTAAGCCGCTCCGCCACTTCGCGCGAGCCGCAACCAGAGCCTACCAGCTGGAAGACCTGCAATTCCCGGTCCGTCAATTTGGAGAGATCATTCGAGGTGGAGGCCGGGTCGGGGAAAAGATTGTGGAGCAAACGGGCTTTGGCGGGGCGGCTGAGGTAGATGCCGCCCTGCATCACCACTTCAATGGCAGTGAGGATGACTTCGGTCGCTTCCGATTTCATCACATAGCCGCGGGCCCCGGCACGGAGGGCGCGATGGGCGTAGGCGTCCTCGTCGCTTTGGGAGAGAATGATGGACCGGCGGGGAGGGTCTTCTCCCGACAATTCATGGAGCAGGTCAAGGCCGTCACCATCACCGAGGTGCAGATCGAGCAGGATAATGTCAGGCCGGGTTGCGGCCGCAGCCTGGCGGGCGGACGGAATATTATCGGCCTCCCCGCAGCAGGATAAATGGCTTTGTTGGTTCAACCACGCGGCCACCCCACTGCGGAAAAAGGGATGATCATCCACGATCAGCACTGCTATTTTTTTCATGAGGGGATGGACTGGGTTTCCTGGCCAGCAGGGAGGAAGAGGGCCTCCCGGATGTTCTGGAAGGGCACCTGGCACCGGACGGTGGCTTTGCCATCCTGACCGGGCTGCAAGGACAGGGTGCCGCCAAGGGTGCCTGCGCGGTAGTTCATGATCCGCAAACCGAGGCTGCGCCCCGGTTCGCTGGCTGGTTCCCAGAGCGCTCCGTCGTTTTCGATGAGCAGTTCCAGCATTTTGCCCTGGTGGCGCAATGAGATGCCCACCGTTCGTGCTTTGCCATGCTGGATGGCATTGCGGGCGGCTTCCTGTGCGATGCGGTAAAGTTGGCGGCCCTGATCGCTGGCTAGGCGGGGTAACGATGCCAGCGAAGGTTCACTTTTGACAGTGCAAGTGATGCCAAAAAGCATCTCCAGTTCCTCTCCCAGACGGGATAATCCGTCCGACAGGCTATCTTCGGGGCCCCAATCCATCGCGAGAAGGTGCGACAGGTTGCGGACCTGATGGGCGGCAGTATTCACAAAGGTCACCAGCTGATGGGCATCGTCCGCTTCGGGCCTCTTCCGCACGGAGAGGGATTCAGCAAGGCATTGGGCCCGGAAGGCAAGACCGGCGAGGTAAGCTCCGATATGATCGTGCAGTTCGTGGGCAATCCGCTGCTGTTCCTGAACGCTGATCCGGGCAACCTCACGTTCCAGGTTTTTGCGGCGGGTGATGTCCTCTGCCACGCCGACGATCCGATAAATCTTCCCGGACTGGTTCCGCACGGGAAAGGCGCGGTCGTGAATCCACCGCAATGAACCATCCGGCCGCAGGATCCGGTATTCCTCATCGTAAAGTCCGGGAATCTGCTGGCTCAGAGCGGCCTCCTGCACCCGCGCCTTGTCATCGGGATGCACGCTGTCGAACCAGCTTTGAGGGCATTGGTGGAGACGGGCACGCGATTCCCCCCAGACAGCCTCGTAACTGGGACTGACATAAAGAATTTCATCCTTTGCGGAATCTTTCATCCAGAAAACATCCCGGATGTTCTCCGCCAGCTGGCGGAACCGCTCCGCACTGTCGCGGGCAATGGATTCGGCCTGCTGGCGCTGTGCCACTTCCGAACGAAGATCATCGGTTCGCGCTCTGATGATGGACTCCAGATTCCTGACTAGAAATCGGATGTGACTTAGCAACACAGTGCTCAATAAAAAGAAACCGAGACGCACGGAAGCGTTCCAGTAGGGAATCACCCAATGCGAATAGGACTTGGCCTCTTGAAGGTCCAATTTCAGCCAGAGCATGGCGGCCAGGATGGAGAGCCACAGTCCCGACCATTTTCCCACACTCCAGACGGCTGCGGCGATCGGCAGCTCATAAAGAATCGACACCGAAATTTCGTTTCCGGTGTACAAATCAAACAAACCCACCAATCCGACACCGATTGTGCCGGCCGCGGTTACCGCGTGCCAATGGGCGGAGGTCTCCCGGTGTGGGTCTAGCTCATGCCTGCGGTGACGAATGATCTCCATGGTAATCAGGGGTCTGATGTGCCGGTCTGATTCGAGGTTAAATGGCTGACTGCATGCATCTGCGGAAGATCGGGTATAAACAGTTGCCTTTTGCTGAGACAGGTGGCGGTCATCAAAATCAATTTGAGGGTTGATGAATTGATGCCCACACACCTATTTATGAAATATTCTTAAAAACGTTACGCAAACATTCGCTTTGTTTTTTAAAACTCCTGATAAATGACTTCAGGATTCAGATGCCTCTATTTTGTGCGAATTTGAGTGTGAAAGTAGCGTTTTGTAGTTTTATATGACAAATATAGAAACGCTCCAGGTTTCCGATTTTTATGGAACGCATCTTTCCCGTTCCTTTCCCTGGCCATGGTTGTGGGCAGGCCTTGGTTTTGGCAATCCGATGGACTTAAATCGTCAGTCCGCTCCGAGCCCGCAGGGGGCCGGGAGTTTATCACGGTCAGATTTAAACGGCCCCGGGAGATTTTGAGGACTGATGGGCTGGATGCACCCTTTGAACCCCGCTCCTTTCATTCCGGGCTGATTTTGATGGAAGCCATCAGTCAAGCTGGATGGTTCAGGGAATTTGGCAGATTGAAATCCACCCGCATCGTCAGGACGGGACAGATCACCAAAGTCGATCTCCGGATATTCAATCCGGATGACTCCAATCATCCGTTGCTCCGGGTGGAGCACCGAATCGTCCTTCCGTGGTGATGTGTCGTAGCAATCGATCCATCCCACGCTGGATGTAACGTTGCGACAGGTTTTCGAATCCCCATGCCCCAGCTGTCACAGGGCTCTGGACTCCCTGAAATAAAAACGCAGCGGAACCGGCGATGGCTTCCAGACAAAAAGCCGTCGGAAAGCCCCCCGGCTTTCCGGCAACCTACCCGTCTGCAGGCCCGGACCCGGTCCGCTGCGTTTTAAAAATCGTGCAGCCTGGATTTCCTGCAATGGCGAAGCGTCATGAAAAATGCTGAAGGCAGGGATCCAGTGGCGGTGGATTCTTCCGGCCGGCAAACGGGAGAAACTGCTGCCGGGAATCGCCCGCTGGCCGTAGCTGACCAGGACGGACAACGATGAAATCAGTAGTTGATAAAGATGAGGTCGAGAGGCTGAGCCGGGGGTTGCCCACCCGGTCGCGGCGGGGAAGCCGGGCCATCGGGCACCGGTTGACAGAGAAGGAGCGGATCCTGTTCGAAGCCGCCAAACGGCAGGGCTTTTTGAAACTTCCGATGACTGGTTTGCGGGACAATGTGCGGAACATTTACCGTCTGTGGTGCGAGGCGGAGGGGTGTCCCTGCGTGGTGAAAGGCGGGCCGCCGGCCTGATGCGCGGGGCGCTTGTGCCGCGGAGGGAATCCATCCATCATAGGCAGTCGCGCGGGGCGCGGCTTTTTTACAGATGACTATGAGCAGTGAACCGAAGACAGTTTTCGTGGGCTTGGCCGGACTCGGCAATGTGGGGGCCGGCGTGTATAAGAATCTGATCAGAAATGGCGACCTCCTGACCGACCGCACCGGGGTGCGGATCAAGGTGAAGCGGATTGCGGTGCGTTCCCTGGAGAAACATGCCGACATGCAGATTCCGGAAGGGATGCTGACCACCGACTGGCGGGACTTGGTGAACGACCCTGAAATTCCCGTGATCGTGGAACTGATCGGCGGGGTCACCGAGGCTTATGATTTGGTCAAAACGGCCATCCTGGCCGGAAAAACAGTGGTGACCGGCAACAAGGCGCTGCTGGCCGGGCACGGTTATGAGTTGATTGCCCTGGCCGAGCAGGAGGATGTGCCGCTCTACTTTGAAGCGGCGGTGGCTGGCGGGATTCCGATCATCAAGGCGGTGCGGGAAGCCCTGATTGGCAACCACATCCAGGCGATCTACGGAATCATCAATGGCACCACCAATTACATTCTGACCCGGATGAGCGAGGCGGGGCTGAGTTATGAGGATGCCCTCGGCGAGGCCCAGGCGCTGGGTTATGCGGAGGCGGATCCGACGCTGGATGTGAATGGCTGGGACGCCGGCCACAAGGCGATTATCCTTGCCTGGCTGAGTTATGGCGACTGGGTGAAGCCGGAGCAGGTCTATGTGGAAGGAGTGACGCACCTCACCCAGACGGATCTGAGATTCGCGCGCAGCCTGGGTTATGCGGTCAAACTGCTGGGCGTGATCCGGTTGGATGCGACCAACCGCATTGAAGTCCGGGTTCAGCCCTGCCTCATTCCCCAAACCAATATCATGGCCAACGTCCATGGCGTGATGAACGCGGTGGCGGTATATGGCGACATTGTGGGCGAGACCCTATTTTATGGCAGCGGGGCCGGACAGAATGCCACCAGCAGTTCGGTCATCAGCGATCTGGCCGATGCGGTGGACAACCTGACGAACGAGGCCGGCGACAACAACGGTTTTGTGCCGCAGGGGCACTATGGAGCTTGCCTGCCAGTGGATGAAACCGTCAGCCGTTATTACCTGCGGCTGCGCGTCGACGACCGTCCCGGGGTCATCGCTTCGATCTCCAAAATCATCGCCGAGCACGGAATCGGCATCCTGTCGCTCCAGCAGCCGGAAGTCGATCCGGGCGCGGATGCGGACCTCATGCTGATGCTGCACCAGGCGACCTTCGGCAAAATGAAACAGGCCGTGGCCGCCATCGCGGCCTTGGAATGCGTGCTGGCCCCCCCCGTGTTGTTGCGGGTGGAATCGCTGAAAGCGCGGGAAGGCTAGGCGGTCAGCCCCAGCCGGGCTCCCGGTGGGGCATTCGCTCTACCAGCGGCGGGGTCCGTAATAGCCATGGCCGTAGCCACCCCGGTAAATGGGTCTGGGGGCGACATAAACCGGTCTGGGTGCCACATACACCGGGCGCGGAGCGACGTACACCGGCCGGGGAGCCACCACCACCGGGGGACCGCCGACCACAACGGGAGGCGGGGGATAGCCGCCGGCGTAGTAGGGATCGACACAGGCGGTGAGGGGCAGCGCGGCGGCGGCCAGCAGGAGAAACCGGGAGGTTGAGTTCATAGGGTGGGTGGGTTGGGATTGGGATTAGTCGCCAATGCGGAGGCGATCGATGATTTCCGGGTGGTCGGAGGCCCAAATTCCAGCTTCGGCAGAGTCGACCACGCCATCCTGATTGGTATCTGTCTTGTTTAACAGGTCCCGGCAAAAACCCCGCCGGTGGACGCTGGAGAGGGCTTCATCAGGGGTGATGCGGCCGTCGCGGTTGCCGTCGCGCTGGAGCATGAAAATGGGGTCGCCGTCCGGGTCAAGCTTCCGCCATTCGATCGTCGTGATGATACGGTCCTGGTCGGCATCGTAGGTCTTGAAGAGGCCAGCCGTGACTCCCTGCTCGAGTTCGGTGAGGGACAGGCGGTGGTCCTGGTTGGCGTCCAGCTCCGTGAACACAGAGGGGTCCTCACGGCATCCTGTCAGGGATGAACATGCCGTGAGAATAAGCAGGGAGCGGATCATTGGGAGGGATGGGGGCAAGGGAGTTCAGCGGGCGAGGACCGGACTCAGTTTTTCAGCCAAGGCAATGTTCCGGGCTTCCAGTTGCTGGCGCAGGGTAGGGGAGACGCTGCCGGACAGCATGACTTTAAATCCTTTTGGAGTCAAATTCTGGGGATGGAGCAGCGCTTGGATGAAGCGGTCGGTGACAGGACTCCAGATCGCGTAATCAAGATGCAGCGCCACCAGGACGGAGCCATCACGGGCGAGGCAGACAGGGAATCCATTCAGACTGACAACCCGGCTGAGCGGACTTTGTGTGGTGTGCACCCAGGCGATGAGTTCGGTGGTGCGCTGGAAGAAAAGGGCATCATCCTCGTCGGCGCAGCTGCGGGTGAGGTCCAGGAGCACGTCGAGTCCTTCCACCCCCCGCAGGCTGGTCAGGGCTTGCGTCATGAGGGTCTGGTGGGCGGGAGAAAACGCGGGGTTTTCGACAAAGGACTGAACCAGGGCGGGTGGCATCCCGAGGGCTGTCAGCTGTTGGGTATTGAGGAGGCGCAGGTCCGCCGGGCTGTTGTCCCGGATGCTGCTGGTGAGGGTGGTGCCAACCCCGGTGCCGGTAGCGACGGCTCCGGCGGCTCCCCCCAGTGGCATCAGGGCTGCGGTGAAAGTCATCTTGCCGGCAAAGGAGGTCCATGCCACTTCATCGAGAATTTTCTGGAGCACCTCGTTGCGCGAGTAGGGATCGACGCCCATGCTGAAGGCGAGGTTCCGTTTCACCTTGGAAAACCCGATCAGGTCCCGTCCGGCAGATTCCTCGTAGGCGGTGCGTTCGCGGCCACTGACAGCTCCTTTGATTCCTTCCCCCGCGCGGTTCATCAGTTTCCAGGCTCCTTTGGCCACGCCCTGCACGGTTTCCCGGGGTTGGTTCACGATGCCCTTGGCGAGGTCCAGCGGGGCGGTGGCCGCGGTTTTCAGGGCGGATTTGTATTCGTCCCCTTTGGAGATATGGCGGAGTTGGTAGATGGCATTGATCTCCCGGAGCCGCTCAATCAGCATTTCATTGCCATCGGCCGTAAAGACGCCCTCATCGGAGTCGATGGTGAAGCGGTTCACGCCGCCCTGGGTTTCCACGGTGCTGCGGACCCGGTAGTGCACTCCCGTCAGGAGGTTGGCCGGAAAGATGGCATCGGCGCCCAGGGAAGGCGGTGCTTCGTAGGGCACCGCTGGTCCCGCGGGCGCTGTGGGCGCGGGGGGCTGGGCTGCGAGCGGGCCGGCGCTCAGCAAAAATCCACAAATGAAAAGACTGGGCAAATGATTCATGAGAATCCTTATTACCCTTTGAGGTGGCGACTGCAAAGCCAATCCTTGCACCTTTTATTTTAAGCAATAATTCCGCCGCGCCGCCGTTTCTAGACTATCCCAACTGCCATGCTTACCCGCCGCTCTCTTTTGCAAACTGCTGCCGTGCTGACCCCGGCGCTGCTCTCCCGTGCTGTCTCTGCCCAGACACCTGCTGCCGCACCCCGCCTGGCGCTGGGTTTTGATAATTTTTCCATCCGCGCTCATGGCTGGAAGGCCGGACAGATCCTCGACTACGCCGCCACCCAGAAAGTGGATTGCCTGCTGCTCTCCGACCTTGATGTCTATGACAGCCACGAACCGGGCTATCTTAAGGATCTGGGCAGGAAGTCCCGCGATCTGGGGATCACGCTCTATGCCGGCACTGGCGGGATCTGCCCCAGTGCGCACCGTTTTTCCAACAAATGGGGCAACGCCGATGAACATCTGGCGCTCGCGATCCGGGTGGCTCAGGCGGTGGGTTCGCCGGTGCTGCGCTGCTACCAGGGATTCGGAGAAGACCGGAAATCCCCCGGAGGCATTCCGGCCCGGCAGCAGGACACCGTCAAAGTTTGTCAGACTGCAAAATCCCGGGCGGTCGATGCGGGAGTGAAAATCGCGATCGAGAACCACGCGGGCGACATGCAGGCGTGGGAATTGCAGGAATTGGTGGAAGCCTGCGGCAAGGACTTCGTGGGGGTGACCATCGACAGCGGCAATGCCACGTGGACGCTGGAAGACCCCCTGCTGAATCTGGAAATCCTCGCGCCCTATGTGTTGTGCAGCGGGATGCGGGACAGCATGATCTGGGAGGACGCCGACGGCGTGCAGGTGCAGTGGACGGCGATGGGGGAAGGGTCGATGGACCTGAAGGCTTACGCGCAACGTTTTGCCGAACTCTGTCCGCAGGCCCCGTTTATCCTCGAGATCATTTCGGGATTTGCCCGTCCCTATTCCTGGCGGAAAGCGGATTTCTGGCCGCCCTACCAACGCGTCCGGGCGGGGGAATTTGCCCGTTTCCTGAATCTCGCCAAGGCTGGTAAACCGATCCCCTCCTGGGAGCCGGCGCCGGGTGAGGACCGGAAGAAGGCGGAGCCGGCCTACCAACAGGCGGAGCTCGAACGCAGCATGGCCTACTGCCGCCGCACCCTGGGCATGGGCCGCCGCAGTTAATCCCGCGGCAAGTGATCGCCTGACCGCAGAAAGGCGGAAGTTTCCTGACACCACCATGGCCCGCTTGCCCCTCTCCCATCCGCATCACCCGCGCCCTGCGGGTCCGGTGGTGATGCGCCAACGCTGGAAGGATCTGCTGTTCCTGCACTGGAAGCTGCCGGTGGACGAAATCCAACGCACCCTGCCGCCCGGGCTGATGGTCGATGTGTTCGATGACGCCGCCTGGGTGGGGATCGTGCCTTTTTTCATGGAGGGCGTGCGGCCAGCCGGGTTGCCGGCGCTGCCCTGGCTGTCCTCGTTTTTGGAACTTAATGTCAGGACCTATGTCAGAGACGCTGCCGGGCGCCCCGGGGTGTGGTTCTACTCCCTCGACTGCAACCGCTGGCCTGCGGTCGAGTTCGCGCGGCGCGGGTTCCATCTGGCTTATCAACACGCCACGATGTCGGCCTCGAAGGCTCCGGACGGCAGCATATCCTATCAATGCCAGAGGCGTCCGGTGACCGGTCATCTGGAGGCGGACTACCGGTATCGTGGCCGGGGTGCCACCTTCCCAGCTGCCGGCGGAAGCCTGGAGTTTTTTCTGACGGAGCGCTACCGGCTCTTTTCCTGGCATCCCCGCCGCCGCCGGCTGTATACCGGCGAGGTGTGGCATGATCCCTATCCTCTGCAGGAGGCTGAAGTGGCGCAATGGTCGGCCGTCCCCGCCTACTGGGACCGGCAGTTTTCCCTGCACGGGCCCCCAGTCACCCAGCATTTTTCGCCGGGCGTGGAGGTCGGTATTTTTCCGCTGCGGCCTCTGGCTTGAGCCTATCCTTTCTGATATCCGTGGCCAGACCTCTGCTCATGCCTGCCCGGAAGCCATCCCGTTCCCGATTCCCCACGGAGGGGGGGGCGGGAGGCCCTTCGGCGATTCCCCGGCGGACTTCCCTGGTGGACCACACGGCGGAGGCCATCCGGCAAATGATCTCCTCCGGACAGTGGGCCTCCGTGCTGCCTGGGGAGGAAGCCCTGCGGGTGCAGTTGAGTGTCAGCCGGGTGACCCTGAGGAAGGCCCTCGCCCAACTGATGGCTCAAGGCTGGCTCAATGCCGGCGGCCGTGGGCGGAAGCACTCCATTACCCACCGGATTCAGGGCCCGTCCGGGACGCCGTCCGGAGCCATGCTGGTAAAATGTCTGGCCCCTTTCCCGGAGATCCAGCTGGTCTGGAGCAGCCGGGTGATTTTTGATAAAATACGTCAGGGCCTTGCTGCCGGCGGGCTCCGGTTGGAGTGGGAACAGCAGACGGGATTGTGGCGGGAAAATCCTGAGCGGCGCCTCAGGGAGCTGAGCCAGGCTTCCCCAGCCACCGTCTGGCTGCTCTTCCGGGCATCGCCGCAGATCCAGCAGTGGTTTCAAAGCAGTGGCCTGCCCTGTGTGGTGCTGGGACCCTGTCATGACGGGGTGTGCCTGCCCTCCATCAAAATCGACTATGCCGCGCTGGGACGGCATGCCGCCGGGGAAGCCTGGCGGCTCGGTCATCATCATGTGGCCCTTGTGGTTTTTGATCCTGCGGTCGCCAGTGCCCGGCTCACCGTGGCGGGACTCCAGCAGTCGGTTCCCCGCCAGGGCCAACCGGGACGTGTCACCGTGATCAGTGATGATCTGACGCTTCCCGGCCTGCGGCGGAAGATGGCGGCGGCTTTGCAGGAGGCGGATCCGCCTACCTGCTTTCTTGTCAGTGAAGGGGCTCAGGCGTTTCCCGTGTTGGGGATATTCAAGGAAATGGGGCTCCGGGTGCCCGGCGACGTCTCCCTGATCGTGAGGGATTACGAACCCTTCCTGGACCGCTGCCAACCCGCCTTCAGCAGTTACCGTTCCGACTGGCAACGATTCGGGCACAGCGCGGCCCGCCTGCTCCTGCAGGTGGCCGCCAGTGGTGGCGGGGCGGGCACCCAGCGGAGTATATATCCAAAATTCATCCCGGGAGAGACGCTGGTGCCGCGCCGGTGCTGTTGAGAAGCTCCGGCCGCAGTGGCGGCCTGAAGAGGGTGTATTTTGTGCATACATCCGGAATTGGCTGGTCGGTCCGGGGGAGATTCCTTACAAGGGGGGCGTGGTGCCGGAATACTCAAAGTCCGGACACTTGTTGAAAGTTAGATCAGTCCCCTATGAAATGCCAGTTAGCCCTTCCTTCCCTCGTCGCCCTGCTCGCCCTCAGTCCCGCGGTTGAGGCCGCCCGGGTGGTCTGGGTCAGTGATAACGGTGCCGAAGGAACCGCCGGGAATGGATCGGACGGGGTGTCCCTGGGGGCTTTTTACACCGATCCTGTCTCCACCACCGGCACCCCCTTTACGGATCAGGGATTCATTGATCTCCTGATCGCCGGAGGGCACACCGTGGAGCGGTTCAATCCCCAGTCCGGCTCCATCTCCGCCGATGATATCACCGCACTCAATTCCTATGATCTGGTGGTAGTGGGTTCGGCGACCAACAGCGGTCCCTTCAATCTCAACTCCCGGGGGGCCAAGTGGAATACCCTGATCACCAAACCGATGCTGGTCACCAAATCCACCCTGATCCGGCGGGATCGCATGGGCTGGTTGCTGGATAACAAGGAATACGACTGCGCTGCCGATACCAGCACCACCGCCACCGGCAAGCTCACTTTCGTGGTGCCGGGGCATCCGGTCTTTGCCGGGATCAGCACCACCACGGTGGGAACGGCCAAGGTGATGACCAACTTCTGCAATGTGATAGTGCCGGCCCCCGCCAACAACCGCGGCACCTCGGTCCAGTTTTTCGATCTGGCCATCAGCGGGACGGATCAGGGGATTGCCAACGCCATGGGACCCGGCGGGGTGCTGCTGGCGGGCATCAACTTCAATCCGCTGGATCCCGGCGTCAATATCCCGGCCGGACAAGTCCCCGCAGGCGATCCGGCCCACTTGGCAAACGGTTATGCCATCGCCGAATGGCCGGCCTTCACCACCGTCCGGACCACCCAGGTGACAGGCGAGCGTCTGGCCGGTTACCGGCTGTTTTTCGGCTGCGGCACCCGCGATGCCTCCGGAAGTGTCACCGCCGCGCCGAATCCCCAGGCCGGGGCGCTGGATTTGTCCGCTGATGGCCAGCAGATGTTCCTCAAAGCAGTGGCCCATGCCGCCAGCCAGCCGAATGGCGCTCCCACCACGCCCAATATTTGGAAAAACACCTCGGGAGATCAATTATGGAACGGCAGCAGTATCAACTGGTCCCTTGGATTGTGGACCGGAGGCCCGGCCCTCTTCGAAAGCGCCGGTGCGGGCCTCGTCACCGTTGACTCCGCCACCGTGACCGCCTCGGGTCTGGAATTCAGCGTCGCAGACTATAACATCGACGCCACCAGCGGCAACAGTCTGACCCTGACTGGCACCCCGGGCGCGCCTCCCGTGATTGCCGTCAACGGCGATGCCACGGTCACCGCACCCCTCGCCGGGGTGGATGGACTCACCGTGAATGGCACCAGCGTCCTGACGCTGGCGGGGGCCAATACCTATTCCGGGAGCACTTTCATCCGCGGTGGAATCGTGGTTATGAAAGCCCCCACCGGGGTCAATGGAACCAGCAGCTACGCGTTGGACAACATTGATGCCCTGGATGCCGGAGCGACGGTGAGGCTCTTCAATGACGTGGATACCACCACCACCCCGGGCACTCCGGCCAATGTCCGGGTTCCCAATGGACAGATGGGCAACCGCAAGCGCCTGATCATGACCGGGGGCACCTTTGATATCGCGGGAGATGACAACCAGAACAACTTTCCCGCTCCCGATGGGACGGGCCGGATCATCAACAGCTCCCCTTACTCCCGTTCCGCGCTGCGCATGGGTTCCGACTCCGGTGCCACCCATACCTTTTCCGGGATCCTGGCCGACGGAGCCCCGGTCACCGAAAGCGTGGTTGCCGGCAAACAAGGCTACCGGCTGGATGTTGATCTGCAGGGTTTTGCGGATGATTCGGCCACCTTTGTGATGGCTGGAGTGAACACCTTCACCGGCTTCACCCGGATCGGTGGTGGAAAACTGACCTTCACCGGCAACGGACAATGGGGCGTGCCCACCAACACTGGGGTGGCCCTCACCAGCAGTCCCAATGGAACGGTGATCTGCAATGGCGGCATTGGCAATCTAAGGGTCGACTTCAATGGCACCAGCCAGATCACAGGCGGATTGAGTGGCAATGGCGGGGTTTTTGCGAACAATGCGGCGGGCACGGTTTCCACCCTGACCGTGGGCGCCGCCAACATCTCCAACACCGTCTGGCCGACCGGAGGCGCAGGACAGAATGGAAAGATCACGGACAACACCACCGGCACCGGCGGGACCGTGGCTCTCACCAAAACCGGCACCGGCAAAATCGGTCTGCCCACCGCCTTGAACGACTACAGCGGGCCCACCTTGATCCAGGATGGCACCCTCGAATACACCGCCACCGGCGCTCCCAGTCCAAACAGCGAAATTAAAATCAACACCCCCGGGCAATTGAGCCTGCTTTATACAGGCAGCAAACCGGTGAAGGGATTCTTCATCAATGGGGTCAAGCAAGCCAGTGGCCAGTATGGGGCCAGCACCCATCCTGCCTTCATTACGGGAGAGGGCACGGTTACTGTGCCGGATCAGGGCCGCTGGACCAATGCGGCGGGCGATTTTGCCTGGAACGATATCAGTGCCAACTGGAGTTCGCCGGCCGTGTGGGCTGGGGGGGGCGCGTTTTTTGGCCTGGCCGGCGCGGGGACGGTCAATATCACCTCTCCGGTTACGGCCCACAATCTGGAAATTAAACAGGCCGCCTATAGCTTCACTTCGGCGGATCCACTGAATGCCCTGACCCTGGCGGGTTCCACTCCCACCATCACCGCCGACGCCAAGGTTTCCATGGCGGCCCCGCTGCAGGGCACTGATGGCCTGACCATCCGGGGAACATCCGTGCTGACCCTCGAAGCGGCGAACACCTACACCGGCGGCACCTTTGTCAGGAGCGGCACCCTGGTGCTCCGCGCTCCCACCACTGGCAATAACCCGTCGCCTTATGCGGTCGATGGGATTGATGCTTTGGACACGGGAGCGGTGGTGAAGTTCTTCAACGAACTGGACGTTTCGGTGCCGGAGACTCCCTTGAATGTCAGGGTGCCCAATGGACAGATCTACCGCTACAGCCGGATGGTCCTGACGGGTGGTACCTTCGATCTGGCAGGCGACGACAATCAAAACCAGATGCCGGCCCCCTCGGGCACCGGCTTGGTCACCAATTCTTCGCCTTATGCCCGCGGCGTCCTGAAAATGGGAGTGGTTTCGGGTGGTTCAACGACGTTTTCAGGCACGATCGCCGACGGTGGGGCCCTCATCGAAAGTGTGGTTTCCGGGAAACAGGGTTACCGGACCGATATCGATTTGGCCGCGATGGGCGATGATACCTCCACCTTTGTCATTGCCGGGGTGAATACCTACACTGGCTTCACCCGGATCGGCGGAGGCAAACTGACCTTCACCGGCAACGGCCGCTGGGGGGTGCCCAACAGTACCGGGGTGGCGCTGACCAGCAGCCCCAACGGCACCGTGATCTGCAATGGATCCACCAGCCAGCTGCGGGTTGATTTCAACGGCACCAGCCAGGTAGCCGGCGGCCTGAGCGGCAATGGCGGCGTTTTTGCCAACAATGCCCCGGACACCCTCTCAATCCTGACGGTGGGAGCGGCCAATATCAGCAACACCGTGTGGCCGACCGGGGGCGGCGGCCAGAACGGTAAAATGGTGGATAACACGACCGGGACGGGTGGCATCCTGGGGCTGACCAAAACCGGCACCGGCACCATTGGCTTTCCTACCGCCCAGAATGAATACAGTGGCCCGACCCTGATCAATAACGGGATTCTCGAATTTACCGCGACTGGCGCTCCCAGCCCGAACAGTGACCATCAGATCAACAGTCCCGGGCAACTGAAGTTGAGCTATGAGGGGACCCGGAACATCAACGGCCTCTTCATCAACGGGGTGAGACTGCCAGCCGGAGTATACAGCGCAGTCACGCACCCTGACTTTATCGCCGGCGACGGCACCCTGACCATCGCGCAGGTCCATCCCACCTACCCGGCGGTGCTGGGGGTGACCGGTTCGGCCAGCAGCGTGGTGCTGGGGTGGACGGGGGTCGGGGTCCTGCAATCCTCCCCGGACCTGACCAACTGGACAAACCTTCCGGGCGCCTCCAGTCCTTTCGCGGCGGCCCCCGTTCCTGGGCAGAAAATGTATTACCGGGTGAGGCAGTAGCCGCCGACGGCGGGCTGGTGCCGGTGTCTGCCTTTGGACACCGGCGCCACGGCCTGCCTGCGGTTGGGGGAGGTAAAACGCTTGCCGGAGTGAATCCGCCTCCTGTAACTTCGGGCAGAATGAAACCGACTGCCTTCTCCTTCCTTCTTCTGGTTCTGCTGGTGTTTCCGACCGGCCTGCGCGCCGCAGAGCCGCTCTCCCCCACAGTGCTTACAGCAGCGAAGGTGCTCTTTCTCGGCAATAGCATCACGCGGCACGCCCCCAAGCCGGAGATTGGATGGACTGCCGATTGGGGCATGGCCGCGAGTGCCGTGGAAAAGGATTATGTCCATCTGCTGGCTGCCGAATTGGGCAAGACGACCGGAAAGGCGCCGGAGATCATGGTCAGCAATGTGGCGGATTTCGAACGGCGGTATGACCGTTTTGATCCGGAAGTGGAGCTCAAGGCGGAGTTGGCTTTCGGGGCGGATCTGGTGGTGGTGGCGGTGGGGGAGAATGTGGCGGATCCGGTGGAAGCTGGGGACCGGGCGAAGTTTGCGTCCGCTTTTTCAGGGTTGCTCGGGGTGTTGCGGAAGCATGGCCAGCCCACCATTTTTGTGAGGAGTTCGTTTTGGCCCCATCCCGTGAAGGATGGCATCATGAGAGAGGCCAGCGCCGCTGCGGGAGTCACTTATGTGGATATTTCCGGGTGGGCCGGGGAGGGGTCCCTGACCGCCGGCTCCGAACGGAAGATTGAACATGCCGGAGTGGCGGGCCATCCTGGCGACAAGGGAATGAAAGCGATCGCCGATGCGCTTTTTGCGGCGATCCAAAAAGCACCGCCAACCCGGTAAAAACGGGAGGGTCCGCAATGGCATCCTGACAGGGTTCAGGCCCCCGCCAATTCGTGAAGCACGATGCCGCTGTTGGTCAGGCGCCGGGGGCGGTTCAGGGGATCCATGAATTCCCCGGCGGGATCGATCCCGAGCAGATGGAAGATCGTGGCCGCCAGATCCGGTGGCCGCACGGGCCGCGATTGGGGCAGGGCCCCGGTCCGGTCGCTGGCTCCGATGATCTGGCCACCCCCGGTTCCGGCTCCTGCCATCACCACGGAAAAAACGGAACCCCAATGGTCGCGTCCGCCATTGGCATTCACTTTGGGGGAGCGGCCGAATTCACCCATGGCCACGACGAGGGTTTCGTCCAGCAGGCCCCGTTGCTGGAGATCTTCGATCAGCGTGGCAAAGGTCCGGTCGAATTGAGGGCATAGCACGTTGCGGACCCGGCCGGCATTGTCCGCATGGGTATCCCAGAGCGGACTGCCTTTGACCTCCTGGTCCCCTTCGCGGGGCCAGTTGACCTGCACGAGGCGTGTTCCGGCCTCAACCAGACGCCGGGCCAATAACACACTCTGGCCAAACTTGTGGGAGCCATACGCCTCCCGCAGGACAGCGGTTTCCTTTTCGAGGGCAAAGGCCGTGCGGCTTGATTCCGAGTGCAACAACTCGAAGGCCTTCTGGTGCATTTCGCCCATTTCGGTGACGGCATGGCTGCGGATTCCACTGCTGAAATGTTCATCGAATTGGTGAAGCAGGTCGAACCGTTCGCCGAGACGGACCGCGCTCAGGCTTTCCTCCAATGTCAGGCCCTCGATCCGCATGGGAAGTTGGCTGGGATCGCACTTCATCAGGGTCGGGTGCCACTTGGACCCCATGAACCCGCCATTCTGTCCCGGCCACACGATGTGTCCGTCATTGTACAATTCGTCAGGCAGCACCACGGATGAAAGGGGCGAACGGGTGCTTGGCTTCAAGGCCCCGGCGGCGGCGGCCATGCTGGGCCAGTCATCCGGGCTGGGCGGGACATTCTCGGCTTTGCTGGCGGGTTCATATCCCGTGAGCATGCAGGCCCCGCTGGTGGAATGCGAATGGATGTCCGTGGACATCGAACGGATCACCGCGAGGTGGTGCGCGATTTTAGCAGTGAAGGGCAGTGTTTCACAGAACTGCAGGCCCGGCACGCTGGTGGAAATCGCCCGGAAGTTGCCCCGGATATCGACTGGTGCCTCCGGCTTGGGGTCGAAAGTTTCGTGCTGGGGCGGGCCTCCGCTGAGAAACAGCAGGATACAGGATTTGGCCCGGCCAAAACTGGCGGCGCGTGCCATGGAGGCCGCCGTGGGATTCCCCTGCAGCAGGCGGGGCAGGCCTAACCCCAGGGCGCCCAGTCCGCCGACCCGCAGCCATTCGCGGCGGGACAGCGCGGAGCCGGGCCTTGAAGGTCGATACGGGGGATTCCTCATACGCGTTGATTGGCTTGGAATACAAGTATCGGCCGGGCCATGCCGGATCTATCCGGTTTCGTTGGATTGGTCCGGAATTTTTCGGTGGCCGGTGGCTGCCCTTCCAATTCTCCGCCTTCCGGGCCTGATCCAAAAAGGAAACCATTGAGCCCGGCGGAGCAGCCCGCCCCGGATTCATCCCGATCGTGGCCGATGCCCCGAAAGGCCCCGGCGCCGCCAGAGTATGTTTTGCCATGCTGCGTTGTCTGCTTCTTCTTTTTGCGTTCACCGGAAGCCTTGAGGCCGCCCGGTTTCATGTCAGCCCCGGGGGCAGTGATGCCGCGGCGGGTACCGGGGACCAACCGTTCGCGACCCTCGCCCGGGCGAGGGATGAGGCCCGCCGGACAGGTTCACCTGACGGATCCATCATTGTGCTCCACGATGGAGTGATCCCTCTGGCGGAGCCACTGGTGCTCACGGCGGAGGATTCAGGAAAGGATCAGATCCCATTGATTTTCGAGGCCGCCGCCGGAGCCAGGCCGGTGGTCAGTGGAGGCCGCCGCATTACGGGATGGCGCGTCAGCGATGGTCGATGGGAAAAGGATCTGCCCGAAGTGAAGGCTGGCCACTGGGACTTCATTGACCTCTTTGTCGGGGGCGTGCGCCGGCCGCGGCCCCGCTTGCCACGGAACGGATGGTTCCACGTGGCGAGTGCCCTGCCGCCCTCTGGAAAAGGCCTTGGAGTGACGGATCCGGCTGTTCCGACCGGAGACGATCAGTTCCGTTTTGCGGCCGGTGACATCCGGGCAGACTGGCACGCCTTGTCCGACGTCGAGGTTCTGGTCCCGCACACCTGGCGGCTGCACCGGCTGCGTATCGCCGAGGTCACGGGCGACGCGGTGCGATTCACCGCCCCCACCGGCGCGGATCATGTATCCGGCAAAATTCCCGCCGGGGCTCCCTACATCGTGGAAAATGTGAGGGAAGCCATGACCGGACCCGGGGACTGGTATCTGGACCGGGTCAGTGGCCTCCTGACTTATCTGCCCCGGCCCGGGGAAAGTCCCGCCACAACCGAAGTGGTGGCCCCGGTGATTGATCACTTTCTGAGGATCGAAGGAGCCTCCAATATCGCCTTCCGGGGCATCACCTTTGCCCACACCCGCTGGAGCACCCCTCCGCAGGGTCACTGCTTCCCGCAGGCCGAGGCCGACGTCCCGGCTGCGATCCGTCTCAAAGCCGCGCGCCGTTGTGTCTTCGAACAATGCGCGATCACTCTGGCAGGGGGCTACGCGGTCGATCTCGGACCGGGCACCCGGGAGTGCCTGCTCAACGATTGTGAAATCACCCATCTGGGGGCAGGCGGCGTGAGGATCGGGGGAGACCCCAATGCCGGAGTTCCCAGCGATGGGGAAGCGGCCAGCCATAACACGGTGCGGCAATGTTTGATTGCCCACGGAGGCCGGCTTCATCCCGCAGCGGTGGGCGTGTGGATCGGGCACTCTTCCCACAACGTGATCGAACATTGCGACATCGAAGATTTCTATTACACCGGCGTCAGCCTCGGCTGGTCATGGGGTTACCAGTCCAGCCCGGCCCGGTCCAACACCATCGCCTTCTGCCGGATCTCCCGGATTGGCCAACAGGTCCTGAACGACATGGGGGGGATTTACACTCTTGGCAATGGCCCCGGCAATGTGCTGCGGGGCAATCACATCCACGATATTGCCTGCCGGCCCGGGGGATATGGCGGCTGGGGGCTCTATCATGATGAGGGCAGTACGGGCTTTCTGAGCGAGGACAATCTGGTGCATGACACCAGCAGCGCCGCGTTCCATCAGCATTACGGCCGCGACAACGTGCTCCGGAATAACATTTTTGCGTTCGGCCGCGAAGGCGCGCTCGCGCGCAGCCGGGAGGAAGACCACCTCAGCTTCATCCTGGAAAAAAACATCATCCTCACCGATGGGGCGCCGCTGTTCGTCTCAAATTGGGGGAACGGCCGCTACCGCCTTGCGGGTAATCTTTATTGGGATCTCAAGAATCCAGCCCCCAGCTTCCCGGGCGGAACCAGCTTTGCGGCGTGGCGGGACAGCGGGAGGGAAACGCCGGCCGCTTTGCTCGCGGACCCTCTTTTCGAAAATGCCGGAGCCCGCGATTTCCGCCTCAAGCCGGCGTCTCCGGCCCTGGCCATGGGGTTCCGTCCCATCGATCCTGCCAAGTCCGGCCGCCAAACGGCTCGGCGGATTCCCCAGGCTGCGGTTCCCCGCGCCTGGCCGGAACCTGATTGACAGGACCGGGCGGCGGCGAATCGCCCAGGTCAGGGCACCTCACGCAGGAGTTTTTTGGAGGCGGTTTGCCAGATGCGCAGGATGCCGTCCTCTCCACCCGCCGCGACCAAATTGCCGGAGGGGTCGGAGGCGAGGGCAAAGCAGAAACTTTTTGCGCCGGGCAGCGCCTCTTCATTGAGCCGGACCGCCGCATCCCCGCTGGCGCTGGCCACGGTGTCGCCGGTGCCGAGCCAGGAGACGGCACTGACTTCCTTGGTGAAGCTGGTGAGGCTGCGGGTTTGTTTGCCATCCAACAGATCCCAGAAGCGCAGGGTTTTGTCGGCGCCCCCGGTGGCAAGGGCCAGGCCATCACTTCGCCAGGCAATGCTGAGCACCTGGCCGCTGTGTCCTTCCAGGGAGGTGGTGCGGCGTCCGTCGGCCACCTGAAAGACCCGGGCCCAGCGGTCGCTCCCCGCAGTGGCGATCAGCGAATCGTCAGGTGAAAAGGCGAGGGCGTTGACAGTGTCGGAATGCGGGTCGGTGAGGTTCAGCACCAGGGTGCCGTCCGTGGTGTTCCAGACCTTCACTTCGCCGCTGCGGGAGGCCACCCCTCCGCCGGTCGCGAGCAGCCGGGCGTCGGAGGAAAAGCTGAGGGCGGTGACCCGGTTGGTGAGGGTTCCGGCATCGTCAGGTTTGCCGATCAGCCGGTCCATCACAAAAGGACGGCGGGAGGGCAGCCGGACCACCTGCTGGCCGGCGCGGGCCGCGAGGACTTGGTTGATGGTGGCTGTCAGGAGGGTGGGACCGGGGACGCTGGCTTCGGCGGCATCCAGGAGTTCTCCGGTGGCCAGGCCATGCCATTGGAGGCGGCCATTTTCGAGGGCGATCAGCGCGACCTTGCCGCCGTCGAGCAGGGTGAGGGATTGCGGCGGCGGAACCGGCACGAGGGCTTTCTTCAGGTTTTCCACGGTGGCGGTGTTTTCCGCAACGGTGGTTTCTGCGGCCGAGGCCGACCCTTCAGAGGCCGCTTGCAGCTGCATGGCCTGTCCGGTCAGGCGAACCGCCAGCTCGGCGTTGGTGCGGGAATCGGTGAAGGCCCGTTCGGCGGTCGAGGCCTCCCCATTGGCCTTGCTGGCGGCGTCCTGGCGCCCTTTGTCCCCGGGGACAACCCGGAGGGCGGTGTCGGCGGTGCGGGCGAGCCCCAGTTTCCGCTGCCAGTCGGCGCGGGCTTTTTCCTGACCCTGATGGGTGGCGCGGAGGTTCTCCGATTCCTTCTTCACCGATTCAGTGGCGGCGGCAAGCCTGGCCTTCCGGCCTTCAAGGTGGCGTTGCGCGGCCTTGAGGTGTCCCTCGGCGCGGGTGATGGCGGCCTGGGCGGGATTTTCCAACGCAACGTCGGCCACCCGTTTCCCGTCGGAGGAATCCGTCAGATGGAGTGCCGGCTCCTGATTGGTCCATAGTAGCTGAGTGCCGGCGGGGTCGGGGGTGGATAGGGTGGCGGCAGCCTGGTCGCCGAGTTTCCATTCGCGCAAGGCGGCTGGCGCCGCGGCGGGGGCGTCTTTGGAAAAAGGATAGAGGCGCAGCATCCCATCGGCAAAGGCGGCGGCAAGTTCGGTGCCTCCTTTGAGAAAACACAGGGCCGTGATTTCGCCTGTCGATTCCGTCCGGAAGACCGGGGTCCCCGAAGCCACATCCCAGACCCGCACCGTGCGGTCGGCCGCCGCGGACACGAGGAACTGGCCATCCGGTGAAAAGCAGAGGGCTTTGATAGCGGCGGTGTGCTCTTTGAATTCCTTGAGGGAAGGTTGCTCTGCCGCGGGGTCCCAGATCCGGATCGCTCCATCAGCGGACCCCGCCGCCGCCCATGCGCCGGTGGAGGTGAAACTGGTGACTGCGGCCGGCAAGGCCAGGGGGGTACCCTGTTCCGCGAGAGGCGCCCGCCGCCACAGGCGCACCGTGCGGTATCCGCCGGTTGCCAGGAGGTCATCGGCGCCGAACGTGACCGCCATCACGGCGTCGCGGTCAGCCACGGGGCGGCCCTGGTAGAGGTCCAGTTTTTGCAGTTCCGGATCGGAAAGTTGTCCCAGGGAAAGGCCGGTGGCGACTTCCGTCAGGTGCACCTGATTGCCCCGCGCCGCCGCCGCGATACGGCCGGTGGAAGAGAGGGCTGCCGCGGCCACGGGAGCATGTTGTGCGGGGTAGCCGCGCCAGGAGGCGACCTGGTCCGCGACCGCACTGCCCTTGAGCCCCTGATCAATCCAGAGCTTGAGCAGTCCGAGTTCATCCGGGGTGAGATCGGGAGCGTTCACCTTGTTGCCGGGCGGGGGCATCGCGGATTCCTCCTGGTGGGAAGCGCTGCGCAGCACGAGGCTTTCCGTGCCTTTGCCCGGGGTGGCGGCGGGTCCGCCCTCGCCGCCTTTGAGGATGGCCTGGGGTGATTCCAGGTTGAGGCCGGCTTTGGCTTTGGTGGTGTTATGGCAGGCGAGGCAGCTCCGTTTCAACAGCGGGTGGATCTCCTTGGCAAAATCGACCGGGGTGTCCCGTTTCAGGTCCACGATACCGAGCGGGGCACCGCTGGCGGAAAAAGTCAGGGCCACGAGGGCTGCGGAAATCGATCGGGTCATGGTTTCACCTCCAAATTAAAGGGAATGCTCCACGGCAGGGTTTCGCCGTTCCATTGGCATTTGGCCTGCAGCGTGCAGGCCTGGGTTCCCAACGGGGTGTCTGCGGCCGTTTCGATCACTAGCTTGGCCTCGGCGTTTTCCGGGGCAGCCGTCAACGCGGCGGCGGTGATTCCTTTGATTCCGGATGGCACTGCCAATTCAATCGTCACCGCTCCGGCAAAGCCATAACGCCTTTCCAGCTTGAGTGGCATCTCCACTTTGCCGCCGGGGGCCACGGTCAGGGTGGCGGGACCGGTCAGGCGCACCGGGGACGGTTCGATGTGCAGTTGAATCGGAGCGGAATAAGCCGATTCCGCCAGTTCCCGGACGGGGTCCTTTTCGTCCGGTTGCCAGCGGATGATGCCCCGGGCGGTGGCTTGGATAGTCCAGTTTCCGGGAGTGAAGGCATTGCCATCCTTGGCCTTCAAATCGAGCACCAGCCTGGCCTCGGTGGCATCCGCCGCCGGCTTGACGACCGGAGCCTGACGCAAACCTGGCATTCCCATCAGCACGGCCTCCCACTCGCCTTTGAATCCCTTGTGGCTGGCGTCGCGGGTGAACTTGACCGGCACCTCGATGCTGCCGGCGAGCGAGGATTCATATACTTTCTGCTCGGCCGGTTCCACCAGCAGGGGAGCGGCTTCCGCTTCGGTGACCGCGAGGACGCAGCCCTCTGAACTCAGCCGCAGACTGACGCGCTCCGCGGCGCGGTTACCCACCGTCCAGCGGGGAATGGCCTCGCGGGCGTCCACCACGGTTTCCCCCGAGGTCCCGGTGAGTCGGATCCGGCCATTCCAGGCTTTGGCGCCGGGCGCGGCCCGCACCACGAGGGAGGCCGTGGAAACCCCTTTGGGCAAGGTGACTTCTCCGGCGCTCACCCCTTCCGGCAAGCCTTCCATCCGCAACGTGACGGGCGCGTCAAAGCCATCGTGCCGCAGCACCGCAACCTGGACGAGGGAGCTCCCTCCCCGGCGCAGCAGCGGACTCCAGCGGTGCAGGGCCGGGCCTTTGGTGGCGGGGCTTTCGGAAAAGGCGACCACGGAAAATCCCGGCTGGGGATCACGCAGCACTAACCGCCAGGGTTTTCTGGCCTGGAACCGGTCCGTCAACTGAAGCCGGTAAACGGTGTTCTCCGCGCAGACGAGGCTGCCCGAGGGATCGCGGCTTCCCAAGGTCAGGGATTCCGCGCCGGGAGGCGCCGCGGTGTCATCAAATTCCGCGATCCGTTCGCTCTTTTCCTGGCCCGCCGCATCGCGGGTGATCTTGAATACCTGGAGCACCCAGTCGGAGGGGTGGCCCAGGCGGTGGCTGAGGACGTCGATCATGACTTTGCGGTCCTTGGTGCCGGTGAATTCAAACCAATCCTGGGAACCGGGGCCTGCCGCCACCACAGAGGGCAGGACCAACTGGTGGGCGGCCGTGGCCTTGGGGGCCGCCTCCATGAATTCGGTCAGGGGCTGCTGCCGCATCCAATCGCAGACTGCTCCCGGGAGGGGAACGGCGAGGCCTTCGCCATCGTCCCCGCTACCGGCCGGTGCGGCGGTGAGGCGGTAAACATGGTCGGCTCCGCCTAGCCAGACCATATCGTGAAGCTTTAGCACGAACTCGCCATCCTGCGGTGCGGTGAAATCAATGATGGCATCTCCACTATGGGTGCGGTGGGCCGTATGGAGTTCGCGGCCGGCCGGGTCGAAGAGCGTCAGGACGGCATTCAGCGGCGAATCGATCCGCTCGGCGGCACAGGACAGCAGGAGGCGCTGGCCTTGGGTGGCGGCGAAGCGGAAATAGTCCGCGGCATCCGTTCCGGTGGTGCCATTCACTGTAATGGGAAGGGTCAGGAGCAGGGCTTTTTCCGGAGTGTCGTGGGGGCCGGATTCCAGAAGTTCCGGCAGGGTGCCGACCGCGAAGAGGCGGCTGGCAGAGATGCCATAACGCCCGGCCGCGCGGACTTCATAGAATCCAGGCTGGATCCCGGCGCTGGCAGTGACTTTGAAATTCAAACCTTCGCCGTGCACGGCTGACAAACCGGCGTCGCTGAACACCAGACGGTCCACCTCTGCCAGGTCCATGCCGGTCAGGGCCACCGTCGTCTCGCTGCCGGCTTGGAGGCCGGGCGGGAAGACGGCATCCAGCCGGGTGGTGGGCAGTTGTCCCATGACGGGGGAGGCCACGCAGGCCATGGCCGCCAGGAGCCGGCGGACGGAAGCAGGGGTTCGCATCAACATGGGCAGCCTTCAGTGATTGAAGAGGAATTCCTTGGTGTTGAGGAGGGCCCAGACCAAGTCCTCCCAGGCACCCGGTTCGCCCTTCTTTTGGGTAAGATAGGCCAGGGCCTTGGTGGTTTCAGAGGCCTCCGGAGGGCGCCCGTAAGCCATGATGAACAACTGCTGGACCCTTTCCTCCACGGGCCGGGGATCTGCCGCGAGTTGAGCCGGGCGGCTGGCGGGGGCGGTGAGTTTTTCCTGGATGCCTTTGGAGTTCAGCAGATGCAGGCTTTGGGCCAGACTGCTGTCCTGGGTGCGTTCGCATTCGCAGGCACTGGTGTTCTCCGGGCGCCCGAACACGGTCAGGAAATAACTGGAACCGTTGAAGCTGTCGTCCGGCAGGGCCACCGCGCGTCGCTCCACCGGCTGTCCCGGGAAACGTGAGGCCAGCCCGCTCACGGTGTCGATGGCATCCAGCAGAACCTCCGCCTGGAGCCGCCGTGGATAGAAGCGGCTGAAGTTCTGGCGGTCGGTGGCATTGTGCTCGTTCGGGAAGCTGGAGAGTTGATAGGTGCTGCTGGTGCAGAGGGTGCGGATGAAGGCCTTCATGTCGAATCCACTCTGGATGAACGAGGCTTCAAGGGCGTCCAGCAGGGCTGGATTTACCGGAGGGTTGGTGATCCGCAGGTCGTCCTCGGGTTCCACCAGGGCGCGGCTGAAGAAGTGCTTCCAATACCGGTTGGCGAACATGCGGGCGAAGAAGGGATTTTCCGGAGCGGTGAGCCAGGCCGCGAGAGCCCCCCGCGGGTCCTCCTGCGGGTCCAATGTCAGGGGTTGGCCTCCCAGGGTGGTGGGTTTCACCGGCTTGCCGGTGCGGGGGTTTTGCGCGGAGGCTTCCCCCCATTGGTGGATGACGGCCTCCTCGGCCGGTTGATCCGATGCCTTGCGGCCCACCTTGGAAAAGAAGGCGGCGAGGCCAAAGTAATCCTGCTGGCTCCACTTTTCGTAAGGGTGGTGATGGCACTGGGCGCACTGCAGGCGTTGCCCGCAGAAGACCTGGGCGATGTCCTGCATCTGGTCCTGCGGTTTCTGCACCGCCCGGTACCACGCCACCGGCGGGGAGGTGCTGATGGTGCCGGAGGCAGACACGATGCCTGCGGCCAATTCGCTGAAGGGCCGGTTCCGGTTCAGGCTATCCCGGATCCACGAGTAGAAGGCCTGGGTGCCATAGGCGGGCCGGTCCGAACGTTTGTTGCGCAGCAGCGCCGACCATTTCGAGGCGAAATATTCAGCGTAATCGGGCGAGGCGAGCAGACGGTCCACCAGCGCGGTGCGTTTGTCAGGAGAGGGATCGCTGGCGAAGGCCCCGGCTTCCTGCGGCCTGGGCAGACGGCCGGTGATATCAATCGTGACGCGGCGCAGGAAAGTAGCATCATCGCTCAGGGCGGCCGGTGGCAGCCCCAGGGTGCGCAGCTTGGCAAAAACATGCTGATCCACAAAATTCCGTTCCGGGGGAAATTCCCCGAGGGGGGCGCCGAGTGGAATGGTGGCGCGGAAGACCCCGGCCAATTCCATATAACGGATCATCACCGCGGCGTCCCCGGGTTGCTGGGCGGTGTGCACCAGTCCGGAAGGCGTGACCGTGGCCATTTCCTTGGCGCCACTATCATATTGCACTTGGGTGGTGACGTCCTGCCACGAACCGTCCGAATAGTGGGCGGTCACCTGGAGTTGCTGATCCGCGTCAGGGGCGAGCAGCCGTTCCTGGGGAAAAATGGCGAGGCGCACCGGCACGGGGGCGGCAGGATCGCCTTTGGGCATCCCTTGTTCCATCCAGCGCACCAGCATTTGATAGTCAGGGGATCCCCGCTCCATGCGGGCCCCGCCGCCATGCGGCATTTCTCCGGTGCCTTTCAGCAGCAGCAGACTGCTTTCCGGGGCGGCGGGGAACAGACGGCGGCCGCGGGATTCATGCACGAGGTGTTCGTAGTCTTCGCCGGGTTCGAAACCCAGCAGGGAAAGTTTGAAGCCATTCTGCCCCTCGCTCTTGCCATGGCAGCCGCCGCCATTGCACCCGTATTTGGTCATGACCGGCACCACGTCATTGGTGAAGTGCAGCGGTCGGTTGGCCGCGGCGCCTTTCACTATAATCGTGGTCGTGGCCTGGACTCCGTCCTTGCTGGCGGTGAGGGTGGCGGTGCCATCCCGCAGCGGGGAGGCCCGGCCGGCCGGGGAAATACTCAGAAGGCCCTCGGGTTCCACTTTCCAGGAAACGGCCCGGGTAGCATCGCTCTGCCGGCCGGGGGCATCGGTGGCGGTCACCAGCAGTTGCAGCACGGCATCTGCTCCGGTGAGGAGCCCTGGCGAGCCGGCCGGGGCGCCGTGGTGGATCTCCAGCCCTGCGGCTCCAGCGGTGGCGGGCCATGCGGTTGCCAGCAATAAAAGGTTCCAGCGCAATTTCATGATACCACCTCCTTCATGGGTTGGAACTGGCCATCCACGAGGAAGTGAGGCCGGCCGGTCAGGTCGGGCACGGTGGTGGTGTTCGGGTTGATGCCAAGATTGTTATAAAGCGTGGCGAAAATTTCCTGGAAGTGGACCGGCCGATCCGCCGCTTCCCCGCCGAGGCGGTCGGTGGCTCCGATGACCTGGCCGGTTTTCATGCCGCCTCCGGCCAGCAGGGCACACGAGACATTCGGCCAATGGTCACGCCCGCCGCCGGCATTGATGCGCGGGCTGCGGCCAAACTCGCCCCACGCGAGGACGGTGACATCGCGGTCCATGCCGCGGTCATGCAGATCCTGCACCAGGGCGCTGATGGCCTGGTCAAAGTCCGGCAGATTGTCCTTGGCGATCTTGAAATTCTGCCCGTGCCAGTCCCAGAAGCTGTAACTGAGCGTCACGACCCTCACTCCGGCTTCGACGAGGCGCCGGGCCAGGAGAAACTGTTCATTGAGCCGCGGTGCGGCATCGCCCTGGATTTTGTCAGTCCCCTTGCCATAGCGTTCGCGGAGTTTGGGGTCCTCATCGGAAAGGTCGAGCGCCTTGAGCAGCCGGGAGGATGTCAGGATATCGAAAGCCTGTTCCGTGAAGGCATCCACTCCGGCCATGGCCCCGGAGGCATCAGCCCCGCGGCGGAAGCCATCAAAGGCATTCAGCAGCCCGCGCCGGTCGGCGAGCCGTTCCAGCGTGATGCCATTGAGGGTCATGTCATCCTTCACGCTTCCCATCGGCATGAACGGCGCGTGGGCCACCCCGAGGAAACTGGTGCGCCCCTGATTGTAAGGGGTGTGTTGCATCTTCGGCGAGAGATTGACGTAGCCCGGCACGGCGGCCCCGGCCCCTTCCAGGGTGGAGACGATACTGCCAATTTCGGGCCAGCCGCCGGGAGGCACATTGTCGTTGAGACGGCCGGTGACGCATTGGAAGGATTCGTGCCGGTCCTTGGCTCCCACCACGCTGCGCACAAAGGCAAACTTGTCCGCCATTTTCGCGATGCGGGGCAGATGCTCACAGATCTGAATGCCCGGCACGTTGGTGCGGATGGGGGAAAACTCTCCGCGGATTTCCGAGGGAGCGTCCATCTTCAAGTCAAACATGTCCTGATGCGGTGGTCCCCCTGGCAAGTAGACCAGAATGAGTGCCTTCCGGGATTTGCCTGCTCCCTGGGCAGCTTCGGCGCGCAGCAACTGGGGCAGGGTGAGGCCACCCAGGCCGAGACCACCGAGGCGCAGGAACGAGCGCCGCGACAGGCCATCGCAGAAGGAGCCTCCTGAGTTTTGGGAAAACAAGGTCAGCATAACAGTCAGCCGATCAGCTCGGGCAGGGGTTTGAACTGCTCGTCCACGAGGAAGCGGGGACGGCCGTTGAGGTCACTCAGGGTGGCCGTCTGAGTATCGATACCCGCTGCATGGTAGAGCGTGGCAAAGACCTCCTGGAAATCGACCGGACGGTCCGCGACCTCGCCGCCGAGGCGGTCGGTGGCACCGATGACCTGACCGTGTTTCATGCCGCCGCAGGCCAGGGCCGCGCAGGACACCCGGGGCCAGTGGTCCCGGCCGCCTTCCTTGTTGAGCTGCGGGGTGCGGCCGAATTCCCCCCACACCACCACACTGACGTCCTGATCCAGGCCGCTGTCGTGCAGGTCCTGGACGAGAGCCGTCAGGCCGTTGTCCAGTTGAGGAAAGACTTCGCGGGCCTGCGGAAAGTTGCGTGAATGCCAGTCCCAGCGGTTGAAGCCCAGCGTGACACAGCTCACCCCGGCTTCGACCAGACGGCGCGCCATCAGGAATTGCTCCGGACACTCCGGTCCGCCGTCGTCGCGGCATTTCATGGTGCCTCCCCCATAACGGGCCCTGACTTTGGGATCCTCCTTGTCGAGGTTCAAAGCCTCGGACAGCCGGCTGGAAGTAAGGACGCCCATGGCCTGCTGCTGGAAGGTATCCATGGCCCCCATCATGCCCGAGGCATCAACATCGCGCCGCAGGCTGTCAAAACTGTGCAGGAGCGCCCGCCGGTCCTGCAGACGGTCCAGGGTGATGTTATTGAGGACGAGGTCGGCCGAGCCGCCTCCGTTAGGCTGGAAAGGAGCGTGTGCCGGACCGAGGAATCCTGGCAGGCCGGGATTGGCCCATGGCCCGTGGCCCATCTTTGGGGAAAGCCCGACAAATGCGGGTACTCCCGGCGAGCCCGTCCCCTGCATCCGGGACATGACCGCTCCAATGCTGGGCCATCCACCGGCCGGGGCATTCTGGGGAGGCCGGCCCGTCAGACATTGCTCCGCTGCATGCTGACCGGTGCTGCCCACCACGCTGCGGATGATGCTGAACTTGTCCATCATTGCGGCCATTTTGGGAAACAGTTCACAAACTTCGATGCCGGGCACTTTGGTCCGGATCGGACGGAATTCCCCGCGGATCTCCGAGGGCGCATCCATTTTCAGATCCCACATGTCCTGATGCGGCGGTCCGCCGGGCAGGAAGACCATGATGATCGCCTTTTTGCCAGGGGAGCCTTGACGGGCCTGCGCACGCAGCAGGCCGGGCAGGGCCAGTCCACCGAGGCCGAGGGCGCCAAGACGTAAAAATCCGCGTCGGGATTGTCCGTCACAAAAACGGGAGGAACGTGAACCGGATATACTCAACATGCGCCGGGGTTTGCGTGGTTAAGGGTAGGATGGACGGGGTTTAAGCGCGCTTCTCAAATCCTTCTCCTGCCGCAGCCGGAGGAGGACTTCTTGGACGCACCTCCGACATTAAGGAAGATTTAAGTAGTTTCTTTCGCTTTCCGGGCAAGAAGATGCCTGTGCCTCCGGGCCACCCCGGGCCTTTCCCGATCTGGAATCCTGGTGCCATGCCGGGCCGCGCCGGTCTTTTGAAGTCAGGTTGTGCGGAAAGGCAGCGGGCGGAGTCACTGGATCACGGCATCCCAGATCAGGCCAAAACGTGTCAGGAATTTTTTCACCCGGTCGGTGTCGTTGCTTTTTTCCTTGGCGGCCCGGCTCACCGCGAAGAGGTGGCGCCCCGCTTCGGCCATGGTGCGCGAGCTGCGGCAGGTGCGGGCGACGTGGGCCAGTTGCACGAGGTCAAAGGAGTCGTATCTTTCCGCGTAGTCTTTGCCCAGTAGTTTTGTCAGGATTGCAGCATCATCAGATCCTGCGGGGGCGGCAGGGCGTGAGAGCTTGTTCCAGTGTAATTGCAGCAGCGCGGTCTCGGACGCGACCAGAGCCTCAGTGATGCGCCCTTTTTCCGCGAGGGTCGCCATGCGGATCATCACCGCGTTCAGATCGCGGAAATTGCCCTGCCAGGTGGCATCCGGGGATTGGGCGAATTTCAGGAACGCCTGCCGGGCCTCGCGGTTCATCGTGATCTTGCGGCCGAGCTTCTGGGAGGCGCGGTCGAGTTCGTAATCGAGGTTGGGGCCGATGTCCTCGCGGCGATCCGCAAGTCCGGGCAGGGCGAAGGTCCAGAGGTTGATGCGCGCCTGGAGGTCCTCCCGGAATTTCTGCTGGTTCACCAGATCGTGCAGATCGCGGTTGGTCCCGGCGATCAGTTGGAAATCGCTTTGCACGGTTTTGTCGGAGCCAAAGGGAGAGAAGGCCTTTTCCTCCACCGCGCGCAGCAGCATGGCCTGTTCGTCGAGACCCAGTTCTCCGATTTCATCAAGGAATAACAAACCGCCATCCGCTTCCCGCAGCACTCCGGTGCGGTCGGTCATGGCTCCGGTGAAGGCTCCCTTCACATGGCCAAAGAGCGTGCTCATCGCGGTATCGCCGCGCAGGGTGGCGCAGTTGATTTCCACGAATTTTCCCTTCAGTCCGCAGCGTTGGCGGCGCAGTTCGCAGATCCGCCGCGCCAGTTGGCTTTTCCCCGCACCGGTGGGACCTGTTAGTAAAATCGGCTCTTTGGACCGCAGCGCCACCTGCTCGATCATGCCGATCAGGGCATTGAAGGCCGCGCTTTTCGTCTGGATGCCGCTCTTCAAAACATCACGGGCCTCGGTTTGCTCCCGGGCAAACCGCGTGGCCAGCCGGTCATAACGCGACAGATTCAAATCGATGCAGTCAATCTGCCCCCGGGCGCGTTCCTCCGGCACGGCGCGGTTCCTGGGGCCGGTCTGGAGCAACTTGCCGGGCAGCAGGCCGATTTCTGTCAGGAGAAAAAGGCAGATCTGCGCGACGTGCGTGCCGGTGGTGATGTGGATGAAGTAGTCCTCTTTGTCAGGATCAAAGGGGTAACTCTGGGCAAACCCCGCCAGCGCATCATAGACGCTTTCAAAATCCCACGCGTTGTCGCCGAGGGGGACGTCATGCCCGCGCACTTCCGTGTGCGGGGCTGCTCCACGCATGTCGCGCATCACGAACTCGGCGAGGGCATGAAATGGTTTTTGATAAATGAGTTCAAACCGGTCCACCGGCCAGTCCTGCTGCATCACCGCGCCGACACTGGGCCGCCACATCGACCATCGGTCGTCATGTTTGATCCCGTCGAGCTTGGTGCCCAGCAGGCCGATCACCACGCGGGGTTTGGTGGATCGGTGTATGTGGGATAGAGTTGTATCCATCGGGATAGAATACCCAGTGATTGGAATGAGACGAGAAAATTGGATGAAATTCTTTTTGGAATACAAAGCGTTGAAGAGCAATGGATTGCGAATCGCGTGAAATTCTCCGGTTTGTATTGGCACGGCCTGAGCTAAAGCAGGGTTCCACATCCAACCAAGGAGGACACCATGAACCCATTGCTCTTCAAATCAAACTCCGGCCACCTGCCTGCCGCCAATACCGTCAACGAGGCGGGCGGCAGGGCTTACGCGCTTGGACCGAAGCTGACCCTCGCGCAATACGCCGCGACCGGCTGCCTCAACGGGACCTTTTATGCCAGTGCGGAAACGCAGTTGGACACCCTTTTGAAGATGGCGGCGGCGTGCGATGCGGCCTTCGTCGCGAAGACGGCGGTGTTTGCCCGCCAGCGCGGATTCATGAAGGACGGGCCGGCTTTGCTGGCGGCTCATCTGGCGCAGCGCGATCCAGTGCTGCTCCGTCAGGTGTTCGACCGGGTGATCGACGACGGAAAAATGCTGCGCAACTTCGTGCAGATCGTCCGCAGCGGCGTCACCGGGCGGAAGTCCCTCGGCACCGCGCCGAAGCGGCTGGTGCAACGTTGGCTGACCGCCCGCACGGACGATCAACTGTTCCGCGCCAGTGTCGGCCAGAAGCCTTCCCTCGCCGATGTTGTGAAGATGGTCCACCCGAAGCCGAACTCGCCCCAGCGGCAAGCCCTCTATGGATGGCTGTGCAGCCGGAAGGTGGAGGCGCAACTGCTGCCGCCCCTCGTGCAGGCGTTCGAAGCCTTCAAGGAAGCCCGCGAAGCCAACGCTGTGCCTGACGTGCCGTTCCAGATGCTCACCGCGCTGGATCTCTGCCCGGCCCACTGGGCGCAGATCGCCCGCACCGCTTCCTGGCAGACCACCCGGATGAACCTGAACACCTTTGCCCGTCACGGCGTTTTTGCCGGTCCAGGCATGGCCAGGCTGATCGCGGAACGGCTCCGCGATCCGGACAAGGTAAGGAAGGCGCGGGTGTTTCCCTACCAATTGATGGCCGCCTATGCCAACGTTTCGGTGGACGTGCCGGGGGAGGTGAAGGAAGCGCTTCAGGACGCCATGGAAACGGCCACGCAAAACGTGCCGTCCATCGCGGGCAAGGTGTGGATTCTGCCTGACGTTTCCGGGTCCATGCAGTCGCCGGTCACCGGCTACCGCCCGGGATCGACCACGGCGGTGCGCTGCCTTGATGTGGCCGCGCTGGTCACGGCCTGCTTCCTGCGGAACAACCGCGGGGCGGAGGTTCTGCCCTTCACGGACCGGCTGGTCCCGGTGGTGCTGAACCCCCGCGATACCGTCCTGACCAATGCGGCCAAACTGGCGGCTTTGCCTCCCGGTGCGACCGATTGCTCGGTCCCGCTGGCGGAGATGAACCGCCGGAAGGCCAAGGGGGATCTGGTGCTCATCGTCTCTGATAACGAATCGTGGGCAGGCCGCCAGACCGGTCCGGCTACGGCGCTGATGGTCCAGTGGGAAGCCTTCCGGAAGCGGAACCCCGGCGCGAAGCTGGTCTGTCTCGACATCCAGCCCCACGCCAGCAGCCAGGCCCCGGAACGGGCGGACGTGATGAACATCGGCGGGTTTTCGGACTCCGTGTTTGAAGTCATCGCCGCCTTCGCGGACGGCACCCTGCGGGCCGACCACTGGGTCGGCGTCATCGAAAAAACAGTGCTCTAGCTGGAATGGATTACGGAAATCATGGAGCGCGGACTTGTAGTCCGCCCCGGAGCATCGGCAAACCACCTGCATGGTCCTCGTTTTGTCTTCGGCGGGTTTATCCGGCGTTTGGCGATCCAAGGCCGCCGGGGCGGACAGAATGTCCGCGCTCCAATAATCACCCCCACGGTTCGTGAATGCGCCGGAAACTACATTCTTACTACAACAAAGCAGGCTGTCTCCGGTTTCCTCGTTACGATCCCCAACTCCAACCCCGCCGGCGGAAGGTCCGCCGGTGGGAAACTCGCTCAACCATTATTTTACGGGCCGAATGCCTGCCGTGACTACAGTCATCCTCTATCGTCGCGGTAAACCAAGTTGTCGGCCCACCTTATAACTCAACAAAATCAGCATCATTAAAGTCCGTGGCGAATACCCGGCGGAACTACACTTCAAGAGTATGCGGTCGCAGGTTCGAATCCTGCCGGAGTCTCCGGACTCCGTAGCTCAGCGGCAGAGCACATGGTTTCGCCAAATCCTCGTCGCCACCCTTTCCGGTGCCCCCTTTGTTAAAACACAAATCCTCTGCGGTGAATGCAGGTGGAACTACATTTTTGTCGCGGGTTCGAACCCCGCCGGGATCTTCGGATGCCGTAGCTCAGCTGGTAGAGCAGAATGTTCCGCCGCCCCTTGTCACCGCACCTCCCTTTTCAAACCATTCTGACTTTGCGGCGAATGCCTGTGAAACTACATCGGTCATTCCGGGGTTCGAATCCCGACACGGCCCAGCGCTGTGGGAATACGTTTCACCTCTTTTGTCGCCGCTCCACTTCCTTTTTCCTACCATGAACCCACCCACTATCCATTCCTCCGGCCTTGCCGAGGGTTTTATCCCGTTGCCGGACTCCCAGGGAAAGCCTATCACCGTGATCGGAACCGATGCCATCCGCACCGGATTCGATGCCAATTGCCTGCAGCAGGCGCTGAACTGCCGGATGGCGCCTGGGGTGACGGACGTGGTGCTGAACCCGGATGCCCACTCCGGTTATGGCGCGCCGATTGGCTGCGTCATGGTTTCGCCCACCCACATCTATCCGGGTCCGGTGGGCGTGGATATCAAGTGTTCCATGAGCCTGCTCCAGCTGGACTTGCCGGAGGAACACCTGATCGACCGCAAAGTCCGCCGGGCCTTGATCGACGCTATCGTGGAACGCACCCCGACCGGAGCCGGTCAGGGACAGCGCTCCGCAAAAAAGTCGCGCCCGGTTTCCCGTGAGCTGGGATTTGATGCCGTGACCCAGGGGGCGAGCAAGGCAGTTTGTGAGGCCCTCGGCATTCCGCCGGAGTGGGCTTCCTTTTGTGAGGATTCCGCGCACGTGGGGCATGACGGAACCGTCGATGCCCTCGCCAACCGGCTGGAATGGATTCTGGCTTCGGAGCGGATCCGCAATTTCACCGACAAAATGCAGCAGCTGGGTTCCTACGGGGGCGGCAATCACTTTGGTGAATGCGAAGTGGTGCGCGTGTCCGATGACCCGAAAGTGCAGCGGGCCGCCGAAGTCTTCGGGCTGCGTGACCGTCACGCCGCGTTTCTGAGCCACTGCGGATCACGCGGGTTTGGGACTCTGTTGGCGCAGGGGCAGTTCAAGGATCTGGAGTGCAAGTTCGAACATTGGAGCACGCCTTATCCGGCGGGCGACAAGAAATTGGTGTATGCCCCGCTGGGAACGCCTGAAGCCGATGCCTACCTCAACGACATGGCGCTGGGCTCCAACTTTGCCACGGTGAACCATCTCCTGATCAATGCCCTCGTGCTGGAAGCTTTTCAGTCCGTGCTGCCGGGCGTGACCGGTCGATTGGTGTATTTCATCAGCCACAACATCGCGCGTCAGGAAATCGTCGAGAACCAAAAGGCCTGGGTCCACCGCAAGGGAGCGACCCGTGCGGTGCCGGGCGGGCATCACTCGTTGGCCGGAACGCCGTTTGCCGAGACCGGTCATCCAATTCTCCTGCCAGGAAATCCGCGCGATGGCTCGGTAGTCATGGTCGCGCAATCCGGTGCGTCCAAAAGCTGCTGGTCTGTCAACCACGGAGCCGGCCGCGCTATGGGCCGCAAGGAAGCCGGCCGCCGCCTCGACCAGAAAACCGTCGATGCGGAGATGGATCACCATGACATCCTATTCAACTGCCGCCGTTACCCGATCGATGAGTCCCCGGATGCCTACAAGGACTTTGCCGAAGTCCTGAAAAGCGTCGAACAAGCCGGCCTCGCCAAACCGGTGGCGACGCTGAAGGCGCGGTTTGTCATCAAGGACAACGACAAGGCGGATGACTGAATCGCCAAATGCCAGCCCTTTCCCTTTGGCGGGGCAGGGCTGGCATTTTTGCGGAGATCAGGGATTGATGCTTTGTGAGGTGGCGACAAAAATGCAAAGTTCGGTTCCCGTTTTCTCTCCGGGTGGATTGATCCCACTGATGAAGCAGCAGGTGGCGTCATCATCCAGGCCAATCCGGCTGTCTAGTGAAACCGTCCCCACGACAGGCGCCCGCAACCCACCAGGGAATGTTTTTTCTCCGGTGATTCCTTTCACCTCAAAAAAAACATCCAGATTCAGCCAATCCCCTGAGGGTCGCCCGGTCAGCTTCAGTCTGGTGCCTACTTCAACTGAGTCCATATAAAGGAACGTGTTGCCATGCTCATCCTTGGCCGGTTCGCTGGGATGACGGGGCCGTTCAAAGGTTTTGGCCATGAGGCTGCGCATGTCCACTTCCTTCCCGGCGAGGGTGGTCGTTTTTGGATAGCTCGCGATCGACAGGCCTCTCTTTCCCCGCATGAGAGCGAGGATTTTGGCGGCTTGGTCCCCAGTGCATCTTTGAGGGAGGGGCTGGTCGCCGGGCCAATCAACGCCTGGCTCCTTTTCGATAAAATGGACTTCGTACGTGATCAATTTCGCTCCGTGGGGCAGAGGGCTGTTGATGGGTGGCGCAGCCGTCTCTGCGGTCGATGGGCGGATGGTGCGGCAGGAGATGAGCAGGGTTGCCGTTGCGAGCGACATCAGTCCGGCTGCGGTCAGCAGCTGGCGCTGCCCTGTCGTCAGGGGAGCGCGTGCAATGCTATTGTCGAGAAGACGGCGGACTCTGTTTCCTACCTTGCTGGACTGGGCCATCGCCAGCCCAGTGGTGACCTTGCCCTCATGAAAATGCTGACGGACGATCGCAAGCAGGTCGGCGCTGTAGGCGGCGGGTTCGGCTTGCCCGCGGGTGAGGACCCAGTCATCGCAGGCTGCTTCCCGGTTTTCATCCATCAAGCGACGGGCGATCCACGCCAAGGGGTGGAACCAGAGCAGAATGGTGGCTGGGATGGCCAAAATTGAGGAGAGGGCATCCCGCCGGACGATATGGGCCAATTCATGCCACAGCACATGGCGGAGTCTTTCACTGGACCATGCGGCCGCTTCCCTGGGCAGCAGAATGGCGGGTCGCCAGATGCCCCAGGTGGCGGGCATCGCCCACGCTTCACCGACATACAGCTCGGGCCGCCGGAGCAATCCCGCCCGCAGGCGCTCGTGGTCCAAGGCGTCGACCAGAAGGCCGCGGTGCACTTCAGGACAGGTCCGGCGGGCGATTATTCCCCGGCAGCGGTTGACCAGAATCCATAGAGCGGCAGCAGCCGTTCCCAGAGCCCAAATCAGGAATACTATTTGTGGCCAGGTGGTGCCGTGGGCCGTCAACGCCGGATCATACGTTCGTTCCACTGCTTCCACCAAGGGGTCGGGGCCCGTTGTAGGTAGGGCCGTGGATCTGAAATAGCTTCCCATGGGGCTGGGTGTCCCGTTCATGTTAAATGCAGCGTCCCATCGCCAGTCCGGCACCAGAAATGAGAGGAGATAAACAACCGGGACAAATAGGAGTGCCAGCCACAACACCCAACCCCGCCAAGCTGGAGACTGCTTCCGGCCAAGGGCGATGGCGGCCAGGGCGGCCAGGAGCAGCAGGGAACTTTTTGCCGTGGCGTCGGCAAGGGCCATGAGTTGGTCGGGATCAATCCCTTCCGGGATGGCGCTGATTGCAGAAGTAGTCACGGAGGGCCGATCTATTTGTTTTTCTTGGTTTGGCGTTTGGCGGCTTGAGCGACCAATTGCTCGAGGGCGGCGAGTTCCGCGGGAGCGAACTTTTCGCCAGGGTCGGCCAAGTGGGCGGCTACGGCGTCCTGCAGAGAGCCGCCGAAAAAGACATCCAGCACGCGGCGCAGGGCGGATTTGCCGGCTCCTTTCTTTTCATGGGTGGCGGCATAAACGAATTCGCGCCCGGATTTGCGGTGTTGGAGGTGGCCTTTGTTTTCCAGGATGGTCAGGATCGACCGCAGCGCGGGGCGGGTGGGTGGGTCTTCCATGCGGTCCAGGATTTCGCCCAAGGTCGCCTGATTGAGGGCAAAGACCAGATCCATGATTTCACGTTCACGTCGGCTGAGTTTGGCAGGCAGGGTCATGGGCTGAAAATTCAACCTTTTGCAAACAATGCAAATCAAAAAGCTGAATTTTCAGCCTTGGGGTGAATTGCAACGGTGGGAGGGCCCTGCGGCTCATCGAATTCAACGAATTTGTCACATACATTCCATCGACTGTGTGACAGACAGTGGCTAAAACGACACAATACGGTCCCCCCGCCGTGCAGCACACCAACCCACCATCGCATGTCAAAAAATACACTAGGCACTATTGCCGCCACCTTGGCTACCCTGACTCTCGCCGCCCACGCCGGCACGGTGACCACCGCTCCCAAGGCACCGGTTCCGGAAGCGCCCATAGAGGAATCCACCTTGGACAAAATCTGGTCCCTGGCCACTCTTTACAAGAACAAGGAGAATCCGGTGATCCAGAAGCTGGCCTTCACCGGCCGCTATCATGGACAATATGGCTGGCTGGATTCTGATCAGGGCAATTACGATGACTGGGACAACCGGCGGTTCCGTCTGGGATTGAATGCCCAGTTGTTCCAGGACTTTGAATTGAAGGGTGAAATGTTCGGCGATCTCAATTCGGGTGGCGATTTTTACGAAGGGTTTACCGAAGTCTTTCTTGCATGGAAACCGGATGACGCCTTCAACCTGACGGTGGGCAAGCAGAAGCCCCGGTTCTCCCTGGACTGGAGCACGACTTCCCGTGAAATCATGACTTTTGAACGGAATATCATGATCAATAACTTCGGGATTGACTACGAAACGGGCATCTCTGCATCCGGCAAAATCGGAAATTTCAGCTACTTCACCGGAGTCTTCAACAATGATGTCGGCAGCCCGGGGGATGAATCCGAATTCGGCGACCTCGGCGGCGGCTTCAGCTACATCGCCAGCGCCAGTTATGATTTGAAGGACGTCACCGGTTTGGAGAAAACCGTGCTGCGCGGCGATTTCCTGCACTCGGAACACGATGGGGAAGATGATCTTCTGACTAAGTTCGACAATGGCCTGGCGGCCAGCGTGGCGCTGAAGCAGGGCCGGCTGGGTCTGAATGCCGAAACGGTTTATGGTGAGGGCGATAAGGGGGACATGTGGGGTTTCTATCTGACACCCTCCTGGGACATCACGAAGAAACTCCAGGTGGTGGCGCGCTACACCTACGCCCACAGCGGGGATGATGTGCTCCGGGCCCAGAGCCGCTATGAGCGCCGTGCAGAGGACCTGACCGATGGCGGGAACGGCGGCACCTACAATGCCGGGTATCTCGGCATCAACTATTTCCTCTATGGTCATAAACTGAAGCTCATGACCGGCGTGGAATTCTCCAACATGGATGGCGGTTCCGATGGCGGGGATTTTGATGGCGTGACCGGCTTGGCCGGGGTGCGTGTCTACTGGTGAGAAATGATCCGCAGTTTGTGATTGGTTATTAGTCCGGAGGGGCCGGGGCGTGATGGATGGTCACGTTCCGGCCCTGTTCGGTTGCGGAAGAGTCAGGGCAGGAGAGGGAAGTGTGGTGTTTGACTGGTCCGGAGCGGCCCGCCGTCTGGTTTCCAGGTGATGCGGGCTTCGAGGCCGGGCCAGGTTTTGGCGAGAAGGGGGAGGGATTCTGCGGGATCCAGCAAACAGAGAAGTTTTGTCAGGGGGTCCGCCATGGCCCCGGAGGGAGCGATCAGGGTGGCCTGACGCGAAATGGTGGAGCCGAGACCGGTGCGGGGATCGATGATGTGGCTGTAGCGTTTCCCGTCAATCTCCACGAATTGATAAAGGTCGCCGGAGGTTGCGGCGTTGGCCTCCTTCAGTGCGATGCGCACCGGGGGCTCGTCACCGGAGGGCTGGAGGCCGATTTCCCAATGGTCCTTTCCGGCGGGCGGGGACCCGGCAGCGACTTCGCCGGCGGCATCGAGCAGGACGCAGGTGATTTTGAACCGGTCGCGCAGGAGCTTCAGGCAGGCGTCCTGGGTCCAGCCTTTGGCAATGCCGCCGAGGTCGAGCTGCATGCCGGGTTTGGCAAGGCGGACGGTGCGCTTGGCCTCGTCGAGCTCCATAGCCTGCCAGCCACTGCGGGCGAGGGCCTGGGCGAGGGCTTCAGACTCAGGGAGTTCGCCCCGGCGGCGGCTGCGGCGCCAGAGGCGGATGGAGGGGGCGAGGGTGATGTCAAACAGCCCGTCGCTGAGGGCGGAAATTTCGCGGGAATGGTGCAGGATGGCGAACAGTTCGGCGCTGACCGGCACGGGAGTATCCTGGCCCGCCTTGGTGCAGAGGCGATTCAGTTCGCTGGTGGGTTCGTAATCGCTGAAAATGAGGTTGAGCCGGGCGATTTCGGCGAAGACGGCATCGGCCGCCGGGGTGGCGGAAGCGGCAGGGAGGCCCGGCAGGGTGAGGGTCCAGAGGCAGCCCATGTGCGGCTCGCTACGGGACCAAGGCCCAGATTCAGCCGCGCCGGCAGCCGGGGCCAGGCTCGTGGCGGCAAGGGAATGGAGAAAGTGGCGGCGCGTCATGGGAATCTGGACAGACGATGCCCGGGGTGGCGCCTTTTCATCGGATTGTAAGCCAAGCTCCGCTATGACAAAGTAAATCTGTGTCCGGGTCAACCTTTCTGCCTTCCTTTATTTTTGCTGCGATAGCGGGGCTCATCGCCGGGGCAACTGCGGCGCAGGCCGGGGTGGAGGAGGTAGTGATCCACGAAGTGATGGCGGATAACCGGTTGGGGTTGCGGGATGAGGACGGAGCCGCCTCCGATTGGCTGGAACTTCATAATCCCACGACGGCACCTATTTCCCTGGTGGGTGCGGCATTGACGGACAATGCCGCCGATCTGTCCAAGTGGCCGGTGCCCGGCGTGGTGTTGCCAGCCCAGGGGTATTTGGTGATTTTTGCCAGCGGGAAGGACCGGCGCGATCCCGCCGGGATGCTGCACACGAATTTTTCCCTCGCGAAGGGCGGGGAATTTCTTGCGCTGACATGGCAGGGGCAGGTCGTGAATGGCTTTGTGCCTTCATTTCCGCCTCAGGTGGAGGACGTATCCTATGGCTACCGCAGCAGTGGAAGCACGGAGCTGGTTTTTATGTCGCAACCGACCCCGGGAGCGCCGAACAACCCGATCTCAGCGATGCCGGGAGCCGTGGAGATCTCTCCGCCGGGGGGGATCTTCGTTGAGTCGCTGACGGTGACGTTGTCCACAGGCAGCAGCGGAGCTGAAATTCATTACACGCTGGATGGCACCGTGCCCACGGTGGCTTCCCCGGTCTATGCGGGGCCTATCACGGTTCCGTCGACGACCCGCCTGCGGGCGGTGGCGGTGGAGCGGGCGAATGGGTTGATGGGGGTGGTGACCGGGGCCTCCTGGGTGAGGTTGGCTCCTGATCTCGCAGGCTACACTTCGCCTTTGCCACTGATGGTGATCGAAAACTTCAATGCGGGACCGGTCCCGGCCAAGGGACTGTCCAACCAGCAGGTGGCGGCTCAGGCGGCGGTTTGGATGCTGCAGGAGCGGGTGGGCGGAGCGGCGTCGATGGCCGGGGTGCCGCAGCTGACGGGAGACATCGGCATCCGCGGGCGGGGATATCTGTCGAGCACGTGGTCGAAAAAGCCCTATGCGGTGGAGTGCCGGTCGGCCGATGGCGCTGCATCCGGAGCGGCTCCGCTGGGGTTGCCTGCGAATGATGACTGGGTGCTCTATTATCCAGATCCCGGTGCCCTGCGGGATTCCACCCTGCTGGCCAATACCTTTATTTATGAGCTGAGCCGGCGTCTGGGCCGGTATGCCCCGCGCTTCCGGTTTGTGGAAGTGTTTCTGAATGAAAACGGGGGCGATCTGACTTTGGCGGACCGTCAGGGAGTTTACGTGCTGATGGAAAAAATCTCGCGGGGAACAGAGCGGCTGGACTTCACGGCGCTGAGCGCGGATGGCAGCAGCGGCGGGGCTTTGCTCAGCATCAACCGGCCGGATGCGATTCCTGAGACGGGCTTCCCGGCGGACAATGGCGTCACCACGCCGCAGTTTTTCCGGACCGCAGGACCTGACCGGATTTTCCAGACGACAGCCAATGTTCTGACGCTGGCCGGGGATGATTTGCCAGGGACCAGCAGTGCGGTGCTGAACTTTGAACAGCCCGGGGGCTATCGGATCCTGAGCGCGCAGCGGACCGCGTTGGAGACGTGGTTCCGGCAATTCGAGGGGGCGCTCTATCATCCGGTGGACTGGCGTGATCCGGTGCTGGGCTGGCGGAAGTGGCTGGTGGAGGAGGACTGGGCGGAGGGGTATCTGCTATCCAATTTCACGCGGCACAGCGATGCGTTTTTGCTGAGTGTGTATCCGTGGCTGGGCAACGACCGGAAGTTGCGGCTGGGTCCCATCTGGGATGTGACCCCGGGCGGGTATACCGACCAGGGCAGCCCTGACAGTGCGCTTTATTACCGTTCCAGCCAGTTGTGGTTCCCGAGGCTGTTGGCGGATACGGATTTCAAACAGACTTATCTCGACCGGTGGACGCGCTGGCGCCGCAGCGGCTTCAGCGATGCTGCCATGGAGGCCATTATTGATGGCCAGGCTGCGGAGATCACTTCCGCCAAGGCCGTGCTTCAGGGGATTCCCAATGAGGCGGAGTGGCAGTCGCGCCTGACCGCGATGAAGGCGTGGGTGAAAGGAAGGGCGGCTTTTTTCGACAGCAGTTTTGTTCCGCTGCCGGTGCTGGTGCCGGCAGGCGGAATCGTAAGTGCGGGGAGCAGTGTTGCCATTCTTTCGAGTGCGCCGGAATGGTGGGTGACCACGGATGGCAGTGATCCCCGGTTAGCGGGCGGGGCGGTCTCCCCAACCGCCGTGGCGGTGTCGGACCTGGTGATCAGCCAGGATGTCAGGATAACGGCAAGGAGCCGGAATGGCGCGGACTGGAGCGGGCCGGTGTCGGCCGTTTTTGCGGTGGGGGCGGTGCCGGCGACGTCGGCGAACCTGACGGTTTCGGAGATTCATTATCATCCAGCGGAACCCTCCGGGGCAGAGCTGGTGGCGGGATTCAGCAACGGGGAGGACTTTGAATTCATCGAGCTGCACAATCCGGGAGCACAAACGGTGAGCCTGCATGATGTGCGGTTGGTGCTTGATCCAGAGCGTTATCAGCCAGCGTGGGAAGGAGCGGAGGCGGACCGCTGGAGCCTGCCGCCGGGAGGTCGGTTGATCCTGGTGCGGAGCCGCGCGGCCTTTGGGCAGCGTTATGGCATGGCGCCTTCCCCGGATGGCGTGATCCAGGGAGTTCTGTCCAATTCAGGCGGGAATCTGCTTTTGGAGAAAACGGACGGCAGCCTGTTGGGGCAGATCAGCTATGGCACCAAGGGCCTCTGGCCTTCCCCGGCGGATGGGGCCGGTTACAGCCTGACCTTGCGGGAGGGTGGGGTGGCGGGAAGTCCAGCTGGATGGCGCAGCAGTGTGGCCCGTCACGGCACGCCGGGCGGCACGGATGCGGTGTCCTATACCGGCTCCACGGACGCGGCTTGGCAGACTTATGCGCTGGGGGTGGGTTCGTCGCTTTCATGGACCGGAACGGGTCCCGGGCGATCCCTGACGTTGTTGGTCCCGCCTGGCGCGGACCGGGCTGGCTACTTCGTGGAGCAGTCGGCGGATCTGACCGGCTGGCAGGCGGCGGGCTGGTGGGGACCGGTTGAAAGCCGGACGGGGGCGGGCGACTATCTCCTGTCATGGGTTCCCCCCGTGGCCGCACCGCTCCGCTTCCTGCGGGTGCGGGCGACGGCCCTGCCCTGACAACATCCCCCCACCCCCATGTCCCTGTTTTGTTTGGCCCGTTTCGTCTGGCTGCCTGTGGCGGCCCTTGTTCTGTCAAAATCCGCGACCCTGCGGGCGGGGGAAAAGGTGCTGGTGACCGGGGACAGCCTGACCAAGGAATACCGCAGCGAATTCCCGGCGCTTTATCCATCGAACCCTGCCGCATGGGAAGCGCGGAACTGGATCGAAATCCTTGATGCCCGGCGCCATGACCATTTTGATCTGGGAAGTTGGTCGGTTTATCCCGACCTGCGGCTGACCGGACACGAATTCAACTGGGCCAAGCCGGGCGGTACCGTCAGGGAGTTCCGGAATTTCCTGAGGCAGACGGCGGATGCCGAGGCGGAGATCAAGGCCTCCAGCGGTGGAGAAGCCATCTGGGCGTTGTTTCCTGCCTGGCGGACCACCTTCACCGAGTACACCGGCCAGGCCCAGCGGGTGGTGATTTTTTTCGGTGGGAATGATCTGGCTCTCGGGAACAGCGATCCTGAGACCAACCCGGTGGTGGAGGGCCAGCCGAAGCAGATCGATTATGAATCGATCTATGCCGGAACCTTTGGAGAAGGCTCGAATCCTGACAGGATGCGGGCTTCGATCCGGAGCAATCTGAAATCGGTGATTGAGTGGTTCCGCAATCCCCGGACCTTCAGCGATGGCAGCCCGCGGGAGCCGCGCTATTCGGGGCCCATGATTCTCTGTGCCGTGCCCCACGTGGGCTGCACCCCGAAGCTGCAGGCGGAGGCGGGGACTGATCCCGTGAGGACGGCCGTGCTCACGCAGATGATCGAAATGTTGAACACGGAGATCAGGGATTTTGCGGCCACCAAGGATGTGGGTTTTGCCGACACCTATGCGGTGACGAAGGCAATCCTTGATCCGGCTCCGTTTCAGATTGGCGGGGTGACTTTTTACAAGCAGGCAGACGATGACTGCCGTCCGCGGTATCTGTTTTCCGGCGATGGGTTCCATCCCAACACGGCGGTCCACGCGAAAGTGGCCCAGGTGGTGGCGGATGCGTTCCTCGAAAAGTATCCGGCGCTGGCGCCGGATCTGACGCGGTTGAGTGACCACGAAATCATCACCGGGGTGCTGGGCCTGCCGGGAGATTTGGGATATGTGGAATGGATGACGGCTGCGGGGGTGGCCGTGGAACAACGCGGCCCTTTGAGTGATCCTGACAAGGATGGAATCCCCAATGCGATGGAGTATGTTCTGGCGGGCCGGAACCCGGCCGGTCAGGATGCGGAGGCTCCGTTCACGGCGGTGCGCGGGCCCGATCCGGCGGGAGCAGGCGAGGTGCTGACCATCACCTGGTGGCCCCGGTTCAAGGAAAAAGCCTACGCTGATTTGATTCCACAGGTGGCGTCCGGGTTGCGGGACTGGCACCCGTTGCCGATGGAACAGGTGATCAAACTGCCGGACGGAGGCTGCCGGGTTCAGTTGGCCATCACGGAAGGCGCGGCGCTCTATTTCCGGCTCGCGGCTGTGCGGATATTGTGAGGGGAAGGGGCTATTTCTGGCCGTAGTAGGCCCCGGGGCCATGTTTGCGGTGATGGTGCTTGTCGAGAATGTGCGCCGGGATGGGGGCCAGTGAGGGATTGAGTTGCAGACTGCCGAGGGCCATTTGAGCGCACCTTTCCAAGGCGATGCTGTTATTCAAGGCATCGACCGCGCTGGTGCCCCAGGTGAAGGGGGCATGATGGAGCTGCAGCACGCCAGGGACATGGAGGGGATCGATCTGCTGGTCGCGGAAGGTCTGGACAATGGCGTGGCCGGTGTGGCCCTCGTAATCTTCGGCGGTTTCCTGAGGGGTCAGGGCCCGGCAAAGCGGAACGGTGCCATGGAAGTGGTCGGCGTGGGTGGTTCCGTAACAGGGCAGGGACCGCCCCGCCTGGGAGAACATGGTGGCGGAGGGGCTGTGCGTGTGACAGATGCCGGTGATTCCTGCAAAGGCACGGTAAAGCACCAGATGGGTGGGGGTGTCGGAGGACGGGCGGAGTTTGCCTTCCACCTGGCGGCCGGTGGCGAGTTCGACGACGACGAGGTCATCGTCACGCAGCTCGGAGTAGTTGACGCCGCTGGGCTTGATCACCATCAGACCCGCCCCGGGGTCAAGGCCGCTGACATTTCCCCAGGTCAGGCTGACCAGGCCGGAGGACGGGAGGCGGAGGTTGGCTTCAAGAACCTGTTGTTTTAAGGCGCGGAGCATTTCCCTTGAAGTTGGACCGCATGGACTTGAGGAACAACTTTTTTCTTGAATGGGCCTTCGTTTCCTGCGGTTTGAAAACAAGTGTCAGGCCGGGCGGACTTCATCCCGCAGATTGAGCAGTTCCTTCATGACGTGGCTGAGGTGGCCGGACCACTGCGGGGTGCCGAAGGCGTCGTGGAGCTGCCGGTAGAGGCCGTAGAGGCGGGCGTAAAGGGCGTGGTTGGCGGGGTTGGGCTGATAGACGGTTTCGCGGAGACGGCAGAGGGCGCGCTGGGCGTCGGCGACGCTGTCGTATCCACACTCGACGGTCCCGGCCGCGATGGCGCCGAAGATGGCGGCTCCGAGGGCGCAGGTCTGGTCGCTGCGGCTGATCTTCATGGGGCGGCCGATCACGTCGGCATAAATCTGCATGAGAGCGGCATTCTTGACCGCGAGACCACCCGTGTTGACGACTTCCTGGACGTTGACGCCGTATTCCTCCAGACGGTTGATAATGGTCAGGGCGCCGAAGGCGGTGGCCTCAATGAGCGCCCGGTAGATCTCGTGGGCGGTGGTGTGGAGCGTCTGGCCGAGAATGAGACCGGTGAGGCGGGTATCGGTGAGGATAGTGCGGTTTCCGTTATTCCAATCGAGCGCCAGCAGTCCGGTCTGGCCGGGGCGGAGGGGGGCGAGGGCCGCTTCCATCGCTTGGAATTTGGCGTCGGCAGTGGCACCATAACGGTCCGGGACGAGGTGATTGACGAACCAGAGGAACATGTCGCCCACAGCGCTCTGGCCGGCTTCGAGGCCGTAGTTGCCGGGAAGCACGGACCCATCCACGATGCCGCAGAGGCCGGGAATGTCGGCGAGCGGCTGATGGTTCGGATGGATCATCAAATCACAGGTGCTGGTGCCGAGGATTTTGACAAGGGTGCCTTCGCGGATGCCGGCCCCGACCGCTCCCATGTGGGCATCGAAAGCCCCCACGGCGACGGCGATACCGGGACGGAGGCCCAGTTTTTCCGCCCAGGCGGGGCAGAGGCGGCCAGCCGCGTGGTTGCTGCTGACGGCATTGGAGTAGAGCCGGTCCCGCAGGCTGGCGAGGGCGGGATCAAGCTGGCTGAGGAATTCCTTGTCAGGGAGGCCGCCCCACGCGCTGTTGAACATGGCCTTGTGCCCGGCCGCACAGATGCTGCGGGGGATGGTGAGCGGGTCGGTCAGGCCGCAGAGGACGGCCGGGAGGTAATCGCAGTGCTCCACAAAACTGTGGGCGGCGGCGAAGACGCCGGGCGCGGTGCGTTGGAGGTGGAGGATTTTGCTCCAGAACCATTCCGAGGAGTAGGTGCCCCCGCACTTGGCGAGATATTGCGGGCGGATGCGGGCGGCCAAGGCCGTGATTTCCGCGGCCTCAGCGTGGCCGGTGTGGTCGCGCCAGAGCCAGACGTGGGCGGCCAGATTGCCGGTGAATTCCGGGAGCAGCGCCAAGGGAGTGCCATGGGCATCGACCGGGATGATGGTGCTGCCGGTGGTGTCGATGCCGATCCCGATAATGCGGGCAGGGTCAAAGGCCGGGTGGGCCGCCTTGGCCTGGGCGATGGCTCCGGTAATGATGGCGGTGAGGCCGTCGAGGTAGTCCTGAGGGTGTTGCCGGGCGAGGTGGGGGTCCTTGGGATCCAGGAGGATGCCGGCGGAGCCGCTGGGATAGGCGAAGACGGCCGAGCCCAGTTCCTCGCCCGTGGCGAGATCAATCAGGAGAGAGCGGCAGGAATTGGTGCCGTAATCAAGACCGAGGGCAAAGCGTTGATTCATGGCGTGGTTGGGGAAAAGGCGGGTTTATTGGCCCGGGGCGTCAGGCGTGGGGGGAGCGGCGGGTTCGACAGGGACCGGTGCGGCGGGTGCTGCCGGTGCAGGAGTCTCCACGGCTGGAGGGGTCTCCGGCCCGGGAGATGGAGTGGGCACGGTCTCTGCCGGAGCGGCCGGGCCGGGCGGTGGGGTTCCGGTGGCACTTTCTGCGCCGGGATCGGCGGGCTTGGTGACCACGGGTTTGTTTTTCAGGCTGGAATGCACCTTGGGGGAGCGTTTGGGACGGCCTTGGCTGGCGCCGTAGGGGACGCCGTTTTTGGTGCCGCGGACGAGAATCGGGGTGCCGAGGGGCACTTTGGAAAAGAACCACGAGGCACTGCGCTCCGGCAGGCGCACGCAGCCATGACTGGCGGGATGTCCGGGCAGGACGCCCCGATGGAAGCCCATGGCGGTAGGGCGGCCATTGTAATGGAAGCGCTGGAAATATTTCATCAGGGCTCCTTCAAACCGGGCTCCCACCGGGGTGGGGTCAAAGCCGTTCTGCACATCACTCATGACGGTGCCTCCTCCTTTGGAAACGAAATTACCATAACTGCTGGACCGGTGATTGAGATCTTTCTGGCCTACGGTGAAGTCGCCCGTCTCGGTGCGGTAATACTTGCGGCCGCTGGCGATGGAGGTGGCCGCGGTCAGTTTGTCATCAATATAAAAATAGACCCGTTGCCCATCAAGGTCGACAATGAACTTCGAATTGGCGGCGGTGATGGCAGGCGTCTGGTCTGCCGCCGGGACCATGCTGTTGGTTTTATTCGTTTTGAAGAAGGTATTCACGGCGGCCACGTCAGCCGCGGGGACCAAGCCACCGGCAGCAGCTTCCACCGCCGTTTCTCCGGGCGTGACGGGTTCGACCGGTTTCGGAGTGGTCCGGCAGGAAGCTAGCAAACCGGCGGCAAAGAGCAGAAGGAAAAGACGCATGGGAAGGAAAGGAGCAGCAGAGGCCGCGGGAGAAAAGTTAAAAAGCAGCATGTTGCGCTGAAAATGTTCTGGGGCAGGGAGGGCCGACGGACTCAGGCTGGACGGGGGGCCGGCACCGGGGAGGTCGTCCGGGTGGGCAGGAAAGGTTTTTCAAAAGCGTCGGTGAAGGTGTAGACATCGTTGAAGTCCTCCACTTTGTCGGATTTGCTGCGGCTGAAGGCTCCGGTGCGGATCAGGTTGAAGACCATTTCCCCGATGTCCCTGGTCGTGGCGAGGCCCCAGGCTTCGAAAATGGTGGGCACCATGGGGCCGAATTGCTGCAGCGCATAGTCCCGCAGGCCGTCGCAGAGTTCGGCGCCAGAGATATGGTTGACGGCATCGGTACGCCCCTGCTGCATGGTTTTGATGGTCATATCGAGGGCATCGCGCAGAAAGTGGTAGGCATCCGCCGCATAGCGGGGATCCTGCCGTGCGGCTTCGATGACGGCCTGTTCAAAGGGAACCTTGCTCATAATGGGTACGTTCGTCTACGTCAGACTAGGGGGATTTGGTGCCGGTGTTCAAGGATGGATGAATTAAATTGCCTCCGCCGCGCCGGAGGTGGCGCACCACGGTTCCCAGCAACAAGGCGGCGAGAAGGCCGAGGACCACGAATTTTTCCTGCCGCGTCATGAAAGGGCGGTGGCCGGGGATCAGCTGCCGGCCGGTTCGTTGGCGGCAGCGGTTTCGGCAGTTTCGGGGGAACGGCGTTTGAAATGGAGGCGCAGGATGCGGCGGCCGTCCATGGCCGTCACCGTGATGTCGTATCCTTCGATCTCCGCGGTTTCACCTACCCCGGGCAGGTGTCCAACATGCGAGGTGATATAACCTCCGATGGTGGAGACTTCCTCGCTTTCCAGTTCGATGTCGGAATGTTCGGCCAGTTCGTAGAGGGGCATTTTACCGTCCACTTCAAATTCGTCATCGCTCACCCGGTCGAATCCATTCTCGCGGAGGGGGGTGTCGAATTCGTCCTGGATTTCCCCGACCAATTCCTCCAGCACATCCTCCAAGGTGACCATGCCGACGGTCGCCCCGAATTCATCCACCACGAGGGCCATATGCGCCTGCCGGCTGAGGAAGGTCTTCAGCAGTTCATCCAAGGCCTGGGTTTCCGGCACGATGATGATCTCGCGGCGGATCTTCGTCAGGTCCGGTTTCGGGTCATTGATGATGCGGAAGAAGTCCTTGATGTGGACCACGCCGAGGCAGTGGTCGAGGTTCTTTTCCCGCAGGGGGAAACGGGTGTGCTTCGATTCCAGCGCCATCGCGAGGTTCGTCTGGAAGTCCTCCTTGGGATCGATCGCGATGATCTCGGTGCGGGGCGTCATCACATCGTGGGCGGTGAGTTCGCTCAATTCGAGGGCATTGATGGAAATTTCACGCTCCGTGGCCGTGACCTGGTTGGAGCGTTGGGACTCGGCCACCAGAATCTGCAACTCCTCGGCACTGTGGATATTATGCAAGCCATCGGCAGCCGGATCGATGCGGAAAATCAGCTTCATCAGCCAATTGGCGCTGCCATTGAGCAGGCGGATGGCGTAGCGGAAGAAAAACTCGAAGGCGCTCAGCGGGCCGCTCAGGGTCAGGGCGGTATTGAGCGAGCGGCGGATGGCCACGGATTTCGGCATCAGTTCACCGAAGACGACGTCCACAAACGTCAGGATGAGCAGCACGAGGACGAAGGCAATGCCGTGTGTCACCGCCACTGGAATAGGGAGCACTGTTTCCAATCGGGGTTGCAGCCAAGCCACGATATATTTTTCCCCGAACATGCTCAGCGCGATGCTCGTCAGGGTGATCCCGAACTGGGTGGCGCCCACATAATCCTCCAGCTTGTGGACCATGGCCTTCGCCCGCATCGCGGCGCTACTGGCCTTTCCTTCCTGCATCAGCTCGTCGATCTGGCTGGCGCGCACCTTGACGAGGGAAAACTCGGCGGCGACAAACACGCCCTTCAGCAGCACCAGCAGGAATACGAGGAGCAACTGCCACGCGATTTCCTCGTTGCTGGGAGTAGCGGGCAGGGCTTCCGCGAGGAAGGTGGGGAATGGGAAAACGGATGGGTTCATTCGGGGAAATCCGCCGCCGGAAGAATCGGTTGGAGGCGGCGGATCAGGCAGGGAAAAACGGTGGGGTCAGAGTTTTTCGTAAACGCCCTTGTCGCGGCGTTTCAGGATGGTGAATCCCTTCGATTTGGCGTCGGAGACGGAAAGTGGTTTGGTGAGCTTGGGCGTATGGACCCTTGAGACGAGTTTTTTGACCGGATTCTTGCAGAGATAGCAGATTTCCAGGGGGGCCCGGTCCACCGGACGCATCAGTTCAAACCCCTTGCTGCAAATGCGGCAGGACTTTTCAGGGTCGGCGGCGATGTATTCGTAGATCGGCACAGCAGGGAAAAGGATGAAGGATAAAGGGGGGAACCGGAGCGGCGCTACAATATCACAGATTCAGGGGGCGCCCAGCAGTTTTGCAGGAAGACGGGGCTGATTTACCGGAATAAAGCGGGAATCGGGCCGGGGGCGGGGAAAAGAATGAGGGCCGGAACACTGTGCGTATTCCGGCCCTGCAATGGGGAAAGCGTTGGGAATGAAGCCTCTGGATTACCAGCTGGACTTCGTCACCCCGGGGATCAGACCACCGGAAGCGAGTTCACGGAAGGCGATACGGGAAAGTTTGAAACGGGCCAGGTAACCACGGCGACGGCCGGTCATCAGGCAGCGGTTGGTCAGGCGCGTGGGGGACGCATCACGGGGCAACATGGTCAGACCGATGTAGTCTTTTTCTTTCTTGAGCTGTGCCCGGAGGGCAGCATACTTCGCGACGGTTGCAGATTTGCGTTTTTGACGCTCGAGCCAGCAGGTTTTAGCCATGGTGATGAATACAGGGAAATTTTGGGGCCGGACAGATAAGAGATCCAGACCGGGTTGCAAGAGGTTTTTTTAACCGGGAGGTGGCGGCTTATCGTTTCGCCCTCACGGCCGCTTCCAGTCCTGCCCGCATCGCCTCTACCGGTGCGGAGCGCTGGAACCACCACTCGAAGGACTGGACGCCCTGCCAGAGGAGCATGGGGAGGCCATTGATGGCTTTGGCTCCAGCGGCGCGGGCGGTGGCGACCAAAGGCGTGATGAGCGGTTTATAGACCATGTCGTAGACGAGGTGCTGGGAAGTGAGGGTGCCTCCGGGCAGGAGGGCAGAGTCTTCCGGGGACATGCCGAGGGAGGTGCCGTTGATGATGAGGTCGATGTCAGGAAGGGCAGCGGTCAGGGCTTCCGGAGTCCATGGGATGGTGCGGCAGCGGTCGCCGGGGAGGAGATCGCGCAGGGAGGCGGCGACGGCAGCCGCTTTGGCTTCGGTGCGGTTGGTCAAGGTGAGGGAGCGGCAGCCTTCGAGGGCGCTTTGCACGGCGACGGCTCCCCCCGCTCCACCGCCGGCCCCGAGGAGGAGGATGCGCAGGTCTTTGACTTCGGCTCCGAATTCTTCCTGGACGGTTCTGACGAATCCGGGGCCGTCGCTGTTGCGGCCGAGCGCGCTGCCGTCCGGCCGGAAAAGGATGGTGTTCACGGCCCCGAGTCGGCGGGCGGCGGGGTCCACTTCATCGACGCTGTCGAGGGCAGTGAATTTGTGAGGAATGGTGACGTTGGTGCCGATGAACCCGAGGTCGCGGATGGTGCGGAGGGCTTTGAGAAAGTCGGTGCTGGCGACCTGGAGGCGGACGTAACGGGCGTCGATACCGCAGGCCGCGAGGGCCGGGTCGTGCATTTGCGGGGAGAGGGAATGGGAGACGGGATCGCCAAACACGCTGAGCCGGGCGGGCGGGGAGAGGCGGGTGGCTTCGGCGATGGTGTCGAGCGTGTAGAAAGGAAACATGGGGCAGGGAGGCGGGCAGGGAAACGGAACTAGAAAAGAGCCGGAGTGGTTTTCCAATGGCGATCTGTGGGGCCGTGGAAGCAGCTTGCGGAGGCGGTCCGGGGCCGCTACCGGTCTGGCTTTCCTGCCATGCGACTTCCGATCCGGGATCTGTTCATTACATTAGGGGTGTTTGCGGCCGCTGCCGGACTGGTCCGGCTGTTGTCGGGGCCGCCCGTGGCCGGCCCGGCCCCGTCGAGGGGAGCCGGGGAGCCCGCAGTAACGCCGGCGGACAGTGCCGGCATTGCAGAGGCGTTGAATGACGCGATGGCCAACGTGGTGGAACGCACCCTTCCAGCGGTGGTCAGTGTTCATGTAGACCGCCAGAGGGTGATTCAAGAGACGAAGATGACAGGGGTGGGCCCCCAGGTGCGGAACCGGACCGTGCGCGAGCCGGGGGTGGGGTCCGGGGTGATTGTCAGCAAAGAGGGGCTGGTCCTGACCAATTGGCATGTGGTGGAAGGGGAGGATGTGCTGATCCGGGTGACGCTGCACGGTGATGAGGAACCACGCCGGGCGACCTTGGTGGACCGGGACGAATCGGTGGACATCGCCTTGCTGCGGATTGAACCGCGGCAGCCCGGCGAGGAATTCCCGTTGATGACTTTCGGCGATTCCGACCTGATGCGGCCGGGGCATTTTGTCTTTGCCCTGGGGAATCCCCGGAATCTGGCGGATACCGTCACCCAGGGCATCATCAGCAACCGGGCCCGCCGGGTCAGTGATACCCTGGACACCTATTTGCAGACCGACTGCGCCATCAATCCCGGGAATTCCGGGGGGCCGCTGGTGAATTTGAAAGGAGAGTTGATCGGGATCAATGCGCGCCTGGTGATCGGGCCGCAGGACTCCCCTTCCGGTCAGGGTTACGGCCTCGCGATTCCAGGCAATGAAGTCCAGGACGCCTATGAACGGATGATCCACAAAGGCCGGCCCCGGGGTTACCTGGGGGTGACGGTGGAAGACTGGCCGGTGGCCTCCTATCAAACAGGGCGCCGGTCGGAAAGTGCCCTCGTGGCAGGGCTCGACAAGGGTTCCCCGGCGGCGGCGGCCGGCCTGCGGAAGGATGATCTGATCCTTTCGATGGATGGTGAACCGGTGCGGAGCAGTGCGGAATTTTTCCGCCGCCTGCGCCAGAAGCAGGTGGGGGAGACCCTCGCTCTGGGGATCCGGCGGAGCGGGGTGGATCAGGAATTGAAGGTGGCGGTGGTGGATCTGAAGACGATTTTCGAGTCCGAGGAAACCCCCGTCAGCCGGGAGATTGCGGGTCTGACGGTGCGGGAGTTGCGCCGTGCGGAGCGGATGCGGCTGGCACTCCCTGACAAGGGGGGCGTCCTTGTGGTGCAGGTGGCAGAGACGTCTCCGCTGCATGGAAAGATCAGCCCGGGCGAGGTGATCCTGCGGGCGCGGGAAGAGGTCATGGACCTGGATCAGCGGGTACAGCATATCGACGCGTTTGAGCGTGGCATGGAGAAACTGAAGACGGGAGGCGGTTACCTTGATGTGTTGCGCAAAGGCGTGGTCGAAGCCGTCACGGTGCCCGCCGCCTGAGCCGGGAACCTTCATGGCCAGCTGCCATGCTTGATTCACGGTGACTGGACCGGGAAGGGTGGATTGGTTTGGCCAGCCCGGCCACCACCCCGCAGAAAAACCCTACCAGATGGGCGGAAATCACCGGGATGAAGGGCTCAGCCCCCGTTTCCACAAATAACGTGCTGCCGGTAGTCAGTTCGTAGAGTGTCTTGGCCAGAAAACCGCCGCCCCCCAGCACGGCCATGATCCTGGCGCGGTGTCCTCTCCGGTCTACGGAGGGTTGTCGCCACAGGGCCGCCACGACCAGTCCGAAGAGGGCACAATCAATCCCGGAGAGGCCACGGTAGGTATCGAGCATCGGGTGGTTGATGGTGATTTCGAGAGGGATCAGCATGGCCGCCGCCAGCAGGGAGATTACATAACGGGATGGCGCCACGCGCAGGCTGAGCAGTGAAAGCAATCCGAACGCGAACACGTCCCAGGCCAGATGGTTCCAGGACCAGTGGCACAGGTGGGAAGTCAGCCACCTGACGCCGTACCCCGCGCTCCGCTGCCATTGCAGCGCTTCCCCCAATCCGGTGCTGTATTGAACCAGCACTGCCGCCACCATGATGCCGCCGGCCAGCAGCATGCCCGCCAGCGGCGGGCATGCCTTGACCCCTGATTCCTGATGGTCCGGTGCAGTCATCAGACGTCTTTCCGGGGATTAGGGGAACGTCCCGTCAAACGCAGGGCCAACCAGGAAAACAGCCCCATCACCACCGCCGTCACCGGCGACAATGCTCCCGCTCCGCCACTGCTATTGCTCCGGTAGGAAGGTGCCTTGGAAGGGGTTAGGGGCTGGGCGGTGTCCACGCGGTAACTCACGGGCTGCGGGACCGCCGCCCGGACCGACTGAGCGGCGCGTTCCACCGCGATCCGTTGCTGATTGTGCCGTTCGATCCCATGCCGGGAAAAGGCATCGTCTCCCAGCACCAGCATGGAGGTGTGATCCGTCACCAGTTGATACTTCACGCCCAGGTCTCCAATGGCCGAATCCGATTCGCTGGCAGGCATGATCCCGGTGTTGGCGCGCAGCTCAAACTGTTCGATCTGGTCCATGGCCCACAGCCGCTCCAGCTCCGGATTCGCCACCTCCTTTTCAGGGAAAATGAACTGGGTGCGGTAGGTTTTGTCTTCGCCCGTCATCCGGGCCTTCAGCACCAGCTCCGCCGTCCCGCCGCCTTCATATTGGCCGAACATCACCAGCTGCTGCCCGCGGTAAACCTTGCCCGGCAGCAGCCCCGTGGTGTTGAAGGTCTTCACCCCGGTGATGCTAAATTCCACATCATGCAGGCACTCGTGCCGCACCTTGCTCTTCGCCTGCAGAATCTGGCCCAGGATGTCATCGGCGTTCGAGACTGCGGCATAGAAACCCCCGCTGGCATCACAAACGGTGCGCATCAATGGCCAGTTCGCACTGTTGCCCAGCAGGAAGCCGAAGATGCGGATATCATGACTTTTTGTCATGGTGTGAAAGGCCGCCGGATCGACGATTCCGGTGTTGGTCACGCCATCGGTCACCAGCACCACGTTGGTGGCACGATCGGCATCGAGATCCTTCATCGCCAGGGACAGGCCATCATAGAGGTTGGTGCTTCCGTTGGGCTGCAGGCCCGCGATCTGCTGCAGCGTCCCCCGCAGATTCGCCTCGTCGGCCTGCTTCCATCCCTGGGTCAAATCCTGCGCTGAGGTGGAGAAAGTCACAATACGGTAGCGGTCTTGGGCGGACATTTTCCCGAGCACCTGGCTCACCCCATCGGTGAGGAAGCGCAGTTTCCCCGCCATGCTGCCGGAGGTGTCCAACACAAAAACGTAATCCGCTCCGCCGGTCAGTGGCTGCAAGTCCAGCCCCGGGGTGACCACCAGCATAAAGGTTCCCGGACCGGTCCCGCCGTTGCGGAAGGGAATCAGTTCCACCCGGCCCGGCAGGTCATCCGCGAGGCGGTAGTAAAACACCAGGTCGCCATTCAGCGCGTGGTCCTTTTTTTCCACCCGTACCCTGTAGTGCCCCTCCGCGACCTTGTCGGTCACGGTCTCCTTCTCAAAACCCGGCACCCTGACATCCGCCACCGGCCAAGCCGATTTCAATTCAATCGCGGCAGAAAAAATTCCTTCGACTTTGTCATGCACCGGATTCCAGAAGCTGGCCGCGACCTCGTCCGTTCCCCCTTCCTCCAGAGGATAAACAAACCGACCGACACCGGCATCGATTTCCAGCGGCTGGTAATAGACGATGCGCAGCCGGGTCTCGCCCTTGGCCCGGACCGGATGCATCCGGAAGTCGAACGATTGATAGCCATTTTTGACCGCCAGACCGGCTTCACTGCCTGCCTGTTTTTCCGACTGGTAGATGGTTTGCGCTTTGCCCTTTTCCACCACCTCGCCGTGGATCTCACGTTCACCCAGCGTCATCGTCACTTCCGAAAGACTGGCGCTTTTCGGCAGCGGAAAATGATACACCGCCTCCAGGTCTTTGTCGTTCGGATTGAAGAACGTCTGAGTCACCTCGGCCCGGGCGAAGCCATTGTTGAGCGTGACTTCGAGGTGGTGATCGCGGATCTGGACCGGCTGGTCGGGTGATCCTTTAGGTGTCAGGGTGCCCGCCGCATCGGCGGAGCCTGCCAGTCCCAAAGTGAGGCCCATCAGGATGAAGAGGCGCTGCAAAGAGCGCGTGGTGGCGGCCTTGCGTTTGGAGTGGACTGTTGTCGTCTGGGTAGGTGGGTGTGTTTTCATGGTACGTCCAGCTTCCCGTCCCGGCCGTGCTTCCGGTAATTGATAAAACCGGTCCTTCCATCGACACGGTCAATACCCGCGCGGTGGGCCGCCTTCGCCTCCCGTCGGCCGTGCCTCAGCGTTCCGGTGCCTTTTCGGCACCCGGGCGGACCGGACTCAGCGCGAGGCGGAAACCGATGGTGTAATCCCGCCGTCCGGCAGAGCCGCCGGCGCGGGCGGCGGAGCGGCACAACTCCGGTCCCATGCGCCAGGAGCCACCCCGGGCCATGCGGAAATGGCCGTAGTCCGGGCCGGTCGGATCGGTCACTGCCCTACCGGGATAGTCGCCAAACCAGTCAGAACACCACTGCAGCACATTGCCTGACAAATCATAAAACCCCCAAGCATTTGCTTCCTTGGTGGCGACCGGATGGGTGGTGCCGGCACTGTTGCCCTGATGCCACGCCATGGTGTCAGGATCGCCGGCATAAGCTTCGGTCTTCCCGGCTCGGCGCACATATTCCCACTGCGCTTCCGTGGGCAGGGTGTAGGCATAACCTTCCGGCAGACGGCCTGCGGTCCTTTCCTGCCCAGTCAGCTTCGTGCAGTAGTCCATGGCATCGACCCACGAGACCTCCTCGACTGGAGCGTCCTTGCCCACCGCTTTGAAATGGCTCGGATTGGTCCCGGTCACCGCCTCATATTGCGCCTGCGTCACCGGGGTTTTTCCCAGCCAGAATCCCTGGGTGAGCGTCACCTCCGTCTGCGGTCCCTCGGCTTTGTTGCGTTCTGCTTCATGGGGCGGACTACCCATGACAAAAGTGCCCGGCTTGATCCAGATGAGCTCCAGGCCCATCTTTTCAATTCTTTGTTTCGACGGAGTCGCCGTTGGAGCTGAATCCCTCAAGGTCGTTGGCGCGGGCTCCTCTGCGGAGGCAAGGTTTGCCAAGCAAACGGCCGCCAGCAGCCCGGTGAAGAGCCGCGTGGGACGGAAAAATTGATTCGAACGGAAGGAGGGGAACATAGTAGCAAGCAGCAGGAACAACCAGTATCCTGAACTTCACGGCCGTGGTGCCGGGTTTCTTTCCATCGGCTTTCTGGCCGGTGTTTTACCTTTCCCGGCCGGTGGAGGGGTAGTTGGGGGGAGGTGGCTAAGGAAGGACAGCGATGCGATAGAAAAGGGCGCTGCCGGCAGCAGTCGGGTCAGTGAAGGTGAGGATGGCGCCGTTGCCGGGTTGCGCCGTGCCGATGTCCGCCCAGTCGGGCTGGATCAAGGTGGCGGAACGTTGCAGGCGGTAGCTGTGGCCGGTGAAGCTTTGGATGGTGACGGTGAAACCGTTGGTCCGGCTGACGCTGGCGACCTGGACCATGCTGGAATCCAGGATGACGCCTTGGTTTACAATGTTCTGCAGCACGGTGGGAGAGACTTCCGCGGTGAGGAGATCAAGGAGGCCGGTGTTGGTGAAGCTGCCGTTGAGCTCGAACCCGGTGCCGCTGGTGACCCGGAAAGTACCGTGATTCACCACGTCGCCGTTGATGGTCAGTTTAACCCCGCAATCGGACTGGACGGTGCCGTGGTTGATCAGGTCGGCCATGAGGGTGCCGCAGCCGAGCAACGAGCCCCCGGCATCGATGACCACCTGATCCATCGCCACGGTGCCGCCGGTGAGACGCAGGTTGGCTCCGCCGGAAACGTCGAGATTGCCAAGACTTGTCAGGGTGCCGGAGATGTCCAGGGTTCCGGCGCTGACCGCGGTATCGCCGCCGTAGCTGGACGTGCCGCTGAGGGTGAGGGTGCCGGTGCCGGTTTTGGTGAGGGCGGTGGTGTGCGGCGTGGCGTGGGTGCCGTCGGAGATACCGCCCGCGAAGGTGGTGTTGCTGTTCAGTGCGCCGATGAGGTAGGTATCCAACGCGGGTCCGGCCTGGTCGCTGCCGCGGAGTTGCGACCCGGCGTTTCCGCTGAGCGCTCCCAGGGAAATGGAAACATCGGCGACGGCGCGGTGGTTGATGACGCCGGTGCCGGCCTCGAACGCGATGTCCGCCCCGCCCCATGTGGCGCCGGAGGGTGCATTGAAGCGCAGGGTGCCGCCGGTGCCGGTCAGGGCGATGCTGCCAGCGAAACCATCAATATTGCCCTGCAGGGTCATCAGTCCGCCGGCAGGGAAATGGATTCCCAGGCTGCCCGTGCCGGTGAGTGGTCCGGTGAGGGTGTTGTTGCCGCCTTTGAGGCCGAAGGTGGAACTGCCGGAGAGGCGGAGTTCGTTGGCGAAGGTGAGGGCGGCCGTGGCAAGATGGAGGGTGGCTCCATTCATCGCGACGAAGCCGGTGCCGAGCCCGGTGGAAGTGCCGATGGAAACAGTGCCGCCATTGATGGTGGTGCCGCGGGTGTAGGTGTTGTTGGTATTGATGGCGAGGGTGCCGGTGCCGTTTTTGGTCAGAGCCGCCGAGCCGGAGAGACTGCCGGTGCCGCCGAAAGTGTAAGCGGTATTGGTATTGGTGACGATGATTTCCTGCGGCTGGAGCGCGCCGGTGAGAGTTACGGTGCCATTGGCGGCGGTGTCATCGAAGCTGGCGGCATCGAGATTATAGAAGGTCGAGGCGTTTCCGGAAAAAGACCAGTTGGCGGTGCTGTTGAGATTCCACGCGCTGCCCCCCGCGCCGGTCCAGACGAGGCTTTGGGAATTCCCGGTGACGGCCAGTTGCACAAATGGGGTCGTCGCGGCATTGGCGGAACTGGTGAGGGCAAAGCTCTGGCGGGTGGTGGTGGGGAGATTGTGGGTGAAGGCGGCGGAGGTGAGGGTGGTGCTATTGCCTCCGTCGATCAGCGTGTAGGTGCCCGCTCCGAGGCTTCCGTTGGAGAGGGTGAAGAGGAAATTCTGGGTGCCGCTGATCTTCAGCAGATTCTGGGTGGTGATGCGGTCGTTGCTGCCGCCGGGGGTGCCGGAGAGATCGTAGGAAAGCGTGGTGCCGTTGAGGGTGAGGGCGGCCAACCGCAGCAGTCCGGCCTGTCCTGCCGCGCCTGGGGCGAGAGACGATCCGCTGGCTGCGGTCACCGATCCGCCCGCGGAGTCGCCGATCCGGCCGGCCCCGCCCAGTCTGGCGCCGCTGGCGACGGTGGTGGCGGTGCGGCCGAAGGTGCCGTCCAGAATGAAGGTGCCCGCATTGATATTGGTCGCGCCGGTGTGGCTGCCGGAACCGTTCCAGGTGAGGGTGCCGGTGCCGGTTTTGGTGAGGACAGTGGCAGATCCGCTGGCGGAATCGGTGGAACTGGTGCTGTTGGTGATGGAGCCGTCGAAGGTGGTGCTCCGGTTCAGGGCACCGATCGAGTAGGTCAGGGCGCCGGCGTAATGCGCTCCGCCGAGTTTGGCGCTCGAAGTGCCCTGCAGCGCGCCGATGGTGAAAGTGTTGCCGCCGGAGTTGTCGCGGCCACCGAGATTGACGTTGTCGAGATTGACCGTGGCCGCGTTGAGGTTATTGAACGAACCGATCGCCGCGTCACCGTTGAAATTTGCGCAGATCAACCCCTGGGTGCCGGTGGCCGCCAGATTGAGGGTGCCGGTGAAACCCGCCCACGAGCCAGCCAGCCGCGAAGCCTGGGTGGCGGTGGCGGTAACCTTGAGATTCAGGGTGCCCGCGCCGCTGACGCCACCGAGTTTCATCTGCGGCGACAGGTTCACGGACACGTTGCTGCCGCCAGGAATCGTGACGATGTTCGGGAGGGTATGGTTGGAGGTGTAGAGCGAAGTGAGGGTGCCGCTGCGGAATTCCAGCGGGCCGTTGCCGATGCTGGAACCGGCGCCGATCACCACCGCGCCGCCGTCGATGAGGACGTCCAGCGGGAAGGTGTTGGCACCCGTGTTATAGAACGCGAGGGTGCCGGTGCCGGATTTGGTCAGCGATGACGCGCCGCCGATTCCTCCGGTGCCGGTGAAGGTGTAGTTCTTCGATGAATCCACCGTCATCGCCGAGGGTTGCACGGTGCCGGGGATCGTGATGCCGGGTAAATTGAAACCGGTGTCGTCGAAAGTCGCGGTGTCGGTATCGCCCCAGCCGCCGGGGGTTTCCCCGTCGAGCCACATCTGGTTGCCCGCCGTGTTGTTCCAGGTGTGCGAGGTCCCATTGCCTTTCCAAACCAAAGGCACGGAAACCGGATCAACCGGGAGCGGATCACCGGAAATGAGAATGGCAAAACGCTGCGTCCAGGCGCTGCCCTGCGCGTCGGTGACGGTGAAATCAAACATGGCCCGGCCGGTGGCGTTGGCGGGCGGGACGAAGTGAGCCTGCGAGCCGCCCGGACCTGAAAGCGTGACCGCACCCCCGGCGATGTTGGAGACGGTGAAAACGGGACTGCTGGCAAAACCTTTGGTGTACCGGCTCAGGTCGATGTCGAGCGCGTTGTCCTTGAGCACGGCGCGATGGGGAATCGCCATATAATGCAGGTATTCCTCAAGCTGGGTATAGCCGGCGGGAGTGCCCGGCGGGAAATAGGTGAGGCCGGTAACCAGACCCCCGGAGTTGGCCATCACCGTATTGTTGTTGGCGGCGGTGTGGCTGTAGCCGACGGATTTTTCCCAATAATCGGGCATGCCGTCTTGATCGGTATCGGCCGGTGCCGGACTGGAGATCAGGGTGCCGAAACCGCCGTTGGTGGCGCCGGATCCACCGAGGGCCCCATAGGTGATGCGGTGGCGGCGCTGGGTGATGAGATTGTTGGTCAGGATGGTGTTGATCTCGTCGCGGAGGGCACGGTTCGGGTTCGCATCAAGCCGCAGCGGGCCGCAGGCGGAAACGATTTTTTTGTAGGCGAGCAAGGCGTTGGCGTCCTCGGTCACGGGCGTGCCGGCACTGCGGGCGACCGGGCTGGCGAGCAGGTTCACATTCGCCAGGCTGCTGCCGAGAATACTGCTGCCGCAGTCGCTGCCATCAAGGATGGCGTTCTTGTCGCTGTCGTAAAGGTTGTTGCCGACAAACACGGAGAAGTTCGGATTGCCGTTGCTGTCCTTGCTGGCGCTGGCAAACGGGCTTCCCGAGGACGAACTGGCGATGAAGTAGTTGCCCACCACGTTGGTTTTCCAATTGGCCGCAGTCTGCGAATCCCCCAGGATGAAGCCGATGTCCCAATCGAAGGTGACGTTGTTCACCCAGTCCAGCAGACCGTCGGGCCGCGCCTTGGGATTGCGGGTATGATTGTGGGCCCAGAGCGAATGGTGGACGGTGGCGCGGTTCACATCCCAGAGGCCGCCGGCCGAATGACTGGCCAGACCCCAGGCGTTATTGGACCATTGGAAGGTCAGATTGTCGGGTGGGGTGTTGAAGCTGGAGAAATTCTCGTCGTGGGCGAACATCGCGTCGCAGTGGTCGAACATCGTGTTGGTCGCGGTGCTGTCGATGTCGATGGCGTCGCCTGAGCGCCCGTCGCGGAAGCGGATGAAACGGAACACATTGTTGTTGCCGGAAACGCGGAAGGTCTCGTTTTTCAGCCCGAATCCATCGCCCGGCGCAGTCTGGCCGGCGACGGTGATCTTGTTGGCGGTCACCCGCAGTGTGCTCGAAATGGTGGTGTAGCCGCTCACATCGAAAACGATGGTGCGGCCCGCCGTGGGGACGCCGGTGGTGAGCCCGTAGGCGAATGATCCGGCTCCCGAGCTGTTGGTATTGGTGACGTGATAGACGTCGCCGCCGCGGCCTCCCGTGGCATGGGCGGCGAAGCCTTCGGCCCCGGGGAAGGCGGGAATCTGCGCGTGGAGCAGGGCAGGAGGCAGGAGGGCGATTCCGAAAGCAAAATAGCGGATCACCGCCGGTGGACGCAAGTCTGACTGGATTTTTGCAGGCGGGCGCAGCATCATGGGCAGGATAGGAAAAAGAATGCCTGGAACAAACCCGGCGGGCAGAGTGATCCCGGAAAAGCAGGATCCCTGCGCGCGAGCATGACGCTCCCTCCCGGCTTGCCAAGAATATTTTGGCTACCGCATTCGGGGTAGGGGGCGGCAATGCAGTCCTCTCCGGGGGCGATCTCCTGCCTGGTGACACTTCGCTTCCTGGGGCTTACCGTGGGGCGGCGCCTTCCCTTACCCGGTAGAAGCGCCGCGGTCCGTCAAAGGCAGCAGAGTAGCTCTGTGAAGAAGTGGTGGCGAGGTCGTTCCAGATGCCGGTGAGCGAGCTGGAAGTCTGAATGCGGAAGGGTGCTGTTCCTCCGGTCCACTGCAGGGACACACCGGCAGCCAGGGGGCTCACAAGGAAAGCGCTCAAGGGCGGGGGTGGCGTGAGAGTGGCCAAAGTGCTGGAAAAGGAAGTGGTCACCCGCTCGCTGGTCGGCAGCTGGTAACTGGCGGTCAAGGTGACCACCCCCAGTTCGGCATTGCTCAGGCCCAGCGCCGCCACATTCACGCGGAACGCACCGGGGGCGGCATCGAGGTCGAGGGGGCCATCCAGCACAAAACTGGTGAGGCGGAAGCGGCCCTGGGGCGCGGCAGGGTCAAGGTAGAGCCCCGACGCATCGGCCAGATACACCTCAATCAGAGGAGCCGGCAGGCCTGCCGCCGCCACTGGAGCGGTGCCTTCCAGAACAGTGGTCGTCGAGCCGCTGCCCAGGGTCACCGCCGGGTTGAAGGGATCCAGCATGACATCGGCGTAAACGCGGTCAGGAGTCACCGCCGCACCCGGGTCCAGCGGGATGCCTCCGGCATTGCCGATGAGTTCATTGCCCTGCAGGCTGATCCTCGCCGGGGAGCTGCCGCCGTCATTGTTGTTGCCATGCCACGAGAGGAAGGCGAGCCCCAGACCGCTGATGTGATTGGCTTCGGCCGCATCTCCGGTGCCGTTCAGATCCGATCCGATCCGCATGCTGCTGTCCTTGCGCACCACCATCAGACTTTGTCCAAGGCTGGAAAAGAGGGGAAACCCGTCGAGGCCGACCCCCACCGAATTACCGGCAAAGATCACGCCCGGAGCGGAACGCCAGAATTCCACAAATACGTCGTAGACGACCGGGCCGAACAGATTGCCCTCGTTCCCGTCGCCCACCCCATTGCCATCCGTGCCGATGCGCATGTCCGTGCCGTCGCCATTTTCGATCGCTTCCATGGACCCGTCCTCCAGCACCAGGCCTTGGGTTTCAGGCCGCAGGACGGAGCCATCCGGCAGAAAATTGAACCAGTTCCCGGAGACGGTTACCCCCGGTGTCTGGAGATGCACCGCCAGACGCTGCGCCACCGAAATATTGAACTCGCCTGCGTCGCCGGTGCCATCTCCATCAGTGCCGAAGATCAGGCCTTCGGAACTGGAGCCGTCGCTCCACTTGAAGGAAGCCACGGCGCTGCGGGCGCCATACACCCCGGGCACCACGCCGGCGCTGTCCGGAGCCCAACTGCCCACGCCGGGATCGATGCCGAACCAGCAGCCCTGCACTTTGACCCCGGTGGAGGCTTTGATCAGGGCAATGTTGTAGACGGAAGCATCCGTGTCGCTGCCGGTCCCGGCCACTCCAATGAAGGCGAGTCCGCGGATCCTGGCATTGACCGCATCGAGCAGCCCGAGGATGCAGCTCTCGCTGAGGCCAAAGCCGGGATAATCGATCACGGTGCGGCGCTCGCCTTCCACTGCGGTGCGGCTGTCCAGCACAATCCGCAGTGACGCGTTGTTGGGCTGACGCAGTCCGGCGGTGTTGGGGCTGGCTCCCGGCTGGGAATAACCATTGATCGTCACCCCGGATTTTTCGATCAGCGGATAGCCTCCGGGCGGGGTGAGGAGATAGTGCGGCCCCGCGCCGGGAATGTTGAAACTGATGGTTTCATTGTCCGCCAGATTGGTCAGCGCTTCCAGAAAGGACGTCTGGCCGTCCCCGGCCGTACTGCTGTTATCAGCCGTAGTGACCACGGCGGCCTGGAGCGGCCAGCCAACCAGAGTGAGAGCGGTGAGGGCGAAAGCTATTTTCATAAGGGGGCCTACCCATGTCAGGAAAGAACCCCTCGTGTCCAGAAACAAATCAGGGAGGAAGCCGTTCGCTGCGGATTTCCCGGGGCGGACGGAGGAGGACAGGTCTCTGCGCTCTGTTGCTCCTGTTCTGGGTAGTGGGCCGCGTGGATGGGTTGGGATGCGGCCACTGGTCACCTTGCTAATTGTCAGGACCTGGATCGTCCGATAAATGATAGAAATGCCAAGATTGTCATTTCAATGCAGCCTTAAATCTGCTGGTGCCTCCAGATCCCATAAGATATGGCAACCCGGGCCGGGCGCGGATGTCCTGTTTGATTTACTTTTAATCCGCCGGCTACTCCGCGCCGGGCTCCTTGAAACCGAAGATCCGGCAGATCCTGGTGGCGATTTCCAGGGTGGTATCGAGGGGGGAGACGGGGATGTTGACGAAGGCGGTCTCGCGTTTGAACCAGGTGTGCTGGCGTTTGGCGTAGTTGCGGGTGGTTTGCTGGATGGAGGCCACGGCTTCCTGGAGGGAGGTGGCTTCGTCGGCGACGGCACGGAAGTCCCAGAGCCCAATCGCTTTGGAGGCAGTGTTGGAGAGCTCATCCTCGTTCAGGGCAGCGACTTCGCCGACGACGCCGGCGGTGACCATGGCGTGGGTGCGGGCATTGATGCGGTCGTAGATGAGGTCGCGGGGGAGATCGAGAAACACGCCGCGGACGCCGGAGCGGGGCATGGCCCAGGATTGTTTCAACTCCGAGGCCGGCTGGCCGGTGAGGAGGCAGATTTCCAGAGCGCGGGTGACGTGCCGGGGGTTTTGCAGGTTGAGCTGGGCGGCGGAACCGGGGTCAAGGGCCATCAGGCGGTCAGCCAATTCGTCGGGGCTGAGCAGTTCGAGCTGGCGGCGGAGTTCGGGATCGCCGGGGGGCAGGGGTGAGAGACCGTGGGTGAGGGCTTTGATATAGAGACCGGACCCGCCGACCACGAGGGGAAGTTTATGGCGGGACTGGACTTCCGCGATGGCGGCAAGGGCGGCACGTTCGAATTTCCCGGCGTCCATTTCATCGGTCACCGGGAAGGTGCCATACAAATGGTGCGGCACGCGGGCGAGATCCTCCGCAGTGGGCTGGGCGGTGAGGATCGGGATTTTTTGGTAAACCTGATAGGCGTCGGCGCAGATGATCTCCCCGCCGGTGGCTTCCGCGATGAGCAGGGCGACGGCGCTTTTTCCGCAGCCGGTGGGGCCAGTGAGATAAAGGGGAAGCGGAGGTTTCGGTTTGGCGGGCATGGGGGAGACAAGTTTCAGCGGCGAACGTGGAACGTCCAACGCCAAACATGAAAAATCCCAGGTCAGACCGCGGGGCCTGACCTGGGAAGGCGTTGAATCCGGGTGTCGTTAACGACTATCGGCGTTCCCGGCGGTCGCCATCTTCGCGGAGCTGGCCGGGAGCACGGGCAGGGCCGATTTCGAGGCGGCGGCCCATATAGTCTTTGCCGTGGAGTTCAGTGACGGCACGTTTGGCTTCGTCGGTGGTGAGCATCTGGATGAAGGCGAATCCTTTGCTGCGGTGGGTGTCGCGGTGATACACCACTTCCACGGACTGCACCTGGCCGACGCCGTTGAAGAGTTCGGTGAGGTCGCTCTCGGCGGCTTCGTAGCTCAGATTCCCCACATGGAGGCGGGGACCGGTGACGGCATCGGGATTGGCCGGGGCGCTCTGGCGGGGCTCCCGGGGCGTGCGGGCGGGACGGTTTTCCCGGGTGGTGCGGTCGCCGCGCTCAGGCCGGGCTCCGGATTTCGGGGTGGCGGACTTGGCGGCCGGGCCGGATTTGGCGCCTGGTTTCTTTTTCCCGCCGAAGAGGCCAAAGGTCAGGAAGGAGGCGATTTTCTGGAACAGGCTGGGCTGCTCGGCGGCGCGGCGGCGGATGTCGCGTCCGCGGTCGACGGGTTCCCAGTCGCGATGATCTTCGCGGGGGGTGCGGTCGGACTGGGCGCTGCGTTCGGAGCGGTCGGAGTGGTGCGGGGAGCGGGCGCCGTGGGGGCGGTGGTTGGAGCGGCCTTGTTGGCGTCCGCCGCGGCGTTGGCGGGGATTGGGTTGGTCAGTTTGGGACATGGTGTTTCAGCTGGGGCACCTGAAAAGAGTGCCATCGGGTCATTCGGTCGGGGTTGGGCGGGGCCGCCGGCTCGCGGCAGGGCATGAGCAGCAGGGCTCCGCCAGTGAAGGTGGACAGAGGGCGTCCCTGCTGGTCGCATCGGGCTCACATCGCCCGGCGGACTGGCAGCGAAGCGCGCCGGGGCGTTTCTCCTATCCACCATAATATTAAAAGTTTCCGTTGCGTCCGGCAACCGCTCATTTTTGAAACCGGATTCCTGGGAATGCGTCGGCGGCACGGAGGGGTTTCGGCTTGGGTCCAAAGCTCTTCAAAAGGCTCTTTGGAAACGCCGCGGCGGCCTTTTTTGAGGGATGCCGCGCTGGAAATCCCGGTGGCAGGAGTTCGTCCCGTCCTTTATGGCAATCCATGGAAATCCTTATCCGCCCCGCTGTCAAATATGGTGCTCCCTTCGGCCTCAGTGCCCCCACGGTGGATAAAGTCATGGTGGATCAGCGGGCGGAGAGCTTTAAAAAACGCAGCATCAAAAACGAGGCCAAACTGGCGGGACTGAAGCTCGCCGCGTCCATGATGGACCTGACGACCCTGGAGGGCATGGATACGCCGGGGAAGGTCCGGCATCTTTGCCAAAAGGCCCTCGCGCCGATGGATCCCCGTTTTGGCTGCCCGCGGGTGGCGGCGGTCTGTGTTTACCCGAACTTCGTCAAACTGGCCAAGACCCTGGTCGCCGGGTCGGGGGTGAAGGTCGCTTCCGTGGCCACCGCCTTTCCCAGCGGCCAATCCCCGCTGAAGATCAAGCTGGAGGAGGTGAAATTTGCGGTGAGCGAGGGCGCGGATGAAATTGATATGGTGATCGACCGCGGGGCTTTCCTCGCGGGGGAATACGGCCGGGTTTATGATGAAATCGCCGCCGTGCGCGAAGCCTGCGGGGAGGCCCATCTCAAGGTGATTCTCGAAACCGGCGAACTGAAAACCTACGACAATGTCAGGCTCGCCAGCGAAATCGCGATGCGGGCGGGCGGCCACTTCATCAAGACCAGTACGGGCAAGGTCAGCCCGGCGGCCACCCTGCCGGTGACTCTGGTCATGCTGGAGGCGATCCGCGATTATTATTACGCCACCGGCGAAATGATCGGGATGAAACCGGCCGGTGGCATCCGCACCTCCAAGGAGGCCCTGCAATATCTGGTGATGGTGAAGGAAACGCTGGGGGCGGCGTGGCTCAGCCCGGAGTGGTTCCGTTTCGGCGCCAGCAGTCTGCTGACAGACGTGAACATGCAGCTCGCCAAGATGGCGGACGGGCCCTACCAGCGGGCCGAGGAGATGAGCCTCGCTTGAGAGGAAAGGTTTTGCGGGTTGACGTGGCGGTGCCTGAATGGTTAAATCTGCTATTGTTATTAAACAATTCCCCCTCCATGAAAAAGTCCAAACTTCTGTTTTTCGCAGTCAGCTGCGCCTTGGTGGCGGCAGCCTCCCAGGCTTCCGCCTCCGTCCTCTTCAATCTCGCCGGACCTCAGGTCGCCACGGGCGGCGGCGACGGAGCTTCCATCGTCAATACCGGCAACGATGCCGCGGATTGGATCACGACGGGCGGTTATGATACCGGGTCGGCCACGGTTCCACTCTACTTCACCTTCACCATGAACATCACCAACAATGCCGGTGAGACCGGTGGTGGTGGATTTTTCACTGCGCTGCAGCTCTACAAAGCAGGCGAGAGGTTTGCCGTGGGCAATACCTGGACCAGCCTGAATTGGGGAGGCTTTGGGGGTGGGGACTATGATTTGACGGGAAATCCGGCTTACGTCATCGGCACGCCGGCCACTTTTGTAATGAAGCTGGACCAGGCCGCCAGCACCGCCACGGTCTGGTTTAATCCCAATCTGACGGTTTTGGAGGGGGCTCAACCTGCGGGAATCACCACCATCCGGAGCGGGTTGACCACCAATGACGAATTTGACTCGGTCAACATCCGCGCCGGCAACGACGCCGGGTCCACCACCTTCTCGAATATCACCATTCAAAATACCACGCCGTTCGGAGTTCCGGAAACGGGCAGTGCCGTGCTGGCGGGCATCGCTGCGCTGGGGTTGTTCCGCCGTCGCCGTTAGGCTCCAGCTCTCATTTCAAGAACGGTGTTCCGGGTTTGGCCCGGAACACCGTTTCTGTTTTTCAGGGCAGCGCCTTGGAGGGCGCGGCATCCGGCTTTGGTTCTGAAATCTCAAGATAAACATCCACCTGCTGGCCGACGTAGAGTTGTTGGTGGGCCGGTTTTTCGAGGCTGAAGATGACTTGGAGGACGCGGGTGTCGACGCGTTCGGTGCTGTCGCCGGTGAGGGATTTTTTTGGCAGGACGAACGGATCGATGCGGACGAATTTCAGCGGGAAGCGGTTGGCCGCATTGCCTTTGATGGAAGCGGTGGCGGCGCGGCCGGGTTCCACCATCGGCGCGTTTTGCTCATCGACATCGGCGCGGATCTGGAGGGTATCGGTGTCACCAAGGACCATGAGAGGCTCGGGCGGGTTGGCGTTGGCATATTCGCCTTCGCGCAAATTGAGCTGCAGGATGCGGCCATCCCGGCTGGCGCGGACGGTGAGAACATCGAGTTCGGTGCGGGCTTCGCGGAGTTGCACGCGGGCGGCTTCGAGGGCGGCGGTGCTGCGGGCAACGCGGGCTTCGGTGGATTGGACGGCAAACCGGCGGCGCTGGATTTCGTCTTCGGTGATGAACTTGGCGGAACCGGTCCGGCTCACCCGGTTGAGCTGATCCCTGGCTTCCGCCAGCAGCACCTGATCGGCGGCCAGCGAGGCCGCCTCGACGGCAATCTGGGCTTCGATGGCGGCGGTGCGGGCGATGGCTTCGCGGTCGTCGATCTGGAAGAGCGGGTCCCCGGCTTTCACGGTGGCCCCGACCGTGGCGTGGACCTTGGTGGCGAGGCCGGGTTTGGAGGTGGCGACTTTCACATTTTCCCGCGCGGATTCGATGATGCCGGTGGCGGCGATGCTGAACTTAAAAGGAGAGCGGGCCGGCTCAGCCAAGGGCGGTGGGGCAGCGGGTTTCCCGGCCTGCTGGCGGGAGAGGGTGATGCCTTTGTAGACGCCGAGGCCGGCGAGAAGGATGAGGATTCCGATGAAAAGGCGGTAGAGCATGGGGGCGTGGAAAGGAGAGGAGACGTTTTGCTGTTTGGTAAGGGAATACTGGGTCTGGAGGCCGCTGGATAACCATCAACCGGTCATGGCGAGCGGCTGGCCATGGCTGGCGGGCTGGTTGCTCAGGACGCGGCCGTCCTCCATTTCCGCGATGCGGTCGGCGAAGTCGTAGACGCGGGGATCGTGGGTGACCACGATGACCGAGCGGTCCGGGGCGCGGGCGACCTCCTTGAGCAGATCCATGACCTGGTGGCCGGTTTCGCGGTCGAGGGCGGAGGTGGGTTCGTCACAGATCACCAGCCGGGGATTATGGACGAGGGCGCGGGCGATGGCGACGCGTTGTTGTTGTCCCCCGGAGAGTTGGCGGGGGTAATGGCGGCCCCGTCCGGAGAGGCCCACCTGGTCCAGCATGGCTTCGGCGGCCCGCTCGGCCTGGTGGCGGCTGATGCCATTGAGCAACAGGGGCACACTGGCGTTCTCAATCAGGTTCAGGGTGGGGATGAGATTGAATTGCTGGAAGATGAATCCGATGTTGCGGCGGCGGAAGGCGGTGACCTTGGATTGGGATAGAGTGGTCAGGATTTCGCCGAGGACTTCCACAGTGCCTTCGTCAGGGATGAGCGTGCCGGCGATGATGGAGAGCAGGGTGGTCTTGCCACAACCGGAGGGGCCCACGATCAGTTGCAGTTCGCCCAGCGGGGCATCCAGACTGGCGCCTTTCAGGGCCATGGTGCGCGCGGCTCCCTTGCCAAAACCTTTCGTGATCTGTGAAGCGTGGACGGCGATGGACATGCGGTGAAAGGAAGGAGGAGGGAACGGCGGAGGGACGATCAGCCGCGGAAGACGACGGCGGCTTCGAGACGGCCGACTTTGACAATGGCGAGGGCTGCGGCCAGCAGGCAGATCAGGAGGATCACCGCGAGGACGCCGGCGACCAATTGCCAAGGCAGGAAAAACGGTGGGTTGCCCCGCTCGGCCGCCAGCGCCCCGAACAGGGAGGCGGCCCCCATGCCCAATCCATAACCAATCAAGCCCACGGTCATCACCTGGGCGATCAGCATGGCCGCCAGTTTGAAATTGCTGGCTCCCATGGCTTTGAGGGCTCCGAGGTTTTTGAGGTTCTCGAGGACGAAGCCATAAAAGGTCTGCCCGCTGATGGCGATGCCGACGATGAACCCGAGGATAATGGTGACCCCAAAGCTGATGGGGATGCCGGTGTTTTTGAAATACCAGATGATGGTGTCGCGATGAAACTTCTCTTCCGTCCATGCCTTCATGCCGGGCACGTTGCGGTTGATCTGGTCCACCGTTTCCTGGGCGGTGAGCCCGGCGGCGGGTTCCGCCAGCACCGCACTGAGCATCTTGCGCTGGCGCGGGGCGAACTGGAGGGCCTGGTCGTAGGTGGTGAAGACGTAGGGATAACCAAAAAAGGCCCGGTCGCTTTTGCAGATGGCCACGATGCGGGCTTCGCGGTCGTTGATTTCAAAAATGTCCCCGACCTTCGGGGGCGGGCCGCCCGGGGTTTTGAGGCGCTGGAGGGCGAGGTCATCCACAATCACGCTGTTGGGCAGACGGATATCCTCCAGCCGGCCTGACAAAATCTCCGCGGGACGGCCCACCAGGCTGGCGGAGTCGAGTCCCACGCAGAGGATGGGTTTGAAATTGCCATCGGCCAGCCGGGCCTGCAGGATGCTGACATAAAGCGGCACCGCCCAAGCCACGCCGGGCACCGAGCGGACCCGGCTGACATCGGTGTCACGCAGGGGTTTGAGTTCGTTCACCTGCTCCACCTTGGCTTCCACCACCCAGATTTTGGACCGGATATTGGAGAGGTGGCTGGTGGTCCACGAGAGCAGGCCGAAAAACACGGCGCACTGCTGGGTCATCAGGAGCGCCGCAAAGAACAGTCCGCCGAGCAGCATGAGAAACTTGGCCCGGTCGCCGACCAGCATTTTAAGCGCGAGATGAAACATGAAGAGGTCAGGGGTAACACAGGCCGGGCAGACAGCAAGGCGTGGCCTTGTGTATCCTGTAAAGTCGGCGCAGGCTTGCTTTCAGCTACGTCACCCCCATAGATTCGGTCCCATGAAAACACGCCGCACCTTCCTCGCCGGACTGATGACCGTCCTCAGTGTCCGCCCGCTTCAGGCGGAAGAGTCGTCGATGGAAGCGGGCACCCGGGCCTTCATGGCCGGAAAAATCGAGGAAGCCCTGCGCCACTGGGACCGGCAGATCGCGGCGGATCCCGCGGCCGGTCCGCACCACTGGCAGCGGGGCCTGGCGTTGTATTATGCCGGGAAGTACCAGGAAGGGCGCACCCAGTTTGAGGAACACCAGAAGGTGAATCCGCAGGACGTCGAAAATGCCGCATGGCATTTCCTGTGTGTGGCGCGGCTGGAATCCCCCGAAGCGGCCTGCAAGGTCTTCATCCCGATCACCGCCGACCGCCGCGTGCCCATGAAGGAAATCCATGCGCTTTTTGCGGGCCGGGGCACCGCCGCTGAGGTGCTGGCCGCCGCCGGGAAGGAAACGCCGGGCGATTCCCTCAGAAACCAGAATTGCTATGCCCAACTTTATCTGGGCCTGCATCATGAAGCCCATGGCCGGACGGCCGAAGCCAAGGCCTGTCTGCTAAAGGCCGCCCATGACTACCGGATGGAGCACTACATGGGCAAGGTCGCGCAGGTACACTGCCAGTTGCGCGGGTGGAAACCGGAGGGCTGAGGTCCTGTCCGGTCCATCCGTTATCGTGCTGGGACAACCACTTGCGGGCGGGCGGCTTTTTCGAGGAGCAGGCAGACCGCGATCACTTCCCGGGGTTCCAGCCGGGTGGAGGCTCCGCGGACCGCGGCTTCGAGGGATTGATCCCCCACCACCAGCACCTCCGGGTCGGTAAAGCTTTCCGGACGCCGCACCGTCCAGCCTGGAAAAATCACCACGGGCTGCACCGGGACCGTCTCGAGCCCTTCCGCGCCCAGCATTTCATACAGGCCCGCGGCAGCCCGGCGGGCCTGATCCAAAGGATCGGCGAGGACTTCGTGGCTGCCGATGCGCAGCGCGGTGTCATCCTGGTGGAGCACCTGTTCCGAAAGATCGCGCCCCCGGGGCAGAAACCGGGAGACCAGGCAAAACACCCCGGTTGGCCCCACCACGACCGAACCCAGCGACCATCCGCGGGCCCCGGTCACCCCTTCAAACAGGACATAACCCTTCGCGCACAAACCCTGGAGTACATGGCGCAGCAGACGGCGGGCTTCCCGTTCCCTTCCCAAAGTGCGGAGCTGCGGCAGGATAAACCATACCCGCACCGCCGCATAGCCGATCAAGCCGGCGGCAAAGGCGCAGACCCAGACCGGCTGCGGTGGGGTATTGAAATACCAGCGGCCCACTTCAATCCCGGCAATCACCAGCACAATCAGGGAGACCAGCAAATATTCCGCGACCCGGGCCAGCAGGCGGGTCCGTCGCTCGTTGCTCCCCGCTTCATCAATCAGAGACAAGCGGGTCGCGTTCAGTTCGGCCAGGAGACGGGACACGCCTTGGGATCGGAGGGGGGGAATCAACATTGCTAACAGAGCATGGCCTGGTCCGCCCGGGGGCGCCAGGGGAAAAGCCCATGGAGCACGGGGCTTGACGCCCCCGCTTCGTTCCGCTTAGATCGCTTTCCCATTGGATGAATCCACCCCCTGACCTCCTATCATGAACCGTCTTTCCCTTCTGCTTCTCCCCCTCGCCTTTGCTTTGCCCGTCTCCGCCCAGAATCCCCCGGCGGCGCCGCTCCTCCCGCCCCCTGCCGGCCTCGGGACCCCGGCAGAAGCCCCGCTCGGCCCTTTCAAGGATCAAAAGGAACGTCACAGCTACGGTCTGGGCACTTTCCTCGGGAATCGCGAGAAACAAAATGCCGCCAACAATCCGGACAAACCCACCGTCACGGTCGACGACCTCCTTGCCGGTCTGAAGGATGGGCTCGCGGGAACGAAATCCTTGGATTATACCAGTGGCCTTGCCATGGCCGCGCAGATCCAACGCTCCGGCGTGGAAATCGACCCCGCCGTCCTGGCCGAGGCGGTGCGTGCGGCGGTGGAAAACAAGCCGGCCAAAATCCAGCCCGCCGATGTGCAGGCGATCATGCAGGAACTGCAGAATTCGATCCAGCAGCGTCAGCAGGCTAAAATGAAGGCCGAAGCTGATAAAAACCTCGCAGTGGCCACGGAATGGCTCGCCACCAATGCTAAAAAAGAAGGCGTGAAGGCCACTGCTTCCGGTCTGCAGTATATCATGGACGCCATGGGCGAAGGCCGCACTCCCGGCCCGCGGGATGTGGTGACAGTCAATATTACCGGCACCGGCACCGATGGCACCGAATTCGACCGTTCCCCCGAAGGCGCCCCCGCCCGCCGCGCCTTGATGGCCCTGCCCAAAGGCCTGCAGGAAGGCCTGCAAATGATGAAAGTCGGTGGCAAAGCCCGCTTCTGGGTCCCGCCAGCACTCGGATTTGGGGAAACCCCACGCGGGCCCGGCCTCAAATCCAATGCCGTGCTCGTTTACACCATTGAACTGACCGCCGCCGAGGAACCACCGGCCAACCAGCCGGCCGCCGCGGTGGGTCCCGACGGCCAGCCCATGCCCCAGGTGAAGCGCGAACCGATTACCGCGGTCACCCCGCCAGTTTCCGTCGAAATTCCCCAGGGGGGCGGCCCACCCAAGATCAAAGTCGAAGGCCAGCCGGGCACCCCCCAGGCCCCTCCCGCCGCGCCGACGCCCCGGGTGAAACCCGAATCCAAATAAACGGGTTTGAGCCGGTTGCGGGGTTCGGCCCCGCCCGCGACTGACCCTCCGCTGCCGCGTCCAAGCCAAAAAGTGCCATACCCCCGGTGATCCCAAGTGGTCACCGGGGTAATTTTTTGCTTACACCCTGCGGTCATGGACCCAGCGGACCAGGAGAGGACCGTGATGCCCCGGACCAGAATGGACTTTTCCAACGCTGGGATATTAAATATCACGCAATTCAATACCTATTAAAAGTATGGAATGACAAATGACGGGATCTCTGCTTTGATCTGCTCCTCACTCCCAAGCCATGAAGCCTCCGGTCCTGCCCCTGTTTCTGTTTACCCTCACTCCCCTGTCCGTCCTCGCGGGTCCGTTGGTGAATTTCAATGACACCTGGCATTACCGGCCCGGCACCAGTGCCCCCCCCGCCGATTGGAAGACGGCAGAGGAGGCCTCGTTGGATGCCTCCTGGCTCACCGGCCCCGGTTGGTTTGGATTTGGCGATGGCACTCCGGGGACCCTGCTTTCGGATATGGCGCAGGTCTCGGGCGGTTCGCCCGGTTACCGTATGGTCCATCTGCGGAAAACATTTACCGTGTCCGGCGCCGTGCCGGGCACCGATGAAGTGGTCCTCGAAACCGATTTTGACGATGCCTTTATCGCATTCATCGATGGTGTCCACGTGGACAGTTTTGGCTCGCCCGGTTCGCCTGCGGAGCCGGTGTGGAACACCACGGCCACCGTGGCCAGTCATGAATGTTCCTTCGGGAATAACACCCCCTCGGCGGTCCGTTCCACCGTCCTGGGAACCGTGGCGGCCAAACTGACGCCGGGGACCCATGTGCTTTCCGCCATCCTGATCAACAATACCGTCACTTCCAGTGATGCGGTCCTGAAAATGGATCTTTTCACGAGAGCCGCCCCGGTCCCTCCTGATTTGCATTGGGAGCTCTCCGAGAGCCCCATCATTTTGAACGCCACGTTTGTGGTGCCGGCAGGCCAGGAATTGATCATCGATCCCGGGGTGGAAGTCCGTTGCCATGGAAGTTCAGACGCCATCGACTGCGCCGGGAAAATCACCGCCCTGGGCACGGCCGCCCAACCGGTCCGTTTTGTCAGGGCAGCGGCTGGCACCGCCTGGAAACGAATCGTGATCTCCGGCACCCAGGAAAGCACGTTACGATGGTGTGATTTTGAGGGAGCCAATACTTCCGGGACCATCCGGGGTTCGGGCACTGCTGGTGCCAGCCCCTCCATCAACCTGGAGAAATGCCGTTGGCTCAATACCGACGTGCAAATGGTGGATCTGACCTACACCTCCTGCAATATCATCGACTGTGAATTCGATTCCATCGGAGCACAGGAGTTGATCCACTTTTCCAACATGCCAGCGACCGGGCACGCCTTGATCAAAGGCTGCCGTTTTGGCCTCCCGGGCGTTTCCCCCACTTCCGGATACAACGACATTGTGGACTTCACGGGAGGCAACCGCCCCGGGCCCATTCCCCGCTTCATCGATAACATCTTCCTCGCCTGCGTCGATGACTGTTTCGACATGGATGCCACCGATGCCCATATCGAGGGGAATCTTTTTCTCAATGTGCTGCAGGGTGAACCCCGGGCCTCCAGCAGCAGCCCCATCACCACCGGAGAGGGCAGTGCCATCTCGGAACTCGTGATCTGCCGGAACTTTTTCTACAACTGCGAGCATCTGCTGCTGCTAAAGGACGCCGGTGCTGCGGTGGTGCAGAATAACACGTTTCTCAAAATGGTGCAGAATCCCAAGGCCCTGCAATCGGCCGGCGGCACCGCCATCCCCCCGGGCATCATTCTTTTCGGCGAGCCCTGGCGTGGCCGTCCGCTGGGAGCCGGTGCTATCTACAATGGAAACATCGCCTGGGATTTGGCCCCGGTGATCCAGACCACGCCTTTTCCGCTGTTCAACAGCAGCACCTCCTATCTGGTCGCCAGCCATTCCCTGATTCAGGGCAATCAGTGGCCCGGCACCGGCAATATCACGGCTGACCCGCTCTTTGTTTCCACGCAGGCCATCGACTACACCACGATCCGTTCCAAGCTGATGCTCCAGGCAGGCTCGCCCGCCCGCGGCACGGGGCCCAATGGGCTCGACATGGGAGCCTCAGTTCCCGCGGGAGCCAGTATCGGAGGCGGACCAGCTGTCCTGACCACGGACCGGCAGGCGGTTTTCACGATCGCAGGTCCTGGCATTTGGGCCTACCGTTGGCGGCTCAATGGGGGTGCCTGGAGCGCCGATGTCCCGCTCGTCCCGGCTGCAGTGCTGAATGGCGGGCCGTTTTCCGCTGCCATGTATGCCAATCCCACGCCGGTCACCCTGACCAATCTGGCCGATGGCACCTACACCATGGAAGTGATCGGCCGGAACAGCGGCGGCGATTGGCAATCCACTCCCATCGCCTCCCAGGCCTGGACGGTCTACACGGACACCGATGGCGATGGGATTTCAGATGCGTGGGAAACTGCCAACGGGTTCAGTCCCACCGATCCGGCCGATGCCGGCAAGGATGCCGATGGCGACGCGGCTACCAACCTTGATGAATTCGTGGCGGGCACCGATCCGCAATCCGCCACCAGCGTCCTGCGCGCCGAATCCACGCTGCTCGCAGACGGAACCATCCGTTTGAGTCTTCCTGTCGTGGCCGGAAAAACCTACCGGGTGGAAATGAGTTCCAGCCTGACTCCGGAGTCCTGGGAATTGTTGACAACGCTGCCGGCCCAGCCCGCCACCGCCACCATTACCCTGGATGATCCGAATGCGGCCGGGGCGAAGCGGAAGTTTTACCGGGCCGTCACTCCGGCGCCTTGAGCCGGGCTAATTCACCGCCTTGATACGGGCGCCGCGGATTTCGACCTGCCCGCCATCGCGGCTCAGGTTCTGGAAGCCAAGGCGGCCGCGGAGCGGGCGGTCTTTGAGCGGCGGGGCTTCCATGTTGTTGTGGCGCAGGACCGGAATCGTTTGGGTGCGGAGGTCCGCATCCTGGATGGTTTTTCCGTTGAGGGTGACGGTGATTTTCGCGCCCAGCAGCGTGACCCTCATCCGGTTCCACTGCTCCGGTTGATAACATTGTTCAGTGGGGGCGAGGGCACGGTAGAGACCGCCGGTGAGTTCGGAGGGCTTGGCCTGGGGGTTATAGCGGAAGTCGGCCATCTGCAGTTCCATGCCATCAAAGGCCGGGTCACCTGAGGCCGGCGTGCGCAGGGCGAGGCCGCTGTTTCCCCGCGGCCCGAGACGGAATTCGTATTCCAGGGTGAAGTCGCCATATTCCTTTTCGCTGAGGAACCAGCACCCGCGGTCGCCGCTGCTGGTCAGGACCCCGTCCTTGACCGTCCAGACCGGCTGCCCTTCAGCAGGCTTGCTGACGTCTGCCCAATCCCGCACCACCCATCCCGCCGGGACACCGTCCTTGGCAAACAGCGGGACGAAGCCCTCTTCCGCGGCCGCGGAATGACTGATAAACAGCAAGGCGGTAAAAACGGAACTAAACAGGGTGCTTTGCATGGGGCTGGAGGGGTGGGGTGGTCCCATCAAACTGGATGGGAGGAAAAATGGGAATGAAATTCGCCGGATTTCGCAAGGTCGTGTCCAGCCCGGAAGCAGGGGCAGGAAAAACGCCTTGGCAGCGCCGGTGGAATGGATAGTTTGAAATTAGGGTGATGGCCGCCTCCCGACAAGTGTCCTGGGGGGCCAGTCCTGTTTTATCAGCTTTCCGCAATATGCCGCCCATGCCTGAAACTCTTTCCGTGCCTGTCCTGGTCATCGCTCATCCTGGTCATGAACTGCGGATCTGGGAATGGGTTAGCCTGAACCGGCCGGTGGTTTTTATCCTGACAGACGGCAGTGGAGGCCAGGGCGCGGCGAGGATAGATTATAGCAAGGAAATTCTTTTGCAGGCTGGAGCCACTCTTGGTGACTGGTGCGGGGCATTTGCGGACCGTGAAGTGTATGATCTGATTCTCCAGGATCAGGTCGGACGTCTGGTTCCCCTGGTGAAGCAATTGGCGGCGGAACTGCACCGCCAGCCCGGGCGGCTGGTGGTGGGGGATCTCGCGGAGGGTTACAATACCGCGCACGATCTCTGCCGGGCGATAATCAATGCCGCGGTGGATCTGGCCGCGCAGGACCAATCGGCAGTGTCGCGGAATCTGGCCTTCCCGCTCATGGGGGACCCGGCGAAGGCGTGGGAGGGGCGGTTGCCGGCCGCCGCGGCGATCCATCTGGATGAGACGCAGTTGGAAGCCAAGCTGGAGGCGGCCCGGGGTTGCGGGGCCTTGCGGAATGAAGTGGAGGCCGCCCTCAAGGCCACAGGAAAGGAATCCTTCGCCACCGAATACCTGTTCGAAACCCCGGCGGGGCCGCTGCGGGACGCCGTTCCCGAAGAGCCGCCCTTCTACGAAACCTTTGGCGAAAAAAGGGTCGCGGAAGGATCCTACCAAAGTGTCATCCGCTACCGCGGGCACATGCTGCCTCTTTTCTCCCGGATGCGGGTGGCCTGCGGTCTCGAAGCCTAGAAGACTGCCATGAGACGCCGCATTCTGTTTTCCAACTTCACCTTGGCGGGCGGTTCGGGGACGGAGGCCTTTCTGTGGGATCTGACGGGCGGATTGCAGGCCCGGGGTTGGGAGTGCGGGATCTACACGCCACGGCCCGGGCCGCTGGCGGAAGCCTTCCGCCAACGCGGCATTCCCGTGTGGCATGATCTTGATGAGGTGACCTTCCAGCCGGAAGTGCTGCACTGTCAGCATACCATGGAGTCCCTCGCCCTCCGTGACCGCTTTCCCGGAATTCCGGCCCTCTTCATGGTCCATGACGGGCGCAGCCGCCACGATACCACCCCGGGGTTGGCAGGATGGGCGGCCCTCGTGGCGGTGGATGACTTCTGCCGGCAACGGATCATCCGCGAGACCGGGCTGGGGGAGGAGCAGATCGAAGTGATCCATAACAGTGTGGACACGAGGCGTTTCCTGCCAAGGAGTCCCCTGCCGGAGATTCCCCGCAGGGCAGCTATCTTTACGAGCAATGCGGTCAACAATGCGCATGTCCTTGCTGCCCGGTCACTTTTCGGAAAATTGGGAATTGCCTTGGATGAACTGGGTCCCGGTGCCGGAAACCCGGTCGCGGATCCTGAGAATTGGCTGCCCCGTTATGATCTGGTGCTGGCCAAGGGACGGTGCGCCCAGGAAGCGATGGCGGTGGGGGCTGCGGTGATCCTGATCGGCGCGGAAGGCACGGGGGAAATGGTGACTCCGGAGAATTTCGCGGCGTTCAAGCAGCGCAATTTCGGATTGAGCCTGCTCCGCCCGGGCATGGACCAGGATTTTCTGGAACAGCAGGTACAGCGTTACTCTGCGGACCGTGCCCGCCAAGTACAGGAATTGCTGCGGACCACCTGTGGTCTTGATGGCATGGTGGAGGCGTTCATCCAACTGTATGAGTCCCTTCCGGCGCGGGGCCGGCCCTTTGCGGGGCGGCCGGATGTTTTGCCGGTTGCCGCAGTGGCCTCCTGGTGTGGATCGCTGCTGCGCGAACATGCCGGCCTATGGGTGCAGCACACCGGAGCCCAGCGCGGGGCTCCCTGTTATAAGCAGGAATTGGCAGCCGCTCAGGCCAAACTGGTAAAACAACGGGAACGGGCGGAACACTACCGTAATGAAGCGCGGAAATACAAGGCCCGGGCTGCTGGCTTGAAGGCGAAGCCGGCTAGGAAGGGCAAGGAACGGAAATCGCTCTGGGCGCGCCTCTGGACGCGCGGGGCACCGGAAGTTCACCGGGCCCGTCCGACCCTTCCAGTCCCCTTTTTGGTGGGGGCTCCGCGATCCGGTAGTACGTTGCTCCGAATGATGCTGGACGCCAATTCCCAGCTGGCGATTCCCCCCGAGACAGGCTTTCTCACCGGGATCAGGGAGCAGGCAGGGCATCCCTGCACGGTGGAGCGGGTGGTGGAATGGATGACCACCTATCCAGCAGGGCAGGCGCCCGTCTGGAACGATTTTCAGATGTCCCGCGATTCCTTGGAGAAAGCGTTGCGCGGGCTGCCGGCCTTGAACCTGGCGGAAGCGGTAGGTTGTTTTTACCGGCTCTATGCCTCGGGGCAAAACAAACCCCGTTGGGGGGACAAGACGCCGGGCTACGCGCAGCATATGGAGGCGATCCGCGCCTTGATTCCCGAATCGAAGTTTATCCACCTCATCCGCGATGGCAGGGATGTGGCCTTGTCGCTCCGTGCCCAGCCTTTCTCCCCGGGACCCACCATGACTGACCAGGCAAAGTTATGGATGGAAATGACGGCCGCGGCCCGGCGGTCTGCGGAAGGTCTGGGCGGCTGCATGGAGGTGCGGTATGAACAACTGGTCCGTGACCCGGAGCCTGTGCTTCGTGAAATCTGTGTCTTTCTGGAACTTCCCTTCGAACCGGGAATGCTGCACCCCGAGCAACGGGCGGAAGCCCGCTTGCTGGAGCATGAGGAGCGGGTTGCCCCGGGCGGCCGGGTGGTGCTGACCAAAGCAGAACGCCGTAACATCTGGCATCATTCCGCCAAGGCCGTGGATGCCAGGATGGCTGGTCAGTGGAGGGAGAAATTGACCATCGAAGAGATTGCGGAGTTCGAGGAGACGGCAGGCCGGTGGCTGGGTGAATTGGGCTACCCGTTGTTTTCCTGAGGGCCCCCAGGCCGGTCAAAGGCCACTCGACCGCCCCTTCCGGGGATCAAGTGCCCGCTTGATGGAAACGGGCCCGGGCGGCTTGGTGGGCAATGAAACTTCCCCTGCTGGTGCTGGCTGGAATGCTCGCTGCTGCTCCCATGAATGCTCAATTTGCTGCCGGTCCTGACGCCCCCCGTCCGGAGAAAAAACCAAAGGATGTCACGGTGCATGGAGACCGCCGGATGGATGATTATTTCTGGCTGCGGGAAAAGGAGAACAAAAACGTGCTGGCCCACCTCAAGGCGGAGAATGCCCACACCGAGGCGGTGCTCGCTCCCGCACTGGCCCTGCGGGAAAAACTCTATCAGGAAATGACCGGACGGATGAAAGAGGATGACTCCTCCGCACCGGTGCCACTGCTGGGATGGCTCTGGTATGAGCGGATGGAGAAGGGCAAACAGCACCCCATCCTGTGCCGCCGGAAGGACGGGCCCGGAACGGAGGAACAAGTGGTGATTGATGTGAACGTGCTGGCCAAAGGAAAAGAATACACCCTGCTGGAGGATTATCAGGTATCCGCCAGCGGAGCCCGGTTGGTCTATCTGATGGATTGGACCGGTTACCGCGAGTATGAACCCTTCGTGCTGGATCTGGCCACGATGCAGCGGGTGCCACAGAAGATCGGCAAGGTCTCCAGCCTCACCTGGGCGGCGGACGACGATACCCTCTATTTCACCACCGAAAACGAAGCCAAACGCTCCGATAAATTCTGGCGTTATCATCTCTCCTCCGGGAAACGCGAGCTGCTCTATGAGGAGAAGGATGAGATTTTCGATGTGGATGCCAGCCGCTCGGCGGACCACCAATTTGTCTTTTGCAGCAGTGGCAGCAAGACCACCTCCGAGGTGCGGGCGGTGCCCGCGGCCGATCCGTCAGGGAAACCAGCCGTCCTGCTGCCCCGGGTCACCGATCACGAATATCATGCCGAGCACCGCAATGGGCGGTTCTATCTGGTGACCAACAAGGATGCCAAAAATTTCCGGGTGGTCAGCGCTCCGGTGGACCGGCCGGCGGAGTGGACCGAAGTGCTGCCCCACCAGCCAGCCGTCAAGGTGGAGGGCGTGGCCATGTTCCAAGATTTCATGGCCGTGGTGGAACGTGAGGGAGGCCTTCCGCAAATCCGGTTCTATGATTTCGCCACCGGCGCGGGCCGGCGGATCACCCTGCCGGAAGCCACCTATGAGGTGATGGAGGATGATAATCCTGACTTCACCGCGGCGGAGTTCCGCTTCCGTTATGAATCCATGGTCACGCCTCCCTCAGTGCGTGCGGTGCAAGGCCTGACGGGCGCGATACGGGTTTTGAAAAACAAGGAAGTGCCCGGTTATGACCCTGCCCGATACCGCACGGAGCGGGTGGAAGCCACCGCCGGCGATGGCACCAAAATCCCCGTCTCACTCGTTTATCGATCCGATCTGGACCGGACCCGGCCACAGCCTTTGCACCTGACCGGCTACGGCTCCTACGGGATCAGCGAATCCGCTTCCTTCAGCAGTTCCCGCGTCAGCCTGCTGGACCGCGGGGTGATCTTCGCCACCGCCCACATCCGCGGCGGCGGAGAGATGGGTGAGGAGTGGCGCGAGGCCGGCCGCATGCAGCACAAGATGACCACGTTCACCGATTTTGTGAGTTGCGCGGAGTTCTTCTGCCAGGCGGGCTGGACCACCCCGGCGCAACTCGTCATCAGCGGCGGCAGTGCGGGCGGAATGCTGGTGGGGGCGGTGCTCAATCTGCGGCCGGATCTCTGTCAGGCGGCCATTCTCGACGTGCCCTTTGTGGATGTGCTCAACACCATGCTGGACGACACGCTGCCCCTGACCACCTCGGAATATGTCGAATGGGGCAATCCCACCGTGAAGCAGGAATACGCCTGGATGCGGGCCTACAGTCCGTATGACAATCTCAAACCTGCGGCCTATCCCCACGTGCTGGTCAATGTGGGACTCAATGATAGTCAGGTGCCATACTGGGAGGGCGCCAAATACGCCGCCCGGCTCCGCGATGTGCGGACCGGCCCGCGGGTCACCCTGCTGCACTGCGACATGGGAGCGGGCCACGGGGGCGTTTCCGGGCGTTACGACTCCCTGAAGGAAACCGCCCGTGACATGGCCTTCGAGCTCAGTGTCCTGGGACTGTTGGGGAAATGACGCTGGCCATGAGCATTTGGCCGGATGATTCCATGCTTGCCATGCGCTGGCCTTTTCAGGCACCTTGCCCGGATGAAACGTTGCCTGTTGGTTCCTTGCCTGAGCTTGATCCTGTTATCCGGAGGGTGGGCCGAGACCGTCAAGGACCGGGAAGGGGCCGTGCGGGGCGATAAAGCCAAACTGGAAAAGGACCCGCGCTGGAACTACAATGATCTTGATAGCGGTTTCAAGCTGGCGGCTGCGGCGAAAAAGCCGTTGCTGGTGGTGTTGCGCTGCGTGCCCTGTGTTTCCTGCGCGGGGATCGATGCCAGTGTGCTGGAGGAGAAGGAGCTGGCGCCGTTGCTGGATCTGTTTGTCTGCGTGCGGGTCATCAATGCCAACGCCCTCGATCTGGCCCGTTTCCAGTTCGACTACGACCTGTCGTTTTCCGCGATGATGTTCAACGGCGACGGCACGGTGTATGGGCGCTACGGTTCATGGCAGCATCAGCAGGACCCGCTCAACAAAACCACGGCCAGCTTCAAAAAAGCGTTGGAGGCCGCTCTGGTGCTGCATCAGGGGTATCCTGCCAACCAAAAATCCCTCGCGGGCAAACAAGGGGGCGCCACGCCCTTCCAGACCCCGGTGGAGTTTCCCACTTTGTCAGGGAAATACGGCAGCAAACTCGACTGGGATGGCAAGGTGGTGCAGAGTTGTGTGCATTGCCACATGGTCGGCGATGCCTTCCGCGCCCATTACCGCAGCCAGCAGCAGGCAGTGCCGCTCGAATGGATCTATCCGCAGCCTTCCCTGGACACCCTGGGGGCGACCCTCGCCAGTGATGACATCGCCCGGGTCGAAGGCGTGCGTCCTGACACCGCCGCCGCCAAAGCTGGCCTGCAGGCCGGGGACCATCTGCTGTCGCTGAACCGGCAGCCGCTCCTCTCCACGGCAGACGTGGCCTGGGTGCTGCACCGGGCCCCGGAATCCGGCGTGCTGCCGGTGGTGGTCCGCCGCCCTGCTGGTGAGATTTCCCTGAATCTGGAATTGCCTGCCGGTTGGCGGAGCCGGTCGGATATTTCCAAACGTGCCGGCACCTGGCCGATGCGGGCCATGGCTTTCGGCGGAATGAACATGGAGGATCTGGATGATGCCGCCCGGACCAGCCTTGGTTTGAAGAAGGAGGGGATGGCTCTGCGCGTCAAACATGTCGGCCAATACGGGCCGCATGCTGCCGCCAAAAAGGAAGGGTTCCTGCCGGAGGATATCCTGGTGCAGGTGGACGGGCTGGATGAACGCGTCACGGAAAGCGCCTTGATTGGCCATCTCCTGCAACAGCACCGTGCCGGCGAAAAATTGACCGCCCACGTGATCCGGGGCAAGGAGCGGCTGGTCCTGAAACTGCCGCAGCAATAACCAGGCTGCCTCAGGCGCGGTTCAGCACGGCCCTCCCATCCTCCACCACAAAGGAGGCCCGGGTCTGCAGCGGAGCCCCGGGCCGGCTGACATATTCCACGGTCCGGAAATCGGTGCGCCACGTGGTGGGGGTCACCTCGCAGCTGACATAACCGCGTTCGGCATTGTGGAACTTCACGAAGGGGTTTTCCGCCAGCAGTTCCGTCAGACCTTTGGGTTCCGCCCGGCCGTCGCCTCCGGAGGAAATGGAGGTGCCGACAAATTCGGTGGCCACGCTCTTCGAACCCAGATCATCAAAATCGGCGATCAATTCATTGGCCCAGTTGGAGTGGATATCGCCGGCGAAGGCCACGGGATTGGCAGTTTTGTGTTCGTGGAGGAATTTCAGCAGTTGCCTGCGTTCGAATTCATAACCCGGCCACTGATCCATGCTGTAGCCGGCCTTCTCCCCGGCCACCCGGTCCACCCTCGCGATCATCACCTGCTGGGCGAGGGCGTTCCATTTGGCGGGAGAGGCATCGAGGCCACGGAAAAGCCAATCGCGCTGCTCCAGCCCCATCATGGTCCCTTCCGCCCCGAGCGCTTCCGGACACTGCGGTTTGTTGCCATCGCCACACGGCTGATCGGTGCGGTATTGCCGGGTATCGAGCACAAAAAATTGGGCGAGGGCTCCGAACGACAGGCTGCGGTAGAGCAGCATATCCGGTCCCTTGGGCAGGGCACTGCGGCGGAGCGGCATGTGTTCGTAATAGGCCTGGTAGGCCGCCGCCCGGCGCTTCAGGAAGTCGGTGGCGGTCACTCCGGGCTGCTCGGAAATGTCCCCGGCACAGTTGTTATCAAATTCATGGTCATCCCAGGTCACCACCCAGGGCACGGCCGAATGCATCGCCTGGAGGGCAGGATCGGTTTTGTATTGGGCGTGACGGGTGCGGTACTCATCAAGGGAAGTGATCTCGTCGCCGAGGTGTTTGCGCACCCGTTTGTCGATGCCGCGGTATTCATAGATGTAGTCCCCGAGATGGAAGACCAGATCCAGATCCTCTTTCAGCATGTGTTCAAAAGCGGTGTAGAGGCCGGTCTCGTAGTGCTGGCAACTGGCAAAGGCAAACCGCAGCCGCGGTGCCATCACCCCGGCGGCCGGCAGGGTGCGGGTGCGGGCTTTGGGACTGACTTCCGATCCGGCTTTGAATTGATACCAATACCAACGGTCCGGCTTCAATCCTGACACTTCCACATGGACGGAGTGCGCCCACTCCGGCACCGCATTGGCCTGGCCCCGCGCCACCACCCGGCTCATGCCTTCGTCCTCGGCAATCATCCAGTCGACCTTCACCGGCACCGGCGGCATCCCTCCTCCCACTTCCAGCGGACGCGGCGCCAGCCGGGTCCAGAGCACCATCCCATCGGGCGCCGGATCTCCCGAAGCCACCCCGAGCTGAAAGGGATAACTAGTCAAAGGCACCTGCTCCTGGGCCACTCCCAGCGCCCGTCCCGACCAGACCGCCGCCGCGGCGAGGGAGGTGGTGTGCAAAAACGAACGGCGCTTCAGGGACGAACAGACAGGGATTTCAAACATGCCATCCGATACACCACCCTACAGGCTCAACTTGCCAAAAATCTGCGGCGAATTTGTCACCCGGCCGGGCTGGTGCGCTGCAGTTCCAGGCAGGTAGTCAGGGTATGCGTGGCGCCCGGAGCGAGGTTGATCACGTCCTCCCAGGCATTGGCGGTTTCCACGCAGACAAAACGCTGGTAGTCCTCGTCCGGAAGATCTGTCAGGCGGGCAGCCTTGGCGATCCAGGGATTCCACACCACGCTGCATCCGCTGCCGGCACTGCGCACGGTGATGATTCGTTGCAAAACAGGGTCATGCACGGCCACGGCCCCCCGGTTGGCGTAAAGACGGTCCACTTCGCGGTCGAAGGTGATATCGCCTGACTGCTGGTGCACCGCCCGGGAGCCCACCGTATCCAGGTAAGGAATGCCATCCAGGCCGGTGACACGGATTTGACTGATGTCCCCAATGGTCAGGTAGGTATGCAGGGCACCGGTGAGGATGACCGCAGAGGAGCCGGGATTTGTCATGTGCAGACTCAGTTGCAGGGAGGCGCCGATCCGCATCTCCAATTCGAGATGGAAGGGATGATCCCAGCAGCGGCGGGATTCGGGGTCATCGGTCAGGGTGAACTTCAGGGTGACCCCGGTATCGTCGCTGGTGACAGGTCCCTGCTGCCAGAAACGCGTCCTCACCAATCCGTGGGAGGGCAGGGCAGGGTCCCCGGGATGCGCCCCAAACCACGGCCAGCAGAGCGGAACCCCGCCCCGGATGGGTTTGCCCTCCTCATAGAGGGCCTGGGGACTGAGATATAAGACCGGATCATGCCCGGCCGGTGTCCACTCCATCAGGTGCGCTCCGCACAGGGCGATGCGGGCCGTGGCCGCGGGATGGGTGATTTCCAGAATAGGATAGCCCGGGGTGAGTTCAGTTTGTTTGATGTTCATGGGCGGTTTCCAGGAAGGGGTGGTGACCAGGAAAAGGGATGCGGCGTCCCGCGTCCAGTGCCAGAGGAAAAAAAATGGCGCGTCTTGCCACGGAAGCAGGTTCCCCCGACGCTTCAGGATTGCCCTCCAGGCGGTTCCAGTGGTAGGTAACCGGATTCATGGCCATGCCTTCCCTTCCTGTGCTTCCCCGTTTCTGCTATTTTCTGGTGCTCTTTTGCGGCCTGCTGGGCTGGACGGAGGTGCGGGCGGAAGCTCCGCCGGTGACGGTGCAGAAGGACTTGGCCTACAAGGCCGGGGAGGGCCTGACCGCTTATGAACAGGAACGTTGCCGCCTCGACTTGTATCTGCCCGCCGGCCAGAAATCATTTCCCACCCTGGTCTGGCTGCACGGTGGGGCCCTCACTTCCGGGACCAAGGATGACGGCAGTGTGGTCGCCGTAGCCCGGCATTTCGCCGGGGCCGGGGTGGCCGTGGCTTGTGTGAACTACCGGCTCAGCCCCCTCGCCAAATATCCGGCCGGCATCGCCGATACCGCGGCGGCCTTTGCGTGGGTGCAGCAACATATCGCGGAGCACGGGGGAGACCCTTCCCGCCTTTTTCTGGGGGGACACTCCGCCGGAGGTTACCTCACGCTGATGGTTGGACTGGATGCCCGGTATTTGAAAGTTCATGGTCTTGATACCACTGCCATTGCCGGCCTGGTGCCGGTCGCCGGGCAGACCCTCACCCATTACAGCATCCGTGAAGAACGCGGATTGCCCAAGGACCGGATCATCGCCGACGAAGCAGCCCCGCTGCATCATGTGCGCAAGGACTCCCCGCCGATGCTGATCCTTTACGCTGAAAACGACATGGCGATGCGGGCGCAGGAAAACGAACTGCTGGCCGCCGCGCTGCGGCACGCAGGTCACACCGGAACTACCCTCCGCATGATCAAAGGCCACGATCACGGCTCCGTCGGCAATGCCTTGGCCCTTCCTGGGGATGAGGGATTTGCCGCAGTGATGAAGTTCATCCTCCCGGAAAAACCACATCGTCCGTGAACGGACAGTTGGCGGCTACTTCGTGTGCTTGACGATGAAATCCACGATGGGGGTGGAGTCATCCAGCCCATGCGGGTGGTGACCGGTCCCGGGCTTGCGGATCAGGGTGATGGAGCCGCCCAGCGCTTCATAACGTGAGGCAATCAGGCCGGTGTTTTCCTCCCAGGGCACCACTTCATCGGCATCGCCAAAGACATGGAGCAGCGGCACCTGGTGCTGGGCGAGCGGCGCGAGATGGTCCACGGGGTTGCCCTTCCAAGCCAGAGCCGCGGCTTCATCCGGGAACTTCCAGAGTTGCAGCACCCGGGCCCAATTGGCGGGATCGCCTTTCCCTTTTCCTTTGCCGCCGGGCCAGCTTTTGAAGTCGCAGACCGGGGCGTCAGCGTAGATGCAGGACACCTTGCCGGGATTGGCGATGGCCCAGTTATAGCAATAAAGCCCGCCGCGGCTCAGTCCCACCAGCGCGGGCCGGGGACTCAAGCCGTAACGGGTGGTGAGTTCCTGATAACATTGATCCCAAAAAGCGACTGCGGGCGGGCTGCCCAGCAGGTCGGGCACTTCCAGATAGACGATATGGAAACCCCGGCCCAGCAGGGCAATGTCAGGCGCGGGTTTGTGGCCGAAGAACTCGCCATGCCAGACCCAGGGCCGGCCCGCCGCCGGGGTGGCCGGGGCCACCACCGTGAGGCGTTTTCCGGCCAGATCGAAGTCATGCCGCGCAAACCCATTCCATGAACTGATGGTGCCGGGAAAGGCCGGGCCGGCTTTCCGTGCGAGATCGCGTGCCACCACGTCGAAAGCCGCGGCCTGGCGTTCTGCTTCAGTAAGCGGAAGGCCGGGCTGGATGCCGGGACGTTGGTGGCCGGTGTGGCTGAGCCAGGCAGGGCGCAGCAGGGCCTGCTTTTGTTGCACGGCTTTCAGGATGCCGGCGCCTTCCGGGTGCATGGGCGTGCCATCAGGATTGGCCTTCAGGCCCCAGGCTTCGAGGACCGGTTGGGCCATCAGCCGATGGCCTTCCGCGCCCGGATGCACGCCGTCGTTGGAGAAAGTGAAGGCTGGGTCGGTCTTCCGCCGTTCCGTCAGGGCCGTGCTCATCAGCGTATGCAGATCCAGCACTTCCCAGCCCGCCTGACGCTGACCGGCCAGCCAGGCACTGTAAGAGTCCAGGACGGTGTTATAACCCTGCCAGGGTTGGGGGTATCTTTCCAGCCCATCACCGAGCACCCGGCTTTTGATCGGCAATGGATCAAATACGGGCGGAGTGAGATGGATGATCCGGGCTCCCGCGACGGTGACTTTTCCATGCAGTTTTGTCATGCCTTCCTCGAAGGCCCGGCTGCGTTCCGCACTGAGGGGATAATAAATGCCATCGTTCATCCCATAACACGCCAACACGAGCTGGGGCCGGGTCTTTTCCAGCACCCGGTCCAGCCGCTCATGCAGATCCGGGCGCGGGAACTGGCCTCCGGCGTGCCCATCCTCGCTGAGACCGGACACGGTTTCGCTGCTGAGGCCGAGCGATATGATGGAATAGGTGGATTCCGGATGCTGGGCGATCAGGGCGGCCTCGATGATTTCAACATAACCTCCAGCCTGGGTGATACTGTCGCCGAGGAAGACGATGCGTTTCTCCTGCGGCAGTTCCGCCGCGGAAACAGTGACAGCAAAAATGAAATTCAGGAGCAAGGCACGCATGGCGGAAAATGGGCCAAGTCCTGGCCTGCCCACAAGACGGAAGCCCGGGCCGGGGATTTTCATCCCGTTTGGGACCGGGGCCGGCCAAGCTCCTGTGCCACCGGCAGGAGCCTCAGGGACGTTTCATGAAAGGTGCCTGCTTTTTGAAATATCCCAGCCAAGCCTGCATCAGGGCGGCCACCTCCTTTTTCTCCGTGGCGGTGGCGTATTCCGCGGGGGTCCGGCCCCAGTAGAAACTGAAGTACCCTTCGGCACGGTCCTTCGACCGTTTTAGAAAATCATCCATTTCTTCCAGACTGCAGGCCAGGGGAAAGGTCTCCTCGACCACCAGCGGCTTGCCGAGATCATAAACCGCCATGGCCGTGAGCGCTTTGTCCACCTCCCCTTTGCCGGGATAGAGATGGATGCTGACAAAGTCGAGGCTCCGGCCGGCTTCCGGCGCATAGAAGACCGGCTTGGCGGTGGGCCATACCTGGGCCCAGGGAATGACCCCTACGGTGATGAGATGCCCAGGGTCCTCCTTGCGGATGGCGGTGGTCAGTTTTTCCACCCACAACCGGGCGATTTCGACCGCACTGCGCGCCCCCTGCTGCAGGGTGAGCCGCTGCACATAACATTTGCCGCCCAGTTCTCCCGTCACCCAGCCTTCGGCCACGTTTCCGCCGATGACCGGTTCGTTCATCAGATCATAGCAAAAAACGGCCGGGGAACTGCGGCAGGTCCGGGCCACCGCGGACCAGAACGCTGCCTGCACCGTCCAGCGGGCGGTTTCGTCCAGACGATCATACCAGGCCGGGGTCTCGGCTTTATGATAACACCCCAGCCCGGTTATATTCAGATAGAGGCCCATGGATTCGGCAAGATCGAGCAACCGGCGCAATTGATCGAGCGAGGACTGGACCGGCGTGGCGGGGGCCTTCATGAACCGGCCCAGCTGCAGATGGATGCGCACCACGTTGGCACCAAGGTCCTTCATTTCCTCGAAATCCTCACGGACCGTATCCCATTCCCTCACCCAGTAGTCTTCCAGCAGCCGCCCGTTTTCACCGGTGGCATCGTGGTCATAGTTTACGCCCCAGATCCGGAAGGGCTGGTTTGTAGCCCCGGTGACGAAGGTTCTGCCGTCGGCGCTCACGCGGACGGTCTCCATTCCCGAGCCGCGGGCGGGCGTGATAGTGGCAGTGGCTGCGGCCAGACCTAGCCACACCGCCGCCAGCACGGTCCAGGGGGCGAAGGCGGGAGTCGTTTTCATGGGACACGGGTAGCACAAACCCGAGGCGGGCGTCTACTCATTGGAATGAAAGTTGGACAGCGGCAGGCAGATGGAGGAGGCCAATCTGGCAACCTGTGGACTTTTGACGGCCGGATTATCGGGCGGAACAGCGGCGTCCGGCAGAAATTTCCTGGGTCGGCATAAGGTTTCCCCGGAAAATAATTTAGAACGTAATCCGGGGGGCTCCCTTTGGGGAAAAATCGTCCCCTGTATGACCACTGGAATACCCTGATCCGACTATACCTGCGGTCATAAATGAGGGAAACGACATGGCGGACCCCGGCCTGGGAGCCACCAAAGATGGAAACGGCGGGCGGCAGGCAACCAGGAAAAGCAGCGTGGAGTGAACGGCAACTATTCTCCACCATGATTTTCGTGGCAACCTGGCATCAGCAATTTGAACTCATGCGTGCGTGGTAAATTGAACGCATCCCGTCACCCCCTGATGCATCCGCTCGCGATGTTGTTAATTTCGGATCTTTACATAAGTCATCCTCCTGCTAAGAATTGGTTACTGCTGCGCTCCGTTCAATCTGAACAGTTCAACTCACATAGTCTGATTTCCACAAGATGTGACCAGGCGCACTGGATTCCCAACCACCTGCCATGAATCCGCGCCTTATTGTTATTTTAGCTGGGATCGTGTTTTTTACCCAATCTATCAGGGCTCAGGAAGGGGTTCCGTTTTTGACAGGAAGGAATCTTGATTACCTGGGCTATAATGCGGGTGCTCTCTACTGGAAGGCGAGTTGTCTCTTTGGTGGCAGTGCCCGCAGCATTATTGAACGGACTCCGGTGGGAAGCCCGGCGGTGGCGACTTATTTCCATCCGGCGACTTGCGATGGTCTCAGCGTGCGCTCCCAGAATATAGCCATGGACGCGGCGCGGAATGTTTACTGGGCGACGGGTGACGGAAGGATCGTATCGCTGGGGGCAGATGCCGTTCCCGGCACGGTGCCGGTGGTGCTGGCGAACATGGGCAGCACCGCGCTGCCGCAATCCGTTCACATCACTGTGTCAGCCAGTTACGTTTACTGGGCGGAGACGTTTGGAGAAACTGGCGCGACCGGAAACCTTTATCGCGTCCCGGTGGCAGGCGGCACCCGGCAGACGATTTTCAATTTCACTGCGACGGGCGGTGGCGGAATCGTCGGGCTGCACGCGTTGGGCAACAACGGGGCCACGTTCGGTGAGTCGATCCTCTACCAGCGCTGGTCCGGCCGGCTGGCGCGGGCCACCGAGCAGGTCGTGCTGCCGGGCCAGGATCCATGGGCCGGGACGGAGGGGACGGTGGTCAACTCCGTGGAGGCTTGGAAAGTATTCGGCGGTCGGATCTACTACGCCGAGACCACCAATGGCGCGCCCACGCTCATCCGTTCCCGGAATATCACCGGCCTCGCCAACGTGACGACCCTCGCCACCCTCAGCACGGCGGGACTGCCCTACGTGTCCGATATCGCGGCCGACAGCAGGGCGGTCTATTGGCGGGAGTCGCGCAATCAGACCGGCCCCATTTGGCGCCATTGGTTCAGCGGGGGGACGCCGGAGCCGATCACGGTCAATCTGCCGTCGACCAATACGCCGCGGATGTTTCTGGAAAGCGATGGCCGGGCCCTCTACTGGCGCAGCGGGCAGTCGGAGATCCGGACCCATCCGGTGAATTCCGGATCGGTCAGCTACGATATCGAGGGACGGGCGGTGGAAGTGGTGCAGGCGATCCAGAGTCAGGTGAATGATGTGCCGCTGGTGGCGGAGAAGACCACGTGGGTGCGCGCCTTCGGGCGGTTTACCGTCGACGGGGCCAACGTGACTCAACTGGACCGCCTATCCATTGCTCAACTGCATGGAACCCGGTCCGGCGTGGCGCTCCCGGGCTCGCCGCTGCAGCCCTCGGGCGGGGACGGCGCACTCCTGACCACTGATGCCGACCGCACCCTCGGCAGTGCCGGTTCATGGTTCCGCCTGCCGCTGGAGTGGACCACCGGATCCATCGTGCTGCGTGCGGAATTCAATGCGGAGCGCGTCGTGCCCGAGACCAGCTACTCCAACAATTCTGAAGTGGTATTGGCTCAATTCACTGTCCGCGATGCCATCCACCTCAAGGCCTCCCCCCTCCGCACCCAGGGCAATGTCATCGGCAACTACCTTCCCGTGTTTCAGCCGGTCTTTGATCTCGCGGAAGCCATGCTGCCGACCCCGCAACTGACCGTCGCGTTCGGCGGCTCAACCATTGAGGAATGGAATCCTCCCTTCCCATGGGACTTCGGTCCCTACGAACTCTCGAAATCCGACGACGATTCCGGGTGGGTGCTCTTCAAGCTCGGAGTGAGATCGGTCATCAGCGCTCCGGCCCTTGACAGGAGCGTGCATGATGTGGCTTTCTTTCATCCGTTTTTTGACCGGGCTTTCAATGGTAAGGGGAGAGTGGGGAGCCCCAAGGTTCTCATCAGCAATATGGCCCTGGAAGACGGAACCAGCGGATTCAACGCGCCGCTGGGTGGCGTCACCCTCGCTCATGAATTGGGGCATAATTTCGGCCGTGATCATGTGGATTGCGGAAAGCCGGCCAATCCGGACCCTAACTACAAATACGATCCGTGCCAAATCGCGGATCTGAACTCCCACCAAGGTTGGAATCCTCTTTCGCAGCGGCTCATCACCGCCACCGCGGCGGGTGACCTCATGTCCTACCGGGCCGCGCGCTGGACCTCCGATTACACCTGGCGGGCCATCTACAGCGCCCTGGACCCCGGCTTGTTTGGCCGGCACCTGACTCCCCTCGGCGGCACCGGTGCCTCCGTGCTCCTCGGCGGCGTGATCATGCCCAGTGGGGCGGCGGAACTGCATCCGGCCATCCCGTTGCCCGACGCCACTGCCGTCGCCTCAGCCAACCAAATCGTCTCCGCAGCCGAAGACCTCACCACATGGAGATTCGTGGTGCGCCGCGCCAACGGGACGCTGCTCAAAACCGTTTCCGCCGGAGCCTCCTCCACGTCCGACGATGGACCCATGCTTGTCCACGCCGTTACGGGGGAGGACCCGGAGGCCGCGAACGTGTCGCTCGAAAAGAACAGTGCGCCCGGCATCCCGCAGGCGATGCTCAGCGGGGGCGGGGCACCGCCGGTGATTTCCATCACGTCGCCGGCTCCGGGCGCCGTCGTTGCGGACACCTTCACCCTGCGGTGGGAGGCGAGTGATCCGGAAGGGCTGCCGCTGCGCTTTCAGGTCCGGCATTCGCACGATCGTGGCGCCACCTGGCAGGCCATCGCCGATGAAGTGCGGCAAAATGAATTGGTGATGAATACCGCCACCGTGCCCGGCGGGGCCGCCAATGACGCGGTGATCGAAGTGTTGGCCAGCGATGGACTGAGCACGGCCACCGCGAAGTCCGCCTTCTTCACCATTGCCGCCAAGGCTCCAAGTCCGGTGATCGTGATCGAGACGGAGCGCGGGCGAACCTGCGGTGCGGTGCCATCCATTGCCGCGGGCGAAACCCTGAACCTGCGGGGAAGCGCGTCCGATGCGGAAGACGGCACCGTGTCATCGGCCGGTCTCGCTTGGACGGTCACCGGCTCCACGGGCATCATCCGTTCCGGCAGCGGGCGCGAACTGCTCCTCCGCGATTTGCCACCCGCGAGCTATTCAATCCAGTTGCGGGCCACGGATTCTGACAACCAGAACACCACCGCCACGGGGAGGTTTGACGTGCGCGCGTTCGCTATTCCCACTGCTGCCTCCGCTCCGGTGATGGACGGCTACGGCGACGATGCCGCCTATCTCACCTGTCGTCATCCCCTTCACATCCGCTATGCGACCGGCACTCCTGCCACGGTGCGTGCGGTGGTATTCGGCACTACCCTTTATGTGGCCATGACTGGCATGCCGTCCGGGGCTGCTGCGCCAGGGGATTTGGTTTCCGTGGCCTTTGATGCGAATAACAGCGGCGAAACCGCCGCCCAGGCCACCGACATCCGGTTCATTGCCATGCGGGACGGGGAGTTTTATTCCGCACGCGGTGATGGGGCGGGCGGATTCGGCAGCAGTCGTTCCACTATCGGATTCACCGTCCGCGTCACCGGCGACGCCGCTCGCTGGCACGCCGAATACGCCATTCCCCTTGCGACCATCGGGGCGGCCAGCGGGCAGACTGTGGGCATGGACGTTTCCCATGATTGGGTCGCTTCTGCCGGAGACGACTATCACTGGTTTGCCTCCCCTTTCGCAGCATGGAACCGGCCGCGCGACTGGCCGGATGTCCGCCTTGCTCCGGATCCCGATGATCCCGGCGACGTGGATCTCGATGGCATTGCCGACGTCTGGGAATTGGAGAATCTCGGCACAATCACGGCTGACGGCACCGGGGATAACGACGGCGATGGTCAAAGCGACCGGATGGAATTCCAAGCCGGCACCGATCCCAACTCACGCCTCTCATTGTTCACCATCAACAGCCTGCTCAGAGAGGGCCGGTTCCTTCGCGTCGGCTGGCCCTCAGCTTCCGGCCGCCTCTATACGGTCGAAACCTCCAACGACCTTCTTGAATGGCAGCCCTTCTGCATTGATCTGCCCGGCACCGGCACCCCGCTCAACTGTCTCATCGATCCCGCCCTGCCTGAAGCGGGCCGTTACTTCCGCGTGCGAGGCCAGCGGTGTCCATGAGTTTTCAAACTTCGGCATGCTGCCCAGGGAACGACCCGGGGCGGTCACGCCGTCTTTTGCTCCCGGCGGCCCTTTCCCCGGGAACGCAGCCTTGGACATTGCGGCCTGCCGGGAAGGGGCTGACGTGATCCGGATGGCAACGGGGTTCGCTGGCGGATGACTGGCGGCTTGAGGAGTGGGGCGCAACGGGTTATCCGGTGGAATGAACTATCCCCCGATTCATCCCGGCGCGCGTTGTGGCCATCCTTCGTAATTCAGGTGGTAATTTGCATTTGAGTTGGCATTTCTGCATTTTGAGGCCACAAATGGCAGGAAATGAGTTGAAGCTAAAAGCAATGAAATCTTTTGATTGGAAGGCAAATTTATGCAAATAGATTGGTGTTTAGTAACTGTGATCTATGGAAATAAAAATTTTTACAAAAATGAAGAATTTGTATTTCAAGAATGCATTTACTTGATAAAAGCCAATACTTCCCTTGAGGCCTATGATGCAGCCTTGGCCTGCGTATGTAAAAGCGTTCCTTACAAGCAGAATTTCAACACAAAAAAATGGCAGGAATTAAAGTTGCTGGGAATTACGGATATAATGCCTGTGCATGAATCTTTTGAGCACGGCCATGAATTGGGTCATCGGTATATGTACAGTGAAAACTGGGACGACATATCACAAAACCTGCTCTCACGGGATGACCTGTTTTTATTTGGACCACCGTAATCAACCCTCAAAGTTCAATTAGCCCCGCCAATTGCGAAGGAAAAGAGGAAAAGGCAAAGTGTTTCGCCGCGCCGGGCGGAGACGGGGGGCGGGTGATGGGAGCAGGCTATAAGTGCTGATGCTGATATTATTGGCATTGATCCAGGGACGACGCAGTCACTGGTGGGGTGGTGGATGCGGGGTTTTCGATTTTGCTGGAGAGTGGGCGGAGGAGCCGGATGTCGCGGTCGGCGGCGTATTATGCCAAGGACGCGACGGTGGGGTGTGGATCAGCGTATGACCCCGACGCGGAGCGCATCCACCCGGAGCCGGCCCTGGCTCAGGGCCTTTTCCAAGGCGGTTTGATGGGATTGCAGGGCGGTGATTTCCTCTCCGCTGACGGTGCCGTGGGCTGCGGCGAGGGCTTCCAGCCGGTTCAGTTCCGTGCCGAGGATGCGGTGCATTTTTTTCAGGGCGGAGGCGATGGCTTTCTCCTGCTGGTGGTCGGCCAGGGCGTCGGCGGTGGCGGCGAGATCCAATTGCTGCACGGCAGCGCAGGCGGTGCGCGTAGTGGCGGCGTCGGCGGTGGTGGCTTTCGCCTGGATCAGGGAGTTGTCCGCAGAGCGGTCGCGCCCACGATGGTCCACCACCACGCGGATGGGCAGGCTGGGGAGGAAGCGGTCGGCATGCAGGGCGGGAGGGGCGATGCATTCCAGCACATAGCAGATTTCCAGCACGAGGCCGGATTCCGGGGGCCCTGATAGGACGGCGCAACTGGCGGAGCCCTGATCGCTGCCCAGCAGCAGATCAAGCGCCCCCCGCAGGAGCGGATGGTCATTGGTGAGGAAAACGATCTCTTCACGCTCCAGCGCATCGCGCCGGTCAAAAGTGCCGCACAAGCCTTCGAGGGGCAGTTCCGGCAGGGATTCGGTCTCCGGGCTGCCGGCCTGGAGCATCCAGCGGTGCGGACGCAGTTCCTCCATCTGCATGCCGAGGGATTCCAGCAGCTTCACCCAGAAGGCTTCCTGGGCCTGGTCGGCGTCGGCCGCTTCGATTTCGGTGCGGATGGCGGCGGCCGCTCCGGCGTGCCGGGTCTGCCACTGCAACAGGCGGTCGTAGCCGTGGGAGAGATTTTCGCTGATGGCGCGCCGGACCGCCCGGGTTTCGGCGATCAATTCCCTGACTTTATCCGCGCTGGGGGAAGTCAGGGCACGGCGGAGCAGGGCTCCCGTTTCGGCGGCCATCTGGGAGATCCCGGAGACGGGTCCGGCAAAAGCCCCGAGGCCTTCTCCATACCAGCGCAACAGCACCTCCTCCGCGGTGCCTTCCGCGTAGGGCACCTGCAGATGAATCGTGCCGCGCTGCCCGATCCGGTCCAGCCGGCCAATGCGCTGTTCCAGCAAATCAGGGTCCTCCGGCAGATCCCAGAGCACCAGATGCCGCGCAAATTGGAAATTTCTTCCTTCGCTGCCGATCTCCGAACACAACAAAATCCGTGCGCCATCCTCTTCGGAAAACCACGCCGCCTGGCGGTCGCGCTGGAGCAGGGTGAGCCCCTCGTGGAAGACCCCGGCTTTGACGTCGATCTCCTGCAGGAGCGCTTCCTTCAGGGCTTCCGCGCGTTCCCGTTCGTGGCAGATCAGGAGCAGTTTTTCGCCACCCGTGGCGCGAAGCAATCCCGCCAGCCACTTCACCCGGGTGTTTTCCGTGGCATCCGGCAGGGGGGCGGGGTGGAGTTCCCGGACGGGAAATCCGCCCAGAGCCGACCGCACATTCCGGAACATCACCCGGCCAATCCCGCAGCGGTCCAACCGCTCTGTTATTTTCTGCTCCTTGTCAGGATCATCGCTCTCCGCCAACGCCGCCACTTCCTCCGCCAGGGCTCCGTAACCGGCGGTCTCCTGACAAAACTCCGCATAGCTTCCATACCGCCCCGGATCCAGCAGCCGGAGCCGGGCGAAGTGCCCTTCCGCTCCGGCCTGCTGCGGGGTGCCGCTGAGCAATAACACGCCGGGCACCGCTTCCGCGAGCCGTTCCACCACTACATAACCGCCTTCCCCGTCCGCCCCGGCGCCTGACAAGCGGTGGGCTTCATCGACAATCAGCAGATCCCATCCGGCGGCCACTGCCTGACGCCCGCGCCGGGCGTCATCGGCCAGCAGGGAGAGCGGGCAGAGCACCAATTGACTATCCAGAAAGGGGTTCGCCCCGTCGCCTTCCGGCCCGCTTTCGATGGAATCACATCGCTCCTCATCATAAATACTGAACCGTAGGTTGAAGCGGCGCAGCAGTTCTACAAACCATTGATGGATCAGCGGTTCGGGCAACAGAATCAGCACCCGGTCCGCCCGGCCGGTGAGGTGCAGCCGGTGCAGGATCAGGCAGGCCTCGATGGTTTTCCCGAGGCCGACCTCGTCGGCCAGCAGCACCCGGGGCTGCAGCCGTCCTGACACTTCTGCGGCGATCCCCAGCTGGTGCGGGATCAGCTCCATGCGCGCCCCGGCAAAACCCCGCACCGGCGCCCGCTGGAGCCGGGCCCGCCGGAACAAGGCCTCCCTTCTCAGTTCAAAGGCCTCATTTTCATCGAGCGTCCCTGCGGCCAGCCGGTCGAGCGGTCCGCGGCGGCTCAGGATGCCTGACAAGGCCGTTTCCGCCACTTCCCGGTCATCCACGGTATACCAAAGCACGTGATCCTGTTGCCTGGCGGATTGCACCACCCCGCCGCCGCCTTCCCACGCCACGCGCTCGCCCGGGGCAAATTTGACCCGCGCCAGGGGAGCGCCCGGCCAGGCATAAATCCGCGTCTCAGCCGAAGCTGGAAACCACAGCTTCACCTTGCCGGCCTTCACGCCCCGCACCACCCCGAGCCCCAATTCCGGCTCCGGTTCACTCATCCAGCGTTGTCCTGTCGTTATGTTTGCCATCGCCCCAGCTATCCCACGGCCGGAACCAGCCGTGCAATCCGGGAATGCCGCCGTCGCCGCCCTCTTGACGCCATTTTCTGAAGCACTGGTTAAAATTATCGCCGGAAAATGGATCAGAACTTGCCAAGCCGGGGCACCGTCGCTAATTTAAAAGCGTATCCCAAACAAAGGAGGTTCTTATGCCAATGTCCGAAATGACCGCTTTGCAGCGCAGAGTCGAAACGCTGGAAGATGATCTCAGAGCCGCTTTGAGCAGACTCGCCCGGCTGGAGGCCAAGCTGGCGGATGAAGACGTCAAGGTCTGCCGGTTGGAACGGGCCGTGCAGCATGAGCACGAGGTAATCGACCGGCTGGAGCACGGAATTCCGGTGGGTCTGTAAGGCTTTGTTCGGCCGCAGGAGACAGGGGGCGTGTCCGCGCACGCTTCCCGGAATACATGGATGCGTCACGCGAGGTGACGTTCAGGTGGCCTGCCGGTGGGAACGATCACGCCACTTCCGACAGCGGCCACCATCCCCGGGATAATTCCGGTGGTGGCCACCGTATGAAGGACCGCCTGCATGCATTTCTCCTGTCCCCTCCTGTTCTCCATCGGCCTGGTCCGCAGGGCTGTCCTGCTGGCCGTGTTCAGTGGGGGCGTGGTGGGGGCGGCTCCGGCGGAGGAATCCCCGGACCGCTGGCTGGTGCAGGCAGAAATTTGTGAGGACGGGCTGCAGGACAAGGACGAATGGCCTGCGGCCCCGCTCGCGGCGACGGAATCGTTCAGTCTGCCGGCCTTCGGGTTGGATGTGCTGCCCAAAAAATACGTGGATGATGGAGTGGCCGGCGCCCGGCCCAGTCCCTCGCTGCTGCGCCTGACCGCGACGGTGGATTTTCCGCCGGGCCGGCATCGCGTACTGATCCGGGCCCGCAGCGCCGCCCGGCTGTCGGTGGATGGCGTGCTGATCGCGCAGACACCCTTTCCTCCCAAAAACGGCGGCGATGGGTCGCAACCCGATACGGAGCGGTTGGTGCCGGTTGATCTCGGCCCTGGTTATCGTTTTGCGCCAGGTGGGGAATACGAAAAGGTGGTTGAATGGGAAACGGCGGGCGGCCGGTTCGCGGTTCAGCTGGAAGCCATGGTGGGTGGTCGTGAGGGCAAAGCCCCGCGCCGGGTGGAAGTGGGGGAAACCGTGGTGGCGGTGTCGTGGGCCGGCAGCCCTGACTGGAGTATTCTGGCGCCGGCGGGGCCGCTGCTGGCTTACACCAACGCCACTTGGGACACTTACGCGGAATCCCTGCGCCACGCTTTCGCCGGGCGTCAGGCCGCCGCCCGGGCGGCCTTGCGCGAACGCTCCGCGCCTTATTGGACGATGCGGCGCGGGGCGGCCGGCCGTTGGCTTGCTGCCACGCCGGAGACACCGGTGCCTCCGCTGCCTGACGGATTTTCCGCGGGCAGTCCGGTGGATCATTTTCTCGCGGCCAGGTTCAGCGCCGTCAAAGCCCAGAATCACCCGGCCGGTCCGGGGGCGGTCGATTTCTTCCGGGACGTCCGGCCGATCCTCGAAACGCGCTGTGTGGATTGCCACCGCGGCCAGAAGGCCAAGGGCGGCCTGCGTCTTGATAGCCTTGAGACCACCCTTGCCGGCGGAGAAGGCGGGCCCGCCCTCGTCCCAGGAAAAGCAGACACCAGCGAACTCCTGCGCCGGGTCCGCAGTCACGATGAGGAGGAGGTGATGCCGCCCAAGGGAGGACGCTTGAAACCGGAGGAAGTGGCGGTGCTGGAACGCTGGATCCAGGAAGGAGCCTCCTGGCCGGAACTGCCCCTGGGACGTCAGGAATTTTCCGGTCCGGCAGATGACCTGACCTTTCTCCGCCGCGTCACCCTCGACATCATCGGCCTGGTGCCCACTGCGGAAGAAGCCCGCACTTTTGCCGCCGATCCCTCGCCTGACAAACGCACCCGCGCCATCGACCGCCTCCTCGCGGACCCCCGCTGGGCGGATCATTGGATCGCGCTCTGGCAGGATCTGCTGGCGGAAAATCCCAACATCCTGAACCCCACGCTGAACAACACCGGGCCTTTCCGCTGGTGGTTGCATGAGGCTCTGTTGGATGACCTGCCGGTGGACCGCATGGTGACCCAGTTGGTGCAGCAGCGCGGCAGCGCGGCGGATGGGGCTCCGGCGGGATTCGGCCTGGCCTCGCAAAATGATGCACCCTTCGCCGCCAAGGGCACGATCATCAGCGCGGCTTTCCTGGGGGTGGAGATGAAGTGCGCCCGCTGTCACGATTCGCCGGCCGGTTCCGCCCGCCAGGAGGAGCTCTTCCAACTGGGCGCCCTGCTGGCCCGCAAGCCGCTGGAGGTGCCGGAAACCAGCAGTGTCGATCCGGTGAAGCTGAAGGCCGGGGGGCGCCAGGCGCTCATCGCGGTCACCCTGCCGCCGGGCGCAAAAGTGGCTCCGGCCTGGCCTTTTCCCCAATTCGCCGATCCCGCCGCAGTGCTGGAGCTGGCCATGGATCCTGACGATTCCCGGGACCGGCTCGCGGCCTTCCTCACCGCCCCGCAGAATGAGCGTTTTGCCCAGGTGATCGTGAACCGGCTCTGGCAACGCCTGATGGGCCGGGGAATCGTGGATCCGGTGGATGACTGGGAGAAAGGCCGGCCCACCCATCCCGCCTTGCTCCGCTGGCTGGGCCGGGAATTGGTGCGCCATCACTACCAGATCAAGCCAGTGGCCAGGCTCATCCTGACATCTGAGGCGTGGCAGCGCGCGGTCGATCCTTCCCTGCGTCAGCCGGACCCGCTTTATGCCGCGCCGGAGCCGCGCCGGCTCGCCGCCGAGCAGGTGGTGGATTCCCTCTTTGCCGCCACCGGCAAGCCGATGCGGCTGGACCGGGTTTGCCTCGACTTGAATGGCCGGCGCGATACCAAAAACAGTCTGGATCTGGGCCTGCCGCGGCGCGCTTGGATGCTGGCTTCTCTATCCAATGAACGGGACCGGCCCAGCCTCACCCTGCCACGGCTCCAGGCGGTGGCGGACGTGATGGAGGCGCTCGGCTGGCGTGGAGCCCGGCAGGACCCGGCTTCGGTGCGCGATACTGCTCCCAATGCCCTGCAGCCCGCCATCCTGGCCAATGGGGTGATGAATGGCTGGATGACGCGTCTCAGTGAGGATCACGGCCTGACGGCGCTGGCGCTGCAGCCCTGGCCCGTGGAAAAACTGATCGACGAACTCTTCCTGCGTCTTCTCACCCGGGCTCCCCATGCGGAGGAGCGGCAACGGCTGACGGCTTATCTGCGGGAAGGTTATGCCAACCGGCAGGTGGCTTCCCCGGTGGCAGTGCCGGTGCCGCATCAAGTCCTGCAAGTGGTCACCTGGACCAATCACCTGCAACCTGAATCCAACACCGCGAAACAGGAGGCGGAAGCCGCCGCCCGTCGTGGGGATCCGCCCTCTCCCCGCCTTGATCCCGCCTGGCGGCAGCGCTGCGAGGACGTGATCTGGGCGCTCCTCAATTCACCTGAAATGCTCTACCGGCCATGAACCCGCTCTTCCCCCGCCGCGATTTTCTCAAACTGGCCCTCGCCTCTTCCGCCGCCGGGTTTTTCCCGGATTCCCTGCAGGCCAGCACGCCGCCGCCGGTGCTGGGCAAAGCGGAGCACTGCATCTTTCTTTGGTTGGGCGGTGGCATGGCGCAGGTCGATACCTTTGATCCCAAAGGGCTGGGGGATGCCAAATCCACGCCCCCGCTCGCCGGCAGTTATTATCCTTCCATCGACACCGCGGTGCCAGGAGTCAGGGTTACCGAACATCTGTCCCGCACCGCCCGTCTGATGGACCGGGTGACGGCGGTGCGGACGGTGAACCATCGCGTGGTGGACGAACATGCGTTTGCCACAAATCTCGTGCACACCGGCCGCATGATCAGCGGCAATGTGGTCTATCCCTCCATCGGCAGCATCGTGGCCCATCAGCGGGGTGCGGTGGATCCCGCCGTGCCGGCCTACCTGCTGATGGGGTATCCCAATGTCAGCCGCGGCCCCGGTTTTCTGGGCGCCAAGAGCGGATTTGTCTACCTGCTGGATACCAACAGCGGTCCGGCCGGATTTACCCGTCCTGACGATGTTGGGGCCGGCCGTGCCGCCAGCCGTTTGGCCTTGTTGGAGCCCCTGCAGAACCGTTTTCCTGACGGATCCAATCCAGCCGATTACCGGATCGCCCAGGCCGAGGCCCTCCGCCTCGCGGGACCTGATTTCATGAAACATTTCAATCTCGCCCTGGAATCCGGCAGTCTGCGCCAGCGGTACGGCGGTGAGTTCGGCCAGCGCTGCCTGCTGGCCCGCCGCCTTGTGCAATCCGGGGTCCGCTTCATCGAGGTTTCGCATAACCTGAACTTCGTCAACGGCACGGGCTGGGACACCCATAACCACGGGCAACTGCAGCAGCATGTGCTGATCCGCGAGCTCGATACGGCGCTCTCGGCACTGATTGAAGACCTCGAATCCCATCGCCTGCTCGACAAGACCCTGATCGTGGTCGCCACCGAGTTCGGCCGCCCTTCCACCTTCGATGGCGGCGGCGGCCGCGGCCACCAGGGCACCGCCTTCACCCTGGTGTTTGCCGGGGGAGGATTGAACCACTGCGGGGCCCATGGCGTCACCGATGAACTCTGCAAAAATATCGTGGAGCATCCTGTCAGCCTGCCGGATTTCCATGCCACCATCCACGCCGCCCTGGGGATCAATCCCCATGCCGAGCTGTTGGATGGTTCCCGCCCGGTTCCCATCACCGATGGCGGGGTGCCCATTGCAAAGTTATTCAGCTGATCTGTCCGGAGTGGCGGAAGCGATGCGGGTGTGGTGGGGATGTTAAAAATTCTGCCGTAGCGGGGTCACAACTCGCTGGCACCGGCGCCGCTCGTCGGGATCAGGCCATACGTCATCACCCCTTGAGAACACCTCCGCCTGGGAACCGGCGAAGCGAAAAGGTGGCCGGCAGGGGGCATCGCCACCTTGGGATGAGGTCATGGTCCGCTTTCCATGGGGTCATCGCCGCCCTCCCATGAGGTCATGGTTCCCCTTTCATGAGGTCATTGCCACCCTCCGATGAGGTCATGGTCCCCTCCCATGGGATCATTGCCGCCCAGCGATGGGGTCATGGTCGCCCTTCCATGAGATCATTGCCGCCTTCCGATGGGGTCATGATCGCCCTCCCATGAGGTCATTGCCACCCTCCCATGGGCTCATGGTCGGCCGACCATGACCCCTTAAATCCATTTTCCAGGGACATTTTGGCGCGAATCCGCCCCATCTACGGGGAAATCCTCCCCCGCCCCCCGCGCTCGTCCCCCGCCGGAGGGAGTGTCCCTGCATCGCGGAAAACCAGTCGGGACGGGCATCCCCTGCTGCAAACACCCATAGCCATCCCCTTCCGGAGTCATTCATGCGTCTGCCAGACCGCCTCCTTTCGGGTAAATCACCCTCTGCGGGAACCCCGTTGTTCATTGTTGTCGTCGCGATGACTCAGATTAAAATGACACCGGAGGTGTCGGGAAGGAGTGGGGTGGTTGACTCAAAATGGATGACACCCTGAGACGGGTTTGATTTTGAGTTAGTTTCGATGCTGGGGCGGGTTCACGAGGCGCGCAAGCGGGGGGTGGCGGGAGCGCAGGGAGCGGGGGCGGCCGCCAGGCCGGCCCCGCTCCCGGAGCGGACGCCGCCCCCCGCTTGCGCGGGGGCCCCGGGGGTGGGGATGGTTTTATG
>JAZKDC010000006.1:0-250024 GCA_040387795.1 Verrucomicrobiota bacterium
CCAGATTAACAGCCCGCCCACAGCAATGTGGGCGGGCTGTCCCCGTTCTGGGAATGAGCTCCTGCGCCGTGGTCTGCCAAATCGGTCCTGCGCCGTGTTCCCCCCGTGCCTTGTCCGTCAGGAGACCAGGTTCCATCTTCGCGACCTAAAATTCTCACCAATTGGCAGCCTGTTTTTGCGGTAGTCGTCAATTTTTTTGACCTCGTGTTGCCTGCCGTTATCGTTTGGCACATCCTTCCATAACGTTTCACCGAAATACACGATTCTGAATCACGGGAGTTCGTCGACTTGCCGGCTTTAAATCCTAATTGTCAAAGTTTCGCTCGCTTTGGTGATGAGCTTGCCCTCTAAGGGCCGTACCCTTGGGAGTTCCCCTCTTTACAATGTCCCGCCTGCCGGAATATTCCGCGTCCTATGGCAGAATTGAGCACAGCGTATGCACCCGGTGAGGTGGAAGAGACATGGTATGCCCGTTGGATGGAGGCGGGGTGTTTCTCCGCGGATCCGGCTTCGGCGAAACCCGGTTACAGTATCGTCATCCCGCCTCCCAATGTCACAGGCATCCTGACGCTGGGGCATGTGCTCAATAACACCATCCAGGACATCCTCGCCCGCCGCGCGCGGATGAAGGGCTTTGAAGTGATGTGGCTGCCGGGCACCGACCACGCGGGCATTGCCACGCAGAATGTGGTGGAGAAAAATCTGAAAAAACTGGGCACCATCAAGCACCGCGACGACCTTGGCCGCGAGGGGCTGGTGGAGAAGATTTGGGAGTGGAAAGACAAGCACGGGGGCATCATCATCCAGCAGTTGAAGAAACTCGGCGCCTCCTGTGACTGGGCCCGCGAGCGCTTCACGATGGATGAGGACTACAGCCGCTGCGTGCAGCGCGTCTTTGTGGATCTCTACAAAAAAGGCCTGATCTACCGTGGCAAACGCATGGTGAATTGGTGCCCGTCCAGCCTCACCGCGCTGAGCGATGAGGAGGTCATCATGAAGCCGCAAAAAGGCTCGATGGTTTATTTCAAAGTGCAGGTGGTGGAAGAGCCTGACACTTGGCTGACCATCGCCACCACGCGGCCGGAAACCATCCCGGGCGATGCCGCCGTGGCCGTGAATCCAAAGGATGAGCGCTACGCCCATCTCATTGGCAAACACGTGCGCCGGGCCCTGCCGTTGGAAAACCAAGCCGCCATCCCCATCGTTGGCGATGAGCATGTGGATTTTGAATTCGGCACCGGCGTGCTGAAGGTCACGCCCGCGCATGACAAGGCGGACTTTGAAATCGGCCAGCGGCATGAGCTGGAAGTGATCAATGTGCTCCACCCGAACGGCGTGCTGAACGACCTCGCCGGCAAGGACCTCGCGGGCCTCGACCGCTTTGAGGGCCGGAAAAAGGCCATCGACATTCTCAAGGAACAGGAAGTCCTCGAAAAGGAAGAGCCTCACAGCAACAACGTGGGTTTTTCCGAACGCGCCGATGTGCCCATCGAACCGCGCCTGAGCGAGCAGTGGTTCCTCAAGTATCCAAAGGTCGAGGAATCCAAAGCCGTGGTGGCCAGCGGCGAGATGAAGTTTTACCCGGAACGCTGGGCGAAGGTTTACGAGCACTGGATGGAAAACATCCAGGACTGGTGCATCAGCCGCCAGCTTTGGTGGGGACACCGGATTCCGGTGTGGTACCACCAGGAGAGCGGAGAGGTGTATTGTGGCTTGGAGGCTCCCGATGATAGGACTGATACGACCAATAGGTCCTATTCGTCATCTGAGTCTTATAAGTCCCCTTGGGTGCAGGACCCCGACGTCCTCGACACCTGGTTCAGCTCCTGGCTCTGGCCGTTTGCGACGATGGGTTGGCCGGAGGAGACGGCGACGTTGAAGAAATTCTACCCGACCACCGATCTCGTGACCGGGCCGGACATCCTTTTCTTCTGGGTGGCCCGCATGATCATGGCCGGTTACGAATGGATGGGCGAACTGCCGTTCCATAACGTGTATTTCACCGGCATCATCCGCGACAAACAGGGCCGGAAGATGAGCAAGAGTCTGGGCAACTCGCCGGACCCGCTGGACTTGATCGCGAAGTATGGCGCGGATGCCCTGCGTTTCGGCATCATGCGCAGCGCGCCGCTGGGGCTGGACCTGAAGTTTGATGAGTCGTCCATCGAGGAAGGCCGGAACTTCGCCAACAAACTCTGGAATGCCTGCCGTTATCGGTTGATGCAGGGTGGGGAAGTCGCCACCGGAGACGACGCCCTGACCGCAGATAACGTTTCCGTCTTTGCCCTCGATATCGCGGCGAAGCTCGACCAGCTCAGCCTCGATCTCGAAGCCGCCTATGCGGAATACAGCTTCAGCCAGATCACCGGATTGTTGTATGATTTCTTCTGGGGGAACTACTGCGACCGCTTCCTCGAAGCAGCCAAGAGCGACTTCGCCCCGGATGCCGATCCCGCCCGCAAAGCCGGCACCCTGCGCGTGATGGACGCCGTGATCCGCCGCCTGCTGATCCACCTGCATCCCTTCATGCCGCACGTCACGGAGGAACTCTGGCGCACGCTCGGCTACGGCGCCGACGGCACCTTCCTCATGCAGCAGCCGCTGGTCACCACGCCTGTTTTGGCAGGGATTGACCCGGCCCTCATCGCCGACGCCCAGACGCAGGCCGCCGCTGTTTATGATAGCGCCAGCCGCGTGCGGAATCTGAAAACGCTCTGCGACCTCGCCTCGAACCGCACCGCCGACTTCATCTTGAAGCCCGCCGGACCGTGGGTGACCGGGGTTTCCGAAACCCTGCGCCTGCTCGCCCAGGCCGGGAGCTTGAAAGTCGATCCCGACTTCAAACCCGGCAAAGGCATGGCCGGCACCCTGACCCCCTGCGGCGAAATCTTCCTGCTGCTCGGCGGGTTGGTGGACGTGGAAGGCGTGCGCGCCCGGCTCACCCAGGAGCGAGGCAAGGCAGCCGAGGAAATCACCAAAGCCGAAGCCAAGCTCGGGTCCGAAACCTTCACCGCCCGCGCCCCGGCCGAGGTGGTGGAGGAACACCGCACCCGACTGAAAGATTCCACGGCCCGCGTCGCACAGTTGACGGAGCTGTTGGAAAACCTTAGTTGAGTGGCGGGGCTCATCCTTTTTTCATCTTAAGACCGTTATTTTCCCAAACCATGTCCAGCCTGACTGCCATCCCCGGCTTATCGCCTGAAGCGATCGAGCAGTTGACGGCTTGTGGGATAGAGTCGCCGGCGATGCTGGCAGCCATCCCTCCGGCGGAGCTGCACCGGGTCCTGGAATTAACCGCTTGGAAAAAGGGCCGCCTGAACCGGGCGCCGACTTTGGACATGGTGCATCATTGGGCCGGACTCGCCCGTGAGGTGGCCTTTCCCATGGGCGCGGCGGAGACCGACGACATTCCGGAAGCCATTGTGGTGCCCCGGGGGGAGAAAGCCCCTGTGCTTGGCGGATATGTGCCTCCCGCCCAACGCGCCCGGCTTGCTGCGGCGGGGTCACCGGCTCCCGCCGCGCCCATCACTCCGCTGCCCGGGGAAATCCAGCAAGGCACCCCGTTGCCAGGCTTCCGGAGCGCGGGACCTGCGGGAATGGTGTCAGCACCTGCCAAGGAGGAATTGGTGGCGTCGCGCTTCAACACTTTTGAGGACTATCAAACCGGAGCGATGCGGGTGGCACCGTTGAACCGGCACTCCATTGATGCTCCTTCCGAGCCGGTCGATCCGGCTCAAATGGAACGGGTGACGGCCAATGAGGAACTGCCCCGCACGATGAGGCGTGGGGTGGTGCATCCGGATCCGGTGCTGTTGGTGGTGGGGGCTCTGGTCTCCCTGCTGTGGCGGGTCGCGGTGGTGGCCGCCGTGGTGGCGGTGCCCTGGCTGTTCTGGGCCGTGCCGCAGCCCAGCGATTATGCGAAGGAAATTTATGTGGCGGCGGCTGTCCTCGCAGTGCTGGGAATTGCGCAGTTGGTGGTGCTTGGCAAGGCCCGCTGCCGGATCTGCAGCTGCCATCTCTTCTATTCGAGGAATTGTGTGAAAAACCGCAAAGCCCATTCCATCCCGGGTCTCGGAAAGACCGCCAGCCTCGCGTTGCATCTGCTGCTGTTCCAATGGTTCCGCTGCATGTATTGCGGCACTGCGATCAAATTGTGGTCCAACAAGAGTGACCGGGGAGAATAAAGCCCGCCATCAATATGATCCGCCCCCCGTTGTTTGCCGCCATGGTCCTGCTGGTTTCCTGTGCCCTGGTGCCGGCGGCGCCGGTCCGCACCATGGCGGGTACTGGCGAAAAAGGCTATAGCGGTGATGGCGGTCCGGCGCTGGAGGCCACCATGAACAATCCTTTCGGCATCACCCGGGGACCGGATGAGTTGCTTTATTTTTGTGAATTCGAGGGTCATCTGGTGCGGCGGATTGATCACAAGGGCATCATCACCACGGTCGCGGGCACCGGCACGGCCGGCTTCGGGGGCGATGGCGGTCCCGCCTTGAAGGCGCAGCTGAATAAACCGCATGAGATCCAATTCGGTCCCGACGGCCGGCTTTACATCTCTGACATGTCCAATCATGCCATCCGCGCTCTGGACTTGAAAACCGGCATCCTTTCCACGCCCATCGGCACTGGGAAACCCGGTTTTGGCGGTGATTGCGGCCCGGGCGGCCAGGCGCAGTTCAAAGATCCGATCAGCCAGACCTTCGGTCCGGACGGCCTGCTCTATATTTGTGATCTGGGCAATCAGCGGGTCCGCACCTGGGACCCGAAAACTGGAATCGTGCAGACCGTCTGCGGCTCCGGGCAAAAAGCCGCTCCGGCCGATGGCGCGCCGTTTTCCGCCGCCACGCCGCTCAGTGGGCCGCGCACCATTGCTTTTGATGGCGCCGGCCTACTCTGGCTCGCCCTGCGTGATGCTAATTCCCTCTACCGCGTGGATTTAAAAGAGCGCGTGCTGCACCACATTGCTGGCACCGGCAAATCCGGGTTTGGGGGCAATGGCGGTGCCGCGAAGGAAGCACAACTGGCAGGTCCAAAAGGTCTGGCGATTTCCGCCAGCGGCAAGGTCTATATCGCTGACACCGAAAGCCACAGCATCCGTGTGGTAAACCCGAAGACCGGCACGATTGACGTGGTCGTAGGCGACGGAAAAAAAGGCGATGGCCCGGAAGGCATGGCCAGCCGATGCCAACTTGCGCGTCCCCATGGCGTCTTCATCGACAAGGACGGCACCCTCTACATCGGCGACAGCGAGAATCACGTTCTCCGCACCGTGAAGGTGGATTGAGAGGACGGGAGCACAGCTTTACCAATCCTGCCCACGTTTCGACTCAGAGCGGAAGTTTGCTGACGCCTCTGGCTTCGAGGTCCAACCAACGGGCGATGGTTGCAGCAGCTACACGACGCACGGGTTCAGGTTGTGTGGGATCTTCCGCGTAAGCCTGGGTGGTTTTCATACTCTGCATGGAGGTGAAGGCATTGCCGGAAATAATATCGAGCGTGGCGGAACCTTTGGCAGCCTCAAACAAGGCAGCCAACTCCGCAGGGGTTTTCACATAGGCCGCCGCCCTCCGCAGACAGACTTCCCTGACAAAGGGTTCCCGGGCTTTGGCGGCGGCAGCCATCAGCGCGGCCGGAGTGGGATGAGGCAGGGGTGAAGCAAACACATGGTCGCCCACTCCGGTTTCAAAAAAATACATTTCCTCTTTCGTGGGGTAGCGTCCTCCCGGCTCCATCGACGCGACGAAATCGAGGGAACAGGTGGCATAAAATTGCACGACCAGTTTGGACTTCATGCCGTTCAGTCCGTCGTAGGGAAGCGTGGCCAGCAAATCGAAGGCCTGGGCGTCCTGTTTTTGTTCCGTCAGGACCCGGATGAATCCCAAGGAGGGGTGATACTGATCCGATGCCAAGGGGGTGAATTTCCCATTCCATAACTTAATCACCGCTTCAGTGCCCGCTTGGCAGGCGGCGGCGATGGCCTGGATCTCGTCCGCATTCAGGCCCGAGGCCGTGACCGCGGCGGCCGGGCGGCGGTTGCAGCTCCCGCAAAAATTCATGCCCATGGCCAAAGGCAGGAGCAACAGGGCGCGGCAAATTTTCATGACGGGAGGAAATCATGTTTCCGGTCAGCCGCAAATAAGCGGATGATTTATTTTGTCGGGATGGAGGACCCGGGTACCTGTTGCCGCAGCTATTTCCATACTGCGCGACCAGGATGATGAAGTTATCCATTTCCCCAAGGCTCGCAGAGCTCACCAAGGGCACCAGCGTCACGATGAACAGCGTGTTGCCCGGCTCCACCAAAACCGAAGGAGTGGGAAAATTTGTGCAGGACATCTTTCCAGACGAAACTGCGGAGGCGGCCGGACGCCGCTTCAGGCGCGAGAACCGTCCGACTTCCCTGCAGGAACACCTGATCGGTCCGCAGGAAATCGCGCACTTCGTCACCTTCCTCAGCAGCCCGCTGTCCTCCGCCATCAATGGAGCCGCATTGCGTGTGGATGGTGGCCTGGTCCGGAGTGTGTTCTGAGCCCACTGCCACCGATCTGCTCCTCTACGGCAAGACGCCGGAGCAAATCGCCCATCTCTCAAAAATCGCTCCGTTGGAACGCCTGGGCCAACTGGAAGACGTCTCGCCGTGGTCTCCTTCTTGGCTGGTCCTGATGCCGCGTGGGTCAATGGCCAGACCCTGCGGGTGAATGGCGGGATGGTTTGATTTTTCAGTTCAGTCAAGGATGGGGACCCGTAAGGATACCCGGCAAACAAAGCGCAAATCGGGCTAAAATGGACTAAAATGGACTGGAAAATGGATGGAAGCAGGTGAAATTGATCGGGTGATTTTCACACTTCCAGATTTTGTTCCCATCCAGCCTGACATGCTCCGGCTCGTCAGTGAAATCGATGAGTTCAAGGGGCATTGGCGGGCCTGGCAGTCGCTGACGCCGGAAAAACTTCAGGGGCTGAGACGCGTAGCCACCATCGAGAGCATCGGATCCTCCACGCGAATTGAAGGCGCGCGCCTCACGGACCGGGAAGTGGAAGACCTGCTTGGGCGCCTGGAAACACAGTCTTTCACCAGCCGGGACGAGCAGGAGGTGGCGGGTTATGCTTTTGTTATGGAGCAGATCTTCGCCTACGCGGACCAAATCCCGCTTTCGGGGAATATGCTGCGCCAGCTCCATCGCGATCTGTTGCAGCACAGCACCAAGGACGAGCGCCATCGTGGCGATTGGAAATCCCTGCCCAATCACGTGGCCGCCTTCGACGCCGATGGGCGAGAGCTGGGTATCGTCTTCGAGACTTCCAGCCCTTTCGATACCCCGGGCCACATGGATACTCTGCTGGACTGGCACCGCCGCGCCGAAGCTGATACCGGGCTGCATCCGCTGCTGCGCATCGGCATTTTTATCGTTGTATTTCTGGCGGTGCATCCTTTTCAGGACGGCAATGGCCGGCTTTCCCGCATCCTCACCACTCTTCTCCTGCTCCGTGCAGGCTACAGCCATGTGCCTTACAGCTCACTGGAAAGCATCATCGAGCAAAACAAGGAAGCCTACTACCTCGCCCTGCGCCGGACCCAAACCACTTGGCGGAGCGGCGACCCCGATTGGTCGGCGTGGCTGATCTTCTTCCTGCGCAGCCTGCGCCAGCAAAGCACCCGCCTCCAGCAGCGCCTCGATACGAACCGCCCCACCCTCTCCCCTCTCGCCCGTCAACTCACCGCGCTTTTCGAAAGCCACGAAACCCTGACCAATAGCCAGGCCGCCACCCTCACCGGAGCCAACCGCTCCACCCTCAAAGCCAAGTTCGCCGAACTCCTCGCCGCCGGCCTGATTGAAACCCACGGAAGGGGGAGGGGTGTGTTTTACCAGAAATCAGTCAGGATGTGACGCCTGCCAGCAGCTTGGAAACATGCCGGTTCACAAAAGGATCCCCATCATCCAATGCCAATAGCTCACCGCGCCGGGCCGCCATTCCCAGTTTCGCGGCCAGCTTCACATATTCACCCAGTTCGCGGGGCAGATACTGCCGGGAGAGCATCCCGATCACGCGACTCCGGATTTGGTGCTTTTGAGAATCAGTCAGATCATTCAAACGCAGCCGCAGGGCACGCGCCGTCTTGGCCTTCAGGATGCGCCCGAAGGGAAAGCTTCCGTCTTCATGAATAAAAGCGATACCCAGCCGGATGCAGGCTTTGTCACCAGCCTTGATGCCATCAATCACTTTGTCCATAACCGGATAGATCCACTCACGATTTCGTTCGGCATGCCGCATGGGCGTCAGATCCAGCGGTGTGATATTCAACTCATCGCAATAACGGCGGTAGCGCTCCAGGATTTGATCCGCCGCCCAAATGCCGCAGCCATTGTAGTCGTAAACTTCAGGATCGTTCATGGCTTGGAGTGATTTTGGAAGAAAAGTTCACGAGTCCTTGTCAGTTGGCGGAGGGGGACGGTTTTCGTTATAACCGGGTGGATTGTAGAAGCCCCCGTAGAAAATCCACCCCGCAAAGGGGTGAACAGGATCAGGGACCAGAGGGTTTTTTTGACCATACTATCCGCGCGATGAATTGACCAGATGCGGAAAATCAGGGTGAGGCTGATCCAGACACAGGCCGTGACCGAAGCCAACAAGGCTACCGGATGACGGAACAACCATGCTTCCAGTTCCTGAGGGGTGGGCATTCCATCAATCCAGATGATTCTCGGCGTGAGGCGATGCATGATGGGAAGTTATACCAGCTTAACCCTGGTGCGCTATGGTTTGATTTTCAAAGGCCTTAAGAGGGCTGTCCGGCTGATTTTCAGGGAGGCTCCAAGGCTGGCGGGGTGGATTGCAAATCCGCGCTCCAATTGCAAAAAACCCCCGGAGGCCGCGAGGCTTCCGGGGATTTTGCTGCAGGAAAGGATGGTTCCTGAAATGGCGGGGGAAGGATTACTTCAGCGCGAGCTTTTTGAGTTCGGCGGCTTTGTTGGTCTGTTCCCAGGTGAGGTCCTTGTCGTCCTTGCCGAAGTGCCCGTAGTTGGTGGTCTTGCTATAGATCGGGCGTAGCAGGTTGAGTTGCTTGACGATGTCGGCTGGTTTGAAGGAGAAGACTTTGAGGACGGCCTTGAGGATGGCGTCATCGCTGACGATGCCGGTGCCGAAGCTGTCGATATGGACGCTGACGGGCTGCGGGTGGCCGATGGCGTAGGCGAATTGGATTTCGACTTTGCTGGCGAGGCCGGCGGCGACGATGTTTTTGGCAACCCAGCGGCCCATGTAGGCGGCGCTGCGGTCCACTTTGGAGGGGTCCTTGCCGGAGAAGGCGCCGCCGCCGTGACGGCCCATGCCGCCGTAGGTATCCACAATGATCTTGCGGCCGGTGAGGCCGGTGTCGCCCTGCGGTCCGCCAATCACAAAGCGGCCGGTGGGGTTGATGAGGAATTCGGCGCCCTTCAGCATTTTGGCAGGGAGCACCTTTTTGATGACCTTCTCGATGCAGAATTTCTCGATTTCCTTGTGTTCGATCCCGTCGGCGTGCTGGGTGGAGATGACCACGTTGACGATGCGGGTGGGTTTGCCGTCGACGTATTCCACGGAGACCTGGCTCTTGGCATCCGGGCGGAGCCATGGAGCCTTGCCGCTCTTGCGGATGGCGGTGAGGGCGGCTCCGACACGGTGGGCATACATGATCGGCGCAGGCATCAGCTCTGGCGTTTCATCGCAGGCATAACCAAACATGATGCCCTGGTCGCCGGCGCCCTGTTCGGCGGTCTTTTTGCCTTTGGCCTTTTTGGCGTCCACCCCCTGCGCGATGTCCGGGCTCTGGGCCGTGATCAGGTTCATGATGAAAACCTTGTCCGCATGGAAGACATCATCGTCGTGCATGTAACCGATTTCGCGGATGGCGGCACGGATGATGGCTTCGTAATCAAGCTTGGCTTTGGTGGTGATTTCCCCGCCGACGACCGCGACATTGCTCTTCACGTAGGTTTCGCAGGCGACGCGGCTGTGGGGGTCCTGCTTGAGACAGGCGTCGAGCACGGCATCGGAAATGGTATCGGCAACTTTGTCAGGATGGCCTTCGCCAACGGACTCGGACGAGAAGATGTAGGAACGGGGCATGAGCGGCAGTGGGTTCGTTGAAGGTTGGGAGAGGCGCCCGGGTTCCGGTGGAGGACGGAACATATGAACGCATCAGGATATGTTGATGTATGGCAATTCGACGGGATTGGTCAATGGGGAAATGGGGGCAGGCCGTCGTCAAAATTTCCGGGTTCGCAGCGGCCGGGGATGTGCTTCCATGGCCGATGCGCTTCTTTCTTTGCTTCATCCCGATTCTGCTGTTGTCAGGCAGTGGCCGGGCGGTGGATTTGCCACCGGGCGGACGGGACATGCTGCCGTCTGCGGAAGTGAAATCCTATGTCGGCCGGGCGGCCGAGCAGGGGGCGGCGGCGGAAACCGTGCCGGTGACGGGTCGTTCTTTCGGCACGGCCCAGCGGGTGATTTTGCCGCAGAATCCCGCCAATCCATGGGATGCAGGAGCCCGTTCTGTCTTAACCGGCAGCCTGGAGGCGGGGGATATTGGGTTGGTGACGTTTGAAGCCCGCGCTTTGCCGTTATCAGGCCAGGACCCCGGGGAGGCTTCTGCCAGCGGGATCGCTTATCTGGAGGAAGCGCTGCCCCCGAAGTATCCGAAGGCCGCCCAGCTGACCTTCCGCTGCGGCCCGGAGTGGCAGATTTATTATCTGGCGTTCAAAGCAGAACAGGCCATTCCGGAGGGGAAAGGAGCGCTGGTCTTCCACTTGGGCCAGCGGGCCCAGGCCTTTGAGTTTGGCCCGGTGCGGGTGTTGAATTATGGAACCGCGATCGCCCTGAAGGACTTGCCCCGCACGCCGGTCACCTACCGGGGACGCGACGCCGGGGCGCCATGGCGGATAGAAGCCTCGGCCCGGATTGCCCAGCACCGCATGGCGCCGCTCGTGGTCAAAGTGGTGGATGCGTCGGGCCAGCCGGTACCTTCCGCGAATGTTTCTTTGCACCAGGTCCGGAGTGGTTTTGGTTTTGGCACCGCGGTCACGGCGGACTGGCTCACCAAACCAGGCCCGGACGGCGACGCCTACCGGAAAATTGTCGCGGAATGCTTCAGCCGGGTGGTTTTTGAAAACGACCTCAAGATGGGCATGTGGGAGCAATCCCTCAAAAATGAGCCGGAGAGTTCCTTCAGGTGGGAGAACACCCTCAAGGCCATGGATTGGCTCAAGCAGCAGAGCATTCCGCTCCGTGGCCATTATCTTTGCTGGGCTCCATGGGAGGAGTGGTCGGAAGCCCTGAGAGCGGAGCCTGACAAAATCAAACAACGCATTCTTTCCCACATTCCGCGGGTGGCGGCGGACGTGGGGGACCGCGTAATGGAATGGGATGCCATCAATCACCTCGCCGGGTGGACGAAAAATATCGATGAGGTCACGGGGCTGGAATTTTATACCGAAGTCATGAAGGCCTCCCGGGCGGCCACCAAACTACCGCTCTGGGTGAATGAAGACCAGGTCTTCCGCCCTGGCCGCCAGCAGGAGGATTATCACACCCGCATTCAAAAGCTCATCGCGGATGGCCAAAAGCCTGATGGGATCGGAAATCAGGCCCACTTTGACGACAGCTTCCTGCCCAGTCCGCAGGAGCTGCTGGCCAACAGCGACCGCTTTGCCGCGCTGGTGCCGGCGCTGCAGATCACGGAATTCGATGTGATGACCAATGGGGATGAGCAACTTGCGGCGGATTACCTGCGCGACATCCTGACGGTTTGTTACAGCCATCCCGCCTACACCGGGTTCATCACCTGGGGATTCTGGGAAGGATCCCACTGGAAGCCGCCGACCGCGCTGTGGCGGAAGGATTGGTCGGAAAAACCCTCCGCCGCCGTCTGGCGCGATCTGGTCAACAAACAATGGGCCACGCGCGCCGCAGGCCAGACCGCGCCAGGTGGGGAATACACCGTCAATGCCCACCTCGGCACCTATGAAATCACCGTCACCACTGCGGGGAAAACGGCGGTGGTCCGCGCCCTGCTGGTCAAAGACGGTGGACCCATCGTGGTGAAGCTGCCTTGAGATCCGCAGGTTGCCGGTTCCCGCATGATCTCTTGCAAACGGCAGGCGCCAGGCTAAGGAAGCGGCCCCCCGGAAATGGCCTTGCAGGGCCTTTTCCTTTCCTAACTGCTCCCCCTCTTTCCCATGTCCACCGAAACCACCCTGATCCTCTTCAAACCCGACTGCGTCCAGAAAGGGCTGATCGGCACCGTGCTCGGCCGCTTTGAGGCTGCCGGCTTCCGCGTGCAGGGCCTCAAGATGATGCACCTCAGCCAGGACATCCTGAAGGAACATTACGCCCACGTGGCCGACCGCCCCTTCTTCCCCGAAATCGTCAGCTTCATGCAGAGCAGTCCGGTGGTGGCCCTCGCCCTCAGCGGCGAAAACGCCATCAGCCGGGTGCGCGATTTGCTCGGTCCGACTGATTCCAAGAAGGCGCCCGCCGGCACCATCCGCGGGGATTTCGGCACCGACATGATGGTCAATATGTGTCATGCCTCCGACAGTCCGGAAGCCGCCGCCGCCGAGGTGAAGCGCTTCTTTGCCCCCGGCGAAGTCTTTTAATTGAACTGGTGGGAAACCACGGATTTTACAGCTGATCAGGATGGTTCCGGAAAGGCTGTGGGATTCATGGGCTCCATGCCGTCTTTGGTTTTTCCTTCATGAAACCGTCCCGTCCCGCCCGTTCCCAGGATCCGCGTCAGGCGGTGCGCCGTCACCAGCACACCGACTACGCCAAGGCCCCGGAGATTGGGGACGAGGATGATCTCTATCAAATCGTCCGGAACCAGAAATCGCCGCTTTTGCTCATCCTCGATGGCATCACGGACCCTCACAATCTGGGGGCCTGCCTGCGCACCGCCGATGCCGCCGGGGTGCATGCCGTGGTGGTGCCGAAGGACCGGGCCGCCACCCTGACAGACACCGTGCGGCACATTGCCTGCGGGGCGGCGGAAAGTGTGCCCTTCATCCAGGTCACCAATCTGGCCCGCACCATGGAGAAACTGCAGTCCCTCGGGGTCTGGCTGGTCGGTCTGGCGGAGGAAGGCGGACAGTTGTTATACGATATCGACCTCAAAGGCCCTATCGGCGTGGTGATGGGTGCCGAAGGTCCCGGGATGCGGCGTCTCACCGGCGAGAAGTGCGACTTCCTCGCCCGCATCCCCATGGCCGGCAAAGTCGAGTGCCTCAATGTTTCCGTCGCCACCGGCGTCTGCCTCTACGAGTGCGTGCGCCAGCGGCGGTAGACCTCCGCGGACTCCCGCCCGGACGCAAACCCTTGGAAAATGCGGGAGGGAACCGGAAGCGACGCTGTCTCCAGAGATCGGAGCCGGACCAGGATTACCTCCTCCGGACGGTGGAGGGAGTGGGCTCGGGAACGGATTTGATGGCCTTCAGTTCGGCGAAGATGAGGCGTCCGGCGCTGGTTTGGAGGGAAGAGCTGACGGTGGCGAGGGCGGTGGAGCCAAGTTTTTCCCGGGCGTGATTGACCACGATCATGGTGCCGTCCGGCAGGTAGCCGACGGCCTGGTGCTCGTCCTTGCCTTCCTTGACGAGGACCAGTTCGATGTCATCGCCCACATTGAGGATGGGGCGCATGGAGTTGGCGAGTTGGTTCAGGTTGAGCACCATCAGGCCCTGGAGCTGGGCGACCCGGCCGAGGTTGCTGTCGTTGGTGAGGAGCCGGGCATCGAGCGACTTGGCGAGTTGGATGAGTTTGGTGTCCACCAGCTTTTCCTGAGGTTGGTAGTCATCATGAATCGTGACGCTCAGGGACGGGGTGCGTTTCAGTTGTTCGAGGCACTCCAGGCCGCGGCGGCCGCGGTCGCGTTTGATGGGATCGCTGGAGTCGGCGAGGACGTGGAGTTCATCGAGGACGAAGCGGGGAATGATCAGCGTGCCGCCGAGGAATCCGGTGGCGCAGATCCCGGGGAGGCGGCCGTCGATGATGATGTTGGTATCTACGAGGAGCGGCTGCTGGATCACGCCTTCGTTGCGGAAGCGGACGTAGGGGATGATGAGGGAAAATTCCTGACGATTGCTGCGCAGGGCCAGCACGATGCCGAGATAACCCAGGGTGAGGTAGATCACGAGGGTGAAGACGCGGTCGAATTCGTCGGCGTTGCCCCACTGCGGCGGGAAAAGGCTTTGCGCCCAAGGCACGCGGGTGAGCAGCCAAGCACAGAAGACGCCGGTCATGAGGCCAAAGGTGCCCGAGCCGAAGCTGCGGATCGTCATGTCCTTCAGCAGCAGGTCCGCGCCGACCACGAGTCCGCCGAACAGCGCGCCGAGCACGCCGCCGGTGAACAGACTCATGCCACGCATCCCCGCCATGCCAAAGAAGACTCCCAGCAAAGTGCAGCAGATCAGAAAGACAATTCGGACGATGGGAATGGCGGAACGGGCGGGCATGGAAACCCCATTATGCACCGCAAAACGCAGGCTGTCAGGTGCGGAGTGTAATCTGTGCTGGCACGCCTGCAGGGCAGGGGGAGGTTCTTTTTGCGGTCGCATCCGCAGCAGCCTGCCCCTTGATTGGCGGGATGCCTGACGTCGCCCTGCAGACCCTGTCCGACCACATTGCCACCCGATTGCGCATTGCGGAACTGCCCGACTACCCCGGGGCCATGAATGGCCTGCAATTGCAAAACCGGGGCGGCAGGATTGTGCGCCTGTTGGCTGCGGTGGATGCCAGTTTGCCGGTGATCCGGAAGGCGGCGGCGTTCCCGGGGCCCTCCCTGCTGATTGTGCATCACGGCCTGTTTTGGAAAGGTGCCCAGATGATCACCGGAGCCGCCTTCGAAAAACTACGGGTCGCTCTCGACGCGGATCTGGCCCTCTACAGCGCGCACCTGCCGCTGGATGTCCATCCGGTGTTAGGCAACAACGCCTGCCTCGCCACCGCCCTCGGCTTCCGGAAGACGACTCCCTTTTTTGACTGGAAAGGCATGCCGCTAGGGCTCCGCGCCACGGTGAATCTCACCCGCGAGGCCCTGACGGCCCGCCTCGCCAAGGCTGTGGGCGGTCCGGTCCACCTTTGTCCCGGGGGGCCGGAGCGCATCCGTCAGGTGGGGCTCATTACTGGCGGGGCCGGTTCGGAAGTGAGTGCGGTGGCCGCCACCGGGGTGGACACCTTCATCACCGGGGAAGGCCCGCACTGGAGTTATCCCGCCGCCGAGGAGGCGGGGATCAACGTGCTTTACGGGGGGCATTACGCCACGGAAACCTTCGGGGTCAAAGCCCTCGCGGCGCACCTCGCCGCAGCCTTTAAACTGCCGTGGCAATTCATCGATCACCCCACCGGCCTCTAACCCTTGGCCCGGCGCGTTTCCGCCGGAGGAAACCTGTCCGGCCGCTGCCGCGTATCTGCCCCGATGTTCCGCTGCTCCCGACTTCTCCCATGGATCCCCGCCATGTTGGTTTCCATGGCTTCCCTCATGCCCGGCGCTGCCGCGCAGGACACCTGGCAACAGGCCCTGCCGGGCTGGAACTGGCAATTCCCCCGCGACCACTTCACCCACGATGCCTTCCGCACCGAATGGTGGTATGCCACCGGCCAGGTGCATACCGCCGCCGGACGACGGTTTGGTTATCAATTCACTCTCTTCCGCCGCGGCGTCCGTCCGCCGGGCGACCGGGCCCCGGTGGCATCGCGCTGGGTGGTCGATCATCTGCCGCTGGGTCATTTTGCCCTGACCGATATCAGCGCGAAACGGTTTTACTTTGATCAGCGGCTGGAACGTGGCGCCTTCGGGCGCGCTGGATTTGCAGCCCCGGGCAGTCAGGAAAACCGCCTCGCGTGGGTCGGGGATTGGGCCATCGCGCTTCAGCCCGGCGAAACCTTTGCCCTTCACGCCACCCAACCCGGCGTGGCAATCGACCTGACCCTGGCCCCGACGCGTCCGCCCCTCCTGAACGGGCAGAATGGGGTCAGTCAAAAGTCTGCCGGGGCAGGCAATGCCTCCCATTATTATTCCCTGACCCGGATGAAAACCTCCGGCACCGTCACGGTGGAGGGCACCGTGCATGCCGTCACCGGGCTGAGTTGGCTGGACCGCGAGTGGGCCACCAACCAGCTGGGGCCCGACCAGGTGGGCTGGGACTGGCTGGCGCTGCATCTCAGTGATGGCAGCGACCTCATGCTCTATCAACTTCGGCGGAAGGATGGCACGGCGGACCCTTATTCCAGCGGCACCTGGCGTGCGGCCGATGGCACGTCGCGGCATCTGTCGCAGGGCGACTTCACCCTGACTCCGGTGCCGGGCCGCACGTGGACCAGCCGCAAATCCGGCGGCACCTATCCGATCGCCTGGCAGATCCGTCTCCCGGCGGAATCCCTCACCCTGGAAGTCGCGGCCGTCCTGCCGGATCAGGAACTCGCGCTCGATCCGATCGCTTACTGGGAAGGGGCGGTGGATGTCACCGGCACCCGCCTCGGCCAGCCCCTGACCGCGGAGGGTTATTTGGAAATGACCGGCTACAGTGGTCCTCTGAAGGCGCTGAAGCAGTGAATCCCCGGCAGGCTTACTGGCCGTCCTTCAGCGGGATGACCCCATCCTGACGTTCCAGTTCGATCTCGATGATCTGGAAGTTCGGGTTTTCGCCCTCAAATTCATCCTCTGCTTTGGTGTAGTTTCCAGTGCCAACTTTTACGGCATCGTTGAAGAGGGAAGCACCGACCATGGTGGTTTCGATTTCCAGCTGTTCACTGTGATCCTCATTCAGATAAACCCCCATGAACATGTGACCCGGCACCGTGACCAGATAGGGATCGAGCTCCATCTTCCTCAGCACCGAGCAGAAGAGGACGCTGCCGTCCACACAGTTGGCCGAGGCCTGCCGGGCTGATTCGCCGATGAGCCTGACATGCTGGGCGCCGAGGGAGTCGCTGGCCACGGAGGCCTGGGTGATGTTGGAATATTTCACCCCTCTGGCCTGGATGGCCCGGTAGACGGCCTCCACCTGCTTTTTCACTCCCACCGCATCCACCTGGTAGCCGGTGATGGCATCGATCAGTTTCCCGCCGTCCGGCTCCTCGATTTTAAGCGCTTCGGCGAGGATTTCCTGTACCACGGGATGGTTCTCATTCACGTAGGCGGCGAACATGTAGCTGCAGTCCACCCGCTGGTCCTCCTCGTCCGGAAAGGAAAACAGGCAATCATTGATGGAGCGGACCACGACTTTTTCCGTCAGCGATCCGGCTTTTTTGCCGCCCAGTTTCAGGGTGGCAGTCACCGTGTCGGGGGTCGGCTGGCGGTTGGCGTAGAGGCTCTTGTAGTCGTAGCGGAGGACCGGGGAGATGTAATACGTCTCGCCCGCTTCCTCCAGGATGCCGGTGAAGGTGCTCTCCTTCAAAAAGTCCCCGGCCGCGATGGTGACTTCGACCCTCTGGTTATCGGCGGTGGCGGTCACACTGGCGGTGATCATGCCGAAAGGGTCGCCCAGCAGGGTGGGGTCTTCCTCTTCCTCCGGGTCTGCCTTGAGGGTGCTGGACACGATCATGGCGGAGGGAAACAGATGCCCGCCATAACCGGCTTCAAGGCTCCATTCCACTTCTGCAGCGCACAGGGTGGAAGTGGTAAGACACCAGAGAGAAAAAAGGGCGCAACGGGGCAGCATAATGGGAGGATTGATAGGGAAAAGGATTCGGTGGAGTCGGCCGCAGAGGCGGGGCTCAGGCCAAGGGATAGGTGTTTTTTTCCAGTGTGAGGTGGTGTAGAAGCACTGCATGCAGACCCACGGATTGAACACCGGGCTCCGGCCCAGGCCGCCTGCCATCCGGCACGAAGGAGAATTTATTACCCTCGTTCCGCAGGAAGCCGCCCGCGAGGCAGAAGAGTTGTTTCACATTTCCCATGGTTTCCCGGAAGCGGAAGCGCTCTGGCGGTATATGCCAGTGGGACCGTTTCCGGACGCGGGGGCGCTGGAGGATTTTCTGAAGTCGTGGGGAACCACCCCGGATGTGGTGGCTTTTACCGTCCGGTCGGCGGCCCATGACGCGGCGTTGGGGAGCATTTCGCTGATGAGTCTGCGTCCTGTCCATGGGGTGGGGGAATTGGGCAATATCTGGTTTACCCCCGCCGCCCAGCGCACCCGGGCCAACACCGAGGCCAATTACCTGCTGCTGCGGCATTGTTTTGACGATCTCGGCTACCGCCGCATGGAGTGGAAATGCAATGCCCTCAACGAGCCCAGCCGCCGGGCTGCCCTGCGATTGGGATTTTCCTACGAGGGCACCTTCCGCCAGCACATGATCGTGAAGGGGGAAAACCGCGACACCGCGTGGTTTGCCATGCTGGATCACGAATGGCCGGAGGTCAGAGCGGCCTTGGAAAGCTGGCTCTACGCGGGGGATACGGGTCCACTCCGGCCCCCGGCACGGTTGGATACGGAGCGGTCCTGAGTTTTGAAAAAACAGCCCGTGGGCGAAGTTTGGCACCAGTTTGATTATGAAATGTAAAATTAAACACAAGTATTACAGTTTACTCTTGTGAAAGTCAATATTTTTGATAATTATATGGGATGCTTAGAGGTCTCAATCAATTGAGTGCACATTCAGCAGGCGGAAAACTGATCCGGCTGTTCCTGAACCGCATTCCAAAATCTCATGTCGCCAAAGTGCGGGGGGGCGTGAACAAGGGGAGCGACTGGGTCGTCGGGACCTCGATCCACCGGTGCTGGCTCGGCAGTTATGAAGTGGACAAGCAGGCGATGCTGGAACGGTTGATGAAACCGGGGATGGTGGTGTGGGATGTGGGCGCCAACGCTGGATTTTATACCTTGGCGTTGTCCCGTCTGACGGGGCCGGCCGGCCATGTGTATGCCTTCGAACCCCTCGGAGCCAACGTCAAGAATCTGATCCGGCATGTGCACCTGAACCGCCTTATCAATACCACGGTGGTGCAGTGTGCGCTGGGTGGGGCCAATGAGCTCTGCGGCTTTGACACCAGTATTTCCCACCAGAAGGGTTTCCTCAGTGGGCACCGGAATGACTACCTCGTGCCCTGCTTCACTGCCGACGGGTTTTTGCGCTCCCGGCCGGAAGCGGTGCCCGCCTTGCTGAAAATCGACGTGGAAGGAGCCGAATCCCGGATGCTGGAAGGCGCCCGGCGACTCCTCACGGAGCACCGTCCGATCGTCGTCCTCGCGCTCCATGGGCAGGATCAGGTGAAGCGATGTTACCAAATCCTCCAAGACTCCGGGTACGCCATCGTGGAACATAAGGAGGACACCGACGCGTGCGGAGCGGAAATTCTAGCCCTGCCGCTGCCAAGGTAAGGCCCGGAAGCAGATGCTCCCCCTGATTTTTCAAACCAACAAAACCACCGCACCCTATGGAAATGGAAGCCGATCTTGTCGAACGCGTCGCCCGTGAGCATGAAGCCCACACGGAACGGGATGTCCTGGCCGAAAGCATCCGGCTGAAAAATAAATTTCCCCATCTCGGGAGCTATCCCTCCAAACAGCGGCTTTATGCCACGATGGACCGCCATACCGCGGATCTCCGGGGCAAAACGATCCTCGACTACGGCTGTGGCCGGGGCGAAATGGCGATGAAGTATCTCCGGAATGGAGCAGACAAGGTGGCTGCCATCGATATTTCCGAAGTTTATGTGGAGGATCTCCGGCAGCAGGCGGAAGCGGCAGGCATTGCCAAGGAGCGCTGCGACTTCCGGGCGATGGACGCCCATCGGTTGGATTTTCCTGATGCTTCCTTCGACCTCATTGTCGGTTATGGCATTCTGCACCACCTCGACCCCCGGATTGCCTTCCAGGAAATCTACCGGGTGTTGAAGCCCCAGGGACGGGTGTTGCTCCAGGAACCTTTGGCGGATAACCCTCTGCTCAAACTCTTCCGCAAGTCGACGCCCCATGCCCGCACCGAGGACGAGGCGCCTTTCACAGCGGCCCAAGTCCGCTCGTTTGAGAGCCAACTCGCCTGGCGCACGGAGTCGGTCTACTGCGGCGTGCTGGAAATGCCGGTTTCGCTGGTGACCTCCAAACTGATGCCTTCCCATCCGGACAATCTGTTCCTGCGCATGGCCGACAAGGTAGAGGGCTGGCTGCACCGCCACCGGCTCCTCCTCGGTTGGAATCAATACATCGTTTTCAATCTGGTCCGGGCGTAGCCAGGGTCCCGCGGGCAAAATGGCCGCAGACCAGCTCCACCGGTGAGAGGAAACCAGTGGAGTTTAAGGCAAAGCGTGATTAATTATCACCACTTTAGTAATTTCCAGAATGAATCACGCTGCCGCTGCCCAGTCCCGCACTCGTGCCATGGGCTTGGCCGTGGTGAGTTCCCTGGTATCGAAAGGGGGGACCGCGCTGCTCATGCTGGTGTCGATTCCCTTGGCTTTCAAAGTGTTGGGGGAAGAACGCTTTGGGGTTTACGGGGTGGTGCAGACCATGATGTGGTTCATCACCATGTCGGATTTGGGGATGGGGCCCGGGATTACCCGGCGCATCGCCGGAGCCGTCGCCCGGGGGGACCGGGAGGAAGAAACGGCGGCGGTGGCTTGCGGGTTTTTCATCACCCTCGGCTTCGCCCTGGTGTCGGCGGGGCTTTTTGCCACTCTGATGCTGACCGTGCCGGTCACGACTTTGTTCGGGGACGGTTTTGCACCGGTGGCGGATGAATTGACGCGGAATTTGTGGCTGTCGGGCCTGATGTTCCTCGCGATGCTGGTGGTGAATATGCTGGAGCGGAGCCGGGAAGGATATCAGGAAATTCACATCGGGAATGCCTTCGGGGCGGCGCAGAATCTGATCGCGGCCGCTCTGTTGTTTTTCGGGGTGCAGCACTGGCCGACGGTCACGTTTTTGCTTTTGTCGATCTATGGGGTGCAGGCGGTGATGATGACCGCGAATGCCGGTTTTCTGGTCTGGCAACGTCCGTGGCTCTGGCCCCGCTGGTCCAGGATGCAGGGTGGGTTGGCCAGACAAATGATGGCTGAAGGGTTGGCGCTTTTTGTCGCGGGCAGTGTGGCTCCGATTTTCCAGCGGGAAGGCACCAAGTGGCTGCTGGGGCAAATGGAGGGCCCGGGAGCCGTGGGGCGTTACACCATCATGATCCAGCTCGGGTTTTTCCTGTATGGATTTGTGTTCATGCTGAGCCGTCCCCTCTGGCCCGCGGTGGCGGACGCGGTGGCGCGGGGGGATCTGGACTGGGTGCGGGCGGCGCGGACCCGGATGCGGTGGTGGTTCCTCCCAATGGCCGGGTTGACTGTGGCGGGATTTACAGTGTTGGGACCGTGGGTGACCGACCACTGGCTGGGAAAACATGTGGAGTTGAGGCGAACTGACTTTGCCCTCTTCAGCCTGTCCTTTGTGCTGATGGTGTGGTCCCACCTCCACTATGTCCTGTTGGCCGGCAGCGGGGTGATCCGGCGTCCGGCCGTGGTGCTGGCGCTGGAAACGGTGGCCGTGCTGTTGCTGGCCTCCTTTGGGATTCATCACTACGGACTGTCCGGGGCCTTGGCGGGGAATGCGGTCGGAGTGCTGTTGTTCTCGGCCTGGCTGCTGCCGGGCATGTTGAGGAAATCCCTGCGTCCCTCCGGTCCCGGGGGGCAGCGGGAAACCAGGGACTTTCCTGGGGTGGAAGGCGTGGCCCCGCAGACACCGGTATGAATGTCCGCCTGCCATTGCAGATCGCGGTTTGGGTCTATTGTCTTTCCTGGGCCTTCGATTACCGCGCCGCGGCGGAGTCCGGCGGGTCCCCGGTCCAGTATGTTTTTTTCGCCATCACCCTGGCGAGTGCGGCGGTGACCGTGTTGTTGGGTTTCCGCCGGCTCTTTGCGCTGCCCATGGGGTGGGTCACCCTCGGCTGGATGGCTTATATGGCCTCCACTCTGGTGGTGGCGTTATTGAATCACGTGGAGTTCACCTGGTATTTCCGGAATGCCATCCCGCCGCTGCTGCTGCTCACCAGCCTCTGTGTCACCCAGGTCGCGGCGGCCAGCGGATTGTCCTGGCGGGATGTGTTGTGGCCGCTGCTCATTGCCAGCGTGTTGAATGTCCTCTGGCGGATTTTCTACGCCCTCTTTGTGGCGGGCATCCCGATTGAAATGGTCCGGGTGGAATTGCTGAGCCCCTGCCTGCCCTTCCTGATGGGGTATCTTTTTTGTGCCCTCATGCTGAGCCGGCGGATGCCATGGGTGGCGATTTTTATCGGGGCGGTGGGGACGATGTCCTACGTGCTCAGTGTCACGCGGTCCGCCGTGCTGATTCTGGGGGCAGCCGGATCCGGGGCTCTGGTGGCCCTGTGGCTGGCCCGGCGGGAGGGTGTATTGCCCAGGGGATTTGGCCATGTAAAACTCGCGCACTTCCTCGTGATGATCGGATTGCTGACCACCACCGCCGGCGTCACCGCGGTGGCTTATCCTCTGGTGATCGAGCGGTGGACGGAGCGGCTTTTCAATGCGGCGGGTGCCGAGTCCTCTTCGGCCGATCCCAGCGCCCTGACCCGCTATGCCGAGACCCGGGCATTCTACGATCTGCTCAGCGAGGAACCGATGACCTGGATCTACGGGCGCGGGCTCGGCGCGCCCTATTATTGGGACGAAAGCTACGCGGTGGAATTGGCACAATACACCTATGGCAATGAGGATCTCTTCCGCGCCGAAAGCCGCGATATCCGGTTCCCCGGGCACTCCATCTGGACCTACGCCGTCTTCTCGGGCGGAGTGATTGGTGGGCTGTTTTATCTGGGATTGTTTGCCGTGGCCGTCGGGATGTCCCTGCACTCGACCCAGCTGTTGCGCCAGGTCAGGGACTATCCGGTGGAGGTGGCTTTTTTGCCGTTCATCGCGCTGATGGCCTTCCTGAGCCAAAGCCTGACGTTCAACCCCTTCATCGAGCGCTGCGGAGGACTGGTGCTGGGAATCGTGATCGGATTTCCCCAATTTTTGTATCATCACGCCTGGCGCCGCAGGGAGCCGCGCCCGTGACTTCGATTCAGCGGACCACGTAACCCGCTTCATCTGCGATCCAGCCGGGGGGCAAGGCATCTGTCAGCAGTCCAGGCAATAACCGCCCCGGGCTGTCACTGCGGCGGCCGGTCTGGGGCTCGGCGGTGCGGGTCGCCAGGGGCGGATCGGGGAGGCTCACGGCCACCAGCAGGCCTGCCGCCTCATGCGTCAGACCCTCACAAATCACGGCGCCGGTGGCGGCGGCGAGGGCTGTCGCGGTGGAGTCCGGCATGGCCTCGCCCGAAGCCGTCCAGTGCAGAAAAGTGCGCAGGGTCGTCTCCGGGAGGGTCAAGGCGGTGGCGAGGGCTGGTCCTCCGAGAGCGGTGGTGGGTTCATACTCCGCCAACCATGCGGCACCGGTGCGGGGGTCGTGGGTTTCCGGAGCGAGGACCAGTGGGAGGCCACGTCCGAGACACGACCAGAGCAGCGCCTGTCCGCCAGCGGAAGCGAGGGGATGGCAGCTCAAAATCACATCGGATTGCCGCAGGAGATCCGTGGCCCGCAGCATTTCCGTCTGGGCCAGCACGGTGTGATCGGTAAGTTGAGTCAGGACCAGCGTTCCGTCAGGACCGCTTGAAATCCACCCCAGTCCGTCCTGTCCGGCCCGCCACTCCACTCTGAGGCGGCGGACGCTTTCCGTGGCCAAGGCGGCAAAGATAAAGTCCCCCAGCACCCGGAGATCATCCAGTTCCTCCATTTCCGCCTGCAGGTCGAGAAAGTGATCCGGCCAGGGCGCCTCTGCATGGGCGGCCCGCAGCCCGGTGTGGGACACCGCACTGCCAATCTTTTCCCGGGCCAGAAATGCCGCCAGCTCCGGGGTGCCAAGCAGGTGGGGCGGCAACAACACCGGCACTTTGCCCGCCAGCTTCAGGGCCAGCAGCACAAGGACTGCGGCAACTCCGTCCGGCAGAACTACCAGCACCCGGCCGAGAGTGAACGGTTCCCAGCGCCGCGCGAGGTGCATCGCCTGGGCAAACAGCGTGCCGCGGCTCAACCGGCGGCCGGGGTCACCCCGCACCTCCGCATCCGCGAGCGCGGGGCGCCAGGGAGCCTGGCACAACCCCTCGGCCATGGCCAGGCGCAGGGTGCTGTTCACTTCCGGACGGGCGTGGAGGCCCTCCGCCGCGAGCCGCCGGAAGGCATCCCGGGCGTGGTCCGCACTGACTTCGGCCGGCAGCATCGGCTCGCCCCACACCGCCGTCAGGTGCGCCGGAAAATGGTGCGGCCATTTGGAGAAAAACCGCCCGCCTTCAAAGGAGAAAATGGATCCCCATAACGCATCGAGGTAAACCGGCACCACCGGCGCCCCGGCCCGCCGGGCGATCAATTCAAAGCCCTTCCTGACTTCATTCATGAATCCCGTCCTGGTGACCTGGCCCTCGGCGAAAATGCACACCAGGTTCCCCGCCTTGATCGTCTCCGCCATGGTCAGGATCGCGTCCTTGGCCCGCTTTTCCGAAATCGGGACTACGCCAAACAACCTCATGAACCGCGCGAGGAATGGATTCTTGAAAAACTCATCGAACACCGTGAACACCACCTCGCGGTCGCAGGTGGCTGACAGCACCAGGGCATCCACATAACTGACGTGATTGCAGATCAGGAGCGCCCCGCCGGTCTCCGGCAGCCGCCCGGCATGCAGGCTCCGCGTCCGGTAAATCACCCGGATCAATCCCAGCACCGTGAAGCGCAAAAAGCTCTGCGGGATGATCCGCAGCACATAAACCGAAGTCGCGAGGCAGAGCACTCCGAGCATGGCAAACTGCCACAACACCGGCACCCCCAGCTTCATCCAGACCCATTGCAGGGTGATCGCGATCATCATCGCCAACGCATCCAGCAAGCCCGCCGCCGACAGCATCCGGCCGCGCACCCGGGGCACCAACAGGTCCTGCAAATAGGCATTGAGCGGCACCAGGAATACCGCGCTGGCCCCGCCCACCCAGAACATCAGGCCCCGGAACATCAGGCCCGCCGGGTCCACCGCCAGAGTCGCCACCGCGCCCGCCGCCATGCCCAGCCCGCCCAGCGGCACCAGGCCGAGCTCGATTTTTTCCGCCGACAGCCACGCCGTCAGCATACAGCCCGCGGCCACCCCGGCCCCGACGAACGCAAACAGCATCCCGCTCCGTTCCGCCTGGGACGCTTCGTTCGGTTCGATCTGCGTCGCCAGTTGGATCAGCATCAGCGTCAGCATCACCGAGGAAAACCAGAAGTAGGAAACTCCCAGCGCCGTCAGTCGCAGCTTCTTCACCCGCAGCAGTTCCCCCAGGTGATGGAAATGTTCCACCATCATCCCGCGGCGGAACGGCTCATCGGTATGCGAATTCGTTTCCTTCATCTGCAGCGAAAAGATCACCATCAGCAGCGAGAACAGCGCCATCACCAGGACCGTCCAGCACGCGGCCATCCCTGCATCCGGCGGCTGGCCGGTTTCATAAAAATGCTCGAAAATCTTCCCCCCGACCCACTGTCCGCTGACAAACGCCAGGATCGCCGACATCTGCACCCATCCCGAAGCCATTCCGATATAACGTTCCCCCACATACTCCTTCACGATCCCGCCCTTGGCCGGCTGCAGCACCGCCGCCTGCAGCGCCAGCAGGAAAAAGAGCGCCGTCGCCGTCCAGAACCATTCCAGGGCAAACGCCCCGGCACACAACAGCAGCAACACCACCTGAGCCACGCTGGACCAGAGCACCACCTGACTCTTCCGGTAACGGTCCGAGACCCACCCCGCCACCGGCGCAAAAAACAACAGCGGCACCACCAGCAGCGCGGAGACAATGTGCGGATACCGTTCGCTGGCCGCCTTGTCCAAAAACACCTTCGCCATGCCCAGCAGGGTGAACTGGGCCACCTTGTCATTGAAGGCATTCTGCGTCTGCACCACCAGCAGCCGCCAGAGCGAGCCCCAGTCCGGCCGCTGCACCGCCGCACCAGGGACAGGCAAATCCCCGGAAGCGGGCAAAGTGGAAATCGCGGAGTCAGGCATGCAGAAGAATAGGGCCGCATTTTCACCCCGCGCCGCCAGGGAAGCAAGAGCCGGAAGCAGGGCCATGTGACTCGTTGCGCATCCCTTGCATGCTTACGGCAAGCGGGCTCCGGGACTGGCTTTCAGGGGAGATACAAAGCGGCCGGCTGGCAAGACAGGCATGACCGGGACGTCTTCCACACCATCTTCCCCGATCACATAAACCGTCCCGCTGGCGCCATCCCAGCGGACCGGCTTGGCGTCGTAAGGATCAAGGGGCACGCCGGGCAGATAATCAGGCACCAACTCCTGCAGGCTGCCGGGCCGGCGGCCTTGGTGGGCGAGCGACCATCGTTTTGCCGCCACGGCGGTCAGGCAACAACGCCGGACCGCTTCGAAGGCGAAAAACCAGGATTCATCCTCCAACAATCGAAGGGCAGCCGTACTGGCCAGCACCCGTCCGGTTCGGTTAGGCTCCGCGCTGAGGAATGAAAGTTTGCTCTCGAGTTTGAGGACCGCATACAAGTCCGCCACCTTTTGCCGGCCCATCCGGCCTTCCAGAAAAGCCACCTCTCCCAGCTGCGAGTAAATTTCCGTAAAGCGATTTTGCTCGGCCCCTTGTTTGTAGCGGGTTCTGATCCACCAGGCGGGAGGCATGGGATCGTCGCAGCACGCCAAAAAATAGAGCATGGGATCGGCTTGCCGGCCAGAATGGTACTCAGGCCGGGACCGGGAGTCCATCTGTTGCCAGTAATCACGCGCCACGAACCGAAGAACCTCCTTCTGAGGGAGTCCAGGCCCCGTGAACATGGCCTGCGCCTCTGCCAATTCCTCAGCAGAGTCGGAGGACACGTCCAGTTGCTGAAAGACGTGGAAATCCGTATGGGCAAAAAAACGCATCGCGAATGTGGAGCAATCCCGCGTGTCTGCCGCGGGCCAATACCTCAGGGTGAAGTTTCGTGCTTCGGTAATCCAACGCCGCGCTTCCGAGCCCCTGCCCCGGTTGGCGAGATCCATGGATTTTGCGAGGAAAACATGGGTTATTCTCTGGAATTCAGAATCCAGGTCCCAAGGGAATTCATCAGTGTCCGGTGGTTCAGACCAGCTTGGTTTTTGGAGGGCTTGCTGCACCAACCGTTCCACGGCAGGAGCGGCATCCACCAAAGGCTGCATGATTTCCTGATCCCATGGAGCCCGGAGTCCGAGGATTTCCTTCTGCTGTTTTTGATGGGTCCAGTCACCCCGAGGACGGCGCATGGCCGCAAGGCCTTCCAAGAGAAGCATCAATCCGTTTTCTTGTGGCGAGACAACCACGGTTTCAGGTCTCGCTAAAAATCCTTCCGGCGCCCGGACGGTTTCATCCCTGATGAGCTGTACCCAGCCCAGCCAACCCAAAAACAGAGCCACTCCGGTCCAGAATGAAACCTTGACCCAGCGGGGCAGGGGAGACGGTCTGTCTGACGGCATGTCGCCACGCTAACCACCAAGCGGGCCGCGGGCCAGAAAAAACCGGCCGGGAAATTTCTTTGAACCCCGGGCGCAATACGAGTGCCAAGGCTTACGCCGCCGTGACCTGCCAAGTGTGGATGGCGGGATTGACGATGTCCATCACAAACCGGTCGGCGTGGACGGCGGCACCGGACTCCCCGAAGAGATAGACCCGGTGGTTGATCTTCAGGCTGGTGATGGCGAAGGCTGCGCCGGGGGTGCTGTGATGGTGCGCGAGGATGGTTTCCTTTTCGTGGTCGAGGGCGCCGGCTTTCATGCCGTAGTCGAGGAAGAAGGCGTAGCCAGCGAGGGCGGGGGCATCGCCGGTGCGCAGTTCGTGGCTTACGGGGTCGGCGAGGACTTTGGTGAGGAAGGCCACGAGGGCGGCTTCATCGCCGGTGTAGTCCACCGTGTAGCGCCGGGTGTGGCGCGCGGTGATCTGGGCCGCGAGCGGCGTGTAGAGCAGGGCGTTGGCGTCCCCGGCGTGGTCGAAGCGACCGATGACTTCAGCTTGCAAGCGCATGTTCAACCCGGGTGAGAACTTCGTTATAACCTTCGACGAGATCGCCGAGATCCTGACGGAAACGATCCTTGTCCAGCTTCTTGCCGGTCTCGCTGTCCCAGAGACGGCAGGTGTCCGGGCTGATTTCGTCGGCGAGGACGATGTTGTGTTTATTCGGGTAGAGGCGGCCGAATTCGAGTTTGAAATCCACCAGGGTCAGGTTGGCCTTGGCGAAGAAATTAGTGAGGGTCCGGTTGATCTTGAGGGCGGAGCGTTTGATTTTTTCCATCTCATCGCCGCGGGCGAGGGCCAGCTCGCGGATGTGCTCGTCGTTGATCATGGGATCGCCCAGTTCGTCGCTCTTGTAGTAGCACTCAATGATGGGTTGACGCAGTTTGTGGCCTTCCTTCAGGCCGGTGCGTTTGATGAGGGAGCCGGCCACCACGTTCCGGATCACCACCTCGATCGGGATGATCTCCACGCGCTTCACAATCAGGGTGTTCTCGGTGTCATCGCGGACGAAGTGGGTGGCCACGCTGTCGCGCTCCAGCAGTTCGTAGAGGTGGAGGGAGAGACGTTTATTGAGCGCTCCTTTTTTGGCGAAGCTCTCTTTTTTAGCGCCATTGAAGGCGGTCGCGTCGTCCTTGAACTCCATGAGAAGTTCGTTCGGGTCCTCGGTGGTGAAGAGCCGTTTTGCCTTGCCTTCGTAGATGAGTGACATGCCGGGGAGGGGGAGGGTGGGAGGTGGAAAATCGAGCGGAAAGGGTTGCACTAGGCCCCGGCTTGGCATGAGTCAAGGCGAGATGCCTTCGCCCACTCCGACCCCATCCTGTCTGTCGTCGCTCGCCCGCACCGCCATGGAAGCGTCATGGCCCCTGCTCAAGGCGGGCTTGTTCCAACTGGATGCCGAGACCGCCCACCATGTCACCCTGCGCGGCCTGAAGCTCGCGGAAAAAGCCGGAGTGCTGCGCCTGCTGCCGCCACTTGCCGAAGCAGCGCCGGTCACGGTGGCCGGGCTGCGTTTTCCGAACCGGGTGGGCCTCGCCGCCGGTCTGGACAAGGCCGGACAATGCGTGAACGGCTTTGGCGCGATGGGGTTCGGCCATGTGGAAATCGGCACCCTGACGCCCCGCCCGCAGCCCGGCAATCCCCAGCCGCGCCTCTTCCGGATCGTGGAGCGCGAAGCCATTGTGAACCGGATGGGCTTCAACAACCCCGGCATCGCCCAAGGACAGGCCAATGCTGCGGACCGCACTTTCCGGGGAATTCTCGGGGTGAATATCGGCAAAAACTTCGACACGCCCAACGAACGCGCCGCAGAGGATTATCTGCTGGGCCTGCGCGGCGCCTGGACCTGGGCGGATTACGTCACGGTGAATCTCAGCTCCCCCAACACCAAAGGCCTGCGCGATCTCCAGCAGGACGACGCCTGCCGGGCTCTCATCCGGACCCTGCAGGCCGAACAAAAGGTCCTCGCCCAGCAGCACCAGCGTCACGTCCCGGTTTTCATCAAAATCGCCCCGGATCTCGAGCCGGAGCACCGCCGCAGCCTTGCCCGGTTGTTTGTGGAGGAGAAATTGGAGGGGGTCATCGCCACCAATACCACTCTCAGCCGAACCCATACCGAAGGCCTCCGCTACAGCACCGAGGGCGGCGGCCTCAGCGGCGCTCCCCTGACGACCCGCGCCACCGCCTTTATCGCGGGGCTGGCGCGGGATATCGATGGCGCGCTGCCGGTCATCGGGGCGGGCGGCATCATGTCGGGGGCCGATGCCGTGGAAAAACTCCACGCCGGGGCCACCCTGGTGCAGCTCTACTCCGGCCTGATTTACCGGGGCCCGGCGCTGGTCCGTGAATGTGTGGAATCCTGCGCCTCAGCGCTGGCGGATGGCACGCCCGGTTGAGTCCCGGGAGGCGAGTCAAATGGCCGGCTGATCCAGCAGGCGGTGTTCCTGTTCCAGCCACTTGAGGGCCGCCCCGACGGAACGGAACACCGCGGCATTAAGACCGGCGGTGTCCAGATTCATCTGCACGACCCGGCACAGGCCGAACAGGAGATCGCCTGGAGCAATCAGGACGTGGCAGGGCAGCAGGGGGTTGAAAATGGCCTGCCGCGCCAATTGGCGGCCGAAGGAGGACGCATCATCAAGGGATGTCTGGCAATGGGTGACCCCGCTGAAGTCCAGCACCTTGGTCCTTCCGGTCAGCTGACCGCAGGCTTCGCAAATGACCTGCCATCCTTCGCCGCCGAGGGCACCTCTGACCGCCAGGATGGGCACCCCGTGCTGGTCCGCCTCAAGGAGCGTTGCGGTCAGTTGGTTTTGCATGCGTGCAGGGTCAATAAAAATGGTGTCCATACAATTGGTGGAACGGGGGTGATTGCCATGTATCGTAACCTTACACTAGTGTAAAAGCAAATGGTTATTGAGGAAAAGATTTTGACGACTGTTACAAATTGGTTTACAATTTAGAATGAGTAAAAAGGATCGTCTGGATAAGATAGCGCGCCATGTCTTGACCCGTGAAGGCCTCTCCGGCTTTACCATGGAGCGGTTGGCCGAAGCGGCCGAAGTCTCACGGCCAACCGTTTATCAATATTTTGGCTCCCGTGAAGGGGCCCTCGCCGCAACGGCTTCCAGCACCATTTCGACCTGCAACGCGCTGTTTGAGGCGGCTCAGCGGTTCCAGGGAGAGCCGCGGGAGCAAGCCATGGCGCTCATGACGGGATTTGAAGTGCTGGCCCGCTTTGAGCCGGATCACTTGGAAACGCTCGAATTTTTGGGGATGCCATGGATTAAACGGGCCCTGCCCGCACCGCCCTTGGAGGCCCTGCAGGCGCTCGTGATGGGCTTTGGGGCTCGCCTGACGGGTCTGATGCAGCTTTCTGTGGAACAAGGTCAATTGGTCTTGCCAGCGGGCTACCCTCTCGCAGCGGCCGCCTTCCACACTCAGAACTTCTACTACGGCATCTTCTTCGCGGTCGCCCGCCGCCGCATTTCATACGACCTGTATGGGTCTGACCGGCCCTGGGAAGTCTCCCGCCGCGGATTGCATCTGTATTGGGATGGCATCGGCTGGTCCCCGAAAGCGGGCGACTCCGACATGGAAGTCCTGCACGACCGCATCCTCCGGCAGTGTTTTCCCGACTATTGGCTCCGCATCAAAACCGATGAATTGAAGCGCGGCCTCGATACTCCTCTGGCGGAGCCGATTCCCCATCCCATCCCGGAGCCGCGGAGCCGCAGCCGGGTGCTCAAGCCGTCCTGAAGCCGCACGGATTCGGTCAGATCTGGCCAGGCAGCCGGGCCAGCTGGCATTTTGCCAGACTGGATTTGGGGATGTCTGGCAGGCTGCCATGCCGGGGCCGGGCCGGGGCCGTGAAGTGATTTGATAACCAGTTGAGGATAAGCGGTCAAAAAAAGGGATAGGGCCGGGGCACGCTCCATGCAGAAGGGTTGGGTGGCAGCTGGAAATCCCATCCACTCCCTGACTTCAATCCAAACACAGCCATGAAACCGACCACCCGCTCCTCTTCCCTCCGCTCCCGCTTTGGCCTGCTGGCTTTGGCTCTTTCCGCCATCGCCGTCAGTTCCTGCCGCACTACTGAGGGTTTTGGCCGGGACATGCAGCATCTTGGCAACAAGATCGAGAACTCTGCCGAGCGCCACCTCTAGGAGGCCCGGGAAATCCCCATCACTCATGCCCTTTCCAGCCGAAACATCCCATGAATGAGACGCCCCTTGCCCTTGCCCGCGATGAAGCCCTGAAGTGCTTGCAGTCCTTGGTGGAAATCAGCCGTGATGCCCATGAAGGCTTCGTCCATTCTGCCAATCAGACGGAGGACCCCGGATTGAAAACCTTGTTGCACCAGTATGCCATGGAACGTGCCACCATGGTGGATGAACTGCAGCAACTCCAGGTCGGGCATGGACAGACCGGGATTGATGACTCCGGCAGTGTGACCGGCACCTTGCACCGCGCTTGGATCGACCTGCGCTCGGCAGTGTCCAGCCATCACGATCTCGCCATTTTGGAGGAAGTGGAACGCGGTGAGGATGCCGCCGTGGCGGCTTATCGTGAGGCCCTCGAACCCCGCGAAATCCCGCTGCCGCGATCCATCACCGCGGTGCTGGAACACCAGTTTCAAAAAATAAAGGCGGCGCACGATGAATTGCGTCAACGACGCGATGCCGCCCGCGCCGCCGCTACTGCACTGGATTGAATCCGGAACGGCCCGGTCCCGCTCCCCCCGGGCTGCCACCCATGGGGGACGGCCGGGGCGGGGTCCGTTCAGTTGCAGTCAGTCGGTTGCCTCCCCGGCCGGTTCCGGCTTTTCCCCGGCTGCTTCGTAAAAAGCCAGGGGCCGCACCGGATTGCCAGGCAGGGGCCGCCGCCGCTCGAAGACATTCGGCGCCAGCAGCGGGGAAATCTGGTAAGTTTCGGCCATCATTTCCAGTTTGGCATCGATGTTGTCGACGTGATGCAGAAGAATTGCCTCCGGCGTCCGGGGCAGTACGGGCGACCCGAATTGATGCTCGCCGTGGTGCGCCCCGATCAGATGCAGCAGGTGCAGCCTGACGCTTTCGTTGGCTGGGGTGAGACCCGTCCAGTCGGCGGGCGCCGCCTCCATCAGCTTGCGCCAGAGGCGGTTCACCACCTCAATGCCCATGGGAATGTGGCCCATCAGCTCGCCAACTTCGGTGTAGGGCATGGTGAATCCCTCGCGTTCATAACAATTTTCCCAGAGCTTGCCGCAGTCGTGAAAGAGCACGCCGGTCACGAGGAGATCCCGGTTCGTGTCGGGATAAACCGCCGCCAGGGCCACCGCTGCGCGCATCATCTGGGCGACATGCTCCACCAGCCCGCCGCGCCGCGCGTGATGATATTCCCGGGCGGCCCCGGTGCGGCGGAAGCGCTCGCCGTATTCCTCCAGGAACATCCGGCACAATCCGCCCAGCCGGGGATCGCGGATGGCTGCGGTCAGGGTCCCGATCTCCGCGTAATCCCGTGCCTGTTTTTCCCGCAGTTCCGGTGGCCCGCCCAGCAGGGCGATCCGTTCCGCTTCCTCCAGCAGCCGCAGCGTCCAGTGTTTCGGTTCCAGGCCGTAGGTGCCGCTGGACCACTCGCCCGCGATGGCAATGAAGGTCCCGGCGGCCAAAGCGCGGGCCGCGGGAAATCCCGGGGCATCCCCCCAGACCCGCATCACCAGATGATCCTCCGCATCCGCCAGTTTGAGCTCCAGGTATTCGGAGCCGCTTTTGGTCGGCTTCACCTGCACCCGCTCCACCTGCAGCTGCACGGCCGCCTGACAGGCGGAATCGACGGTGGCTTGTCTGACTTGGCGGAGGCTCAGGAGGTCCATCCTGCCTTTATGACCGCATCTGTCCTTGGGATCAATCCCGCGCTATCGAAAACCCGATGATTCCCATCGGGGCCGGGGACACCGGATGTTCCTCCACTTCCTTGATATAATGGGCCACCGCCGAATTGTCCCGCAGCTCGGTCAAAAAGGACTGGAGTTCCTCCGCGTCCCGCGAGAGGGCCAGCAGCTCCACCCGCCCGTCCGGCAGGTTCTTCACCCACCCTGACACCTCGTAACCGGAAGCCAGCTGCTTCACCGTATAACGAAATCCCACTCCCTGCACCCGTCCCGTGTAAAATACCTGTCTGGCGATCATGCTGCACGCTGCGCAGTCTGGTGGACTTGGCAAGCCGGGGTGCGGGGGCGCCGCCACAGGGAGCCGGACCGCCCCGGGCCTTTTTCCTCCCGTTTTTGCCCATGCAGGCAGCCGTCCGCCGGAACAGAATCACGCCTCCCCATGAATAACCCGATCGAACGCGAACGCGCCACCTTCCGCCTTGAGCGGGTGCGGGCGCTTGCGGGCGGCGTGTTGGAGACCGCGCAGGTGACTTTCCTGCTGCTGATTGCCACCCGGTGGTTCCAGGCCAGTCCGGGCGAAAAAGGATTGCTGCAGGGGGCTTCCAGCGCGGGATTGCTCCTGACCCCCCTGCTGGTCACGTGGGCCGCCGCCCTTGGACTGCATGCGGAGCGGGCCACCGCCTGGTTGTTTGCCATAGGTGCGGCCGGGGTGCTGATGGCGGCCCTGGTGCCCACGCTGCCGGTTTTTCTGGGAGGGGCGGGCCTGGGGTTCCTCTGTGTGGCGGCCACCGCTCCTTTCATCGCTTCCATCTACAGCCAGAACTACCGGGCCGAGCGCCGGGGAGATCTTTTCTCGCGCAATATCGTGGTGCGCATCCTCACCAGTGTCGCCTTTGCCTGGATCGCCGGCCGCGTCCTGGAAGCAGATCCTGCGAACTTCCGCTGGATCCTTGGTGTTTATGCCGCCGCGTTGATCCTGAATGCCTGGTGCGCCTGGCATTTGCCGGCAGTGCCGCTGGTGCGCACGGAAGGCCGCAATCCGTTGCGGGCATTCCGCTGGGTGAGGGAGGACCGGCTTTTCCGGCTGACCCTGATCAGTTGGATGCTGATGGGCTTTGGGAATCTGGTGATGTTCCCCCTCCGGGTGGAATACCTCGCCAACGAGCGGTATGGCCTGCACCTCGCGGCCACCGATATCGCCCTGTTCACCACCATCATTCCCAACGCCGCCCGGCTCCTCTTCACCCGGGTCTGGGGCCGGCTGTTTGACCGGATGAATTTCTTTACCCTGCGCATCCTGCTCAACACCGGTTTCATGTTGGGAATCCTCTCCTTTTTCACTGGCGGCGGGTCGGCGGGCCTCTGGGCCGGGGCTTTGTTATTCGGGGTGGCCAATGCCGGGGCTGACCTCGCGTGGAGCCTGTGGGTCACCAAGGTCGCCCCGCCGGAACGCGTCACCGACTATATGGCGGTGCACACGTTCCTCACCGGAGCCCGCGGTCTGGTGGCGCCCTTTGCGGCGTTTTATTGTGCGGCCCATTTTGGGGTGGGGCCGACCGCCGGTGGGGCGGCCCTGCTGATCCTGGCCGCTTCCCTGATGTTGATCCGGGAGCGCGGGCCCGAAGCGGCCCAGGGCGCGAAAGCAGGGGGATAAGTCACAGGGCTCAAAGCACTGGCCACGGGCCCTGAAAATGCCAGACCTGCCAACCCGCCGCCCGGGCTGGCTCAATATCATTGTCCAGCCGGTCGCCGATCATCAGGGTTTCCTCGGGCAGAATCCCCCGCGCCGCCAGCCGTGCTGTCAGCCAGGAAAAAACCGCGGGGTCCGGTTTGCTGAAGCCCTGTTCAAAGGACCAGAAACACAGATCGGGTTCAAACTGATCCACTGGAAGTCCCGCAGCCGCCAACTCATCAAACGTGTAGCGCTGGGCATTCGAGGCGATTCCGGTCAGGATTTCCTGTTGCCTGAGGCTGGCGAGAAACCGCAGCCCCCCGGGCATGGCTTGCGTGGTCCGCTGCAACTGCGCATGGCGGAACAGAAAATCATCCAGCGCTCCGGGAGCCAGCCCTGACAATCCGCCCGCCACCCGGCAAGCCACCTTCCGCCAGTCCACTTCCGGCCACCGGTCGCCTGCGGACTTCCGGGGGGCATGGTCCTGGGCGACAAGGGTCCGGCAGGCATCATCGAATTCCGTGAGGAGCATTCCCGGGGACGTGCCAACAAATTCCCTCCACAGCTCCTGCCACCGGTCTTCAGCCGCCACCGGTCCCTCCGCCACCGCCAGCAGCGTGTGATAGACATCGAAAATCACCGCCTTCACTGGTTTCATAACATCCGCTCCCTCCGTGAAGTCCGTGGTTTCCTTCCCTCACGGGTCGCGCCGCCGGAAGACATACTTCCCATCCTTCTGCCCCACCAGCGGCGGCACCTTGGTCTGCTCGAACAGGTCGTAACCCTGTTTCAGATTGCGCCAGAAACCGGCCCACTCCTGGCCTTCCGCTTCCGCCCGGGCCAGCCGGGCCTCCGTCATGCGGAAGGGAAAACAATGCACCGACACTTCATCCTGGCGTTTCCCGCGCAGGGCGGCATCCACCAGCAGATAGATCACCTCGATCACCGGGTCCGTCATGGCATAACAACCAATCGAGACATTGCTGCCGTGCACCATCAGGGCCGACCCGGTCCGTCCATGCGCCTGATCATAGGCATTGGGAAATCCCAGATTGAACGCGAGGTGGAATTTTGAGGAGGGGTTCAATTGGCGGGCCGCCACATGATAGAATCCTTCCGGGGCCTTTAGGTCGCCGGTCTTCAATTTTGGCCCCAGGCCCGCTCCCCCGTCGGCAGCAATGGGCCACTTTTTAAAGAGGGTATAACGCCCGCCCATCTCATCGCGCATCCAGAGTTCCAGTTCGCCTTCCTCCTTGAAGATGCGGATGAACACCGGAGCGCCGGCTTTGAGGTGCGACCGCTTCAGTTCTTCGTTCAGGGGGCGGGCCACCCGGCGGCGGACTTCATCCAGCCGGTCGTTGTCGGCGGAAGGCGCCCCCATCACCCGGCGCAGGAAGAGGAACGCAAAAATGCCCAGCAACAGCAGGGCCAGCAGGGAAAAACGCAGGAGCATGGGCAGGCAGCAGAAGGGGTTTCCGGAAGCAACCGCCGTTCCGGAGCAGAGGGAAACTCAGAATCCTTCCAGCTTGCCGGTGGCGGTCGGCGCCGCCGGCACCGGGGTCCCCACCGCTGCCGGACCCGCCGGAGCAACCGGCCGCGGTTTGATGGCGAACTGCACCGCCTGCTGGGCCTTCATGGCCTTGGCCCAGGCATCGGAGGCGAGGTCGAGATAACTGGTTTCCACCGCCTGATAGGCCGAGGCATGGCGCGCTTCCTCCTGGGCATTCCCCGCCGCCGTCCAGCACATCCGGCCAAGAAATTCCCCGGGGGGATTCCACACCAGGCTCCCCGCATTCAACTCCAGCAGCGTCTGGCGCTCTTCCGCCCGCAGCCCGCGGCGGGAGAAGCTGAGGAACGCCGCCTTCCCATCCAGAAATTCGATGCGGATGCGGATGTCACCTTTTTGGTAGGTCATCCCGGTCGCGGATTCCAGCAGGGCCGGCACTTCCGCGACCGCCTGGCCGTAGCGCACCGCACATTGCTCCCGCGTTTCCCCCAGCCGCGCCGGGGCGGAATCCGTGAAGGCCACGGAACACAGGGCAGCGGCAAGGAAGGGGAGGCGGGCTGGAATCATGCGGCATTGTGCCAGTGCCCGGCGCCCACTCAATCAAAAACTCACCATTCCGCCGGCTGGGTGAAATCCACTCCGCCGTCCCTCGCGGGCCAAATGCCGGTGACTTTCTGTTCCGCCGGGGCCTGGCGGCGCCGGCGGCGCACACTCCTCTTGCCGTGCGTCGTCATCCCGGCAAAGTCCCCCGCATGCCCGCCCGCCGCCGCGACCCTGCCACGCCCCAACTGCTCCCGACCCCCGAAAGCCGGGGGCAGCGTGACCAGACGCGGTTCATCGATCTTTTCTGCGGCATCGGCGGATTCCGGCTCGCCTTCGAGCAGGCCGGAGCCCGCTGTGTCTTCTCCTCGGATTGGGATAAATATTCCCAACAAACCTACGCCGCCAACTTCGGCGAGCGCCCGCACGGCGACCTGCGCATCGTGGCCGACACCGACGTGCCTGCCCACGACATCCTCTGCGGGGGCTTCCCCTGCCAGCCCTTCAGCCTCGCCGGCGTTTCCAAGAAAAACAGCCTCGGACGAGCCCATGGATTTGACGATGAACGCCAGGGCAACCTCTTCTTCGAAATCGCCCGCCTGCTGCACCATCACCGCCCTGCGGCTTTTGTGTTGGAAAATGTCAAAAACCTGACCAGCCACGACAAAGGAAATACCTTCAAGGTCATTTACAACACCCTGACGGAAGACCTCGGCTACACCGTCTACCACAAAATCATCGACGCCAAACCCTGGCTCCCCCAGCACCGGGAGCGCATCTTCCTCGTCGGCTTCCGGGAACCCACGCCCTTCGAGTTCCCCCGGCCCCCCGGAGACGGCCCCCGTCTGGCCAGCATTCTGGAGGAGGCCGCTGCTGATAAATACACCCTGTCCGACAAGCTCTGGCAATACCTCCAGGATTACGCCGCCAAACACGCCGCCCTCGGCAACGGGTTTGGCTGCAGCGTTTTCGACGGCACAGGGGTGGCCCGCACCCTCAGTGCCCGCTATCACAAGGACGGCAGCGAAATCCTCATCAGCCGGGGCGAAGGCCGCAATCCCCGCCGCCTGACCCCCCGCGAGTGCGCCCGCCTCATGGGCTACCCCGACACCTTCAAAATCGAAGTCAGCGACACCCAGGCTTACCGCCAATTCGGCAACAGTGTCGCCGTCCCCGTTGTCACCGCGCTGGCCCAACAGGTCATGGCGGCGCTGCAGCAACCCGGCATTCCGGGTGCTGGTGCCGCCCGGCCGGCCTCGCCTGCCCGTTGAACGGCCCGGCGTTCCATAATCAAAAGTCAGGAGGAATCCATCCCGGGCCTGTTTTCCCTCTCGACGCCGCCCTCAGGAAAGGTTCATCATGCCGACGCTATGATTAAACTTTTCCGGACTTCCGATGCGGTGCTCGCGGTGCGTGGGGACGAAGCTTTCGCGCTGAATGATTTTTCCTTCGATGCCCTTTTCCGCTCCCCGGAGCCTGACATTCTGGTGGAGGAAGCGCTGCGCACCGCCCATTCCATCTCCCTGCCGGATCCCGCGCAGGCCTGGCTGGCCCCGTTGGAGTCGCAGGAAGTCTGGGCTGCGGGCGTTACCTACCTGCGCAGCCGGGCCGCCCGCATGGAGGAATCGGAGAGCGCCGGGGCCGACCGGTTCTACGACAAAGTTTACGCCGCAGACCGTCCGGAGTTGTTTTTCAAAGCCACCGCCCCCCGGGTGCGGGGGCACCTCGGTTTGGTCGGCATCCGCCACGACAGCACGTGGAGTGTGCCGGAGCCGGAACTCACCCTCGCGCTCAATGCCGCCGGTCAGGTCTTCGGGTTCACCATCGGCAATGACATGAGTGCCCGCGACATCGAAGGGGAAAACCCCCTCTACCTGCCGCAGGCCAAGATGTATCGCGGTTCCTGCGCGCTGGGCCCCTGCCTCCTGATGGGTTCCCGCCTGCCCGCTCCCGCCGCCGCGGTGGATCTGATCATTGAACGGGCCGGAGCCACCGCCTTCGAAGGCCATACCGCCCTCGACCAATTGAAACGCAGCTTCACCGAACTCGCGGGCTGGCTGTTCAAGGAGGAGGATTTCCCCAATGGCTGCCTGCTCATGACCGGCACCGGCATCGTTCCCGACAGCAGCTTCACTCTCCAGTCTGGCGACCGCATCCGCATCTCCATCGCTGGCATAGGCGAATTGATCAATTCCGTCGCCTAATGGTAATTGAAGGCCCCCACCATGGAAGACCCCTCCCTCCTCACCCCCGTGGAAGCCCGCGTGCTGGGCTGCCTGCTCGAAAAAGAGATCACCACACCGGACTACTATCCGATGTCCTTGAATGCCGTGGTGGTGGCCTGCAACCAGCGCAGCAATCGCGACCCGGTGACCGAGTGGGATGAAGCCACCGTCGAGGCGGGTCTCGACGGCCTGCGGCGCAAGCGGCTGGCGGTCATGATCCATCTCGCCGGCGCCCGCGTGCCCAAATACAAACACGCCTTCGATGCCGTCTATGGCAACCTCGACCAGGCCATGACCGACATCCTCTGCGAGTTGTTGGTTAGGAATTTCCAAACCCCCGGCGAACTGCGCACCCGCACCGAACGGCTGCACCTCATCCCCGATCTCGCCGCGCTGGAGGACGCGCTGCAACGCCTCGTCAACTATGGGAGTGGCCCTTTGGTCATGATCCTTCCCCCCGGCGGCGGCCGCCGGGTCCGCACCGTGGCGCACCTGATGTCCGGCCCCGTGGACGAAGCCGCCGCGGCGCTGCCTTCCCCGGCCATTCCTTCCATCGTGGCTCCACCCGCCGATTGGAAAGCGGATATGGAACAGGAGGTCGCCGCCCTGAAACAGGAAGTGGCTTCCCTCCGTGAAACCGTGGACCGATTGAAGGTGCTGCTGGATTGAGCGCCTGGAGTTCCGCTCCGTCATGGAAGAGCCGGGGGCGACCGGTGATGGCTGGTTTGATAAACGGAGAAGCCACGGCGCGCCGAAATCACAGAGGGCAAGGTGATCCTGCTGGACTCTCCAGGATCCCCTGTTAGATTTTCCAGATCATCCTCTCATGTGGGCCCAACCGCTGATCCTGCCGATGGCCGCCCTCGTCTCCGGGGCCGGCTTGATCGCAAGCCGTGTCCAAGCCGGACAGCCGCAAGCCATGCCGGAGGTGCTGATTCCGATCCGCATGCCGGGGGATCCTGCGATTCTTTTGCCCACCCAAGCGGCCGGAAGCGGGTTGCCCCTGACGTGGGAAGTCGCGACCGGACCGGCGACGCTGTCCGGGAACGTGGTGACGTTGACGGGGGAGTTGGGCCCGGTGACCTTGAAGGCCAGTCAGTCCGGCGATGCGGCGTGGGACCCTCTGGTGGGGCAGGTGTGTTTTTCCGTAACGGAGGAAGGTGGTTACACGCAGGTGTCGATGGGCGGCGAAGGATACCCGAGCAACTGGTATGCCCTCTCCCGTACTGCCCGGATCACGGGGTGGAATATCTACCGCTCCAGTGGGCCGTTGCGGACGCCAGCGGGCACACGATGGCGGAGCATCAGTGCCGGAGGTGGCTATTTGCCATTGGCGGTTTCGGAGGACGGCGGTCTTTGGATCTGGGACAAATCCTTTCTGGGATCGATTCCCAAGCCGAACAGGGAAGCCGGAGATCCGGTGCGACTGGGTACCGACAACGATTGGAGCACAATCGCTGCAGGACGCATCGGCAGGATAGGCATTAAAAGGGAGGGAACCCTTTGGGCCTGGGAAGACGAGGTTGGGCGTCCGGCCAAGCAGCCCGAAAAGTTTGACAGCCGCACGGACTGGGCCGAAGCCAGCATTTCAGGGCAGGACTACGCTATCGTAAGGCGATCCAATGGAGAGTGCTATTATCCAAACGTCTACTTTAAGGACATTGAACCCGTGGATAGCGACCTGTGGAAAACTGCCTCCATCAGTCAGAGCGGCATTGTAAGGGTCAGGATGGATGGAACTTTGTGGTTCAGATACAGCAGTCAGGTGATGCAGTTGAGCTCGGAAATGGATTGGACAGCAGTGGCATGCCTCCGGAGTTCATACATGGCACTCCGCTCCGATGGAACCTTATGGAGTGCCCCGATGACAGGCGGGCTTAAGGGTGTGAGATCTCCAGTCGCCTACCCCGCACCGACCCGATGGGCCAAAATCGATCCAGGATATGCTGTAGCGGGCCTGATCAGCCGGGATGGCTCATTATGGGTCAGGGGCACTACCTTCAGCCGGATCGCCCCAGTTTTTTTCCCGCAAACCCTCGACTTCATGGCGGCGCGGGAACAGCCGTTTCCCGTGGTGGCCGGTTCCATCCTCGCGGTGCCGGAGGCGGCGTTGAATAGCAGGTTGCCCGTGGAATTGAGCGTGGTCAGCGGTCCGGCGGAGATTGTGGGGCAGGGCATTTCTTTCACGGGTCCGGGGCTTGTTGAGGTCAGCTTCAAACAGGCGGGCAATGCCACGTGGGGATTTTTCGAGGAGCGCCGCACCTTCCTGTCAGGCGCCCCGGGTCCGGAGATCGCGGTGCATGACGGCACGTCCGCCAACAATCCGGCGCGCCGGGAGGGCGGGGCAGTGATCCTGCTCGGCAAGAAAACGCGGTCCGCCATGGCGGCAGGCTTGCCGCGCTCCTTTGTGATTGAGAATACCGGGACCGACCCGTTGCAGCTGACGGCGGTCACCGCGGAAACGGCGGGGCCCCTGACATTTACCACGCCCTTCGTCCCGGTGACGGTTGCGCCTGGGGGTTCGGTGCTGCTGGAGTTGACGCTGCGGGCAACCGAATACGGAAGCCATGCCCTGACGGTGCTGCTCCACAGCGATGACACGGATGAACCGGCCTACCGCATTCCATTCCAGCTCGTGCTGGCCAATACCCCGCCGGAAGCCCGCACCGGACCGGACCGTCAGATCCATGCCGGCCAGCCGATGCGGCTGGATGGGGCGTTTTTCAGCCGGGATCTGGAGCAGGCCCCGGCGGACCTGACTTATGAATGGGATCTGGATGGGAATGGATATGCCGCCATCGGAGCCGTGCAGGAAATCATCCTGGCCAGTCTCGGCCAGCGCCTGACCGCGAAGCTGCGCGTGACGGATGCCGACGGAGCGGTGGCCTATTCGGAATGTGTCATCAGCGCGGTGGCTCCGGGAATGGAAATCCCCACAGCCATCCGTCTGGCGGCGGACGGGGCTTATGAGTTGGTGTTCCACGGAGAGCCCGGAAAAAAATACCGAACCTTCGTTTCCTGGGATCTGACCCGATGGGAGCGGGAAGATTCCGGCACATCTCAAAAATTTCCGGTGATGGTCGCTGGGCCAGATGGGTTTTTCCCGGCGCGATCGTGGTCCAAATATGAGGGGCGCACCTTCTACCGGGCTCAGGAAGTGGATGAATGAAAAATAGAAAACCCCTTGGAGATTTCCACCCAGACTCGGTGCTGGGAATCGGAATCAGGGCGTAGGAAGATGGACCGTGGCCAGGATGGTGGAGCCGGGGCCGGGGCGGGTGGTGACGGGATGTGTTTCCCCGGTCTCGAGGTTGGTCACAGTGGCGGGTTGGCCATCCTTGATGGTGACATGGATTTTGTCGGGAGGAAGGGACATGCCGCGGCCGGTGGCTTTCATGAGGGCTTCCTTGGCAGTCCAGAGGTGGAAGAAGCGGTCCGCCGGGCCGGCGGCGATCCAGTCGCGTTCCTCGGGCAGGAAAAATTCCGACGCGATCTCCAAGGCGGGAAAGGTGGGATCGATCGTTTCCAGATCCACCCCGAGGCGGCCGTCCTGACAGATGCCGAGAGCGATCCATCCACCGGTGTGGGACAGGTTGAAATCCAGCACTGCTCCCGGCACATAAAGCCGCCCGCCCGGTTCGGCGGCGATCTCCACCGCTTCCGGACTCAGGCCCAGCACGGCCCCCAGCTGGTGTCTGACCCACGCCCGGCCATTGATCCAGCGGTGGCGGTCATGCTCGAAGTGAAACCGGGCCGCACGGAGACGCTCGGATCCTGACAGAACGGACCATGCATCCTCCCCATCGGAGGTGCCGTCGTCCTCCGTCGGCTGGACGGCTAGCAAAAGCGTTCCCGGGAGCAAGGATGAGCCGGAGAAAAGATCCATGAACGGGAGGAGGCTAGTGGAGCTGGAAGGGCCGTGCGGGCACCCTGCCTTCGAGGGCCTGGCGAAGTTGGGTGGCGAGGACGCCGGCGTTCTCCGGATCAAAGAGCTCAAGGTGATTGCCCTGGACATCGCGGATTTGCAGCGACGCGACCGCCGTGGCCCACCCGTAGTCAGGCAATCGTTCATACTTGTCATTCTCGGCGGTCGAGCGCAGCAGCACCATGGAACCGGGATACGGCCGGACTTTATATTCCTTGATGGCATCAATGTGGGTCAGACGGACCTGGATGATCCGCAGATGTCCGGACGCGGCGGTGCCGGAATCCAACAGGGTGCGGGCTTCGGCGGCCTCGGCGTCGCGGTTCAGCTTGTCTTTGAGGCCGGTGCCGATCCGCCCGCTCAAACCTTTGACCTTGCCACTGAAATCCTGACCTCCCTGACGCCAGCCGGCCGCGAGTCGTTCCGTCAGGGTCAGCATGCGCACGCCCACGCCGGGATTCTCGGTATCGAAGAGGATCAGATGTTCCGTGCTCTGGCCGGTGGCCCGGAGTTGCTGCGCCATTTCATAGGCCACCAGCCCGCCGAAGGAGTATCCGCCAATACGATAGGGTCCCTCGGCCTGGATGGTCTGCATCAAGGTGATGAAGTGGTGGGCGGTGGCTTCCACGTTCTTCCGTGCCAGCAGCCAGTCGTCATCGGTGAGGGCAGGGGATTCGAGAATGTAGACCGGGGTCTTCGGCCCCAATCCAGGCAGCAGGGCGCGGTAAAACAGGGCGCCGCCATCGCCGCCATGGAGGAGGAAGAGCGGGGTGGCATCACGGCCCCGCTGCAGGCAGGCGAGGGCATCTCCGGCGGGGCGCAGCAGGGGATTGGCGCTGGCGTGGTCGATGGCCTCGGACAAGCGGCTTAAAGTGGGCGATTTGAAAAGCGCCCCGAGGGGAAGGCTCACCGAAAAATCCTGACGGATTTTCTGGATCAGCCGCAGTCCATTGAGCGAGGTGCCCCCGGTATCAAAGAAGTCGCTGTCGGGGCCGATATGATTGGTGCCGAGCACCTGCTGCCAGAGGCCGGCGAGGCGGATCTCGGTGGCCGTCTGTGGAGGGGTCCATGCCTTGTCAGGCGTCGTTGAGGCCTCCGGCAGGGGCAGAGCCCGGTAGTCGATCTTGCCATTGGCCGTGACCGGGAGGGAGTCCACCAGCAGGATCACGGAAGGGACCATATATTCGGGAAGTTGCTGGCGCACCGCTTCCCGCAGGATTTTGGGAGTGGCGGGCAGTTCCGGGCGGACCACTACCCACGCCACCAGCTTTTTCCCGGCGGCGGTTTCTCCCACGGCGGCCACGCAGCATTTTTCGACCGAAAGGTGGCGGCCGAGGATGTTTTCCACCTCGCCGGGTTCGATGCGGAATCCGCGTATTTTCACCTGGGTGTCGATCCGGCCGAGGAATTCCAGCACTCCGTCCACCCGCCAGCGGACAAGGTCGCCGGTGCGGTAGAGTGCCGCCTCAGGGTCTGCCGAGAAAGGATTCCTGACAAAAGCTTTTGCAGTCAGCTCCGGCCGGTTCCAGTAGCCAGGCGCCAGTCCCTCGCCGCCGGTCCACAATTCGCCCGGGACACCGGGGGGCACCGGCTGGCCCTCCGCATCCAGCACATAAACCGTGGTGTGGGCGACTGGTCTGCCGATAGGAATGATGCCGCTGGCGGCGTCCTCCGGAGTCAGGGTGTGGCAGCAGGTGAAGGTGGTGTTTTCGGTAGGACCATAACCATTGATGATCCGGGTCTCCGGCAGGGCGGCCATGGCCTTGCGGACATGGGCGGGCGAGAGCACATCGCCGCCGGCGAGCAGTTGCCGGACGGGTTTCAGGTCGTCCAGCCGCTCATCGACCATCATGGAAAAGAGCCCGGAAGTGAGCCAGAGAGTGGTGACGCCATGACGGCGGATGGCGTCACCGATGGCTTCGAGGGACATCTGTCCATCCGGCAGCAGGGCGAGGCGGCCGCCATTCAGCAGCGGGCCCCACAGCTCCAAGGTGCTGGCATCGAATGACAGGGCGGCCGCGAGCAGGAAGGTCTGCTGGTTGTCGAGCACGGCGTAGTTGGTGTTCCGGACCAGCCGGACGATGCCGCGGTGGGGCACGGGGTTGCCTTTGGGCAGGCCGGTGGAGCCTGAGGTATAGATCAAATAGGCGATGTCCTCCGGTCCGGTACCTGGATCCGGATTGCCGCGGTCTTCACCCTGGATGGCATCCTCCAGCAGCAGCGTCTGGATGCCGCCGGGAACGGCCGGGGCATGCCAGGAATCCGTCAGGACGAGGCGGATTCCGGCGTCCCGCAGGAGAAACTCCACGCGTTCCCTTGGATAGGAAGGATCCACCGGAACATAGGCCGCGCCGGCTTTGAGGATTCCCAGCAGGCCGGCCACGAGGTCGAAGGATTTGCCGGCATAGACCGCAATCCGGTCTCCCCGGGCCACCCCGTTGGCGGTGAGGACAGTGGCGATCCGGTTGGCGGTGGCGTTCAGTTGGCCATACGTCCAGACGCGGTCTTCCTGAAGCACTGCAGGGGCGTCAGGGCGGTTGGCCGCGATTTCCTCAAAAAGCGCCGCCACCGGCCGACGGGGAGGCGGAACGCATCGGGTTTCGTTGAAAGTGATCAGGATCTGCTCCCGCTGGGCGGCGGAAAGCAGGGGCAATTGCCGCACCGGGGTGCCCGGGGCCGCGATCATGCCGTCCAGTAAAACCAGATAGTGCTGCATCCAGCGCTGCACCGTGGCGTGGTGGAAAAGCTGGTTCCGGTAGACGCAGAGCAGACGGAATCCTTCAGCGGTCTGGAAGGCAAACAGGCTCAGATCAAAGGCCAGCCGGCGTTTGGCATTGAACTGGAATTCGCCATGCACTCCTCCCCCAAGATCCAGTGTTTCCGCAGCGGGTTCGAGCGTGAAGGTGGTCCTGACTAGCATCTGCCGTTCTGCGGCTCCCATGCCGGGCAATAAGTCCAGCACATCACCCAGGGTGCAGTCGAGGTGTTCCTGCGCGGCGAGGAACTGCTGGCGGGTCGAGGCCAGCAGCGTGGTGGAGGTGCTGTCTTCCGGGAGAGTGAGGCGGAGGGGCAGGAACTGCACACAATGACCCACCAGACCTGGATTTCCGGTGGCCGGCTGATTGGCCATGGGAGTTCCGATCACCAGATCATCCTGGCCGGTCAGACGGCTGAGCAGACATTGCCAGGCAGTCAGGAGGGCCACGTAGGGGGTGACTTTGTTTTCCCCGCAGAAGTTCCGCAGCCGCGTGGCGAGGGCCGCCGGCAGGGGAACCTCCACCGCATTGGCATCCAATGGAGTCTCAGCCTGGCGCGGCAGATCGGCAGGCAGTTCCAACGACTGCGGCGGCGTGGCGAACTGCTGGCGCCACCAGGCGCGGGCTTCTTCGAACTCACCACGGCTGGCCGCCTCCGTGCGGGTTTCGGCATACGCCGCATAGGACGGAGCCGGAGCCAATGCGGGCAGGGGTTCGCCGCAGGCCGACCGGTACAAGGACGGCAACTCGTGCATCAGAACACCATACGACCAGCCATCGCAGATGATATGGTGAGCAGTCAGAATCAGACGGTGGCGGTCCAGGCCGGACTTCAGCAGCAGAGCCCGCATCAAAGGGGGGCGGGCGAGGTCGAAGGGAGTAAAGAACTCCCGGCGGGCGGCCTCCTCACCCCGCCGGACGGCCTCCTCCTCCGGGAGATTGGAGAGATCCTCCTGCACCAAGGGCAACGTGCCGCCGGGGTGGATGATCATTTGTCCCCCAGCGGCATCAAATCCGGTGCGCAGGGACTCATGGCGGCGGGCCAATTGCAGCAACGCAGTTTCCAGGGCGGCAGGCTGCAGGGGGCCGGAAAAATCAACCGTCAGCGACTCATGACAGGCCAGGGAGGCCTCGGGACTCATGCGGGAGGCGAGGAACATTTCCTGCTGCGCGGGGATCAGCGGAGCGGTGACCGCTTCGGGACGCGGGAAAAAGCCACCCCGCTGGAGGGCGGAGATGCTGTCCGCGAAAGCCGTCAGGATTTCCTCCACGTCCTGCGCGGTGTGGGCGACGCTGAGGAAGCCGGGGCGCCCTTCCCAGAGGTGGATGCCGCGCAGGCGGAGGTGATAGTAGAGCAGGCCGGAGTATTTCAGGCCGGGGTCGGCATTCAGCATCCACATGCTGCTGAATCGGGTCGATTTGAGGGGGACGCCGGTGGATTCGAAGAGGGCGTTGAGGCGGTCCACGAAGTCCCTCGTTTTGAGTTCGACGGCTTGCTGCAGGGTGGGTCCGATTTCCTTGAGTTTGAGGAGGACCGCGCGGGCCGCGGCGAGTGTCAGGGGATGGCGGATGAAGGTGCCGGCGAAAAAGGTGACGCCGACTTCGGGCATGGAGTCGTCGCCGTAATTCCAGGCTCCGCCGTCGAGCGCGTCCATGTATTTCCGCTGGCCGCAGATCACGCCCAAGGGCATTCCACCGCCAATGACTTTTCCGTAGGTCACGAGGTCTGCCTGGATGCCGAAGTGGGCTTGCGCCCCGCCGGGGCCGGTGCGGAAACCCAGCACCACTTCATCGAAAACGAGGGCGGTGCCGGTTTCGCGGGTGATGACGCGGAGCTTTTGGACAAAGTCGATCGGGACCACGTCCGGACGGCGGGACATCACCGGTTCCACCAGCACGCAGGCGATGTCCTGAGCAAATCGATGGAGGATTTCAAGGGACTCCGGATTGTCGTATTCGAGGACAAGAATGCTGGCCTGGGCGGGATCCGGAATGCCGGGCGCAATCGGGATGGAACGCAACTCGCCGTTAGTCACCAGAGGCCGGGCGAGGACTTCGTCAAAGATGCCATGATACCCCCCGGCGAACATGGCGATAATATTTCGGCCGGAAATGGTGCGGCTGGTGCGGATGGCGGCCATGAGGGCTTCCGATCCGGTATTGCAGAAGGCGACGCGTTCCTGGCCGCTGAACTCGCGGATGAGGTGGGCGACTTCGCCCGCCAGCGGTGAGGTGGGCCCGATCTCGAAGCCGAGGTCGATCTGGGCGTGGAGAGCATCGGTGACGAATTTCGGACGGTGGCCGAAGAAGCCGAGGCCGAAGCCGTGGACGACATCGATCCAGCGGTGGCCGTCGGTGTCCCAGAGGTAGGCGCCTTCGCTGCGTTCGGTGACAGCGGGGAAGACCATGTCCTTCCATAACAAGTTGAATCCGGCGACAGCCCGGGGGTCGGCCAGGACGTCGCGGTGATCGGCGGTGAAGGCTTTGGCTTTGGGGTATTTGGCGGTGTAAGCGGCGATGAGACCGGCGAGATGCGCCTGCTGGAGGGGCGTGAGGCTGCCGTCCTTGGCGCGCTCAATGGGCTTGAAGGGACCGAAGGCGATTTTCCTGCCATCGCTGCCTTTGAGCGTTTTGACGGGGACGGTGTAGGCAGAGACCGTGGAGTTGGAAGAAGCGGCACCGGGCTGGAGGGTGGTGCGGAGGGCGCTGATTTGTTGTTCAATAACCGCGAGGCGATCGGCGGTGGAGCCGGGGGCCGGGGCGGCGGAAAGATCGGACGAATGGGCCGCAGGGGCCCCATGGGGCCTGTTTTGAAGTGCCGGGGCAGGAGTGGCAGGTTGGAATTTGTCAGAGGGAAGTTGGACGTCCAACCAGGTTGCGAGATCGGCGATGCTGGCCTGGTCCTCCATCAGCTGACGGAAGGTGATCTTGAGGCCGAAGTGTTTTTTGAGGGAGTTGGAGGCGGACGTCAGGAACAGGGAATCAAAACCAAGGTCGAGGAAGGGCGTGGCGGGATCGGTGGGGGTGGTGTCGATGCCGGAGATCTGGTGGAGCTGGGCGCGGAGTTCCCCGACAAGGTGAGCATGGCGTGAAATGGCTGGAGCGAGGGGAGCTGCCGAGACAGTGACGGGGGTGTCAGGCGCTGCGGCGGCGGTGCCGGTGGGAAGCTGGATCCACGCTTCGCCTTCGCGGGTGGTGCCGGCGGGCAGGATGGTGTCAGGGCAATAGCGTTGGCGCTCGAAGGGATAGCCGGGGAGGGGAAGACGGAGGCGGCGGGTGTGGTGGTGGAAGGCGGGCCAGTCGATCGTCAGACCGGAGGTCCAGGCTTTGCCGAGGGATTGCAGGAAGGTGGGGTATTCGTTGGCTCCGGCATCCTTGGCGGGAGGGAGCAGCGGGAGCGAAACAGTATTGGCGGCGGCAGGATGTTGTTTGGCCAGGGGCGCGAGCGCAGTGCCGGGACCCACTTCAAGGAAGAGGGCCGGGCCGGTCTGGCAGAGGGTGGCAATGCCATCGGCGAAACGGACGGCGTGGCGGATGTGGCGGACGTAGTAGTCAGGATCAGTGGCCTCGGCATCCGTGATGAATTGGCCTGTGAGATTTGAAATGTAAGGAAGCTGCGGGGGATGGAGCGGGATGGTGTCGACGGCCGCGCGGAAGGCCTCCAACATGGGGTCCATCATGCCGCTGTGGAAGGCGTGGCTGGTGTGCAGCCTGCGGGCGGAATGTCCGGCGGCTTCGAGCGTCAGGGCGAAGGCGTCGATGGCTTCGGCGGGTCCCGAGACGACGGTGAGACCCGGGGCATTGAGCGCGGCAATGTCCAACGTGCAAGGCAACAGAGGCAGGAGTCTGGTCTCAGGCAGGCGGACCGCCAGCATGGAGCCGGGGGCCATGGAGGCCATGAGGCGGCCCCGCAGCGCGACCAGTTTGGTGGCGTCTTCGAGGGACAAGACGCCGGCGAGGGTGGCGGCGACGTATTCCCCGATGCTGTGGCCCAGCATGGCCGATGGTGTCAGGCCAAAGGAGAGGAGGAGCTTGCCCAGAGCGTATTCGACCGCGAAAAGCGCGGGCTGGGTGAAACGGGTGTCGTTGAGATCCGGGATGTTATGGAGATCGATGTCCGCTTTGGCAAAACAAACGGAGCACGCGTGGAAGGCACCGCGGTAGGCGGGCTCGTGGGCGTAGAGTTCCTGGCCCATGCCAGGGTGTTGCGATCCCTGGCCCGGGAAGAGGAAGACAACGGGGGGATGCGGCGTTTCGGCGTGCGTTGACGGCGCGGGAGTGTGCAGTTGGGCGATGGCGTCCGGGATCGAGGCGACAGCCAGGGCCCGGCGGTGGGGGAATGCCTGCCGGCCGGTTTGCAGGGTCCAGGCCGTGTCGGCCAGGAGGAAATTTGGGATTTCGGATTTGGAATTTGAGACGAGGGATTCTAGGTGGGTGGCGAAGTTGTCGCAGGCGGCAGTGAGGGCGGAGGGGGTTTTGGCGGAGAGGACGAGGAGTTGGTGGGACCGGGTGGGGGTTTCGGAAGGGGCGATGGCCGGGGCTTCCTCCAGCACGACGTGGGCATTAGTGCCGCCGACGCCAAAACTGCTGACGCCGGCGCGGAGGGGAGGCGCACTGGTCCATGCCTGGAGTTTGTCGACGATGTAGAACGGGCTTTCCTCCAAATTCAGCGCGGGGTTAGGGCGTTTGAAGTGGAGGGTGGGGGGGAGCTGGCGGTGATGGAGGGCCAACGTGGTTTTGATGAGGCCTCCGATACCGGCGGCGGCGTCCATATGGCCGGTGTTGGATTTGAGGGAGCCCAGGCCGCAGAAGTTTTTGCGTCCGGTGCCCAGGCGGAAGGCCTGGGTGAGGCCGGCGACTTCGATAGGGTCGCCGATGGGGGTGGCGGTGCCATGGCCTTCGACATAGGAAATAGTGTCAGGATCGATGTTGGCAAGGGCCTGGGCGAGAGCGATGACTTCAGCGTGCCCGTCGATGCTGGGGGCGGTGAAGCTGGCTTTTCCGCCGCCGTCGTTGTTGAGGGCGGCGCCTTTGATGACAGCCCAGATGTGGTCCCCATCGCGGACGGCGTCATCGAGGCGCTTGAGCAGGACGACGCCGAGGCCATTGGAGAAGACGGTGCCACGGGAGTCGGCATCGTAGGGGCGGCAATGGCCGTCCGGGGAGTAAAGGCTGCCTTCCTGGGCGGTGTAGCCGCGGTGCTGGGGCCACTTGACGCTGACGCCTCCGGCCAGGGCGGCGTCGCAGGCGTAGGATTGCAGGGCCTGGACGGCCTGGCAGACCGCCACGAGCGAGGTGGAGCAGGCGGTGTAGATATTGAGGGCCGGGCCGCGGAGGTTGAGTTTATAAGCCGTGCGGGTGGCGAGGTAGTCTTTTTCGTTGGCGATCATGGTGCCCTCATAACCAAACTGGGTGCGGAGGTCCGCGTTGGGCAGGATCTGGTGCTGGACCCACGAACTGTTGGACATGCCGGCGTAGACGCCGATGGCGCCGGGGTAGCGGGAGGGATCGCAGCCAGCGTCTTCGAGGGCGTGGTGGCAGGACTCGAGGAAGAGGCGCTGCTGGGGGTCGATGATTTCGGCCTCGCGCGGATTGATATTGAAGAAGGCGGCATCAAACCACTCGGGTTTTTCCAGGATGCCGCGGCGGGGGACGTAGTCAGGGTCGAGTTTGTTTTCCTCGGTGGGGATCTCTTCGAGTGGGATGGTGGAGATGGTTTCGCGGCCGGCGGTCAGATTTTCCCAGAAGGCGCCAAGGGTTTCCGCTCCGGGAAAACGCCCGGCCATGCCGACGATGGCGATGCCTTCGAGGGAGGGGGCGGCAGCTGGAGGGGAGTGAGAGTCGGAGAAGCTGCTCATGGGGAAAAGGACAAGAAGGGCGGAAAGGCCGGAAGGACTGAGGGGCGGGGTTAGCGGCGGGCGGCGGCGGCCCGCTGGGCAGCAGCGCGGGCGGCGGCAGCGCGGGATGGGATGTCGTTGGCGGGCGGGGTGCTGGCCGGGGAGGGTGCCGGGGAAAGCCAGGCAGCCAGGGTGGCGATAGTGGGGTATTGGAAGAGGGCGGTGATGGGGAGGGGGTGGCCGAGATCCTGACTGGTGGCAGCATGGACGCGGAGCATCAGAAGGGAGTGGCCGCCGAGGTCGAAGAAGTTGTCTGTGGTGCTGATGCTGGTCAGGCCGAAGGCGCGCTGCCAGATGGCGGCGAGGCGGTGCTCCATGGGGGTGGACGGGGATTTGAAATTTGAAATTTCAAATTGGGGAGGGGCCGGGAGGGGCGAGCATTGGGGGGGAAGCGTCAAGGCGGCGAGGTGCTGCGAGAGCGGGACCCCGGGGTTGGTGGCGAATGATTTAAGGAGGGTGGTGAAGGCCGTCAGGATCTGCCGGGCGCGGGGGGCGGAGCAGGCGGCTTCCTGGTGGACCAGGAGGAGGTCCCATGATGCGGCGGAAGGGGTGACGACCAGGGTGAGGGGAAAGTTGGTGTGGATGGGACCGTCGAAATCGGAGAGGGTGGTCCGGGGGCCGAGTTGGGTGAGGGATCCGTCGATTTGATAGTTCTGGAAGACGAGGAGGCTATCAAAGAGGCGGAACCGCCACGGGACGGCGGAGCAGTCCTGAATGCGGGGGAGCGGGGTGGACTGGTGGGCTGCGAGATCGGTGAGGTGGCGGTGGACGCTGCGGAGGAAATCGCCGGCGGGGAGGGCAGGATCGATTTTTGAGCGGACGGGGAGGTTATTGACGAAAGGTCCGGCGATGCGGTCGGCCCCGGGGAGGTCAGCCGGACGGCCGGAGAAGGCGGAGCCGTGGACGACATCGTGGGTGCCGGCGGCGTGGGAGAGCAGGGCGGCCCAAGCGGCCTGGACGAGGACGCCGGGCGTGAGACCGAGGCGGCGTGCGGCCGCTGTCAGGGCGGCGGAGGTTTCCGGGGAAAGGGCCGCACGGGCTTCGGCCGTGCGGCGGGAAGTGCGGGGTCCGGGAAGGGCCTCGACGGGAATGGGGGTGGGGGCTTCAATCCCGGCCAGGGTGGCCTGCCAGAACGTGTCGGATCTGGCTTCCGGCTGGCGCTCCAGCCAGGTGAGGTAGTCGCGGTAGGGCTGCGGGTGGGGGAGGCCGGGGTTCCCTCCGGAGGTTAGCGCGCGGTAGGTGGCGGCTGCTTCCGCGAAGACGACAGGCCAGGACCAGCCGTCAAGTTGGAGGCCGGGGACAGACCAGCAGAAGAAGTGATCCTCCGGGGAGAGGCGCACGAGGGTGAAACGGCCACAGGGCGCCCTGGTGAGGTCGTTGACGAGGGAGGCGTCCGAAGTGAGGAAATGGGTGATGCAGTCGGGACCACTGGCTTCAAGGACGTTGAATTCCGGGACAGCGGTGCGGTGCACGATCATGACGGCGTGCGGCAGGCCGGCACTGTGGAAGGTGGAGCGCAGGATGGTGTGGCGTTGGACCACCTCGGCCCAGGCGGCCTGGAGCGCGGGGACGTCCAGCGGTCCGCAGATGCGGCAACACCATTGATCGAAGCCGGCGTTGGGTTTGGTGAGGGAGGCATGGTGGAAGAGCCGCTGCATGGGGGCGAGGCGGCAGATGTCTTCCGGGCCGGGATGGGCGGCGAGGAGGGCATCAAGGCTGGCCTGATCCAGGTGGGCGAGGCGAAAATCGGATGGCGTGGAGCGGGGAGTGGTGATGGTCAGGCAATGACCGATGACTTGCTGGAGGGCGGTGAGGAAGGCTTCGGCGAAGGCCGTGAGGCTTTCCGGGGTGTGGGCCGGGGCGGCGCTGGTGAAGGTGGTTTCCAGGCAGCCGCCGATGACCATGGCATTGATTTCCGTGGCGTGGGCGCGGGTGGCGCGGGGGCTGTGCCAGGGACCGGTGGATTCCGGGGCAAAGGAGAAGAGGGAACTGCCGGAAGTGAGGGCGTCGAATTGCCCCAGGTAGTTGAAGACGAGGGTGGAGGAAGCGTTTTCTGTTGGCAGTTGGCAGTTTTCAGTGATCTGCAACTGATGGCTGGCGCCGTGGTCGGGCAGGGCGCGCAGTTGTTCTTTGATGCATGGAATCGCCTGGGCGGGGTCGGTTGACGGGACGGTGAGGTGGACGGGGAAAAGGGCGGTGAACCAGCCGATGGTGCGGTCCAGCAGCAGGCCGGGGGCGAGGGTCTCTTCCCGGCCGTGACCTTCAAGATGCAGGGACAGGGTGGGGGCGGATGCCGTGGCCTGATGGGCCAGCGTCAGGGCTGTCAGCAGAAGGTCGTTGATGCGGGTGCGGTAGGCGGCGGGGGCGCGGTGGAGGAGCGCAGTGGTATTGGATTCGTCGAGGACGACGGTGCGGGCAAAGGTGTCGGACTCGAGCGTCAGGGGCGCTGGGGAAACGGGGGGAATGCCGGACCAGAATGTCAGGCTGCGCGCGGCTTCCGGGGTGGTGGGCCAGTGGGCGAGTTGGCGGGCCCACTGCGGCCAGGAGGCGGTGGGTGCTGGGAGAGGTTGGCCGGTCAGGAGGAACTCGAGGTCTTCCAGCAGGATGCGCCAGGACACGCCGTCGATGGCGAGGTGGTGGACGGCGAGGCAGAGGCGGCCGGGACGGTCTTCGCCAGCGTCGAAGAGGGCGGCGCGGATGAGAGGTCCGGTTTGATAGTTGAGGGTGGTCTGGAGTTGGGCGCAGTGGGATTCCAAGCCCGTGAGATCCGGATAGGCTGTGAGGAGGTGGCCGGTTTCCTCCGCGGCGATGGAAGGCGTCCAGATGTTGTTTTCCTGATGGAATCTCTGGCGCAGCGCGGGATGGCGGGCGGTGAGTTCACGGAGGGCGTGGTGAAGGAATTCGGGATCGGGGCGGTCGCTGAGGGAGAAGAGGAACGATTGGTTCCAGTGGTGGGAATCGGTGAGGTTTTGGGCGAAGAACCAGCGCTGGATGGGCGTGAGGGGGAACGGTGCGGTCAGGTCTTCCGGGGAAGATGGAAGATTTGAGATTTGAGATTGGAGCGGCGGCGCGACGGTGGCGAGAGAGGCGATAGTGGGGTGCTCGAAGATTTGCCGCGGGGTGAGGACGAGGCCGGCTTCGCGGGCCCGGGCGATGACTTGGATGGAAAGGATGGAATCGCCTCCGATCTCGAAAAAGTTGTCGGTGGTGCTGACGCGGTCGAGGCGGAGGACAGCAGACCAGATGAGGGTCAGGACTTCTTCGGCAGGGGTGACGGGGGCTTGGAACGGGCGGGTCGTGGCGGGGCCGTCAGCGGCGGGCGCGGGGAGGGCTTTGCGGTCGAGTTTTCCGTTGGGAGTGATGGGGAACTTTTCCAGGAAGACGAAAGCGGCAGGGATCATGTAGTCCGGGACGCGGGTCTTGAGGAGGACGCGGAGCTCATCCGGGGACGGTGGGGAAGCGGGGTCGGCAAGGACGAGGAAGGCGCAGAGGCGTTTGTCGCCGGGGCGGTCTTCGCGGGCGAGAACGGTGGCTTCCTGGACAGCGGGATGTGAAATCAGGATGTTTTCAATTTCACCCAGTTCGATGCGGAAGCCGCGGATTTTGACCTGGTGGTCGATGCGGCCGAGGTATTCGATGTCGAAGCTCGTGGACGAAGGGATGAAGCGGGCGAGGTCGCCGGTTTTGTAGAGCCGACCGTGGCCGGTCAGGTGATTGGGGATGAAACGGTCAGCGGTCAGTTCATCCCTCCGGAGGTAGCCGGTGGCGAGGCCAGCTCCGCCGACATACATCTCACCGGGAACGCCGATAGGGACCGGCTGGCCGTTGCCAGGATCAAGGATGTAAAGCTGGAGATCCGGGATGGGGATGCCGATGACGGAGCCGCTATCCAAATCCCGGGAGGAAAGGGGGCGGTAGGTGACGTGGACCGTCGTCTCCGTGATGCCATACATGTTGACGAGAACCGGGGCGGTGTCGCCGTGCCGGTCGAACCATGGTTTGAGGCTCTGCATTTCGAGGGCTTCGCCGCCGAAGATCACGTAGCGGAGGGATTGGGCCGGGAGGCCAGGATGGGTGGCGCGGGCGAGGGGTTCGGCCTGGATGAGTTGGCGGAAGGCGCTGGGGGTTTGGTTGAGGACGGTGACTTGTTCCTGACAAAGGAGGGCAAAAAACTCGTCAGGGCTGCGGGTGGTGAGCCAGGGGACGACGACAAGGCGGCCGCCGAAGAGGAGGGCGCCCCAGAGTTCCCAGACGCTGAAGTCGAAGGCGGTGGAGTGGAAAAGGGTCCAGACGTCGTTTTCGTTGAAGCCATACCAGGGGTCGGTGGCTTTCATGAGGCGGACCACATTGCGGTGGGTGATCTGGCAGCCTTTGGGGAGGCCGGTGGAGCCGCTGGTGTAGATGATATAGGCCAGGGAATCCGGGTTAGGAGGAATTTGAACAGCAGGGCACGAAGGACAGGAAGCAGAGAAGTCGAGGTCTTCGATGAAGAGGGTCCTGGCTTTGTTTCCCGGGATTTTGGCGGCGAGGGGACGCTCCGTCAGGAGGATGGGGGCCCGGGCGTCTTCCAGCATGAAGGCGAGGCGCTCGGGCGGGTAGGCGAGGTCGATGGGAAGGTAGGCGGCACCGGCTTTGAGGATGCCGAGGAGTGAAGCGATGAGCGGGGCGCGGCGGTCCATGCAGAGGCCGACAAAGTCGCCGGGTTGCACGCCGGCGGAGGTGAGGGCGTGGGCGATGAGGCCGGAGCGGCGGTCGAGTTCCGCGTAGGTCCAGGTGTCGTCTTCAGCGGAGACGGCAATGCGGTTGGGGTGCCGGGCGGCGGTTTGGCTGAACCAATCGTGGAGTGTGGTGTTGGAATCGACTTGAGGGTCGGTGGGTTGCCAGTCGTGGAGGAGAAGTTGGCTTTCGGCCGGAGTGGTGAGGTTGAACGCGGAAAGCGGAGTAGTTAGGGGGAAGGTGGCGAATTGCTCCAGAAGCTGGGCCAGGTGGCCGAGAAGGCGCTGGATAGTATCGCGGTCGAAAGTGGCGGGCTGATACGCGCAGTGGAGATGAAGGGCGTGCGATCCGTAGACGGCCAGGGTCAGGGGGACGCTGGTGAGTTCGTGGAGGTCGAAGGTGCGGTTGGCGAAGACCGGTCCGCCGGTGGCGCGGAGGGTGTTGGTGTAGTCGTCGTTTTCGAAGACGAGGAGGTGGTTGAACGGAGCCTGGGTGGCGCTTAGGCCGCAGTTGCGTCGGATGAAGGAAAGCGGGGTGTGCTCGTGGGGACGGAGGTCGAGCCAGTGCTGGCGGAGCGACTGGAGGAGCGTGATCAGGGGTTGGTTGGAGGGAAGATCGGCCTTGAGGGGAAGGGTGTTGATGAGGAGGCCGATGGTATTTTCCGAGTCCGGCACGGGAGTGTGGCGGCAGGCGCGGGTGGCTCCGAAAATGATGCGGTCTTCGCCGGCGTAACGGCCAAGCAGAAGCGCGAAGGCCGCCTGGACGAAGGTATTTAACGTGAAACCATGGATGGCGGCGAGGTTTCGCAGGGTGGCGGTCAGGGAAGCGGGGAGGTGGAGATCGGCTTCTGCCTGGGGGGAGAGGGAGGAAGCAGGATCAGCCGCGCCTGCTGGACTGGGACGGTCATTGGCGATGGGCCTTATGAGGTGATCGACGATCAGGGGGGTAGGGCCGGTGATGCCGCTGAGGTGGGACTTCCAGAAAGAAATGGAGGGCGTGTGGTCGAGGGAGGCTTGCCAGAGATTGTGGGATTGGAAGGAGGGGAGGGAGGGAGGGGACTGGTGTGAAGGCGTGTCGTAGCGGGAGAAGACTTCCTGGAGCAAGGCAGTGATGGCCCTGCCGTCGATCAGAATGTGATGGAAGGTCCAGATTAGTTGGTAATTCTCCGGGGACTGGCGGATGAGCGTGAGGCGTTGGAGGGGGCCTTGGGTCAGATGGAGGGGCGTGATGCGGTCCTTTTCGAGGAAGGCGGCGACATTCGTGGAGTCCAGTTCCTGCCAGGGGATGGGGAGGGTGTCGTGGACGGTGGCGGCTTCGGCGGTGAAGGTGGTGCGGAGGATGGGGTGGGCAGCGGCGAGGGCTTCCCATGCGGCGCGGAGGCGGGGGGCCTCGATGGCTTCCGGGAGGGTGCAGACCATTTGCTCGACGTCGATCCCTGCGGCCGGGTCCTGGAGCCACGTAAAGTACATGCCCTGCTGCAGCGGGGTCAGCGGCAGGGGAGTTTCAGGCGCAGGCAGGGGGGCGGTCATGCGGGGAAGAGATCGGCGCGGCGGTCGCGCAGGGCAGGGAATTGAGCGCGCCAGGCAGCGGTGGTTTCGGCGGAAATGGTGTTGCGGAGGAGGGTGGGGGCGGAACCCGCTTCGGCGAGGACTTCCCCGTGGGGATCGATGATCGCGCTGGCTCCGGCGTAGTGGAAATTGGGGTCGGAACCGGACCGGTTGAGGCCGAGCACGAAGGCTTGGTTCTCGATGGCGCGGGCGCGGAGCAGGATAGTCTTGTGCTGCTGGCGGCGGTCGGGCCAGTTGGCGATGACGCAGAAGAGGTCGGCTCCGGCGGCGGTGGCGGCGCGGAAGAGTTCCGGGAAGCGGAGGTCGTAGCAGATGGCGGGGGCGACCGTGAAGCCATTCCACGGGAAGGTGACGATTTCCGAGCCCGCCGTGAAGGCCTGGGCTTCGCCAGCCGGGGAGAAGGAGTGGATTTTCCGGTAGCGGGCGAGGAGGGAGCCGTCGGGGGAGAAGGCGAGGGCTTCATTGGCTCCGGTGCCGTCCGGGAGCTGCCGGGACAGGCCACCCAGGACGTAAATCCGGTGCTGGCGGGCGAGGCTGGCGAGGAAGGTTTCCGTCTCGGCGGCGGGAGTGTCGGCGGCTTGCGACACGTTCATGCTGAAGCCGCTGGAGAACATTTCGGGCAGTACGAAGAGCGAACCGGGGGCAAGGGCAGGGCGGGCGGAGTCCAGAGCCTGCGAGACGGTGGTGAAGTTCGCCGCACGGTCCTCCCAAGCGATATCGAATTGAAGGGCACAAAGTTCCATGGGACAAAAGGCAATTAATTCTAAAAAATCTACTGAATACGGTAAATCGAAAATACTCCATTTGCAAGAAATATTACTAACCTTAATAACCAATCAAGTTTGACTTAAAGGATTGGACGGCCCAGCAGCCCGCGTCGGCTTCAGGGAGAAGAATGTGTCCGCTGCGCGAAAATAAGAGCAGGGATAAAAAAACAGGAAAGATTGATTATAATTCTAAAATTTCTGGAAAAAATCCACAACTCGTTTATAATTTATAGACCGTTTAAAAGCTTTCTGTAATTTCCATGCTCTTTTATGAACCCAAAAGCACCCCATTCCGGAGCATCCTGCTCCAAGTCCTGTTGGGGGCGCTTTCGGCTGGGTTCATGCTGCCAAGGTTGCCAGCCCAAAGTGTGCTGGGGGACGACGATCGGGCGCCACTGATTGTCAGTGATGATCCGTCTCCCGTGGCAGCACCAGCCCCGGTAAATCCGGCGACCCCCCCAGGCATCGGAGTCGAAGTGACCAAAAAGGCGATTCCGGGCGACTCGGTGTTACTGGACCCAACCATTCCAACGGAGGAGTTGCGGGCGGCCATCATCCCCGGGGAGCCTGAAACCGGCGCGCTGCTCCGCTCAGGGAGTGTTGATCGCCCGGCAAGAACTCCTCCATTGGTGGAGCCGGGGGCAGGGGAGAAAAAGGCAGTCCGGCCGCCGATCACGGGAAGTGCCCCCTTTGCGCCTGAGACGAAGAGTGGGAGTGGGCCGGTGGTGATGGGCACGGATTTGGAGCCAAACGCGGCAGTGACCGCCCTGGCTCCTGAGCAGACGCCGCCGGAGATGCTGGATGCCCCGCTGGTGGAGTCAGCGGATCCGTGGGTATTCCGGGTGGAGCAGGTTTCGGTTTATGATGATAATATCGAACTGAGCAGCCGGGGGAAACAGGCCGATTTTGTGTTCATGTTGCGCGCCTCGGTAGCTTGGCAGCGGGGCGATCTGGAGCGCCGGCGCGGCTCGTGGGCGAGAGTCTTTTATGAAGCCACCGGTTCGGTTTTTGTGGACCGGAGTGATGAGAACAGCCTCGATCACGACCTTCAAGCCGGCGGACAGCGGCGCTGGGGGGATTTGGCAACCGCCTTGGAGGGACGATACCGCTACCTGAGCGGAGCCACGCCGGACCTTGGGGACCGGGTGCAGCGCCAGGAATATGAAGCCAGGCTGAGTGCGGCCTACGATCTGAGTGGGCGTACGTTTGTGGAGGCCGGGGCCGGGTGGAATGGGATCGACTACCAGGAGGCAGCCTATGCTGATTTTGAGGAATGGGCGGTCGAAGGCTTTGCCGGGTATGAATTGTCAGGCCGCACGAAGGTCGCAGCGGGAGCTGCAGTGGGGCAGCTCAAAGTGAAGGGAACGGCCCCGCAGGATTATCAGCAGGCGCTGGTGAAAGTGACCCGGGCCAGCACCGGGGCGCTGGGGCTGACCGGCCGGGCCGGGGCCGAGTTCCGCCAGATGGAGCGGGGAGATGAGGTCACTCCGGTTTTTGCGCTCTCGGCAGATTGGGAACCGATCGCGGATGGCACCCGGGTCACGGCGGAAGGTTTCCGCGAAACGGTCGCGTCGGGGTCGCTGGGCGGGGAAACCTATCTGCGGACCGGGGGCGCGCTTCGGATCCTGCAGCAGCTGGGCAGCCGGTTTGCCGCCGGGCTCGAGACGGGTTATGAACAGTTGGCCTACGCGGAGATTTCCGATGGGGCGGAGGCGGGACGCACCGACGATTATTTCTTTGCCCGGCCCAGTTTGAAATATGAATTCAATGCCCGCCGCCGCGCGGAGCTGTTCTATCATTTCCGTGAGGACGATTCCACCTCGGATGACTTCAGTTTTACGGCCAACCAATGGGGCCTGTCCTTCGGCCTCGATTTCTGAAACCCATGAACTTGACGTTCCGCCAATTTCTCCTCACTGCTGCGTGGACCGCCGGGGTGCTCGGAACTGCCGTGCCACGGGCGACAGCCCAGGCGGCTGCGTCCGGCGGGCGGTTAGGCCCGGGGGATGCGGTGGAAATCCGGGTCTTCCGGCACGATGATCTGGGCGGAAAATTCACGCTGGGATCCGACGGGGCGGTCGTGCTGCAGTTCATCGGCCGTGTGACTCTCGGCGGACTGACCCCGGAGCAGGCGCGGCTGCGGATTGAGTTCCTCCTTGCCGATGGTTGGCTGCGCAAGCCGCAGGTCACCGTGAACGTGGCCGACTTCGCCAAAAACACCATCACCGTGACCGGTCAGGTGAACCGTGGCGGCGCCTTCAATGTCGCCCGCAACAAACCCTTCACGGTTTCCCAGGCCATCGGGATGGCCGGTGGATTCAACACCCGGGCCAATCCCAAGGCGGTGATTCTGCAGAGGGATAACAAACCCTACACCATCAACGTCAAGGCCATCCAGGAAGACCCGTCGAGGGACATTCCGCTGAAGGATGGGGATGTGCTGGTGGTGAGGGAATCCCGCCTCTAACTTTTTCTGAAAAAATGTCCCCCGACTTTACCCTGCTCCCTCCCCCGCCGGTTCCGGGTTATGCTCCTGTGCCGGCCGGGCCGCTGGCACCGGTTCCGGGTCATTCCCCGTCCGGCGAAGGGTCCCCGGGGACATCGTTGCCGGTGGTGGATTTCGCCGGCATGGGGCAGGCGCTGAAACGCCGTTGGTGGGTGCCCCTGCTCACCGGTGCCCTCCTCACCGGAGTGGCCGGTTGGTGGATGTGGACCCAGCCCCGCTTTTACACCGCCACGGCGGTGCTCGCGGTGGAACAGACCAAGTCCGCGATCCTCAGCGGCGGGGGCTCCGCCGTGCAGGATCTGAAATCCCTCGAAATCCTGCGGAGCATCGAGCAGGAAATCATCAGTCAGGGAGTGCTGCTGCGGGTGGCGGAGCGGCATGGCCTGAGGAACGATCCCATTCTGGCCAAACCGAAAAAGAATGGCCTCCCCTATCAGGATGATGAGGTGGTCCATGAGTTCGGCAAACGGGTGGGCGCGAAACTGGACCGCGGGACCCGTCTGATCAAAATAGAGGTGGACGATACGGATCCACAACGCGCCAAGGACATTTGTGAAAGCATTCTCGGGGAGGCCACCCGCCAGAGCGCGGACGAGACGTCCCAGACCGCGAAGCTCACCCGTCAGACCCTGGCTGAGGAAAAGGCCCGCACGGAAGCGAAGGTCGCCGCGAGCCAGCAGGCCGTGGACGATTTCCGGGCCCGCTTCCCCAGCCTGCCGCTTGATGAACACCAGAGCGACTTGAAGACCAATACCATCGAGGACGCTCTGCGGGCCACCGGCAGCGCCACCACGACGGCCCGGGGCGAAGTGTCCCGGTTGGAAAACAATCTGAAGCAGATCGAGGCTGCCGGAGGGCAGATCGATGCCCTGCTGCGGCTGACGGATATCGGGCAGCGGGAGGAAGTGGCCGCGCTCAAGCGCAGTCTCGGGGAGAAGGAGGCGGCGTTTGTGGTGATCGATGCCGAATACGGCCCGAAACACCCCCGCCATCAGCAGGCGGTCAAGGAAATCAGTGAAACCCGCTCCCAGCTTGCCGCCGCCGTCAGCCGCGCGGTTTCCATGATGCGCAGCCGCCTCGAAAAAGCGCGGCAGGATGCCGCCGGGCTAACCACCGATCTCGCGAACCGCAAAGTGGACAGCCTCCAGTTTTCGAAGGTGGCCGGTGAATTTTCCACCCTGGTTAGTGAACTCAAAGCCGACCGCGCGAATCATGAGCGCGTGCTCGCCGGCCTCAAGGAAGCCGAGGTCAACAGCGCGGTCGGCAACAGTGTGCTCCGCATCGTCGATGCACCCCTGAAGCCCAGTTATCCCTTGAAGCCGAGGCGCCTGCTGATGACGGCGGCGGCCGGTGTTTTTGGTTTCGGAGCCGGCCTTGGGCTGGTGCTGCTGTTGCACTTCATGGACCGCACGCTGCGCAGCATTCAAGCAGGAGAAAACCTGCTGCACCTGCCGGGACTGGCCGCTTTGCCGGATGACCCCGCGACCAGTCTCAAAGCAGGCCTGCTGCACGACCGGCCGGATGCCACCGCGCAGATGGAGGCCTTCCGTTCCCTGCGCACCGCACTCAGCATTCTTGGAAAAGGGGCGGCCGCCCGCAGTTATCTTTTCACCAGTGCCCGCGAGGGCGAGGGCACCAGTTATACCGCGATGAATTTCGCCGTGAGTCTCGCCCAGCAGGGTTACCGCACGCTGCTGGTGGATGCCAATCTGCGGCGCCCCACGCTTGACGGGGTGTTTCTCAAGGAACGGCCTGCGACCGGACTCGCCGATCACTTGTCAGGGCAGGGCACCCGCGATGCCTCGGCCTGTCAACGCACGGAAATACGAGGCCTCTATGTCTTCTCCGCCGGGGTCACGACGCGGCATCCCAGCGAGGTGCTGAATGAGCAGGCCTTTGCCATTCTGCTGCAGGATGCAGCCAAATGGTTTCATAAAATCGTCATCGATACCCCCCCTGTGGGACAGGTCACGGATGCCCTGCCGCTGGCGCGCCACGTGGAGTCCGTCTGCCTGGTGGTCCGGGCCGCGGCCACGCCCCGTGCCGAAGTAAGGCGGGCCGCCAATAAACTCAACATGGCCGGAGCCAAGCCAGCCGGATTCATTCTCAATGCCGCGCCGAAGGAGGCGCTCAGCGGGGGGTTTGTCGGCGATTTCGCGGCTGGGTTCACCCCCGCTCCCTCCTTCCGGACGCTGGCCGCGCCGGGACCTTCCTGACTCTTATCCCCCTGCCTCCCTGCTGTGCCTCCCACTGCCCCTGTGATGATATCCTTGAAAACGGCCGATCTGCCTGCCGTCGTGCCTGCCCGCGGCCGGGAAACCCGCCGGGTGGACCGCCGTGCCTTTGGTTCCTACCTAATCGTGGTCAGTTTTATGGGGGATGCGGTCGTGGCGGTGGCCATGCTGTTCCTGGCGTTCTGGGTCCGGTTTGTCAGTCCTGTGAGCCAGTGGGTGCTGGCGGATGAAATGGTGACTCTTCCTTCCTATCTGGGTCAAATCGCGCTCGGAGTCACCCTGATGATGGCGCTCCTGATCCATTTCCGCACCTATCATCCCGGACGTCTACTCTCGTTCTGCAGCCTCGCCGGCTCTATAGTCAAGGCCACCGCGACCTGGGTTGTCGTCTTCATGGGCATCTCCCTCGTGCTCAAATTCCAGCCGGGCATCTCCCGGCTCTACACCCTGGTTGGGTTCGGTCTGGCCACCATCGGTCTACTGACGTGGAGGGTCTATTTCAACCGTTACCTCTGGAACGAATCGGTGGCCCGCCGGTTGCGCGAGCGCGTCCTTATTATTGGCTGGACCAATGAATCGGAACGCATGGTCCAGCTTCTCAGCCGGGGTTCCCGCTGCCCGTATGAAATCTCCGGGGCCGTGGAGCCGCCCGATGGTTTTGGCGACCTGTTCCCGGGGAGGCACATTGCCATGTTGGGCCACTACCACGAAATCCGTGACCTGATCCAACAGCACGATATTGATGCCGTGCTGGTCTCGGATTTGAACCTGAGCCGTACGGAACTCACCGATCTTGCCGTGATCTGTGAGAAGGAATTGGCCGATTTCAAGATCGTGCCGAATTGTTTCCAGATTCTGTTGAGTGGGTTGCACCTCGAATCGATGAACGGGGTGCCCGTGCTGGGCGTGAGCCACCTGCCGCTCCACTCCGCGTTCAATCAGTATTTGAAACGTCTGGTGGATCTCATCGGCGGGGGATGCGGCCTGCTGATGGCCCTGCCGGTGATCAGCGCTTTTGGCTTGATGGTCCGGCTCGAAAGCAAGGGTCCGGTCTTTTACCGACAGGTCCGGGTGGGCCGGGACGGCAAGCTCTTCTACATCTGGAAAATCCGCTCCATGCGCCTCGATTCTGAAAAGAACGGCATTGGTTGGACCATCAAAGGAGACCCCCGGCTGCTGAAAATAGGAGCTTTCATGCGGAAATGGAACATTGATGAAATCCCGCAGTTTTGGAACGTGATGAAAGGCGAGATGAGTTTGGTAGGTCCGCGTCCGGAACGCCCGGAACTGATCCACGATTTCAAAGAGGAAATCCCCCACTACAACGCCCGCCACAGCGTCAAGCCCGGCATCACCGGCTGGGCCCAGGTCAACGGGCTGCGGGGCGATACCGATCTCGTGGAGCGCATCAAATGTGACCTCTACTACATCGAAAACTGGAAATTCCTCTGGGACTTCCAGATCATGGTGCTGACTTTCTTCAAACGGGACAACGCCTATTAGGATGGCAGGACCTGCTCCTCTGGCTGAAGCCGCCAGGGAGCAGATCTGCAGAGCGTTATTTTTCCGCGGGCGGATGGTTCAGCACGGCACTTTTGGTGCTGGCAGCAATCGCCATGACCTGATCAATCAGTTCCTTTTGGATCTTCAGTTCCTCCAGCGTTTTCTGGAGGTTCTCGGCCACGGCGTTGAAATGGACTTCGGTCAGTCCCGGAATATCAGCATGCGCTTCGCGGAGATCCTTGCCGGTCCACGGCGTGGGGCCACCGAAGGCGGCGGAGAGGAACTCCTGCTGCTTCCGGCGCTGTTTGTTCATATTGATGTCTTCAAAGAAGTGCTTGATGCGCTCGTCGGCGGTGACCTTCTGGTAAAAGAGGTTGATGGCGGCAGTCATCGCGGCTTTGCCGCCCAGTTTGTGATACAGACTGTTGCTGCGGGCCTCGTTGAACTTCGTCCGCGAGGCGGCGTCGGCAAAGGCATACGTTTTTTCTTCATAAACCACCGTGATCGTGGGATCGGCCGCCAGCCCGCTGACGGGACACACCTTGTTGATCTCCCCGACAGCCGTGACAGTAGCGGGTTTGGCTGATGGTTCGGCCGCGGTGGCCGGGAACATGGACAGGGAAAGGATCAGCGTGAGGGAGGCGGATAAAAGGTGGATTTTTTTCATGAATACGGGGTAGGGGTGTTGGTTTGAGGGCGGTAACCGGACCGGTTCCACCCGGGATACTAAAAGAAGTATTTGTAATACATCTTTCAGCGGCGGGAGGATTATTGCTTGGCCGCCAACCACCGCTTGAACTGCCCAGGTGATCCACCGTGAGTTGAACTGGATCAGGAACTCTGACCCTCCTATGAAACTCAGCCTTTTCAGTGACTATTCGCTCCGGGTGCTGATGTATGCCGCAGTGAAGGGCGACAGCTTTTTGTTGGATGAAGTTACGGCGGCGTATGGCATTTCGCGCCACCACCTCGCCAAGGTCGTGCACCGCCTCGCCCGGCTGGGGTATCTTGGGACGACGCGCGGCCGTGGCGGCGGGGTGCGGCTTGCGCAGGCTCCTGAGGAGATCCGACTGGGGAAATTGGTGCGTCAAACGGAGGATCAGGAGGTGATGGTGGAATGCTTCGACCCGGTCACCAATACCTGTCCGTTGCTGGGCCACTGCCGGCTGAAGGGCATGCTCGCTGAAGCCATGAATGGATTCTATCTCAGCCTGGACCAGCACACTCTCCGCGATCTGGTGACCGGGCCGCACCGCCAGCAGATGCGCCAGGTGCTTTTAGGGTAGGGATCTTTGGCAGATCAGGCGTCCTGCGGAGGGGAAAGTCCGGCTGGCGGGCCATTCAGGGAATGCTCTTTTCCGGCAGGGCTTCATCTTCCGGCTCGGGCAGGAAGAAGATAGCAATGATGGCTGGAATCCACAACACGGCCGCCCAGAGCAGTGTCCGGCGGAAGTCGCCGCCGCCCGTGATCTGCACCGCGAAGACGGTGCCCGCCGCGGCAGCGAAACGACCGATGTTATAGCAGAATCCGGCGCCGGTGGTGCGCAGCAGGCTGGGAAAGAGCGGCGGCAGATACATCGTGAACAACCCGTAAACGCCGGACCAGAATCCGACTGCGGGCAGCCAGAAAAAGCCCATGGCTTCCAGCGGATGCGGCCATCCAAAAGTGGCAATCACCGTCACCACAAAGCCCCCGAACATCAGCGCAATCGCCCGCCGGTAACCCAAGCGGGTGGCCAGCCAGCCTGCAAAAAAATTGCCCGGCACCGACACCAGAATCAGCACGCCGAAGCTGCGCGCCACGAAGCTGTTCACGTCCGGCGCGGACCATTGCGCAGCTGCCGCCAGCGAGCGCATGTATTGGGATTGCCAGAACAGGAACGCCCACCACGCCGTCAGGGAAAAGGCACACACAATCACCGCCGGCACCGTGATCCGGACCAAACTCCCCCGGAATAAATCCATCATGCCCGGCTTGACCTCGACGCCGGATTGCGCTCCCTCCCAGGCTTCCGGCTCCGGGACGTGTTTCCGGATCCAAAAGACAATCAGCGCAGGCAGCACGCCGACGAGGAAAATGTAATTCGGCGGCAGATCCTTCATCAGAAAACCTGCCAGACACGCCAGCAGGATGCCAATATTCACCGCTGTCTGCAGCACCGCCGCCAGCCACTTCCGCCAGGTTTTGGGCCACGTTTCCGAGAGCAGGGTGGAACCCACCGCCCATTCACCGCCAATGCCGAGGGCGGCCAGGAAACGGAAGATCATCAGATGCCACCACTCGGTCGCGAAGAACGAAAGTCCGGTGAAAACCGCATACGTCAAAATCGTCAGGCTCAGCGCCCGGCTGCGGCCGATCAGGTCGCCCAACCGCCCGAAAAACGTCCCGCCCAGCGCCCAGCCAATCAGAAACGCGGCCTGAATCCATGCCGCTTTGGTTTGCACATCGGCCTTTGCCAGCGGGTTCAGATCCCCCGTGTAGCCGAGCAGGAGAGTCACAAACGCCGTCGCCACCAGCGTGTAAAGATGCAGGTCCAGTCCATCAAACAACCACCCCAGCCAAGCAGCGATGCCGGATTTCCATTGGGAGGGGGAAAGATCCCGCAAAGAGGTCTGCGGGGCCTTGGCGGGTTGGGCGGTGGATGGATCCAGGGACATGGGCGGCGATTTATAGGGAGCGGCGGCGTGGCTGGCAAGAAAGCGTTTTGCTCTCTCCACGCCCGGTGGCATGGAGGAGGATGGACCTCTTCGGCTACGATCCCGCCGTCAATCTGCTGCCCTGCGACGGCACCGTGAACTACCATGGTACGGTGCTGGACCCCGGCGGGGCGCAGCGTTATTACGAGGCCCTGCTCGAGCACGTTCCATGGAAAAATGACGAAATCATCGTCTTCGGCAAACATCACGTCACCGCGCGCAAAGTGGCTTGGTATGGCGACTCCGGGTTCTCCTACAGCTACTCCGGCACCACCAAACAGGCGCTCCCCTGGACGGCGGAACTGGTGGAACTCAAAACCCTCGTCGAGCAGCTCAGCGGCGCCCGTTTCAACTCCTGCCTCCTCAATCTCTACCACCATGGCGGCGAAGGCATGGGCTGGCACAGCGACGATGAAAAATCCCTCGGCCGGAACAGCATGATCGCTTCCCTGAGCTTCGGCGCGGAACGCGAGTTCCGATTCAAACACAAGCGCCTCCCTGCCACCGCCCGGGTCCTTTTGGAAAACGGCAGCCTCCTCGTCATGAAGGACGCCACCCAAACCCACTGGCTGCACAGCATCCCACAATCAAAGAAAATCCTGACGCCCCGGATCAACCTGACTTTCCGGTGCGTCGTAGGATCATGACATTCACGCCGCCTCCCCACTCGACTGGCGGGCAGCAGATCACTTTTGCTCCCAGGATTTCAGCAGGCTTTGGCGCTGGCTTTCGTCCTTGATGGTGTTTGCCCAGATCAAGGCCCCTTCCGGATCGAAAGCGTGGGCTCTGGCCGCGAAACCGGCTGCCGCGCCGTCATAGACCGGGCTGTCGCGGTGTGCTTCCAGCCACGCGGCGACTTCATCGGCGGTTTGCTCATTGGTCCACTGGCCCACCGTGTTGGCGGAGGCATGGAACGTTCCCGCCGAGGCCGGGTGGGTTTCGATCCACGCCAGGACCTCCCCTGCCGGTTGGGATTGCATCAGCGCAGCGGCAACATTTCCCATGGCTCCGCTGGGGAGGGCCGGACTACCCGCGAACGCATCAAACCAAGGTTTCAACGTCACGGCGTAGGCGGGATCGCCATTGATAGCCATTTTCTCGCGGAGCATCTGCCGGAAAAATCCCTGCGCCAACTGCGCTCCGCTGGCAGGGTCTTCATGATAAATGCCATCGACCCAGCCTTTCGGCTGAGGATCCCATCGGGTTGGATCTGGACGATTGGGATCTTTTTCCCTGGCAGGTTGCGCACTTAATTTCGCCAGCCAATCCCTCACTTTTTCCGGGTCGTGCGTGGCCATCCGGCCGGCGACCAAGCCCCAAATATTCCGGTCCTTGTCCGGATCGAGTTGGTCCAGGGCAGCCAGCGCCCGGTCCGGGTCCACCGCTGCCGCCGCTTCGAACCATCCGGTCATCAGCCCTTTCCGGTAGTTCCCCTCCGGCTGTTTTGAAATCCAATCCCAGCTGCCTCCGACATCCTGCGTGGCCCATCCCACGATGCCATGCCGGACGTTCCAGGTTTCCCAGCCATTCACCACATCGTCCGGCCGGCCTTTTTCCGCCAGCCGCTCGCGGCCGACCATGCCGAACTTTTGCATGAACAATTTCCATTCCCCCTCACTGATCCGGCCATCCTTCCGGCTTTTCCACATGGGATCCCAGGCGCTTTCCCAATTCGCTTCATCAATCCCGGCCAAGGCTTCGGCCAACAGCCGCTGCCGTTTCAACGGATCGCGGCAGGTGCTGAAGGTTTGATAAGAGTCCAGCCAAGCCCCGGAAACAGCACCTCTGGCTCCAGCCGCCAGTGGAGGGGCAGAGGCCGTCCCGGCACCACTACCGGTTCGTTTGGAGGAACCGGGCAATTTGGCGCTTTCGTGAAGGGAGGAACCGGATTCCAGCCCGTCGACCGGCGTTTTTGTGGTCATTCCCCATTTTAAACCCACTGCCAGGGAAGCCGCGCAGGCTCCCAGCCAAATCCAATCTCGCCGGTTCAGGATAGCCATAATCCTGCGGAACATGGAGAAATGCTCCTGACCAGTAAAGTGGAATCAGTGTGGTACCCGGAGTCTGTCGCCCGGTCCGGCACTCCGCGTTCCCTCACACTTCCACCTTGTAAACCTGCAGCCGTCCCCACGGCGGCCAGACACCGTTTTTGGGAGCCGGTTGGCCGTTGGCTCCGGCGAGGACGAGGGACTGGCCGTCGGCGGTGAAACGGGCGTGGGTGATCCGTTTTTTGGTGTCGATGGAATGGATGAGGCTGCCGTCGGCAGCGGAGAAGAGGGCGGCATTCCAGGTGCCCTGGGCCTGGCGGCCGGCCATGATAAAGTGTTGGCCGTCCGGGTGCCAGGCGATGGCTTCCATCAGGCCGGTGCCGTGCTGGCCGTCCTTGATCTGGTCGAGGCGTTCCGCTTTCTGCCAATTCCAGCGTTGCCACGTCATCTTGCCATTGCCAGCCATGGGATCGCCCATCGGACCCATGCCGCAGCAGAGCAGGGTGGAACCGTCAGGAGAAAAGGCGAGGCTGTAAATGCCGCCGCAGTAATGATGGGTCTTGGTGGTGCCCCAGGAGGTAAAGTCAGGGGAATTCCATTGCGCCACTGGCTGGCCATCGGCGCTGGCGGGCAGCTTCCAGACCTTGATATCGCCCATCATATTGGCGGCGGCGAGATGCTGGCCATCCGGACTGAAAGCACAACTCAGTACCGGCGGACCGTGGCTGAAGGCGGCCACAAGGTCACCGGTCAGGGTATCGAAAACTTTGACCGAGGGTTCGGTTTCCTGCGCGGGCTCATACTTCCAGCCCCCCGGCAGGTATTGTCCGGTGACGGTGGCAACGTGGCGGCCATCCGGGGACAGGGCGAGTTGCCAATTCCAAAATTGATGGGCCTTCACACGCCGCCAGCAGCGGCGCGTGGCGACATCGTGCCAGAGCAGACAGCCATCGTAGCCGCCGGAAATCACGGTTTTTCCATCAGGCAGCAGCACGCAGCCGCTGGCGAAGGAGTGGTGTTTTTCCGCAAAAGGTTCCGCTTTGCCGGTGACAGGATCCACGGCCAGCAGGGTGCCGTCGGCGCAGGCTGCGAAGGCCTGGGTGCCATCCGGGGACAGGGCTAGGCCGAGCACGCCGGCGGGGAGTTGGTGATCGTGGGCGACGGTGAGTTTCATGGGGGTCAGGCCAGCAGGTCGCGGATCGGTTCCATTTTGCTTTCCACGCGGTGGAAGGTCGGCATGCCCGGCAGATCGTATTCCGCGTAGGGATCGATGCCGAGGGCGGTGAAGATGGTGGCGAAAAGGTTTTGCTCGTTGTACGGCTTTTCAATCACATCCACGCCGTCGATGTCGGTGGCCCCGCTGACCACGCCGCGTTTCAGGCCGCAGCCGGTCATCATCAGGCTCCAGGCGTTTGGATAATGATCGCGGCCGCGGGCCTGGTTCATCCAAGGGGTGCGCCCGAATTCGCCCATCGCAATCACCAGGGTGGAATCCAGCAGGCCGCGTTCCTCGAGGTCGTTTACGAGATGATAGACCACGCGGTCCATCTCCGGCACCAGCATCTGGTGGATTTCATGCTGGAAGACGTGGTTGTCCCAGTTCATGCCATTGGCCACCATCACAAAAGGCGCGCCGTTTTCCACGAGGTGCCGCGCCATCAGGGAATGTTGGGCGAAACTGCCCGGACCATAACGCTCGCGGTCTTTGGCGGGGAGTTGATTCACATCAAACAGATCGGCGCTGGCGGTCATGCCCTTCATGCGCTCAAAGGCGGCATTCTGGCTGCGGGCGATGGTGCTGCTGCGGTCGCGCTCGTACTTGGCCGTCAGGAAACGGCGGAGGGTTTCGCGGGCTTCCAGATCGTGCTGCGGGATGGTCGCGGCGGCGGCATTCAGAAGCTGCGTGTAATCGCCACCGAGCCGGACGGGGGCATGTTCCGCGCCCAGCCAGCCGGCCCAGTTGCCGGCTTTGAAGGACTCGAACTCATTGCCGCCCGGAATGGGATCGAGCAGGATGAAGTTGGGAATCGGGCTATCCAATTGTCCCATCGCCTGCGACAGGGCGCTGCCCAGCGTGGGCCGCGTGAAGCCCGCGCGTTCCGGGCTGCCGCGTTGCAGCAGGGAGATCGCCTGGAAGTGCTCCGGCTGGCTCGTTTTCATGCTGCGGACTATGTTCAGCTTGTCCGCGATGCCCGCGCAGTGCGGCATCAGGGAGGAAAAATGGACCCCGGGAAGTTTGGTGGGAATGCTGCCGAACGGGCCGCCGCCGGGGCGGCCGGGTTTCGGGTCCCAGGTTTCAAATTGGCTGGGCGCCCCGCAGAGCCAGAGCAGAATGCAGTGTTTTTGCGCCTTTTTGGTTTCGGCGGCGAAGACGGGATTATGAAACAGTCCGGCAAAGCTCGCCGCGCTGGCCAACGCTCCGCCGCCGAGGCCTTTCAGGAACAGGCGGCGGTGGATCTGGTGCTCGCCGTTCGCGCACTGTCCGGGGATGAGGGAGGGGGAATCGGGTTTCATCTTCAGGGGACAGTCAGGAATTCCGCACTGGTCATCAGTGCCCACAGCAGATCGCGGACCGCGCCGGCGGCATCGTCCGGGCGGGCGGTCAGGAAGGCTTCGGCGGAAGCCGCTTCGGCAGCATCCGGCGGGCGGCCGTAAATGGCGAGGAAGGCTTCACGGGCTTTCGCGGAAGCGTCCGGCAAAGCGGAGAGGCGTTCCGCGGTGTTGCCGTTGGCGGGTTTCAGCAGGTCCGCGAGGACCGGGGAATTGGTGAGGAACTGCGCTTGTTGGAAGGTCGCATTGTAGTTCACCGGGAGGACGTCGGGCAGCGCCGTGATGGTGGCACGGCGCAGGGCATCGTCGTCCGCCGGCAGGCCGGAGGCGATGCGCCAGGAGCGGGCGATCTGTTCGGCGGTGAGCGGGCGTTCCAGTGATCCCGCGAAGGCCTCCGGCGGTGCGGCGGCGGCAGGTCCCAAGGCATAGGCGCGGCTCAGCACGAGGCCGCGCACGAGGCGGCGGATGTCGTAGCGGCTGGCCGCAAAATCCTTCGCCAGCCACTCGAGCAATTCCGGATGGCTGGGCGGATTGCGCGCCGTCATTTCGTCCACCGGATGCACAATGCCCCGGCCCAGCAGCGCGGCCCAAAGGCGGTTCACCAAGGCGCGGGCCAGCAGCGGATTGTCATGCGTCGCGGCGTCGGCAAAGGCTTCGCGGCGGGAGAATTTGGGCACGCGCACCTTGGCTTTGACATCCACGTATTTGTCATCGCTATCCGATTCCTTCTGGTCGCCGGCGGGCCAGGTTTCCGGCACGGTGTGTCCGGTCAGGAGCGTGACGGTGGCGGGTTGCGATTCCTTGTGCAGGTTCGTGAAATTGATGAAGCCCCCCACAGCGGACTCGCCCACGCTACTGGTGCCTTCCACGTTTTTGCTGCGGTTGAAGGCGGCGACGAGGCCCCAGTAGTGGCCTTGTTTGATCTCGCGGGCCAGAGGGTGGTCGTGGCACTGGGCGCAATCGATCTTCGTGCCGTAAATAATGGGAGCGACGGCTTCGGCGATCTGCTGGTGTTCGTTGCGGCGCTCGTAGAGAAACCATGACGCGCCTTTGGTTTCCGGCTTGTCTTCCGGCCGGGCCGCCAGCAAATCGCGCACGGTTTCATTCCATGGACGGTTGTCCCGGAAATTGTGTTCAAGAAAGTCCCACCAGCCGTTTTTGCGGCGACGGTCCTCGTTGCTGTCCCGCTTGCCGCGTCCCATCAGGAAGGCATCCCACAACTCCCGCATCCGCACCGGATAGTCGTTGGATGCCAGCAAACGGTCCACGAGGGCGGGGCGGCGTGCGTCAGCCGGGGTTTGATGGAATTCAGCCAGTTCGGCGGCAGTGGGGATGCGCCCGGCGAGATCCAGGGTGAGGCGCCGCGCCCAGGTGGAGTCGTCCACGGCGTGGGCCGGGGTCAGTCCCCGTTGCGTCCAGCTTTCGGTCAGGAAAGTGTCCACGGCCAGGGTCACTGAGGCAAAAGTCCGGGGGCTGGCGGGCGCCTCGGCGGCGGGTTCTGCGGGGGTGGTGGCCAAGGCGGTGATCCATTCGTGAACCATGGCGCGTTCCGCGTCCGAAAGCTGCTTTTTAGGAGGCATGTGGGGATCAGCACCCGCAGCGAGCTGTTGATAAAGACGGCTTTCCTCCGGTTTGCCGGGAATCACCGCCGGACCTTCGTCCCCGCCTTTCAGGACGGCGGCGGGGGTGTCCAGTTCCAGTCCGCCCTTCTGCTCAATCGGGCCATGGCATTTGGCGCATTGCACATCGAAAAGGGGCTGCACCTTCGTGCTCCAAAGGGCTGCCGCGTCCGCCGCCACGGCAGGTCGGAGGAGCGCCAGCAGCAACGGGGCGATCAGAATGGAGGGGGGGGGAGTCATGCCGGGATTGGAATCGCTCCGGCGTGAACGGGCAGGCCGCAGGTTGTCTTTCAGCGCGGGAGCATCGTGCAGGGAAGGGGGCTTAACGAAGTGCTTGAAGGGACTCTTCCCAGTGGGATTGGGCAGGGGAGTCCGGGGCATCGCGGATGAGGGCCTCGTAGCGCAAGGTGGCGGCGGCGGGGCTGCCGGTTTGGGCGAGGAGGGCCGCGACATCGGCCCGGAAGGCGAGGTAGGTTTGGTGGGTCGGGCCGGTCCGGGCGCGGTATTCGGTGAGCAGCTGATCCAGGGCGAGGAGGGTTTCGGGACGGTTTTTACCGGCAAGGTAGTCTGCCCTCAGCACATCGAACCGGGCTTCGAGGATTACGGCGGGGATGATTCCCTTGGCTTGGCTCACGAGTTCGAGACGGCGGCGCAGGTGTTGATCCCAGCTGGCCTGATCGCCCGCGGTGCGGGCGGCGCGGGAAAGCTGCCAATGGGCGCGGGCTTGGAGTTCGAGATCGTCCGGAAGTTTGGTCTTGGCTTCGCTGAGCACCCGCCGGGCGATGGCCGTGGCGGCGGAGGGTTGGCCGGTATCGGTGCGCTGGCCGGCGAGGAGCAGCTCGATGCGGAGGAGATCACTGATGTAGGTGCCGCCGCCGGTGGTAAAATAACGCCGGGCGAGAAGGAGGTGATGTTCCGCCGTTTCGTAATGGTGTTCCTGCAGGTCGAGGGAGGCGAGATTGAGTTCAGTGAGGGCCCGGGCGGGAGAAAAGGCGGAGGAAGGCTCTGAGAGGAGTGCGGCCGCAGATTGGAATTGAGTGCGGGCTTGGATGGGATCACCAAATCCGTTCCAGGCGTTACCGAGGGAAAGACGGGCGAGGCCTTCCACTTCGCGGTCCTCCTGGACGGTGGTGGGCAGCTTTTCCGTCCAGGCGTCGACCACCTGGCGCACCGTGCGGTCCGGGTGATGGCCAAATTCCGGCGTGGCGCTGCGGAAAAGCGAAGTCATGGCAAGGGTGATCAGATAACCTTTCCGGCTTTCGCGGGCGGCGCGGTCGGTTTCCTGGGCCGCCCGGGTGGTTTCGGCATGGGCGTGTGATTCCGCTTTCAGCCGGGCGAAGTGGGCGTGCAGCCCGATGCCGAGACCGGTGGCCGCCGTGAGCAATGCCAGAGTGGTGGCGATGGCTCCGGTGCGGTGGCGGCGCAGGAATTTGGTGGTGGGGTAAAGCCAGCCTGGCTTCTGGAAGCTCAGCGGACGATGCGCGAGCAGATGGTCGATATCCGATGCGAGCGATTCGGCGGAAGGAAAACGTCCGGCGGGATCCCGGCTGAGGCAGCGGGCAATGATGCGCCCGGCGTCGCCTCGCAGCTCCCGGCGCAGGCCAGCAGGATCGGTGTGGCGTGCGGTGGCGATGACGGACTGACGTTCCGCAGGCAGGGCCGCGAACAAACCTGCGGGAGAAGGCGGCGTTTCCTCCAAAATCCAGCGGGCGGCGTGCAGAGCGGCGGAGGCGGAGGCGGGAGCGTGGCGTGCTTTGATACCGGAGAGCAATTCAAACAGGACCAGACCCAGGGAATAAAGATCGGTGCGGGCATCGACCTCTCCGGTGCCGTCGCCGAATTGCTCCGGACTCATGTAAGCGGGCGTGCCGATGAGGCCTCCGGCCAGGGTGAGGCCGGCTTCCTCCACGTTTTCCAAAGCGCGGGCGATGCCGAAGTCGATGACCTTGGGGACGGGGTGGGAGGCGTCTCCGGTGACGAGGAGGTTGGAGGGTTTCAGGTCCCGGTGAATGACTCCCCGGAGGTGGGCATGGTGGACGGCGCGGCAGAGGGCGGCGAAGAGGCGCAGGCGGGCGGGAAGTGTCAGTTGGTGGTGGTCGCAGAAGGAGGTGACCGGTTCGCCGCGCACCAATTCCATGGCAAACCAGAGGCGGCCGCGCGGGTCCACGCCGGCATCATACAGCTTGGCGATGTGGTCGTGCTCCATTTTTGCCAGGGTACGCTGCTCGCTGCGGAAGCGCTGGGCGGTCTGCAGGGAGTCCGCGGTGGAAGACAGCATTTTCAGCGCGACCTCACGGTCCACAGGCGATTGTTGCCGCGCCAGATAGACGACCCCGCCGCCTCCGCATCCGAGCTCCCCGATGATCTCGTAAGGGCCGATGTGGTCGCCGGGCTGAAGGCCACTGGCCTCTGTGAGGGGTTCGCCTTCCTGGCTGAGAGTGGCGGAGGCAAGGAATCCACCACTGGCGCGGCTGGCCTGGAGGAGTCGGGTGACGGCGTTTTGCAGCACAGCATCGCCGTGGCATTCATCCGTCAGGAAAGCGGCGCGTTCCGCTTCCGGAAGGGCGAGGGCGTCGTCGAACAGGGCGCGGATCCGCTGGGGAGAGGGGGCGGTCATGGCAAGGGTCTACAAAATGTCAGGATGGGTCGGTGATGGCGTCGAAAAGCCAGGCGCGGGCGAATTGCCAGTGGCGTTCCACCCGGCGGGGTGAAGTCTGCATAGCGGCGGCGGTTTCCGTGATGCTGAGGCCGGCAAAGAAGCGGAGCATAACGACTTCCGCTTCCTCCGGGAACGAGGTGCGGAGGGCGTCGAGGGCCTCGTCGAGGGCGAGGATGGTTTCCGGCACGGGATCGGCCGCGAGATCGAGGATACTGCCCAGTTCCAGGGGAGGCCGGCCGCCGCCGCGCTTGAGGGCTCCTTTGCGGCGGGCGTGGCCTACCAGGATTTGTTGCATGGCGCGGGCAGCGGCACCAAAAAAGTGCCGCCGGTTTTCCCAGGCAGGGGATTGATCCTGACCGCCGCCCAGCCGCAACCAGGCTTCATGGACGAGTTCGGTGGGCTGCAGGGTGGCATCGTCCACGCCATTCAGCCGGTGACGGGCGAGGGTGCGGAGTTGGTCATAGACCAGGGCGAGCAAATCGTCCCCGGCGTCGGGTTGACCGGCTGCAAGTTGCTGCAGAAGAGCGGTAAGAGGTTCGGGGAGACCATCGGGGGGGCCGGACATGGCGGGAGTATAAGCGGAAAAGTGGAGGGGAGGGAACTCCTGATTATGTTCCGGGTTCAGGGAAAAACCGGGCGGTAAACTTTTTTCCCGAAAGTTGGCGGATGGGGGGCGGGATTTTCCTATTAATAAATAGGCCGAAATTTCCCCGGTCTTCCCACTGCCATGACAACACGTTCCTTTTTATCCAAACGGCTTTTGATTTCGCTGCTGCCTTTGTTGTCGGTGATGGTTTGCGGGTTGGTTTTTTTGCAGGAGGATGAGGGCTTGGATGGGCTGGAGGACGTGACCCCAGTGGCGCGGGGGACCGGGATTGCGGCGTCAGGGAGGACGGCGGGGGAAAATATTTCTGACAAAGGGTCGGCGAATTCCGTCGGGCGTGGGGCGGAGGAAAATGGGGTGGATGCCGGTGCGGGACGGGCCGTTTCTCCGGCCCCGGCGGTGGCGGGGATGCCGGTCTTGGTTCCGATGCCGGTTCCGGTTCCGGATCAGGATCAGGATCAGGATCAGGATCCGGCTCGGGTGGTGCCGGTGGTTTCGGGGACGGTGCGGAGTTGGACGTTGCAGTCGGATGCGGTGCCGGTGGCGCACTGGGCTCCGGGCACGGGGGGGGCGGCTCCGCAACGCAGCGGGCGGCTGGCGGGCGGGTTGCCGGGGTTGGAAAAGGCAGCGGCGGGGACGGTGGTGGAGTTTCCTTTATTCGACGGGCTGACGGCGCAGGGGGAGGTGCGGCGGGCGATGGAGGCGGAGCCGGGGGCCCGCGTGTGGTCCGGGAAGTTAAGCCATCCGGCGGGGAGTTTTTTTATCGAGCATAACAAATCCGGCTGGCGCGGCACCCTGACGTTTAAAGGGCGCCCTGACGCTTACCGGATCCTGCCAGGGACGGCAGGAAATGAGGGCCCGTGGCTGGAGCGCTGGGCGCGGGAGGAGATCGAGTGCTCGCAGCTCAATGACAGCAGCCATGATCCTGACAGCCCGGCGGTGGATCCGGATTTGAGCTGGTCCAGTCTTCAAAGCCGTCCGGGCTCGTCCCGGGTGATCTATCTGAAGTTCGACGGCGGCTGGGTGGATAATACTTTTTGGAACAGTGAACACAATGACGATGAGCGGATCAATTTTTCGGCCAGCGGGTTGTCGGGTGAGGACCGCATCCGGGCGTGGGCGCACGCGGCGGAGGATTTCCGGGTCTTCGGGGTGAATGTTACCACGTTGAAGTCCGCCTATGACGCGGCGGATTCCGACAGCCGGGTTTTGGTGGTGATCACGCCGACCAAAAGCTGGTATCCCGATGCCAAGGGCGGGGTGGGGCTGGTGGGCTCCTACGGCAGCAGCGGGTGTGTGGTGTGGGTGTGGAACAATACCTGGCTGAGCGCGGGGGATACCATTTCGCATGAGGTGGGGCATGCTTTGGGCCTCCGGCATTCCGGCTACTGGAATATCCCTGAGTCGGATATCCGGGAATACTACCGTGGCCATGGCGAGGATTCCAATGGATGGGCGCCGATCATGGGATATGGCGGCGGAGAGGCGCGTTTCCTGACCACGTGGGACAACGGGTCCTACCCCTTCGCGAGCAGCGATCAGGATCAGAAAGCGGTGATCTCCGGTCTGCTGGGGGTGCTGACGGATGATCATGGAGGCACCACGGCGACTGCCACGACTCTTCCGGCGCAGGGTGCGGGGCCCGTGTTCGAGGGCAGCGGGCGGTTGGAGACTTCCAGCGATGTGGATTACTTCCGTCTGCAGATGCCGGAGGGATTTTGGGTTTTTGAAGCCATTGCCAATCCCTTTGGCAAAAATGTGAACCTGACGCTGCAGGTGCGGGATGCGTCAAATACGGTGATCAATGAAACCGATGTGCCGGATTCCCCGGACGTACTGACCACACGCGGCACCACGCCGGGCACGTATTATCTAACCGTGCGTTCCACGACCCGCGCGGACTCGGATGAGGATCCGGGCTATCCCCGCTATGGACAGCTCGGCACCTACACCATTTCGGCGCGGCCTTTGGGATATGAGAGCGCTCCGCCGGTGGCGGTGATCCGGAGTGTTAGTGGTTTTACCCTCGGCAGCTCGCATGCGGAGGTGGAGGTGAAATACACGGACAGCCCGGGGCTGGACACCGATACCCTGGGCAATGGGGACGTTCAGTTCGGCCCGTTCAGCGGCACCTTGATATCGCAATCCGGCAACAGCCGCGAACTTTATGTGACCTACCGTTTCAATGCGCCGGGGAACGACTGGGACATCAGCGAAGGCGGCAGTTATACGGTCAGGGTGCCGGCCGGGGCGGTGAAGGACCGGAATGGAAATGCCAATGTGGAAAGTTCCCTGGCGGCGGTGCTGCCCGCGTCGGATCCCGCGCCGCCTGGTGTGACTCTTCCCAACGGCTTGGGAAATGGGACGGAAGGCGATACCGAATACAGCTTCCGCGTGGCCGTCGCGGACATCGCGCCGGTGACGGTTTCCGAGAATGGAAGAAACTGCGTGGAGGTGCGCCGCGTGACGGCGGGGGAGACCTTGTTCACGGGTATCGCGGTCACGGCGGCATGGGACGGGGCTTCGAGTTCCAACTATAATAAAAACTGGACCATGGACTATACCTACACGCCGCCCGGAGGCGTGTGGGATGAATCGGATATTGGCGAATACGAGGTCCGGCTGCGCGCGGGCAAGGTGCGCGATGTGAACGGCAACGTCACGCCTGCCAAAAAACTGGGCTCCTTTTTCCTGCGCAAAAAACTCTGGGAGCGGACCTTCGACGAGAGCGGTGCCGTCGCTATTTGGGCACGCGATGCCGGCTGGGCTTTCGGGCCACCGCAGGGCACGGGCAGTCTCTGGCACGATCCGGGATCGGCCTTCAGCGGAAACAACGTGCTCGGTTACCGCCTGGGGACCGGCGATGCGGCGCTATACGAACACAACCTGACCACCCCGCGCTATGCCACTTCCCCGGCCATCAATGTCTCGGGCTACAGCCGGATTTTTCTGCAATTTCAACGCTCGCTGGGTGTCCAGGCCGGCGACAGTGTGGTCGTGCAGGCCAGCCGCAATGGGACTTCCTGGACCACGGTCTGGCGGAATCCCGAGGACGAGGCAGTCCTTGATTCGGATTGGACCCGGCAGGAAATCGAGCTGCCCGCTGCGATTGCCGACAATGCCACGGGCTTGAAATTCAGGTTCGGAACGGGGAAGACAGACGGCGACTATCAAGCCGGAGGCTGGACAATAGATAACGTCAAACTTATCGCAGGGGGGCTCTTCAATCCCGGGCGTCTGATTGTGAATAACGTTTCATCCCGCGTGATGGAAGGCGCGACCTTCAATGCCTTTTACACCGTGCGTCTGGATCAGGCACCGATCAGTCCGGTGACGGTGGAGATTGATCCCGGAGAGCAGCTGGCGACCTCGCGGTCCACCATACTTTTCACCTCGCTCAACTGGTCCACGCCGGTCAATGTTCTCCTCTCCGCTGTGGATGATTTGGTGGTCGAAGGGGATCGATTGACGGGGTTGTCGCACCGTATTTCCAGCACGGAAACCGACCCTGCTTTTGCGGGAGTGCGGACCGGTCACCTCGTCACGGTGGTGGATGATGACGACCCGCTCATCGAAACTCAGCCGGACGATAAAGCCGTGGCTCCGGGGCAGTCGGCGGTCTTCCGGGTGGTGCCGTTCAGCACCGCGCTGAAAGGCTATCAATGGTATATTGGAAACAGCGGTGATACTTCCAATCCCATTTCCGGAGGCACGGCCTCCATTCAGAGCATTCAGCTTCCTGTCGGGGCTTCGCAGCCTTTATCGGTGTGGGTGAGGGTGCGCGTAAATGTGGTGGGCGGCACCCGCGAGGACAGTGAAACCGCGCTGCTCAGCCCGCTGAAGGGTTATGCCGCATGGAAATCCCTGCTGAAAAATCACGGCTATAATAACGCGGCTTTGGAGGATGCGGGATTCGACGCGGCGGATCCGGACGGCGACGGGCTCGGGCATTTTATGGAATACGCGTTCGGCGGCCAGCCCTACACGGCGGACCACGGGCGGCTGCCGCAGGTGAGCCTGGAACGATCGGCGGGCGATACCATCGATGGCGGCGGGAGCATTATCGGGTTGCCGAAGAGCGGGTCGATCAGCGGGAAAAAGGAATTGGTGCTGACCTTCGGCCCGGTGAAATCCGACGTGCGGTATGTCACAGAAACTTCCGGAGACCTGCGGGCGTGGCAGATTTTCAAATCCGACAGCTCCACCGGCCGCACCACCTTGGGACGGCTTTCCCTCGGGAATACTGTGATCCGCATCCCGATGAGCGCCGAAGGCCCGCTTTTCGCCCGCATCCGCGCCGAATATGAAGCGCCGTAGTGCATTCCTTCTTGCCGGGAGGCTTGGAAGGTCTGATCTCTGCGGCACATGGGCCGGTTTTTAATTTCGCGTTTCCTCAGCCTGCTGGCGGTGCTGGCGGTGGTGTTGACGCTGACTTTTGTGCTCTTCCGCACCTCGCCCGGCGGGCCATTTTCCTTTGAGCGGGATTTGTCGGCCGACCAGATTCACGCCAAGGAGGTGCAGTATAAATTGGACGGCCCGCTCCGGTGGCAGGTGGCACGCTGGTGGGGGGATGCCTTGCGGGGGGATTTCCGGGAGTCCATGAAGTCGAAGAATTTCACGGTAGCGGAGATTTTGCGGCAGAGCCTTCCGGTCAGTTTTGCCCTCGGGGGGGTGGCATTTGTCCTGGCGGCGACGGGAGGAATCGCGGTGGGAGCGCTGGCAGCGGCGCGGAAAAATGGCTGGCCGGACCGGTTGGCCATGACGGGGGCGCTGCTGGCGATTTCGCTGCCGACGTTTGTGACGGGACCGCTGCTGGTGATGGGATTTGCCCTGACGCTGGGGTGGTTTCCAGTGGGAGGATGGACCAGCTTGAAACATGTGGTGCTGCCGGCGGTTTGTCTGGCGATTCCCTACGGGGCCTACGTAGCGCGGCTGATGAGGAACAGTATGGTGGAGGTGCTGGGGGCGGATTTTATCCGGACGGCGCGGGCGAAGGGCCTGGCGGAGCGGCAGGTGATCTTCAAACACGCCCTGAAGGTGGCGGTGTTGCCGGTGGTGAGTTATCTGGGGCCGTTGGCAGCGGGGCTGTTGACGGGCAGCGTGGTGGTGGAGAGCATTTTCGGGATTCCCGGAGCCGGACAGCACTTTGTGAATTCCATCCTGAACAAGGACGGCTTTCTCCTGATGGGGGCCGTCGCCGTGTATTGCGTGCTGCTGGTGGTGCTGAATTTCATGGTTGATGTGATCTACTGCGTGCTGGACCGCCGCATCAAATTGTATGAGTAGCGCCGCTCTTTCCATCACCGCTCCCGGGCGCGCCGCCTCCGACCCGCTGACCGGCTGGGAGCGGCTGAAGCTGGACCGGATGGCCATGATCTCGCTGGCGGTCCTGGTGTTATCAGCCTTGGTGTGTTTCATCGCGCCGCCGTTGATGGAATCAGCCAGAAATATGACAAGCGCGGCCACGTTCAGTCCTCCCGGAACGCAAGTCACTGCCGCGGACGGGGCGCAGTATCAGGCCTGGCTGGGAACGGATGCGAGCGGCCGTGATGTGCTCTACCGGGTGCTTTCCGGGGGGCGGGTTTCGCTGGTGGTGGGTTTGTGCGCCGCGGCAGTGAGTTTGTTTATCGGGACGCTGGTGGGGATGACCGCCGGATTTTACGGGGGAAAAGTGGACAGTTTCCTCATGCGGTTGGTCGATGTGCTCTATGCCAATCCCCGCGTGCTTTTTGTACTGATCCTGATCAGTGCCCTCACGGGGCCGCTCAGTTTGTGGATCAATGAGGCCCGTGCGGCCGCCGAGGTGCGGAACTGGATGACCATCAAGGCCTTGGTGGACGGTGCGATTCCGTATCAGCGGACCATTATTCTAATCTTCTGCCTCGGCTTTATCGAGTGGCTGACGATGGCTCGGATCGTCCGCGGCCAAGTGCTGGTGTTGAAGGAGCAGCAATTCATCGCGGCGGCCCGCGTTTTGGGGCAGTCGCAGTGGAAAATCATGATCCGCCACCTGTTGCCGAATCTGTGGACAGTGATTTTGACGTATCTTACGCTGACGGTGCCGGTGGTGGTGCTCGACGAGAGTTTTCTCAGTTTTCTGGGGCTCGGCATTGAAGAGCCGGCGTCGAGTTGGGGGACCTTGTTGAAGGAAGGGGCCGGAGCAGTGAATCCGCTGATTTCCCGTTGGTGGCTGTTGGTCACTCCAGCGGTGGCCATGGGGCTGACCCTGCTGGCGCTGAATTTTTTAGGAGACGCCTTGCGCGACGCGTTCGATGTGCGTTAATGGAGTCGCGTCAGGCACTTGAAAGCTTGAATTTGATTAAGTATTCTTAGAAATAATACTTGCTGAAGTTCTGGTATTTCTTACACTAGTGTCACCTGTGGCGGCTTCTGCGGGCATAGCTTAGTGGTAAAGTTCCAGCCTTCCAAGCTGGCCAGGCGGGTTCGATTCCCGCTGCCCGCTCCACTAAAAGCCGCAGGGAAAATTGCTTTCCCGATGCGCCGCCCTCTTTTTTCTGTGCTTCTCCTGGTCGTGCCGGGGATATTGCTGCCCGGGGGGGGCCGGTTGCACGCCCAGTCCGGGATCAAAACCGTCAAAATCGACTGTGCTCCGGTATTGGAAAAAATGCGGGCCGACATTGCCGCTGATCCCGGCCGGCTCATTCTTGCAGTGGAGGATGCGCTTACTACCAATGAGGCCTGCGCCTGCCCCATCATCCGTAACGCAGTGAACTTGTCGGGACGCGATCCCGCCCTGACTTCCCAAATTGTGGTGGCCGGGGTGCGCCTGGCCCCGTCTGCAGCCGCCGGGATCACGGAATGCGCACTTATGGAAGCTCCTGATTCAGCAGAAGCTGTCCGGGCTGCCCTTGCCAAGGAGTTGGGGGATGGCGCCGTCCCTTGGCTCGCGCCTGCTCCTGCCCCCCCCGCCGACACCGGAACTGCCCCCGCTGCTCCGGAGCCGGCGGTCGACGGAAAAGGCCAAGCTCCGGTCAATCAGGCTGCTGCTGCCCCAGCAGATGACGCGGAATCGTTTTGGCCTTCGGTGGGAATTTCGGGCATCTACGTCATTATGCCGTCTCAACGTGGGGCCGGTGCGCCCATCGCAGGAGCGGTTCAAAGGGTCATTTCGACCCGGAAAAAGCTCCCGAAACGTCCCAGTTCACCCCTCACCCGCCATATTCCCGAATAAACCTGACGGTTTTCTGAATAATTACCTTGAAAGCAGTCTCCGGCACTGGCACAATACGACTTTTAATGGGCACCTCAGTGTTCACTGAACCCTCCCCCCGCTGATTTGAATTTTTAACCACGCTTCCATGAAACGACAACTTTGCCTGCTCTCCCTCGCCTCTCTCGCCGTCCTCAGCACCGGTGCCCATGCTCAAGGGCTCCTCAGTCTTGGTCAGCGCGACGAGTTTGAGAAAAAACTGCCCTTTTCTGTTACGGTAGGTTTGGGTGCTGGTTGGGATTCCAATGTGAACCTCAGCCCCAACAATGAGCAGGACAGCGCCTTTATCAAAGGCACTGTTATTGCTGAATACAGCACCGGCGACCGCCGCACCTCCTACACCTTTGGGCTCACCTACAACCCGTTTTATTACATTGATGCTCCTGAAGGTGTCGATGAGTTCCAGCAGAGCGCCAGTGTCAATTTTGCCCTGCGCCACCGCGTCAACCCGCGTTTGACCATCACCGACAATCTCTACTTCGCTTACGAGTATGAGCCAAACTACCAGATCGGGACCTCGGTGGCCCGCCGCACCCAGCCCTACATTTATGGATACAATAATCTGAATGTGGCCTACGCCTGGACCAAGCGGTTCTCCACCGTCACCGGCTACACCTTGTCCGGGATTGATTATGATTCGGACGCCGACTCCGGTGAGAACTACATCAGCAATCTCTTTTCGCAGGATTTCCGCTATGCTTTCACCAAACTCACCACTGGGGTGTTGACCTACCGGTATGGCATCACGGAATATGACAGCGGTTTTGGGGACTACACGTCCCAGTATTTCCTGGGCGGGGTGGACCACTCCTTCAGCCGCCGCACCACCGGGAGTTTCCGGGCGGGTGCTGAGGTGCGTGACCGGGACAATGGTGGCAGTGATACCAGCCCCTATGCAGAAGCCAGCTTCTCCCACAGCATCGCCAAACAGACCTATGTCCGTTGGTATGGCCGTTACGGTTACGAAGATGCTGACATCGGTACTTATGAGGACCGGACTTCCTTCCGGACCGGTGTGAGCGTGCAACAGCGCTTCACCAACCGACTCGCCGGCAATCTCGGTGCCAACTATGTCTTCGACAGCTTCCAGGGAGGCACCCCTGAAACCGATGACAACGTGATCGAAGTCAGCCTCGGCCTCGACTACAACGTCTACAAAAACCTCGTCCTCAACACCGGCTACTCCTTCACGACCACCACTTCTGATGTTGCTGCCCGGGAATATGACCGTCATATCCTCTCGCTGGGCATGACCGCCAAGTTCTAAGTTGGCCTGCCTCGAATTGAACAATTCAGCCCTCACAGTGTCTTTTGATGCTGTGAGGGCTTTTCCTTTACAGAACGCATTCCGGACGGTATTCACTACCAGTCTTAACCTTCAAATTCTCCCCCCTCGATGAAAGAGCAGCTCGCCGAATCCAAGATGCACGCCCTCGACTACTGGCAGGTCGTCCGCAACCGCTGGGGGGTGATCCTCCTTACCTTCTTCCTCGTCCTCCTGGCGTCTCTCGTCATTGTGGCCCTGTTGGATAAGAAATACGTCGGACGCACCAGCCTGCAAGTGCACCAGATCGCCCAAACCACCGTCTTCGAAGATGGGAATAATGGGAGCCGCATGAACAACCTCAGTGGCAATTTCCTGGAGACCCAATTCAAGATCATCACCTCCCGCGAGACCCTGCTTCAGGTCGTGAATAAAAAAAACCTCAAGGCCCGTTGGGAAATGTCGGAAGATGATGCGGTCAGCAAACTCAGCCGTATGATCGAAACCGAGGAGGAGCGCGGCACGGAAATCATCTCGATCGAAGTTTACAGCAACAAATACGACGAAGCTGCCGAGTTGGCGAATGCCGTGCGCGAGGCTTATGAAGAACGGCGGAACCAAACGGAAAAGGACCGGGTGGAAGGCCTCGTGGGCGCACTCAGTCTGAAACTGAAAGCCCAGTCCACGGATGTGGAGGAAGCCCGCGCCGAGATGATGCAAATCATGACCCAATACGGCATCGTGGATCTTACGTTCGGGCAGTCCACGCGCGGGATGAGCGGTACCCTTGGCGGCGCGGATGAGGACCTTCGGAGCAGTTCCCAAAACGTCCTGGAGATGCAGACCAAGGTGGCCACCCTGAAGGCAAACTTGCAGAATCTTCAAAACCTGAGCGGCGAAAACCTGATCGAATATGCCATGAGCCTCGGAGTCGAGGATGACACCATCCGGAGCTTCGCCAGCGTCTACAAAAAGGATCGGGTTGAATATGAGAGAATGACCAATTCGGGTTTTGGCAAGCGACACCCTAAAGTTCAAGGTCTTGCCTCCCAAATCAAAAAAGAGCAACAAATCCTCATGACGGCGGCCGAAAACTACCGGGACAGTCTGACGGTCATGATCAAAAATGTCGAAGATGCCCTGAAGAGCGTCAGTGATATCCGTGACACCAAAAAGGGAGAATCTCTGGAAGAAAAGAAAAACTCTGCCGCCTATTACAAAGCCAAATCGAGCTACGAAATGAAGCTGGATTTGCTCAATCAGATGCGGGAAACCTTCCTTAAAACGGAGGTCAACATGCTCCTGCCCCGCGTTCCGATCCAAGTGCATGAAATTGCCAAGCCGGATCTGACTCCCGCCCGCCCCAACGTTCCTCTCCTGCTCGGCATCGGAGCGGGTCTCGGCCTGATTCTCGGTCTGGTCCTCGCCTTTTTCCTCGAATACCTCGATACCAGCGTCAAAACGCTCGACGATGTGGAACGCTATCTCGGGGTCCCAGTGCTGGCGGTCATTCCAAAGGACGTGGGCGTGCTCCACAAACAAAGTGGTCTCAGCCCGGATGCGGAAGCCTACCGGATTCTGCGTACCAACATCGAGTTCAACCGGAAGAGCGCGGATGCCAATGCCATCACCATCGTCTCCGGCGGTGCCGGCGAAGGAAAATCCACCACCTTGGTCAACCTTGCCTATATCTGCGCCCAGGGTGGTTATAACACCCTCATGATCGATGGTGACCTGCGCCGTCCCAAGCTGCACACCTTCTTTGACATCAACAACTCGGTCGGTCTCACCAACTACCTGACCACCGCGCTGCAACTCGAAGATGTCATCCTCCAGACGCCGATTGAAAATCTCTACTTCATGCCGTCGGGCATTCTCCCTGCCGATGCCGCCGGGATTCTCAATAGCCGCCGCATGTCGGAGCTTATTGCCGACGTCAAGAACCGTTTCGATCTGGTGCTGATCGACTCCCCTCCGATCCTTGGCGTCAGCGACGCCTCCGTGCTGGCTTCGGAAGTCGACCTCACCATCATCGTGATCCAGCACCGCAAACTGCCCCGCACCATGCTGATGCGGGTCAAACAGGCGATTGAAAACGTCGGAGGCAACCTGCTCGGCGTGGTCCTTAACAACGTGGATGTCCGCAGCGACAGCCAGTACCAATACTACACGAGTTATTACACCTATTACTCCCCGACCAACATGGAGAAAAGCCGTCCTGCCCGGGGTGCCGCTTCCTCCAGTGCCGGTCCTGCCCGCACCAACACCCCGGCGGGAGGGGGCCGGAAAGGCGAAGGAGAAGACTATTGATTGAACAATCCAAACAACCCGCCACTCCAACCATAACCACACATTCCGTTATGAAATTACCTGCTTCATTCTTTGCGCTCCTCATCTTGTTTGCCGCCATTCCTGCCAAGGCCCAGCAGGCAGGCGTTTTGAAACCGGGTGATTCCGTTCAGATCTCCCTCCAAACCCCGGCGGAAGATGCCTCTACGGTCACCACCATTTATCCCGTATCCGACCGCGGCACTGTCAAACTGCCCATGTTGGATCAGGAAATTCCCTGTGCCGGAATCAGTGCCGCAGCGCTCGCCCGTCGTATTGAAGCAGCTTACAAGGCTGCAGATATTTACACAAACCCAACAATTACCGCCGCCCTGCCCCAGGATCCCCAGTTGGCCAGCCATGTGGTTAGTGTCGGTGGAGAAGTTCGGGCGACCGGGGAATTCCCCCTTCGTGCGGGCATGACCCTGATGGCGGCGATCAACCGTGCCGGTGGATTCACGGAGTTTGCCAAGACAAAAGCCGTCAAACTCCTTCGCGGAAATAACGAAAAGATTTATGACATGAGGAGGATTAATGCTGACGGTTCCAACAACCCCGTTCTCATGGATGGAGACCAGATCATCGTCCCAGCCGGCTGAACCCCGCATGATCCAGAACTGAATTCCAACAAGACAGCGCCCTTTGACCGGGGCGCTGTTTTTGTCTCAAGTGCCTGCCATGACCCCGGTATCGCCTCCTGATTCAAGCTTGGCGCTGATTGGACTGGATTATGGTGACGCCCGGATTGGAGTCGCCGGATCAGATGCCCTCGGCCTCTTGGCTCATCCCTTGGAAACGGTTGCTTCCCAACCACGGCCAGCCGCCCTGCGCCGCATCGTGGAGATCTTTCAACAACGTCGTGCCGCCGGAATCATCATGGGATTGCCGGTGCGGGCGGATGGCGAGGAAGGCAGTGCGGCCGAAAAAGTGAGACGTTTTGCAGAATCCCTCCGCCCTCTGCTCCCGCAAGGAACCACTATCGCCTTTCAGGACGAATACCGCTCCACGGTGCAAGCCACCGAGCATCTGCGTACGGCCGGCAAGCGCACCAAATCCCACCGCCCCCTGATCGACCAGGCCGCGGCGGTGGTCATCCTCCAGGATTATTTGGACGCGCAGGCCGCGCCCTTGCCGGAAGGACTGGCGGACGGCATGGAATAGTTTCCCTTATGCCGCGCCTCCGTCTCACCCTTGCCTATGATGGCCGCCCCTTCGCGGGATGGCAATCCCAGCCGTCGGGTCGAACCGTGCAGGACACCCTTGAGAAGGCTTTTCTCCAAATTTTGCCGGATCAGCCGCTGCGGGTGACGGCCAGCGGACGAACCGATGCCGGGGTCCATGCTCTCGGACAGGTGGTGCATTTTGACACTCCGGCTGGGAGCGCCCTGCCGCCCGACGCCTGGCTGCGGGCCCTGAATGTCCACCTGCCGCCCTCCATCCGCGTCATGCAGAGCCGGATGGTGCCGGATACCTTTCATGCCCGCTTTGATGCCACCGGCAAGACCTACCGCTACCGCCTCTGGACCGGTGCGGTGCTGCCTCCTTTGGAAGCGGGGCTGGCCTGCCATCACCCCAGGCCCTTGGATCTCACGGCTCTGACCGGGGCCTGCCTGGCGCTCCAAGGCACCCATGATTTCACAAACTTTGCCGCTTTCCGTGGTCATGAGGACGGCACGGAGGACAATGTCCGCACCCTCTGGACCGTGGAGCCCGGGGTGCAGGGCCCGGTGGTGACCCTGACGTTTCATGGGTCCGGTTTCCTCTACAAGATGGTGCGCCTGGTCACCGGTGGCCTGCTCCGGGTCGCCACGGGCCGTGAATCCCTGACTTGGTTGACCGATCTGCTGCACCGCCGCGTTTCTGGCAAATGCGCCCACGTGGCAGCGGCGGCGGGACTCTATCTGGTCGAAGTCGATTACCCTGAGATGGCATGACCCCACTGGCCCAAATCATCACCGGGCGCCTGCTGGCGGAGGGCAGTATGCCTTTTTCCAGCTTTATGGCGGCCGCTCTCTACCACCGGGAGCACGGCTATTACACCGCGACGCGGGGCCGGACGGGGCGGGCTGGGGATTTTTTCACCAGTGTCAGTGTCGGTCCCCTATTTGGGCAGATCATGGCCGGCGAGTTTTGTGCCGCATGGGAACGTTTGGGAAAGCCAGATGACTTCACCCTCATCGAGGCGGGCGCCAACGACGGTCAATTCGCCCTCGATGTCCTGAACTGGGCCCATCAGCACCGGCCGGATTTCCTGCGGGCCTTGGTTTATCAAATTGACGAACCGCTGCCCGCCATGGCCGCGCTCCAGCTGAAAACCTTGGCTTCCTACCGCTCCCAGGTGACCCATGACAGAGTCGATGCCGCCCCGCACGGTTGTTATTTCGCCAACGAACTCCTGGATGCCATCCCGTGCCGCCGGGTGCGGTTCACTGGCGGCCGATGGCAGGAACTTCATATGGGGCTGGATGCGGAACAGCGTTTTTGCTGGCTGGAGCGGGAACCGGAAGACCGGGCGCTCGTGAAGCGCCTTGCCTGGCTGGGAGAGGAGTTTTCAGAAGGTTATGCCACCGAAATCGCCCCGGCAGTGGCCTCCCAGCTGCGCCTCGCGGCCGCCCGCCTCATTCAAGGTTACCTGTTTTTTGCCGACTACGGCTACCCGGCCCGGGATTATTATGCTCCGCACCGCATCTCCGGCACGCTGCGGTGTTACCGTCAGCACCGGGCGCACGAAGACCCCTTTGACGCGATCGGGGAGACGGATCTCACCGCGCACGTCGATTTTTCCCTCGCCGCCACCACAGCTGTGCAATCGGGCTGCGAAGTGTTGGGATTTCTGGATCAGGCCCGTTTTCTCACCGCCGCCGCGGCCCCTGCTTTGAGGGAAATGGAATCTTGCGCCGCAGCCGGCACCGCGTGGCAGCGTCAATTTCAAACCCTGACGCATCCCGCCCATCTCGGGCAAAAATTTCACTTCCTCGTCCTGGGCAAGGGGGTTTCCGGCCTTCCTCTCCCGGCCAGTCTCGCTTTCGCCCGCCCAACGGCCACGGAGGACCTGCTGGACCCTGTTTTCCGGGCGGTGGAAGATGAGGCATGAATCGCTGGTGCGACAACCCGTGACGGGCGTAATTCAGAGTATGGAACCGACCAGCGAAATCACCGCGCCGCCGCTGCGGCAGCAAATCCTCAATGCCTACGAGGCTCACCTCCGCCGCGAGGGTCATCCGCCGGTTTCCGTCTTCCGGTTTGCTGAAGCCCATGGTTTCACGGAACGCGGTTTCTTCGCGGAGTTTCCCTCGTTGGAAGCCGTGGAATCGGCTTGGTGGGTGGCGAGGCTGGACCATGTCATTGAATCCGTGGAAAGCGGCCCCGAGTGGGATTCCTTCAGTGCCCGCCACCGGATGCTGGCCTTCCTTTTCGCCTTTGCCGAAGCGTCCCTCGATTTCCGTTCGCTCCTCCTCGTGCGCCTGCAGGGCCGCAGTGTCCTGACCAATCCACCGGAGCTGGCCGCGTTCGAAGACCGGTTCCTCGATTTTGCCCAACAGCTGTTGGAACATGGACGCGTCCATGGCGAGATTGCCTCGCGCGGCCCTCTTAGCCGGTTGTATCCGCAGGCGGCCTACCGGTTATTCCGCAGCGTGATCGATTTCCACCTCCGTGATGCGAGCCCGCGTTACGAGCGGACCGATGCGTTCATCGAGAAATCCACCACTGTCCTGTTCGATCTTATTGGCAGACAAGTGCTGGATTCGGGATTCGATCTCCTGCGGTTTCTTCTGCCGAAGTGGACTAACCGGGCCTGACCTGAACTCATGGAGCCCATCCCCGACCCCGGCTCCGGCCAGGAAAGCATCCGCAGCACCCCGCTTTCCCGTATGGCGGCCCTCGCCGGCGCTGGCGCCTCCGTGGGGATGAACTATCTGAAATATTATGGCCAGCGCGCGGTGTCGAACGCGCCTGCGGCCGCCGCCCGGGAGGCCCTGGATGAAGCGAATGCCAGCCGCATTTATGAAACCTTCAGCCAACTCAAGGGCGGACCGCTCAAGCTCGCACAAATGCTCAGCATGGATGACCAGCTGTTGCCGGCCGCCTATGCTGCCCAGTTTTCCAAAGCCCAATATTCGGCCCCGCCGCTTTCATGGCCTTTGGTCCGCCGCACCATTGAGCGGGAATTCCGTCAGCCGGTCGAGGCCCTCTACGATCAGTTTACGCCCCAGGCCGCGCATGGGGCATCCATCGGTCAGGTGCACCGCGCTTGGCTGCAGGGTCAGGCGGTCGCCGTCAAAGTCCAGTATCCGGGCGTCGCCGAAAGCCTGACCAGCGACCTCCGGGTCGTGAAACCTGTCGCCCTGCAGATGCTTGGACTTCGCGAGGCGGATGTCGCCCATTATTTCAAGGAAGTGGAGGCGCGCCTGCTGGAAGAGACTGATTATGTCATGGAACTCCGCCGGTCTCAGGAACTGGCCGCGGCCTGTGCCAGCCTCGAAAATGTCAGGTTTCCGGCGTTCCATCCCGGCCGCTGCTCGGCCCGTGTCCTCACCATGGACTGGATCGACGGTCAGGCGCTCGACCGTTTTGCCGATGGCCCCGCCAGCCAGGAGGAGCGCAATCGAATCGGTCAGGCGCTCTGGGACTTCTACGCCCATCAAATGCACCAGCTGCTGCATTTCCACGCCGATCCTCATCCAGGAAACTTCCTGGTCAAGGATGGGCAGCTCTGGGTGCTCGATTTCGGCTGCACCCGGGCCATCAGCCAGGACTTCCATGACCGTCAATTCGCACTATTGAACCCCGCGCTCCTGCAGGACCGGGACGCCTTTGCCAGCGCCCTGCGCGGGCTGTCCATCCTCCTGCCGGAGGATACCCCGGAAACGACCGCCAAAATCCTGACATTGGCCCGGCAATCCATCGAACTGCTGGCCCGCCCCTTTCAGGCCGCTAGCTTCGACTTCTCTGATCCTGCGTTTCTGAAGGCCATCTACGACATGGGCGAGGCCAACCGCAAAGACAAATCCCTCCGCTCCCTGCGGGGTGCCCGGGGCCCTGCCGAGTCCGTTTATGTCAACCGGGCCTATTTTGGCCTGTATAGCCTGCTCCACCGGCTGCGGGCAGAGGTAAGGATCCAATAACCCTCATCGTTCCGCCCCCAGCCTGATATCAATCCGCCGGGCCGCCGCTGCTATCGATAGCCTATCCTTGGAAATTCCTTGGCATTATGGGCTGCTTGCTGCTATTAGCAGGAGCCGTCCTCATGTCAGAGAACCCTTCCTCTCCTTTCCGCATGCTGCGTTGGGCAGGAGTGGTGGTGTGTTCGGCCGCCCTCTCCGGCCCGTTGGCCCGGGGCGCGGCCACCGATCCGCCGCCGTCCGCTCAGGAAACCACTCCTGACAATCTCACCGCCTCCGGCCTGATCAGCCAGGGGCGTGCGGCCTTTGAGGCCTCCGATTTCGAAAAAGCCGAAAAGTTGCTCGACCAGCTGGTGGCCGACTACGGGGAAAATCCCGAGGTGGCTCCTTACGTTGATGAAATCCGCCCCCTCCTCGCCATGTGCAAGGTGAAGCGGGGCGATTTTGAGGCTGCGATCACCCTGATTGGCCAATCCCTCAAGCACCCCGGGCTCCCGGCCGCCGCCCGTGAGGAACTCAGCTTTTGGCGGGGCATCTGCCTCCTGCGCACCGGTGACACCCGCGGGGCGCAGGAAGCATTCGGAGCGTATTACGCGGAGCCGGCCCACGACCGCACCCGCCGTTTCGAGGCCTTTCTGCTATTCGGCACCGGCTACCTTCAATTGGAAGACTACCCCGCCGCGGCCGATTTTTTCGCGGATCAAATCCCCAAGCTTCCTCCCGACCAAAAAGAAGTCGCGGGCCGGGCCCGGGTGCTCCTGCTCCACAGCCTGATGGAAGCCGGCCGGACCGACGAGGCCCTGACGATCGTGCGTGGGTCCTTTGCTGGATTGTCAGGAATGACCCAGGTGGTCTCCTTTCAACTCCTGACGCTGCAGCTGGGCGCGGAGTTTCTCGAAAACGAAAAGTGGTATCAGGCCATCGCCTGTCTGAACCGCCTCTGGCCCCGCGCACGCCTCCTGGAGCATCAGCACGCCCGCCAGACCGAGTGGCAGGCCCGCCGTGATCTGCTGAAAAAAGAAGGAGCCAAACGGGAAGCGCTCGTCTTCCAGATCGACGGCATCCTGGCGCGCATCAGCCGTGAATTGGAGCAGTTTGAGAAAATTGAAAGTTACGATGCCGCCCGCCAACTGCGGCTTGCCCAGGCGTTCATGGGCCTGCAGCGCTGGCGCGAGGCCGGGGCCCTCCTTGAAAGTGCGGTGGCCGGACTTCCTCCGGACAAGCTCCTCCAGAACGCCGCCCAGACCGAACTGGCCTCGTGGCAACAAATTCCACGCTGGGACAAAGTGCTCGAGGCCACCATCCGTTTTCCGGAGCGGTTCCAAACTGCTCCCGATGCCCCGGAGATTCCGCCGCTCCGCCTCGCCCGCGCCGAAGCGCTGCATGGCCTCAACCGCACCGAGGAAGCCGAGCGTGCCTACGGCGACTTGGCGGAAGATTTTCCCGATCACAAACTAGCCTCACGCTCCTTTTTCATGGGTGGCATCTGCCAGATGGAACTCGACCGCCCGGAAGCCGCCGTGGTGACCTTCCGCCAGCTCCGTGAACGTTATTCAAAAAGCCCCCTCAGGGCCGATGCCCTCTACTGGGAAGGCATGGCCCTGACTTTTCAGAAGCAGTGGCCCGCGGCCCGTGATGTGCTTGCTTCCTACCTGAAAACCCATCCTTCCGGCAGCAACGCCTCCGATGCCGTCTTCGAGCGCGCCCGCTGTCTCCATAATCAACTGCAGCACGAGGCTGCTGCCAGGGAATTTGCCGGGTTTCTCAATGACCACCCGGACCATCCACGTGTCGCCGAGGCCACCCTGCTTCTCGGCGAATCCCTCATGGCCTCCGGCAACATGGACGAAGGCCTGATCATACTCCGAAAAGTCCCGGAATCGGCGGACCGGATGTTTGAGGAAGCGCAGTTTAAAATCGGTGAGGGCCTGCGCCGCCTGGAGCGGCCGGAGGCCGAGCGCGACCATTTCGCCCGTTTTATCAATTCCCACCCCCGCAGCCTCCGCCTGGCCGAAGCGGTGCTTCAGCAAGGAAAGGCCGCCGCCAAAGCCGGTGATCCTGACGCGGCCCGCATTCTCTACTGGGCTACCCTGGAGAGTCTGGGCGACGACCCTGCCAGCCAGGGCGTGGAAGATCTCCTGCTCGCCACCCGCCGTCTTTATTCAGGCGGGGAAGGGATTGCCAGGCTGATGGAAAAGCTGGACACCCTGCACCGTGAAGCCCGGGCGGCGGGCCGCAAAACCATGGCGGTCAGGGCCTTGTGGGCCCGTGGCCATCTGTTGCGTGAATCCTCCCCGGATCAGGCCAGGGTCGTTTTTATGCAACTGGGTGATCTCCTGGACCCCGCGATCCACCACCCGCGTCTGCTGGCGGACTGTGCCGATGCCCGCCGTGAGGCCGGGGCTCCCCGCACCGCGCGCGATCTCTATGAAGCCCTCCGCAAATGGCATCCCCGGGCCATTGAAAAGGAACGCGCCTCCTACGGCCTGGGCATGCTGGCGCTGGCTGCCGGCCAACCGGACGAGGCGCTGCTGTGGTTTGAGCGCAGCGGCCACGAAGCGGTCGGCGGCACGGCCGGCGGCGATGCGATGATCGAGCAGGCCATCCTGCTTCGCAGTGCCGGCAAGTGGGACGACGCCACCAATCTCCTCGAAAAAGTCACCACCAGCCGCCTTGCCCAGCATCGTCAAAAAGCCCGCGCCCTCCTGGAACTGGGCCGTTGCGCCCTCGCCCAGGCAAACCCCGCCGGCGCCGCCCGCCACTTTGAAAGATGTTATTTATCCGGAGCCAAATTCCGTGAATTTGCCGCTCCTGCCTGGCTGGAACACGGGCTCGTTTTGGAATCCATTAACAAACCAGAGGAAGCCGCCATCGTTTACCGTGCCCTGCTCGCCAAACGCGACTTCGCCACGACCCCTCCCGCCATCCAGGCCCGCGAGCGCCTCAAATCCCTGACCGGAGGCAAGTCATGAAATCAGGGATCCTCCTCATTTGTCTGAGCATGGGTCTTTCTTCCGCCCAGGACACCATCGTCCTGAAAAACGGCAGGAAAGCGGACTGCAAAATCATCGACTTCACCGCCGATGCCGTCAAAATCACCTACCGGGCCACCCCCACCGCCGTCCCTTCCGAGCGCCTCATTCCCCTGGTGGAAATTGATCACATCGATCCCGCTCCTTTCCCTGGCGAAACCGAAGCCCGCGCCACCGCCATCCGCGAGGGACGTTCGGAACCGCTGATGATCTATTGGGTGAAACACCTTCCGTGGCTTGGCCGGCCCCGGACCAAGGGTGGCGAAATTGGGCTGATTTATGCCGAATTGCTGACGCGGGTGAACACCGCAGACCGCCGGGAGCGTGCCCTGAAAATTTATGAACAGATCGAGGCAGCCGACTGGAGTGCCGAACGCCGCGGCCGTGCCCAGGCCGGCCGCCTCCGGGTCATGCTTCGCCAGGGCCGTACCGCGGAGGTCCGTCCCCAGGCCGAAGCCCTGCTCCAGCACAGTGGCGATCCCCGCGTCCTGATCGAGCTGCGCCACGTCATGGCCGAGGCCTCCGCCGCGGCCCTGACTCAACTGGAAAAGGACCATCCCCGCTGGCAGGACGAGGACGAACTGGTTCCCCGGCATGCCCAACTCCTCAACGAGGCCTTCGATGGTTATCTCTACCCTCACCTATTCCATGGAGCCGAGGAAGATCTCGCCGCCCGGGGCCTCTGGGCGGCGGCGCAGCTTTCCACCGCTCAAAAAGAAAACACCCAGGCCGCCGAATGGGCTGGAGATCTTACGCAACTCTATCAGTCGTCCCCGGAAGCCACCGCCGCTGAGGCCTGGCTGAAACAACAACCCGCCGCGCCCGCCAAACCCAAGCCCGCCGCTGAAGCGGTCGAATCGGAGGACCTGTCAGAAGAGCCGGAAACCGGGAAAGCGGAACCAAAACCCAAGCCCAAGCCGAAAAAGAAGCCTGCGAAACCGAAAACCAAGGAGGAGGACGAGGATGCATAAACCGATCCCGAAACGGATCGTCCCGCCGGTCCGCCCGGTCGGACCGCCCCCCGTCGCCAGCCTCGCGCCGGCTGATCCCCCAGCGGAAAAAGGTTCCATCGGCACTCTGGCGTTCAGTATCATCCTGCACGGGGCCATCATTGCCGTGGCGGTCATTCTGGTGGTCAGCGAAATCCTCATCAAGCCTCCTGAGGAAACCTTCACCCCGCTGGAAAAGCGCGTGCAGCTTCCCGCCCAGCTCCGCGAGCAGGCCCTCAGCAATGCCAAACACGATGCCGCCGCGCCGCGCCCCAGCTACTCGCAGCGCATGGCTTCCAAAGCTCCGTCGCCCGTGGTCGTCCCTGCCATGCCCGACGTGGACTTGAAGCAGATGCTTCCGCTGGACCCCAGCGAACTCGTCTCCGACCAGATCTCCGGCATGATCGGCGCCAGTGGTTATGGCCGGGGCACTGGACGCGGACTTGGGGGTGGAGGGGGCACGGGAAAGGGCAGTGGACTGGCCTTCTTCGATATCAAGGACAGCGCCAAAAGCCTTGTCATCATGATCGATGTCAGCCAGTCCATGTTCACCCGCACCGGCGACTACGACAGCACCACCCGCAAGCTGCTCAAGGAAGGCAAGGACCAGGCCTTCCATGTGATCCGTCTCGAAGCCATCAAACTCATCAACGGCCTCGGCCCGGACACCCGCTTCGGGATCATCCGCTGGAGCGGCAGCGCCCGCAGCTGGAAGCCGGAACTGGTGCGGGCCACCGATGAAAACAAAGCGGCCGCCCGCGCGCACATCGAAACCGAAGTGGACGCCAACTCCGCCCCGCCCACCGGAGGCAAACCCGGCGGCACCCGCCACGACTACGCCCTCACCGAACTCTTCCGCCTCAATCCCGAAACCGCCTTCATGCTCACCGATGGCAACGCCACCGCCAGCCAACCCGGCGGCGGCATGACGACAATCCCCGCCAAAACCCTCACCGGCCTGCTCGAGGACGCTTCCGAGGAACGAGAAACCCTCCCCCGCATCCACACCATCTACTACCTGACTGGAGCCGATAAAAAGGAAGAGGAGGACATGCTCAAGGACATCGCCCGCAAAACCAAAGGCAAGTTCCGCAAAGTCGAAGCCGCAGGCCTCGCCGCCGCCCAGAAGCAGAAGGAAAAAGACCAAGACCGCCGGGATGACCGCCGCCGGTGAATTTCCTATCGTTCTTAGCCAGGGACTTCCGGAGTGCAGGAGATCTCCAGAAAGGCGTCAGGGTGTTTCAGATTCAGGCGGAGGCGGTAGGTTTTTCCCGGGAGGGCAGCCACGGTGAAGGGTGTTTCCCGTTGGGTGAAGGCGGGGGTAAGGACTTTATTGTCCGTCAGGACGACTTCCTCCTCCATCCCAAGGGCATTCCTGCCTTTGGTGATGATGGGGCTGAAGGCTTCGCCGGCATTCTGGATGAAACCATCGAAAGTCGTTTCCCGGAAAGTGCCCGACACCATCAGCAAGGCGCCATCCTGCCGCACTGTAACCTGAATGGCTTCCCACCCGATGTTTCTGAACTTGAATTCCTGCGGGGTCGTGGGGGTGACCGGAAAGCTGCCTCCACCCGGGGCCGGGACCGGCGTGAAGGCGCTTAGGTTGGGAAGATTATAACGCGTTGGATAGGGAAATTCACGGATGGTTTCCAAATGGCCCTTTTGCCCGGGCCGCAGAGCCAGCATTTGAGCGAACATCCGCGGATTGGACCCCTCGTCAGGAACATTTAGATCGCGGCCTGCCAAATCGATCACGCGGCAGTTGACGATGAATCGCTTGGCGGTGGAGGGGTCGGCAGCGAAGAGTTTTTTCAGCTCCATGGTATCAATTGGCGCATTGGGCGTCCGGGCGCCCGGCAGATTCATATCATTGGGGTCGCGGGATTCCTGCTGCACGCTGCTGCAGCCGATGAATCCGGCGGTGAGGAAGCTCAGGCCAATCCCGGCCGCGGCGAAGCGGGCGGGGGATTGGGGGGCAAACTTTGTGCCGAGGAGATGACGAATGCGGAATTCGAGGGTGGAGGAATGAGCCATGGCGGAGACGAGCGGGGTAAGGGTGGTGAATTGACAGGAGCGGGCGACTGAAAGCAGGGCGGCGGCGTAGCGGTCGGGAGGGGTGCCGGATGCCAGGACGGCGGCATCGGCCGCCAGTTCCTCGTCGCGCCGGCTGCGGGAGACGGCGATCCAAACGAGTGGGTTAAGCCAGTGGATGGTCAGGGCCAGCGCCCGGACCCAGGCATGCCAGGAATCACCCCGGCGGACATGGGCGAGTTCGTGGCGGAGCACGAGGGTGCGGGTTTCCAGATCCCAGTCCTGACAATAGGCCGGCAGGAGCAGGGCGGGCCGGAGACAGCCGGCGACACAGGGACCGGGCACTTCAGGATTGACCAGCAGGCGCGGGATGCGCCGCTGGGACTGGCGTTGGCATTCTTCCGTGAGGATTTGTTGCCAGGCGGGGTCCGTCAGCGGCACGGCGTGCCGGATCCAGCGGCGGGCGGTGCGGAAGCCGGTGACCAGCCACAGGGCCAGGCCGGCGGTGCCTCCCAGCCAGAGGAGGGCCAGCCAGTCCTGCCAAGGCCAGACGCTCGCGGGAGCCGGGGCAGATTTCGTTATTTCGGAAAGCGGCGTTGTATCGGGGGACTGGTTCGATTTTCCTGTGAGGACCGGATGGGCAGTGGGATGCGGGGAGGTTTGGTTGGCCGGGACCGGCCGAGGCAACGTCCAGGTCCACAAGGCAGGCAACAGGCTGGCGGCGCTGAGAAGCAGCAACGTCATGAGGGCGACCCGCCACGAAAGACCGGCCCGGGGCAGCACCCATCGCACCAGGCCGCACAGGGCCAGCCAGGCGGATCCTTTGGCCAGGAGGAGCAGGAGACCCTGGAGCATTTCCCCGCTTTGCCATATCATGGGGATTCCTCCTTTTTGGTTTCGGCGATCATTTCCTCCAGACGGGCGATTTCTTCAGTAGTCAGGGTCTGATCGCGCAGGGAAAGCAGACCGGAAACGGCGTTGGCGACGGACCCGTCAAAAAACGTCCTGACCAGTCGGCGCAGGGCGGATTCCGCGGCAGCGGTGCGCTGGCGGGCCGGACGGTAGAGATGCGCCCGGTTCCTCGTGGTGCTGAGGAGATGGCCTTTTTTCACCAGCAGGGTGAGGAGGGTGCGCACCGTGGAGTAGCTGGGCGCGTCCGGAAGTTCATCAAGGATGTCCCGGGCGGTCGCTTCCCGGCGGCGGTAGATCACATCCATCAGTTGCCGTTCCCGCCGTGTCAGGGGAGTTTCGTCAGGCGGAGTCCGGCGTTGGGCAGGCATGTGCGAATTTGTTCGCATATCCCGCAATATGTCAATACTGGTCTGCTAATTTTTTCGCAGGTGCCGTGTGCCGTCCTCCATGCCGTCCGCGATGGACCGGTGAGGAGGTATTTTGCGGCGACTCCCGCGTGCGGTTAGCGCTGGGTCAGTTCCCGGAAGGTCGTTTCAATATCGGTCATCAGATTGATGACGGACTCCGCACCGGATTGCAGGATCTGTTCCCCATTTTCGGCGGTGGCTTTGGTGGCATCGCCCCAGGTGCCGGTTTTGGACATGCGGTAGACACTGCCGGGGGATGAGAAAAAGTAGGCGGTGTGCAGGGCGGGGGATTTGGTGATGGTTTCCGGGAAGCTGGGGAATTCCGCGTTGGCCAGTGCCATGTCGACCAGGCCGGGATTGATGGCGAGCAGCATGGAGACTTCGCCTTCGCCGGCGTGCAGGCCCTTCCCTTGTTCCGTCATCCGGGCCCACTGCTCCGGCGTCATGCCGTCCCAGTAATTGAAAGGAAAGGCCTTGGCTCCTTCCGGCATTTTTTCGGCGGCCTGGGCGCAGGCATAAGCCAGGGCATAGGTGTTATCATAGTGGCCGTTGAGAAACACGATGCGTTTGAATCCGGCTTTGGCAAAGGAGAGGGCCAGCTCGCGGACTACGGCCATGAAGGTTTCGATGCTCAGGCTGAACTCGCTGGTGAATCCCCGGTGCGGGTAGGACAGGGTGTAAGGCAGCGCGGGAGCCACGAGGGCGTTGCCCAGTTTTTCGCAGACGCGGCGGGCGATTTCCTGCGGAATGAACACATCAGTGCCAACCGGTGAATGCGGCCCGTGCTGTTCGGTCGCTCCCACCGGGATGTAAATCGTGTGGTGGGCCTTGAGGAATTCCTCAATCTCGGAGTTGGTGTTTTCGGCAAGGAAGACGGATTTTTGTTTCATAAACAAGGGTTCATGGTTCGGGCGCCGTGCTTGGGACAGCTGGCTGGGGCCGGTGGGAATGGCGGTCGGATCAATGCGTCACTTGGAGGCGCAGGTATTGGCGTTCGCTGGTCAGGGGCAGGCTGGCTTCGATGACGCGGGTTTGACCGTCGTCCGAGAGGGTGGTCAGATTGGCCGGGGCGGTGACCCACGTGCCGAGGTCGGACGAGGATTGGATGATCACGGTCACATCGGTCGCTGACAGATTGAGGCGATAGGTCAGTTTCAGGGCGCTGCCGGTGGTTGTCGGGAAGGGAACGTGGGCGGCGAGATCGATTTTCGGGTCGCTGTTCAGAGCGTATTCCACGAGGTTGGAAAGACCGTCCTGATCAAAGTCGGCCAGGTCTCCAGCGATGGCCGGGTCGCTGGCATCGGCCCCGAATTGGGTGGTGCGCCAGCTGTCGATGGGAGTGCCGGTCACGTTGACCGTGGTGTCGTCGAAGGTTGTGATCTGACTGTCGCTGGCGGTGAGACGGAGGGTGTAGAGGCCTGCCGCGGGCAGGGTGATGCCGGTGTCGGGAGTATTGGGACTGGCGAAGGTGGCCGCGCCGGGGCCATCGAAGGTGCTCCAGGTAGTGGTGAGGCTGACGGGCAGCGGCAAGCCATCGTCCGTGAGGCTGGCATCGATGGCGAAGGGCCCGGTGCCACCCAGAGCGGCTCCGGCATGGACGAGCGGGCCGGCATTGGCTACGCCAACGTAATTCAGGATCTTCACGTTATCGACCACGACCGGAGCCGTGGTGGTTCCGGTGGAACTGCCACTGGCGGACGCAATGCCGATATAGGCTGCGGCGCTCATGGCGATGGTGCGGTTGCCCAGCTGGGTCCAAGCGCCGGGATTGCCGCTGACATCCGGGGCGGTTTCTGCCAGGAAGGTATTTCCACTGCGGCGGAGCCGGACCCAGCAGGGGAAGGTGCCGGTGCCGCTGCTGTTGAGGGAGGCGGCATCGGTGGCGGCACGGGAGATGAAACGTGTGGACGGGGTTTTGGTGATGCCGAGGAAGACGTGGGGACTGCCGCCGTCGGTCAGGCTTTCGCGGAGCATGATGCCGGAGCGGTTATCCGAGGTGTTGGTGCCGCCGGTGCCGATACTGACAATCCGCGCCACCACGGTGCAGTTTCCGTTGATGGCCTGCTGCAGGAACAGGAACTGATCCGCGGTGCCGGTGCTGGGAATGCTGGCGCCTCCGGCAGTGATGTTATAGGTGCTGGTGGTGGGGGTGAAGGTGAATCCCGCCTCCGCTGGTGTATTTCCAAAACGGGTGGCGGTGGGACTGAACGGCATGGGTGGGGCGACCGCGGAGCCGACCGCAACGGCAATGTCGGTGCCGGCCTCGGTGCCATGGGTGGCGCTGGCGCGGAAGACATACGTGCCGGGCAGAGGGAAGGTGATGCCGGTGCTGCGGCTGGAGGGGGCTTCAATGGTGGCGGTTCCGGGGCCGCTGACCTGGGTCCAGGCCACCGGCATCTGGATGGTGCCGGTGGGAACTTCCCGCGAGGCAGTCACTTCCGCAAAGAGACCCACCCCTGCAGGAATCGAAATGGCGGGGATGGCAGGGGAAACGAGGGTCACGACGGGCGGCAAATCGTCGTCCAGGATGGTCAGAGCCGCCTGGTTGTTCAGACTGATCTCGTAGTCGGGATCCGGGGTGAGTGTCAGGATGATCGTTTTATCCGTTTCCTCGGTCGTGTCCACGATCGGGCTGATCAGCACCGAAGCCGCATTCTGGTTGGCGGGAATCGTGACGGTTCCGCTGACGGCCGTGTAGTCCGTGCCGCTGACCGCAGTGCCGGACAGGGAATAGTCTGCGGTGACGGCGAGGGCATTGGAGCCTCCGGCCCGGGAGACGGTGAAGATGCCGGTTCCGGTGTCCTCACTGAACTCCGGGGCCGCCACCTGGACGGCCAGGATCGGGGCGTTGCTGTCCGAGATGTTGATGGTGTGGCTGGTGATGGGGCCGAGCGTGCTGCCGGCCGGGGCGCTGAGGGTCACGATGACCGTTTCCTTGGCCTCGGTATCGGCGTCCGGGAGGATGAGGAAGGGCAGTTTTTTCGAGACTTCGCCGGCGGCAAATGTCAGGGTGGCATTTGCCAGGGAATAATCGGACCCGGCGGTGGCAGTGCCGCTCACGGCATAGTTCACCGTGACGGCCGTCGCCGCGGGAGCGTCCAGCGCGGCGATGAGGAGGGGTTCGGTGCCATCCGCTTCCGACCGGGTGGTATTGGCCACAAGGAAGCTGACGCGGGGAAGCGGATTGGCGGTGTTATTATCGTTGATGGTGAGGGTGTGTTTGTTCCGGCTCCCGGAAAGCCGGGCCCCATTCACATTCCGCAACTCCAGGATGGCGGTCTCGGCCCCTTCGATGATCCCGTCATTCCGTACCTTGATGCGGACCGTCTGGGAGAGGCTCCCCGCCGGGAAGGTCACGATGCCGCGTGGAATCAGGGCATTGGCGTCGTCCACATAACTCCAGTCGATGTCATCACCGGCCGCACTGCCGCCGCCGCCCATGAATTCCGCGGTCACGGGCACGGTGGCCGCGGGGCTGAGCGTGATCTCCACCTCGCGGTATTCGCCGGTGGTGGCGTCCGGCGTTTCCGTGGTGGTGCCGGTGGCGCTGAGGAAGCCGATGGAAGGCATGTTGGAGGAGTCATCATCCCCCAGATAGAGGGTGGCTGAGGCGACTTCGATGCCATAGGCGGTGCCGGAATTTAAAGTCAGGGTGACGGTTTCCACGCCTTCGGCGAGAGCGTCATTGATGGGAGTGATACGGACATCCACGCCGGTCGCCGCGTCCGGGATCGTGGCGATGCCGGAAAGCAGGGTGTAGTCGGTGCCATTCGTGGCAGTTCCCGACATGGTGAAACTGACATTGAGGGCTCCGGCGGTCCCGAGGCGCGAGATATAAAAGGAGCTGGCGGAGGCGGGCTCAGCCAGAGTGGCGTTGTGGGTGGAAACGGCCACGGGTTCCGAATCATCATCCTTCAGCCGCATGACCGCGCGGCCATCATTGAAGACCCGGTAGCCTGCCCCCGGGGTGATGGTCAGGATCACGGTTTCCGTATTTTCCGCCAGGGAATCATTGAGCACGGGAAGGCTCACTGTCGCGGCGGAGCTGGCCGCCCCGGCGGTGGGAGTGATGGTTACGCTTCCCGGACGGGCCGTGTAATCCGTGCCGGAGGTGGCGGTGCCGCTCAGGGTGTAGTTTACCGTTATGGGAGTGGTGGCGGTGGTGGTGACGGTGAACGTGAAGGTGCCATTGGTGGAAGGCTCGCTGGCGGAGTTCGCCGTCACCGTCACCAGGGGCGGGTCCGTGTTGTCCTTGATGGTCAGCGAGGCCGAATAGTTGGATGACAGGCTGTAGGTGTTATTGAAAACCGTCAGATTGAAGCTGATGGATTCATCGCCTTCCCCATGGCTGTCGTCGTAGGGCGTAATCACCACGGGCACGGACTCCATGCCGGCGGCGAAGGTGGCTTCCCCTGGCAGGGCGACGTAGTCGGTGCCATGCAGAGCCCGGCCGCTCAGGCCATAATAAACCTTCAAAGGTTGGTTCAGATTCCCCGTCCGGGTGAGCAGGACCGTGCCGGTGCCGCGTCCGGCCTCGTTCAGGGTGTCGTCCAGCACGCTTACGGTGACGGTGGCGAGGTCGTTATCTGTGATGTTGAGGGTGGCGGCCGTGGCGGTGGGGTCCAGGATGTAAGCCGCGCCGCTGCTGAGCGTCATGGTGGCATCTTCGGGGATCTCGATCGCCGCGTCATCCACCGGCACCACACTAATCTGGGCCGAGGTCTGGCCAGCCGGGAGGGTGACCACGGTTGAAAGATTGGCATAGTCCGATCCCCGGGTGGCAGTGCCGCTAAAGGCTGCCGTGACGGTCAGGGCCGCTGAAGAGTCACCAGTGCGGCTGATGAGGAAGGTCCCGGTGTCTCCTGGAGTCTCAGTGGCATAAGGGTCGATGGTTTCGATTTTGACGACCGGCCGGGTGGTGTCGTTGTCCTCGATGGTGAGGACGGCAACTCCGGAATTCCGCACTTGATAGGCTCCGGAGGCGAGCTGCAGCTGGATCGTTTCCGGGCCCTCCTGGGCAGTGTCATTCACCGCCGTGACGACGATGGTGAGGGAGGCCTGGCCGGCCGGAATGGTGAAGGTATCGAGGGTGCCGGTGGCAGTTTGGGCGGGGGTGAACGTGTAGTCCGTGGTCTTTATGGCCGAGCCGGAAAAAGGCGCCACACTGACGGCGAGGGCGGCGGCGGTGCTGCCGGTGCGGGTCAGGACAAAACGGCCGGTGGTCCCGCCCTCCACCGCGTTGGTGGTGGCGATGGTTAACTCCGGCACGCTGGCCGCGGTCCAATTTTGACCGGTGGCTCCGGCAGTGGTGACGGTCAGGGGATTGGCGAATCCCGCGGTGAAGGTATAGCCGGTGAGGGTCGCGGCAAAAGTCCGGGCGCCGGCGGAGAGATCGGCGATGGCGTAATCTCCGTTGGTGTCGGTGAAGCAATACTTGGTATCACTGGTCACGCGCACCCCCATGAGCGGCTGGCTGTTCAGGGTGATCCGGCCGCGTACCACGGCCCGTCCCGGATTGCCGATGGTGATGATTTCATGACGCCGGGCAATGCCGCCTTTCATATCCGAAACCGTGAGGTGGACCGTCTGCTGATCAGCGGTGGGGAAGCTCCGCGTGAGGACGGGCGTGTTGGTGGTGATGGCGCCGTCCGTGAAGTCCCAATGATAGGCGAGGGCGTCGCCATTGGCATCGGTGGCATTCGCTGTGAAAGTCAGGCTGCCACCCACGGCCACGGTGGTGGCGCTGGCGTTCAGGCTGTTGATGACCGGGGGCACGTTGCCGGGAAACGGCCCGCGCATCATCGCCACATCCATCGAGGGCGGGGTGGTGTCCTGTTTGCCCAGCACGGTGAAGTGCAGGTCCGACTCATAGTCGCTGAAGGTGCGGCCCACGCGGATGCCGCCATCCCCCTTGCCGCCGCTGCTGCCCGGGGTGGTGTCCACGAGGTGGCCGGCATTGCTGCCGAGGCCGCTCATGATCATCAGCATGGAATCCGTCCACAGGCCGCCCGCGGCCGGATGGTATTCGAGGAAAAAGCGGCGCTGCGGGTCCTTGTCCACGCGCAGCGCATAACGTTTGCCCTCCTCCAGGACCGGCTGGTCATAGGCGTAGAGCCGGTAGATGCCGTTGGAGGCGGAAGTGGTGCCCGGGCGATGCAGGTTGGGGTCCGGCAGCCAGCCGAGCGAGCGTTTGCTGTAGGAGTTGTAGTGCGCCCCGAAGCCCCCGCCGCCGCCCATGACGTCCGTGCTGTTGCCATATTCCTGATTGGCGCCCACGCCGATCGCGGAACCGTCGGAGGTCTGCCAGAAGTTGGCGTGATTCCGGCCGAGCGAGTGGCCGCATTCGTGATTGAGCACATCCATCCCGTCCCAGGAAACCCATACGCTGTCACCGCCGCCCCAGGAAATGCCGCTGAGCCGCGGTCCTTCATTCACGCGGACCACGGTGCAGTTATATTGCCCTGAGTCATAACCCAGCTTGCGGGCTTCCGAGCGGGCATCGCTATGCACCAGGCCGAGTCCATCCACTTCCGAATCCTTGGCAATGTACCATGCCTTGGTGTGCGGCATGACGATCAGCGGAGTGACCGCCGTGGTGGTGGTCATCCGGCCGAAGGAGCTTTCCAGATAGTAGCGCGATACGTTGCGCATATCGCCTTGGGCCGAAGCCTCGGTGTTCGGTGCGCGCATTTGGTCAGGATAAGTCACCCGGATGTAGAGGCAGCGGAAGTTTCCGATCGCTTCCGAGGAAGTGCCGGGAAAGCTGTCTTTGAAGTAGCCTGCCACTCCCGGGCCTCCGCTGGCCATGCGCTGGGCTTCCTCGAAAATGCGGACGTGGGAGCCATCGCACAGCAGAATCAGGCGCCCGCCCACTTCCACAAAGGGGGCCTCATCGTCCACGGTCACGACAGCTTCGGTGCTGGTGGGGGTGGTGATATTGGAAACGGGGCAGGTTTCCTCCACGGCCGTTCCGGCGGGAATGCGTTCGCCCTTTTCCAGCTCACGCACCGGGCTCTCGGCGACGGCCATTTCCCGGTCGATGGCGACCCCGCGCAGGGCCACATCGTTGCGGGAAGTCTGCTCAAGCAAAGAACCGAAGACCCGGGCCTTGTAGCTGGCGCCTTCCGGGGTTTCAAAATAACGCAGCACCAATTCCTCATCGGGCGGAAGGGCGGCGGCATCCAGGGGGCGGCCGAAGTAGGCTTTGAAGTCGCCCCGGGCGCTGACTGGTTTCTCCAGCTGGGCGACCACCGCTTCCGGGAGATCCTGACGGGTCACGCGCGGTACCGTCATCGCGAGGGCGCGCTGGGGATTGGTCACGATCAGTTTTTTGAATTCCGGCCGGCGGGCTTGGGCCAGTGCGATGCCTGCCTGCTCCAACGCGGCCCGTTCCTCCGGAGTGGCAGTCACGTATTTTTCCAGCCATCCGTCAAAGGCCACCACCTTGTGCATGTCCGGGGCCTTGCCGGTTTCCGGAGCCGCGGGCCAGTCCACCCGGTTCACCGGGCTCACTGGGGGAACGGCGGACTGCAGCGGGGGAACGGAAGCCTGCCGGAGGGACTCCCGGGAAGGCCGGCCGGCCTGACCGGAATCCGGGGCTGGCTGGGTTTGGTCATAAAACAAATACCCGATCAATGCGGTGCCTAAAGTCAGCGTAAGCTTGGTGCGCAATTTCATTTGGAAGAGAAGCTGGTTGGCATGATAAAATTTCCAATTTGTTCAAACATCATGAAGGATCAGTGTGCCACCGCCATAATAGGTATAATTTCAGAGTGGAATTGTCACGGAAATACGCCCACGGGCTCCATCCGGTATTTCCTGCTTCGTCGCTTGGTGACTTGCCCGTGGGCGGCTTCCCCAACCGCCCGGTTTCCAGGATTTTTGAGGAAGTAGAAGCTGTTGTCTTGGCCGGTTGCCCCGCCAGGATGAGTTCCTGTGGTTTTCCCCATGCCGAAAAAATTCAGATTACTGTTTGTCTGTCTGGGCAACATCTGCCGTTCCCCGGCGGCCGAGGGCGTGATGCGCGGTCTGGTGGAACGCGATGGATTGCAGGATCGGGTGGAAGTGGACTCGGCGGGCACCGGGGATTGGCATTGCGGGGACTTGCCCGATGCCCGGATGCGGCACCATGCGGCGCGGCGCGGGTATACCCTGACCAGCCGGGCGCGGCAGATGCGGCCGGAGGATTTTGAGGAGTTTGACCTGATTCTGGTGATGGACCGGCAAAACCGGCAGGATCTGCAGGAGTTTGTGCGGAGTGAACACGACCTGCTCCGGGTGCAGCTTTTCTGCGATTTTGTCACGGACCGTGCCGAATGCGAAGTCCCCGACCCCTATTACGGCGGGGCGGATGGATTTGAAACGGTGCTCGATCTGGTGGAAAACGGCTGCGAAGGTATTTTGCGCAAAATCCAAACGGCCTGAAGGACGGAACGGGACGAAGTCTTGGCGACAGGCTCAGTGGATCTCGACCGAGTGGCCGATGGCCGACTCGTAGGCCTGGTGCAGCAGGAACGTCTGCCACGCCCCCAGTTTCTGGCCAAACTGCGCCACCAGATAGAGGATGACCGCGCCGGCCGCCATGACCCCGAAGATCCACCAGCCCCACGGATTCAGGTCGATCAACCATTGGGAAAATCCCAGAATGGCGGCCAACAGGCCGAGGGTGCCAACGAGGAGGTAGCCGTAGAGAAAGAGCGACCACACATTCGGATTCGGGCCGTAGGTCCCATTGATGAGGGTCTTGCCGTCCTCTGTCGCATCCAGGCTGAGATTGAGTTGAGGCGACCAGAAGTGCGCGTCCTGGTCGGGAATGCGCAGGCTGAGGTAGCCCGGAAAATTTTTCACCGTGCAGCGGCTGCCTTCGCGGGTGAGATGGCTGGCGAGGCGGGTCTGGACGGCATCGGCGTCCAGATCCACGATCTGCCGGAAGCGGGGTCGGACGCGGAAGCTGCTCATGCGGTCTCCGGTTTGCCATTTTTCCGCTTCGGGTGTCAATTCCCAGATGGGATTGTTTGGGGAAAGCGGGTGAGTTCATCCGGGCCGGACTTTGGTCGGGGCGGTTCGCGGTGGATGGCGCAGGGGCCTTGGCAATCCGTCCGGTTTCCGATAGATTGCGCGGATTATGATTCCGCCTGTCCCGACCACCCCCCACCCGGAGGAACTTCCGGCGCTGGCCCGCCAGGTGATGGCAGAGGCCAAGTTCCCTATGCTGGCGACCATGGATGGTGAACAGCCGCGGCTCCGTCCCGTGTCACCGGTCAAGGTGGAGGGATTTACGGTCTACATCGCCAACCTGCGCACCTACGGCAAGACTGCCGAGATTGCGGCCAATCCCAGGGTCGAACTTTGTTATCTGAGTGCAGATCACGATCAGGTGCGGATCACCGGCAGGGCGGAAATCGTGTCCGATCCCGGCGTCATCGAAGGGATCTGGCAGGCCAATCCTTTGCTCCGGCGCTACCTCGGCACAGCGGACAATCCGGCACTGATCATCTACCGCATCAATCCGCAGCGGGTGCGTTACATGAAGGAATGGGCTTTGGACTATCACGAAGTGACCGTGGGCTGAAGACCGCCGATGGACCGGGCTTGGAGTCCCATTTCAGAATAGTCGATAAGCGGGGGGAGCGGGTGCCGTCTTTTCATCGGCTGGCGTGCGCCGGCTGAGATCATTTTTCCTTGAACGTTATGAGCGATTTTTTCCGGATTCCTGTGTGGTTGGGTATCAGTGTTTTGGGGTGGGGGCTGTTGGCAGGGGTTTCCGCAGAGGAAATTTCGCCGCAGGAGCTGGAACGGATTGCCTTTGGATCGTGTGGTTCCCAGAACAAACCGCAGCCGGTCTGGGATGAGGTCGTGAAGGTGAAGCCGGAACTGTTCCTCGCGATCGGGGATAACATTTATGGGGACACCACCGACATGGAGGTAATGAAGGCCAAGTATACCGAACTGGGGGCCAAGCCGGGCTACCAGACGCTGCGGAAAACCTGCCCGGTGCTGGCGACCTGGGATGATCACGACTACGGGGTGAACGATGGCGGAGCCGGTTATTCCCGGAAGGTGGAGTCGCAGCAGATCATGTTGGATTTCTACGGCGTGCCGGCCGATTCCCCCCGGCGGAAGCGTGCCGGCGTTTACGAATCCTGGCGGTTTGGGCCGGAAGGGAAACGGGTGCAAATCATCCTGCTGGACCTCCGCTATTTCCGCAGCCGGGCTTCCAAGGATACGCGGTCGGCAGAGGAGAAGGCCCGGCTCAATCTGGTCGGCTGGTACGTGCCCAACCAGGACCCGGACGCCACGGTGCTGGGCGCGGATCAATGGGCCTGGCTGGAAGCCCAGCTCCGGTTGCCGGCGGATTTGCGGATCATCGGTTCCAGCACCCAGGTCATCGCCAGCGAGAAGGGCATGGAATCCTGGGGCAATTTTCCGCTGGAGCGGAAGCGGCTCTACGATCTGATCGGACGCACCGGGGCCAATGGGGTGATATTCATCTCCGGGGATGTGCATTTCTCCGAAATCTCGCGGACCGATGAGGGACCATATGCCTTGTACGACTTCACCTCCAGTGGCCTCACCAACAGTCATCCCGGCTGGGCGGCCGCAGTCAATCCGCACCGGGTGAGCCCCGTTGCCTATGCCGAACCTAACTTCGGATTGCTGCAGATCGACTGGAACGCGGCGGCTCCTGCGGTGACCATGGAGACCCGAACCCTAACCGGGGCGGTGGCCATTTCGCAGAAGATTCTGTTAAGCGATTTGAAGAAAAAATAACCGCAGGATTCCGTGGCCATCCCGGGGTGAGATCCAGAGTCAGAATGCCAGGTGCCAGGCCATGCCGGCGATGGCGCAGCAGGCCATGACGGGAAGCAGCGGGAGTTTGAAGCGTTGCAGGGCGAGGAAGGCCGCGACGGCCAGGATGGCGATGAACCAATCGATGGGCCCTCCTGGCACGGGACGTAGCGCGTGCAGGCCGAAGGTGACGCCGAGATTCAGGATCACGCCGACCACGGCGGCGGTGATAGCGGTGAGGGCGGCGCTGAGGGCGGGACGTTGGTGCAGGGTGCCGACATGCGGGGCTCCGAGGAAGACCCAGAGGAAACACGGCAGGAAGGTGGCCCAGGTGGTGATGATGGCGCCGAGGGTGGCCCCCGCGAGCGGAGTCAGGGTGCCGGGATGTTGCCAGCCCCCGGCGAAGCCCACAAATTGCAGGACCATGATCAGTGGTCCGGGGGTGGTCTCGGCGAGGGCCAGGCCGCTCATCATCTGGGCATGACTGAGCCATTGATAGTGATCGACCGCCTGTTGCGCCACGTAGGGCAGTACGGCGTAGGCACCGCCAAAAGTCACCATGGCGGCCTTGCTGAAAAAGACCCCCTGGTGGAAGGCGGTGCTCTGCCAGCCGAGCCAGAGTCCGACGGCAAAAATGGGGAACCACCAGAGGCTGAGACCCACCGTCAGAATGCTGGCGCTGCGCCGCCAGCTGGCAGGGGGAGACGCGGGCAGGGCAAGAGTCAGGGCTTCGTCAGAGGAGGCGGAGGCGCTGCTGCCATGGCCGCCGCTGGCGGGGAACTGCCGGGGGAAATGCCGGTGGCCCAGCCATCCAGTCAGGGCCGCGCCCAACAGGATAAGAACAAAGGAGAGGTTGAAAAAATAGATCGCGATGAAGGACAGGCCCGCCAAGGTCCACAGCGACGGACTGCGCAGGGCCTTTTTGCCAATCCGCAGGACGGCCTCCGCCACGATGGCGATCACGGCAGCGGTCAGGCCATAAAAAAGTCCGGCCAGCCACGGCAGGTGTCCGCCGGCCATAAAGAGCCAACTCAAGGCGAAAAGGATGAACACCGATGGCAGGACAAACAACGCGCCTGCCGCCACGCCCCCGCGCCAGCCATGCAGCCGCCAGCCGAGGTAGGTGGCCAGTTGCTGGGCTTCCGGGCCGGGGAGCAACATGCAGAAATTGAGCGCTTCAAGAAAGTGCCGGTTGGAGATCCACCGGCGTTGCTCCACCAATTCGCGGTGCATGATGGCGATTTGCCCGGCAGGCCCACCGAAGCTGATGCAACCGAGCCGGAGCCAATAGCGCACGGCTTCGCGCAGGGTCGGGAAGGGGGGAGGGGTGAGAGAGTCGGCCATGATGACGGGAAGGAGAGTCCCACAGGCCACGGATGGCATGGATTCGACGGCTGCGCAGGTTACTTTTGCGGCGGGTGCTCCAGGACCGTTGCGCCGGACCGCTCCCTGGTGCATGAGCTGGAGGCTTCCCCATCTTCCTTGACCCATGGATCTCTTCGATTTCACCCCTGCTTCGCGCCGGAAGTCCCGTGATGACAAGGAAAAGGACGCCGAAAAGGTGGAAAGTGTAACCCAATTGACGCGGCGCATCCGGAGCCTGCTGGAGGATGGGATCGGGGCGGTGTGGGTGGAGGGGGAGGTCAGCAATCACCGGAAGCAGTCCAGCGGGCATCATTATTTCACCTTGAAGGACGGGGGCGCTCAATTGGCTTGTGTGCTCTTCAAAGGAAATGCCGCGGGCGTGGGAGCCCGGCTGGGCGATGGGCTGGCAGTGCAGGTTTTCGGGGAGGTGTCGGTGTATGAGGCGCGGGGGCAATACCAGATGATTGTCCGGCAGGTGCGGCCGGCGGGCGTGGGGACCTTGCAGGCGAGATTCGAGGCCCTGAAACGGCGCCTGCTGGAGGAGGGGCTTTTTGAGCAGGACCGGAAGCAGCCCATCCCACGGTTTCCCCTGACGGTGGCGATCGTGACTTCGCCCACCGGAGCGGCCCTGCAGGACATGCTGAACATTCTGCGGCGGCGGGCGCCGTGGCTGCGGGTGCTGGTGTATCCGGTCAGGGTGCAGGGAGCGGGGGCCGCGGAGGAGATCGCGGAAGCCCTGCGGTTTTTAAGCACGGAGCCGGCGGAGTTGCCCCGCATTGATACGGTGGTGGTCGCCCGCGGGGGCGGCAGTCTGGAGGATTTGTGGGCGTTCAATGAGGAAGTGGTGGCGCGGGCGATGGCGGATTGTCCCCTGCCGCTGATCTCCGCGGTGGGGCACGAAATCGACTTCACGATCGCCGATTTCATCGCCGATCTCCGGGCTCCCACGCCCAGTGCCGCTGCGGAGCTGCTGGCACCCGATGGCGCTGAGTTGAAGGCCATCCTGGAGCGCCAGGGCAGCCGGATGCAGCGCCGGGTGGAATCGCTCCTGATGTCATGGCGGCGCGAACTGGACCTGATGTCACGCGGGGCGTTGAGCCGCGATGGCGAGCGGGTGTTGCTGCCGTGGCGGCAACGGGTGGACGACCTGACGGAAGAACTGCAGACGGCGGTGGCGGATGAAATAAGGACGCAGCGGCAACGGTTGCTGACCCTCGCCCATCAACTGGAGCGGGCCCGGCCGGACCGGGTGATGATGGAACGGCGGGCAGAGCTGGCCCTGCGGCGCGAGCGGTTGGAATCGCGCGTCCTGGCGGCGCTGACGGCGCGGAGCAACCAAGTGGACCAGAACCGGCGGCAACTCCAGGCTTTGGGGCCGGAGGCGGTCCTGGCCCGGGGATTTTCCTATACCCTGAATGCGTCAGGAAAAGTGGTGCGGGAGGCGCGGGAACTGAAGCCCGGCGAGGAATTCACCACCCAGCTGGGCAAAGGCAGGGTGCGCGGGGTGGTGAAGGCCGTGGAATAACCGGGCCGGCTCCGGGCTCAGCGATAACCGTAGGCGAGCGCCCAGGGGATGTCCTCCCCTTCCTTGGTAGTGAGGCTGAAAACGACGACATAAGTGCCGGTGGCCGGGGCCAGCACCCGGACGGCAGCGGCGTTTTCCGAAAGCTTGGTCTCCACGTTGATTTTGGTGCCTTTGCGGTCGAAAATGTCGATTTTGAGGGTGGCTTTTTCGGTGTCGGTACCGAGGAAAAACCAGTATTCGTTGCCTTTGAAGAGTTGTTGTTTGACGATCTTTTTATCGCCGCTCTTCATGGTGCCGTTCCAGTATTCCTGACGGATTTTGAATCCCTCCTTCACGGCGGGCACGGCGGCCTCCATGGCGGCAGAGTGGGAGTCGTCCACCACCGCCTGGACCGGGAGGACGGCGGTGAAAAGGATGGCGGCGAGGAGAAGGGCGAAGCGGCTCATGGCGGAATGTAAGTTGGGGAGGCGGGGCGGCTTCATGGCTTGGTGATGATCTTTTTCACCAGACCGGCGGTGACGGTGTTCATCTCGGTGACAGCGGCTGAAGTGATATCCCCGCCCCCGTTGTCCATCAGTTCGCGCACCCGGGACAAGCCATCGGCAATGTCCTTGAGTTTGGCAGGGTTTTTGGCCTTCACCAGCATCTCTTCCAGGGCGTCGTTGAAGTATTCCGCGAGGTCCGGCTGATAGAGCAGTTCGGCGCGTTCGGCGGTCCATTGTTTGCCGATGACAGCGGTGATGACCTGGGTGCCGCGCAGCCATCCCCCCACCGAAATGCATTCGGCGAGGGCGCCGTCCTGCATCTGCTGCATCTTGGCACGGACCGTGGCCTGGGTGGCATCAAGTTCCTGCCGGACCACGTCCCACTTGGCGGTATTGGCGGCATCGTCGATCGCCTGGCAATGGCGGATGACATCGTCCTTGACCCCGAGGGCCTGTGCCAGACTGAGGACATTGCGGCCCACGTCGGTGACGGACGTTTTGTCCTCGGCCTGTACGGCGATAAAGCCATCCGCGACAGTGGCTCCCAGGAGCAGGGCCACATCAGTACGCTCGCTGAAGTTGGGCTTGGGCGTGGTGCTGACCTCCGCTTTCCAGTCGGGGTCGCCCAGTTTGTCGAGGACCGTGAAGATTTCGCTGGGCACCGGGACGATAACTTCATCGATCACCTGACCGGGAAACTTGGTAAGATCCAGTTCGCCGCCGCCCTTGTCCAAGGGCACCGCCGCCGTGGGAGTGGCAGCGGGTTTGTTGGCTTGTGCGGTCACTGCGGAGGCCCCGCCGGCAAGGAGGAGGGCAGTGAGGAAAGTGGAACGGACACGGTTCATAATTTCAGCGGTCAAGGAAGCGTCCACAGCTTAACGGGGAGTTTATGGAAATGCCAGCGCGGGCAAGGAGTTCCGGAAAATCATTCGGGCGGGGCTCAATGCACCAATTTGTTCAGCGGATACTCAATGATGCCCTCGGCTCCGAGCGCTTTGAGCTGCGGGATGATCTCCCGGACGATGGATTCATCAATCACGGTTTCCACGCTGACCCAGTCGCTGTCATACAGCGGGGAAATGGTGGGGCGGCGCAGGCTGGGGAGCGCTTCCACCAGCGCTTTGACCCGGTGGCTGGGAAGGTTCATTTTCAGACCGACCTTGCCCCGGGCATCCAGCGCCCCTTTCAGGAGCATGGCGATGCGGGCGATTTTGTCCGCCTTCCAGGGATCGGACATGGCGGCGGGGCTGGCGACGAATTGCGGGTAACTCTCCAGCAGGGTATCCACGATGCGGAGGCGGTTGGCCCGCAGGCTGGAACCGGTCTCGGTGATATCCACGATGGCATCGACCAATTCCGGGACTTTCACCTCGGTGGCACCCCAGGAAAACTCCACTTCGGCCTGCACGCCTTTGGATTCCAGATAACGTTTGGTCAGGCCGACGGCTTCGGCGGCGATTCGTTTGCCTTGGAGGTCGTGCACTGTCTGGATGGGCGAATCCTCCGGCACCACGAGCACCCAGCGGGTCGGGCGGGGGGTGGACCGGCTGTAGGGCAATTCGCAGATGTATTCGACCTTGGCGTCATTTTCGATGATCCAGTCGCGGCCCGTGATCCCGGCATCGAGGAACCCATGGTCCACGTAACGACCGATTTCCTGGGCGCGGAGCAGGCGGATTTCCAGCTCGGGATCGTCCACGGCGGGGCGGTAACTGCGGGACGCGCCGGAGACGCTGAAGCCAGCGCGGGCGAGAAGGGCGAGGGTCGGTTCCTGCAGGCTGCCACTAGGCAGACCGAGTTTGAGTTGGCGGGGAGCGTCTGGCATAAGTCGGAGGGGCGGAAAATGGGGCCTTGAAACTCCCGGACGGGTGCCGGAACGCAACCGGAATCCCCAAGCTTCCCGGCGGTTGCTCCCTACCGGCTCCGCCACCATGGTCTGACGTTTTCCTACCATCTCCTCCATGAAATTTTCCATCTGCAACGAAACCTGGCAGGGTCCCGAGTGGACGCATGATCTCGTCTGTGAGCACATCGCCGCCCACGGCTACGACGGGGTGGAAATCGCCCCCTTCACCCTGAACCCGAATCCCGCGGACCTGACCGAAGCCGAAGCGATAGAGATTGGCAAGGTCACCCGGAAGCATGGCTTGGAGGTGGTGGGTCTGCATTGGCTGCTGGTCCAGCCACCAGGGATGCATCTCACCACGGCCGACAAATTCGTGCGCGACCGCACCGCCGCTTTCGGTTGCCACCTCGCCCGCCTATGCGCGGCGATGGGGGGCACCATCATGGTCTGGGGCAGTCCCAAACAACGCCATCTCGAAGACGGGGTTTCCTGGGACGAGACCGCCGCCCGCGCGGCTGAAGTCCTGCGCACCATCTCCGAAACCGCCGGGCCGCTTGGCGTGACCCTGGCCATGGAGCCGCTGGCGCGGAAGGAGACGAATTTCCTCACCACCGCGGAGGAAACCATCAAGCTGCTTCGACTGGTGGACCACCCCGCCTGCCGCCTCCATCTGGACGTGAAGGCCATGAGTGATGAGGCCACGCCCATCCCTGACATTATCCGGGCCAGCATGGCCGATACCGTTCATTTCCATGCCAACGACCCCAACCTGAAAGGCCCTGGCCAAGGGGCAGTGTTGTATGAACCCATTGTCGAAGCACTCCGGGCCACCGGTTACGACCGCTGGATCAGCGTGGAAGTGTTCGATTACACCCCGGACGCCGATACCATCGCCGACCTGAGCCTGTCGTATCTGCACGAAGTCTTTGAGGCCTGAAGCCCGCCGCCGCACGCCCAATCATTTCCGCCAGAGCCAGCGCATGGAATCCGGCAGGACCGAACCGCCGAACTTCCCGCTGTGGGCGCTGTCCGGGGAGAAGACAAATTGGTGATCGTATTTCATGAAGGCGAGGCTGTTCGCCATCTGCTGGTTGGCGAGCGGCCAGTTGCCGAATTTGTTGTCGAGATCCTTCGCCCCGTCCTGGAGGAACACCCGCAGAGGTTTGACCGGCTCCGTTTTGCGGATCAGCGCCGGATAGATATAACCGCCGCGGATATCCGTGAAACTGCCCACGTGGCTCATCACCTTGTGGAAAAGATCCGGCCGTTCCCACGCCGCGGTGAAGGCGCAGATGCCGCCGCTGCTGATCCCGCAGATGGCCCGTTGGTCCGGGTCCGTCGTGATTTGCCAGGTTTTTGAAACCTCCGGCAGCAGCTCCTTTTCGAGGAAAGTCACGTAGGCTGGACCAGGGGTATCGTATTCCACCGAGCGGTTGCTCTTCAGGCCCTTCGGCTGGTTCCAGCCGTCTGCTTCGGGCAGGCTGTCGGCAAAGACTCCCGGATTGATGAAGACCCCGATGGTCACCGGCATCTCCCCCTTGGCAATCAGGTTGTCCATCACCGTGGGCGCGCGGAATTGCCCTTTCCGGTCCACGTAGGAATGGCCGTCCTGGAAAACCATCAGCGCGGCCGGTTTGGTGGCCTCATATTGCTTCGGCACGTAGACCCAATAGCGGCGGATGGTGCCGGGAAAGACCCCTTCCTTGCTGGCAAAGGTAAAACGCTGGATGGTCCCTTCGGGCACGCCGGGCAGGAGCTCCGCCTCGGGTGGCGCCGGATAATCGGGTTCCTGGTATTTCTCCTGCGCCAGGGCAGACACGCCGGGCAGCACCAGACTGAACACAAAAAAAGCGAGGGATCGGAAGCGGATCATAGACCAGCGGGGACGGGTTTCCGGGGAATGATCTTTCACGAAGCAGGAATTCCGGTTGCGTGCCCGTTTTGGGGCGGCATGGTGCCGCTCTGCCAAATTGGCATGACGGGGCGTAGCTCAGCTTGGTAGAGCGCTTGCTTTGGGAGCAAGAAGTCGTCAGTTCGAATCTGGCCGCCCCGACCACTTTCCAGTCAGTGGTGCTTTCCCGGAGTTCCCTCGAATTCGGGGGACGTCGCCTGAATGGGTCCTGACACCCCGTGGGGGCAGCCTGACCGCAGGAATGGATGGACAGATTCCCTGATTTCCGGCACAAAGCCTGCGGAAATCCACTGGCTGTCCCTTTTGCGCACAAGCGGAGGGGAAGCATCCGGCTGATCCGCGCAAAACCATCCATCCTATGAATAATACGACCATCCTGCTTACGCTCACCCTCTCCCTCAGTGCCGGCCTCGCCTTCAGGGCGGTGGCGGAGGGCGATAAAAAAGAGGAATCCCCCATCGGTCAGGTGATGAAGGATCACTTCAAGGGCGACACCTCCGACATCAAAAAAGCCACCAAGGGCGAATTGTCCAAGGATGAAGCCACCAAACTGCTCGCGGCGCTGAAGTCCCTCAGCCCTGCCAAACCCTCCAAAGGGGATGAAGCCTCCTGGAAGGAAAAAACCGCGGCCCTCGTCCTCGCCGGCGAGAAGCTGGAAAAAGGCGATGCCGATGCCGGTGTCGCGGTGAAGGCCGCCGCCAACTGCAAGTCCTGCCATGACGTGCACCGCGAGAAGAAATAATTCCTGAAGGAATCAGCCGGCGGCTCCTGACATCAGGGCCGCCGGTTTTTTATTAACCCGGTGCGGGCGCCCGGGCTCATGGACGGCGGATGGCGTCAGTCCGATTATTAGGGTTTGAGGAGTTGCCGCCGCGTGCGATAATCCGCGTCCTCCGCACGGTCCGATTTTCCCATGCACATCTCCGATATCCTGGCTGCCACGCCCACCACGCTTTCCTTCGAATTTTTCCCGCCCAAGACCGCCGAGGCGGTGGAGCGGCTGTACGAAACCATCGCCCAGCTGGAACCTTACCAGCCGAATTTTGTCAGCGTCACCTATGGGGCGGGCGGCGGGACGCGGGAAATGACCCATGACCTGGTGGTGCGTCTGAAAAAAACCACCGCGCTCGATCCGATCCCGCATCTGACCTGCGTCTGCCATCAGGAAAAGGAGATCGCGGAAATCCTGGAGCGGTACGCGGCGGCGGGCGTGAGCAATATTCTGGCGTTGCGCGGCGATCCTCCGGGGAATCTGGAAGGGTATGACCGCTCCAAGGATGCCTTCCAGTATGCGGCGGATCTGGTGAAATTCATCAAACGCTTCAACGAAACCGGGGCGCATCCTGACAAACGCGGGTTTGGGATTGGTATAGCCGGGTTCCCGGAAGGCCATCCCCTGACACCGAACCGTCTGGTGGAGATGGATCATCTCAAGGCCAAGGTCGATGCCGGTGCGGATTACATCTGCACCCAGCTGTTCTTCGACAATCACGACTTCTACGACTTCCGCGAGCGCTGCGCCCTGGCGGGCATCCACGTGCCGATCATCGCGGGCATCATGCCCATCACCACCACCAACGGGATGAAGCGCATGGCGGATTTGTCAGGCGGCTCGGTGTTCCCGGCCCGCCTCCTGAAGGCCCTGCAGCGCGCCGGCAGCGACCCCGAAGCGGTCCGCCGGGTGGGCCTGCATTATGCCACCGAGCAATGCGCGGATCTGCTCAATAATAACGTCTCCGGCATCCATTTCTACACCCTCAACCAATCCAGCGCCACGCGCGAGATCTACGCCAGCCTGGGACTGAAGGACAGCCGGGCTCTGGCCCCGGCGTGACGGGCGGCGGCGGAAGGAGCCAAGGAATGGCGGAATTTTTTAACCCGCAGAGACGCTGAGGACGCAGAGAATTGGAAATCTCCGTTTCAATTTCCCTTCGCGTCCTCTGCGTCTCTGCGGTCAAACCTCCTGTCGCGGCTGAAACCTACTTCTTCCCGCCCAGGAGTCCGCCGAGGATCGCCCCGAGGCAGCCGCTTTTGTTGGCTCCGCCAGTGGCGAGCAGGTCGCCCACCCCGCCTTTCGAAATCAGGCCACTGAGGTCGTCGAGAATGCTGCCGTCGCCATTGCGGTCGAGGATGGCAGCCATGCCGCCGAGTCCGCCGCTGGCTCCCGCCGCTCCGGCCTGGCCTCCTGCCGCGCCGCCGCCTTTTTTCATCAGCATGCCGATGATGACCGGGGCCAGCATGGGGATCAGTTTGGCGGCGGCATCGCCGGAAATGCCGAGCTGATTGGCCATCAGGGCGGAGGCTTCCTTTCCTTTGCCGCCCAGCAGACCACCGACTTCCTCGTCGTCCGGGATGCCATTGTTATTGAGGTCATTGATCCTCGATTCGATGTGGGCGGGGCCACCTTTGTCCATTTCCCGTCTCAGCCCGGCGAGGATGATGGGAGCCACCGTGGGCAAGGCGCGGGCGGCTTTGTCGGCCGGGATGCCGAGTTCGGTGGAAACGCGCTGCTGCACGGACTGGCCGTGTTCCTGGTAGAGATCGTCGAGAAAGCCCATGATCGGATTTGGTTGATGTTGGATTGGAAAGGTGTTCCGGCGCGGCGCACCCCGCTGGCAACTTATCCCGTCCCCCGATCTGTGCCAGAAATATTGTGTTCCCGGCCGGGTGGACTTTCCGTTGGCATCGGCTGCCGGCCGTTTACCATGGCGGCATGATTACCTTTCTCCGTGGCATCCTGACCGAGAGCCTTCCCGACCGTCTGACGGTGGATGTGCAGGGCATTGGTTATGAAGTCTTTGTGCCCGTGAGCACCTACGACCGGATGCCGGCCGAGGGCCAGGAGGTGAAGATCCTGACGCATTTTCTGGTGCGGGAGGATGCGCAGATTCTCTATGGATTCGCCACCGACGAGGAGCGCGATCTCTTCCGCCTCCTCCTCAACCGCGTCACCGGAGTGGGGCCGAAAATGGGCCTGGCCATCCTCACCGGCATGGTGGTGCGTGATTTCAAACGCCATGTCGTGAACAGCGATGTCACCGCCCTCTCCAAAATCAGCGGCGTCGGCAAAAAAACCGCCGAGCGCATCATCTTCGAGCTGAAGGACAAAGTCGGGGTCACCGATGCCTGGAAAGACGCCGGCGAAAGCCCCGCCGCCAAAGCCGCGCAAACCCCCGAACAGGCCGCGCTCAACGATGCCGTCCTCGCCCTCATCAACCTCGGCTACAAACAAGTGGAAGCCCAGAAAGCCGTCAAAAAACTTCTTGAGGAAGGAGCAGCCGCCGACAGCAGCGGCCTGGTGCGCGGGGCGCTGCGGCTATTGAGTCAGGCGTGAAACAGTAAACGTCCATGCAAGATTTAAGACTGCTTCGACGGGACGAAGTAATTGGGCACAGGATCAGCTCGGTTCAGGCTCTTGATACCAGCCAAGGCGATCATGACTTTGTGACCATCTATTTAGTTTTGGACAATGGCATCACAACTTTTGTGCCTCTGGCGTGTTGTCCGTTTTTCGAGATCATTCTGCCGGAGAATGCGGTTCCGCTGACGGGGGCTATTGCTGTTGAGTGCCAGTCGAGTCTAAGTTCAAAAGTGCACGCGATTCAGGGCGATGATGGATTCATTGATCCCGATTCCCTTGTTATAGAGATGGATTCGGGACTGCTCATCTTCTGCGTCGGTGCAGCTCCACACGGCACAGGCCGGGCTGGTCTCCATTGCTGCAATGCCGGGGAAATGAATTTGTCCCTACATACGGATTACTGGGAGCTCGATTGGAAGGCCGATGAAAATCGTCTTGCCCATCTCCCAACTGAACCAAATTAGTAGTTAACCCCATGCCTCCCACTCAAAACGATGTTCTAAATGCCATGCCCGAGGGCGGGCTGTTTGCGGGGAAGGCTTGGCTGACTTCGCCTGAGCCGTTTCCGATTGAGCCCAGGCTGGTGGCGGAGTTGCAGAAGCTGGGGCACCGGCTGCATGTTTTTCTGAAGGCGGCGAATGATCTTTATTACCGCAGCGTGAAGGGGAAGGTGCCGCCGTGGATTGCGGGGTATCTGGATGCGGGGAAACCGGCGGAGCTGTTGGAGGCGGCGAGGGCGAAGCCGTTGCGGAATCAATTGCCGGGCGTGATCCGGCCGGATTTGATCCTGACGGAAACCGGATTTGCCATGAGTGAAATTGACAGCGTGCCCGGCGGGATCGGCCTGACCGGATGGCTGGGGCAGACCTATGCGAAGCTGCACCCCGACAAACCATTGCTGGGCGGGGCGGATGGCATGGTGACGGGATTCCGCAGCCTGTTTCCGCAGGGGGCGGATTTGGTGATATCCAGGGAATCTGGAGACTACCGGCCGGAGATGGAATGGCTGGCGGGGCAGGCGGGCGCGGGGTTTGCGGTGGCGGAGGCAGAGTCCTATCGGCCGGCGGGCCGGGACATTTACCGGTTTTTTGAATTGTTCGATCTCCCGCAGATTCCAGGCTGGCAGGCGATGCAGGCCGCCGCCGCGGAAGGCAGTCTGACGATTTCCGCGCCGATGAAACCGTGGCTGGAGGAAAAGCTGTGGCTGGCGTTGTTCTGGAGCCGGCCGCTGCGGGAATTGTGGCGTCAGGAGCTGCGGGAAAATCAGCGGGATGCCCTGGCGAAGATCATTCCGCGCGGCTGGGTGGTGGATCCGACGCCGCTGCCGCATCACGCGGTGCTGCCGGGATTGGAGATCAATGCCTGGAACGAACTGGCCGGTTTTTCCCAGAAGGAACGGCAACTGGTGCTGAAACGCAGCGGGTTTCATCAGGACGCCTGGGGCAGCCGCAGTGTGGTCATAGGGCACGATGTCAGCCAGCCGGAATGGGCGGCGGCGGTGACGGAGGCGCAGGGGGATTTTACGGATTCGCCGTGGGTGCTGCAGCAATTCCATGCCGCGAAGGTGGTGGAGCATCCTTACTTCGACCGTAGCACGGGTGCGGTGAAAACCATGCAGGGACGGGTGCGGCTTTGTCCCTACTATTTTGTGCCGCGCGATGGCTCGGCGATCCAACTCGGCGGCGTGCTGGCGACCATCGTGCCGGCGGACAAGAAGATCCTGCACGGCATGAGTGATTCCATCCTCGTGCCGGCCTGTGCTGCGGGAGAGGAGTAGAGTGAGGGATAAACGCAGCTAGACATTCCAAGGTCGAGTCTTCAAAAAGCGCCCCTGACTCGATATTGGAATGTCCAGCTACGTTGCCACTCCGGGCTGGCGGCTTCTTCGAATGGATGCTACCGGTCGCGGTGCATAGGTTCTTTTTACTACTGCTGGCCGGTCTGATTACTTTGAACCGGCCTGTCTTGGCCGCGCCCTTTGGCGTGGAATGCCGGGCGGGGACCGGCGATTACGTGGTGCTGGTGCATGGACTGGATTGGTTCCGGGATACCTTGGAGCCGACGGCTGAGTTTCTGAACCGGCAGGGGTATGAAACCATCAATGTGAGGTATCCCTCCCGGAAGGTCGCGGCTCCAGTGGAGGCGGCGGACTGGGTGCGGCAAATGATCGCGGAACACTGTCAGGACCGTACCAAACGGGTCCACCTGGTGGCGCATTCGATGGGCGCCCTGGTGGTGCGGGAGTATCTGGCCGCGGGCAAGCCGGCGCGGCTGGGCCGGGTGGTTTTTCTGGCGGCCCCGAATCACGGAACGCCGCTGGCGGAGCCGTTGAAGTGGAAACCCTTGGCCAGAATAATCGCCCCTGCCGTGGCAGTTTCCTGCTGCCCGAAAGGAGCCGATGCCAAGCTGCCGGACACGGCGGATTATGCTCCGGGCATTCTGATGGGAAATCGGCCCGGCTGGTTTCCTTATTTGTCGCCCTTCATCAAAGGCCCGGACGATGGCGTGGTGGCGGTCGACAGTGGGCGCCTGGAAGGCATGGCCGATTTCCGGGTGCTGACGACCTCACACACGCGGATGCCGAAGAATACCGAGGCCCAGCGTGAAGTGCTGGCATTCCTTCAGGACGGGCGATTTGGTCCAAAGTAGCCATCATCGCTCCGCGTGATGAGCCTTCAGCGTCCCTTGCGCACGCTAATTCCGGATTTGAATAACGGCCCCGGTGGTTTCGTTGCGGCAATTTTTTGCCCCGGGGAAACGTTCTCCAATACCAGTTGATTCAACGGGCCAATCTTGGGGCTCTGCTCATCACGCGGAGCGATGATGGCTACTTTTTGGGCTGCGCCGCGGGCTTACTTCTCTTGTTCGAAGCGGAAGATCACTTCGCCTTCCTTGTAGAGGTCGAGGTGGTCGCGGGCTTTGAGTTCGAGAAACTGCGGATCGGTCTTGAGCATGCGCAGTTCCGCTTCCTTCTCATCAAGCTGGGCGCGGATTTTGTCGCGGCGGGCGGCAACCTCCCGGCCTTCCTCGTTGAGGGCGCGGTAATCGCGGAAGCGGGGAAAGAACGGGACCGAGATGATCCCGATGAGCATCAACACACACCCCAAGCCCGCGAAGCGGCTCACCGTGGACCAGATGGTCTGCGGTTCGTCCAGTTCGTCGATGACTTGGCGGGCCATGGGGTGTCTGTGGATGGGGGACGGTTAGTGCTTCATCTTGCCGCCGTAGACGGCGGTGGAACCGAGTTCCTCTTCGATGCGGAGGAGCTGGTTGTATTTGGCGATCCGGTCGGAGCGGCTCATGGAACCGGTCTTGATCTGGCCGCAGTTGGTGGCCACCGCGAGGTCGGCGATGGTGCTGTCTTCGGTCTCGCCGGAGCGGTGGCTGAGGACGGCGGTGTAGCCGTGGGTCTGGGCCAGCTCGACGCTGTCGAGGGTTTCGGTGAGGGAACCGATCTGGTTCACCTTGACGAGGATGGAATTGGCGGTGCCGGTGTCGATGCCCTTCTGGAGGAACTTGACGTTGGTGACAAAAAGGTCATCGCCGACGAGCTGGGTGGTCTTGCCGATCTTGTCGGTCAGGAGTTTCCAGGTGGCCCAGTCGTTTTCGGCGCAGCCGTCTTCGATGGAGATGATCGGATAACGCTTCTGGAGGTCGGCGTAGTAGTCCACGATTTCCGCGCCGGTCTTGATGGAGCCGTCGGATTTTTTGAAGACGTAGGCGTTCTTTTCCTTGTCGTAGAATTCGGAAGCGGCGCAGTCGAGGGCGATGAAGATCTGCTCGCCGAGTTTATAGCCGGCTTTGTCCACGGCTTCGGCGATCACGGCGAGGGCGTCGTCGGCGCTCTTCAGGGTGGGGGCGAATCCGCCTTCGTCACCCACCGCGGTGCTCAAGCCGCGATCGTGGAGGACCTTTTTGAGGGAATGGAAGATTTCGGCCCCGTAGCGGATGGCTTCCTTGAAGGTCGGCGCGCCCTTGGGCATGACCATGAATTCCTGGAAGTCGATCGGTGCATCCGAGTGGGCGCCGCCGTTGATGATGTTCATCATCGGGACCGGGAGGACCTTGGCGTTGGGGCCGCCGAGGTATTTATAAAGAGGGAGGTTCAGGCCGGCGGCGGCGGCTTTGGCGATGGCGAGGCTGACGCCGAGGATGGCGTTGGCACCCAGATTGGCTTTGTTCGGGGAGCCGTCGAGGCCCAGCATGATGCCGTCGAGAACGTTTTGGCAGGTGGCGCATTTGCCGATCAGGGCCGGGGCGATCACGTCGTTCACGCTCTTCACGGCCTTCTGCACGCCCTTGCCGAGGAAGCGCTTTTTGTCGCCATCGCGCAGTTCCCAGGCTTCGTGTTCACCGGTGGAGGCCCCGCTGGGCACCATGGCCCGGCCGAGGGCACCGCCTTCGAGGAGGACATCGACTTCGACGGTGGGATTTCCGCGGGAATCGATGATTTCGCGACCGGTGATCTTCTTGATGCTGAGAGCTGACATGTTTGTAATTTAGGTTATCGGTTAAAATGAGTGAAAAATCAAGGTTTGTTGAACAAATCTTGTGCCCAAATTCTCCATCTGTGCCGCCGGGGCATTTTGCAAAGGGAAAGCGGGAGTTGTGCCGGGGAATGTAGGGGAATGTAGGGGAATCCGGGGATTGGCTTGGGATTTGAACAGAAGGCCGCGAAGGGCAGGAAGGCTCGGGCACTGGACGGGCCACGGATTTCACGGATTCAACGGATGGGCCCGGATGAAGGCAGGAAAAAAGTTTCGGGCTTTGTCTCGGAAGGGAGGCGACTCGACAAGATGCGGATCTTTGGTATAGTCCTTCCATCATGACCGAAGTCGCGATTCAACTTCCTGACGAGCTGAGCCAGTTCGTGAATGATGCCGTGCAATCCGGCGGCTACCGGACGGCGGATGAATTGTTTGTCAGCGTGCTGTCGATTTATCGGGAGCAAGTCGAGGCCTCCCGCACCGAAGACGCGCAGTCGAAGCTCGCGGATCTTCGGCGCGATGTTCAGGTGGCCGTGGTTCAATTGGACCGGGGCGAAGGCATTCGGGACCGCGACTGGGATGCCAGGTTGGCTGAACGCCACCGCGCCTATGCCGCCCGTCACCCGGCTTGACCGTCATGCCGGAAGTCATCTATTCACCGGCCTCAGGGCAGGATCTCGACGATATCTGGAATTACATTGCTGAAGACAGTCCCTTCCAAGCGGACCGGCTGTGGGAACGGATCCGCCTCAAGCTGGAGCACTTGGCCAAATGGAATGGGCTCGGTCGTCCACGTCCCGAATTGGCGGAAGGCTGCCGCAGTTATCCTTTCGGCAAATACTGCTTCTACTTCCGGCCACATCCTGACGGCATCGAGTTGTTGCGGGTAATGCACTCCGCCCGGGATATTCAACAGATTGAGTTTCCCAAATGAATTCTTGAGCTGATGAGGTGGTCGGCCAATTTGAAAAAAGTGGATGCAAAATTGTAAGTGCTCCGGCTGCAAAGGCGACGATTATACCGAGATTATGCCAGAGCCGGAAAAACCAAACACTGAGCACATGGGCGAATCGCCACTTTGTCCCGATTGTGGTGAAGCGACGCGGCGGGGCGTTTTCACATTGGGTCAAACAAAGTTCGACTGGTGGTTTAACGGATGGTCTTTGACTCAGCTTTTCTTTAAAGAAGATGGCAGGACGAAAAAGAGTGGGAATTCCATTATTTCGTGGGTCGATATTCCGCCACGCATTGGCTGGTGCTGTCCCAAGTGTGGGTTTGCTATGATAAAAGGGAAGGAAGCATCGAAAACGGAAGATGAATTGCGGCAGCGCCGGAAAGCCGAGGCCCTCCTAAAGCAACCTTCCCGCGATGAGTGGTGGAAGAAGTATCATTGAAGGTCATCGGAAAAGGAATCCAAACACGGAGGAATCCAACTGAGAGTAAAATCGGAAGGCCTTGCAGTCGTGTCCTTGGTGCCCATCTTTTCAAATTTCGCAACTATCCCGATGCCAATCGTTTCGCTTCCGCCAAGGCGGCTTCGAGGCCGCTGACTTCCTTGCCGCCGCCGCGGGCGAAGTCGGGTTTGCCGCCGCCTTTGCCTCCGACGAGGGGGGCGATGGTTTGGATGATCTTGCCGGCCTGGATTTTGGCCTGGTGGTCTTTGCCGACGGTGGCGATGAGGGCGACGTTGCCGCCGCCGGTGGTGCCGAGGACGACGATGCCGTTGAAGAGGGACTTCAGGGCGTCGCTCACGGCCATGGCGTAGTCGCCGTCCACGTCGCCGAGGTTGGTTATGAGGACCGGGCCTTCGGCGCGGGGGAGGAGTTCCTTGGCGCGGGTGGCAGCTTCGCGCTGTTGGGCGGATTTCAGCGCTTTTTCGAGGGCCTTGGTTTGCTCGAGGAGGAGGTCGATTTTCTTTTCGAGGTCCGGCAGCGGCGCGCCGATTTTGCCGGCGAGTTGTTTGAGGCGGGTGGCGTCCGCGGCGGCTTGCTCGTAGGCGGGGAGACCGGCGACGGCTTCGATGCGGCGGATGCCGGCTCCGGTGGCGGCTTCGCTGAGGATTTTGAAGAGACCGATCTGGCCGGTGCGGCGGATGTGGGTGCCACCGCAGAGTTCCATGCTGTAGCCATCGAGGGCGTCAGGCGTGCCGCCGATCTGGACGACGCGGACGCTGTCGCCATATTTTTCGCCGAAAGCCTGCATGATTTCCGGGCGGGATTTCACGTCGGTGTATTTCACCTCGGACCAGAACACGGGGGCGTCTTCTACGATGCGTTCGTTGACCAGTTTTTCAATGTCCGCGACCTGCTGCGGGGTGAGGGCGGCGCTGTTGAAGTCGAAGGTCAGCTTCTCCGGTCCGACGTAGGAACCCTTCTGGGTGGCATCGTGGCTAACCACTTCGTGCAGCGCCCAGTGCAGGAGGTGGGTCACGCTGTGGTGGCGGGAAATGGCGTCGCGGCGGGCTTCGTCGATGCGCACGGTGACGGCGGCTCCGGGGGTCAGGGTGACGTCATCGGAGGCGAGGTAATGCAGGAAAGTGTTCCCTGATTTCTGCGTGTTGGCGATGGACAATACTTCCGCTCCGGCGAGCAGGGTGCCGGTATCGCCGAGCTGTCCGCCCATCTCTGCATAACAAGGCGTGGCATCCAGGATGACGGCGGTTTTGTCGCCGACGGTGACGACTTCGAGCACCTTGGATTCGGTCTCTTCGGCATCGTATCCGAGGAAGGAAGTGGGTTCCTTGGTTTCGATTTCGGACAGTTTGATCACCGATTTTTTCTGGGCGGCGCGGGCGCGTTCGCGCTGCTGGTTCATCAGGACTTCGAAGCCTTCCTTGTCCACCGTCAGGCCACGCTCGCGGGCCATGAGTTCGGTGAGGTCGAATGGGAAGCCTTGTTCGTCGTAGAGGCGAAAGGCAAATCCTCCTGGGATCAAATTTTGGGTGGCCGTGACCACATTCAGCAAGGTCGCCAGTTCAGCCAATTTAGTTGAGTTGCTCGTCAGAAAGGCGCTGAACTTGGTTTCAGAAAGAGTTGGGGGATCTACTGTATCACTTGCCTTGAAACGCCAGTCCGTGACTTCACCGACTAATTGAATTTCGCATTCTCTAATACCTTTTTCCGGCGACAAGGCCCAAGCGTCAACGGGACTCAGAACCAAATCCGCCAACCGTTCTCTGTCTGCTGGCAAGATGGATTTTTGAAGATCGGGCAATGCCCAATCCAAATCTTTGACATAAATTTTGACTAGTTCTCTAGCTTCTGCCGCTTCGCCGAACAACGCGATCCCCTTATCCAAAGTCCGGTTAAACGCTTCCTCCTCGGTTTTGAGGGTTTGTTTGATGAACTCTTTCCGGGCGCGGAGTTCGGGGAAGACGTCGCCCATGTGGGAGGCGAGGGTGTCGGTGAGTTTGTAGAAGAAGGGCTCGGTGAAACCGAGGGTGCGGCCGTATTTGACGGCGCGGCGGAGGATGCGGCGCAGGACGTAGTTGCGGTCGTTGTTGCCGGGGGTAATGCCGTCGGCGATGGAGAAACTGAGGGTGCGGATGTGGTCGGCGATGACGCGGAAGGCGATGTCGATTTTCTCCTGCTCGGTTTCGCCGGTGCTGCCGGCGGCGGGGAGGGTGCTCGTGTATTTTTTGCCGCTGAGTTTTTCGATTTCGTCGAAGAGCGGGCGGAAGACGTCGGTGTCGTAGTTCGAGATTTTGTTCGAGTGCTCGAAGGTGGTGAAATTTTGCGTGCCGTGGATGATGGAGACGACGCGCTCGAAGCCCATGCCGGTATCGACGTGCTGGGCGGGGAGGGGGACGAAACTGCCGTCGGGGTTGGCGTTGTATTGGATGAAGACGTTATTCCAGATTTCGATGCAGCGGGCGTCGGGACCGTTGACGAGGAGGGCGCCTTCCTTTTGGCGCTCAACGCTGGTGCGCACGGGACCGGGGGTGAGGTCCACGTGGATCTCGGTGCAGGGGCCGCAGGGGCCGGTGTCGCCCATCATCCAGAAGTTGTCCTTTTTGTTCCCGTTGACGATGTGGATGTCAGGATCGAGGCCGATGGAGCGGAATTTTTCGGCCCAGAGGTCCCAGGCTTCCTGGTCGCGCTCGGCGGGGTCGCCGAGGGATTCGTCCGGCTGGTAGATGGTGGCGTAAACGCGTTCGGCGGGGAATTTCCAGACGTCGATGATCAGTTCCCAGGCCCAGGCGATGGCTTCCTTTTTGAAGTAGTCGCCGAAGGACCAGTTGCCCAGCATTTCGAAAAAGGTGTGGTGATAGGTGTCGAGGCCGACATCATCCAGATCGTTGTGTTTGCCGCCGGCGCGGATGCATTTCTGGGTATCGGCGGCGCGGCCGGGTTTGTAGGGGCACTCGATCTGGCCGAGGAAGATGGGCACGAACTGGTTCATCCCCGCATTGGTGAAGAGCAGGTTCGGGCTGTCCGGCATCAGGCTGGCGGATGGCACGATGGTGTGCTGCTTGGACTTGAAGAAATCGAGGAAAGACTGGCGGATCTGGGCGGCGGAGAGCATGGGCTTGGGACGTGCTAGGAGAAAGTGGCGGAAAATTGGGAGCGCGTATTTTAGAGTGGGGACCGGGTGGGGGAAACCACGGATTTCACGGCGGGCGCGGATTTTTGGCCGGGAGGGGATGGTGTTCAGGTGCGCAGTTTTTTGAGGAGCCGCTGCAGTTCGGTTTCGGCCTGCTGGAGGCGGGCGGCGAGTTCCGCGGAGGTGATCCAGTAACCGCCGCTGACCGAAATGGTGGTTTGGACGAGGCGGTCATCGCTGGCGATGGTGAGGTGATGATCCGCGGCGTAGCGGGCGGTGAGGCGCTCAATGACGGTATCGGCGGTCTCGGAGGACGGGGCGTAAATGATTTGGATGTCGTCCTCGTTGGTGCGGCCGCTGGTGATTTTCGGGCCTTTACCATCGAAGACCACGACCACGCGCTCGCCGGAGTGATCCTGCCAGAGCCTGAGGAGTTGGCAGAGGCGCTCGCGGGCCTGCATTTGGTGGCGCTGGTGGAGGGCACGCAGGTCCGGCCAGGCGAAGATCATGCTGTGGCCGTCCACAATGAGGAAGGACATGCCCCTTCCATGGACGGAATCACCGGGAAGGGAACGGGGATTTTCCGCGATTTGCCGGTGGGTATGGCTGGGCCCGGTGGCAAAAGAAGGGAAGGTCTGAGCCGCAAAAAACCCCGCCGGGAGGGGCGGGGTTTTTTGGGGAAAGGAACTTGCGGGAAGCCCGGCGGGAGCCTCGTCCACCAGTACGTTTATTTCAGCTTCGCGGCTGCTTCCAGCACCTTGGCGGTGTGGGTGGCGGGATTGACGTCGGGGTCGGTCCAGACGATGAGGCCGTCCTTGACGAGGAAGGACTGGCGTTTGCTGAAGCCGATCCGCATGGTGGGAACCCCGAAACCGGCGACGATTTTGCCGTCGTGGTCGGCGAGGAGGGTGAAGGGGAGATTGTATTTTTCCTTGAAGGCCTTTTGAGCCTCCGGTTTGTCCATGCTCACCCCAATGATCTGGATGCCGGCCTTGGTGATATCCGCATTTTCGTCGCGCAGGCTGCAGGCTTGTGTCCTGCAGCCGGGGGTGTCGGCCTTCGGGTAGAAATACACCAGGGTTAGGCCTTTTTTGTAGGCGGCGGCGAGGTCGAAGGGTTTGCCGTCCTGATCCAGCACGGCATCCGTCGGAGCTTTGGCTCCGGCGGGCAGGGGTTCGGCGTGGCTGGTGGTGAGCAGGTAGGCGGCGGTGAGACCGACGGCGAGCAAAGAGAAGAAAAGGGCCTTGAGCATAAGGATGGAAAACTGCCGAAACTTAAGATAAATTAAACAAAATGTCGAGCCCCATCTTTGCCGGGGTAGGCGCGGGAGAAACGAGGCGGGACGAAAGCTGGACTATTGGACTTCCTCTTTCGAGCCGGAATACAGCCATTTCACGACTTTATCGTCCCGGATCAAGGCCATGAGTTCGGTGGGGGTAGGGCCGAAGATGGGGTTGTCCACGGTGCATTGGATGGTGCCGGTCCAGTAACTGGTGCCTTCGAATTGCTCAATGTTGAGGTCGCCCCAGGCGGTGATGCGGTCCTCGGTGGTCTCTTTGATTTGTTTGAAGCGCAGGCTTTCGACCATGGCGGTGACGATGCCGCCGGATTCGACCTTGGGCTTGGGGCCGGCGGCGGCCAATTCGGCGTCGGTGGCTCCATTGGCGCGGGCTTTGAGGCCGCGGGCCCGGGCCCGTTGTTTCATGACCTGTTCGGTTTTGTAGGCTTTGTATTTTTCGTACAGCGCCGTCATCGTTTCCTTGAGATCGGTATTGGCGAGGGGGACCATGCTGCGGGCGGGGTCCTGACGGTTTTTCATGAGGACGAGCATCCCCTGGGTCATGCCGATGGCGAGGGCTTCGGATTTTTCCGGGAGGGGGATTTTCCCATTGGGGCCTTCGAGGGTGATGGCGACGAGCGTTTTGACGGTGCGGGGAAAGGCGCGGCTGGGAATGGTGGACCACTCCTTGGTGATTTCCTCGATCCCCTTGAAGGTCGGCAGAGGGTATTTGGCGTCGATTTCGTCTGCCTGGGCCACCACGGGGGTTTCCGGCGCAGGCGTCCCGACGGGTGGGGTGGTGGAGGTGCCTCCGGGGAGTTCAGGAGCAGGGGTGGCCGAGGAAGGGGCACTCTTGCGCATGGATTCCGCCAATTGCCGGGCGGAACTGGCTGCGGCGGATTCTTTGGCGCTGGTGCCGTCCGGCAGGGTGGCTCCGGTGGCTTGTTTGACCGCGGCCGCAATTTCATCGCTGCGCTTTTTGTGCGCATTCGCCCTGCTGGCGTCCATGGAGGTCACGATTCCCGGTTGGAAATACCAGCCCGCCGCCATGGCGAGGGCAATGATGAGGAGATTGAAGACGATTTTCATCGGACAGGGAACGGAGGAAAGACCCGGGAAAATAGAATTCCTTCCTCACTTAAGCAAGGCAGAAGCGGATGGGGAAATGCCTGGTGCGGACACTACCGGATGATGACGCGGGAGCCGGGGCGGAGCAGGCCAGGGAGGCGCACCGCATCCCAGTTGGCGAGGCGGATGCAGCCGTGGCTTTCCGCACGGCCGATGGTGTGCGGGGTGGGGGTGCCGTGCAGGCCGATGCCGCTGCGGCTGGTGCCGCACCACATGATGCCCACGGGATTATTCGGTCCGAGCGGCAGTTCGTAAAAGCTGTCGCTGCGCTTGCCCTCCTCCAGCATGGACTTGTCCCAGCGGAAGGTCGGGGTGCTGACCATGTTGGTCACTTTCCATTCGCCGAACTGGATGAATTTGGGCCGGCCCGGGGTGATGGGGAAACTGGCGATGGGACGGTTCTGGTCGTCGAAAAAGATGGCCACCCGCGCCCGGATGTCCACCACCACTGAGTGGCTGGCTTGCGGTCCTTCGGTTTTGAATTGGACGTGTTTGGCCCAGTTTTCGAGTTCAAAGGGGGAAATGTTCGGCACCTTCACCACACTGCCCGGCGCCAGGCCGTAAAGGTTCTTGCCATTGATCTGCTGGAGGAATTCATCGCTGGTGTGAAACCGTTCGGCGGTGAATTCGAGGAGATTGCGGTAACCCAGATATTTGGTTTTCGCCTGCTCAGGCGGGTTCGAGGGCAGGTTGGCGGTGACAAATTTCAGGTCCTCTACCTTGATGGTGTAGGTGGTGTACGGCTCGGGCACCCGTTTTTGGGAGGCCTCGATCAGGGGATGGTAGTTTCCTACCGGGATTCCGTTGATCTGATTGTAAACCGAGGCCGCTTTTTTGCCGAATTCCCCGATTTTCCCGTCCAGATACCCCGGCCCGAAGTTGTTTTCATCGAGATAGATCTGGATGCGCAGATTGGCATCAAGATCCGTTTTGGGGGGAAGCGGTGCGTAATTGCCCTCCTTGTCGGCGAGGTCGAGGGGCACCGCGCGGGGCGGTGGGGAGTCCGGTGGGGAGTCCTGGGCGCTGAGCAGCGGGGCGGTCAGCAGGAGGAGGGTAGACGTGAGCAGGGCAGGGAGGCGGGGGGTCATATCGGCTTCGGACGGAAAGCGGATCATCCGCATTCAGATCTAACGCCGGGACTCATACCACGGCTTCGTGTAATTTAAAGGCCTGATGTGCTACCCGGCAGGCTTCCTCGCCCTGTTTTTCATCCACGATCACCGCAATCTTGATCTCGGAGGTGGAAATCATGTCGATATTGATGCCCGCCGCGCCCAGCGCATTGAACATGGTGGCCGCCACCCCGCTGTGGCTGCGCATCCCGATACCGACCGCGCTCACCTTGGCGATGCCGTCCTTCGGTTCCAATTCGATGCCGGGGCTGATGTCCGCCAGCACCGGGGCGAGGGCGTCGCAGGCCTTTTTGAGATTGCTCTTATGCAGGGTGAACGAGATCCGGGCGAGTCCGTCGCGTCCCGTGTTCTGGATGATCATGTCGATATTGATGTCCGTTTTCCCGATGGTGTCGAAGACGCGCGCGGCGTAACCGGGCTGATCAGGGAGGGACGTGATGGTGATCTTGGCCTGGTCGCGTTCCAGACTGATCCCGCGGATGACAACTGATTCCATGTTCATGGTTTCCTGGGTAACAAGGGTGCCGGGGTTTTGGTTCATGCTGTTCCGCACTTCAAACGGGACCCCGAATTTACTGGCAAATTCCACGCTCCGGCTCTGCATCACTTTGCTGCCGCTGCTGGCCATCTCCAGCATTTCCTCGTAGCTGATGACCGGGATTTTCCGGGCGTCCGGCACAATCCGCGGGTCGCAGGTGTAGACGCCGTCCACGTCGGTATAAATCTGGCACAGATCCGCCTTGATGGCCGCCGCCATGGCGATGGCGGTCAAGTCGCTGCCGCCGCGGCCCAGGGTGGTGATGCGTCCATCGGCCGCTTCGCCCTGAAAACCGGCCACGATCACGACATGGCCTTCATCGAGGAGACGATTGACCCCGTCCGGAGTGATGGTGCTGATGCGCGCCTTGGTGTGGACGCCGTCGGTGACAATGCCGGCCTGGGCTCCGGTGAGGGAAGCCGCCTTGCCGCCGAGGGCATTGATCGCCATCGCTGTCAGGGCGATGGTGGTCTGCTCCCCGGTCGCCAGCAGGACATCCATTTCGCGCTCGGTGGGCTCGTCGGAAACCTCGCGGGCCAGTTTCAACAGGCCATCGGTCACCCCGCTCATTGCGGAAACCACCACCACCACCCGGTTCCCCTCGCGCTGGGTGTCCAGCACCCGTTGGGCCACCCGGCGGATCCGCTCTGGGTTCCCTACTGAGGTGCCGCCGAATTTTTGAACGATAGTGGCCATGTCTGCCTGATAAGATTTTCCCGGTCAATCGGGAGGCGCATCGGACAACCGCCCGCCCGGCGGGGCAAGAGGAAATGCGGGGGAGGAGCCCGGTCCTCTTGGGTCCGGCAGAGCGGGGAACTCTCCGGATTTTGGCGCATCCCCGGACATCATGGTTGCACGGAAGGCGTGGATGTGTCACTTTCAGGCACACACGCCGCCATGGTCACCTCAAGCTCCTTTTCCCGCACCAGCCGCCTTGTCGCCCGGATTTCTCCTGAGGACAAAGCGCTTTTGGAACGTGCGGCGGGGTTGGAAGGCACTTCCGTCGCAGCATTTATCGTCGGTCACGGACGTGCAGCCGCTCAGGAGATTGTGCGTCAACATGATATCGTCCAGCTCAATCAGAAGGAATCTCTACGCTTCGTCAAAGCGCTTCTCGCTCCCGTGAAAGCTCCCACCAAACGGTTGAAGGACGCCATCCTGTTGCATCGTGCGACCGTCACGGAGCGCTGAGCCCTTCCGCTGCCTGCTTTATGGTCAGGTAAAGCCGTTGCTCAGTCAGCGGTTGGAATCCAAAATTGGCGTAGAACTTTCCCGCCGCTTCATCCTTCGGATCCGTCACGATGGCCCATGAGGCGATCTCGCCGGAAGCGGCCACTGCCCGATGCATCACACTGGCCATCAGGCGGTCGCCAATGCCTTGCCCTTTGAACCGGACATCCCGCGCCAACCGGCCGAGCAAGGTAGCGGGCAGTTCCAAGTAGCGGGGCAGCTTCTTCGTCACGGACTCCGGAAGATCGGTCCGCACGATGACGGCGGCGGATAACGTGTAGAACCCCGCGATGCAGCCGGGGTCCTCTTCCTGGACGATGACAAAACAGGCGGAAGCGCCGGCCGCCATTTCCTTGCGGGCCCGGTTCTTTAGGAAATCATTCAGTGCCGGCACTCCACAATCGAACTCCTCCCGGCGGTGCTTTGCGGAATCCAGGGGTTCGATGATGTATTTGGATAGAGACATAAAACTCCTGCTGCTGGGATGCTGCGCCATCTTCCGCAGCGCTGGATGGATTTGCGTTCGGGATTTCATGACAGGCCCAGCATGGCATGTCAAAAATACTGGAAAGCTTTCCGGTAAAAAAATCAGGGGGGGTCAAAGAGACTTTTTTAGGCGCCTCAGAGCGGCGCGGATTTCTTTCAACATGGTAGTCTTACTCCATTCAGGCTTTTCCTCAGCTTCATGGTGGAATACGTCTTGAATGTCATTCCAGCCAATTTGACCACCACCGGATCGGGCCAACTTCAAGAGACGAGCAAAAATTGCAGCAGCTTTAAAGTTCTGATATTGGGTGACGAACTCTACGACAGCAGCACGGATTTGAGTGGTTTTTACCGGTCGACCAGCGCTTTCGTCCATTTTTTCCCTTCGCCGCAGGATAGGAATTTTAGGCGAGATGAATAGCAAAGTGGATTTTTCTCCCAAAATTAGGGCCTCTCTTGCGATTCGTTCTATCAGGGCTTGGCGCTGTTCTGCCGTTTCAGCGGCTGCTTTGTAGGCTAATAAAGTCCTTAGCCGGTGAAGTGATCCCGCCGCCTCCTGGTAGAGGTCCCAGACGGGATTTAATCGGACGTGAAAGTATGTCTCTGTCGATTCTGGGTCAGAGATTTGTTGGGGTGTATCTTTGAATTGAGCGATCTGCAGCTGCAGCTGTTCCAAATATTCGCTGAACAAGCAGGGCTGGGTTTGCTCCTTTAATGAAGTCCGTTCTTCAGCGGTAAACGGTTCCACAATTTCAACCCGGGCAACGGCACCCGGAGCTGGGCAAAAGTGATATACTGTTGCGACCAGTTTTTCCGAAGAGTTTGGGGGCTTGCTTAATCTTAGGAGGCCCTCATTCCGGCGAATCCACCAGACGATACGGTGTGGGGTCGAGCTTCGGTTTACGGGAGGAAACGGTGGACGCCTACAGATGAAGTTTTCAGAATGCCCTTGGTCATTGTCCAACCAGTCAGGGGGAGCCGCAAGGATGGCAGCTGTGTCGGTTTGGTCTATTTGCCACCAGTTTTTGCTACACGCACGCTGCCATTTTTGTGTGACCGAAAGAATCGGCCCCTCTATGATTCGGGTTGTTAATTTTGCATCGCTTAGGTCCAGGGACCACTTGTTCCCATTCTCGTCGGTACCCCAAAATCCAATCAGCTTCGCACTATCTGCCGAATGCATCCAAGAGACGCGTGCCCATCGGGAAGGTGCTTCCGACACCAGTTCCGAAAAACTACTTTGCCTCGTGACTTGAAATCCAGTGTCAAAAACTTCGGAATGTCCAATTACGAATGCAAATTTTCCTTTGGGATCAGGCGCCCGACCTTTTGCAGAAGTCGGGTGCCACTCTTTTTCACCATCCGAATAAATGTATTGCCACTTCCCCTTGAGCTTTGGAAAAAACGCGGCTTCGGGCGGCAGTTTGGGCTTCTCCTTGTTCGAGCGGGGACGTGACATGCTGGGGCAGTTATTCACCCAGCTGTATCGGATTTGAAATGTCTTATTATGGAAGATCTACGGAACCTTCGACTTCCGCGAGCTTGGCCTACTGCGAAACAATCGCCGCGCGGGCGTTTTCCTGGCCGGATTTTTCGAGGTAGTAGTCGTAGCCGCCGGCGAAGGGGGTGACCTTGCCGTTGTTGATGTGCAGGACTTTGGTGGCGAGGGAGCGGATGAAGTGGACGTCGTGGCTGATGAAGACGAGGGTGCCTTCGTAGCGTTCGAGGGCCTGGGTGAGGCCTTCGATGCTGGAGATGTCGAGGTGCGTGGTGGGCTCATCCATGAGGAGGAGGTTCGGCGGATCGACGAGGAATTTGACGAGGTTCAGGCGGCTTTTTTCGCCGCCCGAGAGGACTTTGCAGCGTTTGTAGACGTCTTCCTTGCGGAAGAGGAAACTGCCAAGGATGGCGCGGGCATCGTCTTCGCGCAGGGTGGGGCAGGTGCGCATGACTTCGTCGAGAACGGTGAGTTCCGGCTCGAGGGTGGCACTGCGGTGCTGGCTGAAATAACCAAGTTTGAGATTGGTGCCGAGTTTGCGCACGCCGGCCTGGATGGGGATCTCGCCGGCGATGATTTTGATGAGGGTGGATTTCCCGGCGCCGTTGGGGCCGATCAGCACGGTGCGCTCACCGCGTTCGATTTCGAGGTTGAGGCCGGTGTAGATTTTCTTTTCACCGTAAGCCTGGTGGATGTTATCGAGGATGACGGTGCGCTGGCCGCTGCGGGGGGGCTGCGGGAAGTTGAAACGGAAGATTTTACGCGGGGTGACCGGTTTGGGCAGGCGCACGATTTTGTCGAGGACCTTCTGGCGGCTCTGGGCCTGGGAGGCTTTGGAGGCGACGTTGCGGAAGCGGTCGATGAATTCCTCCAGCCCTTCGATTTCCTTCTGCTGGAGGCGATAAGCCTGGACGGCGCGTTCGTAGGCGGCGTCCTTTTGGTTGAGGTAGCTGGAGTAGTTGCCCGTCCAGCGGAGGAGTTTCGATTGGTCGATTTCGTAAACCGTCTGGACGATCTCGTCCATGAAATCGCGGTCGTGGGAAATAATGAGGATGGCGCCGGGGTAGTTTTTGAGATACTGGCGGAACCAGAGGAGCGACATCAGGTCGAGGTGATTCGTCGGCTCATCGAGCAGGAGAAGGTCGGGCTCCAGCACCAGCAGGTGGGCCAAGTGGGCGCGCATCACCCAGCCGCCGGAAAGTTCGGAGGCAGGGCGGCACCAGTCTTCCTCTTTGTAGCCGAGGCCCCGCAGCATTTTTTTGCCTTTGGCTTCAACCTCGGGGTGGTTCAGGGCATCGAATTTCGACTGGGCTTCATAATACTCCGGTTCGGTGACGGTGCCGGCTTCCTCGTGGGAACGGAGCAGTTTTTCGAGCTGGGCGAGCTGATGACCCCGGCCGCAGGCGATATCGAGGGCGGTCTCCGTGCCATGAGCCTCGCCTTCCTGGGGAAGGTAACCGAGGGTGGTCCATTCATCGCGTTCCACCGTGCCGATATCCGGGGTGTCGGTTTTGAGGATGAGGGAAAAAAGGGTGGATTTGCCGGCTCCGTTCGGTCCGACCAGCGCGACCCGTTCGCCATAGTTGATGGTCATGTCCGCTCCTTGAAAGAGGGTGCGGGCACTGAAAGTCTTGGTGAGATTGCGGAGAATGAGCATGGAACTGCTCTCTGTAGTGGCAGAAAACGTGCCGTGCAAGGGAGGGGCGGAGGGCCAGTCTGATATGAAAGCGGTTGGCTGGAAAAAACCGTCCCCGAGTCTGCCGAAGATCTGTCTGCGGCCAACGTTCCACCCGTTGTTGTCCCGGGTTACTTCGGCGCGATTTTTCTTGCCGCCGTCAGCGTGGCTTCCCGCTTGCCGGGGTCGGCGATGGATTCCGCCCAAGTGGTGGCGCTTTCGGGATCGGTGGCGGCATGGGTTTCGGCGAAGACGGCCACCGCGCGGTCGCGGTCCGGCGAGGAACTCAGGGTGGCGAGCCAGCGGGCGGTGGTGAAAGGCTCGCTCTGCGTGGCGCGGCGGGTGAGGTCGTCGATTCCGGTGGAATCCCCGCGGGTGGCGAGCCATTGCGCGGTCTCATCCAAGCCTTGGGCTCCGCGAAGCAACGCAGCCTCAGTGAGGATATTCCGGAAGTAGCCGGGTCCGCCCTGGTCTTCGGCATAACGGATCAGCGTTGCCAGATTCTCCTGACTGACCGGGGGACGGAAGCTTCCTTCAGGCAATTTCATGAAAGCATTGCTGAATGCCTCACTGAGCAGTTTTTGCCGGTTTGGCGGAGGCCAGTGGTCCAGCAGGGAAATGGCCTCGTTGGCATTGTACTCCAAAGTGCGGGCCATGTGATACAGGAGCCCTTCCGCATTCCGGGGGTCCTGGGCCAATTTGCTGAAGGTCGCCGTCCATTCGGTTTTGTCGCTCGAGTCGGTCATGAATAGCGCCGCTCTCAGCAGTCCGGCACGCCAGGAGGGTTCCTCGATTTCAAGGGCGAGGCGCAAGGGAGCGGTCCGGTCCGCTTGGGCGGCCTTCCTCAGCAACCTTTCCTGGAAGGAATCGAATGCTAGGTGATGGGGGGGAATTCCTGCAATGGATTGCTGCAATACTTCCCGGATGCGTTCCACGGGCACCGACTCCGTGATCGCGGCAAAGGCGGCGGAGCGGGCAATGCCCTGGGGCTGGGCCATGGCTTTGGCTAAAATGTCAGGATAAGACGCGCTGGAGGCAGATTCAAAAACCTTCCAGACCAGTGCCATCTTTGCTCCCGGGTCGCGCAATTGACTTGCGGCCGCCAAAGCCGCTTCGGGATTTTCCCGGGCCCATCTTCCGAACACGGCCGCCAGAATGGAGGCATACCGGGCTGGGCCGGCCGCGTTGATCTCTTCGATCCCTTCCCGGATGGAGTCCCCGCTGACCGGCCGCAGCGCCATGCGTCGGAGGGTTGCGGCCTCAGCCCGTGGCCCCTTTCCGGCAGGAGCATCCGGCGGAGTTCCTGACATGAGATAAAAAGCGAGCCGGGATTCCCATGTTCCGGATGAAGCCGCAGCGGGAGGATGGGCTTTAGGAGTCCCCCGGTCCGGCACCGCGGCTTTCGAAACAGAATTCCCAGATCCTTCCGGAAGCCGGACAAGGAGACGCACGGCCAAACCACAAAACAGTCCGGCCAAGGCGGCAATAAAAAGGGCACGTGCTCTCATGGCGTCGTGGGGGGATCAGGGATAACCAGAACTGGGGAGAGCAGACCTGCCTTGCGGGCGAGGTCGGACTGAATGTCGGGATCGAGCTCTGTGTTGCGGTTCAGCCAATGGGCAGCGGCGGCGGGGTCCGTATCCTTCCAATCCCTCAGCAGATAGGTCATACTCGTTAACCAATCTGCTTCTGCCTTTACACCGATGGGCTGTGCGGCAGCCATCAGGTCCATCGCCCGGACGGGTTCGGAATGGGCAAAAACGAAGGCTGCCGTCCGAAGACAAGCGCGGCGCAGTTCCGAATCGGCAGGCAGTTGCCCGGCATACGAAACCATGAACGCTGCTTCTTTGGGCTGCAGTTCTTCTCCACGGACCAACTCATGGGTTTCTCCCCCAACGAGGGGACGGCCTTGTTTTTCATGTTCAAGCAGTCCCTCCAGAGCGATCGCCGGAGCGTAAGGAAGAATTCCGACCAGCGCTGCGTGGTCCGGCGATTGGGGAGGATCTGCCGGGGTGACTAACCGCATCAGGCGGAGATAGCCCCGCGGGTCGGATGGCCGCATGGGCTCCAAGAGCCTCCGGACCAGCATTTCCCGGCATTTCTCAGGAGCATAACCCCTGCAATTCATGGGGGCGTGGTCCATGGCCCACCGCACGGCACCCTCCGGGTCAGTTGATACCTGAACGCTCAGCACGGCCAATAGTGCATCCTGGGATTTGGTCCGCTCCGCGTGACTGACGGCGGCCTGCCGTGCAGCCTCCAGTTCCAACTCGGCCCAGCGCGAATAGATCACTCCATCGATAAGACCAGTTTCCGATTCCGGCAACGACGACGACGCTTTCACTTCCTCCAAGGAAAAATCCATCACGGCGCTCCTGACGGCGGCCAGGCGGGCTGGATCCACTTTCCATTCCGAAAAGTTTTTTACGGAAATACTGTTGGCGAAACGAAGGCTCATACTCCGGCGGCGCTGGGCTCCAGCGCCGAGTGTCCCGAGTTCTCTTCGAAGGCCTGCGATCACCTCGTTGGGGGATTTGGAAGCGTTTTCCGCCATGCGCTCTGGTTCAGGGGGATGGGAAAGGGCTTCCGTGGCGGGATTGAACACGGTTTCGGCACGACGTAAGCCCAAACCCCACGGCCATGCGGCAGGCACAGCGGCGAGGAGGAAAACTGCGGCGACCGGCCATTGGCTGAGGGCGAATCCCGCGACGCCGCTGAGACCTGCTCCGGCGGGGGCGGCGGCTTGTTTCAAGGCGCGGCCGGCAAGGGCGGCGGCGGATGGGGCGGGCCAGAGGACGGGAGCGGCCGCGAGGCAGGCGGTGACTGCCGAAGCGGTCACGCCACGCCGGGCCAGGAGATGTGTCAGGCGCTCAAGGGCACGGGTGATTCGTTTGCGGGCGGCTTCTTCCGAGGTGTCTTCTTCACAGGCGACTTCGCGCAGGCTCAGACCTTGGAGATAACGCAAAATGAGGATGCGGCGGGCGGCTTCCGGCAGGGAAGCGAGAGCTTCATCCAGGTGTTCGCTGCCCGGCGGCGGCGCGGATGGCGAGGCGGCGGAATCTTCGGGCGAGGTGAACGCGGCCAAGCGGTCCAGCGCCCGCTGACGCGCGGCTTCGGCCCGCATCAGGGTGCCTGCTTCCCGCAGGGCGACGGCATGAAGCCAGGGGGCGAGACTGTTTCCTACCCAAATCCGCGGCGCATGACGGGCGAGCCGGCAGAACGTATTCTGCGCCGCCTCTTGCGCCATTTCGCGGGAACGGGTGCGGCGGCAGGCGGTGCCGAAGACCAGTCCCAGGTGTCGTTCCGTGAGGGTGGCAAAGGCGGCTCCGTCTGCCGTTTTGACAAAGGAGGTGAGCAGTTCGCGGTCGGATCGGGTGGAGGGAGGCGTCATCCTGAAAAACAAGACACCGCAGGGCGCGGACCGGACAGAAATAATTCGGGAAGACCGCTTTTGACTATTGCCCCCGGCGGTCCAGCCAGGTCCGCACGGTTTTCATGGCCCGTTCGCGTTCAAGATCGTGCAGGATCAGGTGGTAGCTCTTCGGGAAAAAGACTTTGGCTTTCCGGGTCGAAGCGATGCGGTCGTAGAAACGCTCCACCGCTTCCGCGGAGACCAACGGGTCGTGCGGCGTGTAGAGAACCAGCACCGGGACCTGCAGTTTGGCGGCGGCGTCCGGGACGGATTTGATGAGCTGTTCAATCTCGGCAAAGAGACGCAGGGAGAAAGCCGGAACGTAATGGGCGGTGTGCTGCATCTGGCTGCGGTGGGTGGTGTGGCTGGTGACCTGCACTTCCGCGTTGCCGAGGGCTTCGAGGGATACTTTCTGGCCGGGCAGGAAATTCAGCATGGCCCGGAGGCAGAAATTTTTCAGGAAGCTGAGCTGGAGATTGGGGCGCAATTCCACCACGGGCGAACTCAGAATGACGCCTTGCGGGAGGCTGGCTGGCAGGGCCCCGGCGGCGGCGTGGATGCTGATGAGGGCTCCGAGGCTTTCGCCAAACCAATAGACCGGCACCCCGCGGTGGCGGCGTTTCACAAGGGCGGTGAAGTCCTGCAGATCATCCACCCATTGATTGCGGGAGCGGATGTCCCCCCGGCGCTTAACGTCAGGATCATTGCCTTGGCCGCGGAGCTGCAGCCCATAAACGGCATAACCGGCGGCTGGGAAACGATCGCCAATGGGCCAGAAATCGCTGGCCGCTCCGCTGAGGCCATGGATGCAGATGACCACTCCCTGCGGTTTGGCGGGTTCGCCCGGCCATTTGGTGAAGGGCAGCACCTTGCCGTCCCGGGCGGACCAGCGGGAGCTGGCCATGTCCATGCTCTGCCGGGCGGGGCGGGGCAGGGAGCGGGTGCCGGCGCATTGCAGGACTCCTGACAACGTCAGGATCAGGACAATGAGCTGGCTCAGCCGGGGATTCATGGGGAGAAGGAGCCGCCGGAGCAGCCCTGCGGGGAAATCCGTCAGCGTTTGGTTTTGTGGATTTCCACGCGGCGGTTTTGCGCCTGCTCCGCGGCGGTGCCGCCGGGGTTGATGTCCGGGAGGGTTTCGCGTTCGCCGCGTCCTTCCGTCAGGATATTGGCGCCATCCAGCCGCAACGTCTCCACCAGCCAGGTCTTCACGGCCGCAGCCCGGGCTTCACTGAGGGCCTGATTGGCGGCATCATTGCCGATGGTATCGGTGTGGCCGATCAGGCGGAAAAGGGCTCCGGCATTGGTTTGAATAATCGCCGCCAGCTTGAGCAGGCTGAGGCGGGCTTCCGGCTTCAATTCCGCAGAACCAAAGTCAAACAGCAGGTCGGTGCGCAGCATGGTTTTGAAGTCACCCGTGATTGGCCCCTTGTAATTCACCAGATCATCCAGACTGGCAAAGCCGTCCACTCCGCCATTGCCACCGGTGCCTTTTTTCACCGCGTTCAGCACGTCGGACTTCAGGTCGGCTCCGCCGAGGGAGCCTTCAGAAATATTCATCGACACCTGGTCGTCAGCCGCGCGCATGGGTTTGTCGAGCGCGGACGGTTTGCCCATCAGGCCGGACTTCAGGTCCACCGGAGCGGAGCGCAGTGCGGCGGTGTCGTCGATCAGGTCGCCCGCGGTCCCCGGGGCGGGAGTGCTGAGGGTCAGATTGGCCGCGGGGGCGGTCATGGCCGAACTCAGGATGACATCCTGGTCTTTAAGTGCTTCGGCGATTTGCGTGATGTCCGGCACCTGGGTCACACTGGATTCCGGGACTTTCTGCGAAAGGTCGGTAATTTCCGGGGTCAGGTCTTTCAGAATATCCTGCGGCACCGTCATGCGTTCCGTTTCAGTGTGGAACAGGCCGGTCCGCTTTTCCTGCACGGTGGCCACGGCTTCCGGAAGGATGATTTTGGTGCGTTTCATCCAGACGAGGAGCCCGGCGTGGACCGTCACGGAGGCGAGAACGGCGGTGAGGATCCACCAGCGCAGATCCCACGCGGTAGTGGTGGAGCGGAATCCGGAGCCACTGCCGAGAGAATCCCAGCGTGGAGTGGAGGGGGAGGCCATAAGGGATGGGAGAAAGGACGAAGCACCGATACTACGCGTTCCGGGTGGCAAAAAAAGCGTTGTTTTCTGACCTCAGGCCGGCTGGGCGGGCGGGTCGTCTGCCGTGAGCCACGCCTTGCTCCCAAGCAGCGCTGCCACGGCAGGGTGGCCGGTACGGCGTTCCGCCGTGTAGGCATGGAAGCGGACGCGGCAATCCCCGGCCGTGCCAAACACCTGCAGCCCATAACGTTTCAGGGCGGAGGTGGCGGCGGTAGCCGGCAGCACCAGGAAGCCCCGGCCTTCCGCTGCCATGACTTTCATCAAGGCGGGATCGTCGAATTCCGCCACCACCCGGGGACGGATCCCGTGGACTTTAAACCACGTTTCCACCACCCGCCGCATCGGGGAGGAATCGGTGGGCAGCAGCGCCGGGGCCCCGTGGAGGGAGCCGGGAAAACCCGCCCGCAGTTGCCGGGCGGCTTGATCCGCCGCGCCAAAAAGGCAGCCCGTGCTTCCCAGCGGGTGGTCGAAAACGCGGAGACTGGCATTTCCCGGCGGTGCTTCTTCCGCCAGCACCACGTCCAGCCGGTGTGCGGCCAGTTGGGTGAGCAAGTCCTCCGCCTTGCCATCCCGGCAGACCAGATGCACCGGGCGCTCCGGCAGGAAGAGCGGGCGCAGGATTTCGTTGGCGACGAGCCGCGGGAAGGAATCCGTCAGGCCCACCCGCACCCGCAGCGCCCGCGCTGCGGGTCCGGCCTGCAGTTCATCCAGCAGCTCGCCCCCCAGGAGGAAAATATCCTCCGCGTAGCGCTGCACCAGCTGGCCGGTCTCCGTGAGGATGTTATTCCGTCCCTGCCGCCGGAAGAGCGGCTGCCCCACCGCCGCTTCCAGCTCCCGGATCTGACCGGAAATCGACGGCTGCGAGACATTCAGCGCCGCGGCCGCCCGGGCCAGGCTCCCTTCCCGGGCTACCGTCCAGAAGTATCTCAAATGATGATAGTTCAACCACTCCATAAGTTCCCGTATACTTCGGAAAAATCGAATGGTCCATTCGGAATTGGGTCATTTTCCGAAATGGAAAATGCGGCGACATGGCGGCGTGGCCCGACCCCGGTGCTGCTGCTTCAACCACCCTCCGTCATGAAAATTACTCTCTCCACCTCCCCGCTCAATCTGAATGAGGCCTCCGAAACCTGGGTCGCGGAACGACTTGCCGGCATCGGCGAACGCCGCCGCATCGACGAAGCCATCGTCAAAGTCACCCGGCATGCCGAAGCCAGTCCGCCTTGGGAAATCTTCATCCACCTCGTCACCCCGGGGCCTGACCTGACGGCGGCCACCCGCGACCACACCCTTGCGGCCGCCTTTGCCAAAAACCTCGCGGAGCTGGAGGACATTCTGGATGCCCGCGAGGCGAAACGCGCCGGGCGGCACCGGGGCCATGGGCCTTCCAATCCGCCGGCGGCTTTTATTGGGTGATTGTTATGAATTACCCGGCGGGAGCTTCTGCCATCTGACTCGGCAGGAGCTTCGTCCACCCCTTCTCTTTTCCCCAACCCACCTGAAATAACTAAAATTGATGATTGATCAAACCTGGCTCTGGATCGGATTCAACCTCTTTGTGCTGGCCATGCTGGCGCTCGACCTTGGCGTTTTTCACAGGAAGTGCCACATCGTCACCTTCAAGGAATCCATGGCTTGGACGGTGGTCTGGGTCAGTCTGGCGCTGCTCTTTAATCTGTGGATCGCTCATCATTTCGGCCCGGAGAAGGGTCTCGAATTCTTCACTGGTTATGTGATCGAGAAATCGCTCAGTGTGGATAACGTTTTCGTCTTCGCCCTGCTCTTCTCCTACTTCGCGGTCCCGCCGATTTACCAGCACAAGGTGCTTTTCTGGGGAGTGCTCGGGGCGCTGGTGATGCGGGCCGGCATGATCGTGCTGGGAGCCGCTCTGATCACGAAATTCGCCTGGATCATCTACCTCTTCGGAGCATTCCTCATCCTCACCGGACTGAAGATGATCTTTAAAAAGGAGGAGGAAATCCACCCGGAAAACAACCCCGTGGTCCGATGGTTCAAGAAGCTCATGCCCGTCACCCCCGAGTACCGTGGAGACCGGTTTTTTGTCAGGGAGAATGGCGTCCTGATGGCCACGCCGCTCTTTGTGGTGCTTATCCTCGTGGAGATTTCCGACCTGATCTTCGCGGTGGACAGCATTCCCGCGATCTTCGCCGTCACCACGGATCCTTTCATCGTCTACACCTCGAACGTCTTCGCCATCCTCGGCCTGCGCTCGCTGTATTTTGCCCTCGCCGGGGTGATGGATAAATTCCACTATCTGAAACTCGGCCTCGGAGTCATCCTGACTTTTGTGGGGATCAAGATGCTTCTGGTCCACACGCCCTGGAAGATCGATACCCTGCTTTCGCTCGGCGTCATTATTGTCATCCTGACCACCAGTGTGGTGGTTTCGCTGCTCAAACCCAAGGCCATTGCGATTGCGCATGCGCCGCTCCCTCCCATCCCGGAGAAACCTCCGGCTGGCACCTGATTCCCCACCATCAAATCCCAATATCACCCTCATGATCTGCCCAAAATGCAACGTCACCCTTTCCATGACTGACCGTCAGGGAGTCGAAATAGACTTCTGTCCTCAATGCCGCGGTATCTGGCTCGACCGCGGCGAGTTGGATAAAATCATCGAACGAGCGGGCCTTGCCGTCGCGCCCCCCCCCGCCGCCGCTCCCGCTCAATCATCCGGCGCCTCACCGCCCTTGCCGTCCCCGCAGCGCGACTACCGCCGCCGTGATGACGACGATGGCGACGACTTTCCGCACCGCAGCTCCGGCGGCAGCTACGATCCCCGGCGGAAGAAAAAGAAAAGTTTCCTGAACGATCTCTTCGACTTTTGACGGGCTCCGCTCTGCGGGTGCGGGGATCCCCCGCGCTAAAAGCCGGCCTCCAACAGAATCACCCTAACTTTGAGCATGCTTTCCGCCTTCGCCGGGCGGCGCATCCGGGGTCCCGGCGCTTGATCAACTGGCCGCGATCGGGAGGCAACTTTCCGAACTCCGCGCCACGCTGAGCGTGCATCGCGCGGGCCGACTCGGCACGCCCGGAAACCCCACAGAAAGCACCCTTCGCAGAATCCACATCCTATCCTCCAACTCATGAAAATCCAATTCCTCCTCCTCATTCTTGCAGCCTTCGGCACTTCCGCCTGCAGCACCCTGTCTCCGAATTCCGGGACCATGACCAAGCAGGCTCAGTCCGCCACCACTCCGGCTGACGCCCTGCAAAAGCTCAAAGACGGCAATGCGCGCTTTGCTGGCGGAAAATCGACGAACCACGACTATCTCGGGCAGGCGAAGCAGACCGCGTCGGGACAGTATCCCTACGCGAGCGTGGTCAGTTGCCTCGACTCGAGGACCAGCACCGAACTGATCTTCGATCAAGGAATCGGCGATGTTTTTAATGCCCGCGTGGCGGGTAACATTGTGAACCCTGACATTATCGGCAGCCTCGAATTCGCCTCGAAGGTAGCGGGTTCCAAACTGATCGCTGTGGTCGGTCATACCAAATGCGGGGCGGTGAAGGGTGCCTGCGATCATGTCGAGCTGGGCAACCTCACTGGATTGCTGAACCGGATTGAGCCCGCGGTGGCCGCCACTCCATCCACTGGCGGCGCAGATCGTTCATCCAAAAACGCGGCATTCGTGGATAAGGTCGCGGAGCAGAATGTCCGGCGGATGATCGCCACGATCCGCAAACAAAGCCCCATCCTTCGCGGGATGGAAAGTGCGGGGCAGATCAAGATGGTCGGAGCGATGCATGACATCGAGACCGGCAAGGTGACCTTCCTCCACTAAAGTCCAGCTTTCAGCCGTTATCCTTAGTGAAAACCAAACACTGGCTGCTCGCACTTTGGGTGCTCATCGTCTTCATCCTTCATCAGGACTTCTGGAACTGGAGCAAAGCCGGTCCCTTGCTCTTTGGCCTGCTGCCGCCGGGGCTGACATATCACCTCAGCTACTCCGTGCTCGCCGCGGTCACCATGGCGCTGCTGGTACGCTTTGCGTGGCCCGCACATCTCGAAGAGGACGCGCCCGATGTCCAGCAGCCTCCCACCATGAAGCCATGATTCCCGCCATCGTCGTCTTTATTTACCTCGCGATCATTCTTTACGTGGGGATGTTTGCCTTCCGGAAAAGCACCGGATCGAAGGAGGATTTCTTCCTCGCAGGCCGCTCGCTCGGACCGTGGGTTTTTCTGCTCACCGTCTTCGGCACGAACATGACGGCTTTTGCCATCCTCGGCAGTTCCGGCTTGGCATATCAGCGCGGCATCGGCGTTTACGGGCTCATGGCTTCGTCGTCGGGGCTGATCATTCCGCTTACCATCTTCCTCATCGGCACACGACTGTGGTCGCTCGGGAAAAAGCACGGCTACCTGACACAGGTGCAGTATTTCCGGGACCGCTGGGAGTGCGATGGCATCGGCACCGTCATCTTCGCCGTCACCGCTCTCATGATGATCCCTTATGTGGTTATCGGCATGATGGGCGGGGGCCACACGCTCGATAGCTTGAGCGACGGATGGGTGCCTTACTGGCTCGGAGGCGCGATCGTCGCCGTGGTCGTCATGCTCTACGTCTTCTTTGGCGGCATGCGGGGCGTGGCCTGGGTGAATGCGCTCCAGACCGTGCTCTTCCTTTGCTTCGGCGCGATCGCCTTTTACCTTATTTCGCGGAATCTCGGCGGCTACGACCGTATCATGGCCGAGATCGCTGCGGACCCGAAAGACGCTGCGCTGCTCACGCGCGCACGCATCTCGCCACAGGAGTTTTTCAGTTACACCTTCATTCCGCTTTCGGCGATGATGTTTCCGCACATGGCCATCATGTGCATGACTGCGGAGAAGGTGACTTCCTTCAAACGCACCGTTGTCTGGTATCCCATCTGCATTCTGCTTATCTGGCTGCCGAGTGTGTATCTCGGCATCGTCGCCGCGCATCAGTTCCCCGGCCTGAAGCTCGGTGAGTCCGACGACGTGATCCTGCGCCTGCTGAGTGAGAACACGGATGTCGTCGTGGCCGGCATCCTCGGCGCCGCGATCATGGCCTGCGTCATGGCCACCGACTCGCAGATCATGGCGCTGAGCACCATGTTCAGCCAGGACGTGTTCGCGCACTACGGCGGTGCGAAGAAGTATGGCGAGAACGTGCAAGTCTGGATGGGTCGCGCGTTTGTGATCGTTATCGCCATCGTGAGTTACCTCCTCGCGCTGGCGCTCGAGGGACAGAAATCCATCTTCGATCTAGCGATCCGCTTCGGTTTCTCGGGCTTTGCCGCGCTCGCGCCCATGATGCTCGCGGCGCTCTTCTGGCGGCGGAGTAACAAGTGGGGCGCGCTCGCGGCAGTGCTCTGGGTGGTCTTCTCGATGGTGCTGCTCTGGTGGCTGCAACTCTACTCAAACGGGCTCGCCCCCAAGCCCGGCCAGCCACCCGTGCCCATCTTCGCCGGACTCGGCGGACTCTTCCTCCGCACCCCGATGAATGTCACCATTTTTGGCTACATGCCCGTGATGTTCATGTGTCTGGGCTCCGCCTTCTGGATGGTGCTCATAAGCCTGCTCACTCCGGCCCCAACGCGGGCCACCCTCGAAAAATTCTTCCCTCCATCCAATGGATGCTGACACTTTCCGGCGCAAAAGGCTTCCGGGGCATCCCCCCTGCAAACTTGTTATCCTTACAACTTTTGGGGGTCATTGTCCTAATCCCTTCCGGCAGGGTGATTTGCGCTCTTCCGAAGCCGAAACCACCGTCCCCTCACTCCCGGAAGCCTGATTTCATCGCCCTCCGGAACCCACCCGCATGCACGCTTTAGCCGAAAACCTGCTCAGCCCCGTTGTTCTCTGTTTTGCCCTCGGGGTCCTTGCCCGGCTGCTGCGGAGCGACCTCTCGATCCCGGAATCCATCTACCAGGGCATCTCCATCTATCTCCTGCTGGCCATTGGGTTGAAAGGCGGCGCCGTGCTCGCGGTGACGCCCCCCTCACAGCTTCTGCTGCCGGGAGCGGTCACCCTGGCCATTGGCATTCTGACTCCTCTGTCCGCGTGGCTTTTCATGAGGAAGATCGGCCGGCTCGGGACGGTGGATGCGGCGGCGGTGGCGGCGCATTACGGATCGGTTTCCGTGGTGACCTTCCTTGCGGCGGGCGATGCCGTACAGCGTGCCGGTTTGCCCGCCGAAGGATTCCTGCCCGCGCTGGTCGCCTTGTTGGAAATCCCCGGCATCATCGTTGCCCTGATGCTGGCGCGTGCGGGCAAAGGGGGCGGCTGGAAGCGGGCCCTGCACGAGGTCGTCACGGGAAAAAGCATTTTCCTGCTGATCGGCGGGCTGGTGATCGGTATGATCAGCGGTCCCGCCCGCCTCGCGGAGGTGCAGCCCTTTTTTACGACCGCCTTCAAGGGCGCGCTGTGCCTCTTCATGATCGAGCTGGGCCTCGTGACCGGCGCACGCCTGCCGGATGTCAAAACGGCCGGACCCCGCCTCGTGGTGCTCGGTTGTGTGATTCCGGTGCTGCACGGGACGGCCGGCGTGGGGGCGGGAGTCCTCGCCGGGCTCTCCCCTGGGGGGTGCGCCGTGCTGGGGGCCATGGCCGGCAGCGCCTCCTACATTGCCGCCCCCTCCGCCGTGCGCGTCGCTTTGCCCCAGGCCAACCCCGCCTACTACCTGACCCTCGCCTTGGGCATCACCTTCCCTTTCAACCTTGCCCTCGGCATTCCGCTCTTCGTTTATCTGGCAGAAATGGCCCATGGGTGATCCTGCCCACCAAGGATAGGGAACTCCCTCATGCTCCCGGGTGAAGAAAAAGTTCCGGACCTGCGTATCAGGGGGAATCCTTCTGACTCCGCCCCACCTCCGGCATGTCCCGTTACTTCCCTACTCTCTTCTTTTTGTTGGCCCTCCCGGCCCTCGTCTCCGCCCAGGAAAAAATCACCTGGCAGGATCACATCCGTCCGATTTTCGAAAACCGCTGTACCAACTGTCACAACCCGGACAAGAAAAAAGGGGACCTGGATCTTTCCACCTTTGCCGGGGTGATGGCCGGTGGGTCCGGGGGCGCCTCGGTGGAAGCGGGGGACTCGTCGGCCAGCACCCTCTGGAAAGTCGTTTCGCACACCGACGAGCCGGTGATGCCCCCGAAGGGCGACAAGATCCCGCAGGCGGAAATCGACCTGATCGCAAAATGGATTGCCGGCGGCCTGCTCGACTCCCCGGACAGCACCGCCAAAGTGAAAAAGAAGGCAGGGTTCGCCATGTCCGCGACGGCTTCCACCGCTAAGCCGGAAGGCCCGCCGCCGATGCCGGAACATGTCCTGCTGGAACCCGTGGTCACCCCGGCCCGGCCGAATGCCGTGGTGGCGCTGGCGCACAGTCCCTGGGCTCCGCTGGCCGCCCTTGCCGCGCCACGGCAGGTGTTGCTCTATCATTCCACCACCGGCGAATTGCTGGGGGTGCTGCCCTTTCCGGAAGGAGGCACTCCGGAGACCCTGTCCTTCAGCCGCAATGGGGCGCTGCTCCTTGCCGGCGGCGGCATCCCGGGCAAGCAGGGCCATGTGGTGGTCTGGGATATCAAAACCGCGCAGCCGGTGATCCAGTTGGCCATGACGGAAGATTTTGATACCGTGCTGGCCGCGGACATCACCGCCGACTTGTCGAAGATCGCCATGGGCGGCCCGGGCCGGCGGGTCAGGATTTACGATACCCGCACTTCACAAGTCCTCGCCAATATCAAGAAGCACACCGATTGGGTGACCTCCCTCGCTTTCAGTCCGGATGGCGTGCTGCTGGCGACCGGCGACCGGAATGGGGGCCTGTACGTCTGGGAAGCCGCGACCGGAAATGAGTTTCTCAATCTGCGGGGTCATGAAAAAATGATCGGCAGCCTCGCCTGGCGGGCGGACTCCAACCTGCTCGCGGCGGGGTGTGAGGATGGCAACATGACCTGGTGGGAAATGATCAATGGCACCCAGGTCAAAAAAATCGGCAGCCATGGTGGGGTATTGGCCCTGGGTTTTGCACCGGATGGACGACTCGTCTCCGGAGGCCGCGATGGCCATGCCAGGATCTGGGATGGCAATGGGGCCCAACAACGGGACTGGGTGCCGTCCGGCGGGGCGGCCGTGTTGAAAACTCTCTTCAGTGATGACGGAAAACGGGTTCTCACCGGGGCGTGGAATGGGGAAGTGAAAAGCTGGGACGCCGCGGAGAAGGATGCCCCGCCCACGCCGATGGAGGGGAATCCACCGTCGATTGAAAACCGGTTGGTCACGTTGAAAGCCACCGCCGAATCGCAACGGGCCGCCGCAGAACAGGCCGCGGCCGCTTTGGCCGAGAAGGAAAAAGCCGCCGCGGCGGTCGATACCGAACTGACCGCGGTCCGGGCCGCTCTGGCCACCCTGCCGGAACGCCAGAAAACCGCCGCCACGCAGTTGGAAATGATCCAGGCCAACGTGGTCAAGCTGGAGGGCAGCATCAGTGGATTCAAAAAAAATCTCGAAACAGCGGTAGCAGCCATGACGGCGGCCCCCGCCGTTCCGGCACCTGCCCCGGCGGCGGACGGCGCTGCGGCGGCCGAAGTCAAAGCGGCCCTCGCTCAAGCGGCGGAGGCCGATGCGGCGGTGGGTGCTTTGACCCGCACGTTGTTGGAAGCAAAAATCACGGCCTTGAAGCAGGCCGTGGCCGACGGTGAAAAGAAGCTCAACGAACAGCGCGGCGCCTTGGCCCAGGCCACCCAGGAAGCGGAAAAACTCAAAGCCGAATTGGCCAGCCTTACCCTGCAGATGCCGGAAAAGGAAAAGGCGGCGGCCGCGATGAAACAACAGGCCGAGGCCGCCAAGGCCGCGCTGGACGCCACCCGGGCGCAGATTGCCGCCGGCCTCAAGGCCGTGGCCCGCTGGCAGGCTGCCCGCCAGCTCAAACCTGCCTTGGCGCTTCGTGCGGAAGCCCGTGCGTTGAACGAAAAGCTGGAAGGATTCCGTGAGGAACTCAAAGGCCTGGAAGCCACTGTGACCACCGCTCCGTCCGGTCCGCCAGCCCAGCGTGTGGCTGAAATCCAGCAGCAACTCACCACCCTGCCGGGAGAGGCGGAAGCCAAACAGAAAGCCGCCGAGGCCGCATGGCAGGAATATCTGAACCTGCTCCCCAAATAAGGGAACCCGCACTTCCGGCCCGCTCCGAGCCCGGCCTCAGACCGCTGCCGTTTCCGGTGGGGCCACCCCGGCATGCAGCAGCCGGGCCAGCGTATGCAGCGATGCCGCCAGTTGACCCGTTTCTTCGGCCAAGGGGGCCAGCGCCTGCTGCTTTTGTTGGATCGCGGCTTCGAGGGGGGCCGTGAAATGATCAAAACGGGCCATCTGCTGGTCGCCGTATTCCATGGTCAGATGGCGGACGCTGGTGCTCAATTGATCTCCTGCCGCAGTAAGGAGCGGCGCGGCGAGCGCGGCCGTTTCCATGGATTCGCGCCGCAGAACCTGCCGGCCAGTCCAGGCCCCGGCAAGGCCCAGCACGACCAGCCACCAGCCCGCCACCGGTGGCAGGGATCCATTTACCAAACCGGCGGTCAGCACCGCCGCGAGCAGCAGGCCCAGCAAAACCAGGCCGCGCATCATCCCTTGCCGGCGGCGGAGCCTAGCCTGCCAAAATGCGGCCAACCCGCTCTGCGTGACCGTATCGCAGGCCGCGTTTTCGAGCAGGGTCAGGAAAACGCTGTTCCGGGACGGTCCGGCAGGTTCCTCCGGAAGGAATCCACTGTCTTCCAAGGTGCGGCGGATCTCCGTGCCCGGCTGGTCCTGAAGGGCGGCGAGAGTGTGCCCGATTTGGGTTTCATAACGATTTGCCGTTTCGCGCACGGCGGACATCAGGGAGGGCAGCAGCCGGCTTTCGATCGTTTCCGCGGTGGGGTCGCGCCCCACCAGGAGTCCGGGAAAAGCCAGGCGTTCCGGGAGGCCTCCGGTCAGCGAGGCGCTGCTGGCGTCGTCCCACGCGCGGCGCAGCGCCGCAGTGGCGTCTGCGGCCTGCTGCCGGGTTTCCCCAGCGGCGGCGGCCACGCTGCTCCGGGCATTCTGCTGCAGATGGGTCAATTCGGCCAAGGCAGCCGAGGTGGCGGCCAGGGAGGCCTGAACCTCGGCCAGCATGGCCTGACCCGCGGAACAGGCGGTGACGAGTTTGGCCAAGCGCGGAGCCGCTCCGGCGATGAGCTGGGTGAGTTGCCGTTCAAAGGCGGGAAAAGCGCTGGCGGCGAGGAGCCGGACTTTGTCCACTCCGGAGGTGCGGGCCAGCAGTGCCAGCCGGGCCGAAACGGGATACACCGGCAATTCCACCCCGAGCCGCTGCCGGGTGATGGCCTGCATGTGTTCGGTGATGGCCGTGATTTCCTCCGGCGTCCGCAAATCCGCCTGCTGCAGCACCAGCACGATTTTTTTCAGCCAATCGCGGTGAACGTGTTCCAGAAACTCCCAGGACGCCGCGCTCCACGGGTTCGTCGCTGGAAAACAGTACAGGACCGCATCGGCCCGGGGGATGAATTCCCCGGTGATCAATTCGTGCCCTTCCGCGATGGAATTGACCCCGGGCGTGTCCACCACATGGAAGTCCCGCAGAAAGGAGTGCGGCAATTCGATCTCCTCCAGCACCGCGCTGACGGCGGTCCGGCGCGGGGTCCGGCCATAACGGAAATAGTGGATCTGCTGGGTCTCCGGCAGCACACTGGACGGACAGAATTCCTCCCCGAACAGGGCATTCAGCAGGGTGGACTTGCCGGTATTCACTTCCCCCGCCACCACAAAAACAAACGGATCGCGCAACCCCTCGACCAGCGACTTTACGATGGGCGTGCGGGACGGTTTCAAGCCCGCCAGATCGGCCACCCGGCCCAGCGAAAACAAGGCTGCTCCCAGGCGTGAACGGAGATCGAAGTATTCGTCGGCGACCATGCTGGCAAAAAGTTAGCCCAGATCCGTGATGGACCGGAATTCCGCATCGAACAGCCGCCGGTAAAGCCTCGTGGCCGCGCCGTCCGTCATGCGGGCCACCGCATCGCAGACCAAGCGCGCCCGGCCGGCTTCGGCGGATTCCTTTTCCAGCGCGGCCTCCTCGGATTCCCGCAGCAGGCGGAACCGCGAGGCGGACCGTCCGGTGACGTAGCGGTCCATCAGGGCGGTCATCAGTTGGGTCAGCATGACATCGCTCTTGTGTTCCAACTGCTGGAGCTGGCGGCTGCGGAAGACCAGATGCAGCGCCAGCTTTTTGTAAAGTTTGGCCTCGGCCACGGCTTCCGGGGCGACCTGGAGTTTCCACGCATAACGCCGGGTCCAGCCGGTCATGAAATTCACGTCGGGCTCCAGGGTGCAGGCATTGATGAAGTCGCCGATCCGCGCCCGCAGCATCACTTCCAGCCGTTGGCCCCGGATGCTCCTCAACAACTTTTCCATGACGCGCGACTGACCGGCATCAAGCTCCTGCGTGCCCGCCCAGCGCTCAATCGCTTCCAGCGTCAGGAAATTGGCATTGTACCCATCCGCAATGTCGTTCAGCGAATAGGCCGTATCGTCCGCCCAGTCCATGATCTGGCATTCGATCGACTTGCAGCCATCCCGATCCGCGCCCGGAGGCAGTTCCGGCGGAAAATCCTGGCGGCCCAGCGCCCAGTCCAGAAACGACTGTTGAGGGTCGTAGAGAAAGTGATGCTCCGGCTCCGCCAGTTCGCTGTAGAGGGTCTTGTATTTCAGGGTCGCATCCAGAAAAGCGCGGCACGGATTCATCCCGCGGCCCGTGCCGGAAAAAATCGTTTCAGTCAGCATCCGCAGGGTCTGGGCATTCCCTTCGAATCCCCCCCACGGACGCATCAGCCGGTGCAGCGTCCGCTCCCCGGCGTGGCCGAAGGGCGGATGTCCGATATCATGCGCCAGACAGGCCGCCTCCACCAGATCACTATCAATATAGAAGTCCGGCCCCAGGTGGGGACTGCGCCGCCGCAGCGCCGTACAGATGCTCCGGCCGATCTGCGAAACCTCGATGCTGTGGGTCAGACGGGTCCGGTAGAAATCATATTCCCCTGACAGAAACACCTGCGTTTTGCTCTGCAGCCGCCGGAACGCCGACGTGTGGATGATGCGGTCCCGGTTGGTCTCGAAAGGCGTCCGGTAATCCGGTTCCCGGGGCGGGGCATTCGGATCGCGGACGGGTTCCGGTTCGAGCGGTTCCTGGTCGAAGGCGTTATAAAATTGGTTCTCCACGGGGTTGGCTGCAGCGCCCGACCCTGCCTGCAACCGCTGCCGATGGCAACGACGGAACGCTTGGACCGTCAGGATTTTGCCCCATAACGCAAAAAGCGCGAAAAATCAGCCATCTGATTCGCGAAAGTGCGAAATACATCAGGAGTAGGATTAATTCTCTTGCTGTTTCGATAATTATCAGAGATAAAACGCAGAGACAAGAAACCGGACCCCATTTTCTTATGAGTGCAATACCCCAAGCCGATCCCCTTTCCGCCTCAAAACTCTCTTCGTTGCAACGATCGGTCAAAGTGCTGGTGAGTGCCCTTGCCGTCTTCCTGCTCACCGGGGGCGACCGGGTCTCCGCCAAATCGCCGGACCTGAATGAAACGCAACTCCACGCCCGGCTGGCCGATCCGGCTTCCGGTCTGCGCGATTTCGTGTCCCTGATCGAAAAGTCCATGATCACCGGAGAAATGTCTCCCGTGGAGGAATTGGTGGACCAGCAACTCATCCTCGACCGGGCCACCGATGGAATCCAAATCGCCGGGGCCAGCACCATGAAGGATCTGTTTTCGGACAGCACCCGCCAGTCCTGGCAGCAAACCGGCATCACCCGGGACTTCGCGGGGACGAATTTCCGCTTCCTCCGGGTCCGCACTTTCAAAAACCGGGCGGGTCTGCTCTTCCGGTGCGCCGGAGAAAACCACGCCCTGAATTTCTTCAGCTTCACCCTCAGTGAGGTCGGCCCGCGGGACTACCGGATTACCGACATCTACACGATGGGACTCAATGAGTATACCAGCGAAACCTTGCGCCGCAGCTACCTCCATCTCGCCGCCAACCTGCTGGGTGAGGAAGGCCGGGCTCTCACCAAGGACCATGGAGCATTTGCCGATTCCCTGGATAAAGTGGCCGCCGTGAGTCAGCTGCTCAAAGCGGGCCAATGGAGCGAAGTCCTGGATGCCTGCGCGGCGTTGCCTCCTGCGGTGCAAAACGACCGGTCTGTGATGCTGATCCGTCTTCAGGCGGCCGAAAACTATTCCGTTACCAGCCGGGCCGAGGTTCTGGAGGATTGGCTGAAGGCCTATCCTGACGAAATGGATCTTCCCCTGAAACTGGCGGATCACTACCTCACCCAGGAACGCTGGGATGACGCGGAACGCGTGGTCACCACCCTGCTTGAGCGCACCGGCGGCGATGCCCGCCTGCAACTCCAACTGGGCAACATCAACTACCGCCGCGACCGTGATAAACTTCTGATGCAGACCGCTGCGGCGCGGAACTAAAGCCCATTCCAGTTTAAAAAAAGACCCCTGAGCCGGCGGCGGCTCAGGGGTCTTTTACTTTAAGGGTAGGCGGGAATTCCGCCGGATGATCGCCTGACCGGCGGAATTCCGCAGGATCAGGCTGGTTTCACTTTACTTCTTTTCTTCCGCGGCAGGTTCCGCGGCGTCGGCCGCCGGATCCTTTTTGGACTTCTCGACCTGCTTGCGCATTTCCACGATCCGTTCCTTGATCGCCTGGGCGCGCTCGGCCAATTCACTTTTGGCATCCACTTTGATCACCTCGTCCAGCAGGCTGTCGGCCTTGTCGAGATCGGCTGGTCCGAGCACCTGCAATTTGGTCATCATCAGGTCCTGCAGATCCACTCCAGTGACTTTTTCGGAGGCAATGAAGGTGTCGATCGCCGCCGCGAACTCTTTGGTCTTCTGGTTTTGCGCCAGTTCCTGCAATTCCGCATCGAGCTTGTTCCGTTTGTCGCCGTAGTCCTGCTTGGCTTTGAAACCGAGAGTGTCGGTGGGATCGAGGGCAATGATCTGGGTGATCTCGTCTTTATAATAACCGGTCACCACTTCCGGATCGAGCGCCTGCAGGCCTTCGTGAATCGCCTTGGCCTTGTCCAGTCCGGTGGCGGCTTCCGCTTTCTTGAAACCGGCATCGCGGGTTTCGCGGACCTTGCGCAGTTCGGTCAGATGTTCGTTGTAGGCTTCCGGTCCGCCGGGCAGGTATCCGGTCTTGGCGTAGGGCCGGCCTTTGGCATCGGTCAGGAGGATGGTGGGGAAACCCTCGATGGCGTAGGTTTCCTGGAGTTTTTCATTCTGCTCCTTCAGTTCCTTGGGCAATTCGGTCTTCTGCGGGAAATCCAGTTCGAGCAGGACGAAGTGTTTGGGCGCCTCCTGTTTGAATCCGTCCTTGGTGAAGACTTCCTTCTGCAGCTTGATGCACCAGCCGCACCAGTCGGAGCCGGTGAAATCCATCAGAATATCCTTGTTGTCCTTGGCGGCGGCAGCCTTGGCTTCTTCAAAGTTGGTACCCCAGCCCTCCGCGGCGCGCACGGCAGGGGAAAAAGCGAGGATCAGGGCGGGCACGGCCGCCGCAAGGGCACGCCAGGTGGTGGTGGGAAAGGACATAATCTTAGGGTGGATGGTAGGTTGAGGGGGAGCGGCCGGTCAGACGCTTTTGTCTGATTTATTAGCTGTCGCGGAAAATAGTCATCGGGAATCAGAGGAATTTCAACGGCCCTTGCGCCAGACTGGTCAAGTGGCTCCAGCTGTGCTACGACTCCATTTGTGAAAACCGGGCTGACCTCCCTCCTGTCCACTCTGCAGTGGGCGGCGCTGTGCTGCGCGGTGACCCTGGCCCGGGCCGCGCCAACCCCGGCCGACCCGCCTGTCCTCAGCAGAGTCCAACCGACCGCCGGGGGGCACTTCCAATCCAGCATCGCCACCACCCCGGACCACTATTATCTGCTCCAGCGTGCCGATACCCTCTCCGGTCCGTGGGAATCGGTGGCACTCCGCCCGGGCACCGGCCTGTCGCTCGACCTCGCCGACCCCGCCAGCATGGCCGCGCGCGCTTTCTACCGGGTGGCCGCCGTGCCCCTGGCGGCCCCGCTGGACTCCGACGGCGATGGCCAGGATGACTATGCCGAATGGCAGGCGGGCATCGGGGGCAACCCCTTCAATCCGGCCCCGGCTCCGGCCAGCACCGATGCCGCCATCATCCTGACCGATCCGATCCGTTATGAAAAGCTGGCGCACCGCGATAATTTCCCCGGGGCTCCGGACGTGCGCGAGGTCAAGTTTCTGGTCACCGGCGCCGACACCGCCGCTCCCCGGCTCTATCTCCTGAATACCAATCTCCACCAATATCACTATTATTTTGCGCAGGACGTTCTTGGTTATTCCGCCGATCTCACCACGTTCAACAATCAGACCTACTTCACCGACGCCCGGAAACAGATCGCGGGCAGTCTGATTTTTTATCCTCACTACACCCGGGGTTCCGGACCGGCGGGACTTTACGCCATCGAGTTCTGGCCCAGCGATGGCATTGCCTACCGCCATGTCCGCATGGCCTACGGCCTGGTTTCCCGCGCGCTCCCCTGGATGGACCGCCGCCTCGCCTATCATCCCGCCGGTCTGACGCAGGAGCAACGTCTCGAAAGCGAAGCTTCCTCATGGGAACAGGCGCCCATCGACCGCATTTCCTCAGACGAACTTTTCGCTTCCACCACCTACAGTGTCCTGAATCCCGGCGTCTCCTTCGGCCGGTTGCTCCCGGGTGGCGGCACCACGGCCGTCACCTCGCGGGATATTGTGGTGCTTCCCACCGTGCCGGCCGATCTCTCCCGGGTCGCCGGCATCATCACCGCGGCCCCGCAGACCCCGTTGTCGCACATCAATCTCAAAGCCAAACAAAACAAAACCCCCAACTGCTACCTGAAGGATGCCCTGACGGATCCACGCATCACCGCGCTCGCCGGCAAAAACGTCCGCTTCGAAGTCGCATCCGACGGCCTGCTGCTCCGCGAAGCCACCACGGCCGAAGTCGAAACCTACCTGGATGCCCTGCGTCCGGTCACGCCAACCTCGCCGGTGCGCGACCTTTCCATCACCACGATCCGTCCGCTGCGGGACGTCCTGTTTTCCGACAGCCGCAGCACCGGCGTCAAAGCTGCCAACGTCGCCGAATTGCGGCGCATCCTCCCGGCGGGCAAGTCGCCGGATGGTTATGCGGTGCCGTTTTCTTTCTATGATGCCTTCATGCAGGACAATGGCTTCTACGCCTACGCCGCGCTGATCATGCAGGACCCTGCCTTCCGTGCCGATCCGGCCGTCCGGGAGGCCCGCCTCACGGAATTCCGTGCGCTCCTGCGCAATGGCACCGTCCGTCCGGAACACCGCAGCGCCATCGCCGCCATCCAGGCCGCTTTTCCGCCGGAGGTCCCCATCCGCTGCCGTTCCAGCACCAACAACGAAGACCTTCCAGGCTTCAACGGAGCTGGTCTCTACGATTCCTACACCCACCGTCCGGACGAAGGGTCCCTCCACAAAACCATCCGGAAGGTCTGGGCCAGTCTCTGGAATTTCCGGGCCTTTGAGGAACGCGAATTCTACCGGATCGACCACTTTACCGCTGCCATGGGCGTGCTCCTCCATCCCAATACGGACGACGAATTGGCCAATGGTGTCGCCGTCAGCAAGAACCTGATCGACCCCAATTGGCGCGGTTATTATGTGAACGTACAGAAAGGGGAGGAACTCATCACCAATCCTGACCAAACCGTCATTCCCGAGGAGTTTCTCATCGCTTCCCTGATGGGCCTGACCCGTTACGAGATCCAGCACGTCACCTGGTCCAGCCTGCAGCCGGCCCGCACCAGTCTCCTCACCACCGACCAGGCGTGGGAACTCGCCGACCGGCTCTCCGCGATCCAATATCATTTCCGCAGCCTCTACAACGCCTGGTCCGACCCCGCCTTCGCCATGGAAATCGAGTTTAAAATCACCAAGGAGAACCAACTCTTCATCAAACAGGCCCGGCCGTGGGTGGAATGACATCCAAGCCAGGACCAGCCCGGAAAGTTTCATCCCATGCGGGGATGAGGGTTTCGATCAGGTAGATGCCAAGACCACATGAGCGCTCCCAAACCATCCATCCGCACCCTCCAGATCAAGGTCAAACCGAACGCCAAAACCAGCGGACTGGAGGAACTGCCTGATGGGTTGGGATGGCTGGCGAAACTGAAATCGCCGCCGGTGGATGGGAAGGCGAATGCGGAATTGATTGCGCTGATCGCGGATCACTTTGACTGCCGTAAAGCGGAGGTGACCATCAAAGTGGGGGCGACCGGCCGGATGAAACTGGTGCAGATCCCGGCAGGGTGAAAGCCGGAGGGCGCTCCGGAGGATCGGGCCACTGGCACCGCACCGCTTACCCACGTCATGGCCGCATCAAATGCAGCAGGCCGATTTGGAAAAAGGCGGTGGATTCCGGATAGGCATCCCAGGTGAGGTGGTCTTCGATACCGTCGCCATCGCGGTCGCTGACGCGGTTGTTGACGCTGCCGATTTCGCTGAGCAGCCGGACATGGAGCGGGTTCGCCCCGCAATAGTAAGCGGCGAGGGCATTGGCGCGGGCGAGGTAGCGGGGCTCGCGGGCAGTGCGATGCAGGCTGGCCAGGGTGTGGAGCCACAAACCGTTCATGTAGAGGGAAACATGCGCGGTTTTTTCCCCGCCCAGAAAATACGTCAGGCCGGCTTCCTTGCGGTGGCCGAACAATGGCGTGGGCGCGGTGCGTTCAGCAGGGAGAGGCGCCAGGGTGAGCCAGACATCTGCCGCCCGGCAGGCCGCCGCTTTCCAGGAGGAGGCGGCGGCTTCCCCGGGAAAAAGCAGCGAACCTTCCGCCAGCGCGGTGATGTTCACCGCATCCACATTCGCATAGTGGCTCCATGTGCCGTCCGGTTTGGTGCTGTCCAGGAGCGCATCAAGGGCATTGCAGGTGACTTGCCGCAAAGTCCGTGCCGCTTGTCCGGGCCCGGCCGGGATGGGCAGATTGGGCCCGGCCGCTGCTGCCGCCAGCATGCCGAGCGTCAGATAGCCGTGTTCGCCGGGGATGCCCCAGAGCGCCAGTCCCCGCCTTGTCAGTCTTGTGTAACCATGGGCCAGACCGTCGTGCAGGCAGAATCGCAACGTCAGGGGAATTGCCTCACGGATCTGCGCCGCCAGGGGGCCCTGCGGATCGGCCTTGAGCGATTCCCCCAGGGCCCAGAGGCAGCGGCCATTCAGCACCCCGCCCCGCTCGAAGTCGCGGAAGCGGGGATTGGCAAACCAGCCTTTCCCCTCGGTCAGCCACTCGCCCGTCTCGAACATTCCATAACGGAAGGCGCCGGCGGTATAATGCTGCTGCTCGCCCGCAGGCTCCGGCAGGGCAAAGTTCTCCGCCCCGCGATGCTGCATGGCCAGGAGGTTTTCCAGGACTTCCTGCCCCAGGGCACGCCGGTTATCAGGCACCGCGGGCTTCGCGCCGCGCTGCAGTTGATATAGCACCACGAGGTCCGCGGCGTCATTGGCGAAGGTATAGGGCCGGTAGTTCCGGGGATCGCGATTCTCCGGATTGCCATCCCAGGGATGATTATTGGTGCGGTTGAACCACCGGTTCCACACCGCCTGCCAAAACCCCCGCGCCACCCGGTCCCCTGACGGCTGCGTCCAGTCGCGGTCGCGGTGGTCGAATTCGTAAAGCGTGGCGTAATCCTTGAACCAGGCGAAATCTTCCTCCCGCGCCAGATCGAAGCCCGGCCGATGGAGCGACATCAGCCGGGCCGCCCGGCTTTGCATGAAGAGATTCACCAGGACCCGGTGCCGTGTGAATTGAGCCGCGGCGGCATCCTTCTTGCCGGTGGTATCGATGAAGTCATCGGTAAACGCCTGCGGCAGGTCAGGCAGATCCCTGTCGCCGACGCCCCGGACGATGAGCATGGCCTCCGCCTGATGTCGCAGCATGGCCTCGCCGCCGAACTCCGCCGCCGTCGTGGCATCAACATAAAGCACCATCGGAGCCAGCGGAGGCGCGTCGGCGAAGTCCTGCGGAAAGCGGCAGGCAAAGCGCTGCGCCTGAACCGGTATCGAAGTCCCGAAGGAAGCCCCGGACGACATGGTGATCCGCACCCGCACCGTGGCTCCGTCCGGGGCGGCGGCCTGGCCCGCAATCACCACCACCCCGTCCGAAGCTGCCTTCACCGGCGAAGGGCTCAGGCTTTCCGAAAGATCCACCGCAGGCCGCTGCGGTCCGGCGGCGTGGAGGGCCGCTGGCAGGCCGGGGAAAAGGGAGAGGGCCAGAGCGGTGATCCGCAGGGCAGGGAGTGAGGGGATAAATTTCATAACAGCTTGCTGCCTGCGGGGCATCCGGAATCCGTCTTCGGCTCCAGCTTCCCGGGCTGGGCGGTTCTGGAAATGCCGGTCGGGAACTGGAACTGGAAAAGCCTGAGCGGGCGTCAGGAGGGCTCCGTTCAGGGACGGTTGCGGCGGTGGATTTGTTTCAGCCGTTCCACCGGGCCATTCCTGGCGGTGCTGGCGTTCGTTTTTTTGACTTGCGGGAACTAGACGACCGGTCTATTTTTTGGTGTTCCATGAGCAACCGCCCCGTCACCACCAAAGAACGCATTCTGGATGCGGCGGAGGGCTTGATGCTGGCGAAGAGTTTTCATTCGGTGGGTTTGAATGAAATTTTGACCGCCGTGCAGGTGCCAAAAGGATCATTTTACCATTATTTTTCATCGAAGGAACAGTTCGGGGTGGAGATGTTGAAACACTATGTCGCCGGGGCCACCGCCTACAAAACGCAGATGTTGCTTTCGCCCGTGCCGGAAGTGGACCCATTGCAGCGGTTGCTGACTTATCTCGAGGGCACCATCGCCAAATCCCATAAAGCAGAGGGGAAATGCCCCTGTCTGGTGATCAAACTGGCGGCTGAGGTGGGTGACTTCAGTGAGCCGATGCGGCAAGTGCTGGCCGAAGGCAGCCGGCAATGGATTGGCTTGTTGGAAACCGTGCTGTCGGAGGGATTGGCCCAGGGAAGCATTTCTGCCAGGGTGGAGCCCGCCGCCGCCGCCGCTGTAATTCAGGATCTCTGGACCGGGGCGATGCAGCGGGCCGCCACCACCCGGGACGGTGCGCCGTTGCGGGATGCGGTGGCGTTTATCCGGAATTGGCTCACCCCCTGAATACCATTCAGGCACCCCATCAACTGGTTCAATGTTCCCAAACCGTAACTCCTCCCCTTCGCTCCAATGACCATCGACCTCACCCTCCGTCCTCCCCGCAGTGCCCGCGTGCGGCTCGGAGGTTTTGTGTTGTTGCCCCGGCTGCTTGACAAATGCCGGGCCGAACTCGCCGGGAAAAACGGCGAGTATCATTACAACTGCCCGATGGACCAGCACTTCTTCCGGTTTACCGGCCTCGACGCCAAACACCTCAAGGCCAAAGTAGCGCAGGGCTTCGGGGATGGGGAAATGCTCCTGTGGGTTCAGGAACACGCCGTCCCCTCCCGGGACCCATGGGAGGTTGCCCACTGGAGTGCCTTTCACGAAGGAAGGGCTCCCTCGGACAACGAAAGCCGGGAGTTCTTCAGTGAACAGGTGGCCAGGGCGAGGGGAGCCAGCCGTGAAGATATCGCCACCTGGTTCGACTATCTTGATTTCGACGACTACGTCAGCTTCGGCGGAAAACCGTGAACCCCCCTAACGCCCCATGAAAACTCTGCTGCCTCCTGCCCTCTTTCTTTGGACTTTTTTGCCCCCGCTCTGGTTGATCCCCATGGCCCGCGCGGATGAGCCGCTGAAAGCCCAGTTGGAATCCAGAGCGAGGGAGTCCGCCGGGCAGACGCCGGAGGCCACCAGGCTTGCGTATGCCGCTGGCATCAAGGCTGTCGGGGATTCCGGAATTATAAAATCCGCCAAACAGACCGGCGCCCTGGCTCCCGATTTCACTCTGCCCAATGCCGCCGGGGACAAAACGACCCTGAGCATCCTCCTCAAAAAGGGGCCGGTGGTGCTGACCTGGTACCGCGGCGGCTGGTGCCCGTATTGCAATCTCACCCTGCGGGCCCTGCAGAAGGTGTTGCCTGAGTTCCAGGCGGCCGGAGCGCAATTGGTGGCCCTGACCCCGGAATTGCCTGACAAAGCGGCCGCGACGTCCTCCAAACACCAGTTGGAGTTCGAGGTCCTGACCGATTTAAACCATCAGGTGGCCCGGTCCTACGGGGTTGTCTTCCAGTTGACCCCGGAAGTGCGGGACCTCTACCGGCAAAAATTCAATCTCACTGACTTTAACGGTGCCGGGGCGGGCGATGATCAACTGCCGCTGGCCGCGACCTATATCATCGGTCAGGACGGCATCATCCGTTACGCCTTTCTTCATGCCGATTACCGGGAGCGAGCCGAACCGGAGGCCCTGGTCTCATTTTTGAAGGCAAACCGCAAAATCCTCACCACCCAACCCTGAACCCCTCCCTCACTCCCATGAACACCCCCATCCACGCCTTCGCCGCGACCGCCGCCCAACAGCCCCTTCAGGCGTATGAATACACGCCCGGGCCCCTTGGGGACGAGCAGGTTGAAATCGCCGTGGAGAGCTGCGGCATCTGCCACAGTGATCTCTCCATGCTCGATAACGATTGGGGCATGTCCACTTATCCGCTGGTCCCCGGGCATGAAGTGGTGGGCCGTGTGGTGGAGGCCGGGCCGCAGGTGAAACGGGTAAAAGTGGGCGACCGGGTAGGATTGGGCTGGAATTCCAGCAGTTGCGGGTTCTGTGCGCCGTGTTTGTCAGGAAACCAAAACCTCTGCGCCACCGCGGAAGGAACCATCGTGGGCCGTCATGGCGGATTTGCCACGCGGGTCCGTTCCCATTGGATGTGGGCCGCTCCGCTCCCGGAGACCCTGGATGCCGCCAGCGCCGGACCGCTCTTCTGCGGCGGCATCACGGTCTTCAATCCCATTGTGCAATTCGGCGTGCAGCCCACCGACCGGGTCGCCGTGATCGGCATCGGCGGGCTCGGGCACCTCGCCCTGAAATTCCTGCGGGCGTGGGGCTGCGACGTCACGGCCTTCACCAGCAGTGATGCCAAACGCCAGGAAGCCCTCGGACTTGGCGCCCACCAGACCCTGAATTCCCGTGATTCCGATGAACTCAAAAAGGCTGCCGGCAGCTTCGATTTCATCCTGAATACCACCAATGTGGCGCTGGACTGGAATACCTACATCGCCGCCCTCAAGCCCAAGGGCCGGCTGCACACGGTGGGCGCGGTGCTGGAGCCATTGGATGTGGCTGCCTTCCCCCTCATCAGTGGGCAAAAGTCCATCTCCGGTTCCCCGCTGGGCAGTCCGGCCACGGTAGATATCATGCTCGAATTTTGCGCCCGCCACCGGATTGCTCCGGTGACGGAGACCTTCCCCCTCTCCCGTGTGAACGAGGCCCTTGATCACCTGCGCTCGGGGAAAGCCCGCTACCGCGTGGTGCTCACCAATGATCTGGCCTCCTGACAGGGACCACCCCGCTCCCACCCTTCTCCTCTCTATTGAATAACATGTCTCAGTCCATTCTTTTCACTCCCCTGAAAGCCGGTGCCTTCCACCTGCCCAACCGTATTGTCATGGCCCCGCTCACCCGTTGCCGCAGCAGTGCCGGACGCGTGCCCAACGACCTCATGGCAGCCTATTACCGCCAGCGTGCCAGCGCCGGACTGATTCTCAGTGAGGCTACCTCGGTCGATCCCATGGGGGTGGGTTACCCTGACACTCCTGGTATCTGGTCGGCCGAGCAGGTGGCCGGCTGGAAAAAGGTGACGGCCGCCGTGCATGCGGAAGGCGGACAGATCCTCCTCCAGCTCTGGCATGTGGGCCGGATCTCGGATTCATCGTATCTGAATGGCGCGCCGCCGGTCGCCCCCAGCGCCATCGCCGCCAAGGGGCACGTCAGCCTGGTGCGCCCGGAGAAGGCGTATGAAACACCGCGGGCGCTGGAAACCAGTGAACTGCCCGGCATCATCGCGGCCTACCGCCTCGGCGCGGAAAATGCGCAGTTGGCCGGATTCGACGGAGTGGAGCTTCACGGCGCGAACGGGTATCTGTTGGATCAGTTCCTCCAGGATTCCACCAACCACCGCACCGACGACTATGGTGGATCCCTGGAAAACCGCGCCCGCCTCATGCTCGAAGCCGTGGATGCCGCCATCGGCGTCTGGGGGGCGGACCGGGTCGGCCTGCATCTCGCCCCGCGTTGCGATGCCCATGACATGGGCGACTCCGATCCTGCCGCGACTTTTGGTTATGTCGCCCGCGAAGCCGGCCGCCGCGGCCTTGCCTTCCTCTGTGCCCGTGAGCACCACAAAACCCCGGCGCTGGGGCCTCAGCTCAAAAAGCAGTTCGGCGGCGTGTTCATCGCCAACGAGCAGTTCACCCACGCCTCCGCTGAAGCCGCCATCGCCGCTGGCGAAGCTGATGCGGTTGCCTGGGGCCAGCCCTTCATCGCCAATCCCGACCTGCCCCGCCGTTTCCGGGAAAGGGCTCTCCTCAACGCGCCGCAGCCTCAAACCTTCTACGGTCAAGGCCCTGAAGGCTACACGGATTACCCGGCACTCCAACCGGTGCCGGCCTAGAAGGTGGCCCCGCAACTCGAACAGGATCCCGACCGATCAAGCTTGCGGGGAGACGGAGCGCGCAAGCTTGTTGAAGGCCACAATTCCGGGCGGGGCTGCACCGCCGAGCAGGTAATTCTTCCGCGTGGAAGCGGAATACTGCGAATAAAAGCCAATCAGACTGATAGAGTCCTCCGCTGCTTTTTGTATGGAGCCCTATAAAAAAGGACTTCGCTGGATTTAGTGGTTGAGCAATTGGTGACTCATGAGGAAACCCTGGCGGCTGAAATCCAGCTTGCCGCAAAAGAAGAGGATTCTGATCCGGTAGTTGGCCGCATTGCGGAACCCTCTGGCGGCTGATTACAGGGCTTGGATCTTACTGTTGAACCCGCTGCAATCCCCGCCAGCTGCTCCGCCGGCACAAGCTGCAAAGCATCAGCGGCTTCCACTGCGGTGCGACCGGGGCTGACTTCCACCCCCGCGGCGGCCTTCTAGATCGTTGCAGACACTGATATAGCTTTGTGCTCCTAAAAACTCTGCTCGTCCAAACCCAGAAACCGCAGACCCTCCAAACTTCGCCGGTCCAGTCCCCGGGCAACCGCCGCAGCCATGATACTGGGCAGGGTGGACCATGACAGGTTGAGTAGTTTGGCGACCGCCTGGAGGCTGGAAAGGCTTGAGGGTGTCGATCACCCGGCACTCCAGATCAATCGTCCAGCGCGATGAAAAGCCTGCCTACGGCAGAGACACGCTGACCTCCCTGTGCTCCGGGCGCGGATCCGGGGAGGCGGTGTGGTCAGATAGGCATTGAACTTCAGGGCATCCAAATGGCGCCAGCGCCGCTCCGGGGCGTGGTCGTGCACCGGGCATTCCTGTTGGCAATGAGGGCAGGCAAAGCGGGTTCCCGGAGTGTGGGTAAAGTTGGAGATCGATCCTCTTCCTGGCTATATCCTTCACCAAGGCCGAGACGATCCATGGCTCCTAAAGGCCGGGAGTGCGGCGCCACCTCCACCGCACCGGGGCTTGAAACGGTGGTTTACTTTAGGAAAACATCCCTCACCTTGAGTTGCAGTCTGCTTCGTCAACCACTAAAATCTTCGAAGATACAAAAAAATGCCGCAGAGCCTGAGGCTCTGCGGCATCCCGACCAATGGATGGTTCGCGCGATTAATCGATGATCTCCGCTTCGACCCGGAAGAAGAATCTTGCGGGCGGAGCAGCGGGGGAAGGAATCGTCCAAGTGGTGACTCCATCGGCCGTCGGGTAGGCGCGGCCATATTCCTCCCATGGCTGCTGGAGATCCGGGCTGCCAAGGAGCCGGTAGTGATGGCCGAGCTTAGTGGGAGCGCTTACCTGGATGCCTCCGCCACCCGCGGTCACCGCGCTGATGCGGAACACGCTGGTGGGGTTGTTGGGATTGGTGCCGGCGGCGTATTCCTGCATGTTGGTGGCCCCGTCCCCGTCGTTGTCGAGGGCTGCATCGGCGGCATTGCTGTCGTTGAGACCATTGGCGGTTTCGAAGGTCGTGGGCATGCCATCGTTGTCGATGTCGCGATCCAGACCGGCGATGAGGGGAATGCCTTTGTTCTCTGGCAGCAAAAGTCCCAGTTGATCATCCAGCGGACGGAAACTGCTGTCAAAGCCCGCCGTCTTGTCCCCCAGGGCATACCAGATTTCCATGCTGGAACCGCCGCCACCTTCAAATTCATGAGCCTCAATGGTGTAGTTGCCTTCCACGAGATCGATACGGCCGAAGGCGTTGGTATTGCCCCCGGGATAGTCCGCCGCGATCACGACATCGGTGCCCACTCTGGATAGATAGGCTACGCCGTCGCCGCTGTAATCCGTGGCCAGATTGAAATTCTGACCCACAATGCGCAGCTCCATGCCGTCATCGGCAAAGAGACCGAATGTCAGGGTGATCGTCTCCCCGGGAGTGCCGTCGTTATCATTCACCACGATCGAGCCATTCACCCGCGTGAAATACCAATCCTGATTGATACCCACGGGCATGATCGTGGAACTGGCAAAGACATTCGCCCCGGGACGACCGGTGAGATTGTCATCCCCGCGAAGAATCACGGTATTGACGGTGCCGTCGATAGTCACCCCTTGGGCGATGGCCGTATTAACGATGGAGCGGACGTGAGGCAGCACGGATTGCCGGGAACCAAATTTGGCATTCTGGACCAAAGCTCCGATCACCCCGGGGCTTCCGACCGGATCCGGAATGGAGGTCAGGCGCAGGGCATCCGTGGCGGAATCCGACAGCGGGATGCTGGGAGAGACGTTGGTGACGATCAAATCACCGAGGTCCCAGAAGAGGTTGTAATTGGATCCGCCTCCGAACTCATACATGTAACTGACGAATTGGTAGGTCTGGCCTTCGACCAGTTTGATCACGCCCCTCGCATTGGTGTCGCCGGTGGGGAAGTCCCCGGTGAGCACCATGTCCCCCGCCACATCCACGAGGATGCTGGTCCCGCCGTTGGTGGCGAGAAAATCCTGTCCGATAATGCGAAGGTTCGCACCATCATCGCAGCTGAGTCGAAAGGTGACGTCGATGGTCTCGCCGTTCACACTGTTGGCGTTGGCATCCGCATTCAGGGTGATCGATCCGGTTACCTTGGTACCATAGTTGTCACCGCCATTGTTATTGGGCATGGAGCCTTCCGCGATGGTGAGGGTGGAGAACCCGCCGGCATTGAATCCAATTTCGGGCGCCACGGGATCAATCACCGCCGCCACACTCGGGAGGGTGGGGAAATCATCGTAGTTGATCGTCCGGTTGGTCACTTTGGCCGGGGCCGCCAGCTTGACGACACCCGCATCGCTCAGGATCGTCGGCGAGACCAGGTTGCCGGCGACTTGATCCCCAAGTTCCCAGGCCAGCCGGTAAACCGAGCCGCCACCGTATTCATACATGTAGCTGACAAAGGTATAGGTCTGTCCCTCCATGAGTTGCACCAGCCCGCGCGCATCCGTGTTTCCGGTGGGGAAGTCCGCAGTCAGGGTCATATCCCCGCCATTATCCACGAGGTTGGTCGACCCGGCACCTGCCACGGTTAGGAAATCCTGACCGATAATGCGCATGCTGGCCCCGTCATCACAACTCAGCCGGAACGTGATCGGGATCAGTTCGCCCGTCACCGAGTCCCCGTCAGCATCGGCATCAATGGTGATTTGGCCGGTCACTTTCGTCGCGTAGTTGTCACCGCCGTTGTTGTTGGGCATGTCAACTTCGTTGATTTCCAGACTGGTGCGCTCGGCAGTGGTCAGGCCCTTTACCGAATTGTCGATCATATAGCGGATCGCGGGAAGCGCAGGGCCGCGGTTCCAGGTATTGACGTTGCGGACTTCGGCAGGCGCGGTGAGGCGCACGACCGGCTGCGTATTCACGGCCGCGAGGTCCGTGCTGGAGCCAAACGGCTGCCACTGCATCAGACCTCCTGTGATCCCATCACCGCTGGTGGCGGAAACTTCGAAAAAGCTGCCTCCGCCACCTTCAAAATGCACAAACTCCACATCATATTCCCCCGCTGCAAGGGTGATGGTGGCCATGGTATTGGCATCACCGGTGCCCCGTTCAAAGACCAGCGTCGTCGGATCGAATGGATCAACATAGCCTCGCCCGCCGTCTTTATTTTCACCGGCGACCGCCGTCCATGGCACGCCTTTGATCCGCATGGCAAATCCGTCATCCCCGTGCACCCGGACCGTATAGAGCCCCGCCTTGGCCGGATCGATTTTGATGCGGGTGGTGGCCACGTTCAACACATTGTTATCGCCCTCACCGGCGGGGTTTCCCGTGGTGTCGGAGAGATAGGGGAACGGAGCCGTGCTGAGAGCCGGTCCCCCATTGGGGTTGGTCTCCGGATCCGTAAAATCCAAATAAGGTGAGCTGCCATCGGTAATCACGGCGTCCACTCCGGGTGCCAGTGCCTTGTCCAGAGCGTCAAAGATGTTTCCCCCCAGGGTCAGGCCCCGGATGTCCCTCACGCTCCACTGTCCAGCGGTGTTGAGCGGGAGATTCAGGTTTCCATAAGGTGGAAAAACCATTCCGTAACGGACATCCGGAAACGGGGTCGGGGAATCAATCGGATATTCTATCATGTAGACCATGGTCGGTGCCGCCGTCTCATCTCCGGAGGTGCCCGGAGCCAACTCGGGCGGAATGGGCAGATCGAGACCAAAACCCGACTTATGGTCGTTCCAAAGAGTGTCGCCGCGCATGTGGGCGGCATCCTCTCCGGTGGAATCGTTGGGTTCCCCGGCACCCCAGTTATTGAAGTCAAAGACATCCCCGTTGGTCCACGCCCAACCGCTGGTCTGACTGCTCCCTGCTTCCTGTGCTCCCGGGGCGGCTCCTTCCCGGTCCGTCAAACCGATCCAATTATCCCCAGGTGCCCGTCCGACGGAGCGGTAGAGAAACAGTCCTTTTTCGGTAGAAGTCACCGAAACCAAACTCCCCGCGACAGCTCCCGTAATGGGATCCACCGCCGCCTCGGCATCCGCCAGTGCGGCGCTGAACGTCGTCGCGACACGCGTGGTTTCATAAATCCGCCAAGTGCCGCCGACTCCATAGGGAGCTTGGAAAAAATCCGCAACGGCCAGCGGCGTGAGGAGTAGTGACACGGCGAGACCACTTGCCAAAAGGGGGGGATGTAAGGGAGATTTCAATGGATTCTTCTTTTGAGATTAAGGAAAATAAATTTCCGACCTCAACCTAAGAAAATCCCTACCGGCCAACAAGAGAAAATACACGACTTCGCTGGATTCGCATTGATTCAAAAAGAATGACACCGTGGGCATGACGCCAGCCATGAGCCATTACAGCATCAGCGGATACCTTCAAAGACAGAAATCCAGATACTGCGCGAGGCGCGCCACGTCCTGCTGGACGAATCCGTGAGCGTCACCGGACTGGGACGCAAACCCCTCATCAAAGTCCTCGGAGGCCGTCTTCCGGTGGCAGTCAGTCGGCCACGGAGCCGTCCCGCGCTAAGGCAGCGCCGACTTGCTGGTTCCCTGGGCGGAATTGGGCCGCGCCCTGCCGGCTGCGGACGGAAACCAGACCTGGACGGTACCCACTCCGGTGGGTTCGCCTGCGAAGTTCTTCTTCCGGGTGGAAGTGGAGTTCTGCGATTAAGCGCGGTGTCCTGAACTGATTCACGTCGAGCCGCAGGGGAGATGCCTCCCTTGCGGCTTTATGGTTTTTACGGCCGGAAGACAGATATGAAGGAGCGAGGAACCCGTTCGATTCCGGTCTCGTGGGACCGGCACAGGTGGGGGGGGGGCGGGCAAAATAAAATATTAAGATAATTTTCCGGCAAATTTTCACCGTAAGATTAAGAATTTATTGACGATCCTTTGCGTTTTTAGGTAGATTCGCGCCAAGAATTAAACTGGCATTAGCTGCCAGTGGCCTGTGGGTATCTCCTTGCCGCGCTGCCCCGGGTGTCCGTCATAACATCCTCCGACCAAATTCCAGCCATGCACTCTATAAGCAAAATCCACTGGTTGAAGCGGGTAGTCCTGCTGGCCTGCGTCAGCCTGACCGGTCTTTACGAAGCAGGGGCAGCCCTGACTTTACGCTATGATTTCGAATCCATTACCGACGTCAACGCCGATCCGGTGATCAACCTTGTCCCGGGCACCAATGGCACCATCGCCAATCCCGGCAAGGTCCAATTGATCGAAAATACAGTCGTCCAGGTGGGGAGCAGCAGGTATCTGCTGGGAAAGGGCCTGCGGTTTACCTCCGCCGATGGCGATAGTGGCAGTGTTGCCGGGCATGTGGATACCGGGCTGACTCCCGAAGCGCTCGGAATGGTCAATGGCACAACAACCAACCGGCCTTATACGGCCATGGCCTGGATCAACATCGGCAGCCAGATTGATGACAATATGGTGTTCGGACAGAACGAGGGATTGGGGGACAACGTGCTGCACCTTGGCGCACGCGGGGCGCTCTATCATTCCGGCCATTGGGGAGACGATGTTGGCCCTGCCGGCGCCACCAAACCCAATAGCTGGCACCACGTGGCGTGGGTGAACCGCACCGACAATCAGCAGGAAATCTATGAGGACGGGGTGCTGGTGGCGGGACCCGGTTCAGGGGGAACCCAAACCACCCTCAGTACCGGCAATCTGGTGATTGGTACTTCGCGCAATCCCGGTTCCTATGTCGGGGCCCTGGATGAAATCAAAGTCTTCGGGGATGTTGTTCTGACTCCAGCCCAGATCCAGGCAGAGAGCATCAATGGATTGCCACTCTACATTCTCGCCACGGTTACAGAGACGGTTCTGAACAATACCGGATATCGCTTCACGATCGTGGACGATCCTGCCAGCATTGTGCAGACCGCCTCCATTACGTTGAGCATTGATGGGGCTCCGGTCACCCCCACGTCGGTGACTAAAACAGGGGGGGTGACGACGGTTTTATATGCTGCCACGGGATTGGTTTCAGGTTCACTGCACCCCTACGCCCTCGCGGCCAAGGATCAGACCAACGCCAACATTGCCAGTTCCGGGAGCTTGCGGGCTCCCTATTTTCCTACCGCGGCCCTGCCCGGCCCTTCCGGTTCTCCCGGGGTCTGGGGCATGCGGGAATACCGCAATGGTGTCGGATGGGGCACGGGACTGGATGTGGCTGTGACCGAAGCGGCGGCGTTGCCTGCGGTGGACCCGGATCCCCTCGATGGAGCGATTGTTGATGGCACCGCCCCGGTCGTCAATCACACCGATCCCGAGCAGGTTGGCACCGGGGGGAATTTCAATAACGATCTTCCTTTTATCGGAAACCTGACCGGGTCGGATGACAATATCATGGTGATCGCCAAAACCCAGGTGGTGATCGCCGCGGCGGGTCCGGTGACCTATAGTGTCCACAGTGATGACGGGATGGCTCTGCGCATCAGCGGTGGACCCCCGGCCGGTGCGGGCAGCAAATTCATCTCGTTCACGGGGGGAGGGGCGATTGATCTGGGAGATCCGCAGACCTTGATTTTCCCGGCCTTCACCGGGGATTCGAATACCCGGGGAGTCTATAACTTCACCGCTCCCGGGACCTACGACGTGCAGTTTGTGGCCTTTGAAGGCGGCGGCGGTGCTTCATGGGAGGTGGCGTCCGCCCCGGGGAGCTTCAAGGCAGACCGGGATACCAATACCTGGACCCTCGTTGGAAATCCCAATGATCCTACGGTGCTGGCCGTGCCATTCCAAGCCCGCTGGGTCACCAACCCTGCCGGACCTTCCGGGACCGCGGGCAAATTCGGTGTGCGGACTTATTTCTCCGCCAACTCCGTCGATAATCTCCAGCAGACGAGCGACTTTATCCGGGACACCACCCGCACGCCCGCAGATGGCGATAACCTGACTTTCGACAAACTCCGCAGTTCACTGAATGCCCGTGATCCCGTGTCCACTACCGCCGCTTCGGGAACTATTTTGGGAGACGACCTGCTCAATGACGACCCGAATGCTCCGCAGGGAGACAATGACCGGGTGGTGACGGTGGCCAAGGGCCGGATCACCGTGCCCTCCGGTAGTTTTTACACCTTCTGGGCCCGGGGTGATGATGGTTTCCTGCTGCGTCTCAAAGCGGTGTCCGGGCCAAACCCGGGCTTTAAACAGGCGACCAACGGTGATCCCAATCAGGCGAACGGGCGCTTCGAAATGTCGAATCCCAACGAGTTGTTTTTTGATGCCGGCACCGGCGACGCCAACACCCGGGGCATCATCTTCCTCGCCGCCGGGCTCTATGATGTGGAATTTATCCATTGGGAGGGGGCTGGTGGTTTCTGGTATGAGCTCATTGCCGCCACCGGGGAATATCCCCATGGCACCGAACCACCCCAAGGCTGGAAGACGGTGGGCTACCAGGCTCCGGCGACCACCATCGTGGTTCCCGGTCTGGCCGCCCCGGGCTGGAGTGTGGAAACGTCCCTGCCGGATACTGCGGGAGGCAGTCTCGGCACAATCGCTGCGGCAGAGGCTTTGCTTGATGCAAATAAAACCACCACCACGTGGCCGCTGTTGAATTTCACGGACCCCGAGGCGGGAGCCGATGGCAGCTTTACGCCGAACAATCCGTTTCCCCGGAATACCGCGGCGGATGATAACAACTACGCGATGCGGGCGACTGGCAGTCTGGTGATCACCCAGGCTGGAGACTACAACTTGGGTTTCCAAGGGGATGATGGTGGCTACATGGACATTTCAGGCCCCGGGAATCCGGTCTGGACTTCTGTGGTGGAGTCCAACCACCTCGCCCAGGCCATTCTCACTGAATCGGTGCCCGGCAGCGGCATCAACAACCGCCTTCAGGTGGAAGTGGGCACCGGCAACAGCCGCACCATCGCCAATATCACCCTGGCCGCCGGAACCTACACCATCAAAACCCTCGTCTTCGAAGGAGGGGGTGGTTCGTGGTGGGAAGTCATTGGCGCCAAGGCGCCAGTGGTCACGGGATTCAGTTACCCGCTGCTGGTGGAGGGGGCGGGCAGTACCCTGACAGACTTTGATATGCTGGTCCTCGCAGCACCTCCTTCGGGAGAAACCATTCCGGTGACCAACTTCACCTACAATCCAACCACGGGGGCTTATTCCTTGACCTTTGTCTCCACCGCCGGATCCAACTATCAACTGGAATACAGCACGGCCATGGAAGCCGGTGCCGCCGGCACTCCGGAAAAATGGAACATCGCCCCCGGCGCGCCCACGGCCGGTGTTGCTGGCACCACCACGATCAGCGGGAACATCTCCTCCCTGCAGCCTGCCGGGGGTGGGGTTCTCCCGGTAGGGGCGGCCCGTACCTTCCTGCGGGTACGTCGTCTCTGAGCCGGCGCTGCGGCGTGTCCCAGCCTTCAAAAAAGCCCCTGAAGCCAACGCTTCCGGGGCTTTTTCGACTAGCAAACATGGCTGAATTCAACGAAAGTACAACAAAAAGTTGACGAATGCCCGGCCTTTTTTTAAAAGCACTGAAGACCCACGATATTTAATGTTTAATTAATGCGGGCTTCCCGCCCGTTGGTCTCCCAATCATCGAAAGTTACCCCTCCTCGTCATGATTCCCCCCCGCATTTGCTCTCCCGTTGTTATCCCGAAACCTGCCGCAGCCTTTCCCATCTTTGCCGCCTGCGCCGCCGCCCTGCTGGCCTTCAGCCTTCCCGTTCAGGCCCAGCAGCTGCTTATTCCGGAAGACCACTCCTGGAACTTCCTGCATCCCATGGGCACGCTGCCCCCCCGGGCGGACACAACACCCGACCCGAATTTCAACACCTCATGGTATCTGCCCGAAACACAGTTTCTGACTGATTATGATGGTCCCAGCTTCTCTGCGTCCACTTTCGGGGATCCCACGGTTCCCACCAGCGCCGACTCCGGACCAGGCATCGGACCGTTCGCCTACGGCGGGGTGGATGGCATTACAGCGCCGGGTACGACCTTGACCAGGCCCGACGCGGGCAACCGCTACGCCTCTTACTACCGCACGGTGTTCACCGTACCTGCGGGAGGGCTGAAGGACCCTTCAATCCGGATGATTTGTGATGACGGCTGTTTCATCTATCTTGATGGAGTGCTCATCGCGACAGTTAATATTAACGATGGCGTCACTGACACCTACACTTCGTTTGCGTCCGATGCGACCAATACCGAAGGTGGCTTCAGCTTCCCATTGCGCGCCGCCGGCCTCCTGCCGGGAGGCTCCCCCGGCGATGTGAAGGTCATCGTGGCCGTCCCGGTAATCACGGCCGGAGTGCACACCCTGGCAGTCTCCGTCCGCAGCAATGCGACTTCCTCAAGCGATATGGGACTGCTCCTGGAACTGTCGGCGCTAGAATTTGTGGCCACGGTTACGGAGGCGATTCTGAGCAATACGGGTTACCGCTTCACGATCGTGGACGATCCTACCAGTGTGGTGCAGACCGCCTCCATCACCTTGGAAATTGACGGGAGCGCCGTTACTCCGACCTCCGTCACTAAAACCGCGGGCATCACCACCGTTTTTTATGCGGCAACGGGGCTGCCGCCAGCCTCCAGCCACACCTATGCTCTGGCGGCCAAGGACCAAAACAATCTCAACATCACCGGCTCCGGCACCGTCCGGTCGCCTTATTTCCCGACGGCGGCCCTCCCAGGGCCTTCCGGCTCCCCAGGCGTGTGGGGGATGAGGGAATACCGCAACGGCATCGGATGGGGCACGGGCTTGGATGTGGCGGTGACCGAAGCGGCGGCATTGCCTGCGGTGGACCCGGATCCCTTGGATGACGCAATTGTTGACGGCACCGCCCCGGTCGTCAACCACACCGATCCCGATCAGGCCGGGACGGGGGGGAATTTCAATAACGATCTTCCTTTTATCGGAAACCTGGCCGGGTCGGATGACAATATCATGGTGATTGCCAAAACCCAGCTCGTGATCACCGGAGCAGGCCCGGTCACTTACAGTGTCCATAGTGATGACGGAATGGCGCTGCGCATCAGCGGTGGACCCCCGGCCGGTGCGGGCAGCAAATTCATCTCGTATACGGGGGGAGGGGCGATTGATCTGGGAGATCCGCAGACCTTGATTTTCCCGGCTTTCACCGGGGATTCGAATACCCGGGGAGTCTATAACTTCACCGCTCCCGGGACCTACGACGTGCAGTTTGTGGCCTTTGAAGGCACGGGCGGTGCTTCATGGGAGATCGCATCCGCCCTTGGCACCTTCAGCGCAGACCGGGATACCAATACTTGGACGCTGGTAGGCAATCCCAATGATCCTGCGGTGCTGGCGGTGCCTTACCAAGCCCGCTGGATAACCAACCCACCCGGTATTCCCGGCGCGGCGGGCAAATTTGGCGTGCGCACCTATTTCTCAGCCAACACCGTGGATAACCTCCAGCAGGTGAGCGAGTTTTTGCGGGATACCACGCGCACTCCCGCTGATGGCGACAACCTGACTTTCGACGTCCTGCGCAGCTCACTCAATGCCCGCGACCCCGTGTCCACCGCCGCCGCTTCGGGAACCATTCTGGGAGACGACCTGCTTAATGACGACCCCAACGCGCCACAGGGGGACAATGATCGGGTGGTGACGGTGGCCAAAGGCCGGATTATCGTGCCTTCCGGCAGTCTTTACACCTTCTGGGCCCGGGGCGATGATGGTTTCCTGCTGCGTCTCAAAGCGGTGTCCGGGCCAAACCCTGGTTTTAAGCAGGCGACCAACGGCGACCCAAACCAAGCGAACGGGCGCTTCGAAATGTCGAATCCCAACGAGTTGTTTTTTGAGGCCGGCACTGGCGACGCCAACACCCGTGGCATCATCTTCCTCGCCGCCGGACAATATGATGTGGAATTCATCCATTGGGAGGGGGCCGGCGGTTTCTGGTATGAACTCACAGCTGCGGTCGGTGAGTTTCCCCATGGCAGTGAGCCGCCTCAGGGCTGGAGATTGGTGGGCTACGAGACTCCCGCCACCACCATTGTCGTCCCTGGCATGGCCGCCCCAGGCTGGAGTGTGGAAACCTCCTTGCCGGATACTGCGGCAGGCACTCTCGGCAGCATCGCAGCCGCTGAGGCCTTGCTGGATTCCGATAAAACCACCACCACGTGGCCACGGTTGAATTTCACGGACCCCGAGGCCGGCGCCGATGGCAGCTTTACGCCGAACAATCCGTTTCCGCGCAACACGGCTGCGGATGATAACAACTACGCGATGCGGGCGACCGGCAACCTGGTGATCACCCAGGCTGGCGACTACAATCTGGGTTTCCAGGGGGATGATGGTGGCTACATGGACATTTCAGGTCCCGGCAATCCGGTCTGGACTTCTGTGGTGGAGTCCAACCACCTCGCCCAGGCCATTCTCACTGAATCGGTGCCCGGCAGCGGCATCAACAACCGCCTTCAGGTGGAAGTGGGCACCGGCAACAGCCGCACCATCGCCAATATCACCCTGGCCGCCGGAACCTACACCATCAAAACCCTCGTCTTCGAAGGAGGGGGTGGTTCGTGGTGGGAAGTCATTGGCGCCAAGGCGCCAGTGGTCACGGGATTCAGTTACCCGCTGCTGGTGGAGGGGGCGGGCAGTACCCTGACAGACTTTGATATGCTGGTCCTCGCAGCACCTCCTTCGGGAGAAACCATTCCGGTGACCAACTTCACCTACAATCCAACCACGGGGGCTTATTCCTTGACCTTTGTCTCCACCGCCGGATCCAACTATCAACTGGAATACAGCACGGCCATGGAAGCCGGTGCCGCCGGCACTCCGGAAAAATGGAACATCGCCCCCGGCGCTCCCACGGCCGGTGCGGCCGGAACCACCACGATCAGCGGGAACATCTCCTCCCTGCAGCCTGCTGGGGGCGGGGTTCTCCCGGTGGGGGCGGCCCGTACCTTCCTGCGGGTACGCCGTCTCTGAGCAGCGGCCAGTGGGATTACCAATCATCGGCAAAGCCCCGGAACGGAACCGTTCCGGGGCTTTTTGTTGGCAGGAAAGGAAGGGTGGACCCCAGCGGCAAGCCAAGGCTCCCGTCTCTCCGCAGGCTCTGAAAGTTCCGCCCTCCTGCGGGTCCTCAGGAAACGGGAATGGCGGCGGCTGATCCAGGGTCCAAATAAAGCACCGCATTCGGGTGACGCCGCAGGATGGTCGCCGGGCAGGCGGTGGTGATGGGGTCCAACAGGGTGGACCGCACGGCGGCTGCTTTGCGCGGGCCCGGCACCACACAGACCAGCGACCGGCCTGCCATCAGGGCAGGGCAGGTCAGGGTGAGCGCCTCGATGGGCACCGCTGCCAGATTGGGAAAACAACCGTCGTTCACCTGCTGTTGGCGGCAGGTTTCATCCAGGGTCACTAGCTTGACCGCCAGGGAATCCGCAAAATCCGCGACCGGTGGATCGTTGAAGGCAATGTGGCCGTTTTCGCCGATCCCCATGCACACGAGATCAATCGGGGCCTCCATCCGCAGCGCCGCGTAACGGGCCGCCTCCGCCGTAGCATCCGGGCTCTCCCCCCGGATGCCGTGGAAGGCAGCGGGTTTGATCAGGGCCAGCAGGTGGCTCTCCTGATAGGCGCGGAAGGTGGCGGAATGTCCGGCGGGCAGTCCCACGTATTCATCCATGTGGAAGATCGTGATCCGGCTCCAGTCGAGATCCGGTGCTGCTGCCAGCCTGGCGATCAATTCATCCTGGGAAGGCGCACTGGCCACAATGACCCGGGCCTGCCCCTGGCGGGCCAGCGCTTCCCGCAGGACGGTGGCGGCGCGAGTCGCCGCCGCGGCGCCCATCGTGGCCCGGTCCGGGTGGATTTCGACGTGCAGGGAATCAAAAGTCAGGGAGATCATGGTTCAAGAGAATCAATCATGGGAAGGGTTAAGCCAAAAGCTTCGGCGACGGCGGTGGAGAACAACCCGCGGGCATGCTCAGGATCAAGTCCGAGCCAGCGGCTTAGATTGGCCACCCCGTCCGGTGGCGTGAGGGCCGAACCGGCAAACAGCGGGCTGCCCGGCAGACGCACCACCCGGTCGCGTCCGACTTCCAATTCATGGCCGGCCAGCCGGTAGCGCCCGTCCGGAGCCCCCGCTGCCGCCATGGCGTCGGTGGTGAACAAGGCCCGGCCAGGCGGTTTGGCCCGGTAGAAATTCCGCAGCACCCCGGGCGGCAGATGAATCCCATCCGGGATAAAGAAGGCGGTGAGTTCATCGCGGGCCAGCAGGCGCTGGATCACGTTGTCGTGCCGGTGCAGCAGGGCGGGCACCCCGTTGCCGAGATGGGTGCAGAAGCGGGCTCCGGCGGCGATGGCCTGATCAATGGCGTCGTCCTGGGCATTGCTATGACCGATCGAGACCTGCACGCCCGATGCCGTTACTTCGCGGATAAAACCGGCACTGCCGGGCCACTCCGGGGCGAGGGTGATCAGCTTGATGTGCCCTCCCGCCGCCTGTTGGAGTTTGTCAAAAGCAGCCCGGTCCGGGGGACCCATGAACTGCGGCTGATGCGCTCCGCAGAACCCCGGCTCCGGCGAAAGCCAAGGGCCTTCGAGATGATAACCGCAGATGGCCTCCGCGATGACGGGATCAGCGGCCCGGAGGCGTTCCATGTTTTCGAATTTGGCGGCCAGCGAGGCCAGAGAATCCGTGATCAGCGTCGCAAAAAACCGCTGGGTCTGATGCGCCGCCAACCCGTCCACCGCGTGGCGCAGGCCTGCGGCGGAAAGATCGGCTTGCTGGAAATCCACCCCCGCAAAACCGTTGACCTGGATATCGAAAAGGCTGGTCTGGGGCATAAATCAGGCCCGTAGATTTCCGGGAATTTACCGGATGCACAACTTAAATCAGGAAATCAGCCGCCGAATTCCCATCAGGACGTCCGCGGGGGGGACCCGCCCGCCTGTCCGGGCAGCTACCCTCCCGGGGACCAGCGCGCGGCATGGAATGCCTGTAACTTCACCCCCGGCGCATTCGTAGCTTGAGGGCTGCCCGGGTTCCCTCTAGGCTCGTTCGAATTATGTCCGGCTCCGCATCCCTTTCGTGGCCAACCCCTTGGCGGGTAGGGATCCTCATAGCCGCCAACTGCGGGGCCTTCACGCTCGCCTCCGCTGCCACCGATCCGGAGGCCGCACTGAAGCAACTCCGCTCCGGTGACTATGCCGCCGCCCTCACTGCCGCCCAGGGCTCCCTGACCGATTCCTTCAACGACCGCGAGGCCTGGGATCTCATCCGCCTCGAAGCCCTCATGGCCACCGGCCAATACCCGGAAGCCCTTGCCGCCGCCCAGGAAGCCCTCGCCATCAGCCCCCGCAGCCTGACTCTGAAGTGGGCAGCCCGCGAGGTCTTCCTCGCCAATGGGGACACCGCGACCGCCCAGTCCATCCCTGTGGAAATCCAACAGCTCGTCACCAGCCGCGGCGGGCGGGCCTACCGGGATGTCAAAAGCATCGTGGTGTATGGGCAGGCCCTCATGGAATTGGGCGAAGACCCCAAAGCCATCCTCGATAAAGTCTACGCGGTCGCCGCAAAGATGGACCCGGCCGCCCGCGAGCCGCTTTTGGCTGCCGGCCAGCTGGCCCTTGAGAAAAACGATTTTGCTCTCGCTGCTAAAAAATTCCAAGCCGCGCTGAAGACGTTTCCGGACGACCCTGACATTCTCTGCGGTCTGGCCCTCGCTTTTGCCTCCAGCGACCGTTTGAGCATGACGGCCAATCTGGAAGCCGCCCTTAAAATCAATCCCGCCCACGTGCCAGCATTGCTGCGGCTGGCCGATCATTTGATTGATGCCGAGAAGTATGACGGAGCCCGCGGGCTGCTGGACCGGGTGGAAAAGGTGAACCCCCACCGGCCCGAACTGGCGGCCTACCGGGCGGTGCTGGCGCATCTGAAAAACGACCCCGCCGCCGAGTCGGAATTCCGGGCCGCCGCCTTGAAATTCTGGCCCACCAATCCCCTGCCGGATCATCTGATCGGCCGGAAACTGTCGCAAAAATACCGCTTCGCCGAGGGAGCGGCCCGGCAACGCCAGGCCCTGACATTCGATTCCGGATACCTTCCTGCCCAGGCACAGCTCGCCAGCGATCTGCTCAGGCTCGGTGAGGAGGAGGAAGGCTGGCAACTCGCCGCCACCGTGCAGGCGAACAATGCCTATGACGTCGCCACCTTCAATCTGATGACGCTGCGGGATGCCATGACCGCCGGTTTCACCACCTTGAAGAACGAGGACTTCACCGTCCGCATGAACACCGGCGAGGCCGCCATCTACGGGCCTCGCGTGCTCGAACTGCTCGGCAATGCCCGCCAAAAGCTCAGTGAAAAATATGGGATTGAGGTCACCCGCCCCACCATTGTCGAGATCTTTCCCCAACAAAAAGACTTCGGTGTCCGCACCTTCGGCATGCCGGACAATCCCGGTTTTCTCGGGGTCTGTTTTGGCCGCGTTGTCACTGCGGTGAGTCCCGCCGCCAACCGCGGCCGCGCCATCAATTGGGAAGCCGTCCTCTGGCACGAGTTCTGTCACACCGTCACCCTCCAGGCCACCCATAACAAAATGCCGCGCTGGCTCAGCGAGGGCATCTCCGTTTATGAGGAACGCCAGGCCGACCCCTCCTGGGGCGAACACATGGATGTGGATTACCGCGAAAAGATCCTCGGCGGCAAACTCACCCCCATCGCCTCGATGAGCAGCGCCTTCCTCGCGCCGCCCACTCCCGCGGACCTCCAGTTTGCCTACTATCAAGCCTCGCTGGTCGTGGAGTTTCTGATCGACCGCTACTCCGCTGTTTCCCTAAAGGCTATCCTGACGGATCTCGCCAAAGGCACCCCGATCAACGAAGCCCTCGCCACCCGCGCCGCCCCCCTCGAAACCCTCGAACGCGATTTCGCCCAGTACGCCCGTGACCTTGCCGGAAAACTCGGCCCCGCCCTCAACTGGGACCGTCCCGACCCCATGTTGCTCCTCCCGGGCGCGGAGGCTGGACTCGCCACCTGGGCCAAAGAGCGTCCCGCCAACTATTGGATGCTCCTCCGTGAAGCCGATCAGCTCATGGAATCCAAACAATGGGCCGCGGCCAAAGTCCCGCTGCAAACCCTGCTCGACCGCTGCCCGGCCCTGAGTGGTCCGGACAGCGCCTGGTCCCTGCTGGCCACAGTGCACCGCGAACTCAAGGAAACCGAAGCCGAGCGCACCGTGCTCACCCGACTGACTGCGTTGGATGCCGCCGCCCCCGAAGCCAATCTCCGGCTCGCCGCCCTCGCCGCGGAAGCCAATGACTGGACCCTCGCGGAACGTCAGGCCCGCCGGGTGCTCGCGGTCAATCCGCTCTTCGCCGCCCCATGGCGGGTGCTGGCGGGAGCTGCGGAAAAAACCGGACAAACCGCTGCGGCCATCCAGGCGTGGCGCACCCTGCTGCAACTGGACCCACCCAATCCCGCCGACGTCCACTATCAACTCGCCCGCCTGCTCCACCAACAAGGCTCGCCGGAAGCCCGCCGGGAGATTTTAATGGCCCTCGAGGAAACCCCGCGCCATCGTGCGGCGCTGAAACTGCTCCAGGAAATGCCACCCCCCGCACCCGTGCCGGAGGCATCGCCCGCAGCCCCCGCCTTGTCGCAATGAACCTCCGCTAGAGCAGGGCCGTCGGTGGATCAGCTCCCAAAAGGAGTGCCAACGGGGTGATAGCACTGGGATCACCCCATCGGAGACTGTCAAAAGTCCTGCTCCAGCTGGGTGAAAAGGGTTGGTTTTTCGCAGAGGCCTGCACCGGAATTTTGGAAAAAACCGGACAACCAGCGGCCAATCAGGATGAGGCGGTTTTGCGCTGATTTTGCTATCGAATAATTTCCTGTAAATGTGTAGCGTCCATCGTTTCCATCATGGTTTTTCCTGCCAAGGATAACAACATCCTGCCGATTGTCGGAACCTTGGCCAGGAAGAGTTTTGGTTTGACAAACGCGGCTGCAGGGTTGTTAATAAGGCGCGATGAATACCTCATCAACAAAACAACTCTCAATTGGACTGGTGGCCCCTGTGTCACTTTCCGGGGGTTGGTGTGCTCATCGCTTGGCGGCCTTCCGGTCTTAATAAGGCAACCTCCCTGAATAGGCAATTGCCCGGGGTTGTCTGAACTTAAGAGATATCCGGGGCCCTGTTTTTACCTGCTGGGAACTGCATTCCATTGCATGTTGCCCACCGTCCGGGCAGGATATCCCTTAGTCCGGGTGGAACCCGGTCCCCGCAAAATCGGGCCGGTTCCACATCGTGAATCCTGACGAGGTCAGCCTCGGGACTGGGCCGTTACCACATGCCCACCCATCCAGGGGCATTCCCTACCAGACCGGTGCTTGAATAGGTGACCCGTGCAAAGTCCCTGACGGACTCCGTTTGTCAATTAAACCTGAAATATACCCATGTTATGAATACCAATGCAATAAACCAACAAGCTTCCATCGTTTTGAAAGATGGACATACCATACTCGCCACCTGGACCCTTCCGTTTGATAAGAGGCCCCAACTTTTCGACTCCCTCGAAATCCCGGCCCGTTTCCAAACGGCTCTCGCAGGTTACGAACCAACGGCGGTCATTACGCGGATCGAAGTGAGGCCAGCACTTCCCGACAAGATCGATCTGGCAGCCCTCTGCCATGTGAAAGAGCAGGACCGGCCTGTGATTGTCATCAACTCCGCCCGGATTGGCAAGTCGCAGCACGGAGCAGCCGAGGGTTACCTCCGCTCCAAGCTGCAGTTTCCGCTGATCTACTGGGAATCAAGCACCGCTTCGGATCCGGTCGTCCGGTTCCACGATTCCGTCACGGGACGGAAATCGTGCCCCGCAGACATTCAATCGGGCCTCATCGACCTGCTCTGCCAGCCGGCTTCCGTCTGATCCATGGATCAGACGGATCCCCTCAAGGTCTTGCTGCCTCATCGGCGTTGAAAGATTCACGGAGGGGTCACCTCACTGCCTATATCCATTGATAGCCGGGTTCAGGCGCTTGCCGCCTTTCCCATCGGCTTCTCAATGGATGTAGGCGGACCATTTTTTAGCATTTTTGGGCCATCGGATCAATTCATTCCCGGCCTTTTCCAAGTTGTCTCCCGCTCTGCTTTTTAATTGTTGTGAAACTTAATTCGATCCAAATCACTGACTCCGATGTTCAACGCTTGCGGAGAATGCTTGAACAAGCCCTCCAGGAAGGGGATGTCACCAGCGCGGAAGCCACGAAATTGCGGACCGAATTGGATCGCGCCAAAATCGTCGATCCTCATCTTATCCCCGCTGCCGTTGTCACCATGAATTCAACCATTGATTTGCTGGATCTTGAAACAGGGGAGGAGGAAACCTATACCCTTGTTTTCCCTGAAGATGCAGACCCTGCTGAAGGAAAGGTTTCAGTCCTTGCTCCAATTGGGACCGCGGTGCTGGGCTACCGTGTCGGAGATGTTTTCAAGTGGGAGGTGCCATCAGGCACCAGACAACTTGAAATCAAAAGTATCATCTATCAGCCCCAGGCGTCAGGAGATTTCCACCTTTGATTTCGAAGTTTGATACAGTCTGTCGTGCATGGATTTCAACAATCCGGGTGACCTCGGGGCAACAATTTTAAGTGGCCAAGCTACTTTGCAAAACGCCTCTTTGGAGGCGCATCCCCCGCGCACGCACAGGGGAGCTGCATCCACTATCAACTCACCCGCCTGCTTCCCCGGCAGGGCTCTCCCGAAGCCCGCCGGGAGGTTTTAATGGCCATTGAGGAAACCCCGCGCCATCGTGCGTCGCTGAAACTGCTCCAGGAAATCCCGCCCGCGGATTCCACCCCAAGGGCAACCCCTGCCGCTCCGGCTGCCCGCTGAAGGGGGCCAAGCGGCGCAGCCAAGAGGGGCGGCTTGAGTCAGACCCCGGCGACCTCCCAGCCTTTGCGGTAGGACGGCCTGACCAGCGCCTGGGCCGCCGGGTTGTCTGCAAAAGTCATGCCGGCTGAATTCCAGAGGAGTTTTTTGCCCGGCTGGCGCACCGCGATGGTGCCCAGCAGGGCGGCCTCGGCCAGAGGGGCAGCATAACCAAAGTGGTCCGTGGTGGGCTCCCCGCCGAGACAGGCCTGCACAAAACGGGAATAGTGCTCCTGCGGGCTGCCAGGCACAGCGGGCTGGCGCAGGGCACGGTCCTTCTCCAGCGGAATCAGATACGGCCGGCCTCCGTAGTGGACGATCACCAGGGAGGCCTCGGTGCCGATGAACAGCGCCCCGTTCGGCGGCACCTGGCGGTCCTTGAACGCTTCCAGCGCGGACGCTGCCAGGGGATGCCCCCCATCGCTCCAGTAGAGCGGCAGCAGAGGCCCGGCCGTCAGCTCATTGCCTTCAAAGTCATAGCGCAAACTCTCCCAGGCGGGCCATGACTCCCTGAATCGTGCCGGAGTGTGGATCCAGTCCTCCTCTGCCCCAAGGCATTCGACGGAAACGGGGGCTTTTAGTCCCAGGGCCCGGAAGGGCGTGTCCATGATGTGGCAGCCGAAATCACCGATGGCTCCGCCGCCGAAATCCTGCCAGCCGCGCCAGTTGAAGGGATGATAAATCGCCTCGCGGTAGGGCCGTTCCGGAGCCCCGCCCAGCCACAGGTCCCAGTCCAGTCCTTCCGGCACCGGGTCCGCCCCTTCCGGCCGGACCTTCTGAGGGTATTTTGCCCCGGTCCAGCAGTGGATCTCCCTCACCTTTCCGATGGCTCCTTCACTCACCATCTTCGCGGCGGTGCGGTATTCGCTGCTGCTGTGGATCTGATTGCCCATCTGGGTGACCACCCCGGCCTCGCGGGCGGCCGTCTGCACCGCCCTGACCTCGCCGATGGTCCGGGTCAGCGGTTTCTGACAATAGACATGTTTTTTCAGGGAAAGCGCGGTCAGGGTGATTGCGGCGTGCATGTGGTCCGGCACCGACACGTTGACACTGTCAATGCGGCCCGCCTCCTTGCGGAAAAGCTCGCGCCAATCCTGATAGATCACCGCGTTGGGAAAGCGCTCCCTCGCAGCGGCATGATTGCGCTTGTCCACTTCGGCAATGGCCACCACCTCCAGCAAGCCTCCGTCCATGAGCGCCCCGATGTCTCCTCCCCCTTGTCCGTTGATGCCGATGGCGGCGTGCGCGAGCTTCTTCGACGGCCCTTGGGCCCGCAGGCCGGAAGGCAGCATCAGCGGGACTGCACTGGCGGCAGCGGTGAAGAGGATCCGGCGGCGGGTCAGGGGCATGGGGATGACGGGAAGGAAAGGATGAAAAATAAAGGGAACGGTCCGCAAAACGCAGGCCACACGGCAGCCTTTCGTCCAGACGTTTGATTCCGGGCGCCTGTGGCATCGCCATCATCGTCCCGGAGCGGACCGGCGATTACCGAAGCTTCCCTGCCGGAGGGTGCGGTTCCTGCTCCAGACGCTTGGCTTTGGCGGGCATGATCTGCTCCCGGCGTCGGGCGCAGGCATCGGCGGGTTTGGGCACCGTGTCTGTGAAGTCGCCGTTTGAATATAGCGCCTCACACAAATGAGGAATCACCAGTTCGGACAGCAGGTTGTCACCGTAGATCGGATCAGGGCCCAAAAGACCCCGTGATGTCTATCGGCCCAGCAACGGGAAAGGGTTCCTTCCCACGCCGCCTTCTGGGTACTTGGCCACACGGTGCCGGTCACTTATCCAGAAGTCTTAGCGGCGCGCCAGGCGGTAGAAGCCGCGGGTCTCCGGGGGAGCGGGATCCCGGAATAGGAAATGGCCATCTTCGGGAACCACGATGTCTTCCCCTATCTGCTGCCAGCCTCCTGCGCCGGTGCTGGAGCGCTGCATCAGAAAGGTGCTGCCGGGAGTGGCGAGGCCCCGGATCACTACCGTTCCCTGCAACATCTGGACCGAGCGAAGCGTGTCGCCGGGAGGCACGCTGCTCAGGTTATAAAGCCAAGCACTGCCGGCATTGACGTTGGTGGCGTAGTCATCGAAATCCGCCCCGACTATCAGGGTTGTCCCTGAGAGCGCCACTGACACCCCGAACTGATCATCCTTTTCCCCGTCAGCGGCTTCGATGGTTTGCTCCGGTCGCCAAACTCCTCCGGAACGGGAGAATACCCTGACTACGCCGCGTTCACCTTTGGGAAATCCGTTGGCGGCTTCCTCGGTGTCTTTCAGCGGTGCTCCCACGGCAGCGGTGTCGCCATCCAGAGCCACCGCATAACCGAAGATGTCCAATTCCCCCCGCGTGGCGGCGGTCAGTTCGGCTTGCAGGGACCAGGTGGCTCCGGTTCTGATGAAGACGTAGGCCTTCCCGGCGCCGTTGGTGGACGGAAGCACATCCGCGCCCGGAGCCCCGACGAGGGCGGTATGCCCGGACAAGGCCACTCCCTCCCCGAAATTATCGCCAATGTAGCCATCGGGGGCTTGCAGCTTGGCCTGTTGGGTCCAGGCGGCGCCGGTCCTGACAAACACATAGGCGCTGCCCGCGCCCTGGCCCGCCCCTGTCTCATCATTTTTATGCCCGATCAGGACCGTATCTCCGCTGAGGGACACGCTGTTGCCGAAATTCTGCCGGGCGGCGGGACTATCGGGGACCAGTCTGGCCTGTTCCGCCCAGGACGTGCCCGTCCGCACAAAGACGTACGCGGCGCCGCTGCCATCCCCGGCGGGGGTGTTCTCGGCTATTGCGGTCACCGCCGCAGTATCGCCATCCAGGGCCACCGCAAACCCGAAGTATTCGAAATACGTGGACCCGGGAGTTTGCAGTTTCGCCTGCAGGGTCCAGGTGGTCCCGTCCCTGACAAAGACCCGTGCGCTGGATTCCCCGCCCCCGTCCGGCTGCATCCCCACCAGAGCGGTGTTGCCGGAGAGGGCCACCGTAATCCCGAAGTGGTCCTTGTCGGTCCCATCAGGGGCCGCCAGCCGTTGTTGGAAAATCCACTCTCCGGCTTCCCGCACAAACACGTAAACAGCCCCATCGTAAATCATTCCTGGACTGGAATCCAGATAGGCTCCTATCAGCGCGGTATCTCCAGACAGGGCTACCGCGTGGCCGAAGAAATTGGAATAGCCTCCCGGGCCGGGGGCACGGGGGGAAACTACTTTCTCCGCCGTTGAGGTAATCAGGGGATCCACGGTCAGGGGATAGACCGCGCCGGCATCCGCGATCAGGATGGAAATGCTGCCGCCGGGCGCTTCGAGCCGCGCGGGAAGCGGTTTGCCCAGGGCATCCCAGACTTTCAGCCCATCATAGCGCAGCACGGGTTTGCCGCTGGCGGGATGGACCAACTCCAATCCCGCTTCCCGGCCTGGGGTCCGGTCCGGGCGGGCTTTTAGTCCTTCCACCTCCACCTGCAGACGAAACTCCCCACCGCCAGGGGTTCCTAGCGGCCGTTGGGCCAGGTGGAACCCGTGCTCCCAACCTTCCGCACGGTTGATATACCATTCCCTAACCCCGGTTTCGTGCTGGAATGCGGCCTGTGCTCCGCCTGCTTCGGGCAGGGGGGCCGCCTTCTGACCGTTTGGCGCTCCTCCAGACGGACGATAACGGAAGGTGGCCTGCCAGGACGCATCCCCTTCCTGGCCCAGTTGAACCGATCCGGCCCGGAACTGGGCTCTCAACCGCTGTCCGGGATTGGAGCCCAGATACTGCACTCCCGCGTAAAGGGGGTCTCCCTTTTCCGCTGGGCCAGGAGACCGAAGCGCAAGTCTGGCCTTGTTAAAGGCCTCCGACAACGACGGATCGGTTTCTGCTACAGTCCGGGGTGTCCGGGGGTCCATCGGCGAGGGGGGGGCCGTGGCGGGGGTGCTGGTTCCAACCGGGGAATTTGGCAGCCCATGCGCCACAATCGCCGGCTCGCCGGAAGCGGGTGGTTCCACGGCGACCGATTGAAGTTTGGCCGGGATCGCCCGGCTTGGCCCATGCCGCAGGAAGTCCGTTTTGTGTGCTTCTCCGAAAAAGCCCAGCAGCACCACCACTCCCAGCACCACCAGGATGTTTCCCTTGCAGGATTTGGGGGAAGGGGGCCTTGCGGAAGCGTTGGCGTTTTTGCCTGCCCTGTATTCCGATGGCGCAGTGATAGGAGCGAAGGGTGGTTTAGACGGGGTTGGGGGGAGGGGCATGGGCCAATAGGTAAGGGGTGATTCGTCCAAGTCCGGGGCTGGGGACAGCAGGTCAGAGCACGGCACCGTTGGCAATCTTAAAATCAGATTCCCTTGTCACGCGGCTGACCAGCCCATGCATCAATCCTCCTCCGCCTTGGCACCGCCTCGTTCCAGAGGCTTGATAACATGCGCCCCACCCGCATTAGGATTTCATCCTCCACCTGCAGTGGTGTATCCCCCACTGCGGAGGAGATGGCCCGGGCCTGCTCCAGAGTGAGTAGCGGGCGCTCCGCGGGGAGTCTGGCCGCGCGGGATTGGAAAAAGGCGGGGTGCATCATCGGGGGACGGCAGTTAGTTCAGCCAACGGGTGCACGGATAGGCTTGGCATACAACGTGTACATCGAACGCAGCACCGTTGGTTTCGGTTTGACGTTGATCGGGGCCAGTTAGGCTTCGGGATTTTCTGCGGCTGCTTTGTGGGCGGCGGCCCAGCCTTGGGGCGTCAGGGCTCCGAGGGTTGTGGTGGTCCCGGTGGGGAGTGGGAGGCGGGTGAACAGGTGGGTGGGGTAGGCCTGCGCGTCGATCCCGACGCGGTGGAAGGAGATCGGCAATCGGTTTCCGCCAATTACAAACTCTCCCGCAAGGCTTTATCAAAGCTTTCCGGGAAACCGGAAACGGCATCGGAAATGAGCAGGTTACGGAAGGGGGAGAAATTAAGCAAAACTCCCACCCACCCACCGTATGACACACTCTCATGATAACCCCGCCGACTTCCGAATATAATTCCCGATCTGTCAATTACAGGCCGATGACAGTGTCTTGCCGCTTGGTATTGATTCTATCCATGGTGTTCACCTCACTGCCGAATCGCTCCTTGGCGAAGGATGAGAAGGTTGAGGTGGAGTGGCACGACGCCAGTTCGTTCGGGATCGAAGGCAGGGGCTGGGAAAAGACTGCAACCCCCTATGGCCGTCTCCCCGATTCCGTTAAGAGCAAGGTGAACGGGCTGGCGTGGGAACTGAGCAACAATAACCCTGGTGTCTGTATCCGGTTTCTGACCGACGCGCCCGTAATCAAAGTCCGCTGGTCGCTCATCAAAGGGGGCCTTGCCATGCCCCACATGGCGGCGACCGGGGTCAGCGGTGTGGATCTTTATACGCGCTCCGGCAATGTCTCATGGGTATTTGTCGGAAACGGCCGGCCGGGGAATCAGGACAACAACGTCGGCGAATTCGAGTTTCGCGGGAAGGAAAAGGGGGAGCATGAATGCCTGCTGTATCTCCCTCCCTACAATGGGATAAAATCACTGGAAATCGGCGCACCGCCGGGGGCGCGTCTGGAAAAGCCGGGGCCACGCCCGGAAGCGCAGCGCAAGCCAGTGGTGGTCTACGGCACGTCGATTGCCCAGGGTGCCTGCGCCTCGAGGCCAGGCATGGTTTGGTCAGCGATTCTGGGCCGGATGCTCGACCGGCCCGCCATCAATCTCGGTTTCTCGGCCTCAGGGGGAATGGATCCCCGAATCGGGGAGGTGCTGGCTGAGATTGATGCCTCGGCATTTGTCATCGATTGCACCTGGAACATGAGCGATGAAGCCGCTCTTTATCAGGACCGCGTGCCGAAACTGGTCCACGCCATCCGCCAACAGCGTCCTGACGCCCCGATTATCTTTGTGGGCCAGTCGGAAATGCGGCCGGAGTCGCATCCCACGAAATTCACCGAGGGTCAGGAGGCGGCGGTGCGGGCCCTGCAGGCGGAAGGGGTCAAAGGACTCATCACGGTTCCTGGGACGGACCTCATCGGCAACGACGGCGACGGCACGGTGGATGGCGTGCATCTTTCCGATGTGGGCATGCTCCGGCAGGCTCAGGCGTTGTTTCCGGTCGTGAAAAATGCCGTCAACGGCCCGTCAAAACCCCATGTTTATATCGATACTGACATGGCGGCCGAGATTGACGATTCGTTCGCTGTTTACCGCGCCCTGATCGCTCCGGAGCTGAATGTGGTCGGCGTGTCCTCCATCGGCTGGCAGGGGCCGCTCGATTTTCCAGTCAACACCCAAGCCAGCCAGAAGATGATCGAGGACGTGCTAGCACTGCTGGGGTTGAAGGAGAGCATTTCGCACCCGATCGGGGCGATGAATCCCATGCCGGAGAAACACAAGCCGGTCGATTGCCCCGCCGCCCGCGACATCATCGCCAAGGCCAAGGCGGTGCCCATCGGCGAAAAACTGCAAGTGTTTGTGCTCGGAGCTTACACGAATGTGGCATCGGCGCTGCTGCTGGACCCGGGCATCCGGGACAATCTGACCGTTCACGTCATGGGGTTCCGCTATAACGAGGGTCGTCTGACCACCAACGAATCCAACTGCCAGGGCGATCTGCACGCTGCCGGCTGGCTCCTCGAAAGCGGGGTCGAGTTGAAGATCATGCCCAGCAGCACCCTGCGCCAGTTTCAGTGGAGCAAGGCCGACGCGGACACTCACCTCAAAGGCAAAGGCGGAGTGCGCGACTATCTGGTCAAGCGCTGGGAATCATACGCCCCCAACTCCACCGAGCACACCCAGTGGGATATCGCTGTGTTCGAGGCCTTCCTGCGCCCGCAGTTGGCAACGCTCTCAAAAGGCGTCCACGACGATGCCAGATTTCAGATCTGGACCGGGGTCGATATTCCCGGAATGAAAGCCGACTACTGGGCCGCCTCCGCAGCCCACCAGACCGAAACACCAAAATCTGCTGCTGCCGGAACCGGCGGCGCGGCCAAACCTGAATCGCCAAAACTCGAGGTCTACATCGACACCGACACGGCAAACGAGGTGGACGACCCCTTTGCCATCTACCGGGCGCTGCTCGCTCCCGAGTTCAATGTCGTCGGCCTGTCCTCGGCTGGCTGGGGCGAGCCGAAGGACTTCGAAACCAATGCACGAAGCAGTCAGAAAATGAACGAGGAACTGCTCGGGCTTCTGAATCTTGGAGACCGTCTCCCGCATCCGCTCGGTGCCCTGAACCCGATGCCTGCCGCCGCCACACCGGTCGATTCCCCGGCTGCCCGCGACCTCATTGCCAAAGCCAAAGCGGTGCCGGAGGGACGGAAACTGCAGGTGTTTGTGCTCGGAGCCTACACCAACGTCGCCTCCGCGCTGCTGCTTGAACCGGGCATCAAAGACAGGATGGCGGTGCATGTCATGGGCTTCCGCTACGATGACCAGCGGCTTACTCCCACTGAATTTAATACCTTGGGAGATCTGCACGCCGCCGCCCACCTCCTCAAGTGTGGCGTCGAACTGAAAATCATGCAGAACACCGCGCTCGGCGATTTCTTTTGGAGCAAGGCGGAAGTCGACGTTCACTTCAAAGGTAAAGGCGGAGTGGCCGACTACCTGGTCAGGCGCTGGGAAACCCACAGCCCCAAAGACACTCAGCGCGTTCTCTGGGACATCGCGATCTTTGAGGCGGTGCTGCGTCCGCACCTGGCGCCGCTGCAGGAGATCGAACACGAAGGCGCCAAGCTGCACCTTTGGACCCGGGTCGATCTGATGGGCATGAAAGCCGATTACTGGGAAGCGACCAAATCTCCCGCGCTAGCAGTGGAAAGGCCGGGGGTTCCCGCCACGCCTGTCGTGATCTCCAAGGGAGAGCAGTCATACTCGTATCAAGCCTTTCCCGACGCCTGCCGCCTCAAAAACGGCGATATCCTCGTGGCCTTCTACGCCGGTTATAACCACGTCTCGCTCGCGGCGGATGATTTTCCCCTCGGCGGCCGTCTGTGCCTGGTCCGCTCCTCCGACGAAGGTCACACCTGGACGGCACCGGGGGTGCTCTATGATGACGCGGATGACAATCGCGACGCGCATCTTTCCCAACTCGATGACGGCACGGTGGTCTGCACCTTCTTCTCCATCGCCGGAAAGAACCGTCAGCGGTTGAAGACCATCAAGGATCCGAAAAACTACGAATTGCCGAGAACGGATACTGGCGTGCAGATCATCCTCAGCCACGACGATGGCAAAACGTGGGAACCTCAGGCCCGCGAGGTTATTCCCGGCTGGCTTTGCTCCGCCCCCGCCCGCCAACTCCCTGACGGCACGTGCGTGCTGGGGCTGTATCGCGGCGACGAAAAAACCGGGCTTAGCATTGCTGGCACCGCCCGCTCCACGGACCGTGGCCGGACTTGGGAAACTCCTGTCGCCATCAAAGCGCCCGCAGGCGTGGGACTAAACGCGGAAACCGACGTCATCCGCCTCGCCGACGGCAGGTTGTATGCGGCGATGCGTTCCTTCACCGACGACATGTACTACGCGGTCAGCAACGATGAGGCCAAGTCATGGAGCGGAGCGGAAAAAGCCGGTTTCCCGGCCCACGCCCCGCACCTGAACCGCCTGAGCGACGGCAGCATCATCCTGAGCCATCGTCTCCCGAAAACTTCCATTCACGTAAGCCATGACGATACGAAAACCTGGCAGGGACCGTTCCAGATCGATTCCTGCATTGGAGCCTACCCCGCCACCGTCGAGCTGAAGGATCACAGTATCCTGATCGTTTATTACACCGAAGGCGGCGGCAGCGCCATCCGTGCACGCCGCTTCAATCTGAAACCTGATGGAATCGAATTCCTTCCGTTATAAAACGATGACCCTGCATTTCCCGCCCACCCGCGTTCCCACGGCCCGCAATGGAGGCGACAACGAAGCAGTCTTCAAAAGCATGGTTGCGGCGCTGACGGGCTGGACCCGGAGCCTGCCCCCGCCTCGCCGGTGATGCCGCATTGTTGAAGCGCTCCGTCGATGTCGGCAAGGCTGGGCTGAAAATCCCCGCCTACAATGGCCGCCTCTTCGCCCACGATCCTCGCTTGGATCAACTCCAGGTCCCCGACGCCGCTTGCGCCCTCTTCCGCGACCTCGCCGAATATGACTTTCGCCCCGCCCCGCTGTCCGTGGAAGTCTCGGAACGGGGGTAATCAAAAGAGGTGTTTTTGCCAAACGAACCCATTGGCCCTAAACTTTATGCCCCGTGGCTTTAAGCCGGGCGATTTTCTAAGGGCGACCCGCAGGGATGAAAGCTCGGCTGAAATTCGGGGAACCATTTTCGGTCCACGGAAAGCTTTTGATGGCTCATCTTTCCATGCCGTGCCATGCTCCGGGAATTGAAACGCTGCGGTCGGATCCGGCGTTAAGGTCCATGCCTCAGACGATGATTCCATGAAACCCCGCCGCCTGCTCCTCCTCACCCTGCTTCTCGCGGCGGGGATAGCTTCCGCCCAACGGTGGGGCCGGGGAAGGGATTTTGGCGATATCCGCACCGCCCGGGAGGTTCCTTCCGGGAGCACCGGCACTCCCACCTGGGAATATCCTGACGGATTCAAAACCGATGTCTTCACCTTTGCCCGCATCCGTTATGAACGCGGCGGCTACGGCCGCGGCGGCGGTTGGGCCACCGACCTCCCGGACAGCGACCTCAACCTCTCCTGGCGTCTCCAGCAGATGACCAGCATGAAGGTCGATCCGGACGCCCGCATCATCCGCCCCACCGACCCGGAACTGGCCGACTATCCCTTTGTCTACATCGCCGAGCCCGGGGCGCTTTCCTTCACCGATGAGGAAGTCATCGCCATGCGGAAGTATCTCGAAAACGGCGGGTTCCTCCTCCTCGATGATTTCTGGGGCGAAGACGAGTGGGCGAATTGTGAGGAAGTGATCAAACAGGTCCTGCCCAACCGCTCCTTCGGTGAAATCCCCCTGACCCACCCGCTTTACCGCAGCGTGTTCACCATCAAGGAAAAGGCCCAGGTCCCCAACATCAACCTCGGGGCGGAAAGTGAATTCGGCGGGCCCACTTACGAGCGGCACGATGCGGAGGAAGTCCACCACCGTGCCATCTTCGACGACAAGGGGCGCCCCATGGTGATTGCCCTGCATAACACCGACAACGGCGACGGCTGGGAACGCGAAGGGGAAAGCGCCTTTTACTTCAAACAATTTTCCGAGCGCACCGCCTATCCGCTCGCGATCAATATCATCTTTTACGTCATGACCCACTGAATGAGCACCGATCCCACTTCCACCCCCCTGCCGTCCCCCGCAGAGTCCGACCACCAGCTCGTCGAGCGCCTCATGGCCGGCCGGCGCCGCATTGAGGAGGAACTAGGCAAAGTCATTGTGGGCCAGCGCGAGGTCATTGAGCAAATCATGCTCGCCCTCCTCGCGGGCGGCCACTGCCTCATCACCGGGGCCCCCGGCCTCGCCAAGACCCTGCTGGTCAAATCCATCTCCCAGATCTTTGACCTCCATTTCCAGCGCATCCAGTTCACCCCCGATCTCATGCCGGCGGACATCACCGGCACGGAGATCCTGCTGGACTCCGGCGGTGGCCGCACCATGACCTTCGTCCCCGGTCCGATCTTCGCCAACATGGTGCTGGCCGATGAAATCAACCGCACCCCGCCCAAGACCCAGGCCGCCCTGCTGGAGGCCATGCAGGAACATCAGGTCACGGCCATGGGGGTGCGCCACCCGCTCGCCGAGCCCTTTTTTGTGCTCGCCACACAAAACCCGATCGAGATGGAAGGCACCTATCCGTTGCCGGAAGCCCAGTTGGACCGCTTCATGTTCAACGTCGTGATGAACTATCTTCCCGAAGCCGAGGAAGTGCAGGTCGTCATGCGCACCACCAGCGGCCGGCCTGTGAAGATCGAGCCCCTCTTCACCGGAGCCGACGTCCAGCGTTTCCACCAACTCGTGCAGCAGGTGCCGGTCACGGAGGAACTGGTCACCTACGCGGTGCGGCTGGCCGCCGCTTCCCGGCCGCGCCAGGCGGGCACGCCTGATTTTGTGAATGACTGGGTCAGCTGGGGCGCCGGCACCCGCGCCGGCCAATCCCTCATCCTCGGCGCCAAAGCCCGCGCCCTCTTCAAAGGCCGGGTGCACGTCAAGCTGGAGGACATCCAGGCCCTCGCCGCGCCTGTCCTCCGCCACCGCGTGCTGCTGAACTACCGCGCCGAAGCCGATGCCATCCGCATTGATGATGTCGTGCAACGCCTCATCGACCACGTGAAAGCCTGACCACCACAGAACATAAGCTCGATCCGGCCGATTGGCCCCATGGGCCCTATCTTTTCTTCCTGCCATGTCCGCCCCGCCCTCATCCGCCAACGCCACGGCTCCGCCGCCGGCGTCGCGGATTGATACGGCCGCGCTCATGAGCATCCGCAGCCTGGAATTGCGCGCCCGCGCCGTGGTCGAGGGCTTCTGGTCCGGCTTGCACCGCAGTCCTTATCACGGTTTCTCCGTCGAGTTCACCGAATACCGCCAATACACGCCCGGCGACGATCCCCGCCATCTCGACTGGCGCGTTTATGCCCGGAGCGACCGGTATTACATCCGGAAGTTCGAGGACGAAACCAACCTCCGCTGCCATCTCCTCGTGGACCAAAGCCACTCCATGGATTTCGGCACCCTTGGCTGGACCAAGGCGGAATATGCTGCCACCCTCGCGGCCACCCTCGCCCGGTTTCTCCACCTTCAGGGCGATGCCGTCGGACTGCTCAGCTTCGATGACGCCCTGCGCGACTACCTCCCGGCCCGCCAGCGGGTCGGGCATCTGCGGCAAATCATCATCGCCCTCGACAAACCGCCCGGCGGCGCGGCCACCAATCTCATCAAGCCGATCCAGCGCATCACGGAAATTGTGAGGAAACGCGCCCTCATGGTCGTCATTTCCGACTTCCTGACCCAGCTGGATGAATTGGAACGCCATCTCGTTTCCCTCACCGCTTCCGGACACGAAACCGTGCTCTTCCAAGTGCTCGACCCTGCCGAACTCACCCTCGATTTTGCAACCCCGTCCGTTTTCGAGGACGCCGAATCCGGCCGCACCCTTTACGTTGATCCCGCGGCCGCGCGCGCCGGATATCTCGCCCGTTTTCAGGCCCATCAGGAAGCGCTGGCCGCCCTTTGCCGGAAACTCGGAGCGGCTTTCCATGTCCTCTCCACCGCCCGTCCGCTGGAACAGGCCCTCACTGATTTTTTCCAGGACCGGCTGAAGCGCGGACGGCTGGTTAGAAGGGGGGCGCGATGAACTTCCTCGCTCCCCTCTTCCTCCTCGGGGCCCTCGCGGTCGCGGCGCCCGTGATCTTCCATCTGATCCGCCGCACCACGCGCGACCGGACCCGGTTCAGCTCCTTGTTATTCCTCCAGCCGGATCCCCCGCGCCTTACCCAGCGCAGCCGGATTGAGAACTGGCTGCTGCTCTTGTTGCGTGCGGCCGCTTTGGCCCTGCTGGCGCTCGCTTTTGCCCGTCCCTTCATCCGCACGGAGACACCCCTCAACCCAGGCTCTGACAAAAACCGGCGCATTGTCATCCTCGTGGATACCAGTGCCAGCATGCAGCGGGATGGCCTCTTTCCCGCGGCCCGGGAAAAAGCGGAGGAACTCCTGCGGGGTGCCGGACCAGGCGACCAGGCCGCCCTCTGGACCTTCGATGCCACCACCCGCCGCCTGATGGATTTCACGGAATGGACCGCCCTCCCCGCCGAAAGCCGGGCCGCCACCGCCGCGGGCCGCCTGGCCGAAGTCACCCCTGGCTGGGGCAACACCCAACTGGCCACCGCCCTCACCACTGCCGCGGAACGGCTGGCGGAAATACCGCCCGGGGAGACCAGTCCCGGCGGCGGGGAAATCATCCTGATCAGCGATCTCCAGGAGGGCAGCCGCGTCGAAGGCCTGCAGGGCTGGGAATGGCCCCAGGAAGTGTTTGTGACCAGCATCGCCCTGACGGCCAAACAAACCGGCAACGCCGGACTGCAACTCGCTCCCGATTCCGTCACCCTTGCCGCCGGGGAAGAACCCCAGGCCCGCGTGCGGGTGTGGAATGCGCCGGACAGTACCGGGGAACAATTCCAAATCGGCTGGGCCGCCGCTGGCGAGGCTTTCACCGGTCCCGCCCACGATGTGGTGGTGCCGCCCGGGCAATCCAAAGTGGTGGCCCTTCCTTGGAGCGCGGACTTGCAGTCCGCCCCGGAGCACCGGCCCGCTCAACCCCCGCTCTTAAACTCCACCATTCAAACAAACAGCAATAACACGGCAACCTCCAGCCCCGCCAGTCAGCCGCAGAGCCAGCCAGCCGGGGCGGACTTCAAGTCCGCGCTCCAGCCATCCCGCCGCATCCTCCTCAAAGGCGACCCCGAACCCTTCGACAATACCGTCTTCACCGCCCCGCCGGTCGCCGTTGAGGTCGCGGCCCACTACTTCGGTGCGGAACTCCTCACCGATTCCAAAAAGCCCCTCTTTTTCCTCAACCGGGCGCTCCCCGAATCCCGTCAGGTCTCAGTCAAATTGAACCTGGTCCCGCCGGAAGCCGCGCTCCCCGTCATCCTGCCTGGCCAGCCCGCCATCTTTTTCGCCAACGGCGCGATCCCGCCCGCCCAGGCCACCTTCCTCCACCAGCAATTGCAATCCGGCCGCACCGCGCTGCTGATCTTGTCCGCCGCGGCGGCCCCGGCGCTGGCGGTCATCACGGGCACCGGAGCCGTGCCGTTGGAGGACATCAAGCCCACCACTTACGGGATGTTATCGGAAATCGATTTCAAGCATCCTCTCTTTGCGCCCTTTGCCGATCCGCGTTTCAGCGACTTCACGAAAATACGCTTCTGGCATTACACCAAATTCGCCGCCACCGCCCTGCCAGGCAGCCGGGTGCTGGCCCGGTTCGATTCCGGCGATCCTGCCCTTGTGGAAGTCCCGGTGGGCCAGGGCCGGCTGATGGTGCTGGCATCGGGCTGGGAACCCGGGTCCAGCCAATGGGCGCTCTCCTCCAAATTTGTGCCGCTGCTTTCCTCGCTGCTGGAATGGAGCGGCGCTGTCGTCACGCCGCCCGCTCAGTTTTTCGCGGGACAACCCGTCCCCTTGAACCTGCTGGGGCTCACTGGCGTCGGCCCCGTTTCCGTCCGGCATCCGGAGTGGACCACCACCACGGTCACCCCGGAAGCGGGCGCTTTTATGGCGGCGGCCCAGCCGGGTCTTTACACCGCCACGGGCGGAACCCTGACTAAAACTTTCGGCGTCAATCTGGATCCTGCCGAGTCCCGCACCCTGCCGCTGCCCACGGATGAACTGGACCGCCTCGGCGTCCCGGTGCGGCGGGCTGACGGCCGGGAGCCGGGCCAACCCAACTCCGGTCCTGCCCCCGCGGTGGAAACGGAAAGCCGCCAAAAATTGTGGCGCTGGATTATGATCGCCGCGCTGGCCGTATTATTGATCGAAACCCTGCTCGCCGGTCTCAGCGCCCGGCGCGCTCCTGCCCCTGGAGGATCTGCCGTATGATCAATCCCTATCTCAAAGCCCGCCTGCTCCCCGCGTGGCAACGCCAACGCCGCTGGAAGCTCCTTTCCCGCACTGCCCTCTGGTTGTCGCTGGCCGCTTTGTCCGGGTGGCTGATGTTCCATGGTTCCGGTCCGGCCGGATCCGACGGGGCGCTCGGTGTCTGGATGCTGGTGACGGTCCTGGGGCTGCTGATCATCCTGGCCCTGGGGTATTTTGCCAAACCCGATTACCGCGCCCTCGCCCGCCGCATTGAAGCCCGTCATCCCGCGCTGGATGGCCGGTTGCTGACTGCGGTGGAGATCAATCCGGAGGAGGAGCCCGCCTTCATCCAGGAGCGCCTGCTTCAGGAAACCATCCAGCATGGATTGGATCACGACTGGAAGTCGCTGGTGCGCCCCCGGGCGCTGGATGCGGTGCAGGCTGCCAGTCTGTTGGCCGCCGGGGCCTGCACCGCTATTTTTCTGTTGGCGCCCGCGGCTCCAGTGAGGCCGGTGCAGGCGGCCGCGGAGGACACTGTGAAGTTGTCAGACGGCATCGAAGTGACCCCCGGTGACATCGCTCTGGAAAAAGGCAGCAGCCTGCTGGTGATGGTGCGTTTTACCGAAACGGTGCCTTCCACCGTGGAGTTGGTGATGGGAAATACCCCGGAAACGGAGCAGCGGCAGCTGCTGGTCCGAAGCCTCAACGATCCGGTCTTCGGCGGCAGCGTGCCTGACGTAAAGGAGGATTTCCGTTACCGCATTGACTACGATGGGAAACGGACCCGCGACTTTTCGGTGATGGTCTTCGAGTATCCCAAACTCGAACGGTCGGATGTGACCCTGACGTATCCCGCATGGACCAAGCTTCCGGAAAAACGCACGGAGGACACCCGCCGCGCCAGTGCGGTGGAGGGCACCCGGCTGCGGCTGGACCTGCAACTCAACAAACCCGTTGTTTCTGCAGTGCTGAAACCCCGGGAGAAGGAGGCGGCAGAGGTGCCGCTGGTGGTGGACCCGGAAAAGGCTGTCGCCACCCTGACGGATTTTCCGCTGGTGGCCAGCCAGGTTTATGAGCTCATCCTGACCGATTCCGGCCAGCGGGTGAACAAGGTTCCTGCGGTCTTCACCATCGAGGTGCTGCCCAACCTGCCACCTGCCATCAAATTGACTTCACCGAAAGGCGATCAGCGTCCTTCGGCTCTGGAGGAGATGCTCTTCACCGGGACGGTGTCGGATGATTTCGGTGTCCTGGCCTGGGGCATGGCTTTCACCCATGGCGGTGGCGAACCGGCCCTGTTGGAGCTCGGCAAGGACGGGCCGGCCGGGGCCGCCCAGACCTTCCAGCATCTGTTGCGGCTGGAAGAGATGAAGGCGCAGCCGGATGATTTGATTTCGTGGTTTGTATGGGCCGATGACACCGGTCCTGACGGAAAAACCCGCCGCACCCAGAGCGACCTGTTCTTTGGAGAGGTCCGGCCTTTTGATGAAGTGTTCCGTCAGGGCGAGGAAGCGGCCGGGGGAGCGCCCCCACCTCCGCCGGGAGAAGGCGGGGCCGGAGAACAAGCGGCCAAACTGGCGGAACTGCAGAAACAAATCATCAACGCCACCTGGAAACTCCAACGCACCGCCAATCCGCCCGCCGCGGATATCGGAGTGGTCCGGAATTCCCAGACCGACGCCCTCGGGCAGGCCACCGAGGCCGCCGCCGAAGGCAGCCGCGATGCAAGGGTGGCCGCCGGTTGGAAAACAGCCCAGGAAGCCATGAAGCAGGCTGGGGAAGAGTTGGAAGCAGTCGAGAAACAACCTGCGCCGCTGACGGCGGCCCTCGCCGCTGAACAAAAAGCCTATCAAGCCCTGCTGGCGGTGCGGGCGCGGGAGATCCGCATTTCCCGGAGCCGGACTCCTGGCCAACCCGCGTCCGCGTCCGAACAGCAGCGCCAGATGGAAATGGACGAGATGGACCTGACCAAGGAGGAGAACCGCTATCAGATGGAGAGCGAAGCCCAGGCCCCGCAGGAAGCCGCGCAGCGCGAACAACGGCAGGTGCTGAACCGGCTGCAGGAACTGGCCCGCCGTCAGGAGGAAGTGAATGAACGGCTCAAGGAATTGCAGACAGCGCTCCAGGCGGCCGAAACGGAGGACCAGCGCGAGGAATTGAAGCGGGAACTGAAACGGCTTGAAGAGGAGCAGCGGCAGATGCTCGCGGATGTGGATGAGTTGAACCAGCGGATGGAGAAAACGGAAAACCAGGAGCAGTTGGCGCAGGAGAAAAAGGAATTGGAGGAGGCCCGGCAGAATGTCCAGGAAGCCGCTAAAGCGACCGCTGAAGGCAATGTGGCCCAAGCCCTTTCGTCCGGCACGCGGGCCCAGCGGCAGCTTCAGGAAATGCGTGAGGAACTCCGGAAAAAAAGCAGCAGCGCTTTTTCCCAGGACCTGCGGGATCTCCGCTCCGAAGCCCGCGATCTGGCGAATCGCCAGGAAAAAGTGACGGAGCAACTGGAGCAGTTGGAGAATCCCAAACAACAAACCCTCAGCGATACTCCGGAACGCGAAGCCGCCCAGCAGCAATTGACGGAGCAGCAGCAACGCACCCGGCAACTCACAAAAAAAGCCACAGAACTGTCGGAGTCCGCCGAGGGGGCCGAGCCGCTGGTTTCGCGCCAATTGTATGACAGCATGCGCAAGTTTGCCCAGGAGGATGCGGCCAGCGTGAAGGAAACCCAGCAGAAGCTCCTCGCCGAAGGCCGAATGACCCGGCAATTCATGGATGAGCTGAATGAACTCCAACAAAATCAGGAAGGCGGCAAAGCCCTGGAGATGACCTCAGGTTTGCTGGAACAGGATCTGATGGAGGAAGCCAAAGCGGGTGCGCAGGCCGCCGAGTCCGGCATTCAGGATTTCAAGTCCGGCATCGAACGCGCCGCGGAAAACGTCCTCGGTGACGACACCGAGGCCCTGAAACGTGCGGATCGTGAACTCGAACAACTAACCAAGGATCTCGAAAAGGAAATGGCCGGCGAAGGGAGCCCCCGATCTCCCGCCTCCCCCGGCGCCCCCGGAGCAGGCGAACCCAATCCCAACGGCCCTCCCGGCAGCACGTCTGGGCAAACCCCCGGAGAGGGCCAACCCAGCGCCGAAACTGCCGCCAACGGGGAACCAAAGACCAACCAGACGGGCCAAGGGTCAGCTCCGGGCGAAGGCACCTCTCCGGGCCAGACTCCAAGCCAGGAGCAAGCCCAAACCCAAGGACAGGGACAGGGTGAAGGCCAACCGGAAGGTGAGGGTCAAGGTCAGGCGCCGGGTGAGGGAGAGGCCAGCCAATCCACCGCTGGGGCGGGACAGGGACGCGGCAAAGGACAAGGACAAGGACAAGGACAAGGACAAGGACAAGGACAAGGACAACCCCAGCCTGGCCAAGGCCAATCCCCAGGGGAAGGGCAGGGCAGGGGTGAAGGACAAGGTGAACCTAACGAGGGAGAGGGCGAAGGGGGTGGCCCAGATGGCACGGCCCGTGGCGGGAATCGCATCGCGGGTGGACGCGGGGGTTCGGCGGCTCCCATGACCGGCGATGGTTATGCGCCGTGGTCGGACCGTCTCCGGGAAGTGGAGGAGATTGTGGATTTCCCCGACCTCAGGAATGACATCGCGAATGCCCGGGAACGGGCGAGGCAGATGCGGGTGGAGACGAAACGTGATTTGAAAAAACCCGATTGGGCGGTGGTGCGCGCGGAAGTGATGCAGCCGCTGGTGGAAGTCCGGCAGCGCTTGCGGGAGGAGTTGGCGCGGCGGACGTCGCGGGAGTCGTTGGTGCCGATCGACCGCGATCCGGTACCGGGTCGATATGCCGAACAGGTGCGGCGGTATTACGAGCAACTGGGGAAGGAACCATAAATGTCAGGACCTGCTGCAATCACCTTTTCCGGAGATCTCTGGCGCTGGCCGGTGCTGGCGGGACTGCTGCTGGCCACGGCTCTTGTCGTGTGGAGCTACCGGAACGCGGCGATCAAACGGAAGTGGCTCTGTGCCGGATTGAAAATCCTCGGTCTGGCGCTGTTGGCGCTGTGTGTGCTGGAGCCCCAATGGACCCGGCAGCGGGTGCGACCGGGGGCCAATCTGATGGTGGTGCTGGCGGATAACAGCAGCAGTCTGCAGGTCACGGATGAAGGCGCTGCCCAGCCGCGCACCGCACAGATGCGCCAGGCGCTGGACCCCTCAGCCTCGACCTGGCAAACCACCCTGGGGGATGCCTTCGACCTGCGGCGCTATCAATTCGACCAGCGGCTGCAGCATGTGGAGAATTTCGCGGGTCTCAACTTCAATGGCCGGGCCTCGGCGCTGGGATCGGCCTTGTCCATGGTGAGCCGCCGCTTCGAGGGAAGGCCGCTGGCGGGGATCGTGCTGCTGACCGATGGCAATGCCACGGACCTGACCTCGCTGCCGCCGGATTTGTCAGGCTGGCCGCCGGTTTATCCGGTGGTGATCGGTGGCAAGGGGCCGGCGCGGGATTTGTCGGTGCGCAAAGTGTCGGTGACCCAGACGGCTTTCGAGGATGCCCCGGTGACGATCGAGGCGGAGGTCGGCACCACGGGATTCGGCGGCACTCCGATCACCGCCCGGATCACCGATGCCGCCGGGAAAGTGGTGGAGGAACAAAAACGCAGCGTGCCGACCGGCAGTGGGGTGAGTGCGTTCCGGTTTCAGATCAAAACGGCCCCGCCCGGGGTTTCCTTCTATCAATTCTCCGTGCGGGAAGACGGGGAAACCGGAGAGACTACCAAAGAAGCCACCCTGGCCAACAACCAGCGGGTGATGGTGGTGGACCGGGCGCAGGGGCCCTATCGTGTGCTCTATGTCTCGGGGCGGCCGAACTGGGAATACAAGTTCCTCAACCGTGCCCTCGAGGGGGATGATCAGGTGCAGCTGACCGGCCTGATGCGGGTGGCCAAACGGGAGCCGAAGTTTTCCTTCCTCGGCCGGGCCGGCGAGTCCAGCAATCCGTTGTTCCGGGGCACGGATGACCAGGCCAAAGGCGAAGTTGCCAGTTATGATCAGCCGGTGCTGGTGCGGTTGAATCCGCTGGACGAACAGGAACTGCGCTCCGGCTTTCCGGTCCTGCCGGAGGACCTGTTTGCCTATCATGCGGTCATTCTGGATGACCTGGAAGCGGCATTTTTCACCCCCGTCCAAGCCGCCTTGCTGCAACGTTTTGTTTCCGAGCGGGGCGGTGGTTTCCTCATGCTGGGCGGGATGGAATCCTTTGCCGAAGGGGGTTATGCGCGGACGCCCATTGGCGATCTGCTGCCGGTCAGTCTGGACCGCGCCAGCAGTGCACCTGCTCCCGGGCCGCTCACCTTTGATCTCGACCGCGAAGGCTGGTTGCAGGCCTGGGCGCGGCTGCGTGAAAACGAAGCCGATGAGAAGACCCGTTTGTCAGGCATGCCACCGCTGATGGTGATGAACCGGGTGCGCGGGGTGAAGGCGGGAGCCGGAGTCATCGCGACCGCCAATGATCCTGCCGGCAACAAGGCTCCTGCCCTGGTGGTGCAGCGGTTTGGCCGGGGCCGCAGCGCCGCGCTGATGCTGGGCGACCTCTGGCGCTGGGGGATGCGCAGTCCGGAGGCGCGGGTCGACCTGGAAAAATCCTGGCGGCAGATGGTCCGTTGGCTGATCGCCGATGTGCCGGGCAGGGTCGTGCTCGCGGTGGAACCCAAACCGGCAGACCCGAATGGCATGATGGAACTGCAGGTCAGGGTTTCCGATGCGAAGTTTTTGCCAGTCGAGAATGCCACCGTCAGCATCACCGTCGAGCCGGTGCAGTTTGGGAAAACCGGGACGGATGGAACCGATCCGGCGGGGACAGCGCTGACTCTGCAAGCCGAGCCGTCGCCGACCGAGCCTGGCTTATATGTCGCATCCTATCTGCCGCGGGAAACCGGTGGGTACAAAGCCACCGCCCGGGCCGTGAATGCGGCGGGTGCGGAGGAGGGCCGGGCCACCGCTGGGTGGGCTACGGACCTCGCGGCCCAGGAACTGCGCTCGCTGACCCCGGACACGGCTTTGTTGGAAGAACTGGCCCGCAAGACCGGCGGGGCGATGGTGGAAGTCTCCGGCCTGGAGGCGCTGGCGGCCCGCCTGCCGTCCGAAAAAGCGCCGGTGATGGAACCGCACGAGGAGCCGCTCTGGCACACCCCGTGGATCTTTTTAACGGCGATTGGATGCCTTGTCACCGAATGGGGCCTGCGCCGCACCCAGGGATTGCCATGAAAAATGTTTTGTTATCTTTTGCCTTGCTGGCGGGTCCGGTCCTTCATGCCGGAGGGTTGGAGACTCCTGCCCTGACAGGCGTGCGCCCGGTGCTGATCCTCGTGAAAGGCGCGGTCGGCAGTGCAGAATATGCACCAAAGTTTGAGAGCCAGGTGGAAGCCTGGAAAAAGATGGCGATCCAGGCCGGAGCGGAACTGCTGCTGGCGACGGGCGAAGCGGATGCCCCTCCCGGCACCACCGACCGCGCCCGGCTTGAAAAAATCCTGATCGGTCTCCCCAGGGAGGGCCCGGCAGAAGTCTGGGTGGTGTTGATTGGTCACGGCACCTGGGATGGCAAGGAAGCACGCTTCAATCTAGAAGGTCCGGATTTGGCGGCGGCCGATCTGGCAGGGTGGCTGCAGCCGGTGCAGCGGCCCGTGGTGGTGATCAACACATCGTCCAGCAGTGCGCCCTTCCTGCCGGTGCTGGCGGGGCCCAACCGGACAATCATCACCGCCACCCGCAGCGGCAATGAACGCAACTACACCCGGTTCGGCGAGTCTTTGGCCGCCAGCCTGGAAGACCCGGCCGCCGATTACGATCAGGACGGGCAGACTTCCCTGCTGGAGTGGTTTCTGCGCGCTTCCAGCCGCACCACCGAATTCTATCTCGCCGAAGGCCGGATCCTGACGGAGCACGCCCTGATCGACGACAACGGAGATGGCAAAGGAACCCCTGCCGCCTGGTTCCGGGGGTTGCGGGCCACCACCAAAGCCAAGGACAACACGCCGCTCGATGGCTCCCGTGCCCACCAGCGGACGCTCCTGCCCGATCCCTCCACCCGGCAAATGACTGCCGCGCAGCTGGCGGAGCGCGAAAAGCTGGAAGGGGAGATCAACGCGCTGCGGGAGAGGAAGCCCAAGCTACCGGAGGACGAATACTACCGGCTGCTGGAAGGGCTGCTGCGGCAGCTGGCGGCTATTTATGAAGGAACCCAGGAAGGACGTTCCGGGCCATAGACGATCTGTCAGGACCGCAGCACTTTGTTGAAAAAATCGATGGTGCGCTTTTCGGCCAGTTTGGCCGCGGCTTCGTCGTAGCGCGGGGTGGTGTCGTTGTGGAATCCGTGGTTGGTGCCAGGGTAGATGAAGGCCTCGTATTTTTTGCCATTGGCTTTGAGGGCGGCTTCGTAGGCGGGCCAGCCGGCGTTGACGCGTTCGTCCTTCTCCCCGTAGTGGAGGAGGAGCTGGGCTTTGATTTTGGGGATCTCCTCCGGCTTGGGCTGGCCCCCATAAAACGGCACGGCGGCCTTGATGAGATCGGGCAGTCGGACCGCGAGAGTATTCGCCATGCCCCCGCCATAACAAAACCCGGTGACGCCGATCGTGCCGTTGCAGGACGGATGTTTTTCCAGCCAAAGGGCGGCGGCGATGAAGTCCTCGATCATCTCCTCCGGTTTGCGTTTTTGCTGGAGATCGCGACCGGCTTCGTCGGTGCCGGGGTAGCCGCCGAGAGGCGTCAGCGCGTCCGGGGCGAAGGCGACGAATCCCGCCACGGCCATGCGGCGGGCGACGTCCTCGATGTAGGGATTCAGGCCGCGGTTTTCATGAACCACGATGATTCCGGGCTGCTTGCCATCGGCTTTGGCGGGCTGGGCGAGCAGGCCGCGCATTTTGCCGCCGCCCTTGGGGGACTCGTATTCGGCGTATTCGGTTTTGATGCGGGGATCGTCCTTGGGGACCTGTTGCGCCCACGCGTAGTTCGGCCCGAGGGCTTCCAGGAGGGCGGCGGCAGTCAGGCCGCCCACGGCGAATTTGGAGGCGCGGTCGAGAAAGGTGCGGCGGGTGACCTTGCCATGCACATATTCATCGTAGAGATCCAGAAGTTCCTGGTCGAAATCGGCAGCAGTTTGGCGGTTCATGGTGTTCAGAATACGTGGGGAGCAGCATCTTTCTCGCGGAAATGGTCCGCGTCGAAATCCAGCACCGCATCGATCCAGAAGAGCCGGTGGTGGCACAACTGGCGGACGGGTTGCTGACCAACTGCGGGGCACGGCGGTGCGGAAGAACCAAAGTCCAAGGGACGGGACGCTCAAAAAATGAGCAGCAATCCCGCTACCATACCAGCGCACAACAAGGGCAATGCCTGGAGCCTGTAAGTAGCTGTGGGTGAATTCGGGCGATACCCGATGGCGAAAAGTGGATCGGAAGAGGAGTGCCGCAACACATCGGCATGGAGCGGCACTCCGCCCCCCATCCGGGGGAGTTTGCCTGCCGAGTCCGGAGAAATGGAGGGAAGCCCGGGTTCGGGGTCCTGACTTCGACGGCGTGCCGGTGAATCCACACCAGTCCATATAGGTAGCACAAAAATGCAGAGGACGGTGGAGAAAGTTATTGACGGGATTTTCAAAAATGAATATCTTGAAAATCATGCATATTCCCCCTGTTATAAAAAATGTATATTTAGGTGTCATTAATGTATGTTTAGTCACATTTTTGCAATCGGCTAGTGCCGCTACGCTGGTGAATTCCGGCACCATTTCGACGATCAATGGCCCGGCTTCCCTGGATCTAATAGGTGAGTTCGTTCATGCGATCAATTTTAGTGCGAATGATCCTGTCCGGACGGTGCGCTACGTCCCCTTCACTCCGGACTCCGCGTTGGAACCCGGGCTAACGATCGGGCCGAACAATGTGACGCCTTGGCAGATAAAGCCAGATTTTGGCGTGGAAGCAGATGAGGTCAGCCTGGCAGAAATCTTCGCGGACATCCGGTGGGCGGACGCCGGGGCAGGGCAGACTCTGCAGGCCCACCTGCCTGTGGTGGCGGGGGAAACTTATAAGATGCAAATCCTGGTTTACGGCAACCAGGCCGAAATCCGACGTTGGGATATCGAAGTAGAGGGAGCGGTCACGGTGGATGAGTTTACCTCGCTGGGCGCTTCGGATGTGGATGCCATCGTTCCTGCCTACGCGGCGGATAGTGGAGTCGTTTATACCCTCACGCTCACCGCTGGAGACAATACTTTGGATGTGCGCATGGGCGATTTTGGGGGAATCAGTGATGGAGGTGACCGGAATCCTATTTGGCAGGCCATCACGGTGGAGCATCTCGTGCCTGACACTGACGGCGATGGGCTTCCGGATGGTTGGGAAATTTTGAAGTTTGGAAATATCGGGGCTCAGACAGGGGGAGGGGATGCGGATGCAGACGGCCTTCCCAATCAGGCGGAATACCAACTGGGCCTCAACCCGGCATCCCCTGATTCTGACAACGACGGGTTGACCGATCTAGCGGAATATACCATTCACGGGACCAATCCAGCTTTGGCCGATACCGATGGGGACACCCTCCCTGACGGAGCGGAAATCAATACACATTTTACGAATCCACTGTCGAGGGACACGGACCTCGATGGACTGGCGGACAACATGGAGTTGGCTTCTTTTCTAACAAACCCGAAGGACAGGGATACAGATCACGATGATTATGATGACGGATTCGAGGTGGATGAGGGCACCGATCCTAAAAATGCCACGGCCTTCCCACTCTTCGCGAGCCGGGGCATCGCCATCACCGGTGCCGATGCCGATGAAGGCCTGGACCTTTCCGGAACGTTTCTTTATGCTTTCAATGTCGGTACCAATGGTGCTCCGGGAATGATCCGGGGCGTGGACTTTACCGATGAAACAAACAATGGTGCCACCGGAATCACAATTTCCCCAAGTCAGGAAATTGCGGCTTGGGGAGCCCCTCCGGACTTTGGAACCACCGCGGACGATAATGCCTTGACGTTTCTGCTTTCCTCCATCCGCCACGGGGGTACCAATGGGGCCAAGATCACGGTCACCCTGACAGGCTTGACCGCCGGGCGGGCCTATAAGCTGCAACTGATATTCCTCGAGCGTTGCTGCAGCCGGGGGATGGATATCCTGGTGGATGGAGTGCTCAAACTCGATGAATTTGCGCCGTATACCTACCAGGATGGAACCGAGATGCCTACCCGCGCGGCGGCGGCAGTTATAGGATTTGTCGCCGCTGGCACTTCGACCCAGATCGTGCTGGACGGAGCGACGGTCACCACGGCGGCTTACACGGACCGGAATCCCATCCTCAACGGGCTGACCCTCGAAGCCATTCCCCCTGGGGCGGATTTGGATGGGGATGGTCTTGATGACAATTGGGAGCGTTCGGTTTTCGGAAATCTGAATCAGACGGGTGCCGGGGATTTCGACACCGACGGCCTGACCAATCTGCAGGAATATAATCTGTCGACCGACCCGAAGGACGCCGACTCCGACGACGATACTTTAAGCGATGGGGCCGAGGTCAATCTGCATACAACCAATCCCCGCGCGGCGGATACCGATCTGGATGGGCTGAGTGATGCGGCTGAAATCAATACCCACCTGACGAATCCGAAAAACTCCGACTCCGATGCTGATGATTATAATGACGCTGCGGAAGTGGCGCAGGGCACCAATCCAAATTCGGCAGCGGTTTTTCCAGCACTGGGTGCCATGGTGGGCTTCTTTACCGGGGGTGATGCCGGCGAGGGACTCGACCTCACGGGCACCTTCCCCTACGCCTTCAATGTAGGCGCTCCGGGATCCGCTCCCGGCCCAATCCAAGGCGTGACTTTCACGGAGGATACCGCCTCCGGAATCACTGTGACCGCCACGAACGAAATACCCAACTGGAATGCTCCGGTCTACGGCGAGACCGCCAACGATGACAATCTGGAGTTTATCCTGCAGTCCATCCGCTACTCCGGCGCTCCCAACACGGTGAATGTCGATATGGCTGGACTAACGGTGGGCAAGGCCTACAAGCTGCAACTGCTCTTCGCTGAACAGGGGCCTGGCCGCGGGTTTGATATCGAAGTCGAAGGAATCCTGCGGGTCGATGAGTTCAGTTCCAATGTCGCGCAAAAGAGCGGAGGCAACTCCCGGGGTGCAGTGGTTACCATCGGAGTCATTGCCGCAGACGATACGCTCAACGTGGTGCTTTCCGGCAACAGCGTCACCACACCAGCCTTTGGCGACCACAATCCGATCCTGAATGGGGTCACTTTGGAAGAGATGATCCTGGCCAATACAGATGGGGATAATCTTCCCGACGTGTGGGAATTGCAATATTTTGGAAACCTCTCCGGGGGTGACAATGGAAACCCAGACGCTGATGGGTTAACCAATCTTGATGAACTCATCCGTGGCACCGGCCCTTCGGATGCCGACTCGGATGACGACACCGTGAACGATGGGGCCGAAGTCGCCTTGGGAACGAATCCGCTGGTGGCAGACAGCGATGGAGACGGTCTGGGAGATGGCGCCGAGATCAATGTTCATCATACCAATCCGCTTAAATCCGATACCGATGACGATCTGTTCTCCGACCGCGATGAATTGATCGCGGGCACCAATCCCTTGATCGGCACCAGCTTCCCCAATGCCGTGGTGGGCCTCTTCACCGGTGGCGATGCCGGTGAAGGGCTGGACTTGGACGGAACGTTCCTCTACGCCTTCAACGTTGGAACGCCAGGGTCCGCGGGACAGGCCCGGGATGCTAATTTTACGGCGGACTCCGCGCCAGGGATCACCCTGTCCACCGTAAACCAAATCCCCAACTGGCACAGTCCGGTCTATGGCGATACTGCGGCGGACGATGTGGTGGAAAAGGTGATGCAGTCCATTCGCTGGACCCCGGCTCCGGGGACCGTTGGAGTGAATCTGGATGGTCTGGAGGTCGGCAAGCCCTACAAGCTGCAGCTCCTCTTTGCCGAAACGGGTGGTGCCCGTGGATTCGATGTGGTTCTTGAAGGCGGCATGGTTCTGAATGATTTGTTCCCGGGCACGATTCAGGGCCCAGGCAACGATCAGGCGACGGTGGTTAGCTACGAATTCACCGCGGGCGACACTCAATTGAACATCGTCCTGAATGGGAATACCACTGCCGCCGCTGATAAGAATCCCATCCTGTCGGGCCTGACTCTGGAGGCGATCGGCAGCACCGCAGCGGACCCTAAGCAGATCTCAGGAATTATCCGCGGCGCCACCAGCGTGACGATCAGTGCCACAGGTCTTCCTGGTAAAACCTATAGCATCGACCACTCTGCCAATCTGGCCTCATGGATTGAAGCCAACGATTCCTTCGTGCCCGCAGCCAATGGCAATGGCACCTGGACCGATACCGCCCCCTCCCGCACCGGACCCGGCGTAGCAAAAGGCTATTACCGCCTGCGTGATCCGGCCCTTAAGCCCACGCCCTAAGCGGAACCCGTTGAAAAACCACCCACCGCAGGCTGCCTCATGGTAGCCTGCGGTGTTTTCTGTCCCTTCCCCCCGCCGCACTTCCTATGCATTACCGGATCCTTCTTGGTATTCTGCTGATCGCTCTTGGCCAGGTCCGCGCGAATACCGTTGCTAACCTTGGGACCGTGTCCCAATTCACCGGGCCGGACGCTGCAACGCTGGACCTTACGGGGCAGTTTGATTATGCGATCAATTTCAGCGCCAATGATCCCGTGCGGACGGTCAAAGGTCTGGCCTTCTTGCCTGATAATCAACCCATCCCCGGAGCTGCCCTGATCGGTCCGCAGAGCGTCACCCCATGGCAAACCAAGCCGGAGTATGGCTCAACGGCGGACGCGAATGCGTTGGAGGAAATCATGCACGATATCCGCTGGGCGGATCCCGGGAGCGGGCAAAAGCTCCAAGCCTCCCTGGTGGTAACGCCGGGAATTACTTACAAGCTGCAGATCCTGATTTCGGGCAATGGGACGGAAAACCGGCGCTGGGACATCCGCATCAACGGCCAACCGGCGGTCGATGAAATCAGTTCGCTTGGCGCCACCCCCGGCGCCACCTACGCGGCCGCCCGGTCAACTGTATACAGCTATGAATTTACGCCGGTTACATCTCCTTTCGTGGTCGAAATGGGCAACTTTTTCGGAGTCAACGACGGCGGCGACCGCAACCCCATTTGGCAGGCTCTAACTTTGGAACGGGTCTTCATTCCCCCCGCTCCAGAAGATATCAGCCTGGTCCCCACCACCTTCTTCCCAAAACAAACGGACTACATTGGAACGCTCCGGGTCACCGATATTAAATCCGATGCCACCCACGTTCTTACCTTGGTTCCCGGCGCCGGCTCAGCGGATAATGCCAAGTTTACTGTGACTGATGGCCGGATGTTCCCGGTCCCTTCTGCCCTTGTGGGAGCGGTTCCCGGCAGCCCCTTCACTGTCCGCATCCGGGCCACCGATGCGGCGGATGGCGAGCGCTGGTTGGAGAAGTCGTTTACCGTGATTCTGGAATCGCCGGAGCCTCCGGCGGCGGTGGTCCTGAATGCCACCTCGCTCGGTGCCGGACTAATTGCGGGGCAGGTTGCGGCATTGGTTTCCGCTGCTGACGGCAATCCGTCCGACCGCCATTGGTTCGAGTTGGTTCCCGGCGAGGGCAGTAATCAAAACAATCTTTTTACCATGGTCGGGAATGAGCTCCGGCTCGCGTCCGCTTTGCCCGCCGGGACGGTGACGGTTCAGTTCAGGCTCCGGGCCACTGATTTATCGGGATTCAGCGTGGAGACGGCTTTTCTCCTTCCTGTGTTGGAGCCCCGGATCCGCATTAATGAGGTCCTCGCCGTAGCCACGTCCGCCTCTCTGCCTTTGGATGAAAATAGCCAGCCGCAGGACTGGATCGAACTTTACAATGAGCTGGCCCAGCCCATGAATCTAAGTGGCTGGTATCTCACGGACGATCCTGAAAACCTTCGGAAGTGGAACTTTCCCAGCGCGGCGGTTCCTCCTCAAGGTTATCTCGTGGTCTTCGCCAGTGGCACCGGGGCTTCACCTGCGAATGGGCCGATCCACACCAACTTCAGCCTCAGTCAAAGTGGGGAAACGATCCTTTTGGTGAGACCGGATGGCCAGATCGCTTCCAGCGTCAAGCCGCCGGAACTTTATCCCAATGCTACCTGGGGAATCGGAGGGGGTGGGACCGAAGCTGGATATCTCCGCACCCCTACACCGGGAGTCTTGAATTCCCCCCTCGCTCCCGCAGGGCGGAATCAGGTGTCTTTCAGCGTGCCGCACGGCTACCACAGTGCGGCTTTTCCGCTGTCGCTCACTGCGGCGGTTCCTGGTTCCGTTATCCGCTATACTCTCAATGGGAGCATTCCCACCGCTGCCAGCCCGGTATATGCCGGTCCCGTTACCATCACGCCGGTGACCGGTTCCACGCGATCCGGCGTACGTATCGTCCGCGCCTTCGCCACCCATCCAGATGCCTCCTATTCCCCCGTGGCGACCCAGACCTACTTCTTTGTCAATGGCGTGACCAGCCCCACTGCCGACGGCATCGTGGGCCAGACCAATCTCCATGCGTCCATCCGCAATAATGCCACATATGGCCCGCTGCTGGACGACGCCCTGTTGGCCTTGCCGGCGGTATCCCTTGTCATCAACAACTCGGGGGAACTGCCGTTTTCTGAAACCGAGAGCAGCGTCGAATTGATAGATCCACAGGGAGGCGAGGCCGGATTCACCATTCCGGGCGGGGTTATCCGAAGCGGCACGTCCAGTCTCTCCTTTGCCAAGGGCAGCATGAGCGTACGCTTCCGCGGTGAATATGGTGCCACCAAACTGGAATATCCTGTCTTTGCCCGCCACCCTCATGATGCTTTGGGGGCAGTAACCACTTTCCAGGAGCTTCGGCTGCGCAGCGGTTCCCATGATACCCACTCCTGGCTCGGGACTTCGGAGAATCCGCCGGTTCCCTACGGGAATCCGCCCGTTACCCGCAGCGGCGACGCCCAGTTTGTGCGTAATATTTGGCAGGAAGATGTCCATCTGATGATGGGGCAACCCGGCATGCACGGCCGCATGGTGCAGCTGTTTGTGAATGGAAACTATTATGGGATATATCACCTCCTGGAACACCCTGATGATGACTATATGGGCACCTATTTCCCGGGCACTTCGGAAGACTATCACTACACCGGCGGCGGCACCACCGGCAGCGTTCATGACACCGGATCGTGGAGCACGGTCTGGGCCCGGATCAAGGCATCCCTAATTGACTACACCCAGGCCAGGCGGTGGATCGACATGACCAATCTGGCCGATTATATGGTGCTCAGCTTTTATGCCGGGAATGACTGGGATTGGACCGCGCTGCACAATTGGGGCGCCGCCGGGCATCGTCTGCCGGACCAGGGCGGCTGGAAATTCTTTCCCCAGGATGTGGATATTTCTCTCCAGGATGTGAATGCCGACTGTACCGACCAGACGGTGCCTGACGGCATTTTCAATGCGCTGCTGGCGTATCCTGATTTCAAGGTTTTGTGGCGGGACCGCATTTACAGGCACCTCTTTCATGACGGCGTGCTCACTCCCGCCCAGGTGAACGCTTCCTATAATATGCGGGCTGAGGAAATCTATACGGCCATCGTGGCCGAGACCGCCCGTTGGCAACCGTCCAGCAGTGTGGGCCCGCTCCCATGGGACCGGGACGGGGAGTGGACCGTAGAACGGAACTATCTGAATAACACGTTTTTCCCGCAACGCACCGCCAAAGTCCTCAGCCAGTTCAAGGCAAGGGGCTGGTATCCTGTCGAAGCCCCTGAAATGAGTCAGCGGGGCGGCTCTGTCGCGGCCGGCAGTGAGATCGGACTTGTCGCTCCCAGCGGCACAATCTATTACACCACCGATGGAAGTGATCCACGTTTGGCAGGTGGAGCCGTCAATCCAGCCGCCACTGCCTACAATTCCAACATCAGCACCATCACGGTGGTGGATGGCCACGACGACCGCGCCGGCCGGGGAGCTGTCTGGAAGTATCTCGCTCCGTCTGCCGATCCCGGCGCGGCTTGGATGACGCCGGGATTTGATGACAATGCCTGGGCCTCTGGTGCGGTGGAGGCAGGTTATGGCGAGCCTGGTAAAATCACCGACGTAGGCTCCGCCGATACCGATCCGGATACCGAGGGTGTGCAGGCCAATTTGACGACCTATTTCCGCCACCACTTCAATGTCGGGAATCCTGCCGGCCTCTCCGGGCTGAGCCTGCGACTCAAGCGTGACGACGGTGCCATCGTCTATATCAATGGTCGCGAAGTCATGCGCTCCGCCATGCCTGCCGGGGTTATTGGATTTACTTCTCCGGGCAACGGGGGAGTGAATGTGCCTGACGATGGTAATGCGTGGTTCAGCCAGGCGCTTACGCCCAGCCAATACACTCTCGTCAGCGGTGACAATGTTATCGCGGTCGAAATTCACAACGCTTCCTCCACCAGCGGGGACCTGACTTTCGATTTGGAACTTACTGCCAATGCGCAGGTGGCTCCGCAGCCACTCATCATTGGTGCACCTGCCGTAGTGAAGGCCCGGGTGCGCACGGTCAACGGGGACTGGTCAGCGGTCAATGAGGCCACCTTTGTCCTCGCTGGCACCCAGCCGGCCGCTACCGGGAATATCACCCTGACAGAAATCCACTATCATCCCGAGGGTGCGGGGCAGGGCGACGCGGAGTTCATTGAGTTCCGCAATACCTCAATTTTTCCGGTCAATTTTTCCGGGCTGCAACTTAGGGGAGCAGTCGATTTCACCTTCCCGTCCGGTACCGTGGTGCTGCCGGATCAGCACGTCGTCGTCGTGAAGGACCCTTTACTTTTTGATGCCCGTTACCGCAACCCAGCCTCCCCCTATTACCGGGCAGGAATTCAGGTCGCGGGAAAATGGTCGGGCTCTCTGGCCAATAGCGGGGAATCCATTGGGGTTACCGACCCTGGTCAGGCTCCTGTTTTCAGTTTCGCATGGAGTGATGATGGTGCATGGCCCGGCCGTGCCGACGGGAGCGGGAGCTCGCTGGAGCTGAAGACTCCACTGGGGGCGCCGCCTGGTTCTGCGGAGAAAGCGGCCTGGTTGGGCACTCCCGGAAACTGGCGGCCCAGCACGGAATTCCATGGTTCCCCTGGCACCGCCGGCAGCGGGCCGGACTACGGCGTCGTCGTCAACGAAGTCCTTTCCTCCTCCCTTGCTCCCGCCTTGGATTTTATCGAGCTGTTCAATCCCGGCCTCGTTCCGCACAACATCGGCGGGTGGTTCCTCAGCGATACGGCGGACCAGTTGCGCAAATACCAGCTGCCCGCGGCCACTACCCTCGCCGGGGGCGCCTATTTGGTGCTGACGGAGCAGCAATTCAACAATTCCGCCGACCCTGCCTGTCTCTTTCCTTTTTCCCTTAGCAGCGCGGGTGATGATGTCTTCCTGATGGCAGCGGACGCGGCGGGCAATCTACTCCGGTTCGCTGACCGCGTGGAGTTTCCTGCCGCTCCCGGAGGCATGACTTTTGGCCGCTACCCTGACGGTTCGGGGCCGCTGGAACTGGTTCGCGCCCCTTCAGCGGGAGCCGCGAATTCCTCCTTTCTTCCGGAATATTCCGCTTGGCTCATCCTCGAGTTCCCGCCCGGCGCCCCAAGCACGGACACCGCTCTGGATTCTGATCCTGACAAGGATGGCCTGATCAATCTACTGGAGTTCGCCTGCAATCTTCCGCCGCTTATTCCCGGTGGATCCCCTCTCACCCTTGAGTTTCCCACGGGTGGCAGCCCCCTGCAGCTGACCTACTCCATCCGCCACGATATCCCCGGGCTCAGGGCACGCCTCCAACTCTCCACTGGTCTGGATACCTGGGATAGTTCTGAAAACGGCATCGAGCGGCTCAGTGAAACTCCCCAGCCCGACGGTACCATCCGCGTTACCGCCCGCATTAAGCCCGCCGCCTCTCCCATCCGACACTACCTTCGTCTCGCCATCTCACTTTGATTACGGCAGGAAAGGGCTTGGTAAATCCGGGTCTGAGAGGGGTGAACGGGAAATGGGGGTGCCGGGTGAAATCGAGGGTGGCGGAATGGGGGTCAGGGAGTGGGAGGTTGCTTTTTAGCTTCCCACGTTCCGCTCACCAGAGTGTTGCCGGCGTCATCGTTGGCAGACCAAGTGCCGGTCAGTTGGCCGGCGGCGGTTTCCGTCGCGCTGACTCGGATGATGCCGCGGCGGCCCTCGCGCTCCACATCAAACTCCAACTGGAGCTGGCCGGCTTCCCATTTCACGCGGTCCACGTTGCGTTCCCCCTGTTCGCCCGTGGCCACGGCGGTGAGTTGGCCGTCCTCCTGACGGATGGTGACGGTGCCGGGCCGGTTTCCGCCGTCGGGCAATGTGGCGGCGGTCTTCCAGGTGCCTGCCGGGGAGTTTCCGGCGGTTTTTGTCAGACCGAGGTGTTTTTCAAACCAGGCCACCAGGGCGGTGGAGGCGGTTTTTTCGTCCAGTCCGGTAAAACTATGGCCCGCTTCCGGGAAGGCGATCAATTCGGAGACCACCCCTTCCTTGCGGAAAGCCGCGAGGATATTTTCACTGTGACTGGGGGTGACCAGCGTGTCCTTGCCGCCATGCAGCAGCAGGCTGGGGGCGTCGTCCGCGGTGACGTGTTTGATCGGAGAGACGGCGTCGCATTGCTCCGTGGGAAAATGGGTCGCGGGGAAACGCTGGTCATTCATGTAGCCGGTCAGATCCGTCGGCGGGAAGTAGGCCACCACTGCGGCCACCCGGTCGCTGACTTTCCCCACGGGATCGGGGGCGGAGGGATTTCCGGGATCGCTGGTGGTGCCCAGCATGAGGGAGAGGTGGCCCCCGGCGCTTCCGCCAAAAACGCCGAGGCGCTCCGGGTCGATGCCGGTGGTGGCGGCCGTCATCCTGACATGCCGCACGGCCCGGCGGACGTCCTCCACCGCATCCGGCACCTTGAAAAAGGGACTGCTGCCATGGCGCACAAGGAAGAGGGTGAAGCCATGATCCAGCAACATCCCGAAGCTGTTGCGGTCCTTCGCGGCGAGAGCCCCGGCAACCAGCGGAGCGGGATCCGTCCAGCCGGACACCCATCCGCCGCTCACCATAAAAAGCACCGCGGCGCCATTGGGTTTGGTGGGTTTGACGACGTCATAGGTGAGCGCCATGCCAGCCTTGTGCCCGTAAACGACATCCGGAGTGATGGCAGGAGCGGTGGTTTCGGCATGGCTGCGTTGTGTGGGCAACAGTGCGGCAGAACAGCAGGCCAGCAGCAGGGCCGGGCGGAAAAGGGTGCGGGGTAGTTTCATAGGAAAGTTGAGGGGGGAAGCCGGAGGAAACGGTTGTGCTTCTGGAAGTGCCGCGGATGGCGTTTGTAGCATCAGCGGTTGAAGCAGATGGGACAGCAGAAGACAATGACAAACCTGCACTTGGCGCGGCCCTGGTTTTTGTGGAGTTATTGACGAAGCAATTGTGCTGCTCTGCCGCGCAGATGGTCCCAGCGGCTCACGCTCCATGTCTCGTCAGGCCGGTCCGTCCAGCCCATTATGCCGGCGATCTGCATGGCGGCAAAATCGCAGACGCGCAGCCGGGGGATGGTGAAGGCGGCGCAGGGCCCAGAGAAAGCTCCCTCATCCAGCGAGCGCACGATGGTGTCCTCCAGAAAAGCCCGCAGAAAGGAGAGCCGCTGCATTTTGTATTTTCCGCCGATATAACAGTAGCGCAGCGGATTCATCAATTCCATGCGGAGGCCCGTTTCCGCACGTTGCGCGGCCCGGAGGAATGCCGCCCAAACCATGGCGTCGTCCGTGCACAGGGCGAGGTGGCTCATACCGGCTTCCGGTGAACGCCAGTAGTCCACTTTTGTGCCGCGGCGCATCCCGTCGAATGCCTTCACCGCTTCTCTGTTGAAGTAAACGGGATCATACCTGCTGAGCGCCTTGAGCGCGATAAACCCTGCATCGGGATCGTTCCGCATTGCGGCCGCCTCCTTTAACAAATCAATCTTCTTTGCGCCCGGCAACCTGGACTCCGCCAGAGCGGTGATGATAGGATGGATTACGGCCTTCGGGCGGTGCTGCAGCTGGAAACGAAGCACATCTTCGAGTCGTTCCGGATAACGTGCCTTGAGCAGGCGCAGGTGGCATTCATTTGGAAAAACCTGCTCCTCATTGGTGCTGGCCGGAGCGCCTTCCACCAGCCAGGCTTCCTCGCCAATGGACCTGGCCTTTTCCCACATGGCGAGGGCGACATCCTGGAAGGTGGTGCCGGGCCGCAGCCGCGTGCTCCAATTTTGGCGCAAATTGTCCCCCAGGATCTCTTGCAGGAGAACCGCCGCCAGATCACCTGCCAGAATCGGCCTGCTTTCCTGCATGCCTACCATCGCGGCAGTCATCAGGCCGGTAGGGCGTTGGTCGTTGAGGTGTGCGATCAGCACCGGCACAGCAGCAAACCCCATGGCTTCCAGATCATAGTAAGGATCGTCAAGGGGGGCATCGCGGGCAATCGCGTCGCTGATAATCCGGGATTGATTCAGTCGCTCCACGAGGGCTTCGGCGATGATGGTTTCGGGCTGGATGGCTGCTGGCAGGGGTGTGGCAATCAGCGCCTCATGCAGCCTTTTGCCAATGCCATGGGGCAGGTCATGTCCGGCATCGAGGAGTCGTTTCATTTTTCGGGCCAATGCCGTGCGGTCACTGCCGGGACGGAGCACCTCCTCCTGAAAGTGCTGCCAGATCAGCCGGTAGGCTGAATTCACAGCCCCCTGCCGGTCATCCGACGGATCCGACGTCTTTCGGAAAAGGTAACCGGCAACCTCCGTCAAACCCCGGGCCTGACACTGCACGGCCACTCCGAGCAGAGAGGAGATCCCGCTGATGCCTTCCCTTCCTGTCAGGTCAAGTTGGTGGAAGGTGGATGGAAAAGGCGGGGTTTTGATGATGGCTGGATCATAGTCCCGGTCCAATTCAATGCGGTGAAGGCCAGACAGGACGACGGCCGGGTTGGGGCCATTGGAATCCTGAACGAGAAACCCGACCTTCACATAATCCAGTCCCTCGTACCGGGACCGGATTTTGAAGCAGACAAGCGGCGCGTCCGGCGGAGGCAGGGGCAGTTGATATTCCCGCCATATCAGCAGCATTTCAGCAAGACCGGTCTCTGTCCGTGCCTTCTCCGCAGCGGCTTTGGAGTCGATGCCGCGGCGGATGGTGGTGTAGATGCCGCCCATGAGTAAAACAAGCGCCGCCACGGCAACGAAGGAATGGAGGTGGCGCATGGGCGGGGAATCCTGGGCGGAGTCGGACTGAACTATCATTTTCTCCTCAGTCAGGCAATGTTTTTCATGATGGATGCCCGTAACTGTCCCGGAGGGCTGCCCATCCGGCCGGTCCGGGGAGTCATGAGGGCAGGAGGCGGTCCGCTCAGCCCTTGCAAAAAGGCGGGCTTTCCGCATCAGGTTTCCCTTTATGTCCGATGAACCTACCCCTCCCCGGCTCAGTCCGCTGTCTGCGCTGATCTTCAACTCCCGCTGGTTGCAGCTGCCGCTCTATCTCGGGCTGATTGTGGCCTAGGGCGTTTATGTGGTGCTCTTCATGAAGGAGTTGAAACATCTGGTGATGGATGCACGGACGTTGACGGAACAGGCGATGATGCTGATCGTCCTGGCGCTGATCGATGTGGTGATGATCTCGAATCTCCTCATGATGGTCATCGTCGGCGGTTATGAGACCTTCGTTTCCCGGCTGCGCCTGCACAATCATCCGGACCAACCCGAATGGCTGAGCCATGTGAATGCCTCCGTGCTGAAAGTGAAACTGGCGATGGCCATCATTGGGATCAGCTCGGTGCATTTGTTGAAAACCTTCATCGCCGCCGGCAACCTGGGCGCGCCCCCGGCCGCTCCCACGCCGGGCGTCGTGGCCATGGTTCCAGTCACCGCCGAAGGCGTGATGTGGCAGACCATCATCCACGCCGTGTTTATTCTCTCCGCCCTTGGGATCGCCTGGACGGACCGCATCATGCTGGCACCGGCTCCCGCGAAGTCCCCCGAACACTAAAGGAATGGGTTGGCTACCGGGCCTCTCTGCCTTTGCCCGCGTCATCATCGCCTGACAACTCCGGTTTGGCGGCTTTGCGGATCTGGAATTTGCCGTCATCCCAAACCAGGTCTAATTTCCGTTTCCCAAAGCGGTAGGCGGAACCGCGGCCGTCCTGGCGCTCAATCCGCTCATATGGGGCAGCCTCTACGATATTGGCGGAACGCCGGGGCCGGAAATGCATCGTCAGATCCACCTCCTTCGGGATCATGAGGCGGGTGACGTCCTTCCAACCATCTCGAACCCGCTGCAGCACAAAGGTTTGGTTCCGTTCCGGCTTGGCGCCGCTGGCAAAAGGCTTGGCCATATGCACAAATACGAAAGGGACGCGCCCCTCCGGGACCGGGAGAACCTTCAACCAAAACATCGAGGTAGAGCCCGGACCCGGGCCGTCGGAATACCAGTGGAGCCAGCCGTTTCCATAATCCAAACGGTTGTCAAAAAAAGGCCCTGAGGAGAGTTGCTCCAACAGCCGGCCCCGGTTTGCCGCCGGGATGTCTGCCAGATAGCGGTCGGGCAGGGAAAGGATTGCCACGTTGAGGTATTTTCCATCGGCGGAGGGGGTGGCGCCGGCGTTGGCTAGAAGCAAGGCAGCAATGATGGCGATGGTTTTCATGGTCGGACAGGTAGGGTGCCGGAAGCGCGTGGGGTGCACTTGGAGTCTATCGTTTAACCTGTCCGCAGGGAAGAAAAACTCATCCCGGCCCGCAACCGGGTGCCTTGGTTGAAAAAGAGCGGATAGAGACGGTGCCGGAATCCAGTAACAGAAAGCGCCATGAATCCCCGCCCTGCCAGCCGCCGTCATTTTCTTGCTACCATCCTCGCTGCTTCCGCAGCCCCTGCCGTGGTCCGGGCCGGAGTCGGCAAAAAACTGGACGTGGTGATCATCGGATGCGGCGGCCGGGGAGCGGGAAATATGGGAGAGATTGCCGGGGCGGGGGAAAACATCGTGGCGCTCTGCGATGTGAACCAACAAAATCTCGCCGCCGCCGCGAGGCAGTTTCCGGGGGCGAAGACTTTTACCGATTTCCGGAAACTCTACGACGAGTTCAAAAGCTTCGATGCCGTGGCGGTGAGCACTGCGGAGCATACCCACGCCTTTGCCACGTTGCCGGCGCTGCAGCGGAAGAAACACGTCTATTGCGAAAAACCACTCACGCATAACATCTGGGAATGCCGGAAAATCCGGGAGGCGGCGAAACAGGCCGGCGTGGCCACCCAGATGGGGACCCAGATTCATGCCACCAGCAACTACCGCCGCGTGGTGGAACTCATCCAGGGCGGGGCCATCGGTCCGGTCAGGGAATGCCACGTCTGGGTCGGCCGGGCCTGGGGATTGCAGAGTCAGGAAGCCGCCAAGCGGAATGGCGACATTGTGTATGTCACGGGCCGGCCCACCGAGGCCCAGACTCCCCCGCCATTTCTCGACTGGGATTTGTTCCTCGGGCCGGCCCCGGAACGTCCGTTTCACGGAGTCTATTTCCCCGGGCCCAAATGGTACCGCTGGTGGGACTTTGGCAGCGGGACCATGAGCGACCTCGGCTCGCACTGGAATGACCTTCCCTTCTGGGCCCTGAAATTGGATGCTCCGCTCACGATTGAGGCCAGCGGCGGGCCGGCGCATGCGGAACTGGCCCCGGCCACGATGTCCGCCACCTATACCTATGGCCCGCGCGGCGACATGCCGGCCTGCCAGTTGACCTGGTATCAGGGGGAACTGCGGCCCGCCGCGTGGACGGATAAAAAAATCCCGCAGTGGGACAGTGGCGCGCTTTTCATCGGCGAAAAAGGCATGCTCATGGCCGATTACGGCCGGTACCTGTTGTTGCCGGAGGAGCAATTCAAGGACTATCAGAATCCCGGCCCGCGCATCCCCGAGAGCCTCGGCCATCACAAGGAATGGCTGGAAGCCTGCCGGAGCGGCGGCCCCACCACCTGCAACTTCGAATACAGCGGAGCCCTCACCGAAGCCAATCACCTTGGCAATGTTGCGTTCCGCACCGGAAAGAAACTAGTGTGGGACGCGGCCAAAATGGAGTGCCCGGGCACCCCGGAAGCCGCCCGCTTCATCAAACGCGAGTACCGCAAAGGCTGGAATCTCGTCTGACCAGCATCTCGAGGGCCGCCTTCCGGCCGGTCATTCCTGCGGGATGTGGGGGGTGCTGCTGGTCACGACCGCTGGCCGGCCTTGTAATGGAGAGTCGGCAGCCAAATACTGTGGCAGATGGTAACCCTTCCTGTGATCGTCAGCAGCCTGATCCAACTGGCATTCGGTTCCAGTTCCATTCCGATTTCCCCGGAATCCCGTGCGGCGCATGAAGAGCAACTGAGCTTCCGTATAAGGCGTTTGGACGTAGGTGAAAAAAATGGTTGGACATATTTGACCGGTGCGATGGCCTTACAACCAAAGCCTTCGACAGCATTAAAAGCTGCATTGACAGCGGCCTTGGACGGAAAGCCTTACGATATTGCGGATTTGACGAAACTGGCTGACCAAGCGTCCTGTTCCCGGGCCATTCTGAAAGAGGCTGTGGAAAAACCCTACTGGCAAGGCCCATGGGATCCCGCGGTCGTTGTTTCACTTCCCGATTTTGCTGCTCCTTTAAATGCGGCGCGACCCATCGCCGCACTGGCAATTACCGGGTTTGGCCAAGATCGGACCGCTGATTTTATTCCGGATCTCGAATTGCTCCTTAAATTGGCCGACACGTCCATGCAGTGCAGCATCAACCTTGAGGACTGGCTCACGGCAGTAGCCAGCCACCAAATGTTGAATCGAATGGTGATCCAATATTTGTGCGGGAACCATCTCAAACCAGAGGTGATGAAGGAACTGGCGTGGATGTTGGAGAATAGTCAGCAGCCCTTGGGAGGGATAAAGGAAAGTTTGCGACACACCTTCGCGGGAGAACTTTCCACCATCATGCGCATGGGTGGTTCGTTGGAGGAGAGAGAACGGTTGATGGGGCAATCTCTGGGAGGCTCAACGCCCCGTCCCTGGCTGCGGTTTCTGCTTTGGATTACATTCTCCGCCCCAGAAACCGCTCCGTTCTTTAACCGGCTGGCAGCGGATATCGTTGCCCGGTGCGACGAGCCATTCGATGGATTGGGTCATCCCGCTTTTGCTGAAGTCCGCGCGCACGAGGTTCCGAAAACCGCATGGGATTATCTTCAATTCAATTCCATGGGAAGACTGATGACGATCATCCATCTGCGAGGATACGAAAATTTGTTGAGGAATGCGGCCATTCAATTGACCGGGCGTGAAGCCACCATTGCCGCAGTCGCTTTGAAACGATGGGAGAATGACCATGACTCCCAACTGCCACAGTCGTTGGAGCAGTTGATTCCCCAATACCTGTCCCGCCATCCCGTGGATCTGGTGGATGGTAAACCACTCCGTTATCAGCCGGAAAAGCGGCTGCTCTATTCCATTGGGGCGGATATGATCGACAACATCCCGGCCATGCCGGAACGTCCTTCCCTGCACTCAAAAGAGGGAGAAATGATTTTGTTGATTCCTTGAGCACATCGCCGCCTGCAATCGCCGCATCTGCCCGCTTGGACTGATGACGTTGATGACAGGTGCTTCGAACCCGGCCCGCACATGGGATACAGGTGATTCCTGACGGGGGCCGGACCACTGGCAAAAACGGGCGTGCGGCATCACTGCTTCGCCGGGGCGATGCCCTCTGTTCCATTGCCGGCGCGGGCGAGGGCGGTGGCGGCCTCCTGCCATAGGGGCAGGGCTGCCGGCGGCTGGGCCTCCGGCTGGGCTTGTTGCTGCGCGGCCCAGGCTTCCAGCCCGAATCCGGCGATACGGCCGAGATAGTCGATATCCGTCTGGGCGGTGGGATCATCCACTTCCGGTTGAGGCCACATTTCGGAGATGAGGGCGATCGCTTCCTCCCACCGGCGCTGTTCCATGCGGATGCGCCACATGGGTTCCAGGTTGGTGGTCCGGCTCCGGTAGTTGGCGAGACGTTCCTGACGAAGTTCGTGGCATTCACGGTAGCATTGATAGGATTGCTCCAGCTGTCCGGCCGCCTGGTGGACCCTGGCTTCGCAGGTGATAGCCTTCATGCGCACGGCGCGGTGTCCTTGCACCGTGGCATTGCGCCGGGCTTCCCGGGCGTGCCCGATGGCCTCGTCATGCCGCCCGGCAGCGCTTTCCGCCATGGCCAGGGCACGCAGGCAATCGCCGGCATCGGAGCGGTCGGGATCGCCCTCCCCGGAGAGCCCGCGGGCGAGGACCAGATCCAGGGCTTCACGCGCGTGCCCGATGGCGGAATCATGCTGCCCGGCATCACTTTCAAATTCACTCAGCCAATTGAGCAAAGGGACCGGGTCCGTGTGCTTCCCAAGCGCCATTTTCCGACTGCTGGCGATCCGCTCCCGGAGCAGTCCGGCGGCCCGGGCGTGATCGCCCTGGCGTTTCAGCACGTGAATCAAACGGTTGAACACCGTAACGTGGATCCGCCCGTTGGAGGAACGCCGGCATTGCATCAGCACCTGCTCAGCGGCTGGGTAGTCTCCTGCCTCCTCAAGGGCGGCGGAGTGCGAAAGCTGCAGATAGACCAAGGCCCCTTCATCCGGTTTGAAAAGGTCAGCCATGGCCATGGTCTCTTTGGAAAGCTCCAAGGCTTTCCGGCCTGCGCCGAGCTTCAGCAGGACCCGGACCCGCTCCCGCTGCACCTCAAACCAGAAAGGGCTGCCCCGCCGGCCTAATGACTCGAGTCTTGCCTGGAGATCCTCCAGCCGTGGTGGGGCCGCGGTGCGCGATCCCTGGTCTGTCAGGAGTTTCAAGTATTCCAACTCCGCTTCCATCGCCCCGGCACTGGCCAGTCCCTGCACCTTGGCCAGCACGGCGGCCCGGGTTTCCATCAGATTGAGGGATGTTTTCCAATCCCCCATGGTGGAATACAGGCCTGAGACCCGCTCGAGGAGCGTGCTTTGCAGTTCGGGATCATAACCGAGTTCCTGGAGCGGCCGGGCGCTGCGGTCGAGGGCCCGCTGCAGCGCTTCCGGATTGCGCCCACGGTCGATTTCCTCGGCGGCATCGTCCAGCAGGCCGGTCAGGAAAGCCGCGGTCTCGCGGGCGCGGGTCTCGGCCTGCACCGCGCGCGAAGTCTGGGCCTCGGCGGCAATTTGCGCCTCTTTGGCCTTCACCGCTTGCCAGCCGGCGACCACCGCCCCCCCGATCAGGGCGGCGACGCTCACCACGGCGGCGGCAAAACCCAGCCGGTTCCGGCGAATCCAGCGTGCTGTCAGATAAGCCGTCGAGGGTGGTCTCGCGGTGACGGGTTCGTGGTCGAGAAACCGCTGCAGGTCCGCGCCAAATTCCGCGGCGGAGGGATACCGGCGGGCGGGATCCTTTTCCAAGGCCCGCAATACAATCCAGTCCAGATCCGCCGGCAGCCGGAGCCCTGCGGCCTCAACGCTCATGGAGCTTGCAGAGGCGGGGTGTTCCCTCGCCAGACGGGAGGGCCGCGGTGGATTGACCTCACAAATCATGCGGCGCAACTCCACCTGGCTTTTTCCTGCTTGGGTCATCACCGCAAAGGGAGGCTGTCCCGTCAGCAGTTCATACAGCAGCACGCCAAGAGCATAGATATCGCTCCGGGTATCCACCTGCCCGGCCTCGGCAATCTGCTCGGGCGACATGTAAAGCGGTGTGCCCACCGCCATCCCGGCATGGGTCATCATGGAAAAATCCGCGAGCCGCCGGGTGCTGATGGCTTTGGCGATGCCAAAGTCGATGATCTTCGGCACCGGCGCGCCGTCCACGTCGGTGACGAGGAGATTGTTCGGTTTCAAGTCGCGGTGGATCACCCCCTTCTGGTGGGCATGCTGCACTCCCCGGCAGACTGACATAAACAGCATCAGACGATTCCGCAGCGGCAAGTGTCGCAACTGGCAGTAGAGGGTGATGGGGTCCCCCCGGACCAATTCCATGACAAAATACGGGCGCCCATCCGAGGACATGCCTGCATCCAGCATGGACGCGATATTCGGGTGCTCCATGCCCGCCAGCACCTGCCGCTCCTGCTCAAAGCGGGCCAGGACCTCACGGCTGTCCATCCCCAGCTTGATCATCTTGACCGCCACCTCCCGCTGCACCGGCCGGGACTGTTCCGCCTGCCACACCACGCCGAATCCACCCTCCCCGAGTTTGGCCACCAACTGGTAGGGACCGAGCACATCCCCCGGTTCATCCTGTCCGGCCTCGCACGGGACCAGCACATCCTGCAGCAACGACTGTACGTCGCGGTCTGTCAGATCGGAAGGAGGGGAGCCGGCGGAACTCATGAAATGAACTATGGCCTGGACTCCCCCTCCGTGTCAAAGTCTCTCGCCGTCAGCAAGCTTGCCATCCGCCCCGGGATGTGTTCAAACCTTGTCCCCCCCCCGATGAATCCTCATTTTTATACCACCTGCTGGACCGTCGTCATTGATTCCGCCAAATCCAACCCCGCCGAAAGCCGCCCTGCCCTGGAGGCCCTCTGCCGGACTTATTGGGCTCCCCTCTACGCCTACGTCGTCAGTTCGGGCAAAAGCCATGAGGACGCCGAGGACATCACCCAGGCCTTCTTCGGGCATCTGCTTCAAAAAAATCTGCCCGGCAGCGCCGACCCGGAACTGGGGCGCTTCCGCTCCTATCTGTTGAGCAGCCTGCGGTATTTCATGATCGACTATCACCGGCACGCCACCAGCCAAAAGCGCGGTGGTGCCAGGGGAACCGTCCCTCTCCGAGAGGAGGAATACCCCAGCACCGCGGGTGATACGCCGGAAGCCGCTTATGAACGCAAATGGGCCCATACCCTCATCGGAATCGCCCTCGACACCCTTGCCGCCGAACAGGACAAAGCGGGGAATGGAGCCCGGTTCAGCCTGATGCGCCCGCTGCTGCTGGATCCCCGGGGGGACCGGGAAAGCACCATGGCCAAATTGGTCTCCGGGCATGGCATGACGCCCGGGCATATCCGCACCACCCTCAGCCGACTCCGGGCCCGTTTCCGCGAGATCGTCCGTCAGGAGGTTTCCCGCCTCGTGGCTGACGCCTCCGAGATCGATGCCGAGATCGCCCATCTGCTGCGGGCGATGCAGTGACCGGTTTCCACGGACTCTCAAACCCCTGACAAAATCCTGGAATCCGTCTCCAGTGTGACCGGGCAGTGGTCCGAACCATGGATGTCCGGACGGATCACGCAATTGGTGAGAGCAGCGCGGATTTTGGGGGAGGTGCACCAGTAATCGATCCGCCATCCCACATTGTTGGCGCGGGCATTGGCGCGGTAACTCCACCACGAGTATTTTTTCGGTGAGGGATCGAACTCGCGGAAGGCATCGTGGAACCCGGCTTCGAGAATGCGGCCGAAGCTCTCGCGTTCCTGATCGGAGAAGCCAGGGTTGAAACGGTTGGTTTTGGGATTGGCCAAGTCGATTTCCTGGTGGGCCACGTTCAGGTCTCCGGCCACCAGCACCGGTTTATTCCGCTCCAGGGTTTGGATAAAAGCGAGGAAAGCGGCATCCCAGGCAAGACGGTAGGGCAGCCGGGCCAGTTCGGCCTGGGCGTTCGGAGTGTAAACGCAGACAATATAACAACCCGGGTATTCCAGGGTGACCACGCGGCCTTCGTTGTCATGCTCCGGGAGGCCGATGCCGTTCAGCACCGAGAGCGGCGCATGTTTGGTGAGGATGCCGGTGCCGCTGTAGCCGGGTTTGGCGGCGCGGTTCCAGAACCGGTGATAGCCGGGGAGCCACCCGAAGTCGACGGTCGCTGGGTCGACTTTGGTTTCCTGGAGGAGCAGGAAGTCAGGCTGCTCGGCGTTGACAAAATCAGGGAAACCCTTGCCCATGACAGAGCGGAGGCCATTGACGTTCCAGGTGATCAGTTTCATGGGCCCATCCAGGCGCGGGGAGGGCAGGGATGCAAGGCGGGCGTGTGGCGGCGGCGGCCCGGGCAGCTTCTGCAAAAAAATGTCAGCATTAATCTTACCTTAGGGTTGGTTTTGCTATCAGCTGCAGGATTGTCAGGCCGGATCTTCGGTCCGGACATCTCCGCCATGAAATGTTTCGCCCCCCATCGCCCGTGCCGGGTGACGATTTTGAAGCATTCAGGTCCTGACTGTCGGCCTGCCCGGGGGCGCTGCCGTCGCAGCCTGGGGCTGTTATCCGGAATTCTCGCCCTGGGGATGGCTGCGGCCCCCGCGGCCCCGCCGGTGGTGTCGAATGTGACGGCGGCGCAGCGGCCGGGTTCCGAGCAGGTGGAAATCCGCTATGATCTGGCGGACCCGGACAGTCCGGTGCTGGGGGTCACCCTGCAGATTTCCAAGGATAGCGGGACGACATGGACGGTGCCAGTGGCGCCGGTGACGGGAGCGCTCGGAGCGAAAGTGCCGCGGGGCACGGGTTTGTTGATGATTTGGGATGCCGGGCGGGCGTGGGACAACCAGCGGTCGGAACAAATGCGGTTCCGCATCACGGCGTCGGATGTGATCAGCACGGCTCCCCCGCCGGGGTTCAGCCTGATTCCGGCCGGCTCCTTCCTGATGGGGAATCAAAACGTGGCGCCGGACGATCAGGCTTTGCTCGCGGAACGCTCGCATCGGGTGACGCTGGATGGATTTTACATGGCCAAGTTTGAACTGACCAAGGCGGAATGGGATGAAGTCCATGCCTGGGCCCTGACGCATGGCTATGACTTCGGCCCCAATAATTCCAGCTACCAGCCGGTGGGCAAAGCGCCGGATCATCCTGTCCATTCCATGACCTGGTGGGACGCGGTGAAATGGTGCAATGCCAAAACCGAAAAGGAAGGCAACGGACTGCAGCCTTGTTATACGTTGGGACCGGACGTGTGGCGCAAGGGAACTCCCGTCAGGCGGGCCGACCAGCCTCCCCTGTATGTGCATTGCGATTTTACCAAAAATGGCTACCGGCTGCCCACGGAAGCGGAGTGGGAAAAAGCGGCCCGGGGGGGGCAGAGCAGCTGGCGGTTCCCCTGGGGGAACACCATCAGCTTTGAATTGGCAAATTATTCCACCTATTCGGAGCCGCCCGGACCAGGTTATCCCATTTATAGCTACGATGAAGCGCCGTTTGTCGGGTATCATCCCAAATACGTGGGAAACGGGGGGATCACGGGAAACACCGCGCCGGTCACGGATTTTCCCGGCTCGGATAATGGGTATGGCCTCAGGCAGATGGCGGGGAACGTCGCGGAATGGTGCTGGGATCTGTATGACGGGCTGTATTACAGCACCGGACCTGCCCTCAATCCCCGAGGGCCTGATCCGTATTCGTTTTATCCAGTGAATACGGTTGGGACACGGGTCCATCGGGGCGGATTGTGGAATCTATCCAGCCGTTTCGCCCGGGTGGCAGCCAGATACATTTCTCCTGAGGACCAAGCCTTCCCAGGTGCCGTCGGGATCCGTCTCGCCCGGAGCTTGTGATGATTTTTTCCTTCAACTAATTGTGAATCCCCCCCTTTTAAACCACTGCCGCCGTCTGAATCAGCGGATTTTCCTGCACTGGGAGAGGCTGGTGCTGTCCGTTGCCCTGGCCTTGGGGACCGCCGCAGCTCCTGCGGCCCCGCCGGTGGTGTCAAATGTGACGGCGGCGCAGCGGCCGGGTTCCGAGCAGGTGGAAATCCGCTATGATCTGGCGGACCCGGACAGTCCGGTGCTGGGGGTCACCCTGCAGATTTCCAAGGATAGCGGGACGACATGGACGGTGCCAGTGGCGCCGGTGACGGGAGCGCTCGGAGCGAAAGTGCCGCGGGGCACGGGTCTGGTCATGGTTTGGGATGCCGGGCGGGCGTGGGACAACCAGCGGTCGGAGCAAATGCGGTTCCGTATCACGGCGTCGGATGTGATCAGCACGCTTCCTCCGGTGGATTTTGCCCTGATTCCGGCAGGGATGTTCACCATGGGGAATCAGAATGGGCAGGGGGATGACCAGCCCTTTGTCACGGAACGCTCCCACCGGGTGACCTTGGACGCTTTTTACATCGCGAAATTTGAGCTTTCGAAAGGCGAATGGGACGAAGACCGTGCCTGGGCAGTAACTCACGGTTATGAATTCACCTTTGCCGGAACAGGAAACGCGCCGGACCACCCGGTGCACGACATCAGTTGGGAAGACGCCGTGAAATGGTGCAATGCCAAAACTGAAAAAGAGGGCACCGGGCTGAAACCCTGTTATACCTTTGATGGAAAAGTATTCAGGAAAGGAATCGGAACTGCGGCTTCAACGGGTCAGCCCCCGATGTATGTGCAGTGTGATTTTTCCAGCAATGGCTACCGGCTGCCCACGGAAGCGGAGTGGGAAAAAGCTGCCCGGGGCGGGCAGACCGCCTGGCGTTTTCCCTGGGGAAATACCCTCAACTTCGACAGAGCCAACTATGCCAGCACGACTGGCATTTCCGGAGCCAAGGAATTCAGCTATGATGAAGCTCCGGCTTCCGGCCCCCATCCGCTATACCTGGGGGGTACCGCCCCGGTCACCGCCTTCGTGGAGACCGCGAATGCCTATGGCCTGAGGCAAATGTCGGGAAATGTCGCTGAATGGTGTTGGGACATCTATGATCCCATGTATTACAGCACGGGACCCAGCCTCAACCCAAGAGGACCCGATGTGTATTTGGTAGATTCCCAGCATGCTGAACCGGTTCGGATTCTACGCGGCGGAGACATGGTGTATCGGGTGGACCGGTTGAGAACCGCTGCCCGGACTTTCGAAAAGCAACGTGCCGGAGGAACGGCTGAAGCATTCCGCATGGGTATCCGCTTGGCACGTTCCCTTTAATCCCAAGAAAACATCTCCGATGAAACTCCCCTTTCCCCTCAAGGCCGGCCTGGTTTTGGCCTCACTCCTTTGGATTCAACCGTTGGACGCGGCGACCCATGCGGCGGCGTCCGGACCGGTGGTGGTGGATACCCGTAATGCGGCCTTTACTACTCAGCCGCTGGTGGTGATCGATGAAGCAACCGGGCGGGTGCAGGTGACATGGAGCCTTGGGCCGGGCTCGGAAATCGCTCCGCCTTCCGTCCGGCTCCTGATCAACTATGGAACGCAGTGGACGGAAGCACTGGCGGTGACGGGGGATGCCGGTCCGGGACAGGCTCCCGGTGCGGGCAAAGTCCTGACGTGGGAGTTCGAGGCCGACGGGCTGACAAGAAAGCAGTATGGCTCCTCCTTTTTCGAAATCAAACTGGTGTTGGACCAGGAAGCGGGCCAGATCGCGGAAGTTTCCCTGGGCAATTTGCCCATGCCTGCGCTGCCTCCGGAAAATCCCGTGATCGTAAATTTTTGCTATGGATCCGCGGCTGACTTTACGGTCGGAGCCGATCCTCTGCTGACCGGCCGGTTCATCGGTCCGCTGCCAGGCACCATGCCCGCGGCGGCGGTGCCTCCTGGCTACGCGGAGCCGCTCTGGAAGGAACAGGTCATGCAGGAAACCGAGGGCTTGTTCCGCCGGGCCGGAGTTACGGCCAACAGCATGACCTTTCAGTCAGGACCGCCGCTCGCGCTCCGGGAGAACGCGAAAGTGATCAACGTATTTTTCTCCCCCGCGACCGCGGGGACAGGTAATCTCCCCGGGTTCTGTGGCCGGATCCTGACGGATTCCCGGTTCAACCGGGGGAATGCCGCGCGGGTGGTGGTTTTCATTGCCGGGGATGGGGCGGAAGTGCCGGCGGGGGCGGAAGTTTACCGCCACCCGGTGCCGGTAGGCGAAGCCGTGGCGAAACAAGTGGGGCTGGCCCTCGGTCTGCGCCCAGTGGTGAATCAGGCCACGGCGGCCACCTCCGTCATGGATGACGTCGTCCAGACCGGGGCCAACCTGACGACGCAGTCCGATTTCTCGGGCCAACGACTGGACCTCGCGGGAGTGCCTGCCGGACAGACCAATCCGGGGCATAACGAAAAGTATTATCTCCAGCGCTGGGTGGAGGGGATCTTTCAGACGCAGGCCCTCGTTCCGGCGGGAACCCCGGGCACGCACGATCTCCCGGAATTCGTGCCTGGCCGACTGGCCCTGGGTGCCGCGCGCCTCGCCCTCACGACCGGAGAAACCTGGTATCAGGTGCGGGTGCTCGGCGTCCAGACCGGCCGGACCAGCATTCTTTGGCGGGAATTTGCCGAATTGGGACCAGCCAAACTAGCCGATCTGCTCACCGAGCTCCCGGCGGATACCCGGATCAGGATCCTGGCGTCGTCCGTGCCGGGTGGGCCCGTGGACCGGCTCATCGCCCCGGCTGGAGCCACCGGAACCTCCGGACAGTATTTCCCCGTTCCCGGAGCACCCGCACTCTCGGTCTTCCAGGTGAATGCGGACCACACCCTCACGACCCTGGCCCCCGCCACCCTGACCGCAGCGCCCGCCGTCATTCTCCCCGCCGGAATCTCGTTGGATCCCCTTCGTTTCGGCCCGGGCAAAGTGTGGCTGGAATTTGATAGTATTCCCGGCCAAACCTACCGGGTGGAGTGGTCCACCAACTTGGCAACGTGGCAGATTATCGAGGAAGGCGGGATCTCTGCCCAACGGAAGTCGGTCCAACTCGTGGACAAGGCCACGGAACCCGGACAGGATCGTTATTATTACCGGGTGCGGGTGAATTGAGCCACTTGAAACGCCCGGTAATGCCCTGCGCCCGGCGGGGTAGACTGGGGAAGGTCCCTGAGGGAACCGCGGCGATTCCTTAAGCGGCGGAGGCGTACCTGCCGGAGAAGGCTGTTTTCCTGACGAATTGTGTTGCTTCAGATCTCCTCAAGTGGCTGACTGTGGCTGGCTTCCCCCCAGCCAACCCGATGGTCCCCCTTTTTATTGCATCCGCCGCCCGGCATTTTTGTTGCCGCGCAGTCTTTTTCTTCCTGGCATCCCTGACCCCATGCGGAGCGGCTGTTCTGGTGATCGACACCTTCGATGAGGGGCCCTTCCATGAAACCAATGATCAATCGGCCCCCCGGATTTTTTACCAGCACGGCAGTATGCTGGGCGGACGCCGACTGGTGAGTATATCCACCCATCGCCGCACGACGGTGGTGAGCAGCAGCATCGTCACAGGCACCTCGGCGCTGGAGTTCGATACTGGAAATGGACTTTGGGATAATGGCATTTCGACGGGAAGAATCACGCTAACGTGGAGCGTGAATGAAGCGGTTGAGCTGCTGGGTTACGATGCTTTCCGGTTTTCCTTCTCCATGCTCACGGGACAAGGCCGGGTGAATGTGGCGGTGGATAAATCAGGCGGTGGTTCGGGTGACACCACCGTTCCGCTGTGGAATTCGGGAGAATTGCTGGTGCCTTTTGCGGACGTGGACTTTGGGAGTGAGGACATTTCCTCCGGTTCCTATTTTCAAGTCTCGATTTCCGGGGTTTCGAAGGATTTCGCTTTTTCGTTGGATGAAATTTCCATCGTGCCGGAGCCGGGAGTGGGTTTTCTTCTGGGGGCCGCGGGCTGGATGCTCCAAGGGCGAAGGAGACGGAGCGGCGGGACGCTGGCCGGGTAAAAGGCTCCAGGGTGATAACAGGCAACTAACGCCCTGACACTTTGGCCACGGCCTGGGCGCGGGAGCGGACATTGAGCTTTTCGTAGATGCGGCGGACGTAGGTGTTCACGGTGGGGACGCTGAGGTGCAGGACGTCGGCGACTTCCTTGTAGAGATACCCGCTGGCGAGGAGTTGGAGGACTTCGTTTTCGCGGGGGGAGAGGTCGGCGGTGGCGGCAACGGAGGGCGCGGCGGGCCGTTGGAAGGATTGAACCACTTTGCGGGCGATACTGGCGGTGATCGGGGAGCCGCCTTCGTGGACCTCGCGGATGGCGGTGAGCAGGGCCACGCGGGCGGTGCGTTTCAGCAAATACCCGGCGGCCCCGGCGGAGAGGGCGGCGAAGATGTGGTCGGCGTCCTCGTAGACGGTGATCATGAGAAATTGGGAGTCGGGCAGGAGGGGTTTGAGCTGACGGACACACTCCGTGCCGTTGAGGCCGGGAAGATTGATATCGCTGAGGATCACCTGGGGACGGAGGGCGGGAAGAGCGGCGAGGGCGCTTTCGGCATCGGCAAATTCGGCCACGCACTCGAAGCCTTCGGCGCGATGCAGCCAACCGGCAAACAGGCTGCGGGTGTCGGTGTCGTCTTCGATGATGGCGGTGGTGATGGTCATGGCGCAGGGGGATACCGGTGGGTTTACTTTGTGGTGACGGGAAGGAGGATAGAGAGATTTCCAACCCCTGGGGTGTCGTGCATTTTCATGACAAAGGAGGCACGGTGACAGGGAGGCGGAAGGCGACACGGGTGCCTTGGCCAGGGAGACTGGTGAGGTGGCAGGTGCCGCCAAGTTCCGCGAGGCGGTCCTGCATATGATGGAGGCCGCGTCCCCCACCGGGGCGGCTGACGGTGCTGGCGGGATCGAATCCTCCGCCATCGTCCTCAATGGTCAGGGAAAAGGCGCTGGCTTCCACCGCGAAGACCACGCGGACGGTTTGGGCCTGGGCGTGGCGGATCACGTTATGCAGCGCCTCGCGGAAAGCCAGGAAGAGGCTGTGGCGGCACTCGGCGGTGAGGGGCCACGCAGGCAGCTGGCCGGGCGCTTCAAGGCGGAAACGGAGGTTGGCGGTTTTGAGGAATTCCTGGGCGGTGCTGCCGATGTAGCCGACGAGACTATCCAGAGAGTCGTGCCGGGGATCGACCGCCCAGACGATTTCATCCATGGCGCGGGTGAGGTCATCGGCGGCGCGGCGGATGGATTCCACGTCAGCGGCGGCAGCGCTGGCGGGAGGCAGTTCGCTGCGGGCGGACTCGCTGAGCAGCATGATGCGGGTGAGGCCGCTGCCGAGATCGTCGTGGATATCCCGGGCGATGCGGGCCCGTTCGCGTTCGAGGGCGTGGACCCGTTCCAGCCGTTCGAGCCGGGCGGCATTGCGGCGACGGGCGGTGGTCCAGACGAGGGTGGCGAGAGACACCGCAGCGAGGGCCGTGCCGAGACCTTGATAGAGACTGCGTTGCCACCAGTAAGGACGGAGACGGAAGGCGAGGGTGGCCGGAACGGGATTCCAAACGCCATCATTGTTGCAGGCCATGACCTGGAAGGTGTAGGACCCCGGCGGAAGATAGCGGTAGGACGCGGTGCGTTCGCTGCCGGCTTCCTGCCAGGCGGTTTCCAGGCCATCCAGCCGGGTGCGGAAGCGGACGCGGTCCGGGGCGGTAAAGCTGAGCGCGGTGTAGGAGAGGCCGACGCGCTCCACGCCCGGCCCCAGTTCGATGATGCCGGAGGTCAGGGGCAGGGAGTGTCCATCAAGGACGAGGGATTCCATAATAACGGGAGGCGGCAGGGGGTTGAGGACGATTTTGGCGGGATCGACGATGGCGATGCCTTTATTGGTAGGAAACCAGAGCTGGCCATCCGGGCCGGGGCAGGCTCCGGGCTGGCCGCCACTGGTGCATTCCACGGTGGCCATGCCATCGGAGCGGCGCAGCGTCAGGGCATTGAGCTGAGAGAGCCGGCCGGCTGCACAGGACTCCAATTCCGCGAGGCTGAGCCGGCACAGCCCGCCATAGGTGCCGAGCCAGAGGTAGCCATCCGGTCCAGACAGAATCTGGGAAACCACGTTATGCGGCAAGCCCTGGGCCATGGTGAAGCGCGCCGCCTGGCCGTCCTTCAGCCGCAGCAGGCCGCCGCCGCCGGTGCCCAGCCAGACGATGCCATCCGCTCCGGCGAGCACGGTGAGTACGGCATCGCCCGGCAAGCCATGACGCCGGTCGTAGAAATTCTCCTTGGCCCCGTGGCGGTGGAGCAGGCGGCCGTCATTCAGGCCGATCCAGAGAGCACCTGAGGAATCTTCGCTGATGGCCCGTTGTCCGGGCGGCGCAAAAAATCCGCCATCGGCGGCCTTGGCTTGCCAGCCGTCCGCCGTGAGGCAGTGCAATGCTCCGGCCCCGCCGGCCCAGACGGTGCCATCCCGGGTGACCTGCAGCACGGTGGCCCGCGGATTGCCGGCCGGCCAGCCGGGAGCCGGAGAAAAATTGTTGTCCGGGCCACGGAGAAACAGCCCGTGCCCCCAGGTGCCGGCCCAGATCCGGCCCTGCTGGTCCTGGTTGACCGTCCAGATGTAACGGGTGGGCAGGCTTTCCTGACGGATAAAGGCGCTCCCTTCCCCGGGAGCGCGGAGGAAGAGCCCGCCTCCTTCCGTAGCAACCCAGAACGAGCCATCCGCCGCCGGGAGCAGGCTCAGGATATTGTGTTGGGCCGAGTTGGGCGGGGCGGTCCCGGACTCCACTGTCAGCATCTGCACCCGGCGGGACCGCAGGGCGACGAGGCCGCCGCCGCCGGTACCCAGCCAGAGATTCCCCTCCCGGTCCTCCGTGGCGCAGCGGATCCAGTTGTGCGGCAATCCATCCTGGCGGGTGTAGTGGCGGAAGGGTTTACCGGGAATCCCCAGCGCCACCCCGCCATCCACCATGCCGGCGAGGAGGCGGCCATCCTTCAGTTCCTGCAGAACACTGACAAACGGGTAGTCCGGTCCTTCCGCCGGATTCCAAGGGCAGGGTCCGAGGTCTTGCACCCAGGCGCCGCCCTGCCAACGGCGCAGCTTCAGCTCCGAAACCACCCAAAGCCCCCCGCGCCCCGCTGCGGCGGCCCGTTGCAGGCCCCAACCCTCCCGGGTGAGGCCGGTCGCGGCGGGTACGAGGCCGCTGGGTTTTACTTCCGAAAATCCGTAGCGATGCGTTAGCCACAGCGATCCGGCTCCATCCCGCACGAGGCGCAACTCCGGCTCCATCAAGGCGATATCCGGGGTGGGGGCGATCCGAAAATCATCCCGCCAACGCACGACCGTGCCATCCTGCCACAGAATCCACAGGTCCCCGGCAGCATCTTCCCCCAAACTCAGCACACTGCCCTGGCCGCGGTTCACCAATCCGGGGGTCGGCACCGGCGCGCGGTTCACCACCTTGGTAACCCCGCCGGAGTCCGATCCTACCCAAAGCGTCCCCTGGCGGTCCTCGTAAAGGGCCGTTACCCCGCGGCCGTCCAGCCCTGGGACGGAATTTTCATCAAAGACGGTGAACTTCACCCCATCAAACCGCGCCAGGCCATTGAACGTCCCGCACCACAGATCCCCGTCTTTTGTCTGCGCGACCGCCCCCACCACATGCTGCGGCAGTCCTTCCTCCACTCCCCACACCGTCGGCAGATACTCCGTCTCTCCGGCAAAAACCCGGTCCGCCGCGAGCATCATGATGATGAAAATGATCCACCCCTGCATGGGCGCACCTTATGCGGAGAATTCCCGCGCCGGCCAGATGATTTCACCGCCTTTTAAACGAGGGGAACCTGTCATGCGTTTAGACGACATGACATTTCCTAACGCTGTGGCAGGTTCGCTGCCTGTTGTTGAAAAACTGTCTCCACCCTCTCCCTTTTCATGAAATCAATCCTGTCACTGTTAGCTTGCGCGGCAACCATCGTCACAGCTCCGGCTGCCGTTACCTTGTCCTTTGACTCCTCAACGGACGGCTTCACCGTGGTGGCCGGAGGAGTGAATGCCGTCGTTTGGGATGCGGGTGGCGGGAACGGCCGGTTGGCCATCACCACGGGTCCCGGCTTCAACATGCAGGTTGCCAAACTGGACTTGAACAATCCTGCCTTCGCCACGGAATTCGCCAACGCCAAACTTTATGGCGGAACCATTACGTATAGTGTGACCATGCAGACCGATGCCGTGGTGGGTGCCGGAGTTTCCCCGAACCCGACCCCGGGTTGGTTCGAGGGCAGCCTGCTCGCCAACAGCGGCAATTACATCGGCGACGGCAATCCTCTGAACACCAACGTTTACGACCAGAATTTCAACACGGCAGGGGGCAACTTCAATTGGGGCAGTTATCCGATAGCTGGCACCGTCACCGCAAATTTGAGCTACACCATCGGGGTCTCCCCCAATGGAGGCGCCGTCAACAACGCGATCGCCACTTTCACTTCCGGCACCACCAATTATAACGAAATTTACCTCGGAGCCAACAGTGGGCCTTCCGCCGTGACCACGCCCGCCCCGTTGCCGGCCGGCTTCACTTCAGCCACCTACTACATCGACAATTTCACCCTGACCGCCAATCCGGTCCCGGAACCGGCCGCCGCCGGGTTGACGGTCCTTGCCCTCGGTGGCCTGGCCCTGCGCCGCCGCCGGTAGTGGAGATGGATAGGGGAGTCAACTCCAGCTTTTCGTGTAGCTGGCCTTGGTTCGCGCGCTGAAACGGCGCTGGTGTGGCACTGCCGCATTGTTTTTTTAGACTTCGACCATTCCAGCTGTCCTGGATATCCCTGGGTAAACTGTCTGTCATTATTTTAGATGACGTGACGCCCCGGGACGGGGTCGCCATAAAGATGAAACTGACATTGGAACCCCCGCTTACCCATCCCATCATGAATGCCTCCGCCTTTTTGTCCATTGCCAGAGGCTGCCTGGTGCTGGCCGCCGCCGCGGCTGTCCCTGCAACACGGGCTGCCGAAGATATTCTGATTGATAACTACACGGATCCCGCCGCCGCAGCCAGCACGGGCCGATGGTGGGGAAATGCTGTCCAGACCTATGAACATGATGCCACCCAGGATGCCGATGGCGATCCGGCGTCTGGAGCCCTCAAGGTGACCGTGCAGTATGATATCGCGGCGTATGCCGGGGAAAACCAGTTTTCCGCCCGGCGGCAAATCCTGCCCAGCGGGGTGATTGATGGATCGCAGTATGCGCGGCTGGAATTTGACCTCAAATACGCCGCCAGCAGTGTGGCCCAAGGAACCTCCGGAAACTACGGAAATCTGGAGGTGGGCATTGGGCACGAGGACTGGTCGCAGGCGTATTTCGGAACGGTGCAGACCCCGGTCGGGCAAAATGGCTGGCAGCACATCGTCCTGACCGTCAATCAGAACAATCCCAAGCTCAACCAGTTGCGCGATTTCCACTTCAAGCAGTGGTCCGGCGGGGCGGGCGACGGTATGACCGGCACCCAGATGTTCTGGATTGATAACGTCAAGCTGATCGCGATTCCGTCCACCGAACCCCCGCCTCCGCCCCCCATCGTGACGGTGGAGCCTGCCAAACCGGGCCTGAATGTGATCTCGTCCGGCGGGGGCCAGTATGACCGGCAGACGGTGCGCAGCAGCCTGCCGGAATACAGCTGGGTCGGGGCCACCGGACCGGTCACGTATGCCCTGACCATTGCCGACTATCCCAGCCAGGCGGGCTACCAGACGGTGATATATCTCGTGCCGGGCAGCGGACTGGATGCTGGAATGAATTATCCCGACTGGGCCCAGGCCAAGTGTGCCTTGGCTTTCATCAACAATAATGCCGACGGTTCCGGCAACATGCGGTTTGCCTACAAAAACGATGTGGCCAACAGCAATGGGTATGCCGGGCACGGCTATTGGGACAATGACAACCCGGCCGATCTCTACGACGGGATCACCGGGCCGGGACCCGTTGGCACCGGAAAAGGCGGCACCCTCGCCTATGTGAACAGCGCCACTATCCGCGGCACTTGGAGCATTACCTTCACCAGCAATACCAATGTGACTATCACCGCCCCGGATGGCCAGACCAGCAGTGGCAGTCTTCCCAATGAAGCCACGGCCCAGCTCTTCGGCGGACCGCTATATGCTTATTTCGGCACCGTGCCCCAGACCACGGACAATGTAGGGCTCGGAGCCGTCTTTTCGCGGATCAAAATCACCGGAGCGGGCACTGCCATCGACGAGGATTTCTCCACGATTCCCTTCAACCCGGCTCTGGAGAAGTCCGCCTCCAACGCCCCGGGCGTGGTCCAGGTGACCGGACAGGATACCCCCTTCTGGCTGACGTGGACCCTGCCGGCGGTCGGATACCTGCCCCGTCAAAGTCCCTCTCTGGGTGAAGACGTCCTGAGCCCATGGACAAACATCCCGACAGACAACGTCTTCACCGCCCGCAGCCGGCAGTGGAAGCTGATGGAAACCGCTCAACTGCTTGATCCTTCGCGGAATTTCTTCCAGCTGATCAAGCCCGCAGTTGCGCCTTGAGCCGGGTCATTGGTGGACAAGGGATTTCCCGGATCACAGGACGGGGGCCCGCCAAGGCGAGGAAAAACTCTCCGGCGGAACCTGGCAGGACCCTGTCGATTCCGGGCGGCGCTTCGCCGGGCCCGCGGGTCCCCAGACAGGAGCATGAATTCATCGCAAATGTTCCCGTCACGGAGGGTGGGGGCTGAATTCAATAACTTGCCACGCGTGATCGAATCCAAAAGTGGTTTCCTTCCAAGCTTGGCGTGGCCACAGATCCTTCGACAACCAAACGTGATCGATTGACAGGAGCGGCAGGCCTATGGGCCAGGTGGCCGCACCGGGAGTGCGGGTCGACTGACTCAGTCCGTGAAACCATTGATAACGCCAAGGGTCAAAAGCCACCGAGTCGTAAGGCGTGTTGAAATCCCCCACCACCAGGGTGCGCGGCTCTTGGCCGGCCAATTGACGGATACGTTCGGTCCGCTCAAGCCGCGGGGTGAGCGGCCACGGCCCCAGATCCGCCACGATCAGATGCCACACTTCGGACCCGCCCGTGAATTCCACACGCAGCCGGTGGGCGTTGCTGCGATTGGGCAACTGGATGGATTCCTCCACCCGGACCTGGCCTTTGACGAACGCCAGCAATCCACCGCGCAGAGCGGTGGTCCGGTAGGCCGGAAACCGCTGCCGCCAGTCGGCCAGCGATGCCTCGTTTTGTTTTTCAGCCTCCGCCAGCACCATGAGGTCCGGCTCGTGACGCAGGATCAATTCATCCAGCCGGGTTGGTAGTGCCTTCAGATGGCCGATGTTCCAGAAAAGAATCCGTCTGGAAACGGCATCCGCCTCCATGGTTGGCAGGGGCGGCACCGGGGGAGCCAGCTTCCAGGCGGTGAATGTCAGCATCAAACCCAAAGCCGCCACTCCAGCGATGAAACGCCCCGCCCGCAACCAAACCGCCAGAACCGGCCATGCCGCAAACAACAGTGGCCAGGGCCCTATGTAGAAAAGAGCCGCCGACCAACCATACCCGTCCCGCACGGTCAGCCGCACCAACAGGCACAGCCACGCCAGGATCAGCAAGCCGAGGGGGATCCAGCGCCGCGCCAGCCGACGGATCAGGTCTGGACGCAGCGCGGTCCTTGATAGGGCCGGCGGAGGGGAAACGACATTCAAAAGGGGGTGAGGTTGAGGTCTCACCTCTCATGCGCGCTCCGGCCGGCTTCAAGTCATCATAACCTCACCCCCGAATCATGCCGGCGGCGACGGTTTCGTTGGTGCCGGCGTCGATCAGGATGAAGCTGCCGGTGATGCGGTTCTTCGAGTAAGGATCGAAAATAACCGGAGCACTGGTGCGGATGGAGATGCGGCCGATGTCGTTCATGCGGAACTCGAGGTCGTCCTCGATCTTGTGCAGGGTGTTGATGTTCACCTTGTATTTCACTTCCTTGATCACGGCCTGCACTTCGCGGCTGGTGTGGCGCAGGAGGAAACGGCCGCGCGGGTTGAGAGGCTTTTCCCCGAACCAGCAGATCATCGCTTCGAGATCCTGACCAACCTGCGGCGGGTTGTTGGCTTTGACGATCATGTCGCCGCGGCTGGTGTCGATTTCGTCTTCCAATAGCAGGGTGACGGACAGCGGGCTGTAGGCTTCCTCCAGCGGCCCATCGGCCGTGTGGATCTCCTTGATCTTTGACTGGAACCCGCTCGGCAGCACCGTCACCGCATCACCCGGTTTGAAAACACCGCCGGCCACGCGGCCGCTGAAGCCGCGGAAGTCGTGCCATTCATCGCTCTGTGGCCGGATCACCCACTGCACGGGGAAGCGGGCTTCGACGTGGTTTTCGGTGGTGCCGACGTAGACCGTTTCCAGATGATAGAGCAGGGTGGGTCCCTGGTACCACGGCATGGCTTCCGACTTGTCCACCACGTTGTCGCCCTTCAGCGCGCTGATGGGGATGAAGGTCATTTCCACCAGGTTGTCGAGGCGGCTGGCAAAACATTGGAAGGCCTCTTTGATTTCCTCGAACTTGGCCTCGGAATAGTCCACGAGGTCCATCTTGTTGATGGCAATCACCACGTGCTGGATGCGCAGCAGATTGGCAAGGAAGGCATGGCGGCAGGTCTGCTCGATCACCCCTTTGCGGGCATCAATCAAAATGATAGCCAGGTTCGCGGTGCTGGCGCCGGTGACCATGTTCCGGGTGTATTGAATGTGCCCGGGGGTGTCGGCGATGATGAACTTGCGCCGTGGCGTCGCGAAGTACCGGTAGGCCACATCGATGGTGATGCCCTGTTCGCGCTCGGCCCGCAGTCCGTCCGTCAGGAGGGCGAGGTCAACGTGCTCGTCTCCGCGTTTTTTGGAGAACCGTTCCACCGCCGCGAGCTGGTCCTCGAAGATGGATTTGGAGTCGTAGAGCAGACGTCCGATGAGAGTGGATTTGCCGTCATCGACGGAGCCGGCAGTAGTGAAGCGGAGAAGATCCATAGGGAAGAGGTCAGGGGACAGAAGTCAGCGGTCAGAAATCAGTCGGGGCGTTTATTGGCGCGGGGTGAATTTTTCGGGGTGGGCGATCATGGCATTGAGCATGCGGCCTATTTCGTGGGAGAGTGATGTCATTTCCGTGTGCTGATCTTTGGTGATATAGGAACAGGCCAAAGCATAATCGAGACTGGTTTCGGTTTCGGAATTTTCCCCGTCGCAGTCGGTTAGCTTCATGATGAAGTGGGCTTCGTAGCGGCGTTTGGCCCAGGCTTCCCTCAGGTTCATGCACACCGAGCGCGAAGAGCGGCGGATTTGGCTGATCATGGCAAATTTTTCTTCTGCGGGGAAAAGTTTTGAATGCTCGAATATCATCATGCTCAATGCCCAAGCCCTCTTGTAAACCTCCAACTCCTTAGGGCTGCTGATGTGCATGAACTTTTCTCAAAGAATAGGGACTGACTGCTGACCGCTGCCTCCTGACCGCTTCTTCAAAAGTATCCTTCTTTCTTCCGGTCCTCCATGGCGCTTTCGCTGCGCTGGTCGTCGGCGCGGGTGCCGCGTTCCGTTTGGCGGGCGGCGGCGACTTCAGCGATGATGTCATCCAAAGTGGCGGCTGGCGATTCCACGGCACCGGTGCAGGTCACGTCGCCGATGGTGCGGAAGCGCATGGTCTTTTCCAGGATCGGCTCATCCGGCTGGGGTTGGGCATAGCCGGTTTCGGCGTCGAGCCACGAGCCGTCGCGCTGAAAGACGCGGCGCTGGTGGCTGAAATAGATGTTGGGGAGCGGGATATTTTCCTGACGGATGTAGAGCCAGACGTCCATCTCGGTCCAGTTGGAGAGCGGGAAGACGCGGAACTGCTCGCCTTCATGCATCCGGCCATTGAAGAGGTTCCACAATTCGGGGCGCTGGTTTTTCGGGTCCCATTGGCCGAAATCATTGCGATGGCTGAAGAAGCGCTCCTTGGCGCGGGCCTTTTCTTCATCGCGGCGGCCTCCGCCGAGGCAGGCGTCGAATTTGTTGTCGGAAACCGCATCCAGCAGGGTAACGGTCTGCAATTTATTCCGGCTGGCGCGGTGGCCTTTTTCCTCGACCACGCGGCCTTGGTCGATGCTGTCCTGGACGCTGGCGATCTTGAGGTTGGCGCCGATGGTTTGCACGAATTCATCACGGTAGACCAGGGTTTCCGGGAAGTTGTGCCCGGTGTCGACGTGGAGCAGGGTGAAGGGCAGGCGGGCCGGATGGAAGGCCTTCCGGGCCAGCCAGGCCATCACGATTGAATCCTTGCCGCCGGAAAAGAGCAGGGCGGGATTGCGGAACTGGGCCGCGGTCTCGCGGAGCACATAGATGGCCTCGGACTCCAATTGCTGGAGCAGGCTGACATTATAGGATCGGATGGCGGACATGGCGGGAAAGGGAGGCGAGCATACTGCCTCGGAAACAGGCGGCAAGTGAATTCTCCTAATTCCCTATAGGATTTTAGTGGAATCATCCTTTCCCGGTTCCTGCGCACGGAGATTCTACGACACCCCTGCCCCGCCGGAATCCGGGAAATAGCCCCTTAAAGCTACCTCAGTCCTGAATAACCCCTTGTGTGACGTGTCTTTTTGATGAATGCTACGTCATGTCAAAATTAACCCTTCACGTCCCTGAAGAATTGGTTTCTGCCGCAAAGCGCACTGCGGCCGCACGACGGGTTTCAGTTTCCAAACTGGTTTCAGATTATTTTACCTCACTTGCCGCAAACGGGGAGGTTGCGGAACCCGATCTCGAACGTCTCGCCCCGAGAACCCGACGACTTGCGGGGTGCATTCCGCAGACTGATTCCGATCTTGAAGATTACATTGACCATTTGGAGCGCAAGCACTCGTGAACGTATTGATCGATACCAATGTCATCGTGGATGTCCTCACCCGGCGCGAGCCCTTCTTCGCGGATTCATCCCTGGTGCTTGACCGTGCGGAACGGGGTGATTTTGTGGCTGCGATCTGCGCCACGACGGTGACGACCGTTTTCTACCTTGTCCGGCGTCACTTGGGTGCCAGAGAAACCGTGGAGAGACTCAAGGACCTGACCACTATTTGCACTGTCGCGCCCGTCAATCAGTCCGTGATCGATTCCGCGCTGCACGACCGATTTTCGGATTTCGAGGATGCCGTTCTGCATCACTCCGCCGCTCTCATAGGTGCCGATTGCATCGTGACCCGGAATGAAGCGGATTTTCGTGAGTCCTCGCTTTTGATCTACTCCCCGGCGCAGTTCCTTGCAGCTCTCGCCCTGCACAAGGCTGAAGGCAGTGCGGGCAGTGCGGGCAGTGCGGGCAGTGCGGGCAGTGCGGGCAGTGCGG
>JAZKDC010000007.1:0-135341 GCA_040387795.1 Verrucomicrobiota bacterium
TACCCCACCTCCAGAACTTCGCAACTCCTTTTCATTCCTTTTTTGCTTTTTCTTGCCGCCATCGGGGAAACCGCCTCCGCTCCCATGGAAAACAGTCTGCTAACGCTGTTTTTCACGAGGAACTTGCCCGGTTGAAGCCCTCCCTAACATTCCAGGATGCGCCGTGGTTCCGTTTTTCATCCATGGCATGGACGTAATTGTTTGGTTTGCCCGGTGCTTTGTGGTTGGAGAGGGCATGCAAAGACGTGCTTTTTCATTGGCTGGGATCCTTGCGATGGGTTCCTGCGGACTTGGTTTGGGCCGGAATCAACCTGGTTTTGCCATTCTGGACCGTCATTACCGGGGGAGACGCTGGTTTTGCCTCAGGCTCGATTTGAGCCGGAGCTCGCTCCGTCTATTCCAACTGGGCGACGACGGGAACCCCCTCAGGCATTTCGCGGAGCTTGAGCGACACGTCTCGAAACAGGGTCGACGGGTCGTCGCGGCCATGAATGCCGGGATGTTTGAACAGGATGGCTCTCCCGTGGGATGGTGCGTGGCAGACGGGAAAGTGATCAAAGGGCCGAATCAGCGGGAGGGACACGGGAATTTCTTCCTCAAGCCTAACGGCGTTTTTGCGGTTCAGGACGGAAAGGCGTTGGTGCGCGAAACGGATGAAGCCGTTAAAACCCTGGGCACAGCGACCCTGATTACCCAATCGGGACCCTTGCTGGTCACCGCCGGGCAGCTGCACCCGGCTTTCCGGGAGAATTCGGCAAACCGGCATATCCGAAACGCCGTCGGCGTGGACGCGGATGGCCTTGTCTGGCTGGCGATTTCTGCGGAGCCGGTGAACTTCCATGAGAGCGCCACACTCTTCCGGGATGAATTGGGATGCCCTGAGGCCCTGTTTTTGGACGGGGTGATATCCCAGCTCCATGCTCCAAGTCTGGGCCACAAAGGTAGCGCTGCTGCTCTGGGACCGATGCTGGCTGTGACGGAGGAGGTCACCTGAAGCTGCACCGGGCGTGCAGGTCCACAACGAAAAGAGCCACCAGCGGTTGGCTGGTGGCTCTTTGAAGGGCAATCGGGCAGTCCGGCCTAACCGTCGGCCCATTTTTCGGCGATCTCCGCCGCGACCGTCTGGAGGTCGCTGATTTCAGCTGAGGTGAAATCATAGGGTTCGAGTTTACCAATGCCGAGAGTTCCCATGAGGAGGCCACCGAATTCCACAGGGACCGCGATCGATCCACCCACTTTGGTTTTTTTGGCGGCGGGCTTGGCGACGCCGCTGCGGTCGGTCTGCAGGTTGCAGATTTGCACGGGCTCCATACGCTCCGCGGCGGTTCCAGCGATGCCTTTGCCCAGGGGGATGCGCTCCACCTTGACGAGAAGGTCCTTGGGGATGCCGGCGTGGGCCACGATTTCCAAGGTCTGGCGGAGGTCGGCCCACTGGTGCAGGGTGCCCGTTTGGCAGCCGAACTCTTCCAGAATCACTTCCAAAACATTCTGCCAATCCGGATAGCCCAGCATCGCGGAGGAAATTGTGCTCAATCTTTTACTCATGGGGTATTCTGAAAACGCCGTCAGCACCCTGCACAAGTGAAAGTTGTTCCGACCTGCGAATGAGTCAGCCCTCCTGGCTGCCGCGCTTTTGACAAGCGGGCGGCACTGGATATTTTAAACACCCGCTGGTTCTCACTAGCAAACCACCACCTATCCCCATGAGTGCCGATTCCATTACCCGCCAGCCGTTCCAGGCAGAAGTCCGCCAATTGCTGGACATTGTCATCAATTCCCTCTACACGGACCGCGAGATTTTTGTGCGCGAGCTCGTGTCCAACGCGGCGGATTCGCTGGAGAAGCTGCGCCACCTCCGCCTGACCGAAACCTCCATTTTCCAGGCAGAGCAGGAACCCCGGATTGAAATCACCACGGATGCCGAAGCCAGGACGATCACGATCGTGGACTACGGGATCGGCATGACGCGGGACGAACTGGTGCAGAATCTTGGCACCATCGCCCACAGCGGCACCAAGGCATTTCTGCAAAACCTGGAAGCCGGAGCCCAAGCGGCAGGCAATGTGATCGGCCGCTTTGGAGTTGGTTTCTACAGCGTCTTCATGGTGGCGGACAAGGTGAGCGTTTTCACCCACTCGTGGCGTGAGGACGCCGAGCCTCTGTGCTGGACCAGCGACGGTCGCGGGGGATACGAGATTGAAGTCGTTCCCGGGCAGTCGCGCGGGTGCCGGATGGTGATCCATCTGAAGGACGAGCACGCGGAATTCGCCACCCCGGGCCGGATCAAGACGATACTCGAGCGTTATTCGAATTTTGTCCCCTTCCCGATCCTGCTGGACGGCGAGCGGGTGAACAACGTGGAGGCTCTGTGGCTGAAAAAGAAGACCGACGTGACCGATGAACACTACAATGACTTTTACAAATTCATCGCCCACGCATGGGATGAGCCCCGCTACCGCCTGCACTTCAGCGCGGACGCTCCGCTGGTGATCAATTCCCTGCTCTTTGTACCCCGGGAAAATCCGGAGCGCTACGGGATGGGCCAGATGGAGCCCGGGGTGGCGCTTTATTGCCGGCGGGTCCTGATCGACCCCAAGCCGCGTGGCCTGTTGCCGGACTGGCTTCGCTTTGTGAAGGGTGTGATTGATAGTGATGACCTGCCCCTCAACATTTCCCGCGAATCCATGCAGGACAGCGCGCTGGTGCAGAAACTCGGCGACGTCCTGACGAAACGCCTGATCAAGATGCTGGAGACGGAATCCAGGAGCGATGCTGAAAAGTACCACGACTTTTACAAGACCTTCAGCCGCTTCATCAAAGAAGGAGTGGCGGTGGATGACAGGCATCGCGATGCCCTGGCCAAACTGCTGCGTTTCGAGTCCTCCATGACTGAGCCCGGCGCAGTGACAGGCTTTGACGAATACCTGAGCCGGGCCAAAGACGGGCAGAAGGACATTTATTACCTCGTCGCTCCGAGCCGCTCCGCCATTGAGGCCGGGCCATACCTGGAAGCGTTCAAGGCGCGCGGACTAGAAGTGATCTACTTCTTCGAGCCGATTGATGAGTATGTGGTCTCCTCCCTGACAGAAGTGGCGGAAAAGCGGCTGGTTTCCGCGTCCAGCGATGATCTGGATCTTGGTGACGCTCCGCCTACGGAAGGCGAAGCCTTGAGCGAGGCGGATACTGGCGCCCTGTGCGAATGGTTGAAGACCACCCTGGGCAGCAGTGTGGAAGGCGTCCGCGCCGGCACCCGCCTCGTGACAAGTCCTGCCGTGGCCCTGCAACCGGATGGCCAGATGAGCCCGCAAATGCGCGCCATGATGAAGGCGATGAATCAGGATGCCGGAGGCTTGGCCAAAGTGATCCTGGAAATCAATCCCCGGCACCCGTTGATCCGGAAGCTGGCCCACCGCGACAAAACCGGTGACGAGCTGGCTCCCATGATCGCCGAACAGATCCGGGACAATGCGCTCATCGCGGCCGGCCTGCTGGATACCCCCACTGCGATGCTCGCCCGCATGGAAAAAGTGCTCACGGCCGCTCTGTAAAACCCGTCTTCACAGTCCCGGGGGGGAAGTCGACTCCCCCGGGCTGGAAGAGTTCACTCCACAGAAAAGGGCAGCCCTGAGGCTGCCCTTTCCCGTAAAATCCAAACACCTATTGACGGCGGCGGCGAACCAAGGCCATTCCAATCACGGCAATACCGAATGTCACAGCGGTTGGTTCGGGGACTGGCACCGCTGTGCGCAGGGAGCCCAAACTACCGTAAAAGACCTCACTACTTGTATCTGCGTGCTGCAGCTGAATCGAAGCATCAGCAGTGCCCGCGGCGGGAATTAGCCAGTTGGACGCACTGTAGAGACCATATTCAAATCCAGTCCCACTGGTATCCAAGGACTGGGAATTATAAAGAAACATGAACACTTTTGTGCCGCGGGCTACGCCGCCAGAGGTCAAAGTATTGGCCGCTGCCACGTCATTGTCATTACCGATGTAAGTGATTCCCTGATAAGTAACACTGGCGCGGATGATACCAGCAATCTCTTTGATATCGTTGGTTGCTTCTGAAGCGGTGCCGTAGCCTGTGGGCGAGGTCAATTCCCCAAAGGGTATGAATCGATTTGCTCCAGTAAAAAGGGAATTGAGGTTCCCACTGCGGAGCGTGCTGTCCAATGCCGCAGTGTAGTTGAGGAAGAAGCCTAAACGAACCTGCGAGCCCACAGGTAAAGCAATACCAGCACTGTTGAGCATACTGACTTGGGATCCGGCGGCTCCATGGAAAAGACTGCCGCCGTTTGCCACCGTGGTGATGGTGCTGGTAACAAGGATATTCGCAGCGTGGGCTGAAGCCGAAAAAGCGGCGATCAGAAGAATTGGTAGAAATCTATTCATTGATGGGAGGTGTTTGAGAAAAGCGACTGGAATCAAGGAACAAGTTGGGGCTGCGTGTAAACGCCGTCAACCAGCGGGGAAATCCGAAAAGCTTGGCTGTTCTTGATCCGTTCATTGCCCTTGGGGGTGACAAAATCGATGCCATCCACCACGGCTACACCATCCCAAGCAAAAAAATCTTCCTTCGCCACACCATCAAAGGAGATGCGGGTGACCAAATCATCCACAGGAGACAAACTGTTCAGGCCAAGTCCGGAGAGGGGAGCCGAAAACACGGGATCAACAGATGCCACGTCCACCAACGGATTCATCACTCCGATCAAGTTGACCACTCCACTGTAAACCGGCACTTTAGTAGCACCGTTTTTCACATATGACACCTGCCCGCCGCCAAAAGTGACTGTGGCACCCGAGACCGAGCTGATTTTGAAACCCTGCAGGGGGTAAACAATTGCATCCGAGGGAGTAACGAAATCCACGCCATCAACCCATTTAGCTCCGTCCCAAGTCAGGATTTTACTCCCTCCGTTGGAATCGTAAACCTCTACGTTGTCATCAATGGGGGCCAAACCGCCGCCTGATGGCAGGACAGTTGAAATCATAGCGTGTTGTCTGATGCAAAAAGTTTCGTTTCCAACGAGATTCAATCCGGCTGGCCCGAGATTGCCGACCACTGAAACGGCGCTAGCGGTGTTGGCTGGGGAAGTGGCAACATCCAAGATCATTCCTGCATGGGGACCAGACAGTATTTCAACATAGTGTGAACTAAAACTCCCGGCTGAAAAGGGTGTGCCCGCTACATTGATCGTGGAAGTAGCTCCCCCCACTATGCTGGAGGCCGCCCCTTGAAAGTCCTTCTTCGTCACCAAGGCGCAGGACCATGTCGATGTGCCCGACGGCACGTCAAATTTGTAAAATCCGATCACCGGAGTGGAGGAAGAGAGAGCCGTTTGAGCCTGAGCGGCGGGGAGGCTGGCCAGCGCGACAGCTGCGATAAGGAGACGCTTCATAATGGAATTCGACGGATCTTAAGCGGATGACGGCAAAAGGGAAAGCGGATTCGTTTCCGGACGGGGGAAAATTCTAGAAATTATCGAATCGTAAGGGGTAAATTAAAGAAAAAGCCGGATCACTTTGCCTTTTAACCCTTCGGGGAGAGGAAATTCGCGGCCGGTTTTGGCGAGGACCAGTTCCGCAACTTCGGTGAGCCACTGGCGGGAGGCCTCGAGGGTTTCCAGACGGACGGCATTGGCCGGGGTGACGCTATAGGTTCCCGTGAGGCGGATGAGTTCGCTCTCTCCAGCGAGCTTCAGGTCGGCGGTAAGGGTTTTTTGGGTGGGACTGAGATGGATGGATTCCAACCGGATCCAATCGAGACCGGAGGCATTCAGCTTGGTTTGGAGAAGCGTGAGAATGAGATTCATGGGAATTGGTGGTAAAGAAGGATCTGGATTTATAAACGGGGAACCTTGAATTTGATCACAAAAATTGCCATCAAAGACTGGCTTTGGTCCTCTTGGAAATCGTCGTAAAAATGGCGGTGAGCTGGTGGGTTTCGTCCTGGAGGCTGGAGAGTCTGGTGGCAGGGACGACGTTGGCGTGGATGAGGAGATCAAGCCAGTAGGCGGTCTGGTCGAGTGACTTGAGGCAGTCTGCTATTTTCGCCACAAATTCAGGTTTGGCCCGGCCGCGATGGGCTTCACGGTAGTCGGCCCCCACGGCAGTGCCGCTGCGGAGGAATTGTTCGCCGAGAAACCGGGCTTCATCGGTCTGGGGAAGCGCGCTGAACAGGCGGATGATGCGCAAGGCAAAATCAAAGGTACGATCCCGCAAATCGAAAGCCGGCTCCCGGGATTCTGCTTCAAGTGATTCCGCTTCCGCGATTTGGTCTTCGTTGATCATCGTTTACTGATCTTTCAGGATTCCCCCCGCGTCGAGGGCGCTGAACCAGTCGGGATAGAGTGGCTGCCATCCTGTGGCCCGGAGTAGGGCGTTGCTGACTTGTTTGTGGGTCCAGCCGCGTTTGCGGTCAAGATCGGGAGGGGCTTCAGGTGGGAGGGGGCGTTGAAAACGCTGGGCGAGGCGGGTGAAGAGGGGGCGCTGGAGGAGTGGAGTCGAGTCCGCGATATTAAAAAGGCGGGGGGCGTCGTTGGGGAAGTCGAGCAGAAGCAGGTGGGCGATGGCCCGGGCCGCATCCTGTACGTGAACTTGATTGACCCAACGGCCATCGGGAGTGGGGGGAGGCTCGCGGCGGACATCGATCACCGATTGGCCGGCGAGGAAATTTTTGAGCAGCACGGAGCGGCCCGGGCCATAGATCCCGGCGAGACGGCCGACGATGCCTCCAGTGGCGAGTGTCTCTTCCTCAGTTTGGCGGAGGATTTGGCCGGTTTGGCGGTCCGGCTGGGCGGGCGTGGATTCATCAACTGATTCACCCCCGATGTGCGGGTAAACGCTGGTGCTGGAAGTGAAAAAGACCCGGTCTGCCTGAGGGAAAGCAGCGCGCAGATTGCGGCAACCTTCCAGGTAAATGGCACGATAGGCTTCGCTGCGGCCACCGCGCCCACTCGCCGCGCAATGGACGATGTGTAGTTTTCCAGGGCCGGAAGATTTGGTGACCGCCGTGGCGGCTGCCATGACTGAATCCAGCCCGGTGAGATCACAGGACGCAGCCGGGATTCCCGCGGCCACCAGAGCCGCGGCGGATTCACCGCGATGGGTCAGGCCAAGGACCGGCCGGCCGGCGGCGAGCAATTCACGTGCGAGGAAGGTGCCCAGGTAGCCGCAACCGGCGATGACAGTAAGAGGAGGCATGGAGGAGAATGAGGCTTCGGTTTTGAGAGCCGGATGGTGAGAAAACCTGCAATTTTGCGGGGGGCGCAGCGTAATTCAATTACGAACCATGAAACAACTTAAACTACTTCTCTTAGCTGGAATCTGCGGCCTCGCCATCGGGACCCCCTCCGCGGCGTTTTCCCAGGAAAACACCAAATGTCCTATCATGACGGATGATGACGTGGACTCGGAGGAAACCGTAGAGTTTGAAGGCGTCAAAGTCGGCCTGTGCTGCGGCAAATGCGGCAAACTTTGGACGAAAAATGCTAAATATTACATCAAAGCCGCCCCGGAAATCCTGACTCAGTTCAAGGGCATGGATGCGAAGCTGGGACTGGATAAAATCACCCTTCTGCCGCAGAAGTTTTGTCCGATGAAGACAAAAAGTCTGATCTGCCCGGACAGTCCCAGCGTGGACTATAAAGGGACCAAAGTTTATTTCTTTGATCAAAAGGCGATGGAGAAGTGGAATGCGGATGCCGAAGGAAACGCCAAGCGTGCCATCGCGGCAGGTCTGCTGCCTCAACTGGCAGGCAAGTAGCGCCGCCCCGTTTAACCTCCCGGCAAAAGCAATCTCCGCAGGCTTCAGGCCGATTCTGGTTGATCCGGAATCGGCTTGAACCCCGCCAAACGCGGTGCTTGCCGGGAGCAAGTAGAGGACTGGGCGGCCTCCTGGGTTCCAACTGGAGTTTGTGCCGGGATTCAGGAATTTACCTGGCTGGAGTTTCCGCGCTGGCGGCCCCACTGCCAGCTGGAATTTTCGTTCCAGGCGCAGATAGAGTTCTGGTGGAAAGGCATTCCTTCTGGAGGCGCTCCAACCGGGGACGGACTTCACTAGGGATCGCCTCCAATTGTGCGGGGGTGTTACAGGGCCCCTCAAATATCAACTGCCCGGATTTATCCCAGGCGCGCAATTGTTGCTCATGGCCAATCAGCGTCAGCTCCACTTCTCCATTGGCATCACGGAGAGTGACCCGGGATCCGTGCTGGAAACCGGGAACTGTCAGGGCATCGGGTTTTTGGCCGGAGGACAGGGTTTGCAACTGCCGATGCACCATCTCAAGGGCGACAGGATTGTCCCGAAGCGTGCGGATCACGCTCGTGAGCATTTCTTCAGGAAGGGGGGCCGCCACTTCAGCCGCGTTGTCGGGAAAGGCCCCAAGGGTCACCTTGGCCTTTTTCTCGGCGCCCTGCCTCATATAGGTGATTTCAACCTCGGACCCGGGACCGGCATTTTCCACCAGAGTGACGAATTGAGCGGGAGACATGAGCCACTGATCGTTGAATTTGATCAGAATATCATAGTGAAGGAGTCCAAGGGCGGCCGCCGGGCTATCCGGGGCTATGCGTCCGATCATCAGGCCTTCCCCTTCCTTAAGGACGGTCTGGGCACGGACTTCCGGACAAATCTCGGAGATAATCACGCCAAGGTAACCACGTCCGGCCGATGGATGTGGCGGTGGAGGAACCACCGTATCAGCCCAAGCGAGGGACGTGCAGTAAAGCACTGGAAGGGCGATTCCCAGCATCACCCAACGACCGGCGCGCGGCGGTGAAATGGAAAAAAGGAGAAGCATGGCTGCAAAAAACGAGATTCACCGGCGTGACTCCTCAAATTCATCAGGACAATCGCACCACTTAGTGGAAGACCACGGGAGCGATCCCGGCGGGGCGGCGGGAATTACTGGAACCGCCCGGGAAAACCTGACCTCCGGGCTGAATGTAATAATGGTGTTCGGTGCTTTGCCATCCGGCAGGGCTGACGAAGACCGGTTCAGCCCGCAGGACGTAACCAGTCATATCCGCCACGGGGAGGGCTGGTACCGGCGTGGGAGTGCCGGGATTGGTTTGACCGAAACCCGGAGACAGGGCGGAAGGCGAATCCAATCGATTCAAAACCGAAACGACTACGACGGCAGCGGCTGCGGGTGCCACAATCCTCCGCCATCGGAAAGGAACGACCCTCGGAACCACCGTCTGGCGCCCGAGCGAAACCGGCCCCGACACCTGCTGGTCGAGACGCGCGGCCAGATGGCGCGGCGTTTCCACCGGGGAGAGCGAGAAAAGCTCGCGCTCAAGTTGCAGGAGTTGGGTGTCCATGGGTTCTTCGGGATTGGAGTTCATGCCAATTTTGCCGGGGTCAGGGTGCGACGAAGTTTTTCCAGCGCATAGCGGTAACGGCTGGCCGCGGTATTCATCGGGATATCGAGGGTTTCCGCAATTTGCTCGAAAGTCAGTTCGCCCCAGATCTTGAGAATGATGACTTCCTTATAGTATTCCGGGAGGCCTTGAATGGCTTTTTCGATCTGCGCGGAACGCTCATCCTCCTCCAGCGTATCCTTGAACCAGACGATGGTTCCATTTTCATCGGAATCGAGCGCCTTGGCTTCCCGGTTCGCCCGCCGGATGTTTTTGCGGGCTTGGTCGATGGCGGACCGGCGGATGTGGGTGAAAGCGGCGGCGAGGCTGGGTTCGGTCAAACCGTCCTCATTCATCTCGATCATGCCACTGCGCCAGAGACGGAGCATGGCTTCCTGAAGGACGTCTTCTGCGTCCTCGGAAGTGCGGGTCTGTTGGCGGGCAAAAAGCAGCAGGCGTGAGCCGTGGGTGGCAAACCATTGCTTCCAGCCGGCGGGTTGAACGGGTTCTTCGGTAGTGGTATTCATGGGTGGGTGGGGGGATTGTCTGTAACTACCTTAACGCCAGATTCAGCGCACCGCTGAGGATAATTTGTTTCAAATATTATCATCGCCGGGAGCACTTTCCTGGTTGTGCCCGCCGGGTTGGCACCGGTGAATGCCCCAATGCAAATCGTCCCTGTCTCTTTGCCTGGTTCGCCCTATAAAGTGAAAATCGCTCCCGGCCTGTTGGCCTCGGCTGGGAGGGAAGCCCGGGCGCTCTTCCCCGCGGCCAAGGCCTGCGCCCTCGTCACGGACTCCAAAGTCGGACCGCTCTACGGGGAAACGGTGGCCGACGCCCTGCGGGAGGCCGGTTTCTCGCCCACGGTGATCACGGTGCCGGCAGGGGAGCCTGCCAAATGTTTCGCAGAAGTGGAATCCATCACGCGGCAGATGATCCGTGCCGGTTTGGGGCGGCAATCCATTCTGGTCGCATTGGGGGGCGGAGTGGTGGGTGATTTGGCCGGATTTGCCGCCTCCATTTTCTTCAGGGGCATCCCCTTCATCCAAATCCCCACCACGATCGTCTCGCTGGTGGACAGCTCGGTGGGGGGGAAAACCGGCATCAACACCCCTGAGGGCAAAAACTTGATAGGATCATTCCATCAGCCAAGTCTGGTCCTCGCCGACCCGGTGGTGCTGGAAACCCTGCCGGACCGGGAGTTCAACGAAGGCTTTGCCGAAATCATCAAACACGCCGCCATCCGGGATGCGGCCATGCTCCCGCTGATAACAGAAGGAGCCACCGCCCCGCGCCGGTCACTCTCCGATCTCATCGCCCGGAATGTCGCCATCAAAGCCGCAATTGTCTCGGAGGACGAATTCGAAACCAAAGGGCTGCGGGCGCTGCTGAACTTCGGCCACACCATCGGCCATGCCATCGAGTCCTGCGCCGGCTACGGCGAACTTTTCCACGGCGAAGCCATCAGCCTCGGTCTCCGGGCGGCCCTGTTCCTCTCCGAACGCCACGCCGGCCTCGACCCCGCCGCCTCCCGCCAAATTCTGGATCTGCTGAAGCTCTATCAACTCCCCCTCGTCCTCTCCCCCGCTCTCACGGACGAGCGTCTCTTCGAAAAAATGGCCCGCGACAAAAAGTTTGACCAGGGCGCGATCCGGTTCGTCCTCGTGCCCAGACTGGGTGACGCGCACGTCAGCAAAGCCATCGGCCCGCAGGATATCGCTGACGCCATCGCGCACCTGCGGACGGAATGCTGATGGCCGGCGGCGACCGCCTGCCGCCATCCTGAACCAGCAGGCTCTCCCATCACCCTGATCGAAAAGCAGGCCCAGCCGGACTAGCTGTTCTGCCGCCGGATCGCGATTTCCTCGTAAGGCTGGATCACGACAAATCCGGAACCTTCGAAGAGCATCTGAAACGATTCGCCGGAGCCCCGGCCCAGGAAGCTGCGCAGGGAGAGATCGGTTTTGAATTGGGGCGTCAGGTTGGCCGACCAGGCGATGGTGGCATTGGGGTCCGTGCAGATGGGCACGCCGGGTTCCACGCGGAGGGTGCGCGGCTCGTAGTGGCTGGTGATAGCCAGCATCCCCGTTCCTTCGATCCGGATGTTGAACAGGCCGCCCGCCATCATCGCCGCCATTTTACGCATCAGGGTGATCTTGTGCTGCAGGGACGGCTCGAAGGCTAGGACGTCATTGCCATTCACGACCAAAGCTTCATTCTGCAGCCGGATGATGCTGACCTTTTTACCGGCATCTGCGAGGTAGAGTTTCCCCCGGCCTTCGGCATAGGTGATGGACAGCCCCTCTCCGGAAACCGCTTTTTTCAAAAGATTGCCTACTCCGCCGTCCAGCAGACCCTCCCGGGTAAATTTGATATTGCCCTGGTAGGCAACCATGGAACCCTTTTTGGTATAAACCCGTCCATCGAGGTTCACTTCCAGAAGGCGCTCCGTCTCCTTCTCAAACAAACCCTGTCCAAGGTCGCGTTCGGAAGTCGTCCGGATGAAATCGGCGAGCGTGTAGCTGTGATTTCCAGGCATGGGAGGCGGGGTCGACATTGGGCGGGCAGGGGGTGGGTGGAGGTTCCAGTTGAATCAAATTTTTTAATGGCGGCTCCAGGAATTTGGCTGGAAGGAGACCAACTCAATATAATTCCCGGACTCCCGATGCTGCCGCCACGCCAGTTTCACCACGGCCGGGCGCAAACCCGAATCGTGGGAGCGTTTGGCGAAGATGGCCGCCGCCTCTGAACCGGGAGTCAAACACACCAAACAGCCCGAGGCACCGTCCGCCGGAAAGGCCGGTTCGGCCGCGACCAGTTGGAACGACTGCAAGTCCGGGCGCGTCCGCACCAATTCGGCAGCCATGGGCGCCGGACCGGGCCGCAGCAGCACATAAAACACCTCTTCCCCCTGTCCCTGGGTAGCGAGGAATTTCCCCAAACGCCCGCCCTGCTGCTGGGCCAGCGCCAGCCCGTGGACCCTGGTTCCTGCCGCAGTTTCCTCCACTGGAATCACCAAAGGCGGGTCGGCCACGATCTCAAAAAGGGACAAAAACCGCTCAGTCCCGGAAATCCTGCGGACTTGGATAAACTCGAAATCATCCGGCCCCGCCCCGGGAAAGCACGGAAACACCAGCCCATCCGTCGCCGTGCTGCCGGGTAGCAGCAGAGGTCCGGCGGATTTGGCATCCACCGCGGCCAGCAGTGCCTGCAGGGTCTGCCGGGCCGACTGCACGGCCTGATCCCGCTGCCGGTCCAGCTGCTGCATCCGCTCCACCACAAGACCGGAAAGCTCCGGCGACCCTGACGGGACGGATTCCGGTTTGGCCTGGGTAAACGCCACGGCCGCCCCGCCCATGACGATGGTTCCTAAAAACAAGGTCATCAGCGCGGCATCAAAAAAACGCAGCCGGTGCTGCCGCTGGCGATGTCCCAACTCCGCCGCGGCTTCCTCCTCCTCCCGGGTCGGCCCGGGCACTTGCTTTCTTTCAGGCCGGGAAGTCGTTTCCTCCATGGATGGTGCAGGAACTTCCCGGTTCATTTCCAGTTCAGTCACCCCCCGTTCAATCGGGGGTAGACCGGCGCTCTCGCAGGCCGATCCGCCCGTCAACACTACCTCACCCAGTGAAGGAGATTCATCCCAAAAACCATGCGGCAGGGTCACCACCGCGGTCTCCGGCCTCATCGGAGCCTGCACCGGCGACCCGCAGACTGGACATGGGGCTTCCACCCCGGCGAAGGCGAGGGGGGCTTCCAAGCCGTAATCGCAACCCGGGCAGCGGAAGCGCAGCAGGCCCTCCGGCGGCAGTTTGGTTTCACTTTCAGACATCACTAAACAATAATCGCCGCCATCCTTCAGGAAACCGCGGAGGCATGCAACTTCTACCACCCCTGCCCAACTTTTTTCACGTTCCTGAAATTCCAATTCCTTCAGCCACCCGGAATCGTTCTTGAATTTTCATTCCACCGCCCCCACGTCACCGGTTCCCGCTGGCTGCATCCTGCCTCCGGGCTCCGCATGACCCCTTCCCCCAGTCCCCTCTTCGACCCATCCAACGCCTTTCTCGCGCCCATGGTCGAAATCCTGCGCCGCCACCCCAAGCGCATTGTCTTCCCATCCGGGCTTGATCCCCGTATCCTCCGCGTAGCCGCAGAATTGGTGAAAACCCAGGCGGTCGCCCCTATCCTGCTCGGAAACCGCCCTGCCCTCCGGGCCATGGCCACTGATCTCGGGATCAGCCTGGATTTCATCGGCATCATTGACCCTGCTGAATCCGACGATTTCGACTTCTTCTGCGAGCGCTACCGCCGCGTTGAAAAAGCCCGCCGGCGGGCCGTCCCGAATGCGGCCGAAGTCATGGTGAAGCCAGCCTACTTCGCCGCGATGATGGTGCAATATGGCTATGCTGATGGCGTGGTGGGAGGCAATGAAGGCTTCCCGGCCGCCTTTTTCCGGGCTCTCTTCCACCTGATCCGCCCGATGCCGGGGCGCGACAGTGCCTCCTCCTGTCTGCCTGCCTATCTGGCGAACCGCCCGGATCTCGGCGTAAATGGCACTCTTTTCCTCGCCGACTGCGCGGTGATCCCCAACCCGACCATGGGCCAGCTTGCCATGACCGCCGTCGAGACCGCCCGCGCCGCCCACCTGCTCTCTTCCGAAAAACCCCGCGTGGCCATGATCTCCTTCTCCACCCGGGGCAGTGCCAGAAATGCCTCCACCACCAAAGTCCTCGCCGCCATGGAATTGGCGCGCAGCCAGGCGAAACAATTGCTGGTGGACATGGAGATTGACGGCGAAATGCAACTGGATGCCGCCATTGATCCGGATACGATGCGGCGCAAGGCCCCTGGTTCCGTCCTCGGAGGACGTGCCAACGTCCTCGTTTTCCCCGACCTCAATGCTGCCCACGTGGCCTTTAAAATGCTGGAATACGTTGCTGGAGCCGAAACCTACGGCCAACTCGTCCTGGGTCTCGCCCGGCCAGCCGCCCAGGTCTCCCGCGTTGCCAGGGAGCGCACTATTTTAGGAGCGGCCCTCTGCACCGCCATGCGCGCCATGGCCTATCGGGATCTGGTGAACGCCGAGGAGTTTATCTGACTTGAAGCAGTGCCTCACGGCAGCTGATTCCAGAACCCGCCCGGAAGGCACTCCAAACGTGAAAAGTCTTGCTCCGGGCATAGATTTCCGCGCAGGATGCCAACGGCTGTTTGCTGATTGAGCCCCCCCGCTTGGTCACTCAATTTTAGACCCCCTCAGGATGAAAACGAGCTTTTCCCTTCGAGCGCTTTTTGCGGCCATGCTGGCCACCGCCCCGGCGCGGGCGGCCATCACCAGTGTGGTGGAGACCAACGTGGCCCCGGACCCTGTCGCTCAGTTCAGCCCCGGCTTTGGAGAGGAAGCAGTCAGTTACAACGACCGCACCCACCAGCATAATGGCGCCGCTTTTGATGAGTCAACCGGTCTGCTGAGCACGACCGGGACCAATATCGTGGGTCTGCCTCCCTATTTGCTCGGGCACGATTATGTGAAATTTTCCAACAATGCCCGCGACAATGCCAACTATGCAGCCGTCGTCACCACCGACACGCCCTCCACCTTTTACGTCCTGATTGATAACCGCATCAATGGTCCCAACGTGACCGTTCCCAGTTCCTCCAATTCAGATCCCGTGCTGGGTGGCTCGCTGCAATGGGTCATTGATGGTGGCTGGCTGCGGATGAATACCGGAATCTCCCCGGACGGCCAGCCGGACTACAGCGGCATTGATGAGACCGGTGACGGATTCGGTGCAGGCATCGGCCTGAACAACTTCATGTCGATCTACCAATTCCCCAGTGTCGCCACCTCGGTCACGGTGCGGAACGGCCTCTACCCTGGCAACATGATTACCGTGGTCGCGGTCCCCACGGCTCCCCCGCCCGTGCCCATCGTCAACTATGTGGCGACCCCGATCAGCATCACTCCGGGCAGCCCGGCTCAGCTTTCATGGCTGATTTCACCCACTGCCACCGCGGCCAGCATTGATCAGGGAGTCGGCAGTGTTCTGCCCCTGACCGATGCCAACGGAGCCGGTTCCGTCAGCGTTACGCCCCTCGTCAACACCACCTACACCCTGACTGTCAACACCCCCACCGGCAATGACACCAAACCGGTTTCTGTTGCGGTCCGACCCCTCGCGGCTTTTACCGCTACCCGGCAACGGATTGATGCCGGCGAAAGTGTGGTGCTGAACTGGCGGGTGCGTCCGGATGCCCTGGTTTCCATCGATGGAATCGGCAGCGTCAATAACAAGACAGACGCCAATGGGGTTGGCACCCTGACCGTACAACCGGCCACCACCACCGACTTTGTGCTGCGCGCCGAAGCCGAACTCCTGACCGCCGCCGCCACGGTCGGCGTGGTCGTCCGTCCGCCCGGCCCAGCTTTTGCCCTGATTGATCTCGGGGCCACCGGTGGCCGGGCCGAGCCGGGATCTGCCAATGGGCGGACCATCGGGGGCGGAGCGGATGGGGCCAATGGAATCGACCTCCCCGCCACCACTTTGTTGGCCGATACCGGTGAACTTTTCACCCTTGCCCTGGATAACCTCGATCAGAACGGCATTCCCACCGGCGGGCTCGACTGGCGGGATCGTGGCGACAGTCCAGGCCTTCCGCTCAACCGCTTGGGAGAGGATTTCGTCAAAAACAACCTGGGCATGATCCGGGCGTCCCTCGGACAACTCCCAGCAGGCACCTATGATGTCAGCAGCTATCACCTTGATGCCGCCAATTCCCAGTCCGCCGGCATCCGGATTCTGGTCACCGACGCCAACGGAACTGCCGTCGACACCACGGTGACCGGGGATGCCTCATGGCCGGACCATCCCGCCAATACGGGAGCCCCCACTATCACCAATCTCACCACCGGCCTCATTGCCCAGCATGAAGCCCGCTTCCAGGTCACCGCCAACGGCACTGATGACGTGATCCTCTTCTTCGACAGCACCGCCGATGGAGTGGACCGGGAAGTGCCCTTGGCTGGCCTTCGTCTTTCCCGGACCGGACCCCGCCCGCCGGATTTGACCTGGGCCTTGATCGATCTGGGACCCTCTACCGGCCAGCCGGAACCCGGCGCCGCCAATGCCGTTGTCATCGGAGCCGCCAATGGCGCGAATGGGACGGACCTGCCGGCAGCCAACCTGCTCTCACGCACCGGAGTCTCCTTTCAAATTGCCTTGGATAACCTCGACCCTGCGGGCATGCCCGTGGGTGGGTTGGATTGGCGCGATCGTGGCGAGGCCCCTGACGTTCCCCTCGGCTGGTTTTCGGAGGACTTTGTGAAGAACAATTTCGGCATGATCCGTGCCCGCCTGACCGGCCTGCCCGCAGGCACCTGGGCAATCCGTAGTTATCACCAGGATCCCACCCTCTCCCAATCCGCCATCATCCGCGTGCTGGTCACGGATGCCACCCGCACGGCGGAGGATACGCTGATTACCGCAGACTCATCCTTCCCGGGCGGAGACGCCGGAGCGCCCCAGCTGAACGGCATCTCGACCGGCATGGTGGAAAGCAAAAGCGCCCAGGTCACCGTGACCTCCAATGGCACCGATGAAATCGTGCTCTACTTTGACAGCACCCAATCCGGCGGCGACACGGAGACGCCTCTCAATGGCCTGCGGATCACCTCCGCCAGCCCGCCCGCGATCATTCCGGTGACCAGCGTCGTCCGTACCGTCAACGGCGGCACTGCCAGCGTAGCGGTTACCTTCACCTCCAAGGCGGACCGGACCTACACCGTTTATGGCTCCGCGGATCCGGCGGCCTGGGGCGTTCCCCTCACCTCCACGCTCCCTGCCACGGGCACCTCCACCACTTACACAGAATCGGGAATCCCCCTGACCACGCCCCGGCGTTTTTATAAAATCCGGGAGAACTGATCCCGGTTTCCTTCATAATATTTGGCGGGAATCCTGCCCTCAAAAGGCAAACCCAAACGTCACATGCAGCGCTCCGGCAGCCTCGCCGGGCTGGCGGTCGGGATTGAACCCATAGTCCACCCGGAGCGGACCGATGGGAAGTTGATAGCGGATTCCCATCCCCACGGCATACCGCAGATCGTCCCCGCGGAACAGGGACGGATCCTCCCGGCTCACGCTGCCGGCATCGGCAAAAGCCGCGATCTCCAGGTTCTGAATGATTTCATAGGACAACTCGGCATTGACCACGCTGGTGGCGAGTCCGCCCAGGGGCGTGCTGCCCCGGGCGGAAGCCGCGCCCATTTCGCGCTCCGCGAAGCTGCGCACCGTGGTGCCGCCGCCATTAAAAAGCCGCAGGTCGATCGGGACGTCTTCCACCGCGCCATTGGTGCCGAGGGAGGAAGCCCGCGCCCCCAGGGCAAACCGCCACGATTCACCCAGCGGATGATACCAGGACGCATTGAAATCCGTGCGGAGAAAATTGATATCACTCTCTCCGCCCTGGTCAAAGCCGCCTTCCACCGCTGCTCCGGCCAACCATCCGGAGCGGGGATTGAGCGGGTTGTCCCGGTAGTCCAGGATCAACCGCCCGCCTGCCGTCAGGGTCTGGTAATCGTCAGGCCCCAGTTCATCCATCGTCAGCACCTCGCTCTCCGCCGTATTCAGGCTGACCGCTGAAAAAATCTCGGCAGTGATCCGCCGGCTGATGCGGCGGGTCAGACTGCCGCGCAGGCCCGCACTGTCATGGGTGTAATCCTTGAAGGTGAAATTCTCTAAAGCCATCCCCAGACCCAACGCGTTGCGCGAACCGAAGATCGCAGGGTCGGCCCATTGCACACTGCCATTGGCCCCGGTGCCTCTCAGTTCTGCCCGCAGGCCGAGCGAGTTCCCGGTATCCATGAAATTCACATGCCGCGCCTCGATCCCGGCGATCGGGCCATAGAACGTTTCGTAGCCACCAAAGAATCCCAGCGTCCTTGGCAGGGCCTCCTCACCACTCACGGAGAGGGCGAGCGTATTGCCGCTCAAGGCCACCGGTTCCACCTCCAGGCGGCTGAAGATTCCCGTGTCCAGGCTCCGGCGGTAGAGCAGATCAAGGGTCTCGGGGGCGTAAGTCTGGCCGGTCGCAGCAGCAAAGACGGCCTCCGCCACGTGGTGCGCGCCTTTGCTCAATTGGTCGGCCACCCGCACCTCGGTCACGGTAAATGGTTCGCCCGGAAGGATGGTGATAACGGCCGGCACCTTGCCGTCCACCTCCGTCCCCGGCAGGGAAACGGCCTGCACCTCCGCGGCAAACCGGCCCTGTTGCTGAAGGTCTCCTTTCAGATCCTTCCGGAGGTTTTCCAGGCGGACTTCGCTAAACGGCTGGCCGGCCAGGGCCGTGATTTTTTCCTGCGCCACTTTCGTCAGGGGAGAGGCATCGCCTTCCACCCGCAAGGCTGAGAAAACTGAAAGCTTCCCCGGTTTCAGATCGATTGCGATATCCATGCTGCCGGGGCTTGCTCCGGGCGTATAGACGGCGTCGGCGGCCGTGGCCAGCAGGTAACCATCAGCCTGCAGCCGACGCACCACCAGCCCGAGGCCGGCCTCAAGATCGCCCTCCACAAAAGGCAGGGTTTTGGCGAGGCGCCCTTCCCGTTCGCGGGTCTGCCGGGTCAGATAACTCCGCAGGGAATCCATCCGCTCCGGGTCCACTCCGGTGAAGGTGATCTTGCCCACCGTCTGCCTGGTGCCCTCCTCCACCAGCAACACCGCACGCTGGCCTGACAACTTCCAGTCCACCCGGGCATCGCGGTAGCCCAACTGGAGATAGCGCTGCTGCAGGAAAAAAGCGAGGTCATCGGCGAGGGGCGCGGAAACCATTTTATCCCCGGAAAGAGCCCATTGTTTTTCCACCACGATCTTTGAGGCCGCCGCCATCTCACTGCTGACCCCCTGCAATTCCACGGGAACCCCTGCCGCCACGGACGCACGCGGCTCCTGCGCCGGCAGTGGCGGAGCCACCGCAGACAGGATCAGAAGGAACAGGAGGAAACGGTTCATCGGAATCGGATCAGATAGTGGAGCAGTCCCCGGAAGGTGCCGGTTTCGCCGACCCGGCCGATGGCACGCCACTTGGGAGTAAGTTCATACACCGCCGAGACGCCCCGCCGCGAGGGGTCGCTGCCGAAGACGGAAAACTCAAAGGACAGGCGCGGCGGCTCGTCATCGCTGGTATCGACGGCGGACTTGCGGAAGAGTTTGCGGTAGGTCTGTTTCAGCAGCACAAAGGCCGCGCGCCCGGCGGCTTCATCCCGGCTCGACGTCAGATCGGAAGTGGTGACGCCGGTCGCCAGCAGCGAGGCGATTTCCCCTTCCGGGAGTGGTGGGCTGGAGGTGAGCCTGACTTTCGGATCAAGGGCCCGGCCCTGCACAAAAACCTGCACCATGCGGCTGCCGGTGATGGATTCGCCGGTGATATTGATCTGCGGATCGAAGGGCTGCTCCTTGCTGAAGGAGACGACCCCCTCGGTGATATTAAGCCGGCTGAAGGGGAGTTTGAGCCACATTTCCTCCAGCTTGACCGTGCCGGTCAGATCCGGCCGGGCTCCCGGGCCGGAGAGGCGGAGATCGGCCACCGCATTGCCTTTGGCGACATTGCCCATCAGGCGGATGGGATCGCGGGTTTTGATGGCAATATCAAAATTCCAACGGTCGAACGGTGGAGGCAAGGCCGGCGCACCCTGCTTGCCCAGAGTGGTGGGCGGAGGGGGCGGCGGAAGATCGTTAGGCAGGGAGAGCGGCAGGAATTCAATTTCCTTGAATACCCGCCCCCGGACCAGGTCCACCTGCCCTTTCACTTCGGCCGCGGAGAGGCGGCCCCGGCAGGTCAGGGCGGCATTGGCGCGGAGCGAGAGGTTTTCATCGCGCACTACCAGCACTTCATCGGCGGAAAGTTGAAAATCGAGCGCGGGGTCCTTGAAATTGTCCATGCCGGCCCCGCCGGTGACCCGCAACCGTCCGCCTGCCAGCATGACGGACGCCTCATCCACAGCCAGGCGCTTTTCATCGGCCCGGAGCCGGATCTTCACATCCTTGACGGTGGGCAAAGCGCGTCCCCCGAAAGTCACCTGACTGGCGGAGACGGTGGCCCCCCCTTTCCAGACGGGCGCGCCCACCGTGCCGGAAATAGTGAAATCCATCGCCGCCGTCCCTGCCACGGTGCGCAGGGCGGGCACCCAGACGGGAAGAAACGCCAGCGACGAGGCGGGCATCTTCACCTGCGCACTCAACGGGAGGGTTTTCGCTATTTGGGGACTCTCCAACAGGGCCGGGAGGTCCAGCGGGAGACGGGCCGAGAGGGTGACGGGCTGCAGCGGGCGCTGGGTGGCGGTACCGTCGAGGACAAGCTTTCCGTCCTTCACCAGAGCCGTCAGTTTCACGGTGGCGGGTTCGGTGGGCGGTCCCCCGGCGGCGGTGGGTTTGATCCGGGTGGCCTCTGCGGTCAGACTGCCCGTGAGCGTCTCCAGCGTGCCGGAAAAGTTTCCTTGGGCGGAAAGCAGCCCCTGGACGGGAAAGGTTTTTCCCAGCGCGGCGGCTAGTTTGGCCGCGTCCAGCTGATCGATTTCAAGCTGGAGGGAGACCGGCGAGTCCGACAGCACTTTGGCATTCTTCAGTGGGATTCTCGCGGCAAGTTCCACCAGCCGCTCGTTCTTCACAAAGGCTTCCAGCTTCGGCACGGTCAGGTGCCAGCCATCGTAGAAAATGGCTCCTTCCGCGCGCCACGGCCCGGCGCTGGCCTTGAGCTTCGGCAGATTCAATTCCCCGCCGGACTGGGTCAGGCTGGCGCTGAGCCCCAGGATTTCGGGCACCCCTTCCAGTTTCAACTCCCGGACCAGCACCTCGCCCCGGCTCTCCATCTGCCGCGGCTCAAGCATCCCCTGCCCCTGCCAATCCACCGTCACAGCCCCCCCGCGCAAAGCCGGACCTTTGAATTGGGTGCTCCAGGCTGAGGCTTTGACCACCTGCGGCAGCTCCAGCTTCACCCGGGCGGTCAGGGGCAGTCCCTGATCGGTGAGATTCAATTCACCCGCGGCACTCAACCGGTTGGAGGCATCAAGCCTCACGAACAAGTCCTCCACCTTTACCACGCCGGCCTTGGCATCAGCCTGCAAATGCAGGGAATCGAGCGCGGCCTCCTGAATCCGCAGGCCGGTCACATCCACCGTCGCCTTGCCCTGCAGCGATTGCCAATCCCCCGCCTGCCATTGTTGGAGCGCGCCAGAGGCCGAACCCTGGGAAATCACCGTGCCCGCGGTCGGCCAGGGCAAACCCGTCCGCACCGAGACCGGCACGGTGGCGAGGTCCCGGGCATCGGCTTGCCAATTCACGGTAAAATCACGTGTCCCGCGCAGCCCCAGCTGCCCGGTCACGGCCAGCGTGTTTTGCGCATTCAGCCGCACGTTGCCGGCTTCGACTTTCAGCACTCCGTCCTCCAACCGCAGCCGGCTGCCCGCTGATTCGATCGGGATGCCCTGCACCTGCACTCCGCCCGCCGTGATCTCAGCCGTCGTTTCGGTCAGGATCCTGTTGGCGAAAACCACCGTGCCTTTCCCTTCCGCCTGACCGGTCACTTCCGCGCCGGGTGGCAGGAGTTCCGCCAGTTGCGGGGCTTGGAACGTCAGGTCCAGCCGGCCGGGCACTTTGGCGATCCCGGCCCAGGAGGCCGGCAGGGTGGCCTGCCCCTGGGCTACGGCGGTGTTACTGCCGGAAGCAGCTTTTAGCTGCCCCAGGGTGAACACTCCACCGCCCATGGTGGCTCCCAGCTGGATATCTGTCAGCTTCACCCCCGGCAGGGTGAAACCGCCACCCAGCACCGACAGGTCCAGGGCCAGCTGGTCGGGACGCAGCACCGGACCCACGAACTTCAAGACGGCCCGGTCCGCCTGCCAGGCGGCCTTTCCGGAAGGCACGCCCCAGAAGGCGAGGGTTTCCTGACTGATTTTATCCACCGCCACCGTGGCGTCCGCCGTGACGCCGGTAAACCATCCGCCGGACCGGCCTTCCACCGATAGATGGGTGGCGCCCTGCCGAGCCGCGAGGGAGAAACCGGCCTCGTCCGAGGCCAATTTGGCCACATCCACCATCAGGCGCTCCAACACCGTATCCGGCCACAGGGTGGTTTGCTCGAGGGTCAGGGTGGTCGGAGTCAGGTGGGTGACGCCTTTGAGATCACGCAGCACCGGGGTGCCGGGCAGGTCCAGTTCTTCCGCTTCAATGAAGCCCGGTTTGGCTGGATCAAGCAGGAGGGAGAACCGGCGCACCACCAACTGATGATTCGGCAGCCGCAGCCTGAGGGTGAGATTATCGATCTGAACCGCGGGCAGGGCGACTGCGGGGAGGGTGGGTTTGCGTTTCGGCCCGGGGGGCCGGCTCCCCGCAGGCTTCGGCCGGGGAATGGTCAAATCGAGCTCCACTTCGAGATTTTGCACCAAGATGCTTTTCAGCGCCGTCCCGGGTCCGGTGCGGCGCCACGCTTGGAGATCGTAGTCAAATTCGGCGTGCTGGAGCGTGACGGACCGCAGTTGCGAGGTGGCATTGCCGGTCAGCTTGAGATCATCCACCACCAGTCCATTGAGCAGGGAACCGGAGGTTTTCCATTCTCCGGCAATCCCCGATTTGGCCAGAGCGGAGCCTCCGAAATGACGGATCGCCCAATGTCCGAGGGGGCGGTGGAATAAAACCAAAATGAGCAGCAGCAGGCCAGCCGCCAGCAGACCACGCCGCACCCACCGCCGACGGGGTCGGGACGGCGCCGGAGAAGCCGGAGTGGGGGGAGCAGCGGACATGAACACTCTGAGACTGACTCAGAACGGGACAAGATCAAACGCCATACCTCCTCCATCTCCCAAGGAAAACACCTGGCAGGCCGGCTGCCTCTGTGAAAGGATACCCCGTTTTCCCACCGTTCCTCCCTCCAACGCCATGTCCGATCCAGACTCCCCACCGCCCGCCGCCACTCTCCCCCTCCAGCCGGCTCTTTCCGAAGCCCACGCTTCCCTGCACGAACCGGGGTCCAATCCCCACTCCCTCACCATCCGTGTCTGGCCCAATATCCCAATCCTCTATCCCATGGCCATCGCCGCCCTGATTTGCGGTATCTTCAGCATGTTGTTCGGCATCGATGGCGAGTTGAAACGACTGTCCAATCCTCCTGCTGCCCAGACCGTCACCCAGGTCGACGGCACCGTCAGTTCGGCAGTTCCAACCGTGGCGCAGGTGGAATACAGCAAAATGGCTGAAAAACTGAAAGCCGAGCAGGTCATCGCCTTGATCTTCCTCGCCGCTTTCACCTACACCATGGTGGTGGTTTGCACGGACATCATCCTCACCTGGGCGCTGCTCGGCGTGGCTGCGACCGTTATTCTGGGCATGGGGCTCTTCATCCTCAATATCTACTATCAATTCCTCAACGGATTCTTCAATTTCCTCGGCGGCTTCATTCCCATCGCGAACGCGCACTTCTACTTCGCCATCTTTGTCGTCTGGGTCATCCTCATGATCGCGGCCATCATTTATGCCCGGTTCCATTACGTTAAAATCGAATCCAACGAAGTCATCGTAGTGGGTGGCGTGCTCGACAAACGCCGGCGTTTCTCCACCATGCGCCTCACCTACACCAAGGAAGTCTTCGACGTCTTTGAATACTACCTGCCCTTCGTGCGCTCCGGCCGGCTGATCCTCCGCTTCCAAGGGGAGACCGAACCCATCGTAATCGACCACGTGATGAATCTCGACGCCGTGGTGAAGAAACTGGATCACGTCACCGCCACCATGCAGGTTTCCGCCGAGTCGGGCACCTAAGGCCCTTAGCCGCGCCACAACGCGGCCGCTTCCCGCTCCACTGCCCGGGTGGCGCGGAAAGCGCGGGCCGCGACGAGCAGAGCGAAGCCCCACCACGCCAGGGAAACCAAACCCGAGGTGACGGCAATGGTTTCAAAGGTCCAATTCATGAAGCGGGCGGGTTCCAACTCCGTCAGCGGGGAGGACCACCCCAGGTTTCCGGAATCCCAATTCTTGTTGTCCAACCGGTAATCCACCCGGTCCAGCCATGCCCAGCCCATGGTTGGGACCGGCCAGCCCCACTTCAGGAGATTCGGATTCTCCAGGGAAGCCGCCATCACGATCACGGCAACCTCCAGCGCCGCCACCACAAATAATAACAACACGTAAATACCCAGGTGCCATGGCAGGCGCTTCCTGAAAAAAACCTGCCAGAGCACCAACGGAACCGGCACCATCCCGGCGAGGGCACCCCACCCGGCCACCAGCAAGGCCCAATCATCGGAACGCGGCTGATAGGGCCCGGACCCACGGTAGCGCAGCGGGAACTGCCCGTGGAAGCGCCACGAAAAAAGCACCCCGGCCGCCACCAGCAGGCAAAAAACAAAATTCACCCCTGAGGGCCAGCCCGGATAGAGGAAACGACCCGCCAGTCGTCCCCACCAACCACGCCGCACCATGGGCATGACCATCGCGGGCAGATTGACGGGCTGTTCCAACAGTGCCTGCAGGCCGATGATCAGCAGAGTGACCGAGGCCAGGGTGCCGCTCCAAATCAGGACCCACCACTCATTGGCCTGGCAAAACCACGCCAGCAGCCCATAGACAAAAATCGCCACCGTCCCCACCACCCGGCGCCGGACCGGGCGGTTTTCCATCATTGATCCGACCTTCGAGGCCCCCACATCGAGCGCGAAAAAAACGGCGTGTGCGGCGGGCAGGAGCACCAGCAGAAAGACCCGCCATCCTCCGGTCCGGAAAATTTCATCCAACAGATATTGCCGGCGGTAGCCGAACATCTGTTCCAGCACCGCCACGCAAAACGCCCCGGTGACAAAAGTCAGGCCCATCATGATGGCGGCGCGGAAGAGAAAATATCTGATCCAGGAAAAACCCGTCAGGATAGCGGCCGAGCCCATGCCGGTGAGAAGGAAGATCCCCAGCCAGGCCAGCTCCATCGGCACATCGACCCCTCCCGCAAAATACCGCACGATCAGATAGGGCAGCACCGTGACGGTGGCGAGGAGTTGCTGGGCCGCCACCGCCACCCACTTGCCCAGCGTGATCCGCCAGCCGGTGAGACGGGTAAGGATCAATGTATCGATGGTATTGCCCCGCAGTTCATCGTGCAGCGCCCCGGCGGCGCGCAGGGGCAGCAGGCCGCAGACCAGCGCGCAGTAACCACCGAAAAAGGCCTGGTGGAGCGCGATTTCCCGGGGATCCCCCATGGTGAGCCAGACCACCGCCGCGAGGAAGAGATTCATGGAGATCAATCCCCAGACGAACAGCGGGGAACGCATCCCCTGACGGAGTTCCTTCACCAGCATCGGGCTGAGCCGCTCGCTGAAATCAGGCGATCCGGCCGGTTTCCCGCCGGGGACGGGAAGCGGCAGGGAGGCAGCAGCGGGCGCGGGCATGGGGTCCAGTGGTTCCGGCTAGTCGAGGGAGACGTAGGGCATCAGACCCTGCAGCCCGCCCTCGCGTCCAAAGCCGCTTTCCTTGTAGCCGCCAAACGGACTGGTGGGGTCGAACTTGTTGAAGGTATTGGCCCAGATGATGCCGGCTTTGAGCTTTTTGGCGATCTGGAAAATCTTGCTGCCCTTGTCCGTCCAGACGCCGGCACTCAGGCCGTAACAGGTGTTATTGGCGCGTTCCACCGCTTCTTCCGGCGTGCGGAATGTAAGGATGCTCAAAACCGGGCCGAAGATTTCCTCCCGGGCAATGCGGTGGCTGGCGGTGACCCTGGTGAAAAAGCTCGGGGGGAAAAAGAAGCCTTGGCCGGGCAATGCACAGGCGGGTTGGAACAGTTCCGCCCCCTCCTGCACGCCGCTCTGCACCAATTCCCGGATTTTATCGAGCTGGGGACGGCTGTTGATGGCCCCGATGTCGGTGTTTTTGTCCAAAGGATCGCCTATCCGGAGAGTGCGCAGCCGGTCGCGCAGCTTGCGCACCACGATATCATGCACGCTTTCCTCCACCAGCAGCCGGCTGCCGGCACAGCAGACGTGCCCTTGGTTGAAATAGATGCCTTGGACGATGCCTTCCACCGCCTGGTCGAGGGGGGCATCGGCGAAGACGATGTTGGCGGCCTTCCCGCCGAGTTCGAGCGTGAGCTTTTTGGGGGTCCCGGCCACAGCCCGGGCGATCTGTTTCCCGACTTCAGTCGAGCCAGTAAAGGCAATTTTATCGATCCCGGGATGGTTCACGATAGCCGCGCCGGTGGCCCCAGCTCCGGTGAGGATATTCACCACCCCGTCCGGCAAACCGGCTTCCTGACAGATTTGTGCAAAGTGCAGGGCGGTCAGCGGCGTGGTCTCGGCGGCCTTGAGGACCACCGTATTTCCGCAGGCGAGGGCGGGAGCAATTTTCCAAGCCAGCATGAGCAGGGGGAAATTCCACGGGATGATCTGTCCCGCGACTCCGAGCGGGCGCGGGGTACGGCTGGGAAAGGCATAAGTCAGTTTGTCCGCCCAGCCGGCGTAGTAGAAAAAGTGGGCCGCGACGAGCGGCAGATCCACATCCCGGCTTTCCCGGATGGGCTTGCCGCCATCCATGGTTTCCAGCACCGCCAGTTCGCGGGATTTTTCCTGAATCAGCCGGGCGATCCTGAAGAGATATTTGCCACGATCGGTTCCGGATGTTTTGGACCAGACTTTTTTGTAGGCGCGGCGGGCGGCCCTCACCGCACGGTCCACGTCAGAGGCGCTGGCTTCCGCGACGCGGGCGAGTGGTTTTTCCGTGGCCGGATTGATCGTTTCGAAGGTCCGGCCATCGGCGGCCCGGGACCATTTTCCATCGATGAAAAGCCCGTATTCGGCCCGGATCACGGGTTTCACGGATTCTGGAGCAGGCGCGTAGTCCCATCCGCCCGTAAAATCGAGTGCAGGAGCCGGCTTGCTGGCAGACCGGGTTTTGGCGGCGGTTTTTACAGCAGGTTTCACCTCAATGGGAGGGCGCTCCAGCGCGCGGCGGGGTTTCATGGCTTATCAATAGTCACATTCCTCTCTGCACGCACAAAAAAATGAGGGGCGACAGCGGATTTCCCGCCAGCCGCCCCTCATAGGTGAGTGGGGGTTTTACTGGGTCAGCTGTTTCACTTCCGTCACGCGGTAGGTGTAGAAGCGGTCCAATTTCGGGGTGGTCGTGGGATTGATCACCTTTGAATCCAAGCTGGTGTAATCCTTGTTGGCCAGAAGCGGATCGCGGGGATCAATCGAGCGTTCGATCATACACGAACCGCGCCATTCTGCCGTCACGGAGTCCTTAACCGAATCGAAGGAATTGGGGTCCTCACTGGTCGCTTTCTGCAGGGTCTGGGCCACCAGATGCAGCTTGAACACATTGGATCGGACCGTCACGCGGGGGTAGAGATTGGCATAAGGCCGTTCCCGCAGATTGTCCCCGGTGAGGGCGTGATCCGTCCAGAAGCCGCTGCGCTGACCGCCTCCGGTAACCGTTCCCACGACCTTCTCCAAGGTCGCGTCCAGGCTGGTGCTGGTCAGTTCTTCCGGCACCAACCACGTTTCACAGATTTCACTGGCACTGCGGAAGCAGTTGAAGGCCAGCGGATTTCCCTGGGCAGGGATCGGATCAAAATCGGCCCCCTGCTGATACCGGCGGGTGAACTGCCGGAGGGTTTCCTTGGCGTTGATGAACCGGCGGTAGCTGGCGTCCTCGCCACCGGTGGGTTCGCCAGTGGTCGGGTTCACGTTCTTGTATTTGTCAGCAGCCGAGTTGGGGATGGCATACATCCGCTCTCCCCGCAGCAGGGCATGCAGCGCGGTGGTGCGCTCGATATACATGAAAGGGAAAATCTGCTGATTGAGGTTGATGGTCCCCTTGGTAGAGAACGGTTCGCTGATGGACCATGGCTCCACCACCGGCATCCAGAACATATCGAGGAAGAAGTGATCCCGCGGGCCGCAGAAGTTGGCGAAGGGCATTCCGGGAGGGGGAGTGCTGCTCAGATTGTTCATGCGCTTGGTTGGATCGTTCATCCCGATATCCGGGCGGAAGCGCAGCGTTTGCCACGGCACCCGGTTCATCACCCCGGTGGGGATGGAGCCAAAGTCCACCGGAGACCGCACAAGGAAATTCGGGGAGATGTTCTGTCCGCCCACACCCTGAGCGGAGGTTTTTGGCGCGTTGATGAAGAGCTTTTTGTAATAAGCGTCAGAACCGTTGGTGCGGCGGTCCCCTTCATCCGGGTAGTTCATGTAGGGACCGTCCGGGGTAGTCGCGACTCCGGTATCAAAGTCACCGGTTTCAAAGGGATCGGAAGATCCCCGGTTGGCCACCACCCCGCGTCCATCCCGACGGGCATGGGCGAAGGTCTCGCGGCGGGCCGGATTCATGCTGGATTGCTCCAGGATCTTCTGGTCCTGGGGCGGGAACTTTAACGCCCCCATTGAGGTCAGGCTGTTGGCGCCCATTCTCCCGGCAAATGGCGTAGGCAAAGGCAGTGCGCTAAGTTTGGTGGCGTCGGGAAACGGATTCGCGCTAGGCATGGGAAACTTCTGGACTTTCAGAGTATCGATCAGGCCAATCACCGGGTTGTAGGTGCTGCCGGACATGGACCGGTTGGTGGGGTTGGAGTTTCCCTCGAAGAACGAGTGGGCGAAGCGGCCCGCGTTGCCCGGGGCAGCGTAATTGGCATGAGGAACATAAACATCCGCATCCACCCGGGTGGGGGTAGCCGTCAGGCGGTAGTCGCCGTGAGGCACCACAAAACTGCGGATGAAAAGCCGGGGATCCGGGAAGGGCGCCCCGGCAGGAGGAGTGGCCATCGCCCATTTGTACACCAGGGAGGCCAGGGATTCGTTGGTCAATTGGGGCTGCACGCCCACAAAAAAGTTGGCGGGCAACAGCAGGTCGGTCGCCTGGGTGACGTCGTAGACTTCCGTACCGTCCATGACGTGGACCCGGATCGGCACCGTGGGGTCTGCAGTCAGGTTCACATCCACCGCCCCGGGATTGCCCCCGTTCACCACCACACAGTAGGGCCGAAGCCTTGCGAGGCGATTGTTCACCACGGTGTTGGCGGGGACGGCGACAGAAGTGAAACTGCCCCGGGGGCCCACCATGCCACCCAGTGGAATAATACCTTGGTTCACCTGGGGTCCTTTGGCAAACTGACGCTCGGTGCCGCCGCCAGAACCTTTGCCACCGATCTGAACGCTATCCAAGGTAGACAGCCGTTCCTGATCAGGCCCAATGATCGGAATGGTGGAGGATTGTGGGGTACTGGCTCCTGTGGGAACTGTATCCCCCGGTCCGGGGGTAATCGAACTGACCGCCAACCCACCGGGTGGGAAAGACGCGGACCAGCCTTGTTTGGGACTGAAGGCGCTTTGGATGAAACCGACTTCCACAATGAAACGGGTTCCCGGTCCTGGATTGTCCGCCCGGGCACGTGATTCGGTGCTCATCAGCCCATAGAGTCCGCCCCATGGTCCAGTAACAGGATCGGAGGCGGCGCCCCCGGCACGGCTGGCGGCCACATTGACCACCACCGCAATCTCAGCCGCTCCAAAGAGTTTTCCGGTGCCCTTGGGGGTGCGGGTGGTCTGGTTGGAGAAAAGCAGGCAACTGTGATGGGTCGTATTCGTGTTGGCACCTGAGACATTGGCGCAACCGCAGATTCCGGCCGCTTTGCCATAGCCATCGTCATACTTGTCCGCCAAACCGAGGAAGGCCGGCTGCATGTTGATGGAGCGGGTGTAGTCCAGCATGTTGAGCAGGATCTGGGTGCGCTCGCTGGAATCAAACAAGGAAGAAGGGCCGTAAGCGCTGGCAAAAACGGTACTGCCATTGCCACTCAGGCCGGGCGGATATTTGGCGGCAAAGGAAAGCCCAAGGGGATCTTCCGTGGTGACCGCCGGGACTTGGAACGGCACAATGTCCGGATAACCAGGGATCGGCAGTTTGGAGAGTTCTTTCAGATATTTGAAGACCAGGGTGTTCCGGGAGCGGGAATCACCGCTGGCGTAAAGCTCACCGTGCCGCGAACCGGGATCGCGGCGCTGGAAGAAATAAGCCTTGCGGCCAATCGTGCTGTTGAGCGCCATCGTGACGTCATAAGGACTGACCCCCGAGGGCAGCGACCCGGTGCCACCAACGGCCGGCACGGCAAGGAGGTCCATGGGGAACATTGACACCCGGGGGAAACCTTGATTGGTCAGCTCGGGAGAGTGGCTTTTGTGGGTGAGGAAAAACTGGGAACGCTCCAGAGTGGTGAGGAATTCCTGGCCGGGGTCCTTGCCTTCGGAAAGGAGATTGCTCCGGGGGGAGTTCAGGCTCTTGTTGATCGCTCCCGAGGCCTTGAAATACATTTCATCCAAGGAGGTAAAAAGGCGGTCATCATTGGATGGGGCCACGGTGCTGATACTCGCGGGCGGAGTGGGCAATTGCCCGGAAGCGGTACCCACGGTGCCGCCACTGACCTGCTGGGCGTCCGAGGAAATAAAGGGGGCAAGGTCCCAGATGCGCGCGGCATCATTGAGGGGAAGCCGCGACATTTTGCCGCCGGCCGCCTCCTGCGATCCCGTCAGGATGGCCGCCAAAGGATCAGGCACCCAGCGGCGGTTCGGGTAGAACACGGCGGAAAGGTCGACGGTGGCGGGGTGGCCGGGGTAACGCTGAAACTCCCCGGAAATGGGCTGGGACTGGGCCAACCACTGATCTTCCTTCGAGGTGGTGCGGGGCGTATCCCAAGCGGCGGGAATGGAAGCGGTGTTGACATTCACTTTGCAGGATTCGTCATCGGCCCACCAAGCGAGCCGGCCCACGATAGGATTTTCCCGGGAAACTTTCCCACCCCCGGCCCCATTCAGGGTTTTGAAGGATTTGCTCTCATCCAGGTAACCCAGAGTACCGTCCTGCAGCATGTAGATCCAACGGACTGGCATGGCCAATTGCTGCTTGGCGGCGTCAATCCCGAGGATGACCTTATTACCGGATTTGTCACTATAGCTGAATCCTTCGGTGTTTTTGAGCAGGTCCTGGGAACCGGTTCTGCCGTTGTAGGCCCGGGGATCAACGATCGGGTAGGTAAATCCTTCAAGGTCCAGCCCACCCTGGGCGGAGCGGGCGCGGTCCGAACTGGAGGCCGTATAGACCGGGCGGTTGATGTCAGTGAACTCATCCGGGCGCTCGGCCCAGTCCGCCACATTGTCCTCATTGATGTCCGCGAGCAATTTTGCGGTCTCATAGGGCCGGATATCGCCAATCTGGGGAACGTTCGAAGAATAAAGTTTGTAGAGGCGGTTTCTGGAAACGTCCGTGCCACTGAAGGTACGGATGGCTCCGGGCTGGGAAATCCAAGTGAGAATATCCCGGGGATTGCTGGCATTGGTGGGAGAGAGATTGGATGCTTCCCGGAACTGGGCGATGACCAAATTAATGATGGTATCCTTCAGGGTGGTGACCCGCTGGATTTCCACCGATCCCTTGGCGGTCACTTTGGCCGAGGTGGCCATATTAAAGAAGGAGACCACCAGCACCGTCATCAGCGTGATGATGGCCAGCACCGTCAGAATGGCGACACCCTGTTTTTTCTTGTGCCGCGCAACGGCCAAGCGGGCCTTGAGACGTTGGACAATACTTGGTTTCATAACTTTGGGAGGTTGGGGGGGAGCGGGAACAGAACGTTGAAAAACAGCAATTTAAGAAGTTTGAGCTTCCTTTTCCAGTTTTGATACTGGATTTACATTGCCCATACAAGAACTTTTAGATCAGCGAGCAAGAATTCCTTCCGATTCCCCACCGGGTTGATTTAAGAGGAAGAAAAATCAGGAAGGTTTTTTCTTGAATACGCGCTCTGTATCTCATATGTAAATACAAAAATCAACCTCTTCCCCATGAAAAACTCAAAACTCCGTCCAGCCCCCCATGGATTCACCTTGGCCGAGGTGATGATCGCCATGGGGATTGTTGCCTCCGTCATGGTGGCCCTCCTCGGCATGATTCCGCTGGGGGTCCGCGCCGTGAGGGAAGCCACCAATTTAACGATCTCCGGCCGGATCGCCCAGGAAGTCATCAGCAATGTCCAGCAAGCCAACTGGGCCGATGTCTTGACCAACTATGATAAAAAGGTCTTTCAGTTCGATAATGAGGGATTCCTGATCCGCGGCCCCCAGGCCAAAGGCAGCACCCATTCCTTCGAAGCGCGCGTGGAAATTCCCACCACCCCGATCAGTATTGGCAAAACGACCTACAATGTGAGCACTCTGAAGAAAATCCTGGTGGAGGTCGAGTTCACCCCGGCCGGAATCAAGGTTTTGCCGAAAGCCGGGGAAACCAAAAATCCCAATATCATCAAGTACAATTTCTACGTGGCCAACCAAAACAAGTCCGGTTAAATCACCCCGCTCCGGTTTTGACGTTCATTCCCACCCCCCACCATTTTAAGTCATGAAAATTTTCTCCCGTCCCCGGACTGCTTTCCGCGCCGCATTCAGCCTGATCGAGCTGATGGTATCGGTCGCCGTGTTATCGCTCCTGCTCGTGATTGTGTTCCAAATGCTGGAGCAAATGCAGAAAACGTGGAACCGGACCCGCCAAACCGTCTCGGAATTCAAGGATGCCCGGAATGGCTTTGAGGAAATGGGCCGGCGTCTCGGGCAAGCCACCATGAATGCTTACTGGGGGTATGAGTATCAGACCGCCACCCTCAACCAAATCAAAACTCGCTATGGGCGGGAGATTATCCGGCAGTCGGAACTGCATTTCGTCAGCGGCCCCTCTTCGGTGCTCTTCGCCGGCGGCACTTCCAAAGCCTTGGGCAGCCGCCCGGGGCACGCCGTCTTTTTCCAGGCGCCCTTCGGTTTCTGTTTCGAGCGGGACAAGGTGGACAAAACGCGGCTCCAATATGAAAAACTCAACAATCTGCTCAACGCCTGGGGTTACTATGTGGAGTTCAACACCGATGAACTGGACCGCCCCCGCTTTTTGAATGCCCTCAAAAATGCGCCCGCCCCCCGCCCCCGCTACCGGCTGATGGAGTTCCGCCAGCCGACCGAATATCTCCAAGTCTACAAATTGGGCCTGCGTGACTTGACCGGTCCCAAACAGAAGGATATCTACAGATGGTTCTCCGAAGGGCTTTTCAGCGTCAACTCGGAGTGGAATGTCCAAAAAGAGGCGACGCGGGGAGAAACCTTCTTCCGTACCACCCGCCCCATCGCCGAAAATATCATCGCGATGATCATCCAGCCGCGGGAGGCCACCGGCGCTTCCACCACGAAAAAACCGGAGGATTTGTCCCCGGCCTATCTTTATGACACCCGCCGCTGGCAGTGGAGCAGCCCCAAGGCCACCGAGGCCCTCAAAACCCGCCACCAGCTCCCGCCCATTATGGATGTCAGCTTCATCGCCATTGATGAAGCCTCGTTCGCCCAATACGCCGCACGCTCCAACATCATTGATGTGTCGGGAGATCCCAAATTGGTTTCCGATGAATTGTTCGTCAGTGGTGTCAAACGGACCAAGGATTTTGAGGAGATCGAGAAGAAACTCATCGCCCTGAAGTTGGATTACCGCATTTTCAGCAGCACCATCCGGCTCCGCGAGTCGAAATGGACCGACACCTAAGCCAGGTTTTGTTTCCCCTCCCCAAACTTATGAAAGCATCCTTTCTCCCCGCCTCCCGGCGCGCCTTTACCCTTGTGGAAATCCTCGTCGTCCTGGCGATTATTTCCATGATCATGTTCTTCACGGTCCCCAACATGGGTGAGATCATCCAAGGTTCGAAACTGACCCAGGCGGGCGACCAGTTGAAATTCGACCTCGGTCTTGCCCAGCAGACCGCCGTGAAGGATAACGTCACGGTGGAAGTCCGCTTTTATCAATACAAACAACCGGATGAGGCGGAAGGCAGCGAAAGCAAGATTTATTCAGCTTATCACATGTTCAGCCTGATCCCGGACAGCGACCGCCCCTCCGATCCGACTGCCGAACGCATTCTCGCCCCTATCGGGAAAATCAAAAAACTCCCGGTCGGCGTGGTCATTCCCGACAGCGAAGTCTGGAGCACTCTCGTGAACAAGGCCACCATCGCCAACGGCACCGAGGAAGTCTTCGGGCTGGTTCCCACGGAAAAGAGGACTGTTGCCACTTACCGCTCCTTCCAGATCAATCCGGACGGCTCCACCAACCTCGACAGCAGTGGCGCTGACCAGTGGTATGTGACCTTGGTCGACTCCAATGAAATCGTCCGTTCCGGGGGCAGCATCGACAACATCGCGCCGAACAACTACATCTGCCTTCAGGTCGACGCCTTCAACGGAGGCACCCGCTGGTTCCAACCGAACTGATCGCCCGGCCCCCCACCCGGAAGCGGCGCACCGTCCTGCGGTTGCGCCGCTTTCCATTTCCGCTTTTCCTGGTCTGATGACAGCGGAGCGCCAGCAGTTCAGCCTAGCCCTCGGTCTGGCCGTGGCGGGGAATCTGCTGCTTATGCTTCTCGTCGCCTGGAGCATGGCCGTCACCAGAGGATTGACCCGTCATCCAGCCAATCTGAATCCGGCAGCGGCCCCGGCAGCCGCCGCCCCCCTCCCGGACGTCGTTACCCTTGTCCTCTCGCCGGAGTCCGTGCCGGCGCCCGATTCCCCGGAGCGCCAAATGGTGCTTAGCCCGGACGATCAACCGGAAACGGCTCCGGAGGACGACGCCACCCGGTTCATATCGAGCCGCGATATGCGCGCCGCCAGTGAGGAACCCCCTTCCCCTGACGGGCTCGCGGGGCGGGCCACCCAGCAGGGCCTCGACAAACCCTACCTCGATCTCCGGGACAGCGATTTCCGGGATGGCGAAACCGCCAACGACCGTCCTCCCGCCCCCCCCGTGACGCCGGCCCCTGAATCCACCCCGCCCCCGCCGGAACCCGCACCGAAATCCATTTCCCAGGACAAAACCGAAGAAACCCCACCTGAAACCAAATCCGCACCGGACCCTCCAACGCCCTTGGCATCCAGCACCGCCCCTGAAACCGCACCGGCCCCACCCGCTTTCCGCGATAATGCTGCCGAAACCCTGCTGCCCCTGCCCGACGCGGCGGCCACGCGGCCCACGGGACGCAAGCCTGCCGTCTCCCCACCGCCCCTGACCCGTATTCCCGACCGTATTCCCGAGACCAGCTACCGGCCTGGTCTGCGCAAGTCCAAATCCCTCGGCACCATCAGCAATAAAGGCCCCTCCTCCGTCGATGCCAAGGCCACCGCCGAAGGCCGGTTCGGCAAAACCATCCGCACCGCCATCGAAAAAACCTGGCGCCGCCGCATGCTGACCCTGTCCGGCCTTGCCAATCCCGGCCTTGTCGAAGTCGACTTCGAAGTTGATGTCAAAGGGCGCATCTCCAATGTCAAACTCGCCAATCCCGGCGAAGCCAACCCGGTCATGCAGGACTGCGCGCTCAGCGCCGTGATTGATGCCAAACTGCCCCCGCCCCCGCCCGAATTATTCGAAGAACTCCGCGACAGCCTGACAGGCGGCCGGATGCGATGCTCCTTCTCCTTCCTGATTTACTAGCACTTTCAACTCTTTTGTCCTCCAGCCTTTTCCCCAAAATGCCCGCCGCCGGCTTTTCCGACAACTTTGCCTCCAGCCTCCACAGCGTCATGGATATCTTCCGCACGGGCGGGTGGTTTATCGCTCCGATTGTCATCTGCTGGTTCATTTCCATCACCGTGATCATTTGGAAGGCGCTGGATCTGCGACGGCACATCATCATTCCACCGGACCTCGCAGAGGAGTTGGAAAATGTTTCCTCCCACCTCCAGGAAGGCCGGTTTCCCGCGCTCCAGGCCACTCTGCGGGACAACCCCAGCACCCTCGCCCGGATCTGCCGCGCAGCGATCCAACCCCAGCATCAAACCGTGGAGGCGGCCAGCCGTGCCGCAGAAACAACCGCCCGCGAAGAGATTTCCCGCCTGGAACGGGGCATCCCCGTGCTGGAAATCATTTTCACCATCGCTCCCATGCTCGGGCTCATCGGTACCGTCAGCGGTCTGGTGAAAATTTTCTCTTCCCTCGGCGGCGGCACCGGTCAAACAGCTGAACAGGCCCGTCAGATCGCTCTCGGCATTGCGGAAGCCATGAACACGACCATCGCCGGATTGGTCGTCGCCGTCCCCGCCATCATTGCCCAAGTCCTCTACTCCCGGCATTTGGAACGTCTTTCCCTCCGCCTTTCCACCCTCGTCACCAACTTCCTCGACACCTGCTGGAGCCAAGCCAGGTATTCCAGTGATGCGACGCCAACCACCGTCCCGGCACCCAGGCGTGGTCCCCCCGCTCTCCCAGCCTCCCCTTCAACGTTTTCCCCGTGAATTTCCACCAGAAACGCCGCCGCAGCCCGGTCCTGCAAATCATCTCGATGATCGATATCCTGATCATCCTCCTGATTTTTCTGGTTGTGAATACCACCTTCAAGGAGGCCCAGTCCGCCCTCAATGTCTCCCTGCCCTCCAGCAAGGAGATGGCCCTGGGTACCCCGGCCGATACCGGCCGCCTCAGCCTAGTGGTGACCAAAGACGAAAAAATCTTCCTCGCCGATGTCGAAATGCCTGTCGCCGATCTTCCGGCCGCCCTCAGCCAAATGAAGGCCACCCGCCCTGAAGCCCGACTGGAGTTGAAAGTGGATGAAAAAGCCTCCTTTGGCCTGCTCATCCAGCTCTGGGATGCCCTGACCAAGGCTGGCTTCAAAGTCAACGACGTCCCCGCCCGCGTCTTGCGTGCGGCCAAAGGTACGCCATGATAATCTTTCTATGATCAGAGAAATCGTCCTCTATGGTGACCCCGTCCTCCGGGTAAAATGCCCGCCCCTCACGGAAATCACCCCGGATCTCCATGCCCTCGCTGCCGATATGGTCGAAACCATGGAAGCCGCAGAAGGCGTGGGTTTGGCCGCGCCGCAGATTGGGGAAACCCTCCGCCTCGCAGTCATTGACGTCTCCGGAGCCGAGCACCCCTGCACGTTTCTCAAAGTGGATGGTGAAGCTGCCAATCTCGCGGACTACATGCCGCTCAAGTTCACCAATCCCGAACTCAGCATGGGCAAGGCCAAAGCTGTGATGAACGAAGGCTGCCTCAGCTTCCCGGACGTCCGCACCGAGATCCGCCGGGGGGATCTCGTCAAAGCCAAACTCACCCTTCTTGATGGGCGCACCATCCTGCTGGAAACCGACGGCCTGCTCTCGCGGGCCATCCAGCATGAAACGGATCACCTCAACGGCATCCTTTTTATTGATCGTGCCACCCCTGCGGCCAAACTCAGTCTCAAAAAGAAAATCCACAAAATGTGGGATGAATACGCCGCTGAGTAATGGCCGGGCGGTGGTAACGGACGGGTGACCGTCCCCGCCATTCACCCACCTTCTCAAGACCAGGACCCTGAAGCCACTTCCAAAAAACATGTTTGATCCCGGAGAAAAAGTAGTCTGCGTTGACGATAAATTCCACCCTGAAGTCGCCTATCTGTTCACCGCCCTGCCGGTGAAAGGGACCACCTACACCATCCGCGACTGCGAGATGGGCCGCAACAAATGGGTCAGCGCCCAGAAGGGATGGGACAGCGTGGACATGAAGGTGCTTCTCGTGGAACTCACCAATCCCCTCGACCCCTCCACCCTCAAAGGCTGTCCCTCGGAGTTGGGTTTTGCCGCCCGCCGCTTCGCACCGCTCGAATCCATCACCCATGAGGAGGAAGCTGAAATCGGCGAACTTATTCCAGCGGGCCGCTGAACCCGGGCGTTCCGGGGAACAGGGACTTACCGCCGCCGGCGGGTCAGAACGAGACCAGCCATGGCGCCGATTCCACCGAGGACGAAAACCGAAGGTTCCGGGATCGCCCCGGAAACCGCCACCGGCCCACCGAGGCGGAATTCCATCTGGGGGCTATTGGCACGTGCTCCATCACCGGAAAGAGTCATTTCTCCCGTCAAAGTGACGGCGGCAAAGGCTTCTCCGGGCACACTGCCGGCGAAATAGGCACTGACCGGAGCGTTGCCGGACGAGGTCAGGTCTCCGACCGAGGCCCCATTAAAAACGAGATTGGATAAACTCATGGTTACCGCGGGGGTGGTGCGGCCTTGAACCATCAGGGAGAAGTCTGTAAAACCCGATCCGATGAATTCCGGATAGACATAGGTGACCGTTTCTGAAAGCCCACCACTGGTAACATCCCCTGCAATACCGCTTTTTCCAAAGTCCACACTATAGGTCAAGGTCCCCGTGGCCGCGTTCCAAGTGGCTTTGAATGGGTAATTATAGCCGTAGGTCCAGACGGGAGTGCCCGTGGGATCAAGGCTGGCCACCGTGGAAGCATTGGGCCGATTGTCGAACATGAGGATTTCGGCACTCGTCAAACCATTCTGGGCCTTGACCGAGATCTCGGTGGTAACTCCCGGATTCGGCACCGCGACGATTACCGCCTGCGCGGTCATGGTCAGTCCGGCAAAACAGCTGAGGAACTGGATGACTTGGGAGAATTGGCTCATATAAATGATCGTGATGGAAATCTATTATGGAAATTACAGTAGTTTCTTTTATTTTCAATAATTAAATTTACGTACTCGTCTCCGATTTTATTCTAATCGGTGGAAAACTGCCCGGGCATCGGCGACATGGCACTTCCGTCGAACGAATTTCCCAAGTGTCTGCGCTTTATCTGCTGCCCACCGTCCCATGAAAAAGTTTCCTCTTTTCCGTCTCGTCACGCTCGCCACCGCGGCCCTTCTCTCGGCGGCCTCTGCTGAAGAAACCAATGGCATCGCTGCCGTGGTCAATGGCCGGCCCATTCTGCGGTCGGAGGTGGAGGAGGTCATCAAGGTGCAAGGCATGCAACTGCGGGCCACCATCGGGGACAAAGCGGAACTGGACCGTGAACTGGGTGACCTCCGCAAAAAGGCCCTCGATACCCTGGTGGAGCAGGAACTGATTTTGAAGGAATTCGAGCCCTACGCGGAGAACTTCAAGGTCAAGGTGGATGCCTACGCCGACGAGCACATCAAGACGCAATACGTCAAAGAGATGTTCAAAGGAGACCAGGCCAAGTTCGTCAAGGAACTCACCTCCACCGGGTTGAGCTACAAAAAATTCTACGAAAAGCAGCGCACCAACATCATCGTCCAGATGATGCGCGGCCAGAATGTGAAGGATGTCGGCTACGTGACCTCCGACGAAAAAATCACCTACCTCAAAGCTCACGGGGAGGACTTCCGGGATGGGGATCAGATCAAACTCTGGTCCATCACGATCCCCAAAGTGACCGAGGAAATCGGCAGCACCCCCAAGTCCCAGCAGGCGCTCGCGAAGGAGATCCGCAGCAAACTGGTGCGGGGCGATGAATTTTCCACCTTGGCCAAAACCTATTCCCAGGACAGCAAATCAGGGAGCGGGGGCGACTGGGGACTTATCACCAAAAAGGATCTGACCCGGCGGATGGCCGAAATGGTTTTCAGCCTGCCAGCGAAAAAAGTCAGCGATGTGATCGAGTTCGACGACAGCTTTTATATCTTCTACGTGGAAGCCAAAATCCCCGGCAAAATGAAGCCTGATGAGGAAGTGCAGGCGGAACTGGAAAAACGGGTGTTGATGGAGAAAAAGAAAAAAGCCTACGAGGAATGGATCACCCAGTTGAAGCGCAAGGCGACAATCCGTTATTCCACCAACTGACTCCGTGACGAAACCGGTCATCGGGATCACCTTGGGCGACGCCGCCGGCATCGGGCCGGAAGTCACCCGGGCGGCTCTGGCCAGCGGGAAGCTGTCGGCGGACTTTGGTTACCGCCTGATCGGATCCTGTAACGAAGCCTTGCCGGGCCGACCGGACGAAGCCACCGCCCGGGCTGCCATCGCCGCGCTGGAGGAATCGGTGGCACTGCTCAAGACCGGAGAGATCGCCGCGGTGGTGACGGCCCCGATCAGCAAGGACCATCTGGCCGGTTATGGGTTCGATTACCCGGGCCAGACCGAGTTTTACGCGGCTCGCTTTCATTGTCACGATTACGAAATGTGCCTGACCGGCCCGCATCTCACGGTGGGATTGGTCACCATCCATGAACCGCTCCGCAACGTGCCCGACCTGCTGACCACGGCGGAGATCGTGCGGCACGGGAAGTTGCTGGCAGCCTTTTGCCGGCAACGCGGGAAGGCCTTGCCGCGGATTGCGGTGGCAGGATTGAATCCGCATGCCGGAGAGCGGGGGAGGATGGGGACAGAGGAAATAACCATCATCCAGCCCGCCGTGGATGCGTTGAATCTGGCAGGGGAAGGAGCCTCGTTCCATGGACCGCTCCCTCCGGATACTTTGTTTTACCACGCGGCACGCGGGCAGTATGACGCCGTGCTGTGCATGTATCATGACCAGGGATTGATCCCGCTGAAGTTGCTGGATTTTGATGAGGCGGTGAATCTGACGCTGGGCCTGCCGGTGGTGCGGACCAGTCCGGATCACGGCACCGCATTTGATATTGCCGGGAAAGGGATCGCCAGCCCGGCCAGCATGATCGCGGCGATCAACCTCGCCGGTGAACTGGTGCTGGGCAGACTTGGGAGTTAGGCGTTTTCAGGAACAGGAAGCAACTGCCCCAGGGCGGATTGGCCAAAAAAAGCCGGTGCTCCTTGCGGGGCACCGGCTGGGTTGGGGTTGATTAATCAGCGCGCTTATTTGGCGCCTTTGACGATTTCGAGGAGTTCGACTTCGAAGGTGAGCACGGCATTCGGCCCGATATCGCCGCCGGCTCCGCGTTCGCCGTAAGCGAGTTCGGAAGGGAGGACAAATTTGTATTTGGAGCCGACGGTCATGAGCTGGAGGCCTTCGGTCCAGCCTTTGATCACGCCATCCAGCGGGAAGGTGGCGGGGTCGTTGCGTTCCACGGAGCTATCGAAGACTTTTCCGTCCAGCAAAGTGCCATGGTAGTGGACTTTCACGGTATCGGTGGCCTTGGGCTTTTCGCCGGCGCCTTCCTTCATCACGGAATACTGCAAACCGCTGGCGGTGGTTTTCACGCCTTCGGCTTTGGCATTCTTTTCGAGGAAGGCTTTGCCTTCTTCAATATTCTTTTTGGCGCTTTCGCCGGCCTTGGCCTGGGTTTTGGCCTGCATTTCAGTCTGCAGTTTGGTCATGATCTCCTGGGCTTCCGCCGGGGCGATTTTCGAACCGGTGCCTTTCAGGACGTCGGTCATCCCGGCGACGAGGCTATCGAGATTGATGTCAATACCCTGGCTTTTCAGGTTACTGGCGATGTTTGTGCCGATAATGTAGCTGGCGGGGTCGGCCGGCGGGGCGGCCTTATCTTGGGCACCAGCGACGCCAGCCATGGCGAGACCGGCTGCGGAGAGGAGGATTTTGCGCATAGGCGGCGAGGGTAAACCGTCGCGCGACTCCGTCAAAGGCTTTCCAACCGGATTTTCCCGGGGCCCGGGCGATGGAAAAAGCCGCCCAAATCCTGGATTGATCCGGAGATCCCGTCCCGGATTTCCGCCGATACGGATGGAAATCAGCTGGTCCAATCGGGCGGCAACCCTTAGAAGAAATCCCCATGCGCCCTTTCTTTCCGTTTCTGACTTTTGCCCTGCTGGTGCTGGGCAGTGTGGCCGCGCCGGCGGCGGCCAAACCCAACGTGCTGTTGATTTGTGTCGATGACCTGAAGCCCCTGCTGGGTTGTTATGGCGACAAGACCATCAAGTCCCCCAACATCGACCGCTTGGCCGCCCGGAGCGTGGTTTTTGACCGGGCCTACTGCAATCAGGCGGTCTGCGCCCCGTCCCGGAATACCCTCATGACCGGGGTCCGGCCCTCCACCCTTGGTATTTACGATCTGGGCACCCATTTCCGCAAGGCGGCCCCCGACGCCATCACGCTGACCCAGCACTTCAAGCAGCAGGGCTGGAAAACGGAGGGCATGGGGAAAATCCTGCACGTGGGCCATGGCAACCGCGAGGATGCCGCCTCGTGGAGCGTGCCCCACTGGCCGGCAAAATCGATCCACTACGCCTTGGCGGAAAGCCGGGCGGCGAGTGGCCTGACCCGGGAGGAAGCCCTGTTTGATAACAAGTCCGCCCAAGGTCTTCCCCGCGGGGCGGCTTTTGAATCGGCCGGGGTGCCGGACAATGCCTATGGGGATGGCCAGCTCGCGGAGGAGGCCATCCGCCGCCTCCAGGCCACCCGAGCCACCCCGGAGGTGCCTTTCTTTCTGGCGGTCGGTTTTGTGCGGCCCCACCTGCCCTTCAATGCCCCGAAGAAATACTGGGACCTCTACGACCGCGCGGCTTTCCCCCTGCCGGAACGCCGCACCCCGCCGGACGGCGCCCCGTCCTACGCCCCTCAATTCGGCGGCGAACTCCGCCAATATGCCGGCATCCCGGAACAGGGCGATCTGCCGGAGGATCTCCAGCGCACCCTCATCCACGGGTACCACGCCGCCGTCAGTTATATGGATGCGCAGCTGGGGAAAGTGCTGGATGAACTGGACCGTCTGTCCCTCACTGAACAGACGATCATCGTGCTCTGGGGCGACCACGGCTGGCACCTCGGCGACCACTCGATGTGGTGCAAACACACCAATTACGAACAGGCCACCCGAATTCCCTTCATGATCGCCGCCCCCGGTATCTCCCAAGCGGGCACCCACAGCCCGGCGATGGTGGAAACCGTCGATCTTTTCCCCACCCTGCTGGAACTGGCCGGGCTGCCCGCCCCCGCCGGACCACTGAAGTTGGAAGGCACCTCGCTGGTGCCCGTCCTGCGCGATGCCGCCGCCTCCGTGAAGGATCACATCCTGCATGTCTATCCCCGCGGCGCACGCCTCGGCCGCGCCATCCGCACCGCCACCCATCGCCTCGTCGAATGGAAGGTGCCCGGCGCTTCCCCTGACACCGCCGAATGGGAACTCTACGATTACGTCAACGATCCCCTTGAGACCAAAAACCTCGCCGCCACCCAACCGGAAACCGTGGCCAAACTCCGGGCCTTGCTCGCCACCCATCCCGAAGCCAAACCCCAGTGGCGTGCCCCCGCCGGCCCGGAATCCGCCACCCAGCCGGGCCCGCGTTCCGGCGGCCCCAAAATGGACCGCGACGCCATGTTCACCCGCCGCGATACCAACGCGGATGGCAAGCTCACCAAGGAGGAATTCCTCAAGGGTCAACCTGACCCTGACAAAGCCCCGGCGCGGTTTACTCTGTTCGACACGGACAGGGACGGCGCGCTGAGCCGACGGGAATTTGTCAAAGGCGGCAAACCGTAGGCCCGCGGCAGCATTGCCCCGTTCCCTCCCGCCCCACGCCAGCGGCAAGGCTGCAGAAACCGATAGATTCCCGGACCGATGAAAAGGCCATGCCGGCCAAGGCGTTGTGCCTTGCCCCTCCATGACCTCTTCTTCCCACCCCACCCTCCTCCGGGTCTCCACCGCGTTGCTGGCCGCCCTCCTGCTTCCTTTCGCCAAGGCCGCCCCCGACCCGGCTCCTTTCCCCACCCTCCCGAACAAAAAGGGCCTCCAGGTCCAGATGGTGGAGGACGCCTTGGCGCTCGGCATCCATCACGCCGGGATCAATGTCAGCTATAGTTCCCTTTTCCAAATGGCCGGCGGCCCTGGAACCGTGCCGTTCCAGTGGGAAGGCCGCACCTGGTTTATCAATGAGGGATATGCCCGCAGCCTCGACCGCCAGATTGCACCCCTCAGCGGAAAAGGCGTCGCGGTTTACCTGATCCTGCTGGCCTATCCGACCAAGGACCCGGCCAAGGACGCCCTCCTGCTCCACCCGGCCGCCCGGGCGGATGGAAAGTATAACATCTCCGCCTTCAACACCGCCACCCCGGATGGCCTGGCCCTCTACCGGGCCATCACCGCCTTTCTGGCCCAGCGCTACAGCACCGACGGCCCCCACGGCCGGGTCTGGGGTTACATCATCGGGAATGAAGTCAACTCCCAGTGGATGTGGTACAACCTCGGCAACATGCCCGTGGACCAGGCCGCCTCCGAATACGAAAAAGCCGTGCGCGCTGCCCACGAGGTGATCCGCCAGCACTCCGCCCACGCCCGGTGTTATCTGTCCTTCGACCACCACTGGACCGCCTCCATGCCCGGCATCAGCGCTCAGGAATCCTACCCCACCCGCACCTTCCTCGGGCATTTCGCCCGCCTCGCCCGCGAACGGGGCGACTTTGAGTGGCACGTCGCGCACCATCCCTATCCGGACGACCTCGGCAATCCACGCACTTGGCTGGACAAGGCGGCCTGGACCACCGACGACTCGCCGCACATCACCTTCAAGAACCTCGAAGTAGCCTGCCAATATCAGAAGCGGCCGGACCTGCTCTGGCAGGGCCAGCCCCGCCGCATCATCCTGAGCGAGCAAGGGCTCCACTGCCTCGCCACGCCCGATGGCGAGCAGCTCCAGGCCGCCGGTTTTGCTTATGTCTGGGAAAAGGTGATCCGTCAGGACGGGATTGATGCCCTGATCTGGCATCGCCACGTGGACCACGCCCAGGAAGGCGGCCTCCGCCTCGGCCTCTGGTCGTTCAAGCCCGGCACCATCTCCGAGCCCGATAAAAAGCGCCAATTCTACGACCTCTTCCTCAAAGCCGGCACCCCCGCCTGGTCCGAAGCCGCCGCTTTTGCCCTGCCGGTGACCGGATTGAAGTCGTGGGATGAGCTGGCGAAGTGAAGCTGACCGGCAATGCCCTTGGCCACGGTCAAAATGCTTTGGAAAATTAATTTCCTTAATGCGAAAATTCGCTACCGTGCGAAAAATCCAGTGCTTGTTCCCGATGGCACGCATTTCGCTCCACTCCTTGAGTGACGCAAAAGGCACGCTGCTTTCCAAGCATCCCAGCCAGATCATGGCACGCTGATGGCAATCCCAGAACACCCCACCACGATGTATCCTCTTAACCGACTCCGCAGTGCCGCCGTGCTCCTGACTTTGCCGGCCTTGGGCCTGTGTTTTAACCACGCTTCCGCCGCAACCCTGCTCACAGAGTCATTTGATTATTCCGCCGGTGCCTTGATTGAGGACAATGGGTGGCTGCTGAACAGTGGCACCACCATCAAACAAACCGCGACTTCCCCAGGATTGACCTACGCGGGTATGGATACGGCTGGGCTATCCACGCAGCTCACCCAAGTGAGCAGCGGCACCTCCGGGCAGGACCTCGCTCACAGTTTCACGGCTCAAAGTTCAGGCACCTTATATACGTCATTCCTCATCTCGCTCAGTGGAGGGCCGATTACCTCCACTGTAGGGGACTATCCGATTCATATGCAGCAAATCAGTGCAGGCCCTTTCTTCAACAGGGTCGTGATCCGCACCGATGGATTGGGAGGTTTCAATTTTGGTCTCCGCAAGGAATCCAGTGGCACCATTGCTTACGAATCCAACGCCAGAGCATACAGCACGACCTATTTGGTCGTCATGTCGTATGAATTCGTGGATGGCGGCACCTCCAACGACATTGGGTCACTGTGGGTTAATCCTACTTTGACAGCCCTTCCCCCCGTCGCCCTGCTGACAACCACCAGCGGGGTGGATGCCACCGGTCTGGACCGGGTAAATCTACGCCAAAGTTCCAGCACAGGATTTGCTCATACCGATACAGTGGATGAAATAAAAGTGACCACCACCTGGGCGGAAGCTATCGTTGGGGTCCCCGAGCCGTCTACTTCCCTGCTCGGCCTGGTGGCCGGACTCGGCCTGATGCGCCGCCGCCGCTAAGCCGCAGCGCTGTCAACTTTTCCACTCAAGCCCCGGAGGAGTTTTCCGTCCGGGACTTTGTTTGCAGAATGAAGCGGATTAACCCACCACCCAAGCCTCAGGGCTTGAGTTTCACCCGGCAGAGCCAGGCGTCGGCGCAGATGTAGAGGTATTCGTTATTGGGACCGCCGAAGCAACAGTTGCCGGTGGCGGTGAAGGTTTCGATCCGGCCGAGAAGTTTGCCTTCGGCATTCATGACATGCACGCCGCCCGGAGCGGTGGCCCAGACGTTGCCCTGGGGGTCGACCTTCATGCCATCGGGCGAACCCCGGTGTTTGCCGGACTGGGCCATTGCCGTGACGTCGGCAAAAACCCGCCCCTTCCCGACAGTGCCGTCCGGATTCAGCGGATAGGACATCCAGACCGCGGCTTTGGAATCGGACTGGGCGACATAGAGGGTTTTTTCGTCAGGGGAGAGCGCGATCCCGTTCGGGAAGGTCATGTCCTTGGTCAGCAGGGTGACCTTGCCCTCGGAGGAGAGGCGGTAGACGCCATTCCACGGAATTTCACGGGTATCCTGATCAGCGGGGCCTTTGGGCAGGCCGTAGGGAGGATCGGTGAAAAAGATGTTCCCGGCGCGGTCCACGCAGGCATCGTTCGGACTGTTATAACGTTTGCCCTCGAAGTTGTCGGTGAGAGTGCGCTTTCCGCCGCCGGGGCCGAGCAGGGAGAGGCGGCGGTCGCCATGTTCACAGGAAATCAGTCGGCCTTTGGCATCGAGCACGAGACCATTGGACCCGGACTCCCGGCTGTAGGCCAAGGGGCCGGTGTAACCGGAGGGCTTCAGCCAAGGGCTGAGCCCCTGCCCTTCCTTCCACTGGAAGACGGTATTCTGCGGGACATCAGAGAAGAGCACCGCTCCGAGCGCGGGGTCCCAGACGGGGCCTTCGGACCAATCCAAACCGGAAGCCAGCACTTCCAGCTTGGCCCCGGGCGGCACCAGCGCATCGAAGGCAGGATCCAGGCGGATGATTTCCCCCATCACCGGGCGCGGGGTCAGATCGTCGGCGATGGCCGGGGAGGCGGCCGCAAAGAGCAGGCAGAGGACGGGGAGGTGAGGGAATTTCATGGGAAATGGCGGGTGGTGGCCGCTTTTTAGCGGGTTGCCGGCCGGAAGTCCACCTCCGGTTTTCAGGGGAGGATTCCTTCGAGGAAGTCACGGTAGAACTTCACGCCGCGGTCGAGTTCTTCGAGGGAAATCCATTCATCGGCCGTGTGGGCCTGGGCGATGGAGCCAGGGCCGGCGGCCACGGCGGGCAATCCGACGGCGGCCAGCCAAGCGGCATCGCAGAACCAAGGCGCTCCGGCGAGTCCGTTGCCGCAGGCGGCCAGTTGTTGCACGAAGGGATTACCGGCCGGGGTGTCGAGGGGCCCGCAGATGGCGTCCTTGTCGCGCACCACGGTAACCGGCAGGTGATACTCATCCAAAAAGTCCTGCAGCAGGGCGGCGATGCCCTGGCGGTGGACGGCGGGGGTGAAGCGGATATCCAAGCGGATGGTGCAGGAATCCGGTACGATATTGCTGCGGGTGCCGCCTTGGATCGTGCCCAGATTCAGGGTGCTGTCGCCCAGGACCGGATGCCGGAATGCGGGGGCGGTAAGGCGGGGGAGGAAGTCCTGATAGAGTGCGGCAATCACCGGCTGCATCTTCAGGATAGCATTTTCCCCCAGTTCGGGCCGGGCGCCGTGGGCGGCACGGCCGGTGGTGGTCAGGCTGCACCAGTAGGAGCCCTTGTGGGTGTGGACCACGGTGCATTCCGTGGGCTCCCCGATGAGGGCGAAGTCGTAGTCCGCCGCATGCTTCGCCGCAAAATCCCGCGACCCCCATTGGCCGGTTTCCTCGCCCATGAACCCGGCAAACGTGACTTCCGCCCCCAGGTCCGGAATCCGGGGACCGATCTCCGCCAGAGCCGCCAGCATCGCGGCCATGGTGCCCTTGGTATCGCAGGCCCCACGGCCGTAGAGGCGGCCCCCGCGGATTTCGCCGCCGAAGGGATCGATGGTCATGCCCGCCACGCTGACGGTATCGGTATGCGGTCCGAGCAGGATGCGGGGCTTCCGCAGGCCATCCGGCGCGGGGTGGGTGGGGAACCGGCCGATGACGTTAGGCCGCCCGGGCAGCACCTCCTCATAGGTGACAACGGCGCCGAGTTTGGCGAGTAAATCCCCCACAAATTCCGCGCAGGCTTTTTCCCCGGTGTGCGGCGTGCCGGGATCGCCATCCGGGTTCACGCTGGGGATGGCAACAAGATCGCAGCAGAGGAGATGAACAGGAGACATGCAGGAGGAGGAGCAGAACAATGGGCGGGACAAAATGTTGGGGAGGGCCGGTTATCCCCGCTTATTTTCGTCGAGGAAGGTGATCATGGCATTGTTGCCGCCGGAATGGGGGGCGGAAAAACGATCCCGGGCCGCCGTCAGGGGGAAAAGGCGGGGGCGGTTCCGGTGGCGGCGGCGGGCCAGTAGGAGCAGGGCGGTGAGGACGACCATGGCGCCAACGCCACCCGCCATCATCAGGTGATAGGTGGAAACGCCGGACGAGGCCGCTGCCCCCGGGCCATCACTGGCGGGCTGGGCTCCGTTGGCGCCGCCACGGGTTGATAAATCCCCGGTGAGCCGGCCGGCCACCGCTTTCACCTGTTCCGCCAGCACCTGATGGGCATTGCCGGCGGCGAGAGCGGACGCGGTCAGCGAGGCGATTTCCTCCTTCGAGCGGGAGGCCAGTTGCGGGCCGGAGAACCCCAGGGACATCGGCTGCCCGGGCAGTTGGAGGAGGACGGCGGTGAGCGGAGCATCCTCCCAGAGGCGCGCCAGTTCGCCCGCTGCATCCTGCTCCGGCAGGCCCTCGCTGGACTTCAGTGCCACGAAATAAAGGCTCAGTCCTCCTGTCGCGGCGGTGGTGAATTCACGGCTCAGAGCAGCTAGTTCCGGAGCGGACAAGGCGCCGGTTTGATCCAGCAGCCGGGAGGCCGGACGCGCCGGCGGGCCGAGGGGTTCGATCGCCTTGGCCACGGAAACTTCCGCCGGCGGCGGGGGAGCCACCTGCCCGGCGGCGGGGGACGCACCGGCCCATCCGGCGAGAGCGAGGAGCAGGACAGCGCGGGAGGTCATGGGCAGGGCGGAGGATTGACCCGAGGGGAAAAGGAGGGGCCGCAATGATGATGGAACCGCTGGCGGCTTTCATCAAATCTTTTGCGCACCTGCCCTCTCCTCCGGGCCACTCTGGTTATTCCTCCGCGGAAGTCACCGGCCGGAGGGCGGCCTGGAGCTGGCGGGCTTCCGTCAGGGCCTGGTCGATGGTGTCGGCGAGGACGGTGAAGTGCCCCATCTTCCGGCCCGGGACGGCGCGGCGCTTGCCATAAAGGTGCAGCCAGGCCCGGGGATGGCGGAGGATCGGGGTCCAGTCCGGAGCCTGCTCCGGGGCCGGCCAGAGGTCACCGAGGAGATTCACCATCACGGCGGGGGAATGCTGGCGGGGATCGGCCAGAGGCAGTCCGGCCACGGCGCGCAGTTGTTGTTCAAACTGGTTGGTGCAGCAGGCGTCGATGGTGTGGTGGCCGGAATTGTGAGGGCGCGGGGCGATTTCATTCACCACGAGGCGGCCTTCCCGGGTCAGGAAAAACTCCACCGCGAGGGTGCCGGTGTAGTCCAGGGCCGCCGCGATCTTTTCCGTCAGGGCGGTGGCTTCGGCCGCCGTCTCCGGCGCGATCCGGGCGGGGGCGATGGTGACGTCGAGGATGTGGCGGAAGTGCTCGTTCTCGCAGGGCGGGAAAGCGGCGAAGGAGCCATCGAGGGCGCGGGCGGCGACCACGCTGATTTCCTTTTCAAAAGCAACCCACTGCTCCAGCACCCCACGCGGGGCGGTGAGGTTTTTCCAGACCACGGCCGGATCTTCGCCTCCGGTGAGCCTTTGCTGGCCTTTGCCGTCATAGCCGAAATCCGCGGTCTTCAGCACGCAGGGCGTCCCCAGTTCCGCCAGGGCCGCCGCCAGTCCATCCGCGCTTTTCACCACCCGGAATTCCGCATGAGGCACTCCAATTTGACGCAGAAACAATTTTTCGCGCTCGCGGTTCTGACAGGTTTCCAGGGCGCGCCGGCCGGGACGGACCGGCTTGTGGGACTCGAAGAAGCCCAGCAGGTCGCCCGGCAGGTTTTCGAATTCCATGGTGATGACATCCACCTCGCGGATGAACTGCTCGCGGGCTTCGTCATCGAAGTAGGCGGCATTGACTTCCAAGTCGGCCAGCTGACCGGCCGGACTGCCATGGGGTTCGTTGGTATACACCGCGACACGATAGCCGGCGCGTTTGGCTTCGCGGGCCGTCATGCGGCCAAGCTGGCCGCCGCCGAGAATGCCGAGGGTACGGCCGGGGAGCAGGACGGGAGCAGATTTCATGCGGGCAATTCGGCCTGGGTGGCGAGGACTTTGGCGGTTTGGGTTTGGCGGAAGGTTTGCAGTTTCCGGGCCACCGCAGGATCGGTCAGGGCCAGAATGGAGGCGGCGAAGAGCGCGGCATTGATCGCCCCGGGCTTGCCGATGGCAAAGGTGCCGACGGGCACGCCTCCCGGCATCTGGACGATGCTGAGGAGCGAGTCCATGCCCTTCATGGCCTTGGATTCCACCGGCACCCCGAGCACCGGCAGCGGGGTCATGCTGGCGGTCATGCCCGGCAAATGGGCGGCGCCCCCGGCCCCGGCGATGATCACTTTCAGGCCTCGCCCGGCGGCGGTTTTGGCATACTCGACCAGCAGGTCCGGAGTGCGGTGGGCACTGACCACGCGGGTCTCGTGGGCGATGCCGAATTCCGCGAGGATTTCCGCGGCATGTTCCATGGTGCCCCAATCCGAGATACTGCCCATGATGATGCCCACGCGGGGCGCGGATTTGTCAGGTGCCGCAGGGGGTGCGGGAGTCGGTTTTTTCCTCGTGGCCATCTGCGGCAGTGCGCCAGGCTGACGGAGGCTGCAACCGGGGAGTGGCCCCCGCGGGGGCGCCGCCACCGGCAGCGGCGAAACCCGTCAGGGTTTTGATTTCCCTCCGCCGGGTTTTGCGTATCATGGCCCCATGACGCTCCGCTGTTTCCTTCCCTGCCTGCTCCGCCTGATTTTCCCCTGCCTGCTGCTGGCCGCGCTGCCCGCCTGCCGGAGCACGGCTCCTGCGACGGTCGCCCCGCTGCCCACCGTCGCGAAGGTGGACCTCGCCCGCTATGCCGGGTCGTGGCATGAGGTCTCGCGCCTGCCCAATTTCTTCCAGAAGTCCTGCGTGCGCTCCACAGCGGAATACACCGCCCTGCCCGATGGCACGGTGCAGGTGCGGAATACCTGCTATAAAACCAAGGGCCGGATCTCCGGGATCACTGGCAAGGCCACCCCGGTTCCCGGTTCCCACAACGCCCGGCTCCGGGTGAAGTTCGGCGGATTCGCGTCGCTGGCCCCGGTGGCGGAGGAGGGGAACTACTGGATCATCGCCCTCGATCCCCAATACCGCTGGGTCATGGTGGGCACCCCGGACCGGAAGTATCTCTGGATGCTGGCCCGGCAACCCCAGCTGCCCTTCACGGTCTACCGGGAGTTGAAGGCGAGGGCCATGGAACTGGGCTTCGACACCAGCAAACTGCTGCCGGAAGATGCCGCGCCCCCCGGGCTGGCGGCCCTGCGGAAGCCGAAGCCACCCGTGCCCTGAGCACCGGTTAGTGCTGCAGCGACCGGGGCACGTCCCAGACTTCCGTGGCGGCCGTTTCCCGGCTCAGCCCCGGGCCCGGCGCGGCCAGCCCCAGGCGGCTATTCAGCACCTGCACGAGGCGGGCCACCAGCGGCCCCTCGCCGTGGGTGAAGCGCAGCACCAGATGCAGGCCGTCATCCGGGCGGTGGATCACCAGGTTTTCACTGAGGAAGCCACTTTCCTGACGGATCGAGGCTCCGGCCAAGGAAACGCGGACCGCATGGCGGCGGAACCAACCCCGCGAGAGAAAGACCAGCGTCCCGGGATGGGCCGCCGGAGCCACGAGGGTGCCGAAACGATTGGGACGCAGCCCGGGAAGGCCGCTGGCCTTGCCACTGACACAGGGCACCGCCCACAACGCCACCGCCGCATCGGGGCCCACCTTTTCGATGAGCTGGGTTTCCTGCTCCACCGTGAGGGCGGACGGGAGCACCGTTTGCGCGGAGACGGGCATCGGAACCCGCCCCAGATACTTTTTCCAGATCAGGAAGATGCTGGTCTTCACCAGACGGAGCAGCCGCGGCAGGACCATCCACGTGCCGGCGAGGAGGGCCAGACAAGCCGCAAAACCGGTGACCGGAGCATTGATCAGCAGAACCATCAAGGCCACCACCACCACATCCTCCGCGAGGCTGGCCAGGATATTGGTGAAGGGTTCCGGCGAGGCATTGATCAGCAACCGCACCCCGCTCTTTGTCAGGTGCGTGCTCAGCGCCATCAGAAAAGCGGTGGTCGCCAGAGCAGTGGTGGCGACGGGACCGAGGACGGCGCCTTGCGTCAGGACCAGGCTCAGGCCCACCGCACCGAGCGGCCGGACGATGGTGTGGACAGCATCCCACAGACTGTCCACCCACGGGATCTTATCGAGGATGAATTCCACCAGAAACAGGATCAGGGCCACAATCATGATAGCCGGATGCCCCAGCCCCGCCACCGCCGGATGCAGGGCTGCGTCCACCCAGCCCTGGCTCACCGCGAAGCTGGCGAGAAAGGTGGCTAGGTAGAGATTGAGTCCGGAAAGAAAGGACAATCCCAAAGTGAGGCTGATCAGGGGCAACATGGCGGGGGCGGCAGGGAAGAACATACGGCCAAGGGGCCGGTCGCGATAGATTGGATCCTGCAGACCGCAGCGATATTACAAAACCACCCGGCCTTTGCAGCGGCACCGGAATGCCAAAACCGCCCGCCCCGGCGGAGCGGAGCGGGCGGTGCAACAGGCTGGCAGCGCTGGGTACGGCGGCTTAGTAGCCGTAGTAGGGGCGGGGCTGCTGCTGACGGTAGTAGTAGTTGTTGTAGTTCCGCTGGTCCTGGGCATTGCCGACCACTCCACCACCGACGGCTCCGAGGGCACCGCCAATGGCGGCACCTTCCAGACCACGGCCGCTTTGATGACCGATGATGCCGCCGAGGGCTGCGCCACCGAGACCGCCGACCACCGCGCCCGTCTGGGCGTTGGGACCAGCGGCACAGGAAACGGAGAAAATGACCAGCGCGAGCGTGAAGAGTTTAGCGAGTTTGGATTTCATAGGTTGGTTTTCGGTAGGGGGGACGGGGACCGCCACTTCGTTTGGACGGCGGCGCCGTTCAAGTATTCAGGATTTTCCAGAAACTTGGACCTCGTCTCCTCTTCCATACGCCGCATGGTGGCACCAACGGCGGAATTCATAAAGGAAAAATCCACCCTCCGGAAATTCTGGAGGGCGGGCGGCTGGCCCCCGCTTTCCCAAAGGCAGCTTGCTGCCGTTTCCGGATGATGTTCCACCGGACAGGGGCCGTTGATGGCTTCATGGGGCAAGATGCTGCTGGTAATCGGTCACTAAAAGCCTGGTGCGTCGCGGAGTGATCAGGTGCCCCTCCTGCCGCAACCGTTCGGCCTGATGTTCCGGGCCTCCCGGCGTCTTGGGGCTCAGGGTGCCATCGTCGAGGATGACCCGCCAATAAGGTGCCAGAGGAGGCAGACCGGCGGCCAGTTGTTCCTCCGCCGCCCCCGCGATGATGTTGTAGAAAATACCGGTCATCAGCGGGCAGGCCAGGTCGGCCTGGAACCGCCGGGCCATCCGCAGCCGAAGCGCGGAGACCGTCACCAAGGCACCGGGGGGAATGGTCGAAATCTCCTCTGCCACCAGTGCCGGAGTCGGGAAGAGCATCTGCCCGCGTCCCTTCGGGTCCGCAGCCACCTCCGGTTCCATGCCGGGGCGCAGCTTGGCCGTCCAGGGAGTGCGGCTGCGTTTCATGCCAGGTTTGGCCGGGGAGTTCATGACGAGGGGATCGAGGGGTCGTGGGCCTGTCCGCGGCATTCTTTCGTGCGGTCTAGAAACGGTAGTTGAAAAAGATGCCAGGCTTATCGCCGAAGGCGAGCATGAATCCGATGGTCCAGTGGTCTTGCGTCCACGACACCGTCGGATGAACCTTATGGCCATCGAAGAGCCCCATGGCGGAGAGATTTTGGGTCAGGCGCACATTGAGTCCACCGATCGCGACGGCTTGGTCGTCCCAGGTGCCGTAGCTCACCCCTGCATACGGGGCGATGGGCCATCCCGTCCACTTCTCCAGGTCTTTGCTGGCCGTGAGGTAATACGCCTGCCCTCCGGGAGTGCCGATGCGGTCTGAACTGGTTCCGAGGATGATCGCGGGAAGGCTTCCGGTCTCCTCCATCAAGGTGAAATTGGCGAGGGGATGGACATCGTCCGCCAATGGGTTGTATTCCACGCCGAGCGTGATGCGGTGATGAGGATGCCACATCAAGGTGTTGCGCCACTTGGCACGATCCAACACATCTTCAATGTAGCGGGAACCGAAGGTGAAGTTCCAGATGGAAGATTGTTCCTCTTTTGCACCGCTCACGGCGGCGCCCTCTCCCGGTCAGACAGGGCAACTCGGAACGACTGAAACGGAATCGGTGTCCGCCTGTGCGGGCAGCAGGGCAATAGGTGCGAAGAGTATGGCGGTGAGGGCGCGTTTCATGGCAGGCGGTTGGATGGTGCCCTATTTTAGCGGGACTGTCCAATTGAAAGGCGGGACACCGGGCCTGACGCGCCACCCCGGGTAAGGCGGTCCGCGAATCGTTCAACCACCGTTATCATCGGGGCTGCTCCCGATGATGACCATGGTCATTCTCCCTTGTTCTGGCGGTGTTCGTGGCAGTCATAGTATGTGGGTCTGTGTCATTGGAAGCGACTGAAGCTGCCGAATAAACTCGGCTCCGCTCGCTGGCTGGCCAAAGGGTAGAATAACTTCACAACAAAAGTAATCCCCTACAAGCTGGATGGTATCCTGTGGCCCACGAAAAACGGCCATACCCTCTCTGCCCCCCATCAGATGATGCGATCGGAATGCGAATGACCATACCTCTCCGTTCTTCATTCGGCACAGTCCAATGTGGTCGGCTTCTCCTGCCGGATCAGAAATCAACCACTCAGTCGAAGTCGAAGGTGTGAGCGACAATGAAATAATGTCCAGTTCAGCCGTAAGCTCCTTCCAAATGCGCTGAGAAGCCCGGCCCTCTATTGTCCGCCATGCAACTATCCGCCATGCAACTAAACACGACAAAGCGATAGCGGCAGTCCATACTAATCTGGTCTTCCATCGTATCAGCATGACGATTGGCGCTTTTGGTTGGGCGAACTACTGATTCACCGACAGGATTGCAGGAGCGTGCGCAGCCTTGTCTCCAGCAGGAATGTCGGGGGAATACGAAATCATGGGATCGCGGGTGGAATTCGGGACTGGATTTCCTGCATGGTGAGTGGAATACCGCAAAGATGCCAGCAAAACCTCCACCTCCGGCAGAAACGGGGTGTCGATGATCCCCAAGGGGCGGATGGCTGTGCCCCGGGAGTGGCCACACCTCCTCCCTTTGCGCGGAGCCGATGGCACAATTTCCCCCTCCCGGGTGTGCGGGAAACGTATACGTTTTGCCGGAACCCATGAACCTGCCGCAGAAACTCCAAATCCTCGCCGACGCGGCGAAGTATGATGCTTCCTGCGCGAGCAGCGGGGCGGCGCGCAAGGACTCGCGCGGTGGGAAGGGCGTGGGCTCTACGGGCGGCGCAGGCATCTGTCATTCCTATGCTCCGGATGGGCGCTGCATTTCGCTGCTGAAGGTGCTGCTCACCAATGCCTGCCTCTACGATTGCCACTACTGCATCAACCGGCGCTCCAGCAATGTGCAGCGCGCCCGGTTCACGCCCGATGAGGTGGTGCGGCTCACGCTCGATTTCTACAAACGCAACTTCATCGAAGGGCTCTTTTTAAGCAGCGGCATCATCCGCAGCGCGGACTACACCATGGAGCTGGTCATCGAAGTCGCGCGGAAGCTGCGCGAGGAGCACCACTTCCGCGGCTACATCCACCTGAAGACGATCCCCGAGGCCTCGCCCGCGCTCATCGAAATGGCGGGGCGTTACGCGGACCGCATCAGCATCAATATCGAGCTGCCCACCCAGCAGGGGCTCACCAGACTGGCGCCGGAAAAGAACCTCGCGCGCACCCAGGAGGCGATGGGTCACATCCGTGGAAAAATCGACGAACGCCATGCGGAAAAGCGCAAGCCGGATGCGCCGAAGCCGCCGCCTTTTGCCACCGGGCAGAGCACGCAGATGCTGGTCGGCGCGGATGATTCCACGGACGCGGTCATCCTGCAGCGCGCGGATGTGCTCTACGGCGATTACCGGCTGCGGCGCGTCTATTACTCGGGCTTCAGCCCGATTCCGGAGCCGTCCTCGCTGCTGCCCAACAAGCCGCCTCCGCTGGTGCGGGAGCACCGGCTTTACCAGGCGGACTGGTTGCTGCGCTTTTACGGGTTCAAGGTGGATGAAATCGCCTCCGATGCTGCGCCGCACCTTGATCTGGAACTCGATCCGAAGCTCGCCTGGGCGCTGCGCCACCGCGCCAGCTTCCCCGCCGACGTGAACAAGGCCCCGCGCGAAATCCTGCTCCGCGTGCCGGGCCTCGGCGTGCGCAATGTGGAGCGCATCCTCAGCGCGCGCCGCTACACCCGGCTGCGGCTCGCCGACCTGCTGCACCTGCGGTTGCCCATGAAGAAAGTGCTGCCCTTCATCGTCACCGCGGACCACACGCCAGCGCGGCTCGGGCTGGATGACGAGGCCTTGCGCGCCCGCTTTCTGCCACCGCCGCGTCAGGCGGAACTGAACTTCGATGCGCCGCCGCCAGCCGCCGGCGACCTCCTCTCCGTCCGCTCCGGCGAACTGTAGCCATGCGCACGGTTGTTATTCAACCCCATTTCGAAGCCTGGCGCGAACGTGCCCGCAAACTACTCGCGCTCGGTATGCCGCCTGACGAAGTGCTATGGTCCGACGATGCGCAGGAGCCCGGCCTTTTCGGCACCTCGGACGAGGCCTCCCCGCTCGGTGCGGTGCCGAAAGTTCCGCCCGCCTTTCTCGACATGGCGCGCCGCGTCGCCGCACACAGCGACGAGCAGCGCTGGGGCGTGCTCTACCACGTGCTCTGGCGTCTCACCCGCGGCGGCGAACGGCATCTCCTCGCCATGGCCACGGACCGCGACATCCGCCAGCTCCAGCAGTGGGGCAAAGCCATCGGGCGCGACATTCACAAGATGCATGCCTTCGTCCGCTTCCGCCTCGTGGGACAAGACGAGGCCACCGGCCGCGAGCAATTCGTCGCGTGGTTCGAGCCCGGGCACCGCATCGTGCGGCTGGCCTCGCCCTTTTTTGAGAAGCGCTTCGCCGGCATGGATTGGTCGATCCTCACGCCGCACGAATGCGCGCATTGGAATGGCCGCACGCTGCATTTCACCCCCGGCGTCCCACGCAGCGCGGCGCCGGATGAGGACGCGCTCGACGAGCTGTGGCGCACCTACTACCGCAGCATCTTCAATCCCGCGCGGCTCAAGGTGCGCGCGATGCAATCCGAGATGCCGAAGAAATACTGGAAGAATCTGCCCGAGGCCCCGCTCATCGCCAGCCTCATCGCGGGGAGCCGCGGGCGGGTGGAGAACATGATTCACACCGAAGCCCGGCCGGTAAAACCCGCTCCGAAGAATTCCTATCTCGATTCCCTCCACGACATGAACGCGGCCCAGCCACCCCCACCGGATGACCCGGCCCCGGACCCGTGAAACGCGTGAAGAAACAGCATCTGCCCGGGAAGCTTTGCGCCACCTGCGGCCGCCCCTTCACTTGGCGGAAAAAGTGGGAGCGCGTGTGGGATGAAGTGAAGTTTTGCAGCGACCGCTGCCGGATGAATAAATCCAGGATGCCTGCCGATTGAGGCGGCGGAAACCGTGGCGGATGCTAGGCCGCGGCAGAATCCGCTGACCGGAGGTGCTGGCTCATCTTTTCCCAGAACGGGAAGAAGCCGGCCCCCGCGAAGGCAAAAGCATGAGCGTCGGAAGCGCGTTGGATGAATGTGAGACGAATTCCCCCTTCCGCGAGTTGGTTGGAAAGGCGTGGGACCCCATCGCGGACCGGGCCGACTGCCGGCGCGAAAGCCACCACTTCGGTGAGTTGTTGCGAGCGGGCCCACGCGCCGATGCCCGCGGCGGTGTCGTCGGCGTCGGTCAGCACTGCGGGACATCCGTAGTGGGCCCCGGCCCTCGCGATGCCGTCGGCCAGAACCGTGTGCAAAGCCTGGATGCGATTTTCGCTCAGGTGGATTACCTGTCCGGGGTGCCCGCCAGGCGGGACAACATGTCTGACCCGTGACCCCGGGGAAGACGGTCCGGGGATCGTTCAACAACCGTTATCATAAAGGCTGTGCCCGATGATCACCATTGTCATTCGCCGTTGGTTGGTTGTGGGTTGCCGTCACATTTGGGTGTCTGCTTGAAGTCGCTTCCGGGCGTAGTCGATAACGCTCGGTCTTGGGTGATCAGTCAATGCACGCAGCCGCTCGAAAGCCTCGGGTGTGCCGACTTCGTGTAGCGCCCAAGTGCACTTCCGGGCGAGTGCATCACCGTCATCCCAGAAATAGGGCAACTGGATAAAGCAAGCTTCGAAGAGTGCCTCAACTGACCTCGGGTCTCTGAGAGACTGCAAGTATCGGGCAATGTCCTCGTGCCGCTGGTGAAAATCGGCCAGCAACAGACGGCACAAAACTGGGACGTTCTCGTGGGTGAGTGCCCCGAACTGATCTGCGATAACCAACAGGCTCTCAACATCGTCAGCCTGCCGGGAAGCCAACGTCTCGTACAGCAACTCACGTAACCGCTCGGGATGAGCACGGAAATCAATGTCAAAAGCCTCGAAGAGCGGCGCCTCCGCAGCCTGCTTCGGGTGAGCGCTCCCGAAATAATATTGCATCGCTGCTGCTGACTGGGCTTGGGTCATGCGAGGTTCAAATGATGCGGTCGGAGTCGTGACTGCAAGCTCAATCATCAGCCTGCAAGCCGAAGAACCACTTCAGGAAGAACACAGGCTGGCCAGTATAGAATCCGAAAGCTACCAAGGCCAAGGCTGCGACAGCGATGACTAGGCTGGCATATTTAGCTCTCCTCGGCCGATGAGATGTAGTTTGGTGCGTCGTGCTGTTCATAGGAGTGGGTATGCCGAACTACTGATTCACCGACGGGATTCCAAGAGCGTGCTCAACCTTATCTCCTGCAGGAATGTCGGGGGAATGCGGAATCATGGGATAGGGGGTGTAAAATGGTGCTGGATTTCCTGCAGGGTGCGTGGAATGCCGCAAAGATGCCAGAAAAACCTCCCAATCCGGCAGAAACGTGGAGTGACGATTCTCTCCAAGGTGCGGGTGGCCGGGGGCTGGGTCTTGGCCTTGGCCTTGGCTTTGGATAACCTTCCCCGGCCCTCGGGAACCGGTTTCCAAGGTGGGCAAAACGAAGCCCCTGAGGGATCCCGGGGGGACCCCTCAGGGGCGGAGCGTGTGTCCGACGGTGAGGACGGAGTGCCCGTCAGGAGGATCAGGGAGCAGCGACCTCGAACTTGCTGCGGAGGAACTGGCGGGTGCCGGCGGTGATGGGGGCCGCGATGCGGAAGGTGCGGTAGGTCCACCCGGTCTCGAGGAGCGGCAGCCCGGCGGAGAGTGCCGGGGCAACTTCATCGACATCGCCGGTCCAGAGGCTCAGGGCGGGGTCGCCCTGGATGCGGTAGCGGATGCCACTGGCGGTGCCGGAGAGTTCCGTGGCGCCGGTGAAGGCAATGCCGGTGCGGACGGGCAAGGTGAGGGTGAGGTAGTTCTGACCGGCGAGATTGGCGACGGCGACGCGCACTTTGCCGGAGTCGGCGGCGGCCTTCGGATTGCTGTTCAGGGCGAACTCGGCGAGGTTGATGCTGGAGTCCTTGTCAGGATCGGCAGTGAAGGCGGCATCGGCACCCGCGAGACCGTTGGCGCTGGCCCATAGATCGTAGGGGCTGGTGCCGGGGGTGGCGGAGTAGTTGAGCACCAGATCATTGCCGGAGCGGCTGACAGACCAAGTGCCATTGCCGGCGGAGAAGCCGCTGGCATCCACAAAGAAGGCCGCGGAATCGAACCCGGTGATGCCGGTGGTGGTCGCGAGGGTGAAGCTGCGGTTCGCGGCGGTGAAGTTGGCCAGGGCGACCTGGCTGACGCGGATGATGACGGGCGCGGATGGGGTGGCGGTGATGGCCAGGGTGGTGGCATTGAGGATATCGTAACCAGTCCCGGCGCTGCCGGTCCAGTCGCTGATTTCCCAGGCGATGGCGGATCCGCCGGCGAGGGTGGTGAGCGTGGTATTGAGGGTGCCCGCACTGTTGCCAGGACTGAGAGTGCCGCCGGCATTGACGGTGACCGAACCGCCTACTGAACCGGCCCCGGCGAGGGTGCCGCCATTGTTTACCGCAACGGCACTGGCGCCAGTGGCGGAGCCGGCCGGATTATTGACCCGCAGGGTGCCGCCATTGATGCTGGTGGTGCCGGTGTAGGTTGAATCGCGGTCCAGCTCCATGGTGCCAGGACCGGCCTTGGTGAGGGCTCCTACGGCGAGACCGAAGTCACCGGACTGGTTCCGCAGGGCGGCGGAGACGAGGAGGTCGGTGCCGCTGCCGGCGACGGCATCGGCGACGGTGAAGACGGTGTCCGGCCCGAGGTGGTTGGCTTTGCCATTCACGGAAAGAATGGTGGAGAGGGCGCTGCCGCCCACATTGACGCCGCCACGGAACTGGAAGCCTTCGTAGTTGCCGCTGTCGGTGGCATCCTGACTGAGGATGGCGCCAGCGAGGGTGACAGGGCCGAGGACGTTGTAGCGGGTGGTGTGGAGGGTGGTGCCGTTGACCACGGTGGCGGGCAGATTCAAGTTCCCCACGCCATTGCCGTAAACGTTGTTGGTATTGAAGTTGAGCAGTCCCGGGGCGTTGACGGTGACGGTGCGTCCACCGGCGGTGGCACTGCCGAGGCTGGTAACGGTGGCGCCGGCGGCATTGATGATGCCGTCATTGATGGTGACATTGCCGGTGAAGGTGCTGGCCCCGGAGAGGGTCAGGGTGCCGCTGCCGTCCTTCACAAAGGAGACGCTGCCCGTCATGAGTCCCGCATAGGTGGTGCTGGTGAACTGGGAGACGGTGAAGACGGAAGGCGTGGCACTGGTGATGGCCTTGCCGGTGGTATTGGCGCCGACGGCGGTGGGATTGGAGGCGAGGCTGGCCACGGTCTGATTGAATCCATTGAGATTCACGGTGACGGCATTGGCATCATTCTGGCCGAGCACGAGCGGTGCGGTGGGAACGAGGGCATCGTTGACGCCCAGGGTGACGGTGCCGACGACGATGCTGGTATTCAGCCAGGAGTGGCCGTTGCTATTGATCCACCAGTTGTTGGCATCGGTCTTGGCGAAGGTGGCGGACGGCAGGTTGATGTTGCCATTGATGAATCCGGTCCCACCGGCCCCGCGGATGAACATGGTGCTGGTGAAGCCGCCGCCACCTTCGGTGACATTGCCATTCAGGGTCATGCTGCCGTTGGGGATGCTGAACTGGATGATGCTGCTGCCAGCCAGGGTGACAGGGCCATTGATGACGCTGTTCCCGGTATTGGTGATCTGGGTGCGGAGGCTGATGGCACCGCTCTGAAGGGAAGTCAGATTGACTCCCAAACCGGCCGGGAGGGTGACATTGGGCAGGTCCAGGGTGGTGGCATTGCCATTCGCCCCGGTGGCCGGGTAGTTCAGAGTGATGGATCCGCTCAGCGGGACTGCCTGCTGGGCGGCGGGACGGAGGACGGTCAAGCCCCCGGTGCCGGCGGAGGGGGCATCCACTGAGATGGCGCCGGAGTAACCGGAGTTGTTGCCAGTGAGGACGAAGCTGCCGGCGCCGGCCACATTGCTGTGGAGAGACAGAGCATCCGATCCACTGAGACGGCCCGGGATGGTGAGGGTGGCCGCGGTGGCGTTATTGTGCGAGATGGAGCCCCCGCCGGTTCCCACGGCGATGTCCCGGTTCAAGCCAAAGTCGATCGCGGCGGACCCGTTGTAGCTGAGCCGCCCTCCGCCCTGGAGCAGGATGGAATTGCCTGCCACTCCGCTTCCCAGGCTGTTCTGATTGCTAATGGCCAGAGTGCCTCCGCTGATGACGGTGCGGCCGGAGTAGGTATTCGGGCCTGCCAGGGTGAGGGTGCTGGTGCCTTCCTTGATCAGGCTGCCGCCACCGGCGATGCCCGTGGCCGCGGTGGTGAATGTGTAGTTGTTGGTATCGGAATTGACCCGGGTTGATCCTGGCGCCACTCCGTCCGTGATAGGAACATTGGTCTGGGTGGCGGCATCCGTAAAGAGCACGGAGTCACCGAGGAAGAACTTGTCTGCTGCGGGATCGGAGTTGTTCCAGCTGGTGGTGGAATTGATATCCCAGACCGAGGAGCCGGTGCCCTGCCAGGTGAGGGCCTTGGTGCCGCCGAGGGTGACGCGGATCTGGGTGCCGGTATCCGTCACCGCGATGCTGCGGTAACCGGCGGCTCCGGTGAAGGCGAAGTTGCCGCCTCCGGTCTTGGAACCGTAGGTGATGACGGTGTAGGTGCCGTCGGCGAGGGGAGACTTGGAGAAGTCTAGCAGGACGGTGCCGGTGACCGAGAGGCTGGTGGCCGTGATGCCCCCGGGAGTGGTCGGATCGAAGAACAGCGTGCTGGAGTCGAGGGCGAGGCTGGCGGTGGCGAATTCACCGCCGAGGGCGGCTGCTGGCAGAACGGCAACAGAGGACGGGACGGCACTGGCGGGAAGCTCCAGCCGGCCGGACTGCACACTGACGGGCCCGGTGTAACCCCCGATGGAACCGGTGATGAAGGTGGTGCCGGCGCCCGCTTTGGTCAGGGGGGCGGTGCCACTGAGCGCGGCACTGATGGTCTGCACGCCCGCAGGGGAAAGCTGGATGGCCCCACCGCCGGTGAGGGCCAGGGCACCTGATCCGAGGATATTGCGGGTCAGGTTGAAGCTGTTGGTGGGACCATTGGTATCGAAGGCGGAGCCCGTGCCACTGACGGTGATCTCGGCATCCACCGGGATGGTCAGGTCACTGCCGGTGCCGGTGCCGGTGCCGGTATTATCGATCTTGACGGTGCCCCCGGCGAGGTTGAAGGCGGCGCTGGTGTTGCGCTGGAGGATGCCCCAGTTGCTGCGGATGGAGAGGGTGCCGGCGTTGAGGTTGTACTCATCGATGCCGGTCGCCATGTTGGCGCCGGCCCCGGTGTTGCCGCGGTTGTCCAACACGATCCAGTTGGTGGTGACCGAGCCGCTGTTGTGATTGAAAATCCCATTGCCATCAATCCCGAGATAGATCCCGCCACCGACGATGCTGTTGGCAGGGAGGGCGTTGATGTTGTTGTCACCGGTGGCATTGGCGCCTCCGGCCGCAGCGGTGGAAGGCGACAGATTGGGCGAATCCCCGGTGAGGGTGATGGTGCCGCCATTCAGATTGTAGATTCCGGTCTCGGTGCCGAAGTGACCACACCGCAATTGGCCCACCACCGTGACGCTGCTGCCGGCGGACTGGTTGACGAGGGCGCTGCCGTTGGCGATTTCCCCAAGGTTGAAGGCGTTGGCGGTGATGGCGCTGCCGGCATTGATATTGAGCACCCCGCCGGTCTGGCCGGTGGATACGCGCAGCTGCTCGGTGGTGACCACTCCGTTGGTATTCAGAATACTGCCGGCGCGGCCCTGGGCAATCCGGAGCTGCCCGCCCAGCAAGGGACCGGCATCGCCCAGGATGATGGCCTGACCGTTTTGACTCAAGCCGGTGCCCCGGGTATCCACGTCGATAAAGGTCCGGGTGAGATTCGATCCGGCCCCGGTCAGGGTCTGGCCGGTGGCGAGGGTATAACCATCGCTGCGGTCAAACCCGAGGACGCCATTGGCGCCATCGCCATTGATGATGACCGGACCGGTGCCGAGGGTGCCGGTGGTGCCGTTGGCCCCGATGTTCAGGCGCATGGAGGGCACCCCGGCGGTCTGGAAATTTTGACCTCCGATTTCCGTGGTGCCGTAGCTGTTGGCTCCCGTGAAGATGAGGGTGTAGTTGTTGTTATAGTTGGTGGCGTTGACGCTCAAATCCCCTCCCGAAATGGGACCGCTGACGGTGCCCGTGCCATTATGGGAACCGATGCGGGCGGCCCCGGAGAGGACGACCGGTCCGGCCCAAATGCTGGTGTTTTCCAGACGGAGGGCCCCAATGTTACCGCCGGTGTCAGCAAATCCAGTGCCGGCAATGGTGATGGGGTTCAGATAGGTCTGGCCCGTGGCGGTCAGGAGCTGGGCACCATCCTGCACTTCGATGGCACCGCTGCCCAGACCCGCGGGCTGGACGTTCTGAATCCGGTAGGTGCCACTCAAAGGACTCTGGAGCTGGATGGGGCCGCTGAAACCGGTGCTGGTGCCGCTCAGGAAGACGGAATGGGCCGCGCCGCCGCCCGCCACGCTGTGGGGATTGATCTGGAGGGAGGCACTGCCGCTGAGGTTGCGGCTGAAGGTGAAGCCGCCGTCATCACGGGTCAGCTGCAGGACGGTGGAGGGAGCGGTGGAAACCCCGCTGCTCCCCGTCAGGACCGCATTGCCCGGAGTGTCGTGATCCAGCTCAAGCATGCCCTGGTTCAGGCTGGTCGCGCCCAGATAGGAATTGTTGGTCTGCAGGATGACTTTGCCGGTGCCGTTCTTGACCAGAGCGGTGCCCCCGGTGATCCCGAAGCTGCCCGAAACGGTATATTCCGTGGCAGTGCTGTTTTCAAAAGTGACCAGCGAAGGGCTGACGGGCTGCTGGATGTCCACCCCGGAACTCAAGGGGCCAGTGGGGAAAAGCACGTCATCGCTTTCAATGTAGTCGGCGGCCGTGGCGTCCACCTTCCAGTTGCCGGTGGGACCGGTGACCCAGGCATTGCTGGCCGTGCCATCCCAGACGATCCGCTTGTTGCCGGTGACGCGCAGCGCAATCGAGGTGCCGGTGTCCACGAGGCTGCTGATGCTATGGCCGACCGTATTCAAAGCGAACCCGGACAAACCCGGGCTGGTGCCGGTGTAATTCAGGATCGGGTAGTCCCCATTGGCCAGGATTCCGCCAATCTGGTTCACCGAGACGATGGTGGTTCCCGTGTTGGTGATCGGACCAGCCGTGGCCACATCGCCCGCCAGACCGGCATCCACCTTCAACGTGGTGCCGTCTGCAAAGGTGAGCGCCGCAGCTGAAAACGACCCGGGGAGACCGGTGCGGCCGATGGCCAAAGTGCCCTGGTCAATGAAGAGCGGGCCGGTTGCCGTGGTGTTGTTGAGCGAAAGGGTGCCCGCCCCGGTCTTGGTGAACCCCCCCGATCCCGCGAGGGCGGCGTTGGTGATCACCAAGTCATCCGGGGCCGGATTGTCGTTGACGACCAGATTCCGGGCCGTCGCCCCCGCATTGAGAGTTCCACCAGCCGTGGCATTGATGGCATGGGCGAGAGCGGTGCCGCCCTGCTCCCCGGTGCTGATATCCCCCTCCATGGTCAGGGTGCGGGCCCCGAGATTGATGGTGCCGGCAAAGGCCGTCGGATTGATGTTATACCCCATGTTCACCGCCGCGAGGGTCTGGTCAAATCCATTGAGATCGAGAGTGCCTGGATTCGAGGGCCCCAGATTGAGGGTGGCGGTGGTGGCGATGCCGTTGGTGGCCCCGACCTGGGCGGTGTTGGTGACCAGCAGCAACGTGTAACCCGTGCCCCCGCCGCCATAACGGACAAAACCATCACGCTGGGTGAGGGTTACGCCGGAGGTGATGGGTCCGCTCAACACGAGCGCATTCCCAGCCGTGGTGCCCCCGACAAAAAGACCTCCCGCAGAAGGCGAACCATTCACGGTAATCGGACCGCTGAAGGTGCCCAGTCCAGTACCGGTCTGCTGCAGGACCCCGAAGCCGGCCACATTGGTGGTGGACTCGATGGTGATGGGGCTGGCATTGGTCACGCCTCCATTGGCGAGCACCCGGGAAACCGCGGCGGAGCCGGAACCGAGGATGCTGATAGGATTGACGCCGGCCGCACCGGCAGAGGCATTGTTGTTGAATTGAACAATCGCCCCCTGAACTGTCAGACCACCGGTGAAGGTATTCGCGGCGCCCAGGATCAACGTGCCCCCGGTGCTCCCGCCATTGTTGACCGTGATCCCGTCGGTGCCGGCCAGCACCGCACCGATCGTTATCGTGCGGTTGAGGACCTCAATGATGCCAGTCCCCGTCGTGGAGTCCAGAGTGAGAGGACCGGCGGTGCCAGTATTGATGGTCTGATCGAAATTCGCCGTGGTGGCATCCCCAAAGCGCAGGAGTCCGACGGTGCGGGCTCCGTCGAGGGTAATGGTCCGTGCAGCCGTGATATTCAGGGTACTGAAGTCAGCAACCGCATCCGCCCCGGCGGCGATGGTGCTGCCGGTCCAGTTGGTGGCGGTGCCCCACGAGCTGCCGGCGAGGTTCGACCAAGTACCATTCGTCTGGGCATGGAGGGTGGCCGGGATTCCCAGAACCAGGGCGGCAACGTAAGGAACCATGGATAGCTTGAGGGAACGGGTGGGAGTTTTCATGAGGACACTGAGGGGGGGATGATTGATTAACCGGGAATGAAAATGGCAACGCTGGCAGCATAAACCCGGACGCTGCCACCTCATGAGGGATCATGGTTGGGCATGTAAAGAAAATAGATGCCCGACTGGCAGGAAATCTGATCAGTTGGCCTGCTTGCCGGGATTCAGCCCGCCCCCTGGATCAGACATCGAAAGGCTCCGCCCGCCCCAAGCGGGTCCTGCAATCGGAGATCCACGCCTGAACGGGCCTGCCCATATTGGCTGAGGAAGACGGCTTGGGATTCCAAAGAGACGGTCGTGAGCCCCGCCGCCTCCCCCCAGTGGATCAGATCGGTGAAATTGACATCCGCCGTCAGATCGCAGTGGCCGGGATCGCGGTAAATCTCCAGTCCGGCGAGGGCCTGGTGCTGGTAGTATCCCCGGATGGTGCCCTGCGGACGGCGGTGGTAGAGCTGGTCTGCGGTGTCCCCGTAGTCGATGGTCAGCATGGTCCCGGCATCCCACCGGGGAAGCCAAGCGGGGAGCCATTCACGGTAGGAATCGTGAACTTCCACCCGCTGTCCCTCCGGAAAATCCGCCGGGTTGAGGGTCGTGCCAGTAGCCGGAGCACTGCGCAGGGATTCCACCAGCCGGCCATCGGCCTGGAGTTCCAGCCAAACCTCCTGCCATTGTCCTTTGTGACGCTCCAGCAGGGTGACCGGAAAGGCATCCACCAGTTCGATGGAAAACATCAGCGCATGGCCTCCCGCCGCCGCCAGCGCCGCGGCGGGATCCTCGTGCCACTGCACCCCCCGCGTCAGGCGGCCCAGGGTCCGCTGCTGCCCGGCCCGCAACCCCGGGGAACGTTCCACCAGATGGCTGTGCCAATGCCACCGGCCACGCCATCCGAGGGCTTGGCGCAAGGCCCGGTGCAGCACGCCGCTGCCGGGACCGATCTCGATTACATGCCGGAGGCCTTTGCCCACCCCGCTTTGCATCCAGGTCGCGATTGCCCCCGCCAACTGCGGACTCAGGGTGGCGCTGGTGGAAAAGTCGCCCCGGGCTCCCACCGTCCGGATCCGCCTGGTGTAATATCCAAAACCGGGATCATACAACGCCGCCTCCATGAACCGGCGGAAAGGCACGGCCCCCCCTTCGGCAGCAAGCCACTGCCGCAGGCTGGGAAATGAAGCGGAGGAGGACATCCCGGATGCATGCCCCGGCCCGGCCGCTTTTCAATCCACCGTGCCGCGAAACCTGTCCCACGTTCTGCTTCCCTTCCGGCCCGTGGTGCGCATCTTGCCGCATGCCCGACCCCGTCTCCTCCCCTGCCCCGGTCACCGGCCTCCATCCCACCCTCAACCGCTGGCAGGTGTTATTATATGGCCTCGGGTCCATGCTGGGAGCTGGCATTTATGCCTTGGTAGGACGCGCCGCGGAAACCCTGGGCAATGCCATCTGGCTGGCCTTTCTCGCAGCCATGGTCGCCGCCCTCCTCACCGGATTGTCCTACGCCTGTGTCGGAGCCCGCTATGCCAAAGCAGGAGGTGCCGCCTACGTCACCCACCGCGCCATCGGCTGGCCGGCGCTGAGTTATGTCGTCGGCATCGCGGTCATGATGAGCGGCCTCACCAGCATGGCCACCGGCGTCCAGGCCATCGCGGAGAACCTGGAAAAGGCCGTCGGCATGGCCCTGCCCATCAAACTCACCGCCATCGGCCTCGTCCTCCTCGTCGGCGGCATCCTCTTCCGCGGCATGAAGGAAAGCATGTGGGTGAATATCCTCTGCACTGTGGTCGAAGCCTCGGGCCTGCTCTTTATCATCGCGGTCGGCCTGCGTTTTTGGGGCGGGGTCGATTATTTCGAGACCCCGCCTCCAGCCACCGCCGGCAGCGCGGCCTCCAGTCTCACCCTTTCCCTGGTGCTTCAAGGCGCGGTCCTCATGTTCTTTTCCTTTATCGGCTTCGAGGACATTCTGAATGTCAGCGAGGAAGTCAAAGACCCCAAACGCGACATCCCGTTCGGCCTGATCGGCGCCATGATCCTCGCCACCCTGATCTACATGGCGGTGGCCATCACCGCCGTCTCGGTGGTCCCCTGGCGCGAATTGGCCGCCAGCAAAACCCCGCTCATGGAGGTCGCCCGCCGCGCCGCGCCCTGGCTTCACGGCGTCGACCACGTCTATCTGGTCATCACTATTTTCGCCATCGGGAATACCGCGCTGCTCAACTATCTGATGGGCTCCCGCCTGCTTTACGGCATGAGCTGCCAGGGACTGCTCCCTGCCCCGCTCCGCCGCCTCCATCCGGTGCGCCACACGCCCCATGTCGCCATTGTGGTGCTGTTTGTCATCGTCACCCTGCTCATCCTCAGCGGCGGGGTGAAGCCCCTCGCCGAAGCCACCGTGCTGCTGCTCCTGACCGTTTTTGCGGTGGTGAATGTCAGCCTCATCCTCCTGAAGCGCCGGCCCGGCGAGCCCACCGGCGGTTTTGATGTGCCGCTCCTCATTCCGATCCTCGGTGCCCTCGTCTGCACCCTGCTCATCATCGTCCGGGTGCACAAAACGATCACCGACCCCACCCCCGGCAGTGCCACCGCTCCCCTGATCGCCCTGGCCATTTTTGGGGGCAGCTTCGTCCTTTACCTTGCGCTCAAGCCCCGTGCGGCGGCCATCACCGCCCCCCTTCCCGACGACTTGCCGCGGCCCTGATCCGCCGCACAGTCCGCTTGCTGCCGGATGCCAGATACGGCATGACGTGCCGCATGATCACGCGATTCGCGCCCAGTCCCACAGGCTTGCTGCATCTGGGCCACGCGCTGGCCGCACAGGTGGCGTGGGATCTGGCGGCCGCCGCGGGCGGGACATTTCTTGTCAGGATCGAGGATATCGATTTCACCCGGTGCCGGCCGGAATATGAAGCCGCGATTTTTGAGGATCTCGCCTGGCTCGGTTATTCCTGGCCGGAACCGGTTTGGCGGCAGACCGCGCGGTTTCCGGTGTATGCTGAAGCCCTGGGGCGGTTGGAAGCCCTGGGGGTGCTGTATCCCTGCTTCTGCACCCGTCTGGAAATCGCCGCCGCCATTACCGCCCCGCAGGGGGAAAGTGCCGCCCTCTATCCGGGCACCTGCCGGCGCCTCAGCGCCATGGAACGGGAACAACGCATGGGTTCCGGCCAGTTGTTTGCCTGGCGCCTGCATGCGGCCCATGCCCAGTTCCTCACCGGTCCCCTGACCTGGCAGGATTCCCTCGCCGGAATTCAGACGGTCGATTTGAGCAGACTCGGAGATGTCGTCCTGGGGCGGAAGGATGTCTCCACGTCCTATCATCTATCGGTCACCATTGATGACGCCGCGCAGGGCGTGACCCTGGTGACCCGCGGGGAGGATTTATTCGAATCCACCCACGTCCACCGTCTGCTCCAGGCCCTGCTGGGATTGCCGGTGCCGCAGTGGCATCATCATCGCCTCGTCTGTGATGAATCCGGCAAACGCCTCGCCAAGCGGGATGCGGCCCGCAGCCTGCGCTCCCTGCGCGAAGCCGGCCTGACTCCAACAGAAATACGGTCCCTGATCGGCACCCCGTGACTGCAGGCCAAGACCTTGGACCGGCGGCAGGCTCCTGCCGGTCGCTTTCCGCACCGCGCTGATCCCTTCAGATGCGCCTCCCCGCTGCCGGAGGCCTACTCGTTGAAGAAGTGCTTTCCGGTGCGGCCGGCTTCGGTGAATTCGTCCACTTCGTAATAAACATCCTCCGTAATGGCGGAGACTTCCGGGAAGGGGCTCTCGTCCGCGAAAACCGCGGAAGCCGCCGCTTCAGCTTTGGCCGCCTTGTCGAGATCCTTGTAGCGTTCTTCCGTCAGGACACCTTCCGCCAGAAGACGGTTCTTCCAGAGGACGATTGGATCGTTCTGCTGCTTGTATTGCTCAATCTCGTCCGGGTTGCGGTATTTCTTCTCATTGGCGTCCGCGACACTGTGGCCAAAGTGCCGGTAGGTCATCACTTCAATGACCGTAGGGCGGCTTTCGTTGTGAGCCCGGTCGATCGCGATCTGCAGCTTGGCGCGCATCTCGTAAAGATCCCAGCCGTGGATGATGTCCCAGATAATGTTGTAACCATCCGCCCGGTAGGCGAGGGAGTTCTTGAAGGCGCTGCTGCGGCACTGGCTGGTGCCCATCGAATAACCATTATTTTCGATAATGAAAATGACGGGCAGATTGAAGAGACCAGCGAGATTCAGGGCTTCATGATAAGCGCCTTGATTGATCGCCCCGTCCCCCATGAAACACATGCAGGACCCCTTGTGGCCGCTGTATTTCAGACCGTAGGCAAGGCCGGCACCCAGAGGGGTCTGGCCCCCCACGATGCCGTGTCCGCCCCAGTAATTTTTGTCAGGAGCGAAAAAGTGCATCGAACCGCCTTTGCCCTTGGAGCAACCGGTAGCCTTGCCGAACAGTTCGGCCATGCATTCGTTCATGCTCATGCCAACGGCCAGGGCATGGCCGTGATTGCGGTAAGCCGTGATCATATGATCGTGCTGGCCCATCAGGGAAGCACAACCCACCGCGATGGATTCCTGGCCATCGTAGCGGTGCAGAAAACCGCCGATTTTTTGTTTGGCGGCATATTGTTTGCCGGTTTCTTCCTCAAAGCGGCGGATCCGGACCATTTGGTCCAATAAATGGATTTTCTCTTCCGGCGTGAGCTTGTGATTGATCGCCGCATTGGCGAAATCGGTGGGATCCACTTCAGGAGGATGTTCGAGGGCAGCAGCACTGGTCTTCATAAAATCTACAGGAAGGCGCGGTTGGAGGTTCGGAACTCTGGGAAAGGGTTCAGGCACGGGCCGGGATGGCGGCAGGGTCAGGGGAACGGAGCGGACGGCAGGCCAGCACGAATGTCAGGGTAAAGAGCAGATCCCCCGCCAGTTGTTTGGCCGAAAACACCCAGGTCTGCGGCGAATATTGCGGCAGGCCGGTGGTCTGGGCCTGCAGCCAACCGGCGGGGCTGGGCGCGTAGCCGGGCACTGTAAAAAAAGAAACCGTGTTGGTCACCAGATGGAACAACACGGTTGAAAGAAGGGAGGCGCCCAGAAAAACGGCGACCGGGGCTTTTTTGCCGACGGCGGTTCCGAGGGCGGAGACGACGAGGACAACTGCCGCCAGCGCGACCACATCGGCATGCCAAAGCGGGTAGCCTTGGATGAGATTAATGATGAAATGCGGCACCACCACTGCGGCCAAGCCTGCCGCGAGAGCCCAGCGGCGAGGGAAAAAAGCGGATCCGCATAGTGCCAGAGCCATCAATGGAGACCACCCAGCCATCGCCTTGACTGCCTCCGATCCGGCCAACGACGGCGCAATGCGGAACAGAATGACGGAAAGCAGCAGCAGCAGGACGGGAATCATGGATAAAAGGCAACGACTGGCGCCCGGTAATGGACGTTAAGGCTCCCAAACCTTAAAGCGAAACCTCGTCTTGTCCACCCGGATTCCCCACCGGAAATGAGCCGGAAAGGGAATTATTTTCGTCCCGGGCCGGAGACCCGGGAAAGCGGCCCTGAACCAGAATGCCCGGAGGGACGACCGGAATGCGGCGCCCCCCGGTGACACCGCCCTCCAACGGACTGCCCATCCCCCATCACCCCGGGACTTTTCCGAAATGACCGGCCCCAGACTGGAAAGCTTGCGCAGAGGGACCACTTCGCCTCATGATCACCTTCATGCGTGTTCCAGGTTTTTGCTTTTCCGTTTCCCTTGCGGCGGCTTTCGTTTGTCTGGCGGAAAATCCCGCCCCGCGGGTGCACCGGCCCAAGGACACTCCTCCGGTGCTGCACATGCTGGTGCCGGGTTTCACCGTGCGGACCTTGCCGGTGGACCTGACGAATTTGGTCAATCTGCAATACCGGCACGACGGCGTGCTGGTGGCGCTCGGCTACAATGGAAATATCTGGCTGCTCCGGGACACCAATGGCGATGGCCTGGAGGATCAGGCGGCGCTCTTCTGGGAAGGCAAAGGCAAGGTCACCGCACCGATCGGGATGGACCTCGCCCCGCAGGGCACCCCGCACGGCAACGCCGTCTTTTTTGCCTGCAAAGGCAAGGTGATGATGGTGACCGACCGCGATGGGGATGGCCGGGCGGAAGAGGACCGGGTGCTGGCGGAAGGCTGGCCGCTGGCCCGCGCCGGAGTGGACACCGCCAGTGTCTGTTATGATGCGAAGGACGGCTCGGTCTATTTTGGCCTCGGAGTGCGCTGGTATGACAACGCCTACGAAGTCGACCCCACTGGCAAAGCCCAAAACGACCTGTCCTCCGAGCGCGGGGCGATCCTGCGGATTTCGCCGGATTTCAAAACCCGCGAAAAACTCTGCACCGGCGTGCGCTGGCCCATCGGGCTGCGGTTCAATGCCAAGGGCGATCTTTTCTGCACCGACCAGGAGGGCGCCACCTGGCTGCCCAACGGCAATCCCTTCGACGAACTGCTCCTGATCGAAAAAGGCCGCCACTACGGCTTCCCGCCGCAGCATCCAAAACATTTGCCCAAAGTGCTGGATGAGCCCAGCGTCTTTGATTACGGCCCGCAGCATCAATCCACCTGCGGCCTGCGGTTCAACGATCCGGTCAATGGTGGCAAGTCCTTTGGAGCGGCCTGGTGGTCGGGCGATGCGGTGGTCGCCGGCGAGTCCCGCGGCAAAATCTGGCGCACCAAACTTGTGAAATCCGATGCCGGTTATGTGGCGCAGACGGAAATCATCGCCGCCCTGAATCAGCTCGCGGTGGATTTGACCCTGACCCCGCGCGGCACGCTGCTGGTGGCCACCCACAGTGGCGACCCTGACTGGGGCACCGGGCCGGAGGGGAAGGGCCTGATTTTTGAAATCGCGCCCGCTGACGAACCCACCCCGCAGCCGGTGCTGGCCTGGAGCGAATCGCCCGGCGTCTTCCGGGTCAGCTGGGACCGGCCCCTTGATCCCGCGGCGGCCAAAGCGATGCTGGACGGCGCCGCGATCACCCGCGGATTGTATGTCAGGGCGGGTGACCGGCTGGAAACCATGTGGCCCGGTTATGAAGTGGTGAAACGCCAGTTGGCCGAACCTGTCACTCCCGTGCCGGTGCTCGGCGGCAGCTGGTCCGCCGATGGCCGCACCCTCACTTTGCAGGTGCCGCCCCAGGTCGCGCCGGAGCATTTCGCCCTTACCCTGCCCGGCCCCCTTTCCGCCGATCTGCACACGGAACTCACTGGTGTGGAAACCGCCTGGCGCGGCGACGATGGCTCCTCCTGGAAAGGCTGGACGCCGCATGTGGATAGTCAGGTGGTCCGCGAGCTCACCGGCCCCAGCGCCCCGCAGGCGGAATTGCAGCGCCATCTCGAGCAGCCCGGCGAACTCACTCTGCGCACCCGGCTCGACCTTTGGAAAATGCTGCGCCCGGCCATCCAGCCCGGCGCCTCGCTCGACTACGAGCCGGCCCCGGAGGAAGTGACCCTGGCCCTGACTTCGCCGGATGTCCCGTTTACGGTGCGGCGCGGTTTTGGCGGCAACGCCAAGGTGATTGCTTCCAGTCCCGGCCAGGTGACGCACGATGTTTTCCTGACGGTCAATCCCAAGGAAAAGGAACTGCTCGATCTGGTGCTGACCTGCCGCACTGCCAACGGGGCGGCCCCCAACCTGCGTCTTTCCTGGCACACCAAACAGGATTCCCGGCCCCGCGCCCTGCCCTTGCACCGGTTCCTCCTGCCCTGGGCCCAACCCGAGGCCGTTTCCAGCGTCCTCGCCTTCGCCCCCCGCCCGGAAATCCAAGACGGCGACTGGGCCCTCGGCCGGGAGATTTTCCTGAGCGAGCGGGCGATGTGTTCCAAATGCCACAGTGTGCGCGGCACCGGCGGCAAGATGGGGCCTGATTTGTCCAATCTGGTCAGCCGCGACTACGCCAGCACCCTCCGCGATATCCACGATCCTTCCGCGGTGCTCAATCCGGACTACCTGGCCCACCAAGTGGTCCTGAAGGACGGCCGTGAATTGATCGCGGTGCCCCGCACGGAAGCCGATGGCACCATGGTGCTGGGCATCGGGGCGGGGGCAGAACTCCGCCTGCCCAAAACCGATATTGTTTCGTCCAGCGCGCTGAAGACTTCGCTCATGCCGGCCAAACTCAACGAAGCCCTCGGCACCCGGGACTTCCGTGATCTGATGGCTTTTCTCCTGACCTCCCCGCCCCTGATGGGCGTGTATGCCGAGGGCACCCGTCCGGTCAAACGCACCCCGGCTGAAATCACCGCCGTCCTCGCCGGGGCTCCGGAACCACCGGCCGCGACCCGGCCGCTCAAAGTCCTGCTGGTGTCCGGGCCCAAGGACCACGGCACCGGTGAACATGACTACCCCCGCTGGCGAGAAACCTGGGGCCGCCTGTTCACCCTCGCGGGGAAAACGGAAATCAGCCTCGCCTTTGACTGGCCGACTCCTGCCCAGTGGGCCGCCGCCGATGCCGTGATGTTTTTCCGCAGAGGCGACTGGTCCGATGACCGTGCCCGGGATTTCGATGCCTTCCTCGCCCGGGGCGGTGGCGCGGTATTTATCCACTGGGCCGTCGAAGGCGGCCCCCAGGCCCCCGCCCTCGCGGCCCGGCTCGGTTTTGCCTCCCACACCGGCCTCACCAAATACCGCCACGGGCCGATCGACCTCGTTTTCGATCCCTCGCTGCAGCATCCTATCGCAAGAAATCTCCACCAGGTTTCCTTCATTGACGAAACCTACTGGAATCTCATTCCCTCCCCGGATGCGCAGCCCCGCCCGCTGGCCACAGCCATCGAGGAAGGAGCCGCCCGCCCGCAATGCTGGGTCACGGAACCCGCCACTGGCGGCCGCATCTTTGTCACGCTGGGAGGCCACTACTCCTGGACGTTTGACGATCCCGTGTTCCGCACTCTCGTCCTGCGGGGCCTGGCATGGTCCGCCCGGGAACCCATCGACCGTTTCAACAACCTCGTCACCGCCGGCCTGGAATAACTCCGGCGTTTTCCGCGTAGATCCCATCCACCTTTGCCCATTTCCAATATCATGTCCGTTCCGCCCAATCTCGTCACCCTGCATCCTTATTTCAAAGCGCATCCCGGGCGGTTGCCGGAGATCCAGGCCCTGCTGCCCGCTTTCGTCGAAAAAACCGGTTCCGAAACCGCCTGCTGTTTTTATGAATTCACCGCCTTGGAGGACCAGATCTTCTGCCGGGAAGGTTACGCCGGGGCCAGTGCGGTCCTGACACATCTGGAAAACGTGGGCGGACTGCTCGGCCAACTGCTCACCATGGCCGACCTCACCCGCCTCGAACTCCACGGCCCGGCCACCGAAATCGACCAACTGCGCGCTCCGCTCGCCCACCTCCAGCCTGACTTCTTCGTCGTGCAGTGCGGCCTTGCACGTTGAGCGAAACGCGGCCCGGAAAGCCCACGGGAACCGCTCCACCTGCCCCGGCCCACGGAGCGGGGACGCATAATCCCGCCCACGGCCCCTGCCGGTGGAAGTGTTCAATTGCCACGGATCATTATTTTGATCGACAGGTTGCCAACCCCATTTTATGCTATAAAAGGGGTGAAATTGTCACAACACATTTCCGGCACTTTTATAAATGTCTTCCCAGCTTTTCCTACGGCGGATCGTTGCCTTCAATCTGGCCGTTATTGTTTTCACCATCATCCTGGGCTTGTGGAAAACAGGCAACCCCAGCCGGTATTTCGGGGAAGGGCGGTATACGACGTTCCTGTCTGCGGCCCAGTTGTTGACGATCGGCGGACTGGCCTGGCAAATCTTCACCGTCAGGAATCGCCAGGCCACACTGGACCGCGAGCGGCGGCCCTTGCTCCAACGCGCCCACTATGTCTGGCTGCTGATGGCGGCGGGGTTTGCCTTTCTGGCGGTGGATGAGGTGGGCGAAGTCCATGAACGCATGGACCGCTTCATCATCCGTGGGCTGGACCTGCCACACAATCCCCTGACCGACCGCCTCGATGATGCCATCATGATGTCCTATGGATTGATCGGACTTGGCGTGCTCTGGATTTACCGGAAAGAACTGCTGGCCTATCAGCGATGCATGCGGGGCCCGATGATGGCTGGATTCGGCTGCCTCTTCCTGGGCCTATTGTGTGATACCGCGTCGAATGATGACCGGTTTTTCCATTGGCTCACGGGAGACCTGCCGCTGGCCAAAAAGCTCAATGGCTGGTTTTCCGCCTTCGAAGGGGCCCTGACCCTGCTTCCGGAGGGCTTGTTCATGGCGGCGTTTTACGCCGCATGGAAAGAAACCAAAGAATCCGGAGTTCTCATGAATCCCCCTGCTCCCGTGCAACCCATGTAGAAACAAATCGGGCAGCCTTGGCTTTTCCCCATGATGGATGTCACCAAGGCCACCCTGGCTAAGCCCTCCCAGTCCATTGCCCGGACCCAGGTTTCGATCATGCAACAAAAAAGCCCGGCAAGCCCTGAGCTTGGCCGGGCTGGAGTGAGTCGAAAGCCGGAGTCAATCCTTGCGCAATTTGCGGCGGATGGCGCCGAGACCGAGCAGGCCAACGCCGAACAGACCCAGGGTTGCTCCTCCATCGGGGACGGGAGTTCCAGTGGTGCGGGGTTTGAAGTCTCCCCCAGCGGTCAGCTCCGCAATTTTCAGGTAGGTATCCTCTGCACGCCAGGAGGTGCTCAGATTCTGGATCGTAACTGAATAGGCGAGAATGCCATCCGCATTGATATCGCCAAGAATGGACATGTTCCCAGACAACCCCTGGGAAAACCATTCGTAGCTGGTGGGAGCACTGACGTGGGTGCCATCCACTTCCAAGTCGTTCCAGATCTTGAACCCGCCGACGGTGATATCGACATATTCGTTTTGGGTATCGGAATCATCATCCGAGAAAGCAAATTTCACGTTGATGGTGTCGACCAGATGGCTGCCCGGAATGAAACCCGCCGGGATGATGTTGAAGGTGGAGGTAAAGACGGTCGTCCCGTTTTCCGACAGGAACTGAAGCGGTCCATTGCCGCTGTCCGGATCCCGATCCACCCAGGTGATCGCCGAAGCTGAAGCAATATTCGAGAGAGCCAGGACCGCAGCGGCGGTCCATACGAGTTGTTTGATTTTCATGTTGGTTTTGTGGGCGCCGAAAACTTCCGATTTCGAGTAACTGGCAAAGGAGATTTGCCCAACTGATTTTCGGAAATGTCCTTGAGCGCTCAGAAAGCATGGCAGTTATCATGCCATCCCAAAACTATGGATTATTAAATATTTCCTAAGTCGTTGATTTCAATTGCTTTACGTTGCCCAATTTTCGAAAGCACTGTATTTTCAGATAGCAGGGTTTGGTGCTCAACTGGAGGGCCTTTGGAAAGGGTAGCGCCGATAATTCCGACACCTCCCATGATTAAAAATCCATCAACTCCTTTTATTTCAACGATTTAGCCTTCCATAGATCATGCCATCCGCCCTGTAAAAAATCCCGACGCATCTTCGGTTCACAAAGGCAAACGTTCACCGCAATTCACTTATTATCATGGATTTAGGTGATTTCAACGGCTGTAATAAATTCCGGATCACACAACCGTGATCATCAGTTCCTTTGTCCACCTGTCAGGTCAGCAGTTTTCTGGGGCATACCATGGAAGCCTCCACTCCAAGGGAGCGCGGAGCGAGAAAACGGGTGGTTTTTTGATTGGTTCCTGAAAGCCGGTCCGATACAATCCCTTACCAAATCCACTTTGGTCCGACGCTGCTGGTGGCGGACTTTGCTGCCATGTCAAAAAATCTCAGTCATTTATCCTTCCGCAAAGGCATCGATCAGAATGTGTTTCAACGCATGGTGGATGCGGCGGAGGGTACGGGCACGGCGGAGACTGCCGGAGTGGTCCGTCCCCTGGGGGAGGAGACGTTATTTGGCGATGCGGTGACCCTGGGCGCGGTTTCGTTTTATGATTTCCTGAAAAAGGAGAATGCAGGGAAAAAAGTGTTCCTGTGCAACGGCTCGGCGTGCCTGTGTGCCGGCACCCAGGACAAGCTGCACGGGCAGGTGGGCGCGTATTTCAAGGAGGGGGAAATCGGGCACATCTGTTGTCTGGGGCGCTGCCATGCGGGAGGGGCTTTTCAGTATGAGGATCGGAATTACTCCGGGCAGGAACCCGCCCAATTGGAGACCCTCTTTAAAACCGGGGTGGGCGACTCTGCGGATCGCTACGCGGTGGTGTCCGCGCTCCCGGAGCCGATGCTGACCGGGACGTTTCCAGGAATTGAAGCGTGGTATGCTCCCCTGCTGGCCCTGTTTGCCAAGGGCCGCGATGCCTTTCTCCAGGATCTGCGGGATTCCAAGCTGCGGGGCCGCGGGGGCGCCGGATTTCCGGTGCATTTGAAGTGGCTGTCCTGCCAGGAAGCGGAAGGAGCGGTGAAATACATCGTATGCAATGCCGACGAGGGCGATCCCGGGGCCTACATCGACAAGTATTTGATGGAGGAACAACCCCACTCCGTGCTGCTCGGCATGATGGTGGCCGGCTGGTTCTGCGGTTCGGGGACCGGGGTGCTTTACATCCGGGCGGAATATCCGGATTCCATCACGCGCATCAATACGGCCATCGGCGAACTGCAGGCGGCCGGCTGGCTGGGCAGGAACATTCAAGGCAGCGGATTCGATTTCGAGTTCAAAACCATCAAGGGAGCAGGGGCTTACATCTGCGGCGAAGAGACGGCCTTGCTGGCCAGCATTGAGGGTCAGCGGCCGGAAGTGCGGGTGCGGCCACCGTTCCCGACACAGCAGGGATTGTTCCGCCGCCCGACCGTGGTGAACAATGTGGAGACGTTTGCCAATGTGAGGCCCCTCATTTTGCTGGGCGGAGCCGGTTATGCAAAGATCGGCACCGAGCAAAGCACTGGACCGAAACTCCTCTCCCTGGATTCAAATTTCGTCCGCCCAGGAATCTATGAGGTGGCGATGGGCACGTCTTTGGAACGGGTGTTTCTTGAAATGGCGGGCGGCTTCCGGCAACCCGTCAAGGCGGTGCAGGTGGGAGGGCCCCTGGGCGGGATCGTGCCAGTGGACCGGATTGGTTATCTGACGGTCGATTTTGAGTCGTTCAGGGCCGAGGGATTCCTGCTGGGGCACGCTGGAGTGGTGAGTATTCCGGAGTCGTTCCCGATGATTGAATACATCCAGCACTTGTTCCAGTTCACCGCCGACGAGAGTTGCGGCAAATGTTTTCCGTGCCGGCTCGGCAGCACCCGCGGCAAGGAGTTGATCGCCAAAGCACGGGCGGATGATTCCTTCAAAATCGATCGTGAATTGATCGACGACCTCCTCGAAACCCTGGAGCAGACCAGCCTGTGCGCCCTGGGCGGCGGGGTGCCCCTGCCCATCAAAAACGCGCTGCATCATTTTGAGGAGGAATTGCGCGGCTATTTCGCCGGCACCATTCACGGGAGACGCAAACCTTACCGCGCCGGCGCCGCCCCGGCCTGATCCCCTCTTTATTCAATCCCTCACCCCGTCCCCCAGCCATGGTCCAGGATATCTCCACCCTCACCGCTTACCTTGACGGCGAACCCATGCGGTTCGAGGCCGGCGAAACTGTGTTGAACTTCATCGACCGCCACTGCGGCCGCGGGCACGTCCCGACGTTGTGTGATGCGCCCCAACTGGAACCTTATGGCGCGTGCCGGGTCTGCTCAGTGGAAGTGGCGCTCAAACCTGACGGTCCGCGCCGCGTGATGGCCTCCTGCCACACCCCGATCGCCGACGGGATGCACATCTTCACCGAGTCGCCCAAGGTGCAGCGGCTGCGCCGGAACATTGTCGAACTGGTCCTGACCGACCACCCGCTGGACTGCCTGACCTGTGAAGTGAATGGCAATTGCGAGTTGCAAACCGTGGCCGCCAAAGTGGGCATCCGCGGCGTGCGGTATCCGGCCGGAGCGAATCATCTGGACCGCAAAAAAGATCTCTCCCACGCCTACATGACGTCGGATTTGTCCAAGTGCATCAACTGCTCGCGTTGCGTGCGGGCCTGTGATGAGATCCAGGGGCAATTTGTGCTATCGATGCATGGCCGCGGCTTCGGCGCGCGCATCATCAAGGGGCTGGACACGACCTTCGAGGACAGTCCCTGCGTGTCGTGCGGGGCCTGTTCGCAGGCCTGCCCGACCTCGGCGATCAGCGACCGCTTCATGTCGAAATCGATCGAGGCCACCAAGAAGACCCGCACCGTTTGTACCTATTGCGGGGTGGGCTGCAATTTGACCGTCGCCACCAAGGGCAGTGAAGTGCTCTCGATCCAGGCTCCGGTGGATGCCGAAGTGAATCACGCCCACACCTGTCTGAAGGGACGTTACGCGTTCAAGTTCTTCAATCATCCGGACCGTCTGCGCCGGCCGCTCATCCGCATCAATGGCGAGCTCCAGGAAGCCACCTGGGAGGAAGCCTACACTCACATCCAAGAGAATCTGACCCGTATTAAAAACGAGCACGGCGGGCAGGCCGTGGCGGGGATTTCCTCGGCCCGCTGCACCAACGAGGAAAACTACCTGATGCAGAAGTTCATCCGGGCGGTGATGGGCACCAACAACATTGACTGCTGCGCGCGCGTCTGCCACTCCCCCACCGCGTGGGGCATGCAGAAGAGTTTTGGCACCGGGGCCGCCACCAATTCCTTTGAGGATCTTGAATTCACCAAATGCATCATGGTGATTGGTGCGAATCCCACGGAAGGCCACCCGGTCACCGGAGCCCGGCTGAAACAGCAGGTCATGAAAGGCGTCCCGCTGATCGTAATCGATCCACGCAAGATCGAGTTGGTACCCTATGCGAAATATCACCTGCAATTGCGTCCCGGCACCAATGTGGCGCTGTTGAACATGATGGCGCGGTTCATCCTCGATGCAGGCCTGATGAAGAGGGAGTTTGTGGAAAAACGCTGTGAGAATTGGGCAGAGTTCGAGGCCGGGCTGAAGGCGCTGGACCTGGATGAAATGGAACGCATCACCGGAGTCAGTCAGGAGCTGGCGCGGGCCGCCGCCCTGGAGTACGCTTCCGCCGAGGCCGCGATGAGTTTCCACGGTCTCGGCGTGACCGAACACCAGATGGGAGCACGCACCGTGATGCTGATCGCCAACCTGGCGATGATGACCGGCAACATCGGCCGGCCTGGCGTGGGAGTGAATCCTTTACGCGGCCAAAACAACGTGCAGGGTGCCGCCGACATGGGTTGTCAGCCCCATCAGGGTGCCGGTTATTTTGAGGTGAACGACCCCGGGGTGCATCGCCGCTACGAGGAGTTCTACGGGGTGAAACTCAACGAAGAGCCCGGCTGGAAAATCCCGGAGATGTTTGAAGCCGCGATCGATGGACGCTTGAAGGCGCTCTGGCTGATGGGTGAGGACGTCGTGCAGACCGACCCGGACTCCGAACATGTGAAAATGGCCATGGGAAGCCTCGATTTCCTCGTGGTGCAGGAAATCTTCATGACGGAGACCGCCAAGTTTGCCAACGTGGTGCTGCCCGCTTCCTCGTTCCTGGAAAAGAGCGGCACCTTCACGAATGCCGAACGCCGGGTGCAACGGGTGAATGCCGCGGTGAAACCGCTGGAAGGCACCAAGCCGGATGGTCAGATTCTTTGCGAGGTCATGCAGCGTTTCGGTTATCCGCAGGACGACTATACCCCGGATGGGGTGCTGGCGGAAATCGCCCGCATCGTGCCGTTTTTCAAAGGCGCGACCTGGGAGAATCTCGGCGATAACGGAAAGCAATGGCCCATCCAGGAAGGCGGGCGCGACACGCAGATTCTGCACACCGAATCTTTCAAGCGTGGGCTCGGCAAGTTCCACTTCTTCCCATGGGAGGAGTCCAACGAGTTGGTGGAAAACCGCGCGGAATTCCCGTTCATCCTGACCACCGGCCGCCTGCTGGAGCATTACAACTGCGGGACCATGACCCGCCGCACCGGCAATAGCCTGATCGTGACGCGGGACGAATTGGCCATCAATCCCAAGGATGCCCGGGCCAAGGGCATCCACCCGGGCGACAAGGTGCGCCTGTTCTCCGCCCGGGGTGAAGTGGAATTAGCGGCACGCGTCACGGAGGAAGTGAAGCCGGGGATTCTTTACACGACCTTCCACTTTCCGGAGGCCATGGTGAATAACGTCACTGGGGCCGGGCATGATGCGGATACGCTCTGTCCCGAGTACAAAATTGTGGCTGCGGATGTCGAGCGGGTGTCGGAGACTCCTAAAACCACCCAAGCCCGACTCGCCCCGGCTCACGCATGAGGCATGCGTCCCCTCGGTCTGGTCCAAAGCCCTGAAATGAATAGCCGCCGGCCGGGTTACCTGTATTCCAATCCTGAACCCTCAGCTCCACCCCCGATTCCCCACCTGCCATGAAACGCCGATCTTTTGTCTCCTCCGCCGCAGCCACCGCCTTCGGATTTCAATTTGTGCCCAGCCATGTGCTCTACGCGCAGGGAGACAAACCGACCCCCAATAACCGGATCCGCCTGGCAGTGGTCGGTTGTGGAGGCCAGGGCGGTGCCGATCTTGGGAATATGGCGGAGGAGGACATCGTGGCCCTCTGCGATGTGGATGACCGGCGGGCGGCGGATAGCTTCGCGAAATTCCCCAAAGCCAAACGCTTCAAGGATTTCCGCCAGATGTTCGACTCCATCAGCAACGAAATCGATGCGGTGCTGGTGGGCACGCCCGACCACACCCACTCCGTGATTTCGCTGGCCGCGATCGGTCATGGCAAACACGTCTATTGTGAGAAGCCGCTGGCCCACACCGTAGCGGAAGTCCGGGCGATGCGTCAGGCGGCCCTGGAAAAGAAAGTGATCACCCAGGTCGGCAATCAGGGGCATTCGTCGGACGACATCCGCCGGTTTGTAGAGATGGTGCAATCCGGAGCCATTGGCAAAGTGACCGAGATCCACGCCGGTTGTGATGCCTTCCGCGATGTCTATTGCCAGACCCGCCTGAAGGGGCAGATCGCCGCGGAAAAACCACCGGTCCCCAAGGAACTGGATTGGAATCTCTGGCAGGGGCCCACCGCGCCGCGCGACTACCATCCGGCTTATCTGCCCTTCAACTGGCGCGGGTTTTCGGCGTTTGGAAGCGGCTGCATCGGCGATTGGATCTGCCACGTGCTGGACCCTTCCTTCTGGGCCTTGGATTTGGACATGCCCACCGCCATCACTGCGGAAACCAAGGGGTACGATCCCAAGGCGGACGCCGAATTTTACCCGCAGGGAAGCAAAATCACCTACGAATTCCCTGCCAAGGGAGACCGCGGCCCGGTCAAACTGATCTGGCACGATGGCGACTTCACCATTCCCCAGCCGGAAGAACTGACCAAGGAAGACCGCAAGGTGGTCGGCACCGGAGCCGTGGTGATCGGGGATCAGGGCAAAATCATGCACGGTTCCCACGGCGGGAGCAGCCCCCGCATCATTCCCGAGACCCGCATGAAGGATTTCAAACGGCCTGATCCCAAAATTCCCCGCGTCAAACAAGGGCATCACCAACGGGACTGGCTCGATGCCATCCGCGAAAACCGCCCGGCCGGGTCCAGCTTTGAATACGGCGGTGCCCTCAGCGAAATTGGATTGCTGGGCATGATCGCGATCCGCCGCTCCGGAACACGGCTCGAATGGGATGCCGGCCAGATGAAATTCACCAACGATGCCGAGGCTAACACCTTCGTCAGCACCAAATACCGCGATGGCTGGAAATAGGCGGCCCACCGTCCCTTGGGACGGAGCCGCAATGCCGGAAATTTGACTTTCGGCCCGCTTCTAAGCCAGCAGCGGCGGGATCGCCGGACTGGTGAGGAGCGCGCTGACGGCTTCGGGTGCTGCCGTGGCGTCGATGACTTCCTCCTTGCGGGCAATCAGGTCCTTGAGCCGGACTTCGGGGAACTCGCTGCCGATGGTGAGGGCGGCCCGCGCTCCGAGTTGTTCGGCCAGCTGGGCCTGCTTGCCTACTTTGGCCGGGAGATAGGAATAGTCGGTCGCAATGCCCGCATTGCGCAGCCCCTGCACCATGGCCAGAGCATCCGGACGGCGGGCCTCGTCAGCGATGATGACGAAGGCTTCGATCTTGCCATAACTGACCAGCCATTCCTGGTATTGCCGCCAGGCGTGTGGGGTTTCCTTCACGAAATCACCGATCACCATATCGCCCATGGCAAAGCCGCATGCGGGCAAATCACTGCCGCCGATCAACTGGCAGAGCTGATCATAACGCCCTCCCCCGGCTACCGCCCGCATGCCCTGGCTGATGTCGAAGATTTCAAAAACCGGCCCGGTGTAGTAGGCGAGGCCCCGCACGATCCCGAGATCCACTTTGACGAAGCCCGACAACCCGCGGGCCGCCAGATTCTCCAGCAGGGCCTGGAGCGGCGGCCAGTCCGCGCCCTGCCCGGCGATAAAGGCATCGACAGCTTCACGGCTGGTGCCGAGTTCCGTCAGCCGCCCGGCGCTCACCTCGGGTTTTTCCCGCTCCATTTTATCGATGATCTGAAGAAAGACCGGCAGGTGCTCCGCCGCGACTCCGGCCTTTTCCAGGAAATCCGGCCAGACATTGCGGTCGCTGAGACGCACCACGAAATCCCCCTGACGGAAACCCAGGCTGCGCATAACATCGATGGACATGGCGATGAGATCGGCATCCGCCGCGCCGGAGGGCTCGCCGAGGATATCGCAGTTGTATTGATAAAACTCCCGGCCGCGGCCTTTTTGCTGGCGCTCGTAGCGGAAGCACGAGCCGATCTGGAACCACTTGATGGGTTTGCGCAGTTCCTTGTGTTTAGCGGCCGCCATGCGGGCAAGGCTGGGCGTGGTCTCGGGCCGCAGCGCGACCTCGCGGCCGCCGGCGTCGGTGAAATGGAACAGCTGTTTGACGATTTCGTCCCCGCTCTTGCGGCGGTAGAGTTCGGTCGGTTCCAGCACCGGGCCTTCGTATTCGAGGAAACCGTAGGTGCGCGCCACGTCCCGCCAGTGCATGAAAAGATAGTTCCGCAGGGCACAGGTATCGGGGTAGAACTCCCGGAATCCGGGGAGGGCTTGGAGACTGTTGGAACTCATAGGAAAAGACGCCGGAACCCTCCGGCGGGCGGAGGGTGTAGCGCAGGGACCGGAGAATTTCACCTTGGAATTCCGGGTTTTTGGTTTTTATAGGAACAGCCCGGAAGGGATTTCCCGCTTTCCATTCCCGCCGGTTTGTCGTTTTTGGAGGGGATGTCCGTTCCCGAATCTTCCCTGTCTCGCTTTTCCCTGGGCCGGCCGTGGCAGGATGTTGTCGCCATCGGCGGGGGACTCGCGCTGTTGAATCTCCTGACCGTTCCCTCGGACCTGGGGTGGTTGTCGCTCAATCCCTCGCCTTGGATTGTGTTGCCGCTGCTGACCGGGGCCCGCCATGGCTTCCGTTGGGGCTTTTTGTCAGGGGCTGTGGCGTCTCTGTTGCTGCTGGGAACCTTGCTGCTGACCCAACGGGACATGGTGGCCGCGCACAGTCTGTTTTTCCTCGCCCTGCCGGCGTTGGGCCTGCTTGCAGGGGAAGCCCACTCGCTTCTGGCGGTCCGGGTGCCGGAGCGCGAAACCACCGTGGAAGTCCTCACTGCCCTCCCTGCCCTCACCCCCCAGCCTGCCGATCCTGGTGTCGGCCCCCGGGTGGCCGATATCGCCCAGATTCAACTGCCGCCGGAGCCCCCCGCCGGGCCGGAGGCCGAACCTGCCCCGCTGGAACTGCAATTGCGCGGGCTGTTCGAACCGGGCACCGGCCTGGTTTTCCCGAACCTGCTGCGGCTGCTGCAGGCCAACACCGGGGTGACTGATGCCGCCCTTTATAAGATTGAGGGAACCTCGCTGACCCGGACCGCGCTCCTCGGCACCGACGAGGCCTTGCCGGAATGCCTGCCACTGAGCGAAACCGGGATCGCCCACCTCGCGGTGACCCGGCAATCGCTGGTCACCTGCCGTCAGGTCTGGTCCACCGTGCCGGCGCAACACAGCCCGTGGCTGGCAGCGCTGCCGTGGCCGGTCTCGTCCGGTGCGGCACGTTATTTATTGCTGATTCACCGGATGGATGGCAATGCGGTGAACTGGCGCACCTTTTCCCGGATACAGATGATTTGCCGGTGGGTCGCCCAGTTCATGGAATTACGCCAGCTGGATGGCATGTCGGAACCCACCGCCGGACCTTTGGTGGTCACGCCGGAAATCTTCCGCCGCAGCGCTGCCGATGCCGCGGCGGCCTACCGCGAGCACAGCCTGCCGTCCACCGTAGTGGCCTTCCGCCTCGCCTCCGGAAGCACTCCCGAACACGCCGCCCGCCTCGGCACCCTTGTGGCCCCTCAAATGCGCACCACCGACATCGCCACCCAGCACCCTGAGGGCACGATCGAAGTGCTGCTCACCTTCGACGGCCCGCTGGAGGCGGAACATTTCACCCAACGGGTTCTCAGCCTCGCCTCCCGGGATGCCCTGCTGCAGGGCTGGCTGGTCACCGAAACCAAGGCGTTTGCCCTTCCCGAACGGGCAGCAGCCTGATTCGTCCTCCCGCTATGACTGAATCCCCTGACAACCTCCACGACCTCTGGGTGGAGGCTTCCGAGGCCGTCGCCCGCCGCGTCGCCGCCGGCGAACGCCCGGGGGTCAAGGATCTGCTGATGCCCTTGATGCTGCAGGTCGCCTCCTCCCAGTGCCTGAAGGGAGACTCCGCCGGCTTCTGGGATGACGGCCCGGCCCGGCTTTGGCTGCCCCGGTTTGTCTTCCAACGCACCCGGGTCGTGAAACACCGCTTCAAGCTGGGCATCTTCGCCGGAATTCATGGGGATGAACCCGCCGGCATCCTCGGCCTGATGGATTTCGTCAGGGAGCTTGATGACCACCCGGAGCTCGGCCGGGAATTCCTGATCCACCTCTATCCGTTATGCAATCCTTCCGGCTATCTCGCCGGCACCCGGGAATCCTCCTCCGGCAAGGACTTGAACCGCGAGTTCTGGCGCAACTCGCCGGAACCTGCCGTGCAGCTGATGGAAACAGAAATCCAGCGCCGCAACTTCGACGGCATCATTGCTCTGCACTCCGATGATACCTGCGGCGGTTTCTACGGATTCGCCCGGGACCGCCTCATCTCCGAGCAGATGCTGGCCCCTGCGCTCGCCGCCGCCGGCCACATCCTGCCCTGCGATCCCGGACCGGTGATCGATGGCTTCCACTCCGTAAACAGCATCATCCACTCCGCCTACGATGGCATCCTCTGCGCCAGCCCCACCCAGCGGCCGCAGCCTTTTGAAGTGATCCTGGAAAGCCCGCAGACCGCTCCGCTTGACCTCCAGCGCCGGGCCTTCGTCAACGCCCTCCGTGCCATCCTGCAAAGCTACCGCAGCTTCATGGCCTACGGGGCCGACCTGTGAGCCGGCCGATTCCCTTCAGGCGGCCACTCCCCTGACATCAGAAACCGTAACCTAGGACCTTGCCCCTCGAAGTCAGGAAGGCAAAACCCAGCGCTCCGATGGCGGCAGCGGCGACAAGTTCCCCGGAACCGGGTGGGATGACGATCTCCGCCTGCTTCCGGAGGCCTCCGCGGAGATGATAGACAATCCCGCCCTGGCCATCGGCTATCACGGCCCGGCCATCTCCCGAGAAGGCCACCACCGGCGGCTGCACCGCTGTGCCCGAATAGAGGTTCACGCATTCGACCGGCTTCCCCTTGCCCTTCGCAATCAAAAGCACCGCCTCCCCGGACCCCACCGCGACAGCCTGTGAGGGCAATACCGGCGGGGCGATGGCAAAAGCCGTCACCGGTCCATTGATGGCGATGTGCTGGAACTCGTTGGATTCCGTCACGCAGCAGACCACGTCCATTCCGGCCAGCCACAAATCGGCTCCATGCCCGCCGGCGAACCAGTCGACGGATTCCATGCCGGGCGGCGCAAAATCGAGCACCCGGCTGCGGCGGATTTCTCCCCGGCCCCCCACGTATTCAGCGGTCAGGGTGCCGGTCTGGGTGAGGGAGAGCAGAACGAACTCTTCCTGGGCGGATTTTCCCACCGCCAGAACTGAAACGCTGGAGCCCGGGGCCCCGGAGAGCAGATCGAATTCCACCTGGCGGTGGGCCCGGGAATAAAACGCCGCGCAGTAGGGACCACTCAAAGTCACCAGATGCCTCAGGCGGGGATCCGGGCCCATAAACTTTAGTCTGGAATTCTGCCCGGGAGCCTGCCCCTGCAGGATCGCGCCAGCCACGACACGGACGGACGGTCCGGAAGGCTGCCAACCCGCCACGTGCGGACCGTGAGGTGAATCTGTCAGGGACTGCCATTTCACGGTTGGGTCCAATGGAATCACCCGGTCCGCCCGCAGCACCGTCGCCTGCGATTGCTCCAGCAGCGGCACCACCGGCCGGTGTTTCGTCAGGGAAAACCGGCCGGCATCCCTGGCGAGCAGCCGGTCACCGGGAGCGAAGCGCGGCAATAAGGTGAGGAGGCGTTCCGATTCCGCCCGGCCGGGAGCCGCGGCGAGGGCTTCGCCAATGAGCAGGGGGGCCAGGGCGGCGGCCTGCTCCCGCAGGCTGGAATCCGGATAGTGCGTGAAGACCGCGTGCAACCCTGACACCATGGCGCTGGCGGGGTGCAGTCGCTGCCGCGGGAATTTCTCCAATTGGTCGAGACAGGCAGCGACGCCGGCATGACGGCCCAGCCGTCCCATCAGGGAGATCCAGGCTTCAAAACACGGCAGCGCCCGGCCGGAAGCGGGCCAGCCGGAGTGCAAGGCCAGCAGGGCCCGGTCCGGGTCGTGGAGTTTGGATTCCAGGAGGCGGGCTTGTTCGAGAGGATTGGTCAGGGCACCGACCGCCGCCTCCCATTGCTGCCGGGCGATGGTTTCCTGACCCAGCGCGGCGAAGAGATCGCCCGCTTTTTCGGGCTGGCCGGCTTCCTGGTAGAGGGCGGCCGCTTCCGCCAGCAGGCCGGCCTTTTCCAGGCACTGGGCGGCCCGCAGGCCGGAACCGAGACGCTCCGTGTAGATGCGCGCGGCTTCGCGGGGACGTCCGCCGTTTTCGAGCATTTCCGCGGCACGGTTCCAGTCGCCCAGCAACTCCCCATAGATGTAGGCGGCACGTCCCCATTGTCCGGCAGCGGCTTCCCGGGCCGCAGCTTCACGATAACGCTTTTCGAGTTTCAGCCGGGTGCCGGAGGCGATATTCCACACGTCCACCGCGCCGCCGCCCTGGCTGAAGGCTGTGAGTCCGGGGTTTCTCAACCCCAATTTCCAACCGGGCGTCGGGGCCTGCCCGCGGCGGGCCTCTGCCCCGCTGAGCGGGATGGCATGACGCAAGGCATCCAGGATGTCGCCTTTGTCAAAACGGTCGAGCAGTTTGTTCAGCTCCCGCTTCCGGCGGTCCTGCAGATCCTCCTGCTGACGGCGGCTCCAACGCTCCATCGCCGCGGCGGCCTTCCCCTGCCCGAGAGCCCCCAGCAAACCGGCCCCCAGCGCGCCCAGCATCCCGGCGGCATAACCACCGGCTTTTCCGGGAAGTCCGGCATCCGGAAGCGGGGCATTTTTGTCAGGGCGCTGCGAACTGATGTCCCCGGCGCCCTCCGCGATCAATTCATCCAGGCTGAGTTCCTGCACGAGAGTGATCTGCCGCAGCGGCAACGGCGCTTCCGGCCCCGGCACAGCGGCGAACCATCCTCCCCGCTCCAGTAGCGGGGCGCTCAATAACTGCCACGGCTCCAAGGTATCCCTTTCCTCAAATCCTGTCAGCCCCATCGTTGGATGGAAAAAATGCAGGGGCCACGGAAAGAAGCGCCGCCATTCCGCAACGGTCAGGGCCGGTTCCAACCGGGCATGCACCGGCACCAGCATGCCGGGGGCCACCTCCCCAAGGCGTTGCACCTGCGGACCCAGGACGCGATCCAGTTCCGGTGGCCCTGACGACACGGTGATCACCACGCCCGCCACCGATAGATCGTGGGCGGAGGCCGCCAGCGGATAAAACCGGACCACGGCCCCGGGGGCGGCCTCCTCAATCCGCCGGGCCTCCGCCAACCAGGCAGAAACCCCGGCGCAGGGCAGCCATCCGGCACAGACCGGCAGCGGCAGCGGGGCGACCCGGAGTTTGAGTGGGAGCGCAGGCATGTCAGGCAGCAGGGTTGAGCGTTCCGCCGGCGGGCTTCCGGCCCTCCTGGAGTGCCGGGGCGGCCCGGGCCAGGGCGGCAAACCGCTGGAGCAGCGGGACCAATTGATCCGTCCGGCCCGGGTCTTCGGCAGGTTTTAGAATCCAGTCCGGATTGCCCACCTGCGGTTTTGACCACGGGGCAACCCAGCCGGCCACCGGTTTACCAAGAAGAGCCAGCAGCGTCAGCTGCACACTGCCCTGTCCGTCCGAAAACACCAGATGCAGCATTCCCCGGCTATCAAAAATCAGCCGGCAGCCGTCATGCCAGTCTGCGACGTAAAACGCTGGCCCGCGGTCAGCCGTTTCTCCGGCCTCCGGGCCCACGCGGCGGAAAGGACGCACCGCCGACAATTGACTCTTCTGACTGGCCGTGAAGATAAAGTCAGGCATCGCCAACTCCCAACGCCCGCCCTGCGCCCGGATGACCATCGTGCCGGACGCCACGAAGCCGGCAGATACCGGTACGCCCAGCACGGCCGGAAAATTGGGAACGCCAGCGGCATGGGACAGCGCCGCCGGCGCGACGGGAGCTTCGCTGGCAAGGCCGAGAGTTTGTCCATCAAACACCACCACATCCGCTTTGGTGCCCTTGGGCAGGATGATGGCGTGTTGCCTGGTGCCATCTGTCAGGGAGCAGGCTTCCGCCTTGTCCGAATATCCGAGAAGGGCCGCACCGTGCTGGCATTTCATCCAAAGCGGGAACGGGTGGCTGGAATCCAGCACCACTTCCCGGCGCGTGGGCTCCTTCATGCCGATGCAAACTGCGGCCGCACGGTCTCCAGGTCCCTGGCCGGAACAAAGCACCACCCACTCCCCACCGTGTGATCCAATGTGATAGTGGCGCGCGACGGGAAGGCCCGCAGTGATTTCTCCGGGACCCAGCAGCGGATTGGGATCCCACATCATCAGCCGGCCCTGGGTGTCCACATTGATCCGCCAGTGGGCAAAACCGAGTTCGCTGCTGCCCGGATGCGGCACGCAGGGAAAACGGAAGGGCAGCGGATATTGTTGATAGAAATCGAGCTGCCGGATGACCCCCGGGAGATCGGTCAGGCGGTCGCGGACCGGGACGGCGGGATTGCCCACGGCGGGGTCGCGGAGGATTTCTTCCGGATCAATCCGGCCGCACGCCACCACGCGGCTGCCGGCGGGACTGCGGGCACTGAGTTCCATCACACCACTACGGCTGATGGCCAGCACATAACAACGGGCGCCCGCCGCGCTGAAACGCACCGCCAGGGCATGCAGGGCCTCCCGCACGGCCGCACGGGGCGCCCCGCCCGTCAGAAAAAAGACGTCAGGAGGCCGGACGGCTTCCGGCGGGACGGCCACCGCGGCGAGCGCCGCCGCCGCGTCAGGATCCGGCAGGAGTTCCTGCAGGCAGGCCTGCACATGGGCGACGGTTTCCAACGCCAGGGGCTGGAATTCACGGCCTGCCCGGCGCTCCACGCTGACCTGATCCGATCCCGCGGCGGCTTTCAAACCCAGGGCCGCGGCGAGGATGTAAAGCCTGGGCAGGCCCCACAGCGGGATGCCGCTATCCAACAGAATGAGGCGCTTGGCGGCGGGTTCATCCGGGGGCGTATCGCGGCGGAAATAGAGTGCCTCGTGATGGGCGAGGCGTGCCATCAGAAGCAGGTCATCGGCGGCAAGTTCGCTGGGCAGCAGGCGGTCGAGCGTTCCCCGGTTGGTGATATCGGAAATCCCTCCCACCGGCAATTCCTGGGGAAATCCCGCCGGACGCGGCAGGGCGAACATCGCCACCATGCGGCGGGCCACGGCAGCAATGGCGGCCAGTTCGCGGTCAGTCTGTTCCTCAAGCTGGCGCAGGAGCGGGACGGCGGATTCGCCGGGAGGTGATGGCGGTTCCGGGACCCTGACAGGTTGGAGATTCACAAAGTCCAACCCCGTGCGGAGGCGCGCTTCCAGATGGGTCAAATCCAGCCGGTCATGGACGGCCGCCAGGGCCTTGAGGTCCCGCAGCAGGTGGGCCAGACCACCCAGCCGGGCTGGCTGGACGCGGAGCCCCTCAAGGCCCCAGGTATCCACCCCAAACATGATTTCCGTGGAAGCCTCTGTGGAAGGCCGGTCCGGGATTCCCTCGAAAAGTTGTGTCAGGAGATGGGCCCGGGCGGGCAGGCCGGTGCGCAGATCCTCCGGCAGGGCGGCAATGGATTCCAACACATTCCCCAGCCGCCGCAGCAGTCCCCTGGAGGCAGCAGAGGCCTGCCCGCCCCCTGAAGCGCGGGCGGCAAACTGCCGGGCGGAAGTCAGGGCCGCAGTGTGGCGGCGGCCACAGGCCATCAGCACCAGCAGAATGCTGCCCAGCGGCGGCAGGCCTTGCGGCGCGAGATGATGCAGCAGCGCATGCAGTTCCATCCAGAGGCAGACCGTGGCGCCATCCTCCCATTCCACGGCCGCGCCATCCCCGTCCCATCGCCAGAGATATCCCGGCGCGGGAACGAAATAACTGACGGCGGGAGGATGCATGATCAGGCAGAGAGCAATGCAGCAGTGGTCCGGCGTAGGGCGGCCAGGGTGAGCGGAGCGAATCCTTCCTGACCGATCAGTTCCACCCGGCCGTCAGGGTCCACCAAAGCGATGGAACCCGCGGCTGGCAGGAGCGCGCGCTCCACCCAGGCGGACTGGATTGGCGGGGCGAATTCCCAGCCCGCCGGCAGAGCCAGGTTTCCTTGAAAATACCACGGCGTGCCCGGCACGGACGGCAACGGAGTGCCCCGGACGAAGACCCGGCCATCGGCCGTCGCCGCGAAGGTTAGCCTGTCCAGGCGGAGCCGGGAAGCACGGCCAGCCCAGGCGGCAAGATCCGCCAGGCTGGCCAGCAGGGCAGCCGGTTCAATTTCGCAGGAGGACCGGGTCAGGGTGATCCCGAGCTTCCCCTGCTGGCGGCCGGGCAGAACAGCCGCAGGGGGCGCAATCGTCAGAAAAGCCTCGAGGGATTGCCATGGCCCTACCGGAAGCAGCCCTGTTGGCACACTGCCTTGCAGGGGAATCAAGCGCTGCCGCGCATCGACCCGGTAGCGCGCCAGACATGGCAGGGCCGCCGCCACTTCCGCAGCTTCAGCCGGCAGTCGAAGCCAGAGGGTTCGATTTTCCTCACAAACCTCCCAGCCGGACTGCGTCCGGTATGGCCCGAGGCGGGCGGCGCTGTCAGCCGGGAGTTGGAGGACAATCATACAGTGGCGGGGGGAAAGAGATCACGTGGGAGGGGGGCTCACCTGTTTCCACAAAGCAGCCTCCTGTTCCTGCAGGGCCCGGCGGCTTTCAGGATTGCGGACCCACCCGATCCGGGCGGCGAGGCGGCGGAGCTCGTCGGCAGAAGCGGGGTCGGCCGGGCCGGCCAGCCGGGCGGCCAGTTCCGTCAGGGCGGCGGCGAGCGCTTCGGGATCGGGAGCCTCGTCGGCACCGGAGCGGGGATGATCTCCCGGGGCCGGGCCCGCCTGGTCCAGGACTTCACGGACGAGCATGGCGATGATTTCAATCTGCTCCTCGCGGTCCCACACGTGGGCAAAAATCCAGAGATCACTGACGCGGGCGGCAGTGCGCCCGGCGAGGAGCGCACTGCCGGCCACGACCCGCTGGAGCCGGACGGCCCGGCGGTCGGAGACGATGACCCCGGCCTGACGGAGCTTCAGGACGAGGCTCACGAAATCGGCGCGGACGGGCGAGAGATCCACGAAGCGGATGGCTTGTTGGATTTGCCTGACCGATTCCGCATCGAGCACAGGAGCAGGTTTGGGAGCGGATTCCAGACGCCAGCCCGCCTCGATGACGGCGGCGAGGGAGTCGTCAGGAACGGGACCACAGCGGACCCGCAGGAGGAAGCGGTCGAAGAGGGCCCGCAGAGCTTCGTCTTCAGGAAGATGATTGCTGGCCCCGGCGATGAACAGGGCGGGAATGGGACGGGTCTCACGGCCGCGGCGGAAGACACGTTCGTTGAGCACCATCAGGAGACTGTTCAGAATGGCGCTGTTGGCGTTGAGGAGTTCATCGAGAAAAATCAGATCCGCTTCCGGCAGCATGCCTTCGGTATTGGTGACGAGGTCCCCTTCCCGCAGGCGGCGGATATCGAAGGGGCCGAACAGTTCGTTAGGTTCCGTAAAGCGGGTGAGGAGGTAATCGAAAGAGCGGGCGTCGAGGCGGCGGCCGAGTTCGTGGATGAGGGCGGTCTTGGCGGTGCCGGGCGGGCCCAGCAGGAAAAGATTTTCCCCTGCAGCGAGAGCAATCCCCATCAGATCAATGATCTCATCCTTGCCGACAAAAGCCTGCTTGAGAGAGGTCAGGACGGTGTTTTGCAGGGTCTGGGCAGCAGCCAGGATAGCGGGGGACATGGGGTAAATAAGGGATTAAAAAGTGTGCCGGGGGGGCGCGAGGGCGGGCACGAGTTCTGTGAGATACGCTCCGAGGGAGTGGCGGAGTCCGCTGGCAACGTCGGGATGGACCAGCCAGGCACGATCCTGCCTCCGCACGGCGCGGTCGAGAAAAAGTTGCCAGAGTCCAGGGTGGGCGCGCAGGGCCTGCCAGGCGCCGGGTTCGGCCCCGGCCGGAACTTCGTCCTGGAGCGGAAAGCCAATCGAACCAAGGGGCAGGACGGCGGAGAGGTGCCGCAAAGCAGGGAGGAGCGGGTCCCCGGGAGCGAGGGCCTGCGCCATGCGGAAGAGCGCCGGGAGATACTGAAGCGTCAGATCCGCGGAAAACTGCGCGGCGGCGGTCGGTTCCCAGGGGAGCGGAGCGCAGAGGATCTGATTCACCTCGCTGGGCTGGCTGTCGCGGTGAAGATAAGACCACGCGGAACGGAAGAGCAGGATAGCTCCATGGCGGGCCGCAGCTTCGTCAAATGCCAAGGTCGGGCCGCCGAGGTCTTCAGCCCCTTCCCGGTGCCAGGATTCCAGTACAGTGCCGATCCGGGGATCTGCGGCGGCCTCCGCTTCAATGCGCGGCAGGACGCCACGCCACGATCCTTGCCCGGTGAGCCGGATCACAGGAGCGCCAGTGGCCCGCAGTTCCAGAAGAAAAGTCAGGGCGGCTCCGGGTTGGGGGACGGAGGAGGACATGTCAGTGAATGCCTCAACAGCAGCTGCGGGGGAGCGGATTGCAAGGGTTTCCGCACCTTGGATCAGGGGCCCCCTGGGCGGGAGCAGCTCAGGGCTCCAGCCGCAATTTCACGAAATACCGCGGGATGTTGGCCGGAACATTCCACAGCAGACGGGTGCCGCCGGGAATGGTGTTGGTCGAGTCAGGAACGCGGGTTTGCCACAAAGTGAGATCCGGCGAAAGATCGCCCAAAAGGGCGGAATAGGCGGCATCGGGGTTCAGCGGGAGATCATAGCCGATGACCCCGCTGCCGGGAGTGGCGCTATACACCGGGGCGGCGGGAGCCGGGCTGGAGGGGACCACCGGGCTGGTGCCAGTGAGGAATTCCAATCCGTTGCTGATGCCATCGCCATCGGAATCGGCGCCCGGGTTGTTGGAGATCCCATGGAACTGCGCGTAGGTGCTGAAGTTATACAGCACCCTGAGCACAGCCACATTGCTGAGGGCCGATCCTGCGGGGCCGGTCACTGTGCAGGTGTAGGCGCCGGCGGTGGCCGGGGAGGCAGACGGGGCGACATTGTAACTGGCGGCATTGGCCCCTGGAATGTTGGTTCCATGGAACTGCCATTGCCAGGCCGTCGCTCCCGGCGCGACGATGCTAAAACCCGCCGCGCTGCCACTGGCGGCGGTCACGCTTTGGGGATGCTCCGTAATGAGTTGCCCGCCGAGCGCGGCATTGGTGAAGCCAGGCGTGGGGTTCATGTTGGTCAGAGTGGCCGTGCCATCGCTGAGCCGGCCCTGGGAGACGAGGCTGGGGAAGCCAGGGAAGTTCTGCTCGTCGATCACCGTGCCGGGGATGTCATTGGCACTCAGACGCAGGTATTCGCCGCCCCGGGCAATGTCGAATCCGAGCACGGTGGGTTGGCCGGCCGGGCCGGACGACGTATACAGCGCGTGGCTTTGCGGGGCGAGGAAACTGAGGGCCGGAATTTGCCAGCGGCGGAGACCAGCTTCGGCCGGAGAGTCGCCGAGCCACAGTCCGCCCAGGTCCACTGGATTTGGGCCGGGGTGGTAGACTTCAAGGAAGTTGCCTGGCGTGAGGCTGTCGCCGCCATACCATTCATTGAGCTTCACCGAGAAAGCATTGTCGAGCGTGGCCGCGGCGGCATTCACCGCACCGGGCGTGGCGGCGGCCAGCAGCGTGTAGTCCGCCGCACTGCGGCCGAATGATTTGTCAGGGAGCTGCCGGCCCCAGGTGAGGCTTTGGTAGGTGTGCCCGCCGGGAGCCAGCAATTCGAGGCCCCAGGTCTGCGCGGGATCAAGGCTGAGCGCGGTATTCAGATGGCTGCCCGCCGAGGTGCTGGCCGGGTAACCGGGATCACACCAGAGGCGCAGATATCCTGCATTGGCCACACTGACAGCCGCGGGGAACGTCCAAGTGGCTGGCGACGTGCCGATGGTGCGGAGCTTCCACCCTTCTATGGCCTGGGTGCCGGAGGCCGGATTATTTGCCAGCTCGATCCACGGCGGCCGGTGCGCCCACGGAGCATTGGTTCCCGTTTCGTTCAACACCAGGACTTCACTGAAGTGGAGGCCGCCGGCACCGGGCCCGGGCCCGGGATCGTTTGTCAGGCCGGGGCTCGGCGTGAGCGCAGTGGAAAGCGTGGCCGTGCCATCCGGCTCCCGGCCGCCGCTGACATTTTCGGCCTGTGGCCCATAGGTGATACTGTCGATGAGGAGGCCGTCAGGGCCGAGCAGACGGACCGTACCCCCGGATGAGGGCAGGCTGAGCAGAAGCGTGTCGCCACGCGTGCCATCAGGACGGCACCAGAGCCGCGCCCAGTCCTCACCGCCCACCGCAGCCGGGACAGCGATGGTGTCAGAGGCGCCATTGACTTCAACCGTGCAGCCGGTGAGGACCACCGGACCGTCGTCATCCAGGCAGTAGAATTCGAGCCAGTCGTCTTCCCCGGGCCGGGGATTGGCGAGCCACTCATTCAGGCGGAGCGTGGAGGGCAAAGCCGACGCCGCACCGGCATTGGCCGCGCCGGCAGTGGGCGTGCTGAGTATCCATGCCCCGGAGATCCGGCTGAAACTGAAATCCCTGACCTGCGGGCCATAGCGGACGCCGTCCCGCACTGCCCCGGTGGCATCCGTGAGATAGATGGCGCCACTGTCTGTCAGTAAACCGGTACCCGGTGCCAGCAGCGGCAGGGCCCCACTGCTGCGCCATGCCATGTAACTTCCTGCGGGAAGGCTGGTGCCCGCAGGGAATACGGTGTCGATGCTCTGGGAGATCCTGAGGGTCCAGCCGGAAATATCCACGGCGACGGCCCCACGATTGTGCAATTCGACAAAATCAGCTCCGCCTGCGGCCGGCTGCGCGAGGAATTCGCTGAGAATGACATCCGGCGCGGCCGGGGCTGGCCCGGCGGTTCCCGGCGTACCCTTCGGCTGGGCGCTGGCCTGCCAATTCGAAACGGTTTGCAGGTCGCCCCCAGGGTCAATGAGTTCGAGGGAATACCCTCCATTGTCCGGCGTGTCCGGCCATGGCGGAGCATCGTCGTATTCCACGCTGCACACGATGTCGCCCTGCCCATCCAGCAGGGAGATCCGTTCACCACCGTTGTTGAGGGAACCGCCGAAATATCCCAGCGGCACCACACCGGGATACTGGGCGGCGAAGATGGCAGGGTTTGCGTTGCTGGCAATGACCACGCGGTTGCCCGGTTGCAGGACAAAGCCGGCAGGGAAGATGAATTCGATCCCGTCCATGGACCAACTGGTCATGGTCACTGGAAGCGCCCCATGGTTCAGGAACTCCACAAATTCCGCGGCGGACCCGCCCTGACTGTTGGTGGGATTGTAGTTCAACTCGGTGATGCTGACCGAGGGCCGGGGAGGTCCCACCGTCAGGGTGATCTCCATCAGGGCGCTCCAGGGGCTGAACTGGCCGAAGGTGATGGCCGTGCCAGCCGTGCCGCCGACCGTGATGGCTGCGGTGTTGGTGACGCGCCAGACGCTGTTCTGATTCTGGGTGCCGCTGGTGACGCGGACCCAGGTGCCAGTGACCACTTCCCCGTCCGCATCCCAGTCCTCCGCGCGGTCCCAGATCCCGGTGGATCCGGCCCCCGGCTCAGTCACGGCCCAGATGCCATTCACTGCGGCGGTGCTTTGATTCTTCAGAAGCAGGCGGTCACCAGCCACCAGCGTTATCCCATCCACATTCAGCGGTGTATTGATGAGCTGACCCCGGGCGCCGGTTCCGCCGGTGGAGTTATAAGTGCCTGCCAGATTGGCCCCGGGCGAGGCCACCCGCACGGCTGGTTTTTGAGGAAAGTTAGCCAGTTTGGCGATCGCACGGGCCTTCACCACGGTGGGTCCATTGATAGCGAAAGGAGCGGTATAGAGGGTGGCTCCGGCGCGGGGGGTTCCCGTCAGATCATACTGAGGCCGGGGGTCCAGGCCATCCGTGGTGTAATAGATGTCGCCGAAGCTGCTGGTGTTGGCGGTAGCGGCCGGCAGAGTCAGCTTCACCAGGCTGCCGGAAGCGATCGTGGTATCACCCAGCACGGCATCCGTCGTGTTGTTCCGGAGTTCCGGGGCATTGAGCAAGGGATAAAGCCCGTTGTTGCGGAATTGGACCAGCACATTGTTGGCCCGGACTGGATAGTATGCGGTCTTCAGGCGCCGGATTTCATCATACCAGGCATTGGCCATGCCGGCCGTCCATGTGCCCAAGGTGGCCACGTTGCGTCCCGTATTGAAACGCTGGGAACCGCCGGTCCAGGCCCCACCGGCATACCCTGCCGCGGTGCCGTCATACCAGGACCCATTCCACGAATAGACCTGATTTACCGTGCCCGCGGTATAGGCGTGAACCTTGTAGCGGTAGTCCCCCCATCGGGCGGACTCGAGGCAGATGGCGTCCGGATTGACCACAGCGGCCCATTTATCGAGCCGTGGGCTGATGACCGGCGGGGTGAGGGCTCCGCCAATCCGCACCATGTGCCGCCACGCCCGGTCGGCAAACTCCAGCCGGTACTCGGCGTTGTTCTTGGCCCGGGGATGGACGGCGGCCGGCGGCAGGAGGACAGGGACCCCCGAGGCAAAAGTCGTCATGCCGGTGACACGGTCCTCATCCTGGTGCCACATGAGGTTTTCCATGTCCCACGGGATCACTTTGAACGGCCCGTTTTTCGGACGGAGGAAGTACACATTTTTCATGTAAGGGGCGGCATCGCCCGCTGCGGTGGCCCAGTCCCGATGCCCGAAATACAGGTGGTGGATCATGTAGTCCTGGAACCACGCCATATCCAGATAGGTGCGCAGGCTCTCGTATTGCGTGTTGCTGAAGGCGGAGAGGTAAGTGGCGGAGGAAGGAGGCGTGGCCCGGTCGGTGGTGGCCGTGCCTCCGGTCCAGCCGAGCAGGAGTTTCATGGCGGACCAGGCATTCCAGGTGCCGCTCTTCAACTTGCCCTGATCCACCACATCGTAGTCATCCTTGTTCCCCCCGAAGTAACTGGCCCCGAAGTCTTCGGCCTCGTCCTCCATCAGTTCATAGTTGCCCCAGCAGACCCCATTGATGAACAGATTGCAGAAGCGGTGATGGCTGGCAGCGCCGCCCATGTCGCGGAAGGTGTCCTTGCAGAAAGCTTCGCGGATACGGATGCCGCGGGCACGCTGCGAACCGTCGTTGCTTACCGTCAGGGCATCGGTGCCATTCTGGTGCAGCCAGCTGCCGCCGAAGTCACCGCGCAACACCAGTTTGTCCCATTCCCGCACCGGCGAATCGGGAAAGAGCGCGGCCTCGAGTTTGCCAGTGCCATATTTTCCTTTGAAGCGGATGGTGAAACCATGCTTCGGGTTCTTGAACGGATCGCGGCTGGCATTCCCGTGCAGATCGACTCCGGCATCCACCACAAAGACCGTGGTTCCATCGGGTTGCAGGAGTTCCAGAGAGCAGGGTTTGGTCATGTCCCGTTTGATGGAGGAACTGGAGGTCGGATAGAGCGGGTCGACGGTCCCGGCCGGGGTGGTGCCATTTGGATAGGCCCCGAACATGTCCGAGCCCTTGATCACCAGCGACAAGGCCGGGAGCGTGCGCAGGGCGGTGCGGATGCGTTCCAGGTTGGTCTTTCCATTTACCGCATCCACCGCCCCCGCCTCATTATAGCGGGTGGGGTCCGCATAGACTTTGGGGTCCATCCCATAGTCGGCGGGAATCTGTCCCGCCGTCAGATTGTTGGCGCCGGCCGTGGTGCCGGTGGGAAATCCGGTCAGGGTCTGGGCCGCACTGAACGTGCCATTGGTTCCCCAGGCGATAGGCAGCGGGGAGCCGCCGGGGCTGGGCGGTGCCGGATTGGTGTTATCGGTGGTGCGGGCCGGATTATCATACGGCGGGCTCGGCTGATCCACCACGGTGTCGGGAAACAGATAACTGTGGGTGATGGTGCGGCTGGGCACCTTGTCCGTGCCGAAGGCCACCAGCCGCAATACCGTGGTCCCGGTGATGTTCAGGGGAGTGGTGTAGGCACTGCTGCTGATCAGCGGCACACTGCCATCCAGCGTATAACGGATCGCCGCGGCGGTATCCTGACAGCTCAGGACCACCTTGAAGGCCGTGCTGAAAAAGCCGCGTTCCACGCTGGAGGAGGGATCCGGCGTCAGGCCGGTCAGCGTGCTGGTGCCGTTGGCCACGCCCAGCGGCAACGGCGGCACGGTCGGGGCAGGAGCGCCGGTGTCCGAGGACGGCGGTGTGTAGGCTCCCTGGGAAACGGACGGCGGACGGAAATAACGCGGGGACGAGTCGGAGGGCTGGGTGCCATAGCTGTAATCATAACGCTGCGGGGGATAATCCACCCAGGCAGAGACGGGGGTAGTGGCCGGACTGTCCGGGGAAAAAAGCGCCACGGTGCCGCCATTGGCACTCAGTCCGAAATTGGTGTGCAGATTTCCCGAGGCCGGCTTGCGGTCCTTTCCCGAGGCCCAGACGACGAGTCGGCCGCCCGCCGCCAGAGTGCGGGAGGGAAAAACCCACTGCGCCGGAAACGCCAAATCATCAGTCAGGGTCCACCCCGTCAGGTTGATGTCGGCAGCACCCGGATTGTACAGTTCGATCCAGGAGGAAAGATCCCAATTTTCGTCCCGGGTTCCGTCGGCGTCCGACCCGGCCGCCACGGCGCTGCCTCCGTTGGAGGCGAGGAATTCGGTGATTAGCACCTGCCCCGCAGAGGCTGCTTTGGTGATACTCCATCCCGTGCCGCCAAATGGATTTCCTGCAAGGTCCACAATACTGTGGCCCGCGGACCAGGTGAAATTGACCGCTCCGTCGGCGGGCTGGGCGAAGGTGAACAGATAGGGTCCGTTGGTATCGCCGGTGACCGAGGTGGCTGCCAGCCCATTGACCAACAAAGCCGCCCCATCCACACCGCTGACCGTTTCGCTGAAAGTGACGGCCGCCGTAGTCAGCACCCCCACGACCGCACCAGCCGCAGGCCGTACATCGTCCATTTCCTGGCCGGCCACGGAGGTGCGCACTTTGCCCAGGGCCGGGGTGATGGTGTCCGTGAGATTATAGCTCCACGCGGCGGCTGGCACAAATTCCCCCGTGCCGATGCCGGCGATGCCCTGATCCGCATTCCAGCCCAGCGTCACGGTGCCGGCCGGCGGCTGAGGAAACGTGAACACATACGGTCCGGCCCCGGTCCCGGCCACCGTATCCGCCAATTCGCCGTTCACCCCAATATCCGTGGACTCAACCCCCGTGACCGGCTCGCTGAAGGTGATACTTACCGACGTCAGGGTGGAAACGGTGGCTCCAGGTGCCGGGATAGTCACCGAGACCACGGGAGCGGCCCAACCCGGAATTCCACTGAGGAATAGAGCGGCAACACAAAAGATAGGGGGGAAGCGCATACGGAAATTCTGAAGAAAAGAACGGGGAAAAGCGATACAAAAAGAGACCGGAGTGATGAAACACCGGTCTCTTGCTGAATGGGGTGGATAACGGCCTGGCGGGTCGTGCAGCACGGAGGCACCCGTCCGATCCGCTGATTAGAAGCGGGCTCTGCGCCGGGTGAGCAACAGGCTTCCCGCCAGCAGAGCCAAGGTTGAGGAGCCGGCTTCAGGCACCACGCCGTTGTTCAAGGCCAGATTGACGGCCCGCAGGAACATTTGTTCGCCTTCCGCCGTCAGATTCTCATACCCGGCAGATCCGATGCCGTTGTTCGGGGCATCTGCGGATTCCCGATTTCCTGTTAGAAACTGCAGCCGGTAGCCACTGAGAATTTGGCCTGCGGAAGTTCCCGCCAAGGTCGTGCCGGCGGGCCAAGTCGCGATATAGGTTGCGGTGACCGCCCCAGCCAAGGTAGTAGCAATCGTCGTCGCCCCGGCGACGGGAGCATCGGTAATCAGGCTGGTCCCGCGGATATCCACGGCAGCATTGGGGTAGATTACAGCCTCTGTGATGGAAGTTCCGGTGCTGCTGCCTTTGATATAGTCGGCAACGGTTCCGGCAGAGAAGGTAAGCGGGTTTAAAACCTGGTCAGGCTGGGTGGGTCCCCCTGTAAACCATCCAAGGCGGCTGGAGCGGGAAAAATAGGAGTTGGTGGATATGAGAGGAACCGTCACCTGCGTATTCCAAACCAAGGTTTCGGCGGCGGTATCGAACGAGCCGCTCGCTCCGGATCTCCCCAGAATCACCAGATTCGACGCATTCAAGGCAGCAACGGAAGGTGTCGCGGCCAACGCACGGGTCACCGTGTGGCCGGCTGCCGTCAACAAATTGATGTAGCCTTGATCCGGCAATTGGGAATTGGCATCCAACAGTTGATCACTTACCCAAGTAATATTCGCAGCCGGAACGGTGGGAGCCAATACAATCAAGGAGCTGAGGCAAAGGAGGACAATTTGCTTTTTCATGTTTGTGACGGTTTTGTTTCGAGAAAAGTATGTATTTTTTATGCCCATCCCTCTTTCCCGGCAAGAATAAAACAGCCCGTTTTTAATTATTTCTTCAGAATACCCCAAACGGGTTACCTCTGTTCAGAACCCCATGAAGCCACGCCTGGCCGGCATTGCAGCGGCGCAGGGTTGGGGGCGGGGAGGGTTTTCCCCAGTCCCATGGCAGCCCTCGCTGATGCCGGGGGGCAGAACCGGTAGGAGGGGCAACAGAAAATAGGCCCCATTCGACCTATCGGACGAATGGGGCCTATCTTTCAGAAATGGCTGGGGGCCCGTGCTCCCTTACGCGACTTCGTCGGTGATCGGCGCGGCGACGGGTGGCGGGGTGGTGACGCCGCCTTTGATGCCGAGCTTTTCTTTGACGAGACCTTCGATCTCCGCGTAGAGCGCGGCATCGTTGCGGAGGACTTCCTTGGCGGCGTCGCGGCCCTGGGCGACTTGGGTGCCCTTGTAGCTGAGCCAGGAGCCGCGTTTTTGAATGATTTCCTGTTCAAGGGCGAGGTCGAGCAGGCTGCCGACGGAGGAGATGCCTTCGTCATACATGATGTCGAATTCGGCTTCCCCGAAAGGTGGGGCCACCTTGTTTTTGACGACTTTGATTTTGGTCCGGCTGCCCACGACGTTGCCTTCGCTGCCCTTGATCTGACCGATGCGGCGGATATCCACCCGGACGCTGGAGAAAAATTTGAGGGCGCGGCCGCCGGGGGTGGTTTCCGGGCTGCCGAACATCACTCCGATTTTTTCGCGGATCTGGTTGGTGAAAATGCAGCAGGTGCGGGCTTTGGAAATAAGCGCCGTGAGCTTCCGCATGGCGGCGCTCATGAGGCGGGCCTGGGCGCCGACCGTGGAGTCGCCGATTTCACCTTCCAGTTCCTGTTTGGTGACGAGAGCGGCCACCGAATCAAGGACGATGACATCGAGGGCGTTGGAGCGCACCAGGGTTTCGCAAATGCGGAGGGCTTCTTCACCGGAACTGGGTTGTGAAACCAGCAGGTCGTCGAGTTTTACGCCCAGCTTTTTGGCGTATTCGGGGTCGAGGGCGTGCTCGACGTCGATGAAGGCGGCGAGGCCACCGAGCTTCTGGGCCTGGGCAATGATGGTCAGGGTCAGGGTGGTTTTGCCTGACGATTCCGGGCCGAAGACTTCCATGATCCGGCCGCGGGGGAACCCGCCCGCCCCGAGGGCGCGGTCAATCAGGAGATTGCCGGAAGGGATGACTTCGATGTCCATCTTCCGGTTATCGCCGAGACGCATGATGGAGCCGTCGCCGAAGTCCTTGTGGATTTGCTGGAGAGCGATCTCCAGATTTTTGGCCCGGGCGGCGGCGAGGCGGTCTTCACCGGCAGTGGCGGCGGCAGCGGCTTTGGTGGATTCTTTGGCAGGCATGGTAGGAAGGGACGGGTAAAGGACGAAGGATGAGTGGCGCGGGGGGATGGTAGTCCTAGCGGCTGCCTGGTGCCGCGTCAATGTCGGCGCGGGAGAAAATAGCAATGACGGGGACACCGGTTGCTTCAATGGCTTCGAGACCACCTTCGCTGCGGTCCACCAGCACGAGGGCAAAAGCCACCTGCCCACCTTCGGCCCGGATTTTTTCGATGGCCTCGAGGGTGGAGCCTCCAGTGGTAATGGTGTCATCGACCACCACCACCGAATCACCTGATTTGAAGTTCCCCTCAATCAGTTTGCCGCGGCCGTGGGTTTTGGCCTGCTTGCGGATGGTGAAACATTGCAGGCCGGGCCCGCCGGATTTAACCGAGGCGATGCCGATGGCAAGCGCCACCGGGTCGGCCCCCATGGTCAGCCCTCCGATGGCGACCGGGGCGACGCCCAGTTCGGCGGATTTCTCCTGGATCAAAGTCCACGCGGTTAGCCCAAGCCAGATAGCGCCCTGAGGATCGAGGGTCGTGAGCCGGGCGTCACAATAAAAGTCGCTTTTTTTTCCGGAAGCGAGGGTGAAATCGCCATACATCACGGACTTCCGGCGCAATAATTCCAACAAGGATTGACGGGCACTGCTCATGTGCAGGGAATTGCCGCCCCACGGGGAACGGTGCAATGGGAAACCCGGATAATTTACGCGAAGTGGCATTCCCGGAGCCCTGTCCCGGCAGGACCACCGGTCAATTGAGGCCGGTTTTCCGGGTAAGAGGGGCCGCGTGACAGACGTATCTTCGGGGCTCCTCCCCCATGCGAACCCTCCCCCCCATTTCCCTCTCCCTGCCATTTTTGGCCATGATCGTCCACGCGCATGGACAAGTGGCCACTCCCGTAGCAGGAGCAACCACTGCCAGGGATTTCGCCAAAGACGTGCTGCCCCTGATTCAAAAATACTGCTGGGACTGTCACGGCGACGGGGCCCACAAGGGGGAGATGAATTTCGACAAATACACCGACGAAAGGACGGTGCTGGCAGACCGGAAGCTTTGGTCCGGCGTGATGTTCCACATTGACCAGTGGACCATGCCCCCGGAAAAAAAGGATCAGCCTACCGTTCAGGAGCGTGAATTTCTGGCCAAATATCTCGACCAACTCCTCAATCCGGTGGATCCCAACAATCCGGACCCCGGCCGCGTGACGATCCGGCGCCTGAACCGGGTCGAATACAACAACACCATGCGCGACCTGCTGGGGGTGAATATCCGGCCCGCAGACGATTTCCCGGAAGATGATACCGGGTATGGATTCGACAATATTGGTGACGTTCTGGCCCTGCCGCCCATTCTGATGGAGCGATATCTGATCGCCGCCGACCGGGTGCTGAATGCGGCGATCCCGCCGCCGCCCCCCGAACCTGTGAAGACGGAAATAGCAGGTGACCAATTGACCGGCCAGGGATTTTCCGACGCTGGCAGCCGGCTGCTTTCCTTCAACGGGCAATGTGGCACTGAGTTTAATGCCCTCGTCGCAGGGGAGTATCTTTTGCGGGCCAAAGTGTGGTCCAGCGTGGGAGGGTCCGAACCCGCCAAAATGGAATTGCTGGCTCAGGACAAGGTCGTCGGCAAAGCTGACGTGACCAGCAACAATGCCAAAGCGCCTCAAACGGTGGAGACGCGGGTGAAGTTTTCCAAAGGATTCAACGAGATCGGGACCCGTTTCCTCAATGATTTTTATGATGCCAATGCGCCCGATCCCCGCAAGGGGGACCGCAATCTGACCATTGTCAGCATGGAAATTGAGGGCCCGTTCAAGGTCGATCCCCAGCCGCTCAATGAAACCGCGCGCCGGATTTTCACTCCAGGTGAAAAACTCGGTGAAACCGAGGCCGGAGCCCGCGCCATCCTCCAGCAGTTCGCCAACCGATGTTTCCGACGCGCCGCGATTCCGGCGGAGATCGACCGCCTGCTTGGAATTTACAAACTAGGGCGGGACCGGGGGGAAAATCACTCCGGAGCCCTGCGGGTTGCCATGAAAGCCATCATGGTTTCTCCTTATTTCATCTATCGCATGGAATGGCAGCCCGAGGCCAGCAACCCGGCCAAGGTGGTGGAGATTGACGAATTTGCCCTCGCCAGCCGGTTGTCCTACTGGCTGTGGAGCAGCACCCCGGATGATGAACTGCTCTCGCTGGCCTTCCGGAAAGAGTTGCGCCCCAATTTGTCTGCTCAGGTGCTCCGCATGCTGCAGGATCCCAAGGCCCGGGCTTTGTCGGAGAATTTTGCCGGGCAATGGCTGGAACTGAGGACACTGAAGGTCGTCTCGCCCGACAAGGACCGTTTTCCGGAATTCAGTCCAGAACTGGCCAAGGCCATGCTTCAGGAGACGGAGGAGCTGTTCCATTTCATCGTCCAGAGTAACCGTAGTGTGACGGATTTCCTGTCGGCCGACTATACTTTCGTCAACGAACGTCTCGCCAAATACTACGGGATCGCCAATATCACCGGGGATGAATTCCGTAAGATCGACTTGGACCCCAAGTCCAACCGTCGCGGGGTCCTCACCCATGCCAGCGTGCTCACCGTCACCAGCGATCCTACCCGCACCTCCCCGGTGAAACGTGGCAAATGGGTTTTGGAAAATATGTTGGGGATCACGCCGCCTCCGCCGCCACCCAACGTCCCCGCTCTCGAAAGCGATGCCCAGGCCGAGCTCACCGGAAGCGTCCGCCAGCGCCTCGAAGCCCACCGCAGTAAACCCGGCTGCGCCTCCTGCCATGCCCTGATGGATCCCATCGGATTTGGACTGGAAAACTTCAATGCGATTGGACAGTGGCGCGACAAGGATGGCAATTTTCCCGTCGATTCCGCCGGAGTCCTCACCACCGGCCAAAAATTCAACAACGCCAACGAACTATCGCAGATTTTGCTGACCGATCGCCGCGACGCGTTCCTGCACGCCCTCGTCAACAAAATGCTCACCTACGCCCTAGGCCGCGGCACCGAACCCTACGACCGACCCGCCGTGGAAGCCATCCTCTCCCGCATGGCCAAGGAGAAGCACTCCTTCCAAAGTCTGATTCTAGGCATCAGCGAAAGCCTCCCCTTCCAAAAACGACGGGGCGACGTTCCTCATTGAGGTCAGTTCATCGGTTTCGTATTAGCTCGTTCACATGTGGATCATGCGCCAAGGGGTTGTTAATCTGTGGGTCGACATGGGCGGTGTTTAACTGGCTCGATAGAAACATTCGCGATGCAGAGGTCTTCGCGTCTCTGGCACACCTCCGTGGCGGTGTCTTCGCAATTAACTGGTGGAGCAAAATATCCATCAGTGCGGAGAATGTGATGAAAGCGCCGACGGAAGAGGCGGTTCTATCCGATCTGAGAGCGATGTGTTTGTGGGCTTTATGGCGCCGGAAGATATTCTCCACATGGTGCCTCTGCCGGTAAAGGCGCGTGTCGAGGGTGCGGGCTGATCCTTCATTTGGTGAAGCCGCAGCTTGGATTTGTGCTGCTGATGGCTCGCTGCTCGTAGGGGGCTAGGCTGAATGCTAGCCTGCCGAACCCCCTGTCCCCACTAAATGTATGTACCGGAAAGCATCAATCATCCGCCGCACCGCCGTCTGGTCATGGAGATTTGCCGGTGGTCAGGACGAAGGCGCAGAGGCTGCTCTCTTCGTCCACCGCTACCAGCAGCGTGGTGATCATGCCACCACAGGACAATCCGATGGCCTGCTTGCTCCCGCAGCCTTTCGATTCCTTGGAGACCGCGCTGGTGGAGCTTGAGATAACTGCCGTCTTATACAACGAAAAAGCGGCACCTTTGTGAAGGTGCCGCTTTTGCGATAGGATAAGAGTTATTATTTACGACGGCGCACCGTCAAAAGCAACCCGCTGAGGCCCATCAGGAAAACAGAGGAAACCTCAGGGATGGCAACCAAACGAAGTCCATCTTTCAGCAACGGATCTGCCACGTCAATTTCGGTTCCTGCGTTAGCAAGGGGGGTGAAGCTGGTCACATCCCGCATGATGACCGAAATGCTGTCAGCAGCACTAGTGTCGCTTGTGAAATTCCATGTGGGGGTACCTTGAATGATCGCAAATTCCGTAGAGAGCGCCCTAGTGGTGCCGTTCCCAACAACCATGTAGATTTCCTTGCTATTATAGAGACCTGCGTTCGACAAACCACCAGTGAACGACCCTGTAATCGTTCCCTGTGTACCGCCTGCTGCCGAAGGTGACAAAGCGGACGCAAATTCATTGAAGGCAGCGACTGCAGCAATCAATGATGCCCCATCAGTAATGGTGGGAATGGTGGTGAAAGAACCAACACCAATGTAATAACCACCGGTTGTGAGAGCGGTGCCACCTGATGTGGTGGCTACCACGCCTAAACCACTACGGCTGACCGCAACAGTTGCGGAAAGCGAGGTGAGTGCACTAGCTAGCAGTAAGGAGAGAGTAATTAGTTTCATAAGGTTTTTCTGAAGGTTGAATCAATTTGCAATAACTTGAGCTGGCGCGACCCAGATGGAATTGTCAAAAGTTGCTGGGGCACGAGGATCACGACGAATAATGATTCCAGTACCTTCTTTTAAGGGAAGTGTTCCAGCGCCTGTCTCAGTGACTTCATCAATAAAACCGCCAGCGCCAGTCAAGGCTACGTAGGAGGTTGTGACTTGAGCTGAAGAAATCGTGAAAACGCGATCCGGTGCTCCGTTTGCAGCGTTATAGTCTTCTTGGAAAAGACCCGAAGCGGTGTTCCCCGTGTTCAGGTTGGTTCCAGCAAGGGTGGTGCCGGTGGCCAACATCGGATTGAGCCAGTTATCCCGCTCGTAGATGTCAATTTCTGTAGGTGTTGTTTTCACATAACCAACAGTAACGAAGGAAATCGGACCATTGGAAACCCGTCTGATTTTGACGGCATCACCAGGGTAGATGATGACGTTATCAGCGGACGCCTCAGTGACTTGATCATACCAGCCTGCATTCGGCCCGAAGATACCACCCGCAGCATAAACATAAGCGGTCACCACTTGGGTTACCGGGTTGAGGACCAAAACTTTATCAGCGTTATTAGCTCCCGTAAAGGCTGTCAGCCCCGGTGTGTTTGCGCCAAGATAATTTCCGATTGTGGCATGCTTACGAACGATAAAATTAGTGCCAGCAGCCAATCCAGCCGGCAGAGTGTCAGACGTGGTAATGCTGGTTGCCGTGGACGAAACCACCGTGCTCCAAAAACCAGCGCGGGCCCCAGACTTAATTTCGACATAGTAGCTTCCATCCAGAGTTGCAGGAACGCCAGACGCAAACGTAATAGAGGTAGCACCAGATGGATCGTTGGAGGAAGCACCGGCGAAAGTAGTTTGCTGCACCAAGGTAGGAGCCACCAATGTATCCGCACCGGTAGTAGTCCCAGCAGCATTAGGAGCCAAATCCGTTGTGATGTAACCCACCGGATCAGTGACGGCGGTCTGTGCTTGGACTCCAACGAGGGCAGCCAAGGAGGCGAGGCCGACGAGGAAGGGGAGTTTGTATTTCATGAGATTGAGGTGTGGAGGGTTCTGGTAGGCTAAAAGCAAAATAGGGGATGGCGGGCAAGGTGTAAAGGATTTCTTCAATGTTTATGCATTTTTTTTACGGCGGGCTCCAGAATCGCTTTTGGCGTCATTTCCTGCTGATATTCAGGATCTTATGAGATCCGATTTTGGGATCCGGATGTCTTCTGAAGTCTTTTTGAGTTCAATTCAGGGCCTTTTTCGGAGTTGGATTCCTGGACTGACGCCCTCCTCAATGGGCCTGAATACTGTCGCGGATGCGCTTGAACAAATTTTTCCCGACGGGCCGCTGCCCCTCCGGATAGCCGGCGGCATCGAAAGGAATATCCTTTTCGTAGGTGGGGAGGAGCACGTTGGAGGTGTCGCGATCCGGTTTGGCGAAGTTTTCGGCTTCGGGCCCGATGACGGTGCGCTGAACCTCGGAGGTGTGGACGTCGATCATGTCGTTGGCGGTATCGATGATGCGCGGCTGGATCATGATCACCAGTTCCTGCCGGGTGGCCTTATGGGTCGTGGTGCCGAAGAGGTGTTTGATGAACGGAACCTTCGAAATGAAGGGCAAACCAGTCACATTCTGGGTCTTGGTCTCGGTAATGCTGCCGCCGATGGTGAAAATCGCCCCGTTGGGCACCGTGATTTTGTTATTGAGGGATTGGGTCAGGATGTTGGGAATCTGATTGCCATTGATCAAAGTGGAACCTGCGACGGTGTTGTTGATCTGATTGACCTCGATGGTGATTTCGTTCTTCGAATTGATGAGCGGGCGCACTTCAAGGACAAGTTCCACGTCCTCATATTCGATATTCGAAGTCACCGAGGTGGTGCCGCCGGCCACAATGGAGGATTGCTGGTTGGCAGGGATGGGAACGCGGCTGCCCACGCGGATGTCGGCGATTTCGTTATTGGCGGTCGCGACATGGGGCTTGGAGAGGACCTTGAAGCGGGAGGTGCGCTCCAAAGCCGTGACGTAGGCGTTGAAGAGTTCACCGACGCCGGCATAGAGGTTGAGGCCATCGGCCGCGGAAGTGAACCCAGCGATGGTGTCCAAATTGGCCGGATCGAGGAAAGTGCTGCCTCCGGTGGTTTTATAGAGACCGGCAATGCTGACATTTTCCCCGCCGATTTCGACATCCTCGACCCGGCGCAGCAGGTCAAAACCGGTCGTAATGTCATCGCCGAGAGTGATCTGTGCGATCACGGCGTTGATGTGGACCTGAAGGGGCCGTTTATCCATTTCCTTGATCAGTTCCGAAACACGTTCGATGGATTCGGGTGGTCCGGTGACGAGGAGGGAATTCATGCGGGGATCCGAGATCAGCAGCGTCTTGCCGACCACGGCGGAACGGGGGAGGGCCGCGGTGGATTGGCGGGAAGCGAGTCCGCCTCCGCTGGAGGCAGCGCCGCCGGCCCGGTTGCCCGTGCCGCCGCCGCCAAAACCACCGCCCCCGAAACCACCACCCCCAAATCCACCGGTGCCCCCCCGGTTGGTGCCCCCGCCAAATTGATTTTGGCCGGAGGTTTGCGTGGTCCGGGCACCGCCGGTGGCACCGGCACCGCCGCCGCCAGCGCCTCCACCGGCCGTTTGGCCAGCGGCGCCCAGGCCCCGGGCTTCCAAGGAGGAGACCGCGATGTCGATGAACTCATCGACCGGGATGTAGCGTAGTTGTTGGGTGAGGAGATTTTTGACGCGCGAAGGCTGGTCAAACTCCTTGACGAGTTTTTTGAGGTATTCGACGTGAACTTTCGGCCCGTTGATGAAGATGCGGTTGGTGCGGGGATCGGCTTTGACGATCACCGATTTCCCATCGGGCATGATGCCGGTGGAAGTGCCGGGACCGCCCGCGATGACCGGCTGGACACCGCCCGCGTTGGGGTTGTTGCCCCCCAGAGCGTTCGCCGCGATCTGCGCCGCGACGGGACGGAAGCCGCCGGAACCCCCGGAAGCCGTGCTCGCCTGGGTCTGAGCTTGCAGGATGCCGTCAAGAAGTGCTTGGATGTCTTCAGCGGAGGCACGTTCCAGCTCTACAAAATCGTGAACCTGCGCCACGGGTTCAACGTCGACCTCATCCTTGATTTTAATCAGGGTCCTGATGTTGGGAATGGATCCGCGGACGAGAATGGCATTGGCTGAGGGGACCGCGACATAAGCACCCCAAGTGTGGTTGGGCACCGCGTTGGCGAAAACCTGTGAGGCATCAGCGGCACTGAGGTAATTGAGGCGGATGAGGTAATTGACCGGCTCGTCAGTTTCCGGCAAGTCCTTGGCACTCATGTAGATCGGCGAACCGCCGATCGGACCTTCGAGGCCGGGAGGTTTGCCGGTGATGGCAATGCATTTATCGATGCCCTTCATGTATTCCTGCAGACTGAAGCCTTGGATCAGGAGGGAAGCCTTGATGAAGTCCACCCCTTCATCCTTGGTCATTTTGACATCGGGATTCTGCACCACGACGACGGTGCCGGTGAGGCCAAGATCGCGGATGACGTGGCGGCCGGAAATGCGCTGGTATTCCTCAAGAACTTCCTCAATGGGATTGCCGGTGAAGGCGAGGAGGAAGGTATTGGGGTCGTCCGGCGGGGCGGGGCGGGGTTCCGCCAAGGCAGGGGTTGCGGGGGCACCTGGGGCGCCGGGCCGGGGGGTGCCGGCCCTTGTGGGCAAGGTAATATTGGGACGCCGGGCCGGGGGCGCGGCTGTATCCGGGGCACCGGGGGTGGCAGGGACCACAGGAGCGGGGGTGGCAGGAACCGGAACCCCAGGCGCGGCCGGGGTGGGAGCGGCGGGCGCTGCTGGCGTGGGAAGAGCGGGGACTCCTTCGGGTTGGGCCACATTATTTTGCGCCAGGAGGCGCTGGCGCAGAGCGGGCGAAAGATTGGACGGCAACTCAATGGCTTCATCCGCCACCGCAGTGGCCAGCAGAGGAACCATGGCCAAGGACAAACGGCACAGCAGGAGAGAAAAGACAGGGCGGAGCATGACGGGAAATGAAGGATGGAGCAGACCAGGGACTTGGTGGGCAGCGGGAAAATCAGGGACCGGAAAGCGGGATCGGAGGGCTGGAAGCACCGCTCAAGGGGACGTCGGAAGGACGACGCGCCGGCGTGGTTGAGGGTTGGATGGATTGGTGCCAGGAGCGCCCCCGGGAGCGGGCATTACGGCAGGCTGAGGCTGCCCGGGGTTGGCGTTGAGCATCGTATTCACCTGCTGCTGGGGATTGACTCCGGCAGCCGGGACGGCGGCACCGGGCTGCATGCCCAGCTGGACTGGTTGAGGGGCCGCGCCCGGTTGGCCAGCGGCAGGGAATTGTCCGGCGGGGCGGTTGCCTTGCCCCGGAATGAAGGCTTGCGGAGCTTGGTAAGCCTGGGCAGGGCGGGCCGGCTGACCGGGCACTCCGCCGGGGCGGACAACGGGTTGCCCAGGTTGATTTGGTTGGCCGGGGCGGGCGCCTCCGCCAGCGGCGCCTCCGGTCATGCTGTAAAGGGCTTTGGAATCAAAGGCCAGTTTCCCCTGCTGGCCGTCCTTTTCCAGTTGGACGGTGGTCGAAGAGAGGGTGCGGCCGCGGTTGACGCTGATGATGTGGAAACCGCTCTTGTTGGGCCGCCCGGAACTGTCACTGAGCACCGTGATCCGTTCCTGGGTTTTGGTATTGAGCAGGTAGACGGTCGGTTTGCTGGCGCTGCCGGCAAACCCCGCCAGGACGTACTCTGCAAAGGCGTCAACCGTCTCGCCGACAGGGGGTTTGGCGAGTTCAAACTCAAAGGGGCTCTTGCCCCGCAGCTTCTGGTAGCGGTCGATAGGGTATTCCACCGGAGCAAAGGAATCCGACAGGGTAGCTTCCGTGGCTGGAGGAGTATCCTGGGCTTGGAGTGCACCCATGGTTGCCACGAACAAGGTCGAGCAACAGAGCCAAGCGGCGACCCCGGAAGACGGGCGCACCAACCAGCACAGAAAACCGGGGACGGGAATGCGGGGCGATTTCATGGCTCAGGGGGGAGAAGCGGCAGGGGGTTGACCCATCGCGGTCTCAGGAGTTGGGACTGCTTCCGGCGGCGTTTGTTCAGTTTTCGGCAGAACCGGTTCACCTGTGGAATCGGCAGGCGGAGCCGGAGGGGCGGTCTCAGCGGCAGCGGTGGCGGGAGCCGTGAGGGCATCTTCCAGATGCGCGCTTTCCGGTGACCACCATTTTTCGATTTCAAAGGTGCAGACAGCGTCGGCGGCTTCGTCGCTGGATCCCTCTTTTTTCTGGGATTTGAGGCGGAGGGTGCGGACGAACCGGAATTCCTTGGGCTGCTGCAGACGGTAAATGAATTCGAAAATATCGTCCCAGGCCCCGGAAACCTCCGCCGTGTAGCGGGATTTGTGGAAGTGCTCCTCCAGCAAGGCCGGCATGGTCACATTTTTCCGGACTTCAAGGTCGAGGTCATTGGCTTCGCGTTTGATGAAATCATCCAGATAAGTTTCGCGGGTGGCCTCATCGGCGTAGGCTTGAAGGTGTTGATCCAGGTAGGTGCGTTTTTGTTCGGCCTCGGCGGCCTTGCCTTTCCACATCTCCAGTTCCCGGATGCGGGATTCCACGGTGATCCGCTGGCGCTCCAGCAGGACATTACGCTTCTTCAACCAGCTGAATCCCAGCAGGTTGAGCAAAACAAAGGCGGCGATCCCGAAAAAGATCAGGAGGCGCTTTTCACTGGGTTTCAGCTGAGTCATTTTTGGTAATTCCAACGATGTCGAAGGGGACTTTGCCGTCCTTCGGGACCTGGGGTTTATAATTCCAGTTGAAGCTTTGCAGGGCGGGATTGCCTTTCACCTTGGTGGCATAAACGATTGCCGCCTGGGTGTTGCTGTTGGCGGCCTCGCCCTTGATGGAGATCTGGGTGAGCTTTTTCTCCCCTTGGTCTTTTTCGATTTCGCAGGAAGTGATCCGCACGCCGGGCGTGGCGGTTTCATACAGCGGTCCGAGGCACTGGAAGAGCAGTTCCACCGGATACTGGTCAAAATTGATGGCGGCATCGGCAAGCGCGGCCTGTTCCACCGTCGCCTGCACGCCGCCGTAGCTGCGTTCGAGACCGGCAACCTGGGACTTCAGAGTGTCAATTTTCCGCTTTTCCATGAAATGCCGCACGGCAAGGAACCCTGGCAGCAGCAGGTAGGCGAGAACGCAGGCGGCGGCGATTTTCTGGATTTTCGCGGCCTTGGCGGCGCGAATTTTTCCTTGAGCGACCGAAACCGGTTCCAGGGCGGAAATACGGGTCCCGGGCCGGGGGGCCGGATGGGGAGCACGGAGCACCCGGCTGCCAAACACTTCCTGAAGCAGGGGATCGACCGACGGATCAACCGCATCGGTCCAGAGCACCACCGCATCCAGGTCAGTAATCAGGCCCTGGGTGTACAGGGGCATCATGAGATGCTCGATTTCCTGCACCACATCCGGGGTGAGAGCCGAAGCACTGAGGGCGTGAAAATAAACCGGATGGTCGTGCCGGGTCACTGCGAAAACGAGCCGTCCCAGTTCCTTCCAGATGACAAGGGAGTCGTCCGGCAGGTCGTAAAGATAGGGGCTCAGCTCAAATCGGAGGGGAGCCTCGCGGGGCAGGTCGTCCGCCAATGAAGGATTCAACACCGCCGCGCAGACGAGGGTTTGGTTTTCCTCGCGATCCACGATGCGCCAATCGGTCAGGCAACCGACCGGGGCATCGGGCTTGAGGCCCTGTTTTTCCAATTGGATTTCGATCAGATCAGGCAGCAGATCGGCGTCGCCGGTGGCAGCCCGGATGGGCACGGCGAAGGTGCTGCTGACCGGGTAGGCAAAAAGCGCGGCGGTTTTGAAAGCAGCGGGGCCACTGGCGGGAACGGTGCCAGGCACACGCTGCCAACCGGCGGGGGACGGCTTCCAAAGCTCCCACGCCTCAGGCCCGGGGAGGCAGAGGGTGGCGGTGGGATCGGGGGCGGACGGTTTCAGAAGCGGGAGGAGTTTTCAGTTTTCAGTTTTCAGATCCCGGAGTTTTGGACGGGAACGCTGAAGGAAAGGAGGGGCGGTCTGACAGGCGGGCGGCGGCGGAGTTTTAGGCAGGTTTTGGGAAAATGGCTACTGAAAGAGCGGTACTTCCTCGCGGGCGAGGATTTGGGGCGACCCTTGAGTGCGGTTGCGGACGATTAGGACAACGCGTTTCCGGTAATCGTTCACTGTAGCGACACTTTCGATGTGAACCGTAGCGTCATTGAGGCCGAAGTGCGCCTGGACGTCGGGGTCGGAACCGTCCAGATTCAGGGCATCGTAGGCTTGCTGGAGATCCTGCAGCTTGACGTCATCCTCGGTGAATTCGATGTCGTCCGGGCCCCAGCGGATATCCTGGATGAAATTGGTGGCGTCCTTCAGCGCCGGTTCCCAGTCGTTGACGGGGTCGGCAGTGGACTGGCTGGTGATGATGCCCAGGGCAATGACTTTGGCCTCGGCCGCGTTGAGGTCGAGCTTGCCACCGGAGTAGATCGTGAAGTAATCGCGCCAGTCCGGGACGTTGGCCGCGACTTGGTCGAAGCCGGGGACAAGCAGCATTTCATCCAGGCTGTAAAAGGGGCGGTCAAAGGGGTAACCGGTGTAGCCGAGGGCCTCGTAATCCTCTTTTTCCATGCCGTGGAGCTGCTTCTGCTCATCCTGGTCCGTCCAGTCGAGGAGAGTATCAGTGAGGTAGCTGGCGGCGTCCTTCTCAAGGCCCCACAGTTCGAACGCCCGTTCAAAAAAGGTGCGGTCGTTGGCTTGCAGGAGGGAGTTTACATTGAAGCGGCCGCCTTCACCGCGGATGGTGACGTTGAAGGATTCGCCGTCGCCCATGATCTGGTTGAGGAGGGCGGTATCGGTCTCCTTGACGACGGGATTGCAGGCAATGTTGAGGCCCATTTCCGCGAGTTGACGGGCGCGGAAGGCCTTTTTCTGCGAGATGGTGATATCCATGTCGTGCGAGATCACCCGGATGGTGGAGTAGATCAGCAGGCTGAGCATGGAAATGAGCCACATGACCAACAGCAGCGCGGAGCCGCGCTGGCGGGCGCGGCGGCGGGAGATGACGGGGAATGAAGGCCGGGAGGTCACGGGAGCAGGAGCGGAAATGAGGGATGGAGAGGGCTGGAGGCTTGAACGATGGAAGATGCGCAGGACTGGGAAGAGGGATTTTGGCTGGTTAGCGGGCACGTCCGCCGCCTCCGCCCCCTCCACCTGGACCACGGCCGCCACCGCCTGGACCACCGTCGCCGCCACGGTTAGGGGCTCCAAAGTTCCGTCCGCCTCCACCGCCGCCACGGGGGCGGCCGCCGCCGGCTCCGGGAACGCCCGGACCACCGGGACCTGCACCCGGAGGGCCTCCGGGTGGCCCACCGCCAGGAGGACCTCCACCGCCCGGGCCGCCACCGGGAGGCCCGCCGCCGGCATTGCCTGCCCCTTGGGTAAAGGTTTCGGGATTGGCCATCTGCGGGATCCAAAAATAAAGCCAGACGGGGTCCTGTCCGTCCAGATAGGTCAGCTTCATTTCGACAAACGAGGGCCGGGCAGTCTGGGTGCGCAGCCATTCCACTTCCCACTGCTGGGTGGTGTCGTTGAAAAAGCGCCAATCGAGGGTCATGATGCCCTCCATGAGATTCAAGCGGGCGAGGACTTTGCGTTCATCCAGCTTATTGGCTTCATAGTCCGTGGTTTGCTCCTCATCCAGATAGAGCAGCGAGGCCTGCAGACCGACCCCGGAATCGGCCCGGTCGGTGCGGAAAATGACGCTGTGGGAGCCTGCGGGAACGCCCGGCCATGTGAAGGCGAGCGGGAAGTCAGTGAAGGCCACATCGCTCAAGCCGGAGCCGGAACCGCCGGAGGGCAGCAGCACGACTTTGGCGTTGCCGGGCAGCGCCTCGAAGTTCCGCCGCAGCAGCTCGCAAAAGCTGTGCATGCGCATGGTCTTGCCCTGCCGCTGGGTCACTTCCTGACTGACCTCCATCGCCCCGCGCTGCACGGAAAAGATCCCGCCCACCAGAATCCCGAAAAGCGCCAGTCCCAACAACACTTCGATCAGGCTGAAGGCCCCGGGTCCCGGCGCACCGCTGCCCCCTTCCCGCGGATCTCTGGCTTCTGGCTTCTGAAATCGCATGGCTTACTGGCCTCCAGGAGCAGCTGGCGCTCCGGTTTGAGTTTGATAGAGCTTGGCGTAACGGTAGGTGTCTGCGGTCATTTCGCCCTTGGTCCCGAAGTTGTCGTATTCCGCCCTCACGATGATGTGGAACATGTCCTGGAGAATCTGGCCGTCCGCATTTTCCAGCTTATCGAGCTTCACAATATCCGTGACCGTGAACACCCCGAACTCATCGGGATCGGAATTGAAGGGCCCTCCCTCCTCAATCCGCTGGACCTTGCTGTATTCGGTCAGGGTGGATTGGAGCCGCAGCAGCATCCGGAGTTCCAACTGGCCAACCACCGCGGTCTGAGCGCCGATGGAAAGCGCCCGCATCAAACCCAGGGCCACCATCCCGAAGATGGCGATGGCGACCACCAATTCCATCAGGATCATGCCACGGGGGCGGCGGGGAGGGAGCAAAGATTTCATGGGAGGAAGGAGGCGCAGGGGGACTAACGCTCTCCCGGGTGCAGAAACTCTTCGCTGGCCACTGCCGCCGTGAGGGGATCGAACGAAACCATCACCGTGGCAAAATCCGAAACAAAGCGGATATTGATCGGCTCGCACAGGCCGCTGTGCTCAAAAACCCACGTATCCGGACGGGGGGCATGCCACTCGGTTTCCCCCCAATGCCGCACTTCCATGCGCACCTCCGGATCAATCACATAGGTGTCGATACCGCTGCCCCGGCCCAGTTTGGCGTCCACGTCCTTGAAGAGTTTGAGGTCGTCGGCATTGACCGGTTGTTTGGGTTCCAGCACAAAGCGGTCGGGCAGGAGTTTGATCTGCCAGGCGCGCTGCTCCTCCATGGACCGGGCCCACGCCCGCTTGCCCATGATGCGGAGTTCATTCAGCGGCGCCCGCAGATTCCGCTCATCATTGAGGGAACCCACCGCAATGACACTGCCGGAAATGATGACCCCGATGATGGCCAAGGCCACCAGCATCTCCATGAGGGTAAAGGCGCGGCGTTTCATGGAGGGGGAAAGATCAAGCGGGACAGTGGCTGGCACTGGCTGGCCGGAAAGGCTCAATCCGGAGCCGCCCAGTTGCCCACATCGTCAGGGGTGTTTTCCAAACCATCCGGCCCCTTGGACCAGAGGTCGTATTTGTCCCCTCCGCGCTTCGCAGGGATCGTGTAAATCAGCGGCTGGCCCCAAGCATCGGTCACTTCCTCCTCCGAGCGGACCATGCCGGCCGCCTTCAGGGCCTGCAGACCAGCACTCTGACTGGGCAACTTGCCGCTCTTCTGGGAGCTGTAGAGCTGGATCTGGCCGGCCAGGATGCCGAGTTTGGTCTGGGTTTTGGTGACTTTGGCGCTATCCATGATGCCGCTGTAAACGGCCGCACCACCGCCCATCAGCAGGCCGATGATGGCCAGCACGAGCAGCAGTTCCATCAGAGTAAAGCCACGACGGCGGGCGCGGACTGGGAGAGGCGAGAGCAATTTCATAAAGTTAAGAACAAGTGGGGGTGAATCGGAATACGAAGCAACGGGGATTTAGAACACGACGTGCTCCTGACGTTCAATCCTCTTTTTATCCCAGCAGGCCCCCCATGCCAAGCTGGCCCATCGTCTGCCCGGTCATGGAAGCACTTCTGCCGGATTTTGACGCTCGTGACGCCTTAAAACTTCATCACGGTAATACCCGTGACGGTAGCCTTGCCGGTAAAAACCGCGCACGCTCTCATCCAGCACCAACGCGCCCCGGTCATCATCAAACCGGTAACCCTCCCGTTGGTCCTGCATTCCCGCCATAAAAGCCGTGCGATAAGCCACCCGTTGCTCCTCGCCCCATGCGGCACTGCCCGGCGGATACCCCGCCCCGAAGCTGGCCCCGGCTGCCACTTCCGGCCCCTCAGCCCCCGGATTCCCCGCACAGCCGGTCAGCAGCCCCAGCGCAAGGACCAACCCCAGGCGTCCTGCCCATGCCGCCATCCGGAGCCGCGTCCTTCCTGACAAAATTTCATTGGCTGTTTTCATTGGCAGGAACCCTGCGCGCCACGGTCCTCCCCTGCAAGCAAATCCCTCGTATTTCAGCTTGAGCCTGGCCAACCCCGCCTTATGATCCGCACGTCCGCCGGCTTAGCTCAGTGGTAGAGCAACGGTTTTGTAAACCGTCGGTCGTCGGTTCGACTCCGACAGCCGGCTCCATGTTTAAGTCCTTGAAAACGAGGGGCTTAGCTTGGAAAACAGACACTCCGGGAGGGTGCGCGAGACGCACCGAAATGCAGCCAATAGCAAGAAATTGAACCAATTTAAGCGACCGATAAGCGACCACTTTTTGCCGCATAGCAATATTTCCGGGGCGCCACCGTCGATTTTGCGCCTGCGGACGTGCGGCAAATCGAAAGAATAGCACACTCGGATTTCTCCCGGCGCAGAAATGACGGGAAGAAGCCTACCCCCCCGATTTCAAAAGCTGGCGCGTGACTTATCGTAAAAAGCGAACGGTCCCGCCATTTGACGTGTCCTTTTCCTCACAAGGCGTAAGAAATCCCTTCCTCACAAGGCGTAAGAAATCCCGACACTTTCCCGCCCATCCCTGCCCTTTCCCGCCCGTCCGGCACCTATGGAAACAATATCACGTTGCCGGTCAACGGGTTGAGGAAAGCAGGCATGGTTTAGGCTTGTGGGGATGGGATATGAAATTTCCAATCCCACTAATAGCCGCTTTTGCTCTGCTCGCTGGATCAGCCGGGGCGCTGGAGATTACTTATTCGACATCCGAAAATACGGATGCACGCGGCCATCTCCGGGTGAAATTACCTCTGTTCGACCCGTCCCGTCCCGAGATTCCAGACAATGCCTCACTAAATGGCGTTAGGATTGAGGTGTCCGCATCAAGCATACTGCTGTTGGCAATCGCCCGCACGGACAACGCCACCCCGTCCACGTTAAATGCCGTGGCTATTTTCCAATGGGGCGGCTCGCAACTCCTTGGATCATCCTTATTCAGTGCAGTTGATGCAGTGCCTTTTAGCGCGGGAATCTTCCCAGGTTCTGCGACAGTTCCCACCACTGCGACAATGGTATTTCAAGGCGCGACCAATCCCTCGTTCATGCCAGGCACTATTGATGGATGGCCCAATGAGTTCCTCTTCATTGATTTAAATGTATCTGCACGGATTGAGCCGGTGGAGCCATTCTTGACCCGTGACAGCGGGTTCCTTGGATTTGCTTCGCTTGATATGCTCGGCGTCAGGGCCGATTCAAAAGTGACCTACATCTATGGCGTGCCGGACGGCGGCTCCACCCTGCCGCTCCTGCTGGCGGGTCTTGTCAGTTGCCGATTGATGCGCCGACCCAAAATTTGAAATGCTGTCTCCGTGTGTGCGTGACTCACCGGGTCGGTGTTACTTCCGTAAGGGTCAGAGAATTGTCCCACCCTCCCCCCTTAATGAAACGCCAGCCAAAGCAAACCAACCCCAACCAAGACAACGAGAAAGGTCAAGACTTTGACCAACAGTGTAGTGTAACGGTATCCACAATTGGTACACGTTGCCGCGTTTCCGGCGAGTTGATTTTTGCAGGACGGGCAAGTCTTCATGCCGGAGAATGGTAGCTGTTCTATTCATAGTCAAGACCACCAGACTAAGCCCGCCTGCCACTCAGTGGCCCCCGCCAATTCAAGAGGGCCAGGGCCAGTTAAGGCCCCGTGGACAACGTGCGGGCGTTTGGTATCGATGGCACCATGACAGCGGCACGGCTCATCGATGAAGCGGACGGGCTGGCCTCCCTTGGCCTGTATGGGGACGCGTGGGAAGTTCTGGAAAGCCTTCCCCCTGCGGACCGGAGGCGGCCTGCGGTCCTTAATCGTGTGGCATCATTGGCGGGTCCGAGACAGGGGAGAGGGGGTCTGCCGTGGGTGCCTGGCAAGTCTCAGGCTAAGTTGCTTTTCGGCCTCGAAGCCCATCGGGCGGATCGGAACCAGAGTATCTCTAAGAACCGCTGGCTCAAGATCGAAGCCAGTATGAGCGCCCTCGCCGCTGCCAGCTACCTCGATCGCGAAACCACCCGGCAGGAGGGTTTGGAAATCAATTTCAACGCAAATAACCCGATGAGGAGCAGAGAGAATGTTGGCCCGGATTCTGGGACGCGGTAACCTGGGACGCGGTAACCCTTAACGTTCACATTTCCAATCTCCACTCCTGGCACCCAATTTTCATAGGTTGCGACCAAGAAATCAAATCCGATCTGGTCATAATTCAGGGGAATTTCACCATTTGTTGTCACGAGCGGTTCGAGGAAAAAGCTGATTCGATTGCTGCTGCCAGGCGCGATGATTGTTGCAGATAAGTTATCCCTAGTAGGGGTGTCGCGCGAATATGTAGCGGTAATCGACCAGTAGTCTCCGGCCATGCCTTGTCCGCCGTTGTAGGGTATAGCGCCACTGTTCCAATCGAAGGAATATTGAGTCTCCTCTACGAATCCTTTGGTAACGGCAATTCCCGAAGTCGGCGCAAGGGAGAGCAGCAATACGGCGAAGAGTGTCCAAAAAGATCGGGGAGAATTGCTAAGAGCTTTGATTTGTGGCGTCGGGTTCATGGGGCGGGCGGTGCGAAGGATGGAGACGGTTCAATGATTAGCCCTTCAAAAAAGCCGCATCCGTGCCATCACATTAATGTTATTTTCCATAACAGGTGTTACATATTGATGCTGAGCAAGTTAACGAAATGCGATTATTATTCGCCTCTCTCAGAAGCCCGATCGGCAACGGAAATCGCCTGGAAAATCGGACGATAGTGTAATGAATCCCGACACGGCATTGAGTAAATCCCGCAATCTAATGTGACACGAACGAGTTGTTGCAATGTAACCGTCTCAGCAACCCATCATGCCGGATTTGTGGTGGCTTCGGTGGGGACCGGCAGCGCGGCATTGCCGGGCCGCTCGATGATTAGGGCGCGTCGTAGCCGGGCGCTGCGGTGGTAGGGGTGGCGGCACTGGCGCTTGATTCTGACGCTCTGGCGGCTGTCTGGTGAGCCATGGCGACAACTTACGGTTTCAGCATCACGGCCAAGGAAAAGGATTCGCGGCACCCTGGACTCTTCATCAGCGGCCATTCCTGGGAGGCTGGCAAATTCCGGCAGATAATCCCCGTCCGGCCTGGGGACTTCGTGCCGGTGTGGGGAACAGAAGCGGAAGCGCTGGCAGTGATTCAGAAGTTCACTGCAACGGTTGCCGGGGAGCGATTCGATTTCGAGGCAGTGGAAGTCAGGACAAGCATTCAATCTGGCGGGCCAATGAAGCGGAACCTTGGGTATTTCCGGGGGGTGGACGGCTTCACCGTGCCTGAGCCCCCGCCGCGCATTAACCCGGTGACCGGGCGCTCTTACGATTGAGCTGAGCTAGGGTAGTGGCGCAGATGCTCTATGGAAATTCAGTTCGACCATCTTCCGGTTCTGAAAGTGCGGGCGGACCTCCTCTGCGGTCTTAGTTGGTCGCGGGGATCTTCGTGGCAACTGGACGGCGCTTGGTGGCCACAAAAATCAAAACTCTGGTTCTCGCTTGTGGGCCCCAAGCAATTCAATATTTGCTCCATCAACGGCGAAGAAGATCAGGACGTCGAAAGGCTCTGTTTGATCCCGGACGTACAGTCGTTCCAACTTTACCATGCGGCAACTTTTATAAACCAATGGGAATTTTTCTGCGTCTTTGGCGATCAATGCAGAAAGCACCGCGAATGCTTCGTCAAATCTCGGTAGTCCTAAAATATCTGCGCATTGATCATCGAAACCATGCCCGTGAATGAGTTGTCTTTGCATCTAGATTTTCCAATTGTGCGCTTCAGCCAGGCGTTCGGCCAAATCCCTATCCGCCGCTGAAGGGGGCGCATTGGAAATAAATGCCGCCGCTATCGGGTAAGTCTCATAATTGTCGAGGATTTTCCAGGCGATGCCGTGCGTTTCTTCGCTGGCCTGGGTAGCCGTCTTCTTGTCAAAATTCGCAATCACTTGATCGACTAAGGCGATCTCGGAAGGAGAGAACAGATCAAGGTTGGGACGACGCAGCGGAACCAGTTGTTTCGCCACATAACAGGCAACCGCCGCAGTCTTATTGGCGACATCGCCGTCCTCCGTCATTTTTTGGCGGGTCAAGTTCATCTGCTTTGGGACGGGGCCAAAATCCTTCCTTTCGTATTCGGTTTCAGTCACGGTCTTGCCCAGGCAGACAAAAGCCTCTGAATCACTCTGAAAAAGGACTTTGTTTAAGAGGGTAGCGCCAAAATCTTCGCGCGATCCACACCTCGAGGTGATGTAGAGGATCATTTCGCGCAACTTCGGCGAAACTTCAAAAGGGGTAAAATTCATGACTTATAGATCTTGCGGTTTTTGAAAACAATGTCAAGGCCAAGGGCACCTGGTCAGGGAGCGGCGCCGGTAGTGAAAATTCCGCCAGTAATTTCCACAAACGATCTGACCCACCACCGACCGAAAGGGGCCTTCGTTTCCATGAAGTGTTATCTCCCTTTCCAGTTTGTTTCCAAAAAGCGGCCTTCATTTCCAGTCCGTTTCCAGTTTTGCCCCTTCGTTTCCATTTCCGTTTCCAACGGTAGTGCCACCGTTTCCATTGCAAACGCATAGTGGGTTTCCATGGAAACGGGGCTGGTGGTCTAGCTGCTGAGTGCCCATTCGCCCCTCCTTGGTTGAGCCAGTCGTCCGGAGTCCATCCCCTTCTTGCCCCACTTGCTGACGCATCCGCCGGTGACGCCAAGTTCTTCCGCTAATTCTGACGGCTTGGTCACTCCCGCCGCGATCAGTGCAATCATGGCCTCCAGTCCATGGAAAGGTTCGCTGGTGATGTCGATTTCCTCCCCGACAGCGGCGCGGATAGTCCAGCGGAGCGGACCATTGCCATCACGGGACCGGCGGAATTTATCGAAGTTGGATTTCACCACGAGGTGGTTGTCGTCGCTGTCCTCATCGCGGGACAGTTTAAGGGTCCAGTCCAGCATGTCCTCCTTTCCCGATGCCCCGCGCCATTTCCCATTTCTCCCCAAGTGGCCCACAATGATGAGCGTGATCCCTGCGGCGCGGGCGCTGAGGAGGAGCGGCTGGACCTTGTCGCGGAAGTCATCGTTGCCGTTTTCTTCCACGCCAGAAACTGAGGTGGTGAGGTTGTCGAGGAAAACCACGTCCAAGCGTTCTTCTTTGGCCCACTCAATCAGCAAGGCATGGTCTTCAAGGTTGGCCAGGTTAAGCGGGCGCTGGCGGGCCTGTAGGATGGCGCTGTAGCTGAGGAGGAGGATATTCGGGACGCTGGCCAGCCCACACGATGCGGCGCGTCCGTGGAGATCCTCCATGGCCATTTCTGAATCATAGATGCCGACTCGTAGCGGCTGCTCCGGCGCGGACCAATCCCCCAAGCTGGTGCCGGTGGCGATGGCTTTGGAGATAAGCATCGTGAACCACGTCTTCCCGCTTCCTCGGCTGGCGATGATGGCGCCAAGGTCGCCAGCGAATAACCAGTTCCCCAGGATGCGACGGCGCGGTGGTAATCGAGTGGCGATGAAGTCCACGCAATTGCGGGCTAGCGGCGTCAGGCTGAATGATGGCCTATTCCCGGTGGCGGTCTCCGGTTCATTTTCACTGGCCCACTGGGCAGCGGGCGGTTTGCCAGAGGAAGGAACTGATTTCCAGTTCTCCCAGTCAACAGGATCTGCGGGTGTAGAGTTCATTTTGATTTTATAGTTTTAAAATTGAAGGAGGTGGTAACAGGCTGCGTCAGGCATGGCCGGGAGGGCTTCCCCCAAGTCCTTGCCAACCGGCATGAGGAGGTTGTCGATGTGGATTCCGGCGGCCAGTATGCGCTCCGTCCAATGCTGCGCGGCCTTGTGCCCGGCAGGGTCATTGTCAGGGATGATCCTGATGGATTTGCACCGCAGCGATTCCAGCGCGATGTCGTCAATCTTGCTTCCGGCGGAGCTTGCCACGGCGAAGGCTACGGGCTGGTATTCAATGTCTGGAAAATGTGTTCTGCGGTATTCCTCAGCCCGGATCTCAAGCTCGGTGAGCGAAAGGAGTTCAACCAATCCCTCGGCTATAATGGTGCGGGTGCCGTCCGGGCTGCTGTTCCGTGAGACGATGAAGGCCGGTGTTGGCTCTGCCATGTTTAGCTCCTTCGGGCCTCCCTCCCAGAATCGGTCTCCATCCATCCGCCGGATCTGCGCGAAGTCCCCGGATTGGATGGCAAAAACCGCTCCGCTTCGCCACTGGCCTACCTTGAGGAATCCATCTTGCGTCAGGTATAGGACCGCCTTTATCGACACTCTCCGGAGCTCTGCAATGATCTCCATCTCCGATGCAGTGGGAAGCCGGAGGGAAGCCATTACGGCGGCACGCTCTGCGGCTTTCCGGCGGCTTTTCTCATCGTCCGCCAGCCCGGTTGCTGGAGCGTCAGGGCGGGGCCTGTATGGGGCGCGATTGCGCTGCTGGTGCCGGTCATCGTCCCGGAGGTGGCATCCCGTTTCCATCCTTCCTTTTTCGAGGGCCTCGGCCAGTTTCCTGTCGAGTTCCTGGTCGGTCCATTTGGGGTCGGCATTGGTTTCGTTCCATGCTGCCAGGATTCTTTTTGCATCGGGAATAGGAATGGCAAATCCCCTGACTAGATGTCCTGCGGCCAAGAGTGCAGCGGTGGAACCATTGTCTCCGGCGATGCTGAATATACGGGAGATGTAGTTGCCCGCCCGTGTTTGGATGTCGTTTTGCATGGGTGCAATGAGTGCACCGCGACTTGCAGAGTCGTCCTGAGAGGGTAGGCTGTCGGTGTAGAACCGTGGGGCCTGCCCCTCCCGCCGTCCGCCTGTAGGAAGGTCGGGCGGCGGGGACTCCCCGCAGCGCGGCAGGGTTTAGGCGGCGTTGACGCGGTAGGAGTTTTTGAAGGCGTCCACGTCGGACGGCTCAAACCGGATGGCGCGGCCAATTCTCACAAAGGCGAGGGACTTTGCCCGCATGAGATTATCGACGGTGCGTTCGCTGATGCTGAGTTTTTTGGCGACCTGGGTTTTCGTCAGGAGTGCTTCCCCGTGTGGGGTCACTGCGGTTTCAGTGGTCTTTTTCATGGCGTTGGTGTTGCCACGGACCAAGCCGGCTTCTGATTCAGAATGAGCGTGAAGCGCGGTCGGGTTCATCGTGGTGCCATCCCTCTCGCTTTGGTTCGCCATTCCAAACACTCCCCGTGAAATTATAATTTGGCAGACTTAGAACGTTCTTTTTTCAGCTTCCCTGAACTCCGGGCCAAGTGCTCGTAGATGCCTTCCTTTTTGAGAGGTTTCTGCTTTGGTGATGGCTCTTTTTTTCCGCTCGCCAGGATGACCGGTTTCTTCCTCCCTAGATACTCCCAGTGCTCTTCACGGTTTTTAAAAACGTCTCGTTGTTCCGGGTGGTGTCCATATTTTACCCAATGGCGAACAATAAAGACGGAGTCCACAGCGGTAATTCTGTTGGCTGGATTGACCTGCCCCTTTAAGCCAGTCGGCAGAAGATTATCTAACGCGGCCATGCATTTTCCAAGCCTGACAATGAAGTCGGTGTCGCATCGGTTCAATGCCGCTTCTATCCATTTGTCCAGAATATCCCTGTCTGTAACTCCCACTGCCTTGCCGTAGTTTTCCTTGAAAGGAAAAGGGTCTTTACGCGGCGCGGTGATAAAAAGCGCCCCCATTACAAGGTCGCTTAGTTCCTCATCCCAATAGCCCATAAATGCCTTCAGTGCTTCGATGCGCAGAGCAAAAGGATGGCAGCAGGCTTCGCCATACGCATTCCACTCGTCTTTAGTCCAATCCGTTGATGGAAGCGGTCCTTTGACGCCGCGCTTTAGATGAACTTCCTTTTCCTCACTTCCCCTGCGGGGGCGGGACGTTGAGGGAGCGGCAGATTTTTCGAGCTGTGCTGATGATGTTTTCTTCATGGCGGCGGGAGGGTTCAGGCGGTTTTAGCGGAGGGCATATCAGCGACCTTTCCTTCCGGCCTATTCGCCGGGGTGATGTTCCAGAAGGCGGCAGCGGCGGCGGGTTTCACTAAGCTGCGGTAGTGGCGCAGGATGACGGCGGGGCTGTTCCCCATCTCCAAGGCGAGGGCCGCAGCGTCCGGCCACTGGGCGAGGGCATAGCTGGCGTAAGTGTGGCGCAGGGCGTTGGAGGGCCAGACCGTCAAATTGTTCTGCGGCGTGCAATGCCGGGGTGCTCCGAATCCCGCCGCATTTCTGGCGGCTTGGAGGTGCTCCAAGGGTGCCCTGCCGGATGGCATAATCTTTCCTCCCGTCTGCCGCAGAGGTTGGAGCCAGGCCAAGGCATTGGGATGCAGGCGGATGGTCCGCCGCTGGTTCACTTTGCTGATACTTGCCCCGATGGTCACGACCTCGCCTTCAAGGTCCACGGATTGCCAAGTGAGCTTGCCGACCTCCGCTTCCCGGCATCCGCAGAAAAGCCCGATGACAAGGGCGGCGCGGATTGAAGGATGGGCATTCCGAATCAGGGCATCGGCCTGGGCGACCGTCAGAATCGCGGGTTCCTCCGACGATACCTTCTTGCGGGCAGTCTTCCGCATGATGCCTGCCGGAGCATACCCACGCTCAGCCGCAAAGTTGAAGAGGTTGGCCACGACGCGGCGGCTGTTGTTGTGGCCGACGGGGGCGAGGTTCAATCCAGCCAGCCAGACGTCGATTTCCTCATGGGTGATGCCGCCGATGGGGCGGGTTCCAAAGTCCTTGGAAAACCGGCCAAGCCGGGAGCGCAGGTCAGACAGATGGCGCGGGGATTTACTGCCGCTGACCTTGGAAGCCAAGAGGGAAGCAATCATCTGCTCCACCGTGGACGACTTCACGCTGGCCTTAAGGTGGGCGAGGTAGAACGCCACGGCATCCGCCACGCTCTTGCCGTAGGGCTTCAGACTCTCCGCACCGTCCAGGAGGGCGCGGCGTTCCTTGTCCCCGATGGTTGAGGCGGCACGTGTCCCGGCGTTCTGTGCTTCAATCTCCTGCTTCGCCGCGTAGGCCTTGGCAGCTTCCAAGGTTTCAAAACCTTTCGTCGTCCGGATCTCGCCCACGTGGACCACGACACGCGCCACGAATTTACCGACCTTCCGTTGCTGAATGCTGATGGTGCCCCCTGCGATCCTCTTCCGCTGGACGGGGGTCCGGCGCTCCTTCCGGATCTTAGGTTTTCCGCTCCCGGTTGCTGGCGTGGTCGGTCTGGTGCTCATGCCGCACCATGGCGCACCGGGTGGAATTGTCCAGAAATAAGCGACCAATAAGCGACCACTTAAAATTTGAATCGCTGATTATCGGTTTTGTAAACCGTCGGTCGTCGGTTCGACTCCGACAGCCGGCTCCATGTTTTCGTCGATACGTGGAACCTCAGCCTCTTCCGGGGATTACCCGATCCAAGTCGGCAACGGCAGAACGCACTGCAAACCTCCGCGAATCAAAAAAAGGCCTGATCCGGAGTGCGGATCAGGCCTTTTGATTTTTTGACGCAGGAGCCGTCAGGGGAGATCGGCTCAGTGGGCCTTGCAGAACTCCTCGAAGCGGTCAAGACCGGTCTTGATGACGTCAAGACTGCAGGCGTAGCTGAAGCGGACGGTGTCATCGGCGCCGAAGGCGATGCCGGGGACGACCGCGACGTGGCTGCGGATGAGCAGTTTTTCGGCGAAGTTCATGCTGGTGAGGCCCATCTTGCCGATGTTCACGAGGTAATAGAAAGCCCCCTTGGGTTCGACGACGCTGACGTTGTTGATCTTGCTCAAGCGCTGCAGCATGTAGCCGCGGCGGAGATCGAACTCGGCCCGCATGTCCTCGACCACATTCGGGTCGCCCTGGAGGGCGGCGAGGGCGCCCCATTGTGCAAAGGTGGCCGGAGCGCTGGTGGTGTGGCTCTGGATGGTGTCGATGGCTTCGGCAATTTTCTTGTTGGCCGTGGCGGTGTAGCCGACGCGCCAGCCGGTCATGCTGTAGGCTTTGGAGAAGCCATTGACCACGATGGTGAGATTCCGCAGTTCCTGGGAAATGCTGGCGATGCTGACGTGCTCGACTTCATCATAAACGAGCTTTTCGTAGATTTCGTCGGAGAGGATCAGGATGTCCTCGCCCAGGGCAATTTCGCCGAGAGCTTCGAGTTCCTCCCGGGAGTAAACGGCACCGGTGGGATTGGACGGGCTGTTCATGATGAGCATCTTGGTGGCCGGGGTCATGGCGTCCTGGAATTCATCGGGGGTCATCTTCCAACCGTTTTCCTGCTTGGTGTGGACGATCACAGGAATGGCTCCGGCAAGACGGACCATGTCAGGATAGCTGGTCCAGTAAGGGGCAGGGATGATCACTTCATCGCCCGGGCCACAGGTGGCGAGGATGGCGTTGTAGCAGGAGTGTTTGGCCCCGCAGTTGACGCTGATGAGGTCGGGCGTGTAGCTCAGGCCGTTGTCGGCCTTGAGCTTGGCGCAGATGGCTTCGCGGAGTTCGAGCAGGCCGGCGCTGGCGGTGTATTTGGTCTTGCCGGCAGCGAGGGCAGCCACGGCGGCATCCTTGATGTAGGCCGGGGTGTCCATGTCGGGTTCACCCGCGCCGAAGGAGCAGACGTCGATGCCTTCCTTCTTCATTTTGGCGGCCTGGGCAGTGACGGCGAGCGTGATGGAAGGAGCGATTTCAGCAATGGAGGGCGTGACGAAGTCCATGAAAAGTGTCGGCGGGTTGGGTGGTGAAAGGATAGGGGACGCTTCAGGGTGCTCCTGAAGGGGCGGGCAAGAGACAGCGGACGGGCGGGCTTGTCAACCACGGGGGGACGGGCGGCGCGCAGGCGTGTTTAATGGGGGACGAAGCTCCTGCTGAGTTTCCGTAACCTTGGTAATTGCCTTGGCTTTGAGAAAACCGGCAGGAGCTTCGTCCTCCCCCTCCGCCCGCATCCATTCACAGCCCGCGCAGGGCGAGGATGCGCTCAATGTGTTTGCCGAGGAAATCATACTCCAGATTCACCACCTGCCCCGCCTTGGCATCCCGCAGGGTGGTGACGGTATGGGTGTGCGGCGTAATCCAAAGCGTGAAGCGGTCAGCCTCCAGCCCCGTGACCGTCAAGCTGATGCCATTGACCGTGATCGACCCTTTGGGGATCACGAGGCGTCGGCCACCCTCCGGCAGGGAAACGGTGTAGCGGTGATCCTGCCCGTCCGGTTCGTAGGCAAGGATGGTGGCGGTGCCGTCGATATGCCCTTGGACAAAATGCCCGCTCAACCGGTCGCTGGCCCGCATCGCCCGTTCCAGATTCACAGCATCGCCGGGCGTGAGGCCACCCAGATTGGTCAGACGCAGGGTTTCCTGCAGCAGGTCGAAGGCCGCCCTGCCCTGCCCGGACGAGACCACGGTGAGGCAGCAGCCATTCACCGCCACGCTTTCGCCCAGCGCCAGATCATCGGCAAAGGCCACCCCGCCCAACACCAGATGCCCGCCTGCTGCGGTGACCGTGAGCGATTCCACCACGCCTGTGCTTTCGATAATCCCGGTAAACATAATTCCATCGGAAACGCCGGATGTCCCGCGCGGCAACCGGCAATGGCCGGCCGGCCGGAGGGGATGCGATGCGTTGATTTTACTATGTCAGCAGGAAAAAGTGAATAAGGTGAGCCTGTCGTCGTCAAATCTCCCGTCATCCGGCCTCCCGATCTTATGAAAACGCTCCCTGCTGTCTTTTTGTTTTCGTGGCTCGCCCTGCCCGCCTGGGCGGCTCCGGTGGTTTTGGGCACGGTGAAACTGCGGGATGGCCGGCAGTTTGAGGACGTGAAAGTGATGAAAGTGGAGCCGGATGGCCTGCGGGTGGAGCACCGGTCCGGCCTGGGCAAACTGAAAGTGGAGGACCTGCCCTCGGAGCTGGCCCGGCGCTTCAGCTTGGATGAAGCCACCGCGTCCGCTTGGAGGATGGAGGAGAAAAAACGCCTCGACACTGCGGCCGAGACCCGCCGCCGGAGCGAAGTCCGGACGCTCGCCGAGGCCCCCCGCGCCGAGCAGGATGCGCAGGCCCGCACCCAGCGGATGTCGATTTTTGACCAGGCCAAGGCGAGCCTCGTGAACTATGTGTTGCTCGACGATCAACTGCTCACTTGGATCCAGCTGTGGAAAGACGCCGGGCGCGAGGACCTGGCGGCCCGTTTTGAGGAAGACCGGGAGGTGCTGAAGCAGCAGGAAATCGCCCGCCCCGCCAGCGCTCAGGAAAAGGAACGTCAGGCATTGGCCCGGCGTGTGGCCGACCTGCAGCAGGAAGTCGCCGCCGCCAGCCGCCAGCCCACCACCACCACCACCATCGTGATGGATTCGAATCACGACCGGTTCCGTCCCAGCTATTATTATCCCGATTATTATTACCCGCGTCCCAGCATTTACGTGCAGAACCCGGTGTTCAACCAATCGCCCTACTGCCCGCCCGTCGCGGTGCGGCCTCCCGTGATGCCCCGCCCGGTGAATATGGGAAATCCCATTGTAGGAAGTCATCTGTGGAAAAAGTGAATTGGCTGGGGACCAGCCAGCCGGGCTTTGCCTGCTGAACTAACGCCAGTTCCTCCAAGGGAATCACGGCGCCCGTGGGATCCGACCGATGTTGGAAAGGACGAATTTATACTTTTAAAAAGGCGAATTTCACCTCATACTCTCCTCCATGAAAGGAGAAATTCGGCAAACCCTCCAAAACAAGCTCAACGATTCCCTCGTTGCAGCGATTCCACCCCTTACCCGCCGGGAAATCCGCTTGCCCTCCGTACTGGGTAAGGCCTTGGCGGTCATCGGCATGCGGCGCAGTGGCAAGACCTGCTTTCTCTCCCAATGCATGGCGGATCTGCTCACCGCCGGGGCGCCCCGGGAATCCCTCGTCCTGATCAATTTCGAGGACGACCGCCTTGCGGGCATGGAGGTGGCGGATCTCTCCTTCCTGCTGGAGGCCTACTATCAGCGCCACCCGGAGTTCCGGGACGAGGCTCAAGTCACCTTCCTGCTGGATGAAATCCAGCTGGTGCCCGGCTGGGAAACCTTTGCCCGCCGCATTCTAGACAGCGAAAAAATCCGCCTCTTTATCTCCGGGTCATCCGCCACAATGCTCAGCCGCGAAGTGCATACCAGCATGCGGGGCAGGGCCATGGAGGTGACGATCTTTCCCTTCAGCTTCCGCGAGGCCCTGCGGCATCAGGCACTTCTCCCCGAAAAGGATTGGGCCTCTCTTCCCAAAGCAAGGCGCTCCACCCTCGAAAAAGCCTTCCGCCAGTACCTTGCCGAGGGAGGTTTTCCGGAGGCGCAGCAGCTCGAAAGCCGCGACCGCGGGCCCCTGCTGCAGGGGTATGTCGATGTCGCCGTGCTCCGTGACATCATTGAGCGGCATAACATTTCCAATCCCATCGCCCTGCGCTGGCTCCAACGGCATCTCCTCGGAAACCCGGCGGCGCCTTTCAGCATCCAAAAATTCTATGATGCCCTGAAATCGCAAGGCCTGCCCATTTCCAAGGACAGCCTCCACGCCTTCCTCAGCTACTTCGAAGACGCCTTCCTGATCCGGACCACCTCCCTCCTCGCGGCCTCCGAACGCCAGCGCATGGTCAATCCCCGCAAGGCCTACCCGATCGATCCCGGACTCATCCCCATCTACGAGAGAACCGGCCGGGACCACCTCGGCCACGCCCTCGAAACCGCCGTCTTTATCGAACTCCTCCGCCGCGGCTGCGAGGTCCACTACTTCCGCACCCCGCAGGGATTTGAAATCGACTTCCACGCCACCGGTCCCGACGGCCACACCCACCTCATCCAAGTGTGCGCCGACGCCTCCGACCCAGCCACCCTGAACCGCGAGCTGCGGTCCCTGCTCGACGCTCCCACCGACGGCCGCATCAACCGGAGACTCCTCATCCTGTTGGAGCCACCGCCTTCCGGCTCCATTCTACCAGATGGCATCGAAGTCGTTCCAGCCATTGAGTGGTTTCTGACCTTTTCGGAACCATCTTGAATCCATGATACTCTACGGGGACTCCTGAAATCAGGAATCCCATCCCAACAAATGTCGGAGCCCGATTCTGTAGCAGTGGACTATTCCTCAACGGAAAAAGCACGCCCCATTCGCAAGGTCCGTCTGGGAGAGCTGGCGCCTGGGAATCTGGGCCGTGGGACTATCCGTGCTGAGCATGTACACCCAGTTGGAATACTTTGCGAAGACTGATAATATTGGCCCCCATCTAGTGTAGTGCGCGGTTATTGGCGTAACGAATCGAGTTTTTGCCTCGCGCGGC
>JAZKDC010000008.1:0-114613 GCA_040387795.1 Verrucomicrobiota bacterium
CCCCTTTCATTCAAGGTCCCGTGTTCCTGCCCCAACGGCAGCCATAAAGTCTCGCTGAATCCCTTGCGGTAGTCCTTCGGGGCACCGGTGAAGTTTTCCAGATCGCGGAACAGTTCCTCGGCATTGTCCTTCAGCTGGCCATCCAACTCATCGAGCTGATGATGATAAATGATGGGCATCAGCACGAGGCTGAATCCCACCACCGCCGCGTAGGCCAGCCCTGCGGCGTAGAGTCCGAACTTAAGTTTAAGCGGCCATGCCTTCATGGGCGGCGCATCTTATAACCCACGCCCCGGACGGTCTCGATCAGGGGCTCCTCGTCGCCTGCACAAAGTTTTTTCCGCAGCCTCATGATGAAGATTTCGACGGTCCTCGTGTCGTATTCATGCTCCCGATTCCAGATCCGCTCACAGATTTCATCGCGGCTGAAGACGCGTCCCGGTTCCTGCATAAAGATGCGCAGCACGTCAAATTCGCGCGGGGACAAAGCAACCACCTCCCCCTGGAGGGTGACGCGGCGCTTGCCCATCTCCATGACGATGCCACCGATGTGCACCATGTCCTCCGGAATACTGGCCCCGCCCCGGCGTCCCAGCACCTCCACCCGCGCCAGCAATTCATCCATGGAAAATGGCTTGGTGACGTAATCGTCAGCCCCGGAACGCAGCCCGTGCACCCGGTCCATCACGTCTGCTCTGGCGGTGAGCATGAGTACACGCGACGGCACATCCGCGGCCCGGATGCGGCGGAGGATTTCAAACCCGTCGCAGCCCGGCAGATTGACATCCAGCACCACGAGGTCATAGCCCCGCGACAACGCTTTTTCCAAAGCATCAGGACCATTTTCGGCCGAATCCACAAGGTGTCCTGACCGGGTCAGCGCCCGGGCGATATGCCTGGCCAACTGAGGTTCGTCTTCAACACTGAGAATATTCATGGTTCGGAACGACTGAATCACAAGGTGCCCCGGGTTGCACGGGAATATGCCGGCTCAATGGTAACGGAATGGTTGGAATTCAGGTGCAGCTTGAGCTGGCCGGCGGGTTGAAACTCTTCCGACTCACCTCGCAAAGAACATAAACCACCCTGAGATCGGTTTGTGATCTGATGAATCGCCGCCGGGCACAGGGGAATCGCGGACAAAAAAGAACCGGCCATCCACGCGAGGTGGAGGCCGGTTCCCGGAAAGGATGGTGGTCTGCTTATTTGGCAGGGGTCACGTAACCGCCGGTAGGAGCGGCAGGAGCTGGATTTGGCTTGGAGGCGCAGGAGGCGAGGGCGGCAGCGGCGAGGGCGAGAACGATGAGCTTCATGGTAGTGATAGTTTTTTGATGGATTTGAGATACGTCCATTGCCGGGATGATGAAATCCTCCCGGCAACGGTAGCAAATCTGTGTAATCCATCAGGGAGGTGATGCAATCGGAAATGATTAACTTAAGTTGACTAAAATGGCGTGCCGGGTGGCAGAGCTCAGTGGGGCTTCCGGGCGCTCCAGCAAGGCCCCGGTCCTGGGGGACAGAGCGGGCGGCGGCTCAGGCCGGCCCATCCTTGAAAAATTCCGTATCGCTGGGGGAAAGCTGCTGCTATAGCCGGATGATATGAGTGAACAGGAAAGCACCGTTTTTGGAAAACTGCAAAAGAGCGCCATCATCGCGGTGCTGATTTTGGATCGGGTGGAGGATGGGGTGCCGCTGGCGGAGGCATTGCTGGCGGGGGGCGTGGATGCCATGGAGCTGACCCTGCGGACACCCGCGGCGATTGGGGCACTGAAGGAGATCACAGCCAGGGTGCCGGGCATGCTGGCGGGCATCGGGACGATTTTGACCACCGATCAGGTCAAGGAAGTGGTGGATGCGGGAGCCGCCTTCGGGGTGGCTCCGGGCATGAATCCGCGGATTGTGGAAGCGGCCCTGGCGGCAGGGTTGCCCTTTGCCCCGGGGATTTGCACCCCGTCGGATATTGAGCGGGCCTTGGAATTTGACCGGAAATTCCTCAAGTTTTTCCCTGCGGAACCAAGTGGCGGCCTGAAGTATCTGGAAAGCATCGCCGCCCCCTACGCCCATCTGGGCGTGAAATATATTCCGCTGGGCGGGGTGAATCCGTCGAATTGCCAGACTTGGCTGAGCCATCCGCTGGTCGGCGGCATCGGCGGCTCATGGCTGGCACCGAAACCGCTCATCGCTGCGGGCAATTGGAAAGCGATCCAGGATGCCGCGGAGCAGGCCATCGCGATCCGGGACGGCATCTTCCGGAGCGGTAAAGCCTAACTTTTCAAAAGACATGCTGAATTATATCTGGCTGGGCATGGTGGTGATCTCGGTGGTGGTGGCGCTGCTGACGGGGACTTTGGAAACGGTGGGGGCCGGAATCCTGGAGCGGGCCAAGGTCGCGGTGATGGAGATCATGTTGCCCATGGCGGGGATGATCACGCTGTGGATGGGGATCATGCGGCTGGTGGAGGTCAGCGGGCTGATCCGGGTGATCGCGCGGGCGCTCGGACCGGTCATGCAGTTTCTCTTTCCCGACGTGCCCAAGGGACATCCGGCACTGGGTTCCATCGCCATGAATATGGGGGCGAACATGCTGGGGGCAGGGAATGCCGCGACGCCGATGGGCCTGCGCGCCATGGAACAGCTGAATCAGCTCAATCCGAATCCGGGAGTGGCCAGCAATGCGATGGTGATGCTGCTGGCCCTGAATACCAGCGCGATCACTTTGATCCCGACCAGCACCATCGCGCTGTTGCAGGCGAGGGGGGCGTCGCACCCGACCGATGTGATCGCCCCGTCGATCCTGGCTTCGCTTTGCGGAACGGTTTGCGCGGTGCTGATTTGCCGGACCCTGCAATTTTTCCCGGCCTTCCGGGTGGTGCCTTTGCCGGTGGACCAGCAGCCCGAAGTGGTTCCGGTGAAGGAAGTGCCGGTGCTGGAAATCCAAAAGATCACGGGGTGGCGGCGGTGGGTGTTATGGGGGGCCGTGCTGGGTTTTCTGGGCACGATGATCTGGTATGTGGTGAATCCCCAGCAGGTGGTGGAGGGACAATACGGATTCTATCAAAAGGTGCTGGGTAAAAATCCCGACGGGGTGGCATGGTTCACTTCGGTGCCGGCCGAGTGGTACATGCGGCTGATCAAGTTTGTTTCCGCGACCGCGATTCCCGGGGCGATCGGGTTCTTTGTGCTCTATGCGGCTTTGGCCGGGGTGAAGGTTTTTGAGCAGTTGGTGGAAGGCGCCAAGGACGGCATGGGAGTCGTCTTCCGGGTGATTCCATACGTGGTCGCGATGCTGGTCGCGATCGGCATGTTCACCCAGAGTGGAGCCCTGCGGGTGCTGGAAGTGCTGGTGACCAAAGTGCTCAGCCTGCCCTTGATCTCCTCATTGGGGTTTCCGGTGGAGGTGCTGCCGCTGGTGATTGTGCGGCCGCTGAGCGGCGGGGCTTCCACGGCGGTACTGGGAAGTATCGCGGGAACATATGGGCCGGATTCCCTGATCACCAAAATCGCGGCCACCATGAATGGCAGTACCGAGACCACGCTGTATGTGGCGGCCGTTTATTTCGGAGCGGTGGGGGTGCGGCGGATGCGGCACGGCATTCCCACCGGACTGCTCGCAGACGGAATGGCGATGATTTTTTCGGTCATCTTCTGCCGCTGGATTTTGAGCTAGAAAGGCCGGGATGCCGGATGCTCACCAGCCTTCCTCGACCATGGCCCAGGCGTTGTGGTTGTGGATGCTTTCGTAGTTTTCTGAGGTGACCCGGAAGGCATGGATGCCTTGGTGTTCACGGGCCAGCAGGGCGCAGTTGCGGACCACATCCTCCACGAAAGCGGGATTATCGAAGGCGCGTTCGGTGACCGCTTTTTCGTCAGGGCGCTTGAGCACACTGTAGAGTTCGCAGCTGGCCGCGGACTCGGCGAGGCGGATCAGATCGTCCGGCCAGACGTGCGGCGCGGCGGCGGTGGTCAGGGTCAGGCTGCCCCGCTGGTTATGGGCTCCGCGTTCGCTGATGGCCTTGGAGCAGGGGCAAAGGGTGGCGATGGGGACGACCACGGTGGTGAGCAGGGTGGTTTTCCCGTTGCTCACGGAAATGTCCCAGGTGACCTGATAATCGACAAATCCCGGGGCGCCGGTGACCGGGGCATATTTTTCGACGAACCAAGGGAGCTCGAGGATGATCTGGGCTTCATTGGAAGCGAGTCGGGCCCGGAGTTCCTTGACCATGGTGACCAGCCGGGCGGGAGTGATTCCTTCGCGGTGTTCGTGCAGCAGGCTGACGAACCGGCTCATGTGGGTGCCGCGCTCGCTGGCGGCGAGATCGGCCATCAGAGCGGCCGTGGCACTGGCGGCGAATTGCGTACCGTCCGGCCGTTGGATGGTGATGGGATAACGCAAGCCCCGGATGCCAACACGCGGGATGAGGACCTGGCGGTGGTCCGGTTGGCTCTGGGTGTCTTCGAGGGGGGGCATGGGGCAAAATAAATCAGGGGCGCATGTGAATACGCCCCTGACTGGGAAATGAATTTAATGGCGCGGGCTGGGCGCTGATTCCGGACTAGCGCATGAGATTGACGCTGCGGGAGCGCTTGATCTCGCGGGTCAGTTTGCGGTGCAGCCAGGCGGTGATCCCGGTGAGGCGGCGGGGAAGGATCTTGCCGGTCTCGGTGGTGAACTTGGCGAGATATTCGGGTTGTTTGTAATCCACCATTTCCACCTTGATGTCATAACGGCGGCGCGGCATGCGCTTGTTATGCTTGCGGAAATTGATGAGGCGCTGCGTGGTCTTGGGCTGCATGATGTGATCTGAGTTTTAAATACTGAAGGGCCGGGTGCGGATCAGCGGATTTCCCGGTGTTTGGTGCGGCGCTTCAGGAAGGGATTGAACTTGACCTTCTCAAGACGGCCGGGCGTGCGCACGCTCTTCTTGTTGCGGGTGGTGACGTAGCGGGAAGGCGGAGCGCCTTCGGCGCGGGCCTCGGTGCATTCGAGGATGATAATATCGCGTGGCATGACTTTTCAGGGAAGGTTCGGAATGGGAAAGGGGGCGGAGTTTAGTTCCGGGTTTCCGGGTTTCAACTCTCTTTTTTACTCTTTTTCATTATCGGACGATTCTTCATCACCGTCCTCTTCATCATCTTCGGAGCCCATCAGGCCGAAAAGGGAGCGGACCTGGCGGCGTCCGCTGTTGGGTCCGACTTCCTTTTCATACTGCTGCTGGCACTCGATGGTGAAGCGGGCAAAGGGCAGAGCTTCGAGGCGGGCCTGGGGGATGCGTTTGTTGGACATCTCGCAGACGCCGTAGGTGCCGGCTTCCACCCGCTTGAGGGCTTCCTCGATTTCATAGAGCGCGTCCTGCTCCTGGGAGAGGAGGCTGAGAGCAAAGTCCCGGTCGTAGGCGTCGGTGCCGGCATCGGCCTGGTGCATGCCGAAGGCGCTCGCTTCGCTGCCTTCCGCTTTGTTGCGCAGGGTTTCGCTGGCGGTGCCGGTCATGGAGTCCATCAGGGAGTCCTTGAGGTCCAGCAGCTTCTGCTTGGCCATTTTGACGAAGACGGAGTGTTTGATTTCCCCTTCCTGCGGCACATCGGAGATGGTGAGGGGCTTGACCGCTACGGGAGCGGCTTTCGGGGCGGGTTTTACCGGTTCGGCCTTGGCGTGGGTGCGACGGACGGAGGTGGATTTGGCTTCAGCAGCAGCGGGTTTCTTTTTCACAAGTTCTTTGGCCTTGGGCTCAGCACTTTTGGCAGCCGCTTTGAGCGGGGCTTTGGGAACTGGCTTGAGGGGGGCTTTGGCGGTAGAGGCAGCCGGATTGGATCCGGTGGCCTTTTGGGGGGTGGGAGCCGGTGTGGCAGACTTGGCGGGTTTTCCTTTGCTGGGCATCTTGCTAAATCTGGTTAGGGTTGGGCGGGATGGGAAAGTCAGGGCCAGGGCCTCCGGTGGGCTGGCCCGGCGGGCGGGAGTTGTAATGCGCCGCCATCCACAGCGCAACCAGAATTCCTACCGCAACGGAAACAGCTGGGCTTCGCCCGTGTAATTAACCGGAAGTCCGCGGGAAGTGGCGGTTCTTTCTTAAAATTTTAACTTTAATAATTAACTTTGTGAATTATAATTATAAAAATAAAGTTCGGCTTTGCTTTGAAAATGAGTGGTGAAGTCGCTCCTTTTTAGTATTTTGCTCAATCATCTGACCCAATTCTGCTAATTTCCGTGTGCTGAACGCCCTTTTTCGGCGATGGCATTTTAAGGCTGCATCCCGACTTTTCATGGCCAAACTGATCTTCCGTCTGACTCCCAGTGAGTCGCTCGATTTCCCGCTCAACGAGGCGGTTACCCGGTTGGGCCGTAATCCAGCCAATGAAATCGTCATCGATAATTCGTGGATTTCCTCGTTTCACGCCGAGTTCCGCCGCAGCGGGGAAATGCTGGTCCTGCGGGACCTGAATTCCAGCAATGGGACTTCGGTCAATGGGGTGCCGGTCGTGGAGCAACCCCTGAAGGATGGGGACAAGATTGCTTTTGGGCAATTGGAGGCCGTCTACGATGCGGAAACCATCCCCGCCGTGATCGTTCCAGCGGTCGTGGGTCCGGCTCCGCCGTTGACCCCCAGGCCGCTGGCGGCGTCTCCTCCGGTGGTGCCCCGGCAAATGACTCCACCCGCTGCCAGTATCGCCTACGATACCGTCCGGAAGGAAGGCAGCCTGGAGTTGGAGGCACTTCAGAAAAAACTGACCGAAGCCACCGGGGCAGCGGAGAAGGCGGTGCAGGCCAGAGCCCTCGCTGAAGCGGGTCTGGAGCAGGCCAGGCAGGCCCAGGAGACCGCCCGCAAGGCCGCTCAGGCGGAGGCTGAACTCCTGGCCTCAAAGCAGGAGGAGGCGGCGGCGGCCGTATCCAGATTGAAAGAGGAGATCGCCGTGCTCACGGCGCGGCGTGAAGACTGCCAGCGTGGCTTGGCCGAGGCCGCCACCTCATCGGAAAGTGCTGCCCAGGCCGCCCAAGCGGCTGCGGTGGAGCTTTCGCAGACCCGGCAAGCCCTTGACATGGTCCGCCAGGAACAAGCGGAAGCGGAAGTCCAGCTGGCTGCCGCGCAGGAGGAACTGACGCGCCTTCGAAATGAAATCCAGCAGGTTCAGGCGACGTTTGCTTCGCTGCAACAGGAGCGGGAGAGCCTCCTTGCGGCCCGGGATGCGGCGGCGGCGGAACGTGCCGCCGCGGAAGAGGCGAAAGGGGCGGCGTTGCGCGTGATTGATTCTGAAACCCTGCTGGCCCGGGCGTCCCGCGATCTGGTCCTGGCCCAAACGGCCACCGCCAAGGCGGCCCGGGATGCGGCTGAAATGGCCACCGCCCGGCTGCTTGAGGAATTGGCCCCGCTTCGTCAGGAGGCAGGCCAGTGGGCAGAGCGTGAAGCGGTCGCGAAGTCAGCGCTGGCGGAAATCCAGCAGCAATTGACGGCCACCCGGGAATCGGTCGCCGCGGAGGAGCACCAACGGTCCTTGCGCCTCAAGGAAATGGGGGATTTCGAGCTCCAGCTGGCCCGGTTCGCCGGACAAATCACCCAATGGGAAGAGCAGGAGGGGGCCGCCCGCCGCGTTGCTGCGGTTTTGAAAGAAGATCAGGCGGCGGCCGAGGCCTGCCGTCAGGATCTGGTGGCCAGCGAGGAACGGCGCACGGCTTCCGAAGCGGCCCTGGCTGAAGCAGCCAGCCGGCAGGCCGCCCTATCAGAAGAGATCCAGGCGATTCAGGCCCGGCTCGAATTGCTGCGCCGGGAGACGGAGGGGGCGGAGTCCCTGCATTCCAAAGTGTCCGATTTGCGCCACCAGCAGGCGGAAGCGGAGCGCCGTCTTGAGTTCCTCGACGACCGCCTCACCGGCATGTCGGAAGCTCCGGACCCCAACTGGGGGACGGTCCACTCCCTCGCCCGCAGTTTTATCCGGAAATTGGACCTGATCGACGATCTCCTCGCCCACCTGGCCGCCCAACCGGATGCTGCCGGCACCCGCCATCAATTGGTGGTCTTCCGCGACGGGTTGCTGGATATCCTGAAGGAATATTCGATCGAAGCCTACAGCCTCGAACCGGGCACCATCATTGATGTGGCCGCCCGTAAACGCATCCAGATTGTGGAAACCCTCAGTGAGGGCGGTCAGGATGGCACCCGGGTCGTCCGCACCTACCGGCCCGGTTACGTTTGCCTGAATGGCGATCTCGGGATTTCCACCCTGCTGCGCAAAGCAGATGTGGCGGTGTCGATCCCGGTGGGGTAGGATGGTTTTACCTACCCTCCGGATGACACCCGCCCGGCACGGATCTTCCGTGCCGGAGCCGAGGGGGTCTGACTAGTTTTCCTTCACAAGCACACGGAAGTATTGCCGGAGAGCCGGGCGGGGGCCTTCCAGAATCTGCGGGCCGGGGAGGCGGGGGACACCATTGTTTCCCGGGACATCCCAGAGAGACCAGATGCCGAGATCCGCGGAAGTTTCCACAATGGGCGTGCGGTCGGCCGGGAGGGTGAAACTCAGGCGCACCACGGGTCCGGCAAGGCTGGCCTGCGGGCTGAAGCCGCCTGCGCCCCCGCGGGGACTGCTCCCCGTCAGGAATTCATGGTGGTTGGGCTGCCCGTCGCTGTCGGCATCAAAAGCAGGGGCGCCATCCGGGCTGGTCAGGGAGCCGAAGAAGCCCTGCCTCCATTGATCATAACTTTGTTTGGCGGGCAGGCTGGTGGCAATCCATTCCGTCAGCAGGGCGATGTTGACGGAGTCGGTTTGGCTGGTCGCCAGCGGGGGCATCCGGGTGAAACCGTTGGTGGCGGCGGCGCGGCTGAGGACCACGCTGTGGGCCGGGTCGCCGGGCACGATGAGTTTGTTGAGGGGATCGCCTCCATGGTTGACCGCCGGGCCATTGATGAGACCGGTGGCGGCGAGGGAAAGGGAGGCCCGGCCGTCCCATGCCGCGGGGGTGCTGCTGCCGGACTGGTGGCAGTAAGCGCAATTGACGTCAAGATAACTGCGGACCCGGGCTTCCACCGGGGAGTCCATTTCGTCAGGGCGGAGGTGGCGGGGGAGGATGTTGGAGGAAGGCGGTTCAGTAGTGAAAAATCCCTCCTGCCGGAACAGGTCGAGCTGGTTGCCCGGGTAACCGGCGATGATGCTGTCGATATTGAATTGCCGGGTATTCGAGGACAGTGCGTGGCCGGCTTGCGGGGTATGACAGATGAGGCACTGCGCCCGGCTGGGGATTTCCCAGGTCTGGGTGATGGAGGTGCCGCCGGTGGTGATGGTCAGAGGAATGGTCACCCCGGCATCCGGGACGAGGGTGGCGTCCGTGCCGGCGTCGTTCCAGCGGTAACTGACCCCATAGGCCCCGCCGGCGTTGCGGACGAGGAGGCGGGTTTCGAGCCGTTTTTTGGTGGCTGGATTGCCCCGGGTGAGTTCCATATCAAAGTGTTTCACCCAGATCTGCCCGGCCGGGAAGGTCCAGTTGCCATCGCGCGACCAGGTCATTTTACTGGTGCCGTCCGGGATGATGAACCAGCGGCGTTTGAGGGCGTAGTCACTCCAGAAAGGGAGGTTGACCTGGTAGGGCAGCAGGCCGGGGGCCGGGCTGAGATCAGTCAGGCTGGCGAAGAGATTGGTGGCGCTGAGGGTGGCTGGGAAGGGGTCGCCGGCGGTGGAGGCGGTAACGAGGCGGCGGATCAGGTTGTTGTTATAATCGGCCAGCAGGACATCGCCATTGGAGGGATCGGTGCCAAAGGCGGTGATGCCGCCCTCGCCCGCAATGCGGGTGACGGTGGGCGTGGCGGCGCCATTGCGCCGCAGGGTCCAGATATTGCCGGAGAGATAGTCGGCAAACACGTAGGCGCCCTGCAGGCTCTGGAAACGACTGCCCCGGTACACCACGCCACCGGTGACGCTGTTGCCGGTCAGATTGGCATCCACGCCGGCGGTACCGGTGCGGCGGTACTCATAAAGAGGCCGGATGCCGTAAAGGGAATCGAAGCTGGCCGGAGCCTGACCGGATTTTGGGCCATTGATGAAGCCTTCGCGCAGCGCCCAGCCGTAGTTGCCCCCGCGGGTGATGATATTCACTTCCTCCCGGGCACTGCCTCCCACGTCGCCCGTCCACAATTCGCCGGTGACCGGGTCAAAAGAGAAACGCCAGGGATTCCGCAGTCCCGTGGCCCAGAATTCCGTGCGCACATGGGTGGGCGGCACTGCCACGCCATTGAAACTGCCGTTCCACGAGCCGCCCTGGGAGACCGGGACGAAAGGATTGTCCACCGGGATGCGGTAACGGGCAGATCCGGCATCGCGGATCACGGCATCTGCCGGGGGATTGGTGGGATAGTCGGCGGGATTGGGATGCGGATTCGGTTCCAGGTTGCCCGGCTTTTTATCCACATCGATCCGCAGCAGGCCCGCGAAGAAATCCTTGTTGATCCGCTGACTGTTATTGCCGGCATCATTCTGGTCGCCCTCATCCCCGAGGGAGATGTAGAGGTAGCCGTCAGGGCCGAATTGCAGGCCACCGCCTTGGTGGTTGGAGTAATCGTCGGCCTGTTCGATGAGGATGAGTTCCGAATCTGGGTCGGCGGTGTTGGGATTGCCGGCCGAGCGGGTGAATCGCGAAACCCGCTCGAAGATGGGCGAGCTGACCGCGCTGTCCCGGTCGACGGAATAGAAGAGGTAAAAATGACCGTTGGCCGCGTAATTGGGATGAAAGGCCAGGCCAAGCAGGCCCTGCTCGCTGCTGGTGCTGATCTGTTCGTTGGGATAAGCGGGTAAATTCCGGCTGGTGAGCTGGGAGGCGAGGTTGAGAAAGATGGAGGAAGTGGGCGTGGGGGCGGTGACGTCCGGGATCAGACGGATGACACCGGCTTTTTCGCAGAGGAACAGGCGCTTGGTATCTCCTGGAGCAGACGCGATGGTGGTTGGGGCAGCAACGGAGACGCCATTGAAGGCATTGACCAGTTGGAAGGCCGTCGCGGGTGGAGTGGCGGGCACATTGATCGTGGCATTGGGCACGCGCAGCCCGGCCGCTCCAAGCAGCCCCGGGCACAGGGAAGCAGCCAGCAGGAGCAGGCAAAACCATCGGAGCTGGAGACCGGGCTTCATCTTAGGGGCGTAGAGAGAAGGGCTGCCTTCACCGCCAGACCATAGCCGGTCTCCCGATGCAGGGCATCTCCTAAATACAGCAACGCGCGGAACCCGGGCATGGGCTCACGGCCATGTTTTTGGGGCTTGGGAATCGGTTGGGGTCCTGGCTGATTTCAGGCCTCAGGACCCGCAGGCGCTGCCGGCCCGGACGTGGCATCATCGGTGGGCGGGGCCACCGGGGCTTCTTCCGGAGGGGCAGGTTCCGCAGGGGTTCCGGAGCCTTCCACGATAGGAGGAAGGACCGGGGCCTCCGGGGAGGCTTCCGTGGGAACTTCAGGGGCTGCAGTCGCGGAAGTGGTTTTTTCTGCCGGGGCGGCCGGGGCCGTTTCGCGGGATTTTTTCTCCGCCGGAGGCTGAGGCGCACGACCGAGGAGTTGGAGTTCGCCGCTGGCGAATTCGGTGACGAGACCTTCCTGGACGAGCCAACGCAGGTCCTGCAGCACCCCGATTTCCTCAGAGGTCAGCGGAGCGGGAGGCGCGGCGGGAGCGGGAGGCGCTTTTTTCTGCCGTGGGGGTCTCGGCCCCCGGGGCTCGCGCGGGGCGCCCGTTTCCTGGGCGGGAGATCCGGCCACGGGCGCCTCGGCAGAGGCCGGAGCTTCCGCGGTGGGGGTGGACTCTGACGTGGTTTCTTCAGCCCGGGTTTCCGTTACGACTTCAGCCGGGAGGGCTTCGGGTGCCGCAGGGGATTCTGTGGAAACGGCTTCCGGGGAGGCAGGGACTTCCGCTTCCGGGATGCTGGCGGGGGCGGCGTCCGGCGCAGTGGATTTGCTCGCTTCGGGCTCAGCGGCTTTCGGCGCTTCTGCTTTGGTGGCGGGTTTTTCGAGGTGCGGTGCCAAGGTGGAAACGAGTTTGGCGACGTTGATGCCGGGGTTGGCGCGGACCACGCCCACGATGCTGCGGAGGCGCGGGGAGAGGTGGGATTCGTCCTCGATGAAATGCGGGCGGGTGCGGCAGACAAAGGTCGATTTTTTGTCCCGTTTGAAGAACTTGAGGCTCTCTTTTTCCAAGTCACGGCAGAGGTCCTGCACCAACTGCATGGGGTAACGCTGCTGTTGTTCGACTTCCATACGCAGCAGGGCGAGGAGGGAGGGGGCGAGGAGCCGTCCGGGGACATTTCCAGGCACTTTGATGCGGGTGACGGCCTTGACGGCGGTGTCCGCGTGGTGGGCCATGAAGTGCGCTTCCACCGCCGCCCAGTTTTTCAGGGGTTCGACTGGAGGAGCAGTCACGGCCGGGGCACTGACCGCTTCCGGTTCTGCGGCAGCTTCAGGGGCTTCAGCCACTTCAGCTTCAGGTTCTGCGGCCGGAGACTCGGTTTCTGCAGCACCCACGGGTTCGGCTTCGGTTGCCTCAGGGGCTTCCGGCACCGCCGTTGCGTCAGAAGACTCAGCGGTTCCGGCGGAGTCAGGGGCGTTTTCGGATTCGCCGGTTGTTTCCGAAGGCACTTTTTCCCCGGTTTCAGCTGCCGGGGCTGCAGGAGCGGCGACCTTTGCTTCCACGGGCAGATTGGCGGCTGCGATTTCTTCCGCCGTCATCGGGATGTAAACCGTGGTGGTGCTTTGCTCTTCCAGCCATTTGGCGACGAGGGCTTCGTCCTTCTCGGTGCGGATGCGGGCCTTGTAGCGGTCGATCGGGAGATTGTAGAATTGCTCGCGGTGCAGGCGGGCCACCGTGGTCTGGAAGGAATGGTGATTGGGTGGACCGAGGATTTCGCCGGAGAACCCACAGACCGCGACGGCGGTGAAAATGCCCTTGGGCGGATCAATGCTGATCGTTTCCTGACGATAGAATTTCCTGACGGCAGGGCCGTTGAGAATGTGCCGGATCGCTTCATCGCGGTTCAGCCACAGGGAACCATCCGCAGGAATCTGGTAGATTTGTTCCGGGCCGACCGGGGCTTCCGCTTCGGGCACAGGTGGGCCTTTGGGGGCATTGCGCGGGGCCTGGGCCTGAGGCTGGCGGGAAAACTCGACGACATAACGGTCGCGGCCGGCGAGGAAGAGACGGCCCAGTTCGAACACCGGGTAAGCGCGGCCGGAAGCTTTAACCTGACGGGTAATGGCTTCGAGGGAGCGGGGTTCCGCGAACAGGCGGGCGCGCCAGCCGGGGAGCGGTTCGATGTGTGGACGGTCGTCGAAACGGCGGGGGCCACGGTCACGATCGTTGCGGAAATCAGGGCGTCCGCCTTCGCGGCGGTCCGGTCCCCCGCGGCGGTCATCGCGCGGTGGGCCACCGGGCCGGGGACCACGATCATCCTGACGTGGGCCACGGGGCGGGCCGTCGGGCCGGGGACCGCGGGGTCCCTCCGGGCGGGGACCTCCGGGACCGCCTGGGCGGGGTCCACGGTCATCCTGACGGGGCCCACGGGGCGGACCATCGGGACGTGGGCCACGGGGTGGGCCGCTGCGGTCGCCGCGGTTGAAATCAGGCCGGTTTCCAAAACCACGGGGGCCGCCTTTACCGCCGGAGCCACCGGTACCAAAACCTTGGCCGCCGCCGCGGGATTCCCGTTCATGCTCCGGAGCGCGTCCCCAGACGACTTCGCCGGGAGCGGCTTCGCGCTTTTGCAGGTCTCCGACCCAATCGGGGGCGAGGCTGAGGTTCTGCAATTGGGAGAGGTCGATGGGTTCTGGATCAGACATATCAGGCGGAGAAAATCCGTGAGGTTGGAGGGCGTGAAGCCGTTGGCAATGAGCGCGCGGGCGTGTTTTAAAGCACCGGCAAAAGCAGTGCGGGGCGCGCAGCCTACGGATGCCATGCGGCAAATCAATCCTTTTTCGTTTGATCCGGAGTGGGATCAGTTTCGCCGCCCGCTGCGGCCATGGATCTGCGGGTTGGTTGAATTCGTCAACGGAAGTTGGGATATTGGCAATTCAAGCCTTGGTGCCTTGGGGCCGTCCCGCGGTCGGGATTCCGAAAAAGAGAAGATTTCCGTTGCGTGGGGGACGGGTGTCGCTTAAATGCCGCCTCCCGTTCCGGGACCCCCTGCCTGTTACCAAGGCGGGTTTTTTAGTCTTAAGGCACCGCACCGCCATGAATATCCTCCAGAAGATCCACCGCGAGCAGATGAAATCCGACCTCGTTGACATGAATGTCGGCGATACCGTCAAGGTCCATAACCGCGTCGTCGAAGGCGGCAAGGAGCGTATCCAGATTTTTGCCGGCATCATCATCGGCAAGAGTGGCCTCTCCAAGAGCCAGTCCATCACCGTCCGCAAGCTGAGCTACGGCGAAGGCGTGGAACGGGTCTATCCAATCCACAGCCCGTTGATTTCCAAGATCGAGGTGACCAAGCGCGGCCAGGTCCGCCGTGCCGCGTTGAATTACCTGCGCAACCGCGTGGGCAAGGACGCGGTGACCGTCAAGGAAGCCCCCCGCGCCAAATAAACGCTGGTTTATCCTTTTTGAAGACCGCACGTCCCCTCCGGGGCGTGCGGTTTTTTTTTGATGGGAAGGCCCTGCGGAAATGGCTGTCCGGTATCTATGTTCCACGGTGCCACTCAACGGAACTGCCCCCGGCAGGTCTTCCCGCCAAGGCTGACGGGGAACGGGCCAGCTAAAGATAGGATGCCCGCCGCAGCCGTTCCATGATGGCCATGCCGACATCCCGCAGCGGCACGGGTTCGGCGATGATTTCATCCACGTCGAGTTCGTCGAGCGCGCGCAGGCAGTGGAAGAGGCGCAGGGCGGCTTCCGGCAGTTTGCCGCTGCCGGGGCTGAGGACGAGGACGTGTTCCCATTCGGTCAGGCCAAGGTAGCCGTCCTCATCGTCCCCGCGATAACTGAGCAACGCATAACGTTTGCCGGCCTCCGGCAGGAAATCCGCCGGATGCTGCACCAGCCGCAACGGGGTGCGCGGGGCGTAATGGTTTGGCAACTGGCCGGGGACTTCGGGCAGGGGGGTATTGCCATTTTTGTCAGGCTGTCCGTTCGCCCACTCGATTTTTCCGTAGGGCTGCAGGTCGTCCTTGGTGACCGGCCCGGCCCGCAAGATGCGGAAAATGGGTTTTCCCTTTTCCGTGGGGATGATTTTCAGAATGGTGGATTCGATCCCCTCCGGGCAGGCCCCGCCGTCGAGGATGAGCGGGATGCGGCCCCCCAGCTCCTTCATCACCGCTCCGGCCGAGGTGGGAGAGATCCGGCCAAAGCGGTTGGCGCTGGGGGCGGCCAAGGGGCCGCCGAAGCTGGTGACCACCGCTTTGAACACAGGATGGGAACTCATGCGCACCGCCACGGTGGGCAGTCCACCGGTGACCGAATCCGGCACGGCATCGGCTTTGGGCAGCACCAGGGTGAGTGGGCCGGGCCAGAATTTTTCAATCAGCACAGCTACGGTTTCGGCAATCTCCGGCGGCACGATGGCGACATCGGCCAAGCGCTTGCGGTGCGGCAGATGCACGATCAGGGGGTCAAAGGAGGGGCGTTCCTTGGCTTCGAAAATACGGGCCACCGCGGCCGGATTGAGGGCATCGGCAGCGAGACCATACACCGTCTCGCTGGGCAGGGCGACCACTTCGCCATCGCGCAAAAAGTCCACCGCCTGCGTGACGGCAGTGCGCAGCAGGTCGGCCCGGTCGGTGGGGGCAATAAAAGTATCCATCTCCTTGGTTACACCGTCATCCTCGTTCATCCGTCAAGAGCTTGATTGACGATGGACCCAAACGCCGTGGCGGGCCGGTGGCAGGGAAATGGGGTTGTGCGCGGAAGGGGACTGCGGCAAGGGGTGGTCCGTCCGGAGGGCGGAAATTGTGGAGATGAAGCAGTGTCCGGCCAGTCCTTTCAAGCATCGTCCTGCCTTTGGGGAGGAATGTGGGGCCACCCTGCGGCTGGCGGTGCCGTTGGTGTTCGGGCAGCTGGCGCAGATGCTGATCGGGGTAGTGGACACGGTGATGATAGGGAGGGTGGGCACGGTGCCTCTGGCGGCGGCGGCGTTTGCCAACTCCCTGTTGATGGTACCGCTGGTTTTTGGGGTGGGGCTGCTGAGCAGTGTGTCGATGCAGACCGCGCGGGCCGGAGGCGCGGGGGACCACCGGACGGCGCAGGCCACATTGCGGAATGGGGTGGGCGTGGCGTTGGTGCTGGGGCTGCTTTGCACCATGGGGTTTGCCCTGCTTCTGCCTGGGCTGGGCGCGTTTGGCCAGCCGGCGGAGGTGGTTGCCGCGACGCCGGTCTATCTGTTCACCTGTGCGGTGTCGCTGGTGCCGGCGCTGGTGGGAATGGCCCTCAAGAATCAGGCCGACGCGTTGAATGCCCCATGGACCCCGTTGTGGATCATGTTGGGCGGGGTGGGATTGAATGCCCTGCTCAATGCGGCGTGGATTCATGGATACGCCGGCTTTCCGGCCTGTGGACTGGAAGGGGCGGGTTACGCCACCCTGACATCGCGTCTGGTGGTCACCGCCGCCCTGTTTGTCTGGATGGGCCGCAGCGTGCGGCTGAAGGATTGGATGCCGCAACAATGGGGGGCCGGTCTCGAGTTGGCAGGATTGGGCCGGCTGCTGCGCCTGGGCCTGCCCGCCGGACTGCATCTGTTGGCGGAGGTGAGTATGTTTATGGTGGCCGCTCTCCTCGTCGGCTCGCTCGGGGTGGTGCCCCTCGCAGCCCATCAAATCACCCTGACCTGCGCTTCCGTCACCTTCATGGTGCCGCTGGGGATTTCCATGGCCATCACGGTGAGGGTGGGGGAATTGACCGGAGCCGGGGAAACGCAGCGCCGGCATGCGGTGCTGCTGGGGGGCTGGGGATTGGGCTGGTTGGCAGCCCTGGGATCGATGGCGCTGTTTTTTGGCCTGGGACGGGAAGTTGCCTGGCAATTCGTCAGGGATCCTTCGGTGGTGCAGTTGGCGCTGCCGCTCCTGATCGTGGCGGGCTTTTTCCAGCTGGGGGACGCCACCCAGGTGATTTCGGCCGGTGCCCTGCGCGGGGTGCAGGATGTCAGGATGCCGGCGCTGCTGGCCTGCGGGATTTATTGGGGAGTGGCCCTGCCGCTGTCCTGGGTGGTGGGGTTTGCCATGGGCTACGGGGCGTGGGGCGTCTGGATCGGGCTGGCCGCCGGACTGGGCGTGGCGGGGGTGGCGCTGGGACGGCGGGCGTGGTTGTTATTGGCGGAATGACCGGATGGTGGCTTCGTGGCTCAGCAGCCATTGTTTGGCCGGAAGACCACCGCCGTAACCTGTCAGGGAGCCATTGGCGCCGATCACCCGGTGACAGGGAACGACAATGGAAACAGGGTTGCGGCCATTGGCGGTGCCCGTGGCACGGACCGCCGCAGGCCGCCCCATGGCCGTGGCCTGCTGCTGGTAGGTCAGGGTGGTGCCGTAGGGGATTTGTTGCAGAGCGGCCCAGGCCTCTTGCTGGAAAGCGGTGCCGGAAACATCAATCGGGAGGTCAAAGGTCTGCCGGGTGCCGCTGAAATATTGCTGCAACTGCATGGTCACGGCGGTGAAGCAGGCCTGATTTTCCTGCCATTCCGGAGCAAGGTCCGGACAGTGTTTTTCGCCGAGCAGCCACAGCCCACTCAATCCGCGGGGGGTGGCGGTCAGCAGGAGTTGGCCCAGAGGGGAAGGAATCAGGGTATAATAAACAAGAGGATTCATGGAAGGACGGGGGAGCCGGGGGATTTGAAAAAACCGATGGAACGCCAGAGGTGCATCACCGCATATCCGCGCCAGGGACGCCAGGCGGCGGAACGGGCTTCGATCTGCCGGGGCGTGAGAGGCGCGAGGGCTTTCCTCACTACGAGGTCCCCGGCAATGAAGGCATCCGGCCAGCCGAGGATGCGCATGCCAAAATAATGGGCCGTCCATGGACCGATCCCGGGAAGCTCCTGGAGCCGGGCGATGGTCCTTTCCGGATCAGGGGAATGGGCCAGGGTGAGATGGCCGGAATCCACCGCGCGGGCGACCGCCAGCAGGGCGTGGGCGCGGGCGCTGTTGAGGCCCAGCGGGGCAAGGGAGTCCACCGATTCCCGGGCGATACGGTCCGGAGTGATGGTCAGGCGGTTCAGGGTGGGCCATGGAGTGAGGATGGAATCCCCGAACGCCTGAACCACCCGGCCCATCACGGTGGTGGCCGCGGCGACCGAAACCTGTTGGCCAATGATGGTGCGTATGGCAGTCTCAAAAGGATCGATGGCGCCAGGCAGGCGGAGGCCCGGGGTTTCCCGGACCGAGGATGCGAGCAGTGCATCACCGCCCAACACCCCGGCCACGGCATGCGGCGAGGCATCGAGATCAAAACAGCGGCGCACTGCGGCGAGGACCTCCGGCAGAGCGGGAGCAAGACTGGTGGAAACCGTGATCCTGACGTGATTTCCGCCTTGGCCATGTTCCACGCTGAGCCAGCCTGAGCGGGCGCCGCTACGCAAGGTCCGGGCATAGCGGGTGGGCGTGATATCCTCCACTCCGGGAATGGCCCGGCCCATGAAGTAACTCAGTAATTCCGGCCAGGCCAGGGGAGGCCGGTAGCCCAGAGTGAGGGTGAGTTGATCGGTTATGGGTGGCGCCGTGCGGGAGGCCGACTCGCGCCGGAAGGCCGAGGGTGGCAGGCCGTACTGGGATTTGAACAGGGCATTGCACCGGCGCAGGCTGCGGAAGCCACTGGCAAGGGCGACCTCGCCGACGGGCAGCCTGGTTTCTGTGAGGAGCCGTTTGGCCATGAGGAGCCGCTGGGTCTGGGCGAGGGTCACGGGCGTGACCCCGAGATGCCCGCCGATCACCCTCCGCAGGTGACGGCTGCTCACGCCCAGTTCACCGGCCAGCGCTTCCAGGCTTTCCCCATCGCGCAACGCTCCGGCTTCAATCGCCCGCACCGCCACGGTGGCCAGGGTCCCAGTGGCATCGACCGGCGCATATCCCGGAGCCTGCTCCGGCAGGCAAAGCCGGCAGGGGCGGAAACCAGCGTGTTCGGCTGCCGCCGCATGAAGGAAGAAACGGCAGTTTTCCGGCTTCGGACGGCGGGCCCGGCAGATGGGGCGGCAATAGATTCTGGTGGAGGTGACTCCGAGGTAAAAGACCCCATCAAACCGGGCATCGCGGGTAGCGATGGCACGATGGCAGGTGGCGGGATCCAGCAGAGTCATGACCATGTTTAGCACGGGACCGGAGGAATGCTGGCCGTTTTCGGACCCGGGAACCGGCCAACGGTTTTTCTCCCACGCCAGCAGATTGTTTAAGATAAGTTAAATAACAAATTGTTTCAAACTCCATTGCACAAGTGGGTCCCCGGCTTGAGTGGAACAAGGTCTGATGCACCCGGGAATGCTATCCCGCCGCTGCACCGGAGCGGACCGGACACCACCCGAAACCATCACATCGGCACCATGAATTTGAGGGATCAGTTGAAGGAAATTCTTCCGGAAATTCTGCCATCGAATCCTGCCGAGCCTATCAAAGGCACGGAATTGATCCGGTTGGTCAAATTCAGCCTGAAACAGGAATACAGTGACGCCACGCTGCGCTACCACTTTTCCATCATGTGTTGTGATCCGGGCAGTCCGATCGCAAAGGTGGAACAGGGCCAGGGGTATTACCTGCGCCGGGTGGCGGCGGGGCTTTCCGCAGGCGGACCGGCCACCCTGGCTCAGGCAAAATTGGGCCTGCTCTTTGAAACCACCCCGGAACTGGTGGACCGGGCTTTGGCCCGGGCCCTGAAATTCCGGGCCATTTTTGAGCGCGATACTGAATTGGCCGGGAGGTTTCCATTCACGTTCGAATCCTCGTTTGCCCCTGGGGCGCCTTATGAAAATCTCTGGAAGTGCCCGGATGCGGCGGTGATCGACTGGGGCGGCGGAGAGATTTCCGACAGCGGGCTGGCGCTGACCCCCAGGCTGCTTGAACTCAAGCGGGCCATGGGTGTGCCGCCCTTCACCATTGCCAGTGTGAAGCTGAAAGTCGCTGTCAGCCACGACAGCTACCGCGAGGATTTTTTCCAGGCCCTGAGCCATGCGCGGTGGGGACACATCGGCGAGCTGATGATTGCGGCGCCGATCCTGGATGAACAATTGGCCGAGGAACTGCGCCAACTCGGCACCGAGTATGGTTTGGGGATCCAGGTCTACAACCTGGACGAGGACGATCTGGATGAACTGCCCCCCGGCTACATCATCCAGCAGATGACCCCGCGGGAATTCGAAGCCGTCCTCGCCCGGATGAAACCGCAGCGGCTGACCTCGCCGAAACCGCGTCCCTTGGAATGGCGGATGATTGAGCAGGTGAGGGAAGGGAATGCGGAATTCCAGGAATTGTTTTCCTGGGTGCAGCGCAGTCTGGAAGACGGCAAGGCTTACCGCCGGCAGGAGTTTGCCGCATTGATGGAAGCGCCTCCGGAAGGTTAGGCGGCCGGCCGGATTATCCAGGTCGCGGGGTGCCATGCGAAGGCAATCCGATTGGCTTGACCAGACTGGTCCTCCCAGTTGGTGCGGACAATTCCCCGGTGGCACTGCCCATGGAAAAGGTTCCGGTGAGGCTTTATGATTTCTCCCCTGACCACCCTGCCGGCGACGGATCCGGCCATGATTCTGCGCTGCCGTGACCGCCAGTATGCCGCGGAACTGATCGCGGTGGCCTTGCTGCATTTTGATTTCTTTACCTGGCTCCACGGTCATCCGGGAGCGGACACGGAGGCGGTGTGTGCCCACTTCGGATTTGCCCCGCGCCCGGCGGATGTGCTGCTCACGCTGTGCCGGGCCCATGGATTCCTTGCCACCGATGAAAAGGACGGGCACCGCCTGACTGAATTGGCCCGGGAGCATCTGGTGAAGGGTTCACCATGGTTTCTCGGGCCATATTATGAACCGATCCGGGACACTCCGGTGGTGCAGGGTTATCTCCAGGTGATGCGCACCGGAAAACCGGCCAATTGGCAGGCCAAGGCGGGCGCGGAGGATTGGCATGAGTCGATGTTGAAGGAGGAGTTCGCCCGCAGTTTCACGGACCTGATGAATTGCCGGGGATTCCTGTTTGGCCAGGTGCTGGCGCGGGCTCTGGGTCCTCTGCTGGGGAGCCGGACGCGATTGCTGGATGTCGGCGGCGGTTCCGGGATTTATTCCGCGACGCTGGTGGCCGCGCATCCACAGCTCAGCGCCACCGTGCTGGAACAGCCCCCGGTGGATCAGATCACCCGGCAGGAAATCACGCGGCATGGACTGGAGGACCGGATCAAGGTGCTGACGGGCGACATGTTCACCTGTGCATGGCCGGCCTCCGAGGTGCTGCTCCTGTCCAATGTGCTGCATGACTGGGATTTTCCGCAGGTCCGCCAGTTGTTGGAAAAATCGGCCCAATCGCTTACCCCTGGTGGCCTGCTGGTGATTCATGAAGCCTTTATTCATGACGACAAAACGGGTCCGTTGCCCGTGGCGGAATATTCGGCGCTGCTGATGAGTATCACCCAGGGAAAATGTTATACCCCCCGGGAGTATGGTGAGATCCTGGAGGAATTGGGATTCGCGCCCGGGCCTTATCAGGACACCGTGGCCGACCGGGGATTCATGACGGCAGTCAAACGCTGAGTCCGCCGCGGGCCCGGCCCCGCCAGGAACAGGATACCCCTCCGCAAATAGACCCCGATGGGTCGTCGCAAGATTCATCTTGCCTCTTGCCATCCGGCGCAGGGCGTGTTTTTCTCCATCCTCCCAAGACAAGCCGGTGTGGCGGAATGGTAGACGCGGCGGACTCAAAATCCGTTGCCCTTTAAAGGCGTGTAGGTTCGAGTCCTATCGCCGGTAGTCTTTAGGGAATCCGGTCGGATTTTGGCGGTGGGATTTTGGTTGACCGGACCGCAGAAATCGGAGCATGCTGCTGCCCTATGATCCGCTGTTTCTTCCCTGTGGTTGCCCTTTTTCTGTCGCTGGCCTCTTTGCCCGCTGAAGTTACTTATAAACTGACGCCGGACTTCATCAGTCCTCCTCCCGGGAAGGCCACGATCGGGGACGGCCACGGAGAGATCCGGGTCGACAGTGCTGGTTTGATTTATATCAGCGTGCAGGGACAAGCGGAGGGTGGCATTCAAGTCTATTCTCCTGAAGGCAAATACCTGAAGCACCTCGCCGGCACCCCGGGCAGTCTGCATGGATTTGTGATTCACAAAGCAGAAGACGGCGAATTCATCTATGCCGCGGTGCTGGGCGAAGGGCGGGTGCTGAAGATGACTCTGGAAGGCAAAACCGTCCTGGAAATCCCCACCTCGGCCTTCCCCGCTGCACAGTCCGCCGATGGCTTGAAGCTGACCAGTTGTGATGTGGCGCCCAATGGGGACATTTATGTGGTGGATGGCTATGGCAAGGACTGGATCTTTGTTTTCGACAAGGCCGGCAAGTTCAAATCGGTCTTCGGCGGGCAGGGAGAGCCGCTCAAACTGAGGAACACCCACAAGATTTTCATCGACCCCCGGTTTTCCCCGGCGCGCATCCTCGCCTGCGACCGGGGCAATAACCGGATCCTCCATCTCGACCTCGACGGCAAGTTGATCAGTGTGGTGGCGGATCAGGATCTGCGCCGTCCGTCTTCGGTGAGTTTTCAAGGTGACCTGATGTGTGTGGCGGAAATCGCGGGCCGGGTCTCCGTGTTCGACAAAGCCGGCAAACTGGTCGCCAGTCTGGGAGTGAATGACGCGGCGGGCGAAACCAACACCCCAAAAATGAAACCTGACCAATGGCGCAGTGGCACGGTCACTTCCCCGCATGGCATCACCTTTGATAAGAGCGGCAACATTTTGGAAACCGAATGGAACAGCTACGGCCGCGTTCTCCGCTGGGCCGTTCAGTGAAGGGGGTAGCGGCCGGATTGTTTTTCTGCCTCTGGGGGTGGCCGGCAGCTTTGTGGGCTCATGCCAGCGCTTTTGTGCTGGCCAAATGCAGTCCGGCGGAGTCCGGGGCGGTCTTGTTGGAGTTGACGGTGGACTACCGGCAGCATCCCATCCTGACCGGTCAGGAGGCCGCTGTCGCGGCCTTGCGGGACGTATTGCAGGTGGCCACTCCACAAGGTCCGGTGCCGCTGGAAACCGTCGCCTCCGGGGCGGTCCGCTTTGAAACCACCATGGACCCGGACCTCCCGCTCCCGCGGGACGCCGGGGAAGCGGAGACTTCCCATGCCCTCGCCGTGATCCGCTACCAGTGGACCCCGGTAGCCGGGGAGCTGAAATTCTCGGTTCCCCGGGGCAATCCGCATGACGTGCTTTTTTGGTTGGGTGGTGTGGGGCGCATTCCCGGTGAACCCACGTCCTGGCGCATCCTGATCGCCGGCGATACTACGCCTCCTATCCCATTGGCGCTTCCCGCGGCGGAGGGGCGGAACCTTGCCGTGCGTTGGGGCGTGGCCCTCGCTGGAATGGGGCTTCCCCTGCTGGCGGTTCTGTTGATCCGCCGTCGCCTCGCCCTCCCCTCCGTAAGGAAAACCGCCTGATTGCCGGGGCCGGCAAGTCAGGTTGTCCCGGGGAAGTTAACTGTTATTTTGCGCCCGGTGTCGAACTGCTGGCACGGCCGCCGGTTCCTTCGCTCCTCGCGGTGTCCTCAGGCAGGAGCGGCGGTATCAATGACAGTATTGCTGGTTGCGTTGTGGCCGGTGAGGTTAATTCTGACGCTGTGCCGGCCCTCCCTTGGCCCAGTCCTGATGATCAATTACGGAAAAATGTCCCAGAATGCCGTTTCGGCGGTCAGTTATCTGGCTTCGTGCTGGCAGGACCCTCCGTGCAAAGTGAGTTCTTTGGAAATCGCCGAAAAACGAAATCTTCCCCGGCCCATCGTGGCAAAAATCCTGACCTCCCTCTCCCATGGGGGGCTGATCAAGGGGACCCCCGGTCCCGGGGGCGGGTACTGGCTGGCCCGGCCTCCGGCGGCGATCACGCTGTGGGATGTGGCGGCGATATTCGAGCGGGCGGATCCGGAAATCATGTGCCCGTTAGGCCCGGGATGGTGCGGCCATGGCCCCCGTTGCCCCCTCCACGATTCCATTGTCGGGTTGAAGGCCACCACGGAAGCCTTTCTGAAAGCCCATGATTTCGGGCAGTTTACCTCCCCCCTGCCTGAGCCGGCGCGCCCGTGAGGTTAGTGGGTACGGACGGCCCACTGACAGCATTCATCCCTTGGGGCAACTCACGGTGGAACAGGAATGTCCTGCTTTTCATTCGGATGCCGGGTTGGCAATAATAAAGAAATCCAGATCCGTTTTTCATTGAATTAATGACGCGCAGTGATATTCCATAGGCACCAAGGCCATCCGGGCCTCCATCAGTCATGAAACAAGAGCCTACACCAAAGCGAATCCCCCTCCTGATTTTGCCGGCCCTGGCTTTCATCCTGGGCGTGGTTTCCTGCGACAATCAGCTTTCCGGACCCCTGCCGGCCGTCCAATCCCACGACCAATTGGTCCGCGAAGTGACCGACCGTGTCATGGCCCGCAATACCCAACCGGTTCCGGCGCTCCCGGCGGCGGCTGGTGGTGGTAAAACCCCCGGCACGCGCTTCATTACCAGCGCGGCCGACCCGGATGCTCCCCTGCAGGGTGAGGAAGTGGCCATCCTGACTGATCCGCCCCTGGTGCCGCCTGCCATCACGCGGAAACATCCGTCCAGGGTAAAGGTCCGGTTGGAGGTGAAGGAATTGGAAAAGCAGATGACTGATGGCACCACCTATACCTACTGGACGTTCGGTGGCACCGTGCCGGGAAAATTCATCAGGGTCCGGCAGAATGACGAAGTGGAGTTCACTCTGGCCAACCACCCGGACAGCAAAATGCCTCACAACATCGACCTGCACGCGGTCACCGGGCAGGGTGGTGGAGCCGCGGCTTCCATGACCGCCCCCGGGCACGAATCGGTCTTCAGTTTCAAGGCCCTGAATCCCGGGCTCTTCATTTATCACTGCGCCACCGCTCCGGTCGGGATGCACATCGGCAATGGCATGTATGGTCTCATCTTCGTCGAACCCCGCGAAGGTCTGCCCGCCGTGGACAAGGAGTTCTACGTTTGTCAGGGCGATTTCTACACCAAGGGCAAATTCGGGGAACCCGGACTGCAGCCGTTCGATATGGAAAAAGCCCTGCACGAGCAGCCCGACTATGTGGTTTTTAATGGATCGGTCGGGGCCATCGCCGGCGATAACGCCCTCACGGCTAAAACGGGTGAAACGGTGAGGCTCTTCATGGGCAACGGCGGTCCCAACCTCAGCAGTTCCTTCCACGTCATCGGGGAAATCTTCGATAACGTTTATCCCGAAGGTGGAGATACCGTGAATCACAATGTCCAGACCACCATGATTCCCGCCGGCGGTTCCGCCATTGTGGACTTCAAGCTGGAAGTGCCGGGCACCTATATTCTGGTGGATCATGCCATCTTCCGGGCCTTCAACAAAGGCGCCATCGGGATGCTCAAAGTCACCGGGAACGAGGACAAGCTGGTGTATTCCGGGAAGACCAACGACCTGATCTATCAGGCGGAAGGCAGCGACATCCAAGTGATGCCCCTGGTGGCCAGCACGACTCCGAAGGCGGGGAACAAAGCGGAGCGGATCGCGGCCGGGAAGACGGTTTACGCCCGGGTCTGTATCGCCTGCCACCAAGCGGAAGGGCAGGGGGTGCCGATGGCATTTCCCCCGTTGGCCGCCAGCGATTTCCTGAACGCCGATGCCGACCGGGCCATCCATACCGTGCTCAACGGCATGACGGGGGAAGTCACCGTCAATGGGGTCAAATTCAACAGTGTCATGCCCAAGCTTGATCTGTCGGATGACGATGTCTCCAATGTCCTGAGCTACGTTTACAGCAGCTTTGGCAACAAAGGAACCGAAGTGCTGCCGGACCAGGTCAAAGCGGTCCGGGCCTTGCCTCCGGTTCCGGTGAATCGGGACGCACACTGATCTTTCCATGCCCCGCCAGAATGTTATGAAATTTCCCGTCCTCATGGTCATGGCGGCGCTGCTCTGCGCAGCCATCGCGGCAGAGCCCGGACCTCCGGCCGGGATGAAAGCCATCCAGGGCGGTTCCTATTTGCCGCTTTTCCTCAAAGATGCCAAACCCCGTCCAGTGGCCGCCTTCCACTTGGATGAGCGGCCGGTGACCAACGGGGAGTTTCTTGAATTCGTGCGGACATGGAGCCAGTGGCAACGATCCAAAGTGCCTCGTCTGTTTGCGGACTCCGGATATCTGCTGAATTGGGCAGGGGACCTGGAACTGGGACCGCGGGCGGCCGCCAATACGCCTGTGACCGGGGTTTCATGGTTTGCCGCCCGGGCCTATCTGCAATCGCACGGGAAACGCCTTCCTTCCGTGGATGAATGGGAATACGCAGGCCGGGCGGATACCCGGTCCGCCGATGCTTCCAAGGATCCCGCCTTCACCAAGCAGTTGTTGGAATGGTATTCGCGCCCGGCGTCGGCCGTGCTGCCGGCGGCGGACGCCGCCGCCCCGGATTTTAATGGCATCCGGGGGTTGCACGGCGTGACCTGGGAATGGGTCAATGATTTCAACGCCGCCATGGACACTGGCGAGGGCCGGTCGGGCGGTTCCCTCGAACGAGATCTTTATTGTGCGGGGGGAGCGGCATCGGCTCCCAACAAAACCGATTATGCCGCCTTCATGCGTTACGCCCTGCGCACCAGCCTGCGCGCCAGTTTCACCATGTCGTCCCTGAGTTTCCGCGGAGCCTGGTCCGCTGGCACGGTGGTTCCGGCAAGGGTGTTATCAAACCAGCCGGTACCGGCGCCCCGTTCCCTTTATCATACGGCCGGGGCGTGGACCAACCAGCAGGGGGAAACCATGGCGCTCCGCCAGCTGGGGACCCATTGGCAGGTGCTCTGCATGGGTTATACCTCCTGCCAATACGCCTGCCCCCGCATCACCGCGGACATGCGCACGATTGAACGGAGCCTCAGCCCGGCGGCGGCGGAACGCACCCGGTTCACCTTCGTTTCCATCGACCCGGACCGCGATACCCCGGCCCACCTGAAGTCCCATGCCGCCAACAGCCATCTGGAGCATTGGGATTTTCTGACCGGTGATTCCGGTTCCGTGCTAGAACTGGCCGCTGTGCTGGATGTGAAATACGAAAAAATCGAGGAGGATTTCGCCCACTCCAACACCATCGTGGTGCTCAATCCGGCCGGGGAAATCGTGATCCGTCTGGAAGGACTGGGCGCGGCGCCGGCCGCTGCCATCCTGGCGATCGAACAACAGTCGCCCGCCCCGGCCAAACCTTGATGACAACTCCCGCCGGCAGAGTGGCAATGTCTTCCGGAAACCAGCGTATCCTTCAGATGCATCTTTTCCGTTTGGCCTGCCTTCTTCTGTGTTCTCTGCTGGCCTCCGTCCCGGCGATTTCCAGTGAAACCACGGGTCCGCCTATCCCCACGCGGGAGGAAGCCCTCGCGCGCGCCCAGCTGCTGCATGCTGCTTTGGACGGCGCCCTCCAGGTCATGCACCGCGATTTCTTCCGCAAAGGAGAAAGCCGGGCGATCCCGTCGGAATCCCTCAAGGATGTTTTCAAAACCATGGCGGAGCAGTGGGGCGTCAACCTCCGCTGGCTGGCCACGGAAGAGACAATCATGAATGTGGAAAACAAGGCGGTGGATGCCTTCGAGACCGGAGCCCTTCTGGCGCTGGCCACCGGGAAGAAGGAAGTGTCAGCGGTGGAGGGCCGGACCTTCCGTTATGCCGGACCGGTCATGATCAGGAACGAATGCCTGAAATGCCATGTCCCGCACCGCACCTCGCTGGAGGACCGTTTTGCGGCCCTCTCGATTTCCATGCCCGTCCAACCCGTGGCCCCCGCCAAAGCCCCATGAGTTTTCCTGCCTGCAAGCACCGCAAAGCAAAACCGGTGGCACCCGCCTCACCGGGGGGCTTGACTTGGCTGGCGGCCGAACCGTTCCGTCTGTTCTTTTTCAGCGGCGCGGTCTGGAGCATCATCGGGGTTTCGCTGTGGCCGTTGTTTTATGCGGGCCAGCTGGGGTTCTATCCGGGCATCACCCACGCGAGGATCATGATCGAAGCCTTCGGTGCGGCCTTTGTGGTGGGTTTTCTTGGCACAGCCGGGCCGCGCATGGCCACCGCACCCCGGCTGACGGCGGTGGAACTGCTGCTGCTGTTCGCCCTGCACACGGCCAATGGGGTGCTGCATCTCAAATTGCTGATCAGAGCCGCCGATGCCTGCTTTCTGGCGCTGCTGGCCACCCTGCTGCTGTGCCTCGTCATCCGGGTGGTGAAATTCCGTCAGGAATCGCCTCCGCCCCAGTTGCTCCTCGCCCTGACAGGCCTGCTTTGCGGCATCGCGGGCACCGCCATGTGGATGAATCCTGACTGGACCGCCACCCCGGAGCGCTACCGTCTGGCCGGCCTGCTGGTCTATCAGGGCCTGCTCCTGCCGCCGGTACTGGGCATCGGTTCGTTCCTGTTTCCCCGGATCCTGGGCGGCAGCTTTGGCGAAGCCTCCACGCCCTCCGCGGTGCGGAATAAGCTCCTCCGTGCCCTCGCAGCGGCCGGACTCATCATCGGCAGTTTTTTCCTCGAAACCGCCGGCCAGCCCATTCCCGCCTATCTGCTCCGGGCCAGCACGGCGGCAGCCTATCTCCTCACTGAAATCCGCTGGCGCCGCCAGTCCGAGGATCCCCCTGCCGGAACCCTCGCGAAAGGACTGCCCTGGGCGCTCCTGACCGGCCTGTCAGGCTTGGCCGCGGCGGGATTTGCCTATGACCGCCATGTGGGCCTGGAGCACCTCCTCTACATTGGATGTTTCGGCCTGCTGATTCTCGTTGTCGGGAGCCGGGTCCTGTTCGGGCACAGCGGGAACCTCGGCGGTTTTGAGCAGCGCTCCTGGGTGGCACGACTTCTGATCGCAGGTGCTTTTGTGGCCGCCACCACCCGGGCCGTCGCTGAGCTGGTCCCGCGCATCATGATCTCCCACCATAAGTATGCCGCGTGGTTCTGGGGACTCACCGTCCTGCTGTGGCTGGTTTGGCACCGCCGCCGGTTTTTGCAACGCGATCCGGAATAACCCCCCACCATTCATCCCTCACCATGTCACTTCCCGACCTCCAGGGCCGCGCTGAAATCGAGCAGCTCATCAATGCCTTCTACCAACGCGTGCAGCAGGACGATCTGCTGGGCTTCATCTTCGACGAGGTCGCCAAAACCAACTGGGAGACTCATCTCCCCAAAATGTATGCATTCTGGGAAACGGTGATCTTCCGCAGTGGCGGTTTTGTGGGGAATCCCCTCGCGGCCCATGCCAAACTCGAGGCCCTCACTGAAATGGGCCGGCCGCAGTTTGACCGCTGGCTGCTGCTGTTCCGCCAAACCGTGGATGATCTCTTCGCCGGGGAACACGCCGAGCACATCAAAAACGCCGCTGCCGACATGGCCAACGTCATCTATAGCCGCATCAATCACGTGGTGGACCCGCGTTTTGATCCCGCCAACCTGACGCCCGAACAGCGGGCCCGCTACACCGCTTACCGGGAATCCGGAACGCCTTCGGCTTGATCGGGATGGCGGCTTCTTTGGGCCAGCGATTCGCGGCAGGGGAGCCGGAAAAAAAGGCTTGCATTATTTTGGATTTGGCAAAGTATCAAAGTATGGCAAAACTCAAATCCCCACCTGCCTCCCGGCCGCCGCACGATTTCAAAGTCGTGGCGGAGGTCTTCAAGGCGCTGGGCAATGCCAACCGCCTGATCATCGTGGATGCCTTGGCCGATGGCGAGCGTTGTGTTGCCGATCTGACCGCCCGGCTCGGCTTGGACATCTCCACGGTCTCCAATCACCTCAGTGTTCTGAAAAGCGTAGGCATCCTTAAGGACGAACGCCGTGGCACCAAGGTCTTCTACACCCTAAAGAAGCCCTGCCTCCTCAACGTCTTCTGCTGTCTGGAGGAATTCCATGCCGCCGACCCGATTTGATCCCCTTTTTTGTTCAACTGCTTTGATGTTTGGCAAAACAGAAAAGTTAAGCCCCATCCGGCCAACCCCTATGAAATCCATCCAAGTCTATGATCCGCCAATGTGCTGCTCCACCGGAATCTGTGGTCCTGACATCGATCCGGATCTCGTGAACTTCGCCGCCATGCTGTCGCAGCTGGCCGGCCGGGGGATCAAGGTCGAGCGTTACAACCTAAGCCAGCAGCCCATGGCCTTTGTGCTGAACCCTGCCGTGAAGGCACTGCTCGACACCGATGGGACCGCAGTCCTGCCGGTGATGTTCTGGGACGGCGAAATGCATCTGAAAGGCCGCTATCCTGGCAAGGAGGAACGTCCGGCCTGGTTCCAGGCGGCGTTTGATCCCCCTGCCATAACCTAAGTTCCGCCCGGCTCCATTCCTCTCCTCTGTCCCGTCATGCACCTTCCCACCTACCAACCGGTTCCCGGAACCGCCACCCGCTATCTGTTTTTCACCGGCAAGGGCGGGGTCGGCAAAACCTCCCTCTCCTGCGCGGCCGCCCTGAAGCTCGCCGAAGCAGGCCGGCGGGTTCTGCTCGTCAGTACCGACCCCGCCTCCAATCTGGATGAAGTGCTCGAAACCACCCTGACCAATCACCCCACGCCCATCCCCGGGGCTCCGCGTCTGGATGCCTTGAACATCAATCCGGTGGCGGCCGCCGCGGCCTACCGGGAGCGCCTCATCGGCCCGATGCGCGGCCTGCTGCCGGAAGCCACCCTGCGCAACATGGAGGAACAGCTCTCGGGTTCATGCACCGTGGAGATCGCTGCTTTCGATGAGTTTTCCGGCCTGATCGGCAATCCTGAAGCCGCCCGGGAATATGATCACGTCATCTTCGATACGGCTCCCACCGGCCACACCCTGCGCCTCATGAGCCTGGCCAAGGCCTGGGATCAGTTCCTCGATAACAATACCAGCGGCACCTCCTGTCTCGGCCCGCTCGCCGGTCTGGAAAAACAGCGCGTTATCTACGAAACCACGGTCCAGACCCTGGCCGATGCTTCCCTGACCACTCTCATCCTCGTCAGCCGTCCCCAGCCCTCCGCCCTGCGCGAGGCCCAGCGCACCGCCGGCGAACTGAGGGCCCTCGGCGTGTGCAATCAACAACTCATCATCAACGGACTCTTCGAAACGGCCTGCCCTGACGATCCCACTGCCCAGGCCATGCAGGAACGTGGGCGCCTCGCGCTGACGCAATCCTCCGCCTTCATCCAGAGCCTGCCTTCCTTCGCCGTCCCGCTCCGTCCCATCAATATCCTCGGCCTCGGCGGTCTCCGCGTCCTCCTCGACGGGGAAGGGGACAGCAGCCCCGCGGAGCCCTCGTCCCACTCCTGGATTCCGCCGGAAATGGAGAGCCTCGCCGGTCTGGTCGCTGATCTGGAAAAGCAGGGACATGGGGTCATCATGACCATGGGGAAAGGCGGCGTGGGCAAGACCACGGTGGCGGCGGCTCTCGCCGTGAGCCTCGCCCGCCGGGGCCATGCGGTCCACCTCAGCACCACCGACCCTGCCGCCCATCTCGCCCAGACCCTCGCTGGAAAAGTCGAGGGCTTGACCTTGGGAAAAATCGACCCCGCGGCGGAAACCGCCGCCTATACCCGGGAAGTGCTTGCCAGCCAAGGCCACCAGATGGACGAAGCCGGCCGCGCCTTGCTGGAGGAGGATCTGCGTTCCCCCTGCACCGAGGAGATCGCCGTCTTCCGGGCCTTCGCCCGCGAGGTTGGGCAGGGGACCGGGCGTTTTGTGGTGCTTGATACCGCTCCCACCGGTCACACCCTGCTGCTCCTGGATGCCAGTGAAGCCTATCAACGGGAATTGGAACGCCAGGCCCGGACCACCCAGCCGGAGGAAGTCCTCCACCTCCTCGCCCGCCTGCGTGATCCTGACTTCACCCGCATCCTCCTTGTGACCCTGCCGGAGGCCACGCCCGTGCATGAAGCCGCCGCCCTCCAGGAGGACCTGCGACGCGCCCGCATCGAACCCTTTGCCTGGGTCATCAATCAAAGCCTCCTGCAAAGCGGTTCCTGCGATCCCCTGCTGCAACGCCGCGAACAGTCGGAGCACCGCTATCTCGACGAAGTCGTGCAATCCTATGCCCGCCGCACCGCCTGGCTGCCCTGGCAAGCCGCTGAGCCGGTGGGGCCCGATGCCCTCGCCCGCCTCGCGGAAAGTCCGGTGCCGGGCCGGAGTGGTTTGGCATCCGGTCCCGCGATGTCTTCCCGTAGGCCCCCCTTGGTCACAGGGGCATGATCCAGTGCCTGCCTGTTCATTCAAACTGTTTTGTTATTGTCATGAAACCATTGCTCCTTCTCCTTTCCCTGCTGCTGATCGCCTGCGGCCGTCATGATCTGGTGCCGACGGCTTCCGCGGCTCTGCCGCGTCTCGAAGTGAAAGTTCACACCGCTGCCCTGCAGCCGGGCACGGCGGTGGAGGAAGTGGTGGGGACGGTCCGCTCCAAACTGCGGGCCATGGTGGAAGCCAAAGTCAGTGGCCGGATCCTCGAATACCTCGCGACTCCGGGGGCGATGGTGAAGGCCGGTGATTTGCTCGCCCGGCTCGATGTGCAGGAAATCCAAGCCAAGGTCGATCAGGCCAAGGCCCTGCTGGATCAGGCCCAGCGGGACTTTGCCCGGCAGCAGCAGCTCGCCGCCAGCAATGCCACCACGCGCCAGGAAACCGATGCCGCCAATGCCCGGCTGAAAGTCGCCGCCGCGGGAGTCAGTGAAGCCGAAACGATGATGGGTTATGCCCGGGTCACCGCTCCCTTCGACGGGGTGGTCACCCGCAAGCTGGCCGATGTCGGTGATCTGGCGATGCCCGGCAAGCCACTGCTCGAAATCGAAGCGCCGACCGCCCTGCGCTTCGAGGCCGATCTGCCGGAGGCAATTCTGGACCGCATCAAGATGGGTGCCACGATGCCGGTGAAGGTCGCCTCCGTGACCGCGCCGCTGGAGGCGATTGTCAGCGAAATAGCCCCGGTCGCCGATCCCGTTAGCCGCACGTTCCAGGTCAAACTCGATCTGCCGGCGGCGGAGGGCTTGCGCACAGGCCAGTTCGGCCGCGTCGCGGTGCCGGTGGCGGAGACGCAGCTGCTGCTGGTTCCTCCGGATGCGGTAATGAAGCGGGGGCAGATGGAACTGGTATTTGTGGCGAAAGAGGGAATCGCCGCCCTTCGTCTCGTGAAGACCGGCAAGGTGCTCGCAGCCGGTGTGGAGGTGCTTTCCGGACTGGAAGCCGGGGAAGCGGTCGTGATCAGCAATCCGGCGCAACTCGCCGATGGCCAACCCGTGACTATCCTGCCATGAGCGATTCCCATCATCACACGGCCCCGCCCGGGATCGCCGGCCGCATTGCGGCGGCTTTCATCGATTCCAAGCTGACCCCACTCATCATCATCGCGGCGGTGCTGCTCGGCGCGGCCGCCATTGTGTTGCTGCCCCGCGAGGAGGAACCGCAGATCAAGGTGCCGATGATCGATGTCATGGTCTCCATGCCCGGCTCCACGGCCAAGGAGATCGAGGAACGGGCCACCCGGCCCATGGAAAAGCTGCTCTGGGAAATGTCAGGAGTGGAATACATCTACAGCACTTCGAAGGACAGCGAAAGCCTCGTTATCGTGCGGTTCAAGGTGGGGGAGGATCCTGAGCGCAGTCTGGTGAAGCTCACCGAGAAGCTTCGCTCGAATTTCGACCGCATCCCGATGGGCGTCACTCCGCCGCTGATCAAGCCGCGCAGCATCGACGATGTGCCGATCCTCGCCCTCACCTTCCACAGCAGCCGCTACGACCACCTCACCCTGCGCCGACTCGCCGCCAAGATCGAGGAGTCGGTGAAACAAGTTCCCCTCGTGGCTGAAACAACTCTGCTCGGCGGTTCCCGGCGCACTGTCAGGGTGATGCTTGATCCCGTGAAGCTCGCTTCGCGCAATCTCAGTCCGGCGGGCCTTGTGCCGATGCTGCAACAAGCGAACCGGCAGTTCCGCGCGGGCGGATTGACCACCGGCAACCAGGAGGTGCTGGTCGAGACGGGGGCGTTTTTGAAGACGGCGGATGATGTCGGGAACGTGGTGATTGGCGTCTTCAGCGGGCGCCCTGTCTACCTCCGGGAAGTCGCGGCGATCATGGATGGTGGAGAGGAAGCGACCCAATATGTGTTGTATGGGTCGAAGTCCACGGAGGAGCCTGCCGTGACCCTGAGTATCGCGAAGCGTCCGGGGGCCAATGCGATCGCCGTGGCTGACAAGGTGCTGCGCAAGGTGGACTCGCTCAAAGGATCGATCATTCCGGCTGATGTCACCGTGAGCATCACGCGCAATTACGGTGAGACCGCAGCGGAGAAATCGAATGAGCTGCTGCTCCACATGGGCATCGCCGTGTTCAGTGTGGCGATCCTGATCTGGCTGACCCTGGGCTGGCGGGAGTCCGGCATCGTCGCCGTGGCCATTCCGGCCACGCTGGCCCTGACCCTGCTCGTTTTCTATCTCTACGGTTTCACCCTGAACCGCATCACCCTCTTCGCCCTCATCTTCAGCATCGGCATTCTGGTGGATGATGCCATTGTGGTGGTGGAAAATATTGTCAGGCACTTCCACCTGCCGCAGAACAAGGGCCGGAACTGGTCTGCCATCGCGGTGGAGGCCGTGGGTGAAGTCGGCAATCCCACCATCCTCGCCACCTTTGCGGTCATCGCGGCCGTGCTGCCGATGGCCTTTGTGGGCGGGCTGATGGGGCCCTACATGCGGCCCATCCCGATTGGGGCGAGTGCGGCCATGTTCTGGTCGCTCCTGATTGCCTTTATCGTCACGCCGTGGGCCTCCATCCGCATTTTGCGCTGGGGGAAGAAATATTCGCAGCTGACCGAAGGCACCGCCCAGGGCGACAGCCACAAACATCTGGCCTCCGAACACGCCGAGGACTTTTTCACCAAACTCTACCGCCGCATGATGGGGCCGCTGATCCACCATGCCGGCTGGCGCTGGATCTTCCTCATCGGCATCACCGTGCTGCTGCTGGGGTCCATGGCCACCGTCGGGCTGGGCTGGGTCAAGGTGAAGATGCTGCCATTCGATAACAAAAGCGAATTCCAGGTCATCCTCAATATGCCGGAGGGCTCGTCCCTTGAACAAACCACCGCCGTGGCGCGGGAGATGGCCGCCGCGATCCGCACCGAGCCGGAAGTCACCGACTATCAGGTTTATGCCGGGGTGGCATCGCCTTACAACTTCAATGGACTGGTGCGCCACTACTTCATGCGGCGCGGGGCAAACGTGGCGGACATCCAGGTGAATCTGGTGGGCAAACATGAACGCAAGGCGCAGAGCCACGATATCGCCAAACGCATCCGGCCGGCCGTCACCGCCATCGCGGACCGTTATGGCGCGCGGGTTGCCATCGCGGAAGTGCCGCCCGGCCCGCCGGTGCTGCAAACCCTCGTCGCCGAGATCTACGGGCCGACCGAAGAGGACCGTTTGAAGCTGGCGGAAGCGGTGAAAAATATCTTCAAAACCACCCCCGGCGTGGTGGATGTGGACTGGTACAGCGAAGCCGATCAGCAGAAGGCGCGTTTCATCATCGACAAGGAGAAAGCCGCCCTGCACGGCATCAGCGCCGCCACCATTTCCCAGACGCTCAAGATCGCGGTCGATGGTGAAACCGTCGATCTGCTGCACCAGCCGGAGGAGAAGGAGGACGTCAACATCCGCCTCGAACTGCCGCGTTCCGCCAAGACCTCGCCCGGGGAACTGCTGGGCCTGCGGGTGCGGGCCGGCGATGCCAATGCACTGCCCGAGCCCGGCGCTTCCGGCTCGCCGCTGGTGCCCTTGCGCGAGTTGGTGAAGGTCGAGCAGGTCATCGTCGAAAAAAGCCGCTATCACAAGAACCTCATGCCCGTCTCCTATGTCATCGGCGATGTGGCCGGCGTGGTGGAAAGCCCCGTCTATGCCATCTTCCAGATGAATGAGGCGCTCAAGAAACTCGACCCGCGCGCGTTCGGCGGTAGCGGCGCGGAGTTGAAAATCCTCAATGCCTCCATGCCCTTCAGCGATCAGGAGCCGGCCATGAAATGGGATGGCGAGTGGCACATCACCATCGAAGTCTTCCGCGATCTCGGGGCCGCTTTCGGCGCGTGTCTGATCCTCATTTATGTCCTCATGGTCGGCTGGTTCCGCAGTTTCATCACCCCGGCCATTGTGATGATCGCCATTCCCTTTTCCCTGGTCGGCATCCTGCCGGCGCATGGTCTCATGGGAGCCTTCTTCACCGCCACCAGCATGATCGGGTTCATGGCCGGCGGCGGCATCGTGGTGCGGAATTCCATCATCCTCGTCGACTTCATCGAACTGCGGATCCGCGAGGGCATGCCACTCAGCGAGGCCGTGATTGATGCCGGCGCGGTGCGGTTCCGCCCCATGCTCCTCACTGCGATGGCCGTGGTGGTCGGAGCGGCCGTCATCCTGGCCGATCCCATCTTCCAGGGCCTCGCCATCGCTCTCATGGCCGGGGAAATCGCCAGCCTCTTCATCAGCCGCATGGCGGTGCCGGTCCTGTATTACATGGCCGCCCGGAAAAATGCCCCAAAGCCTGACCCGCTCTGATCCTCTGCTCCGTCCGCCCTGCCTTTCCGGCAGGCATCCATCTTCAATTTCATAATCCTATGAAACGTTATCTGCTGATGCTCGGCGCGATGCTGCTGGTCCCCATCGGGATGCCGGCAGCGCATCAGACGGTGGATTTCTCCCCGGTCTACGGTTCCGATCATCTGCCGTTCACGATCCGCATTGAGCAGGTGACTGCTGGAGCGGCAGCCCTGCCCACCCTGCACTCCTACATCGTGGCGGTGTGGGAAGGGCAGTGGCTCTTCCTGGGCGGGCGCACCAATGGCCTGCATGGCATGACCGGAATGGATGGCTTTCCCCCGGCCTCGGCCAACACGGATCTGTGGGTAGTGGACCGCGCCGGTCAGCAATCATGGCGCCGGTCGCTTCATGATGCCGGCCTCGCCCCAGCCACCGTGGATTTTCTTTCCGCCACCAACCACAATTTTGTGCAGGAGGAACACCGGCTTTATGTTGCGGGTGGCTATGGATACAGCCGTGCGGCCGCAGACTATGTCACTTACAGCGACTTCGCGGAGATCGACGTGCCCGGGCTGATCGCCTGGGTGAAGCAAAGTCCCGGTAGTCCCGCGCCGGCGGAGTCGGTCCACACCATCCAGTCGCCGCTCTTTCAGGTGACGGGCGGGGCTCTCGAAAAGTCCGGGGACCAGTTTCTCCTCATTTTCGGGCAGAATTACCCGGGCCGCTATCGTCCCAATTTCAACGGTACCTACACTCGCCAGGTGCGCCGGTTTTCCCTGCTGGGCAGGGGCCCGGCGCTGGCGCTGGATCCGGCGGGGGTCTATCAAAGTCCGCCTGCCGATGACTTCCGCCGCCGGGATTTGAATGTGCTCCCGGTGCTCCGCCGCGATCACGGCAGTGGTGCCTTGTTGGATGAATTCCTCGCCCTCGCGGGAGTCTTTACTCCCACCACCGGGGTGTGGACCGTACCGGTCACCATCACGGCCACGGGAGTGCCTTCGCAGCCGGATCCTCTGGCGGCGGCGACCTTCAAGCAGGGGCTTCATCACTATCACAGTGCCAAGACTTCCCTCTTCAACCGGGTCACCGGCGAAAATTTCATCCTGCAATTCGGCGGTCTGAGTGCCCAGTTCCAGGATGCCCTCACTGACGCCTGGGTAAGTGATCCGCAGGTTCCTTTTGTACAACATCTGAGTTGCGTTATCCGTTCGGACGCCGGGCAGTTTCATCAGACGCTGCTGCCGTCCGAATTCCCTGACCTCCGGTCTGCGGCCGGGGCCCGGCTCTACTTTGGCACCAATGCCGAGTTTCTCCCCGCGTCCGGGGTTCCGCTCCTGCGGCCCAAAATCATCGATCTTACCGGCTTGGACCGCCCCCAGGTGATCGGCCACATCTATGGCGGGTTGGTTTCCGATGCCCCCAACAACGGCAACACCAGGGCGGGCGGGGAGATCTTCGCGGTGATCCTCACTCCCGTGCCGGCCCCGGCTCCGGAACTGGAGATCACCTTCACCCCGCCGGAGAGTGTCCAGCTGGCGTGGCCGCTGGCCGCTGGCGCCCGCTACCTCTTCGAGCAGTCGCCTGATCTGCAGTCCTGGAGTGAATTATGGCCCGCTCCGGAAGCCTCCCCTCTAATGATTTCCACAAACGGCCCGCCCCGCTCCTTCTACCGTCTGCTGCAAAGCGTTCCCACCAATCCCCCAACCAACCCCAACCCCTGAATCCATGAAAACACCCATCTCATCCACATTCTTCTTCACGGCCGGTTTATGTTTTTCCATGGCCCTGCCCCTGGCCGCCCAGGGACCTGGGCCGGGACGTGGTCCCGGTGGCCGCGGCGGCGGTTCCGGGGGCGGCCCTGGCATGGGTGGCTTTCAGGACGCCATCCATCAGCTTTTTGAGAATCATGCCAAGATCAAGCGCACCGTCGAAGTGACGGACACCGGCTACAAATCACGCACGGTTTCCGAAGATCCGGCAGTCGCGAAGACGCTGCAAAAGCATGTCAGGGAGATGCGCGAGCGTCTCGGCGCCGGCATGATGATCCGCCACTGGGATCCGGCCTTTGCGGAGCTGGTCGAGCACTATCAGGATTTGGAGCACGACTTCAAGGAAGTGCCGGGCGGCGTGGAGATGATCGCCCGGGGCAAAACGCCGGAAGCCGTCAAAGTCGCGCAGAACCACGCCAGGATCGTGAGTGGTTTCGTGGAAAAAGGTCCGGAGCAAATGCACGAATCGCATCCACGCGCCCTTGGCAGCGAAAAGCCAGCCGCTCCGGCCCCCGGGGCCACCCCGGCAGCCTGCCCCGAAGGCAAAGAGAAGCCCAAGGCTGGCTGTCCGGATTGCCCGCCGGCTGCCGGTAAAGCCGATGGTCCCGCCAAGTCCGGCCCCGCGGCCAAGGCAGACTGTCCGAAATGCCGGCAGGCCCCCGCTGGAGAGGCTCCAGCTGCCGGGAAGGACGCTCCGCAGCCACATTGAGGGAAAACACCGCCACCCACTTTATGACTATCAATTCTCTGTCCGCCGCCGGACCCGCCCCTGCGGTCAATCCTCTGAAACTGCAGGACCGTGCCGGCATCACGTTTGAACCAATCCACTCCTGAATCCCTCATGAAAACCTATCGTTGGAATCCATATCTCGTGGGTGCGCTGATCGGCGTGCTCAGTATCCTCACCTTTTCGCTGGTGGACAAGCCGATCGGCATGTCCACCGGGATCGCGCAGGCCTCCGGCGTGTGCGCCCTGCCGGTGCTGGGCAGCGCGGGCGTGGCGGCGAATACCTACTGGGCCAAGAAGGCCGTGCCCGCATGGGATTACGGCAGTTTGTTTGTCCTGGGCACGTTGTTCGGGGCGTTTGTCAGCGCCGTGGTGAGCGGCAGCTTCAAGCTCGAAAGCGTGCCGTCAGTCTGGCGCGAGCGTTTCGGCCCATCGGTGATCAAACGCATGGCGGCCGCCTTCCTCGGCGGGGTGGTCATCATCTTCGGCGCCCGGCTGGCTGATGGCTGCACCAGCGGTCACGGTATCAGCGGATCGCTGCAGCTCGCGGTCAGCAGCTGGACCTTTTTCATCGTGATGTTCGCCACCGGGGCCGTCACCGCCTTTATCCTCTTCCGTCACCGCTCCCAATCCTGAATCCCATGAACTCCATTCTATCATTTATCACCGGTCCAAATCTGCTGTGGGCCGGACTGGCCTTTGGTTTTCTTTTTGGTGTGCTGCTGCACCGCGGCGGCGTGGCCGATTACAATGTCATTGTGAAGCAGTTCCTGTTCCGCGACTTCACGGTGCTGAAGGTCATGTTCACCGCCATCGTGGTCGGTGGCGTGGGCATTTTTATCCTGCACGGGCAGGGGTTGGCGAACTTCCACATCAAGCCTGCGGCCATGCTCGCCGTGGTATCCGGCGCCGCGCTCTTCGGCATTGGCATGGTGATCTATGGGTATTGCCCCGGCACCGGGGTTGCCGCCATCGCGGCCGGGAAGCTCGACGCCCTGGTCGGTTTCCTGGGGATGCTGGCCGGCGCGGCCCTTTATGCGTTCAGTTATGACTGGATCGCCGCCAACATCCTGCCGGTGGGCGATCTCGGCAAAAAGCGCCTGCCCGATCTCGCTGCCCTGCCGGAATGGGTCTGGTATGCAGGCTTGGTCGTGATGGCCATTGTCGTCTTTGCCCTCGTGGCCCGGGTGGAAAAGAAATCTGCACCATCAACCCTCTCAAAAGAACCATGAATCCCCAATACATCGTCGAAACCACCAAGTCCCCGGCCCAGGCCGTGGCGGATCTTGAAGCCTCGGTCAAACAGCACGGTTATGGAGTGCTCCATATCCATGACCTCCGGCAAACCCTTGCCGGCAAAGGTTTCGAGCTGCCCAATGCCTGTCACATTCTGGAGGTGTGCAACCCAAAGCAAGCAGCTGCGGTCCTGGCTGCTGACATGTCCATGAACCTGGCCCTGCCGTGCCGGATCTCGGTGTATGGGGATGCTGGCAAAACCCTGATCGGCATGGTGCGGCCCACCGTGTTGCTGGCTTCGCTGTCCGGGGCGGCCGGGTTGCAGGAGATCGCTCAACAAGTGGAGCAGGAAACCATCGCCATCATTGAAGCGGCCAAGTAAAGCCGCCCCCCTCTCTGATGTTACGCCTCCTTCTTCCCATCGCCATCGGCGCCATTCTGGGTTCGCTTCTGGGTTATTTCGGCCAATGCCATTCCGGCACCTGTCCCCTCACTTCGACCTGGTGGCGCGGTGCCATCTACGGTGGGGTGATGGGGTTCCTTTTTGGCCTGGGCTCCCGCCCGTGAGGCTGCTCCTGCGCCACCGGCCCGCCCGCCTGCCTATTTCGCCGCGGCAGGGGGCGGGCTCACCGTCAGGCGGCATGGCCGTGCCGGTCCTGTATAACATGACCGCCCGCACTCAGGCGCCCAAGGCTGCGGGTGGCCGCTCCGTTGGTGGAGAGGTGCCTTTGGTCCCGGCACCAACCCCGTGACCTTCACCCGCCTGGAGTGAGCGGGCCCGGAGACATTCTGCGCGCAGATTTACCTTGGAGGCGGCGGAATCTCCTGCCATCCTCTCAAACATCGTGCCCCATGCAGCCAAAACCAACGCCCCTCCCGGCCCTTTCGCTGGATTTCCGGAATCCCCCGACAATCCCGCCGGAGAGAAGGCTGAGCACTCTCCTGCACTTCTGTTGATGAGCCAGGAGTTAGGCGGCTTTTACGCGTCATGAGATTTCCCGCCCTCATCTTCACGGTGTTCTTTCTCGCTGGCTGCGAAGACCCCTGCTCGAACACAACGAAATCAGAGGTCACATCGCCCGATGGCAAGTACGTGGCGACAGCGTTCATCAGAGATTGCGGCGCGACCACGGACTTTAGTCCACAGGTTCATCTGCGCCCTGTCGGCGAGAAAGTCGCGCAAACCGGCAACGTGTTTGTTGGAGATCATTCGGACAAAATTGAGATTGCGTGGTTGTCCGCCACCCGGCTTGTGATTTATTCTGCCTGCTCGGTCGTTCGACACGAAACGAATCACCATGGCATTTCCATTGAGAAGAGAGGTTCGAGATGACCACGCCACCAAATGACCATGGTTATCATTGGGCGCAGCCCTGAGGATAACGATGGTTGAACGATTCGCGGATGGCCTTCACTGCTCGGTCATGCCAATCCGCGCGCCTGCTTATTTCGCAACGGCAGGGGGCGGGCTCACGGTCAGGCGGGTGGTCAGGGCCTTGAGTTTGGCCAGTTCCTCCGGCTGTTCCGGCAGCGTGCCTTTTTGCAGGGCGGGCAGGAGGTGGTCCCACACCACATTCAGCTCCTGCTGCATATCGCCGGTGTCCGCGGTGATCGCCACCACCACATCCTGCTCCGGCAGCAAGAGGCAGAATTGTCCGTCCTTCCCATCCCCGCGGTAGGCGCCGTGGCGGCAGCGCCAGAATTGGAAGCCATAACCCTGCGCCCAGTCAGATTCGTCAGGATTCTTCCGGCCGGCCGCGTTGGGCACCTGCCGGGCCGAGGCTTGTTCCACCCACGGGGCAGGAATCAGGGGCTTGCCCTGCCATTGCCCCTTTTGCAGATAGAGCTGGCCAAATTTCGCGATGTCCTCGGTCCGCACCTTCAGACCCCAGCCTCCAATGGTGTTCCCCTGCGGGCTGGCCGGCCATTCCGGATGCTCGATCCCCAGCGGGGCGAACAGGCGCGGCCGCAGATAATCCAGCACGGTCTCCCCGGTCACCTTCCTGACAATCGCCGACAGCATGTGCGTGCCCGGGGTGTTGTATTGGAAATGCGTGCCCGGCGCATGAGGCACCGGATGGGCGAGGAAGGCCCGCACCCACGGCACCGTGTCCGTCAGGGAGAGCTTCACTTCGGTTTCGTGGCCGCAGGTCATGGTCAGCAAATCCTTCACCGTCATCGCCCGCAGATGGTCGGAAATCTCCGCCGGGGCCTCCTCCGGGAAAAACTTCAGCACCGGATCTTCCAATTTGAGCTTCCCATCCGCCAATGCCAGGCCCACCGCGGTGGAGGTGAAACTCTTGCTGAGCGACCACATCTGATGGGCCGTTTCCGGAGTCTGCGGTTTCCACCACGCCTCCGCCACCACGTGACCATGCCGGATCAGCATGAAGCTGTGCATCGACTTCACCCCGCGGTCCGCCGCTTCCAGATAGGCCCGCACCCCGGCGGAGGAAACGCCCTGCGCCTCTGGCGTGCTCCGCGGCAGGGGTCCCTGCGCTCCGGCCGTCCCCGCGGCCAGCAGCCAGACCCCGGCGAGGGCGGGCTTGAGGAGAAAGCGCAACAGGTTCCGGAACGGGAGAGAGGGCAGGGAGTTCATGGGAGGAATAGGCAGGAATCGATCCGGCCAGCACACTGGAATCCTGCTGGTCTGTCCAGGAAAACCTTTGTCCCTGACCCGCAAAAGGATGGGCGAAGGAGTTGGACAGGAAACGGACAGGATCGTAGCCTCCGTGACTCAGGACCGGGCACCCTGCCGTCCCGCTGCAGTGGCTGGCGCTTTATTAATATGATAGATCAATGGCTATTATTCATCTCGAAACCCGGATCGCGGCACCGCTCGAAAGAGTCTTCGACCTTGCCCGGAGCATCGATGCCCATCAGGATACCGCAGAGCACACCGGAGAGCGGGCCGTCGCTGGCGTGATGACGGGTTTGCTGGGACCCGATGAAGAGGTGACGTGGGAGGCCCGCCACTTCGGAGTGAAACAGCGTCTCCGGGTGCGCATGACGAAATTCCACCGGCCGCTTCACTTTCAGGACGTGATGCTTGAAGGCGCGTTTCGCCGCATGCAGCATGATCACACCTTTTCAGAAGAGGCAGGAGTCACGGTGATGACCGACCGGTTTGAATTTTGCTCACCCCTTGGACTGTTGGGGCGTTTGGTCGATGCCCTGATCCTGCGGCCCTACCTGGAGCGCTTCATCCAAAGACGGAATGCGATCCTCAAGCAAACCGCAGAGTCGGAAGCGTGGCGGAAATACTTAAAACAAGAGTAGTGGGATGCCAGGCAGGAGTGGCGGTGTGAATCCCCGGATTACGGCAGGGTGCCCGGACCTCCTTGAACCCGGAACTTGCGCAGGAGGGCGCACGGCCTACTTTGGACGTCTTATGCTATTCCGTGTCCTGCTCTCTGCTGGTTTCCTGACGGCTTCCCTGTTGCCCGCTGATGATTGGGCGCACTGGCGGGGCCAGTCACGCGATGGCCATACGGTGGAGACGTCGGGCTGGGATGAAGGAGCGTGGAAGCGGCCGGAGGGACCGGCAAAAGCCTGGGAAATGACTGCCGGGCAAGGAAGTTCCTCGCCGGTGGTCAGTGGCGGGAAGGTGTTCCTCACCGGTTGGGATGACGGCCGGGACACGCTGCGCTGTGTGGATCTGCGCAGCGGGAAAGTGCTATGGGAGCAGTCGCGTCCCGCCCCGCGTTATGGGCGCCATGCGGTGGGCGACCAGGGATTCTACGGCGGGCCATCGGCCACCCCGGAATCTGATGAGGCCACCGGCCTGCTCTACACCCTGGGTTGTGATGGTGACCTGTGCGCGTGGCAGGCCGCGCCGGGTGGCCCGCCCGTCTGGGAGATGAATCTCCATGACAAATTCCAGATCAAACAACGTCCGGCGGTGACCAAACATGCCGACACGCAGCGCGACTACGGATTCACCAGTGCGCCCCTGGTGCAGGGGGACAGCCTGCTGGTGGAAGTTGGCTCCACCGTCACCGGCACGGTGGCCGCTTTCGACAAGCGCACCGGCCAGCTCCAATGGACCAGTGAATTGAAGGACCCCGCGGGCCATTCAGGCGGGATGCTGCCGCTCACGGTGGAGGGAAAACCGGCCTTGGTGGTTTTCACTTCCCTGAATGTGGCCCTCATCAGTCTGGATGCCGCCAAGCCGGGAGCGACCCTTGCCCTGCGGTCATGGCCGACCCGTTATGCCAACAACATGGCGACCCCGGTGGCGGTGGAGGGGGACGTGATCATCTCCACCAAATGGACCAATCTCACCGCCCGGCTGCATCCCACCCTGACCAAAGGTTGGGAGACGGTCTGGGAGGCGAAAAACCAGGGCAGCAATGTCACCACTCCGGTGCTGGCGGGAGGGAACCTGTATTTCGCAGTCCGGGGCCTGACCTGCATGGATGCGGCCACCGGGAAGCTCCGGTGGAAGGACGGCCGCTTCAGTGACGCCACCTCCCTCATCGCCTGCGCCGACCAGCGCCTCATCACCTGGAGCAACAGCGGCGACCTCGGGCTGATTGACATCCGTTCCCCGGGAACCTACCAGGAATTGGCCTGGCTGCCGCTTTTCGCGGAAGACATGGCGTGGCCCCACGTGGTGTTGGCGGATCGGCACCTGCTTTGCCGCGGGCATTCCGGAAAGCTGATCTGTCTGCGCCTGGCGAAGTAGCCGGTTCACCGCTGATTCATTGGGATTTTTCCAAGCGGATTCGGCACCGACAGCATGAAAAGCGCATTATTTGCGTGGATACGCGATGCGTTGAAGGCTAATTTTCCGTAGGATTAAGCCATGAAGAGTTTGCTTCCGCCTGGTTGCCTCGCCTCCAGGGCTCCCGTCCGCTGCCGTTTTTTATCCTGACTGCATTTTTGCTGCCGGAAGAGGCTTTCCGGCGCCTGTCTCCCCCCCCGGGAAAACCAACCCTCAATCCCATGAACGGTCCCACCTCATCCTCCTTCATCCGATGGTTTGCCGATATCACCATCGCCGATATTCCGTTGGTCGGCGGCAAGAATGCTTCCCTTGGCGAAATGGTGCGTGAGCTCGCCGGCAAAGGCGTGAGGGTGCCCGATGGTTTCGCCATCACGGCGGAGGCGTTCCGTTATTTTATCCGTGAGGCCAGGCTAGATACCTTCATCCGCACGACGCTGGCCGATCTCGACACGCGGGACATGGCGAATCTCAGCCAGCGGGGTCATGCCGTGAGACAGGCCATCCGCAGCGCCACCCTGCCGGAGGATCTGCAGCAACTCATCGGCACGGCGTATCTCCAGCTTCAGGGTGCGGCTGCGGTCCCGTTGGATGTGGCGGTGCGGTCCTCGGCCACGGCGGAGGATCTGCCGGATGCGAGCTTCGCCGGGCAACAGGAGACCTATCTCAATGTGCAGGGGCTGGCGGCCTTGCTGGAGACCTGCCAGCGTTGCTTTGCCTCACTCTTCACCGACCGGGCCATCAGCTACCGGGTGGACAAGGGATTCGACCACTTCAAGATCGCCCTCAGCATCGGCGTGCAGCGCATGGTGCGCTCCGATCTCGCCTGTTCCGGAGTGATGTTCACCATCGATACGGAGTCAGGTTTCCGCGATGCCGTGCTCATCAGTGCGGCCTATGGATTGGGGGAAAATGTGGTCCAGGGCTCGGTCACGCCGGATGAATACCTGGTCTTCAAAACCACCTTGAAGACAGGGCACCGGCCTATTCTGCAAAAGACCGTGGGCAGCAAGGAATTCAAACTGATCTACGACACCGGCGGAGGCAAGATGGTGAAGAACGTCCCCGTTTCACCGGGCGACCGGGCGAAACTGGCCCTCACAGATGACGAGATCCTCGAACTCGCGCGGTGGGGCTGCATCGTGGAGGATCATTATTCCGCCAAGCGCGGTCACCCGGCGCCGATGGATCTGGAGTGGGCCAAGGATGGGAATACCGGTGAGTTGTTCATCGTCCAGGCACGGCCGGAGACCGTGCAGTCGCGGCGGAATCCCGATGTGCTGGAAACCTATCACCTGGGCCGGCGCAGTGCGGTGCTGGCCACCGGACGCAGCGTGGGGGAGAAGATTGCCACGGGGAAAGTGCGGGTGATCAGGAGCGCTGCCCAGATCGGCCAGTTCCAGGAAGGGGAGGTCCTGGTCACGGACAAGACCGATCCCGACTGGCAGCCTATCATGAAAAAGGCGGCTGCCATCATCACGAACCGCGGGGGGCGCACCTGCCATGCAGCCATTGTCAGCCGCGAGCTCGGCGTGCCCGCCATCGTGGGCACCGTCGATGGCACGGAGGCGTTACAGGATGGCCAGGTGGTCACGGTGAGCTGCGCTGAAGGCGATACCGGTTTTGTCTATGACGGAACCCTGACCTTTGACGTGACCCGCACCAGCCTCAAGGAATTGGGCCATCCCCGCACCAAGGTCATGATGAATCTGGCCAACCCCGAGGAGGCCTTTTCCCTTTCCTTCATCCCCAACGACGGCGTCGGCCTCGCGCGGATGGAGTTCATCATTACCAACTACATCAAGATCCATCCGCTGGCCCTGCTCGGGTTCGATCAGTTGGAAGACGCTGCCGCCAAGGCCGAGATCGCGCGCATGACGGCGGGGTATCCTGACAAACCGCAGTTCTTTGTGGATAAGCTCGCCCAGGGCGTGGCCATGCTGGCTGCCGCCTTCTATCCAAAGGACGTCATCCTGCGTCTGAGCGATTTCAAATCGAACGAGTATGCCAACCTCATCGGCGGCAGGGCCTTCGAGCCGGTCGAGGAGAATCCCATGATCGGATTCCGCGGTGCTTCCCGCTATTATCACCCCCGGTATCAGGCCGGCTTCGCGCTGGAGTGCCGTGCGGTGAAAAAAGTGCGGGAGGAAATGGGCCTCACTAATCTGAAGGTCATGATCCCCTTCTGCCGCACCATCGGGGAAGGCCTCAAGGTGCAGGCCGAGATGGAAAAACACGGCTTGAAGCGCGGGGTGAATGGCCTGGAGATTTACGTCATGTGCGAGATCCCCAGCAATGTGGTGCTGGCCGCCGGGTTTGCCGGGATTTTTGATGGCTTCAGCATCGGCTCCAATGACCTGACCCAGCTCATCCTGGGGGTGGACCGCGACAGTGAGATCGTGGCCCCGATTTTCGACGAACGGAATGAGGCCGTGAAAACCATGATCGCCCAGGTCATCGCCACCTGCCGCGCCCACGGCTGCAAGATCGGAATTTGTGGTCAGGCTCCCAGCGATTACCCGGAGTTCGCGCAATTCCTCGTCGAGCAGCAGATTGACAGCATCTCCCTCAACCCTGATACCGTGTTGAAGACCACCCTCGCCATCCTGGCCACCGAAAAGACTGTCCCTGACGGATCTCCTCCGTAAACTCAATTCCATGAACACCCCGACCTCCTCCCCCATCCTCTGCGGCACCGACTTTTCCGTCAACTCCCAGAAGGCCGCCGATGTCGCCGCCGCGCTGGCCGCCCGGTTAGGGGCTCCGTTCCAATTGATCCACGCCTCCGTCATCCCCGCCTCGCCGCTCACCCAGGAGCATTTGAATCAGGAAGCCCGGCGCCTGCGGGAAGCCGGGGTGGAACTCGCCGCCGAAGTGGTCGAGGGCGACGCCGACACCGTGCTCTGCCAACTGGCCGGGGAGCGCCACGCCCGCCTGCTGGTGGTTTCCTCCCTGAGCCGCCGCCGTGCGGTGCGTTGGCTGCTGGGCAGTGTGGCGGAGCGCACCGCCGAGGCTTCGCCGGTGCCCACCCTGGTGGTTAGGGATGCCGCGCCTTTGGAGGACTGGGCGCGGGGCATCCGGCCGCTGCGGGTTTTTGTGGGCGCGGATTTCAGTGCCAGCGCGGACGCCGCCTTGCACTGGATCGCCGCATTGCGTCAGGCCGGGCCTTGTGAAGTCACGGTCGCTTATGCCGCCTGGCCGCCGCAGGAGGCTGCGCGCCTGGGCATTTTTGGCGCCATCGGGCCGGCGGATGATCCCGCTGCCCTCCAGGCCCTGCTGGAGCGCGATCTGCGGGAAAAGGTCACGCGCGTCCTCGGGGAAAATCAGGTCCAGGTCCGCGTCCAGACCGATTGGCGCCGCACCGATGTTTCCTTGTTGGACATGGCCGTCGAGGCCAAGGCCGATCTGGTGGTGGTGGGCACCCATCAACGCCATGGCCTGCACCGGCTCCGGCATGATTCCGTTTCCCGCGCCCTCCTGCACCATGCGCCCATGAGTGTGGTCTGCGTGCCCACCTCCGCCGCCGCCCCGGTGGCCGGGCCGCGCATCCGGGAATGCCGCCGTGTCCTTGTGGCGGTGGATCTCAATGAACCGCATGGGTTTGAGACCCCTTATGCTTATTCCATCGTCCAGCCCGGCGGCACGGTCCGGCTGGTGCATAACATCGAGTCCTTCCGCCTCCCCCTCCTGGGCACCGTGGCGTCCGGCGGAGAGTTATCCCGGAAGGAAGAACAGGCGCAGCAAATCGCCGCGTGTGAGGAAAAGCTGCGCGCCCTCGCCCCCGCCCCGGCCGAGGCCCGCGGCATCGTGACCGAGGTGGAAATCACCAGCGGCCAGGAAACCGCCCTCTCCATCTGCTCTGCGGCCGAGCGTTTTAATGCCGACATCGTCTGTCTGGGCGTCCACACCCGTCATGGGCTCACGGACAAGAAGCTGGGCTCCGTCCCGCTCGCCGTCCTGCAAAGCTGCCGCCGTCCCACTTTGGTGGTGTGGCCCCCTGCGGACTGAGGGCCTGGCCCCGCGCCTGGCTAACCCGTGGCCCCTCCGTTACGTTTCGCCGCCCCGGCAGTCCTGCCGGGGATCAGGTGGAACCCCCGCTTGCAATTCTGTCCGTGAATCACTAGTTAGGCCTGCTTCCACAAGGCATCCCACTTATGAAATTCTGGCTTAGAATACCCGGCACCTTGGATTTCATCGGCCCGCTCACGCCTGACGAAATCCTCGCGCAGATCCAGTCTGGCAGCATCAGTTGGGATTTCGAGGCTCTGGAGGCGACAGGCCAGTCACACGGGGCGCTCAGGTGCAGCACGGATTGGGTGACGCTCTCCTCGGTCTGCCCATCAGAGGACGCCCTGGCATCACCGTCGCACGCCTCCACCGCGGAACAGGAGCAGTCACCTTCAGCGTTTCTGCAGGCGGTCCGACGCCGGTCGTGCTACGGGGCTTTACGTGGCATGATTGAATTATTGGCAATCTTCTCGATTTGCGCTATTGTTATTCTGGTCTTCACTTATGTCATCGTCGGATTGAAGCATCCGAGTGGTCCTCCCGTCGTTATCAGTCTCGTGGGGGGAGTTCTCGGGTGTATCCTTGTCATTGCCTCAAGGCAGGCGTCGTTGCTCTTGGTTGATATCGCTGACACGTTGATCGAGCAGAACCGGAAGAAGAAACGCGACGCAGAATAACATGGCCCAATGACCATGCGCCCCCGGAACCCCCGGCAACGCCGCCAGCTACAAAGTCAACGTCATCCTGGCCACCGGCAACGAACGCGGCAGCAACCCCGTCACCATCACCCGGCCGGTGTGAGGCAAAACCAACCCTTTCTCCTGGCTCTTTCGCCGGAATTGCGGAATCCCCCGGTAATCGTGCCGGAGATAGCGTGGAACGCTCTCTTGCAATCCTTTCGGTGAACTACTAGCTCTCCCAGATTCAATAACCCCTCCCTCTATGATTTTCTGGTCCGGAAAAGGCTTTTTCTCAATCTTATTTGTTCTGCTTGGCATCATGATCACACAAGGGGCCATGGAGGCTGCCACTGGCCAGAAGCCAGCGCAACAGAATCACGACTTGATGTGGGCGTTGAGCTTCACCATTGCTTCGCTGGCCAATGGATTATTCGTGTGGAAGCTCAGTAAATCGCCCAAGCGGATTGTGGTGGATAAAGCCACTGGCGAGGAAATGGAACTATCGACCATGGGCTCCTTGTTTTTCATACCAACAAAGTGGTGGACTCATATTTTTGCCGCTGTCGCCGCCATTTGCTTTATCATGCTGCTGGTTACCAAGCCTTGATGCGAACGCCTAATGACGGTGGTTAAAGGATGTCGGGACGGCCTTCACTCCACGGTCATGCTCATCTGGGCGACGGTGAAGGATTTGTCGGGGTATTCCTCCATGAGGGGCGGATTGGAGGGCGAGGGAGCGGAAGGTTCTCGTCGTGGACGATGTCGGCTTGTTTTTTGGGGCCGGTGATGCGGTGGAAGGATGCCCTGACCCCGCGGCAGCAACCCCGTCACCATCACCCGCCCGGCGTGAGGACCCCGCATCTCTCGGAGCCGCAGATTTATCTTGGAGGCGGCGGGAACTCCTGCCATCCTCTCCAAAATCCCGCCCCATGGAGCGAACACCAACACCCCCACCCGCCCCTTTTGGCGGATTCCCTGAATCCCTCAACAATCCTGCTGGAGATAAGGTGGAACACTCTCCCGCAATCCTGTCGGTGAATCAGTAGTTAGCGCCAAGACACGGATGAACATTATCAACCTCCTTTGGGTGCTATTATTCGTTGGGTGTGCAGGCTCTGCCGGTGCTGCCATCGGCGGAATGGGCGGTGCAGTAGTTGGCATGCTGATTGGGTATTTGGCACTCCTTGCGGTTGCGAATCTCAACGAATGGTCGCTGCGACAGAGGCCAACTTGCGAGTGCGGGAATCGGTCCGAGACCGAGTTTAGGCTTGTTGCGGATGACATCCATGGTCACGTCCATGAGTGCACCTCCTGCGGGGCCAAGTATGTGATGCGCAAGGGCTACATTTGGGACAGGGTGACTGAGACCGGAGCCCGTATTCCCAGCCAGCGGCGTGGGTTCCTCGAAAAGTGGCATTGCGTGAAAAAAAGGCGCTAACAAGGCACTGCTGGCAACCCCCGCCCTCTCTCTCCTTGATTTATGCTTATCTTTTCTCAAACCCTTTACGTGCTCTCCCCGCCGCACCCCCGGCGGGGTTGCCGGAGTTGAGTCGTTGAACGATTGGCGGGCCGCCTTCACTCCACGGTCATGCCCATCTCGGCGACGGTGAAGGATTTGTCAGGGTATTCCTCCCTGAGGGCGGATTGGAGGGCGAGGGAGCGGAGGGGCTCGCCGTGGACGAGGTAGATTTGTTTTTTGGGGCCGGTGATGCGGTGGAAGTATTCCATGAGCTCGCTGTGGTCGGCGTGGCCGGAGAAGCTGTCGAGGATTTCGATGCGGGCGCGGACGGGGATGAGGTCGCCGAAGATGGTGACTTCGGGGTGCCCTTCGCGGAGCTTCCAGCCGAGGGTGTTTTCCGCACAGTAGCCGACGAAGAGGACGGTGGTGCGGGGGTCGGCGAGGTTGTTCTTGAGATGGTGGACGATGCGGCCGCCCTCACACATGCCGGAGGCGGAGATGATGATGAAGGGGCCGTCCTTGCCATTGAGCTCCTTGCTCTCGACGGGGGAGCGGATGAGCTCGAGGCCCTCGAAGCCGAAGGGGTCGCGTTTGTCGAAGAGGAAGTTGTAGACGGTGTCGTTGAAGCCTTCCGGGTGGAGGCGGAAGACCTCTGTGGCGGAGACGGCGAGGGGGCTGTCGACAAAGACGGGGACGCGGGCGAGACAGGCGGTCTCGATGAGGTCGTGGATGACGTAGAGGAGCTGCTGGGTGCGCTCGACGGCGAAGGAGGGGATGAGGACTTTGCCGCGGTTTTTGAGGGCGTCGGCGAGGATGCGGCAGAGGTGCTCGCGGGAGTCGGTGCTCATTTCATGTTCGCGCCCGCCGTAGGTGCTTTCCATGATGATGGTGTCGATGCCGGTGGCGTTGTCAGGATTGCGCAGGAGGTCATTGTCGCCGCGGCCGACATCGCCGGAGAAGAGGAGGCGTTTTTTCTCGCCGGTGGCGCGGTCATGGAGGTCGAGGATGACCTGGGCGGAGCCGAGGATGTGGCCGGCATCGATGAAGGTGACCTGGACGCCCTCGCCAATGAACATGGGGCGGTGGTAGTCGAAGGTGACGAATTGCCGGAGGGCTTTTTCGGCATCGATGGGGGTGTAGAGCGGGGTGTAGAGGGGCTGGCCTTTGCGGGCGCGTTTTTTGTTGGCGTATTCGACGTCGGCGGTCTGGATCTTGGCGGAGTCGGCCAGCATGATCTGGCAGAGGTCGCGGGTGGCGGGGGTGGCGTAGATGTTGCCGCGGTAGCCCTGGCGGGTGAGGTTGGGGAGATTCCCGCTGTGGTCGATGTGGGCGTGGGAGAGGACCACGGCGGTGAGGTCGGCGGGGTTGAACGGGAAATGTTGGTTGCGGTTGTAGGCTTCCTCGCGGTGCCCCTGGTAGAGGCCGCAGTCGAGCAGGATGCATTGGCCATTGATCTCGATGAGGTGCTGGGAGCCGGTGGTGGTGCCGGCGGCGCCGTGGAAGGTGATTTTCATGGAGTGCTGGGAGAAGGGATCAGAGGGCGGACCAGCCTGATGTCCAGGCGCCAAAGGAAGGCTTAGGGATTTCCGGTGGAATATACAAAACAAAAAACCCGCCTCCTGAGGGGAATCAGGAGGCGGGCGGAGGAATGAACCGGGGCGGTTAGCGCTGGGTTCTGCGGCGGCGCAGAAGCGGGGCAATGCCCAAGGTGAGCAGGCCGAGGGTGCCCGCTTCCGGGACGATGGTGAAGGTGGCGGGCCGCATCAGGGAGTCCGGGGTGCCATCTGCTCCGGCCTGGAGGTTTTCCCGGTAGCCGACATTAAAAGCGCCGCTGTTCAAACCGGTGGCGGTGAACAAGGTGGTCTGCCCGTTGAAGGTGGCAATGCCGGTGCCGTCCAAGGCAATATCGATACCGAGTTGATACCATGCCCCGTCGGCAGCGGTGCCCAGATCATAACTGGCGAGGATACTCCAGTCGAGGGGCGTATTGCCGCCAACACCCGCGTCCCCGCCGTCATTGGCGTTCACCAGATGAAGCAGGTTGGAGGCGGCGCTGCCTCCTACCCCCGGGGTAATACCGGCTTTTTCGTAAATCCAGGCATACCCGGTGAAACCGTTGGCGGTGTCTGCGGCGGGAAGCGTGGCTGCCGTCAATCCAATCGTCCCGGTGAGGTCGGTCAGGTTGGTGAGCGGATCTCCCGAGCCGATGCCATACATGGTAATTTCGGAGCCCTTGAACTCCACAGCGGTGGCGTTGGTCTGCACCGGCAGCGCACGGGTGTCAAAGTAGGCCTGCAGGACGAAACTGGACTGCATGCTGCCGAAGACGGCAGTGCTGGTGACTCCGTTGCCACCACCGGAAGGATCCCAGGCGGTGTAGGCTTTGGTGATGCCGCCCATGGGAGCCGTGATGGCATTGGGATTTGCAGCGCTCACGAGCCCGGGCTCGATGACGACTGTATTGACGAAGGAGCCGACCGTGCTGGCAAGTCCGCTTCCAGTGACCGCTCCTGAGGGGTCGGCGGGTTGGTAGGAGATCATCAATCCGCCCACGGTATTGGTCGAACCGGGAGTCGAGGGACGCATGCCGAAGTCGCGCCCATTGTTATTGGTATCGCGTCCATCCACAAAACGTCCAAAGCTGATAGAGGTATTCAAAGGAGTGCCGGCCAGATCAGAGGTCGAAAAATTCCCAAAGATGCCAGGTCCCACCTGGGTGCTTACGCCGGAGGCGAAGGCCACGCCCTTGTTGGTTTCATAGGCGAGGGCGTCGATCAAAGTGGCTCCGTTTCTCAACTCCAGGGTTTCGTTGTCGTTTTCAAAGATGCTGCCAACCACCTGGTTGACGTTTTTCACTCCAGTCTGGCCGATCACGTAATAGCCACCCCCGGCAATGACGGTGCTGGCCGGGATGGTCGTTGCCGTATTGGCGCCGGCGGGATCCACCCCTCCCAGGATCCAGCCAGAGATATCAATGGGGTCAGTGCCGGGATTGAATAATTCCACGAACTCCCGGTCATCGGTTCCGGCATCGTCGTATTGGAATTCGTTGATGACGATTTGCGCGGAAGCCAGGCCGGGGAAGCAAAGCACTGCAGTTGTCAGGATAGGGAGTGGGATTTTTTTCATGGAGTAAAACGGAGTGCTGAGAATTTGAGGCAAGTCCTATGCCAACCGGACTTCGTTCATTTTTCCATGCGGAGGGTTGCCTTGGCAATCTATTTCTGGGTGGGTTCTCTGCGACACAGGTGTCATGTAAATATGTTGATTGGGTCGGGCGTCAGGGCGGATCGGACCCCAGGACAGCATTCGGAGTGGGGTTGGCTTCGGCGGGTGTGCCCGTCATTCTGGAAAACCGACCGGGGACATCGGATGGAAAAGACTGATTCCAAATGGCTTCCCATGGAGGCCCGGAATGGAAGCTGCTTGTCACGACCTGCTTGATCATTTCTACTGCAGCCAGCATCTGCAGCCCGGAACGCTGGGGCTCAGCCCCGGCCCGGATCTCCTTTTTACTCGCCTTCCCCATGAAACCAACCTCCCCCCGCTCCCGCTGCTTCCAGACCGTTATGCTGGCGGCCACCTGGATGTTCCCGCAGTCCCTTGTCATGGCTGCCTCCCTTTACACCGAGTCCTTTGACAGCCAGGCCACGGCCAAGGTGCTGGTGAACAAGCTGGCGAATGCGGATCTGGCTTATGTGGATTATTCCTCGTTCATCCGCGATCAGAGCGGCGGGGGCGGGCCGGTGACGGTCCGGATTCCCGAGGCGCCCAACCGGATCGCGGGGAGTGCCGCGACCCGGGGGGTGCTGCTGAATGCGACCTATGGCGGCACGGCGCGGACGATCAACCTGCTGGCTTCGGCCACCCCGGGAGGCGCGGCCGCGGTGTTTTCCGGGAATTACCGGATGGCTTTTGACATGTGGCTGGCGGTAGATCCGACCGCGACGGCGGGGACCACGGAAGTGGGGTTGTTCGGGATTGGACATGCCGGGACGGCGACGGTGAGTTATTCGCGGCGGGCCTCGACCGGCGTGGGAACCTTTGGGTGGGCTTCCTCGGAAGGTGGGATCGGCACCACCGGGGATCTGGGCATGTTCATTGAAAAGACCGCGGCCTTCCTGACGGAAAATACGGCCAATTCCGGGCTTTATGCCCAAGCCTTCCCCCAGGGAAGTTCGATTGCCAATACGCCGAACAATCAGTGGAGCCAGGTGGAACTGATCGTGGTGGGGAGCAAGGTGACACTTTTTGTGAATGGGGTGAAGTTCGGCGAAACCACCGACACCGCGATCACCGATGGTTTTGCTTCCATTGGTTATGAAGACCCCTTCACCGGAAGCACCCCGGGTGGACTGAACCGGCAGTTTGGGTTATTCGACAATCTGACGATTGATTCCATCGCCGGAGCCCCTTCGCTGGAAGCGGTGGTCACCGCGGTGTTTCCGAAGGTGGATACGCCCGGTTTGGTCACGGCGGGAGAGTTTTCGGTGTCCAATTTCAGTCTCGACACCGCTTACACCATCACCAGTGCGGTGATTGATGGGGCGAATGCGGCGGATTTTTCCCTGGCGTCCACATTTCCTCTGCCCGTGCCGGTGCAGGGGCAATCCTCCGTGCTGGTGAACTTCGATCCGTCCACCCCCAATGGGCTGAAAGTGGCCCGCCTCAAGTTGTTGACCACCGATCCTAATTTGCCGGAAATTTCCCTGCCTTTGCAGGCACAGCGGGCCATCAATTCCATCGAGGCAACCCTCACTTCGCGGGTGGGCTCGGTCTCCATCGAGAATGGCAACAGCACCGGCCAACTTACGATCACCAATAACGGGGCAGGGGAGGTGACGGTGAGTGCCCCCGTGGCGACCGGAGCCAGTGCCTCCATGTATAGCGTGACAGGACCCTTCCCGGTGGTGGTGCCCGCCGGGGATGCCGCGACCTTGCAGGTGGTGTTCTCCCCCACGGGAGCGCGCGGCCTGAAGTCGGCTTCCCTGGAATTCCCCACCACCGATCCGGGCGTGCCTTCGCTGAGTGTGACGGTGTCGGCCCGGTATGCTTTTGGCCCACCCTTGCTGGCGCACTACAAAATGGATGACACCGCTGGCACAACCTTGGTAGATGCGACGGCGGCCAGCCCCGCTGCAGGCCTGCAAATCCGCGAAGCGCCGTTTGGTTTTGCCCAGCCCTCTCTGCTCCCGGGCGGGGCCGGCACCTCCGTAAAGCTCACTCCGGCGGACTCCGGCACGACCGGGAATTTCGCGATCAGCAATGCGGCCCACCTGCCCAATGTCAGTTATTCGCTCTGGATCAAACCGGAGCCCAAAGCCACCACCAACCGGCGCATCCTGCACCGTTCCTCCCTCTTCACCACGGCGGGCACCCTGTATTCGCTGTATCTGACGCCGACCGGAAAACTTGTCTTTGAAGTGAACAGCCTGACCGCCGTGGAATCGGCGGAAGGGGCCATCCTGGACGATACCGTCTATCATGTGGCAGTGACGCACAGTGATGTGGATGGGTTTGGCAATAACACCGGCACGCCCACCGCGACCCGCACCCGGTTGTTCATTGATGGGGTGCTGGTTTCGGAAAGCGTTGAGCCAGTGGCCGGGTTTACGGATTATACCCTCACCACGACTTCCGAGGGGCTTTACATCGGCACCGCCACCAGCGCGGGCCAGGGTTATATTGGCCTGGTGGATGATCTCCAGATCTACAGCGTGGAACTGACGCCGGCAGACATTGCCGGGATGTTCAGCCAACCCGGGAAAACGGCCTTCAACCTCGAGACCTTGGATTACCGGATCACGGCGGTGCAGTATAATCCTGGGACGGGCTCGGTGACGCTGAATTGGAATTCGGTGCCCGGGGCCATTTATTCCGTGCAGCAATCCACCACCACCAGCGGGTTTACGGATGTGCCGGGACAGACCGGAATCGTGGCCACCGGAGTGAGCACAACCACCACCTTCACGGCGGCCGCCGGCCCGCGCCGGTTCTTCCAGATCCGCCGCACGTCGCTCTAACGAAACGCGGGGGATTGGCCGGCGGGGCGTTCCCCAAGCGTGTCGGAAACGGTGGCGAGGGCATCCGCCAGGGCCAGCCAGTCAGCGGTGGTGGTGTCCCAGCCCGCGCTCAGGCGCAGCACCTGGCCTTGGCTCGATTCCGGCAGGCCCATGGCGCGCAGGACGTCGGACGCCCCCGCGCCCCGGCTGCAGGCCGAGCCGGTGGAGAAGGAAAACCCGAGGGCGCTCAGCCGGGTGAGCCACTTCACATTGCTTGGAGCAGGCACCGTGAGCAGCACGGTATTCCAAAGCCGCGGGGCATGGCGTGCGATGATTTCCACGCCCGGCAGGAGGGTGAGTATTTTTTCCTCGAAGCCTTGCCGGGCTTCCAGCCAGGCCGCTTCCCGGGCCGCGAGCGAGGCTTCCTGCGCTTGCCAGGCCGCGACCATGGCGGCGATGGCGGGCAGGTTTTCGGTGCCCGCACGGCGGCGGGATTCCTGTGGACCGCCGCGCAGGGAGCGGAAGGGGCGGCCGGTGGCCGGGACTTTGAGGAATCCAATCCCCTTGGGTCCGCCAAATTTGTGGGCGCTGCCATTCACAAAGTCACAGGCGCCGAGACCGGCTGCTGGCTTTTTCCCGATCCATTGCGCGGCATCACAGTGGAACAGGGCGCCATGGTTCCGGCACAGGGCGAGCGCTTCCTGCCAGGGCTGGAGCACGCCGCTTTCATTGTTCGCGGCCATGACTGCCACGAGGCCGGGCCGGTGGGTGGTGAGGATTTCTTCGAGGGCGGTCAGGTTGGTCACTCCCTCGCCGGTCACGGGGATTTCGTGACAGCGGTCCGGAAAATGATGCAGGGCGGGTTCGCGCACGCACGGGTGTTCCACCGCGCTGACGGCCATGTCCGCCAGCCCGTTGGCCGCAGCATGGGCGATGACCGCATTATTGGCCTCGGTGGCTCCTGACAGGAACACAATCTCCGTGGCCTCGCAGCCCAGCCAGTCGGCCACCTGCTCGCGGCAATCCTCCAGCTGCTGGCGCGCGGCCCCGGCTTCGCGGTAAAGGCTGGACGGATTCTGCCAATAACGATCCGCCGTTTCCAGCCACGCCACGCGGGCCGCCGGATGCAGCGGGGTGGTAGCATTGCAATCGAAGTAGCCGTTCACGCCGGCACCCTGGGGTGGAACCCGCCGGGCGTCAATCTGCGCCGGAGACCTGTTTCAATTCTTGCCCCGGCCGCACCCACCGTTCATAACATCGCTCCATGAAGCTCCGTCTTCCCTTCGCCCTCGGCCTGGCCATGGCCAGCGTCACCCTCGCGGTGATCAACCTCTGGCCATTCACGCCGCCCGGTGAGGGGGCGCGGACCGCGGCCAGCGATGCCGCGGGAGCTCCACCGGAGCTGCGTCCCTGGCTCGGGGATTCCCTCTATCATCCATTGGAAAAACCAAAGTCCGGCGAATGGCTGGACAGCGTGCACGAGTGGCCGCAGTCCGTGAAATCCTACCGGAACAGCCAATCCAATCTGCCGGATCAGACCCGCCAGGTGCTCTATCTGCTGCCGCTGGGAGAATTTCCCCGGAATGGTTCCGCCCCTTCGCTGGAAGTGTTGCGGGAATACCTGGGCATTTTCTTCGGCTTGGAGTCCCGCCTCATGCCGGCCGAACCAGAGGCCGCCGCCGCAGCCAAACGGCGCCTCAATGCCACCAGTGGCCAGCCCCAACTGCTGACCACCGATCTCCTCAAATGGCTCCCGGACCGCTTGCCCGCCGACGCTTATGCGCTCCTGGCGGTCACCATGACCGACCTTTATCCCAAGGAGTCGTGGAACTTCGTTTTTGGGGAGGCCACGCTGAATCAGCGGGTCGGCGTCTTCAGCCTCGCCCGCCATGATCCGGCATTTTTCTTCGGCGGGGGCGGTCCGGCCCGGGAAGGCCGCACCACGCATCCCACGGTCCAGGCCATCATCCTGCGGCGGGCCTGCATCACCCTCAGCCACGAATCCGGCCACATGTTCGGCTGGAGTCATTGCCGGTATTATCAATGCCTCATGGGAGGCAGCGGCGGAGTGGAGGAATCCGACCGCTTTCCCACCGGGCTCTGTCCGGTCTGCCTGCACAAATTATACATGGCGAAGCCGTTCGATCCCCCCGGCCGGCAACGTCGTCTCCTCGCCTTCTACCAGCAGCACGGGATGAAGGAGGACGCCCGGCAGGCGCAAGCCTTGCTGGAGGCGGCTGCAAAGTAACCGTCATCGATCGCCTGATGGGTGCAGGGAAACAGGAGGTGCAGGATTTGCCTGCCCTTATGGGTCTGGCCTTGTCCCGCCTGTTTCAATTCCCATACATGTCCGTCAGCAGTTCACCCAGAGCGGTGGCTTCGGCAGGTGAAAGCGTGCCCAGCTTTTTGGTCAGACGCGTTTTGCTCAGCACCCGGATCTGGTCCACGCAGACGTCGGAAGCCTGGCCTGCCACGGTGACCCTCAGCCGGGTGCGCCAAGTGGGCCGCAGGGTGGAAGTCAGAGGGCAGACGACGACCGTGGTCAAACTGTCGTTCAGGCTGTTCAAACTGACAATCACGCAGGGCCTCGTCTTGCTCAATTCGCTGCCTTCCACCGGATCCAACCGTGCCCAAAAAACTTCATACCGCTTCATTTCCTGGAGACGGGTGCGGAGCTGATTTTGGCTTTCTTTTTTGTTTTGGCCGCTGGGCTGGTTTCCCATGGAATTTGCTCCACTCCATCCGCCACGGTAGTTTCCCACTCCGACCAATCCTCGCCCGAAGCGGCCATTGCTTTAGCGGTTTCCTCCCAGGATAATTTGGCGCTGCCGCTCTTCGGGGTCAGGACAATCTCGTGCCCGCGATCCTCCAGCACCAAGCCGTCCTCCAAGCCATGCTTCCGGATCAGGGCCGACGGAAGCCGGATGCCCCGGGAATTCCCGATTCGGGCGAGGGAAAGTTCCAAGGGTTTCATAATGTAAGCACTGTAACCACATGAAGGGAACAGGCAAGTGAGGAAGGAGGATCTGCGGGTCTTTGGGACTCGGATACATTTTCAAGAAAGTTGACAATTCCGCACCCACTCCACGATGGTGTATCGTGCGATTGACCATCAACCTTGACGACGATCTCTATGCTATGGTCCGCAGTCATGCCATTGCCACCCGCACCTCTCTCAGCAAAGCGGTGGGCGATCTTCTACGGCGCAAGGCCAACCCCGCCGGTGCGGTTCCGCCGCCAGATGGGAATGCCACCAGCTATTTTGACCCGGTTTTGGGCATTCAGGTGAGCCGCTCCGGGCGGTCGATCTCACAGGAGGATGTGAAGCAAGCCCTGGCGGATGAAGACTTGGCGGCGCTGCAACTGGCAGGACAGTCCGGCAATACGGGAGCCCGCCGATGATCACTTGGCTGCTGGATGGAAATGTGCTGGCCGCCCTGACCCTCTCGGACCACCAGCACCACGACCGCGTCCGGCGCTGGTGGCAGGCCACAGCGCAGGACCGCTTCGCCACCTGCCCGGTGACCGAAGGCACCCTCCTGCGGCTGCAAATGATGTTGGCGCAGGACAAATCCGCCGCTGCCGCCTGGGCTGTGCTCGTTTCATTGCGGACACATCCCCGCCACGAATTCTGGCCGGCGAACTTTTCTTACAGCGAAATATCCCCCACCCGCCTGACCGCTCACCGGCAAATCACCGATGCCTGGCTCGCCGAACTGGCACGACGCCAAGGAGGCAAATTGGCCACCTTGGACGAACCCCTCGCCGCGCTCTGGCCGGATGTGTCTGTGTTGGTTCCGGTGTGATCGCAATCCGGAGATCCTATTCTGTCAATCAAGGCAACTAGCTCAAAAATGTTTGCATTTGCGCTTCTGCTGTGCACGACCAATTGTCAGAGATGGGGGAACCACTTTCTGTAATTATGATTGGCTCGACTGTCGGTGCATTTATTTTGGACCAGACCAAGGGAATTCTTTCGAATTTCGGGCATGCTTTGGCCGCCGGTAAAGTCGAGGAATATCAAAAATGGCTACTGAAAGGGCAGTTGCCTGCGAACCACCATCTGATCGTGGCCAGCCGCACGGCTTGGGTCCGTGCGGTGCATATCGTATCGGCTCAAATTGCCAAGGAGGGTTCTCTTGGGACGTCTTGGTGGAATAGTTTCGGCCAGTTCCTTGGCTCGCGCTTCAGCCTCAAGGACTGGTCTAAAAACGCGGCCTTGGATTTATCAAAACCAACTGCGGAATGGCTGGCGGAATTGCATCAACAATTGAATACGGCTTCCTTTGAAGAGTGGCACCAGACTCAGTTTTGCAACTTGGCGAGTCTTGAGGAAATGCTGGAGGCAGATCCTGCCAGCCCACAGGCTGGGGAGGCAGTGGCCCGTTTCCTGAAATGGATTATTGAGGGAATTGAGTTGGGGGATTACAATCAACCGCCTACGCTCGCGGAGGCATTTCTTGGCACGGATGCCGGCCATTCACTTTGGGTGCTGCATGGCGTCGAATTGCGGGAAATCCTGAAAGAAGGGAAGGAAGAGTTTTGTGCCTTCATGGTCCAAACGGGCCGCAAACTGTTGACCGAAATCCGGAAATCAGAGCACATCGAGCCTTTGGTTGCCGAAGAAATAGCGAAAACCCTAGCCGCAAAGTTGAGTGCTGCGGAGGTGCTTCAGCCTTTGATCCAGCGAATGGAGTCCATCGTCGCATTTGTCGAAAAATATGGTGGTAAATTGGATCGGATAGAGCAGAACACCAATCTGATTCCCCAAATGCAGCAGACTCTGGAGAGCTTGGTGCGCAGTCCAGGTCTTGATCTCAGCCATTATGCAAAACGGGCAATTGAGGAGTTTGGTCCGGTGCCGGTGGCTGACATTGACGGCGACGTGGGTGAGCATGTGCTGATGCTCCGGGATGTTTTTGAACTGCCGGATGTTCGCAGCATCGGATTGGATGAGGTCCATATTTATGAAGTCCCGCACGAAGCCAAGGCAGAGCATGATTTGCATCATCGGGATGACGCTCTTTTCCGAAAAGTGTGGAAGGACCGGGTGGAAAAATTGAAAGCGAAGCAGGAAAATCAGCCAGTTCGCCCAGTGTCTGTCGTGCTGGGAGATACTGCGGCGAGGGGACACATCATTATTGGAGATCCCGGGGCGGGAAAGACTGCCTTGCTGCGCTACTTGACAGTGATCTGGGCAGGCCGCTTTCTTGACGGAGAGGCGGCTCGCGATCCGGTACCGGTGTATGTGGAATTAAAGCGTTATGTGGAAGCTTATTCCCATAATCGGACTTTGGATTTGTTGGATTTTCTTCATGAGGGCTGCGGCTGCGTTACTGGGATGGATCATGCTCAGTTGAAGCAGTTGCTGGAAAAGGATGCCGCATTACTGCTTCTGGATGGCTTGGATGAGATCATCGACCTGCAGATCAGGAGTGAGATCTCCCGGCAGATCCGCGATCTTTTTGGGAAAGGTTACCGGGTGATTTTGACCTCGCGGATTTATGGCTTCCAAAGCAGTGAATGGCGGGACCGTGGATGGGAAGGCTGGATGCTACAGCCATTCACTCAGGATCAGCGCACCCGGTTTATGGAGCAATGCCACCGGGTCTTTTTCCGTAACGATGCGGAGCGGAATAAACGATTGGCGAGGCTAAAAAGGAAACTCGGCGATTTCCACCACATGGCCGAACTGGCTTCCAATCCCTTGCTGCTCACTCTCTTGTGTCTCATTAACCGGCGCTCTGCGGCCTTGCCGGAGAACCGTACCGAACTCTATGAGAGCGCAGCGAAGTTGATGATCGATAGCTGGGAAGCCCAGCATTTTGGAGAAGAAGGCGCTGCGATGGGGTTTGATTTGAAACCGCTGACTTTGGCGCAGAAACATGATATTTTGCGGCGTATCGCCTGGCGGGTGATGCGGGATCAGCATGGGGTCAGCACCAACCTGATTGCTGAGAAGGATCTTCTGGAAGTGATCCAGGACTACATTAAAGACCGGCCCCAACTTGGTGATCCCGAACGATATGCGGAGTGCCTAGTTCAACAACTGCGCAGTCGCTCCTTCGTTCTTTGTTTTGCCGGGGGGGAATTCTACAGTTTTGTGCACCGTACTTTTCTGGAATTCTATTGTGCCTGGGCATGGACCAAGCACCCGGAGGCGGATGGCCTAGCCCTGGAAGTCCTGTGGGAAAGGTTGATTTTGCGGCGTTGGCAGGAAGAAAAGTGGCCTATTATTATCAGTCTGGCCTTTGCCCGCCTGCCCGGAGATATTGCCAACCAATTCTTGGAACGCATTACCGCATTAGTGGCACCCGCCAAACCTTGTGCCGGATTGTTTCTCGCCGCGGAGTGTCTGGCTGAAGTTGAAGACCGGGCCAGACATCAGGAGGCAGCTCGTCGGATTAAGGCGCGGCTTTTGGATTTGGCTTGGTCCGCTTACACCATTATTGGTACGTCCGGGCAGATGGATGCGCAAAACTGATCCCTCCGCCGACAGGCTGCGAAATCCATATCACTCATCTGGCCTGAAGATCCCAATTTGCCGCTACGGCTGCTGGCCCTCGCGCAGGACGCCGCCATGGAGGCTTACGTCCGCAGTCAGGCGGTTGCGACGTTGGGGCAGGTAGGAGGAGCGGAGGCGGAGGTCCGGAGCGCCTTGCTGGTCCTCGCGCAGGACGCCGCCACTGAGCCCTACGTCCGCAGTCAGGCGGTTGCGACGTTGGGGCAGGTGGGAGGAGCGGAGGCGGAAGTCCGTCGCGGCCTGCTGGTCCTCGTGCAGGATTCCGTCACGGAGGCTTACGTCCGCATTCAGGCGGTTGCGACGCTAGGGGAGATGGGAGGAGCGGAGGCTGAAGTCCGCCGAGGCCTGCTGGTCTTTGCACAGGATCCCACCGCGGAGGCTTCCGTCCGCGTTCAGGCTTTTGCGACGCTGGGACAGGTGGGAGGAGCCGAGGCGGAAGTCCGCAGCGGTCTGCTGGACCTTACGGAGGACGCCGCCACGCAGGCTTCCGTCTGTATTCGGGCGTTTGCGACGCTGGGGGAGATGGGAGGAGCGGAGGTGGAAGTCCGCCGCGGACTGCTGGCCCTTGCGCAGGACGTCGCTACGGAGGCTTCCGTCCGTATTCGGGCGTTTGCGACGCTGGGGCATGTGGGAGGATCGGAGGTGGAAGTCCGCCGCGGACTGCTGGCCCTTGCAGAGGCCGCCGCCACGCAGGTTTACATTCGCATTCAGGCGTTTGCGGCGCTGGGGCAGGTGGGAGGAGCCGAAGCGGAAGTCCGGAGCGGCCTGCTGGTCCTCGCACAAGGCGCCGGCACGGAGGCTTACGCCCGAATTCAGGCGTTTGCGGCGCTTGGGCAGGTGGGAGGAGCCGAGGCGGAAGTCCGCAGCGGTCTGCTGGTCTTGGCACAGGATCCCACCGCGGAGGCTTCCGTCCGCATTCAGGCGTTTGTGACGCTGGAGCAGGTGGGAGGAGCGGAGGCGGAAGTCCGCCGCGGCCTGCTGGACCTTGCACAGGACCCCACCGCGGAGGCTCCCGTCCGCAGGGAGGCGGTTGCGATGCTGGGGCAGGTGGGGGGAGCGGAAGCGGAAGTCCGCCGCGGCCTGCTGGACCTTGCACAGGACGCCGTCACGGAGACTTCCGTCCGCAGTCAGGCGTTCGCGACGCTGGAGCAGGTGGGAGGAGCGGAGGCGGAAGTCCGCCGCGGCCTGCTGGACCTCTCGCAGGACGCCGGCACCGAGGCTTCGGTCCGCAGGCAGGTGCTTGCGACGCTTGGGCGGGTCGGGGGAGCGGAGGCGGAAGTCCGCAGCGGCCTGCTGGTTCTCGCGCAGGACCTCAAAAATGGAGAAGAAATACGAGGATCTGCTCTTGGTGCACTGTGTTATTACTTCCCGGAGGACAACGAGGTGCAGGCGGCACTCAAGCGTTTCACTGGGAATATACCTTAATTTTACCGCCGCCGCGCCACGCGTTTGACGCTGGTTTCGGCGACGATGTTGCCTTGGGCGTTGCGGGCTTTGACGGCGTAGTCGGCCATGTTGAGTTCGATCTCCAGCTTGCGGAGGCGGGGGGCGGGCTGGAGGTGGACGACCAGTTGGAGGGTGTTGGCGTCGGCTTCGGTGGGGTGGACCGCGAAGTAGAAGACTTTGCTGCCTTTGGCGCCTTTGGTCAGGTCGTAAACGGTGTCGCGCGTCACGCCGCCCATGGTGAAACGTTTGGCGTAGAGGCGGCCGCGGGAGCCGTCGCGGTAGAAAAGCGTGTAAACGGGCGTGGCTTCTTTGTTAAAGAGAGCGACATGGATGGGGTGGGCGCCGAAGAAGGCTTTTTCAGTGACGCGGCTGACGCGGACGGTGCCGTCGTCGAGGAAAACGATGATGTCATCCAGGCGGGAGCACTTGAAGAGGGCTTCGCCGCCGCGCTTCAGGCCGTAACCGATGTAACCTTCATCCCGCTGGATGTAGAGGGTCTCGGTGGCAACCGCGGCGGCGCTGGCGGCGACCCGGTCGAAGGTGGTGATCTCTGTTTTCCGCTGGCGGGTGATCCCGTATTTCTTCTTCAGCTCCTTGAACCAATTGATGGTGTAGCGGGTCAGTTGGGCGAGGTGGCCTTTGACGGTTTCGATCTGGTCCTCCAGCCCGCGCAGGTATTCGTCGGCTTCGAAGGAGTTGAACTTGGAGATGCGCTTGATGCGGATTTCTGTCAGGGACTTGACGTCTTCGTCCGTGACCTCGCGGCGCAGGAGTTTCAGGTAGGGCTTGAGGCCTTTCCAGATGGCGGCCATCACGGCATCCCAGGTGGTGCATTCCTCGATGTCCCGGTAGATGCGTTTTTCGATGAAGATTTTTTCGAGGGAGGAGAAGTGCCATTTCTCATCAAGGTCACCGAGCTTCATCTCCAGTTCCTGGCGGAGCAGGTCCTTGGTCTGGGCAGCGGAGTGTTTCAGCAGCTCGCTGACGGAGAGGAAGGCGGGCTTGTCATCGCGGATGACGACGCTGTTGGGAGAGATGGAGACTTCGCAGTCGGTGAAGACATAAAGCGCCTTCAGCATGTCCTCGGCCTCGGTGCCGGGAGCGAGATGGATCAGGATCTCGATCTTCTCGGCAGTCATATCCTCGACCTTGGCGATCTTGATTTTGCCTTTCTCGTTGGCGGAGAGGATGGACTCGATCAGGCCGCCGCTGGTGGTGCCGAAAGGGATTTCGGTGATGCGGAGCAGGCCTTTCTTTTTGGGGACTTCCTCAATGCGGGCGCGGACGCGGATCTTGCCGCCGCGGAGGCCGTCGTTGTATTCGCTGGCGTCCATGATGGCGCCGGTGGGGAAGTCAGGAACGAGGGTGAACGGATTGCCGCGCAGGGCTTCGATGCAGGCATCGATCAGTTCATTGAAATTGTGAGGGAGGATTTTGCAGGCGAGGCCGACCGCGATGCCTTCCACGCCCTGGGCCAGCAGAATGGGGAACTTGGCGGGGAAGTTGACGGGCTCGGGATTGCGGCCGTCGTATGAGGAGGCCCAGGTGGTGAGGCGCGAGTTGAAGAGGACGTCGAGAGCGAACTTGGAGAGGCGGGCCTCGATGTAGCGGCCGGCGGCGGCGTCATCACCGGTGAGGATATTGCCCCAGTTCCCCTGGGTTTCGACCAGCAGGTCCTTCTGGCCAAGGCCAACGAGGGCTTCGGTGATGGCCGAATCGCCGTGAGGGTGGTATTTCATCGTCTCGCCGACGATGTTGGCGACCTTGTTGAAACGGCCGTCGTCCATGCGCTCCATGGCGTGGAGGATGCGGCGTTGCACGGGTTTTAGGCCGTCGTTCAAGTGGGGGACGGCGCGTTCCAGAATGACATAACTGGCGTAGTCGAGAAACCAGTGGCCGTACATTTCACCGACATGATTCAGGCGCAGCGGGGTGCCATCCCTGCCGAAAGACGTGGAGGCGAGGGCCGGGTGCGGGCGGGGGCCGGTGGGAATTTCTTCAGGGGCATCCGCGGAGGGGGTTCCGGGAGCAGCCGGAGTGGCCTCCGGGGCCGCACCGTCCGCGGCGGAGGCTGCACTTTCGTCATTGAGGTCGAAAGCGAGCTGGTCGTCGGAGGAATCGGAGGGTGGAGTGGGGCGTTTGGACGGCATGGCCGGGAAGGTCGGACGGAAAAGGGGAGCTTGCCCACGAGGGGAAAAAGATCAAGGCAACTTAATTAATGGAGGTGGAATGGTGGCAAGGCGGGGCTGTGGCCCCGGCAAATCGGTTTTGGAACGGCATGGACTTCCGGGTTCACACAGCCGCGGGCTCCCTGGACTAGCGGAATTTCATGGGGCTGGAGGGAGGTGGGCCCCGGACCAGAGAATGCCTGATGGGGCGTGGAAATTGAAGCGGCCCAGGCAGGGCAGGGTGCCCCCCGGGAGCGAAACGGCAGCCGGACAGGCTTCATCCAAACCGTCCAACTTCTGTGGTTCAGGAAGCGCCACGGCCAGGCCAGCCGCTGCCAGCTCCGGCCGGGCAGCGGCATTCATGTCAAAAGTGATTTTATCATGAGCATTGAGTCTCGGTTTTTTCATTTACCGGCCGGATTGAATTCTGACCATTTGGTTACGGGAGACTGCTGTTCTATTCTGCGTGGATCGGTATAAAGTATGAATATGGGCCTTCCGGCGACAGTTGCATAAGCAGATAGTCGGATTAGTGACTAGCATTCACTATGCGCACCACATCAACACTCCAAACCGCTGCCATTTCGTGAAATTACGCCAACCTCTCCTGCTTGCCAGTCTGCTCTGCTCCGGATCCCAGTCGCGGGCGGAAACCCCTGCTCAAGAGTATGACTACAGCTTCCAGCTGTATCAGGAGGACGACGACCGGATCAGGGTCGAATCCCATTATGTGCGTGGCAAGTGGGATATCCTGGAGGGAACCACCTTCCGGATGCAATATTTGAACGATGCGATTTCCGGGGCTTCCCCGACCGGGGTGCAGCCGGGCGGACTTCAGCCATTCCTCGCCAATGTGGAGGATATCCGGACAGGGATTCTCGGCGCTCTGGCCCAGCAGATCGGGAACCACCGGGTGGAGCTGGAAGTGGCCAACAGCGAGGAGGACGATTATCTTTCGAATGGATTTGCCCTGACCGATGCCATCGAACTGAACCAGAAGAACACGACCCTGACGCTGGGGGTGAATTACCTCGACGATACGGTGCATGTCCCGATGCTGGGAGACCGGGGCAAGGAGAGCCTTGATTTCTTCACCGGCGTTTCCCAGATTCTTGGCAAGAACACCGTGGTCTCGGGCAATCTGACCCTCGGATTCAGCAACGGGTATTTGAACGATCCCTACAAAGTGGTGCAACGGGACGAGATCGTGACGACTCCGGATACGGTGATCGATGCGGGGGACGGTACCGTGATCGTGATCCCGGGAGTCGACATTCCGGTGGTCAACATCTACCGGGAAAACCGGCCTGATAACCGTTTCCGGCAGGTGATCCAATTGGAGGGACGGCACTACTTTGAAGCCGAGAAGGCGGCGATCGATGCCATTTTCCGCTACACCCATGATGACTTCGGAGTTTCCTCCGAAATGGTGCAGGTGGAATGGCGGCAGCAACTGGGAGCGCACCTCGAGTTGATCCCCTTCATCCGTTATTATCATCAGAATGCCGCGGATTTCTTCGTCAATTCATTGAATAATGTGGATGTGGTCACGCCGGCGGATGATCCCGATGGCACCGGTCCAAACTATTCGGCGGACTACCGGCTCTCCTCCCTGGATTCCAACAGCATCGGGATCCGGGTGCTGGGGAAAATCTCCGAAAACCTTTCCCTCAGCGCCACCTATGAGCGCTACACCATGAAAGGGGTGGGTGAAGATACCGCCCCGGGGGCGTCCTATCCAAGTGCCAACATGCTGACCGTGGGACTCAATCTGAAATTCTAATTTCTGCTTCCAGCCACCGCATGAGCACCCTGAGTCCAGAAGCCGCATTGCCTCCCGATGCCCTTGGCGTGCGCCGCCTGGAATTCCGTGCGCTCGGGACCGACTGTCAAATCAAGTTCCGGGAGACCAACGATGGCCGGGCCCTTCAGTTTGCCGCCGATGCCTTGGATTGGATCGGGAAATTTGAAGCGAAGTTCTCGCGCTTCCGCCCAGATTCCATGGTCTCGCGCATCAATGCCGCCGCCGGCCAGGGCTGGGTGGACACCGATGCCGAAACCGAACAACTGCTGGACATCGCCGATGGATTGTATCGGCTGACCGACGGCATTCTGGACCCCACCATGCTGCCGCTGCTGAGGGTTTGGGATTGGAAAAAAGTCCATGAGCAGCTGCCGGATCAGTCCAGCGTAGCGAAAGCCTTGTCCCTGGTGGGTTGGGTAAAAATCCGGCGCCGTCCCGGCGGGGTCTTTTTGCCGGAGGAAGGCATGGGCCTCGATTTCGGCGGGTTTGGCAAGGAGCTGGCGGTCGATGCCCTGGCGAAAATTGCCCGCAATGCCGGAATCAAGGATCTGCTGGTCGATCTTGGCCGCGACGTGTTTGCGATGGGCGGGAACGGGGCTCATCCGTTCTGGCATGTAGGCATCGAGGACGGGAATCAGCCCGGCAAGTGCTGGGGTGGTCTGGCCATCAGCGGCCGTGCGGTTTCCGCCTCGGGAAATTATGCGCGGCAGTTCAGCCACCATGGAGTCAGCTATGGACACATTCTGGATCCCCGCACCGGCTGGCCGGTCAGCAACGGCATGAGCGCGGTCACCGTCGTCGCCCGCACCTGCCTGGAAGCCGGTATTTACAGCACCGCGGTGTTCGTGCTCGGAACTCAAAAAGGACTGGATCTGGCATCGCGTGCCCAAGGCGTTTCGGTCTGCGCCCAGACCGTGGACGGCATCGACGGCAGCCGTGATTTCGGACAATGGCTGGTCCAAGGCTGCTAGTCCTCCCCTCTCCCCCTTTCTCTGCTCTCCCCTTTACTCCAACAATATGAAATACCTCCTGACTGCCATCCTGCTCCTCACCTGCATCACCCCGGCCCTGACTGCCGGCGAGACCGTCAAAACCGGACAACCCCTCCCCAAGCTGGCCCTGCTCCTGCCACGAGCCAAGATCCCTGACACTGCCGGAAAAGTGGTGCTGGTGGACTTCTGGGCCTCATGGTGCGCTCCCTGCAAGGCTTCCTTCCCGTCCCTCAACCGCCTGCAATTGCAATACGCCGCAAAAGGACTCGTGATCATCGGCATCGGGGTGGATGACAGTGCCGCCGATTTCAAGAAATTCTCCACCACCATGGGCGCCGCTTTCCCTCTGGTGCATGATACCACCCACAGCGCTGCCGGCGCCTTCAATCCGGGCACTATGCCCACCAGCTACCTGGTCGACCGCAAAGGGGTGGTCCGACATGTCCATAGCGGGTTCAAAGGGGCCAAAACCGAGAAGGAATATACCACGGAAATCGAGGCCCTCCTTGCCGAAAGCCGCTGAACCCACCCGATCCGAACATTTATGAAACACCCACTTCCCCTGTTCCTGCTGCTTGGCGGTATGTTATCGCTCAGCAGTTGTGCCGATTCGCTCGTGCGGGTGAAACCCTACGAGCGCGGCAATCTGGCCAGCCCCATCATGGCTGAAAGCATGGATCCGCTTCAAACGGCCATGACCGAACATGCCTATTTCTCCCGCGAAGCCGGTTTTGGCGGTGGCGGGGTGGGCGGTGGCGGCTGCGGCTGCAACTAGCAATACTTCTCCTTTCCATTCCTTTTTATCCCCCCCTTCACTGCCTGCAAAGTCATGAAACGCAAAACACCACTTGCTGTCAAAGCGCGTCGTTCCCTCTCCCGCTGCGGTCCGCTCCTCTTCGTATGCCAACGCGCTCCGATTGGTCAGGTAATTGTCCATGAGGCCCGTGTGCTCGGGGTGTCAGGCTTTAGCCAGGTGGCGAAATGGAGCATCGCGGTGGTTTCCGGGCTCGGGGCCTTTGACTGCGTTTCGGGGGCCACCGTAATCCAGCAGGTGGCCCCGGTGGCGGGTTCATCGACGGTACCCGCGACCAACGGCAGTGCTTTGAATTTCATTGTCCAGGTGACGGGAGCGCCCTCCACGGCGAAAAGCTGGAAGCTCACGGGGACGCTTCCAACAGGTCTGCGCCATACCAATGCGACCAACAGCAACATCGACTCCGTCACCGGTGTCCCGACCGTCAATGGCAGTTTCCCGGTTACCATCACTGCCTACGAGAATGCAGGCTACTCCGGAGGATCCAAATCCAAAGCATTCACGATCACGGTGACGGGAGGAGTCAGTCCACCGGCGATCACCACCCAGCCGGCCGCCTCCACCACGATCAACGCCGGGAGCACGGCGGTCTTGAGCGTGGGGGCCTCAGGGACTTCGCCGGCCTATCAGTGGTATGCCGGTGCCGCGGGTAATACCGCGAATCCCATTGCCGGCGCCGTGGCTTCGACCTACACCACTCCCGCCCTCGCGGCAACCAGCAGCTATTGGGTCAGAGTGACAAATGCCGGTGGAGGCGTCAATTCAGGCACCGCCGTGGTCACGGTGATTCAACCGCCCGTCATATCAGCCCAGCCCGCGTCCGCCACTATCAATGCAGGCGGCACCACCACTCTCAGTGTCGCTGCTTCGGGCACATCACCATCATTCCAATGGTATGCGGGAGCCGCAGGCGACGTTACCAATCCCATTGGCGGGGCGACTGCGTCCTCTTATACCACGCCGGCCCTGGCCACAACCAGCAGCTATTGGGTCAAGGTGACCAACACCGCCGGGACTGTCAATTCCGGCACTGCAATGGTGACGGTGATTAGCCCGCCCGCCATCTCGGGCCAGCCGGCGTCCGCCACGGTCAGTCCAGGGGGCTCGGTCACCCTCAGCGTCACCGCCTCGGGCACCTCACCGGTGTTTCAGTGGTATCAGGGTGCCACTGGCGATACCAGCAATGCCATCTCCGGCGCCGCCGGCCCAACCTTCGCCACGCCCGCCCTTGCTGCGACCACCAGTTATTGGGTGAGAATTACGAATCCAGCAGGAGTGGTGGATTCCAGCACCGCAACGGTTTCGGTTTCAGTGGTGGATACGTTTTCCAGCTGGGCTGCCAATCGTTTCACTCCGTCCCAACTGGAGGATTCGGCTATTTCCGGCTCTACGATGGATCCGGATGGCGATGGAACCACCAACGAACAGGAATTTGTCTTTGGCACTTCACCCCTCGCCCCCGATTGGCCCGTAACCCAATCGATGGACCTCGCCGCCGGCCAGGTTTCCCTGAGCTTCCAGGCAAGCCCCGCCTCGGGACCGGGATACGCGGGCCTGACCCGCCACTACGCGTTGGAGTCATCGCGGACGCTGGGCGGAAGTGTGGTGTGGTCGGCCGTGCCGGGCTTCACCAACATCATCGGAAATGGACAAGCGGTGAACTTTACGGCCCCTGTCCTTCCCGGGTCTGACTTTTATCATGTCAAAGTCTGGCTGGCTTCCGAATAGCAGGTCCTGACGCAGGGCGGGGATGGGACATGCCCGGGCGGTTGAAACGGCGCAGGGAGGGGACCTGTCAGGGGCCTCATTCCCGGTCCCGCAGGGCGGATCCGACCACCCGTTCCGGGGAGCCACCCGGCGCCCGTTCTGCCAGGGTGACGGCGTCCTTGTCACCGAGGCGGGTCGGACGAAGCGTGTAGCGATGACCTTCCCGGGCGGAAAAGGACATCACCGGCCCATAATCATAGGGTTCGGTGGAGTCACTGGCTTTCACGGAGGTGGGCCCCGGGGGAATCCGGTAAGTGTCCCTCGACCGCCAAAATCCGGTCAGTTGGCCATTGATGCGATGAAAAAAGACTTCGCGGCCTCGTCCGAAGCATCCCCTGAAGCCCGGAGGATTGTCCGAAGTGATTACCGCATGGGGGAGGTTGCGCGGCACATCGCGGAAAACGCCGGGAGCCTCGCAGGCGGCTCCGACCGAGCCAAGGAGCAGGGTGAAGAGGACTCTCCATTTCTTAAATTGGGGTTTGGCCATTGTTTCAGCGGGTGGGTTGAAGTTGCCGGGCGCGGGGGCCCTGCCAACCACTTTCTGCCCAGCCGCTTTGGCCTGCGGCGCTCCCTTGACGGCGGGGGGCATCCCGCCACGTTCGCTGATGGCCTCCGCAGCTCCTGATTCCCCCACTTTCCGCACGATTCCCATTCTTGCTCTGTCCACGGCAGAACTGGAAGCCTTGAGCAAAGCAATGAAGCTTTCGCTCTCGGCCGATGACATGGAGGCGGTGCGGGCTTATTACCAGGAAACCGGACGCGAACCGACCGATGTGGAGCTGGAGGTGATCGCCCAGACGTGGAGCGAGCATTGCAAACACCGGATTTTCTCTGCGAAGATTGAGCACACCCGCGACGGGAAGACCGAGGTGGTGGATGGCGTCTTCAAGACGTTTATCCGGAAAATCAGCATGGACATCATGGCCTCGAAGCCCGGATTTGTGCTGTCGGCTTTCACGGACAATGCGGGATTCATCGAAGTGGACCCGGGGCTGGCGGTGTGTTTGAAAGTGGAGACCCACAATCACCCCTCGGCCATCGAGCCATATGCGGGGGCGAATACGGGGCTGGGCGGGGTGATCCGCGATATTCTGGGCGCCGGGAAGGGCGCCAAACCGGTGGCGTCGCTGGATGTGTTTTGTTTTGGCCGGCCGGACACCAAACCGGAGCAGATCCGCGCCAAGGATGTGATCCATCCGCTGGGAGTGATGCGCGGGGTGGTGCGCGGGGTGCGTGACTATGGCAACCGCATGGGCATTCCCACCGTGGCGGGGGCGATCCAGTTTGATGACACGTTTTGTTATAATCCACTGGTTTTCTGCGGCACCGCGGGCGTGATTCCTTCGGCCGATATTCCCAAGGAAGTGACTCCGGGGCATTTGGTTATCGCCGTGGGTGGGCGGACCGGAAGGGATGGCCTGAAAGGCGCGACGTTTTCCTCGGCAGCGCTCGGCACGGACAGCCACGAGGAAGACCAGAGTGCGGTGCAGATCGGGAATCCGATTGAGGAAAAGAAGGTGAGCGATTTTATCCTGACGGCACGGGCGCAGGGCCTGATTGCCGGACTGACCGACTGCGGCGCGGGCGGATTCAGCAGCGCGGCGGGCGAGATGTTGAGTGAAACCGGCGGCCTGATCGACCTCGACAAGGCCCCGTTGAAGGAGCCGGGCATGTTGAGTTGGCAGATTTTCCTGAGCGAAAGCCAGGAGCGCATGGTGCTTTCGGCCGACCCGTCCCACCTGCCTGCGCTCCAGAAGCTGGCGGACATTTATGAGACGGAACTTTCCGTGCTGGGCACCAGCGATGGCACCGGGATTCTCAAAGTGCAGCACCACGGCCAAATGGTCTGTGAACTGGACTGCGGCCGCCTCCACGAGGCCCCGCGTCTGAACCTCAAAGGCACGTGGAACACACCGGTCTGGCAGGCCCTGCCCGTTTTGGATGAAACCGCGGCCGGGGCCGACCTGAAACGGGTGCTGGGCGATTTTGCGATCGTTTCCCGCGAGCCGGTAATCCGCGAATACGACCATGAGGTGCAGGGCAACACTGTTCTCAAACCCCTGGCCGGGGCCACCGGCGATGCCCCGCAGGATGGCTCGGTGATCCGCCTCGATGGGAGTTCCCGCCTGATCGCGCTGGGGCTGAGTCTGCTGCCGGAGTGGGGCAAGACCGACCCATATGCGATGGGGCTGGCCTGCATGGATGAATGTGTGCGGTCTCTTGTAATCTGCGGGGCCAATCCTGACAAAATTGCGGTGCTCGACAATTATTGCATGGGCAATCCCCATGACCCCGTGGAATTGGGCGGACTGGTGGAAAGCGCCCGCGCCCTCGCGGAAGCGGCCGTCGCCTACGGCACGCCGTTTGTGTCCGGGAAGGACTCGTTTTATAACTACTTCCAGACCGAGGACGGTCCGGTCTCGATTCCCGTCACCGCGCTGATCAGCGGCATGGGTATTGTGGAGGACGCGTCCCACGTCACCGGGGCGAGCCTGCGGTCGGATGACAGCGTGCTGGTGCTGGTGGGCGCCGCGACCAGCGATCTTGGCGGCAGTGTCTTCGCCCGCCAGAAGGGCCTGAAAAATCTCAAAGTTCCCGTCTGCGATCCGGTGGCGGCGATGGCGCTCTACCGCTGCGCGCATGAAGCCATCAAGGATGGGTATGTGCTGAGCGCCCACGATGTTTCGGAAGGCGGCCTGGCGGTGACCCTGGCGGAAATGGCGTTTTCCATGAAGGCCGGGATTGAAGCCGATCTCGCCCGGGATCTGCCCGCCATGGTGCAGCTGTTCAGCGAAAGCCCGGCGCGCTTTGTGTTGGAGGTGCCGGCGGAGGATCTGGAGAGTGTGCAGGAAATCTTCGCCGGTCAGCCCTGTGCGGTGCTGGGTTCCACGACCGGAGAGCACCGCCGCCTGGTCATCCGGCAGGGAGCCGGGTTGATCGTGGACGAGGCGCTGGCGGACCTGAAATCGATTTGGCAGGGCGGTCTCGCGGCGTGGTATTGAGCCGGCGGCTGACCCTTTGCTATTTCAATGAACCGCAAGTTCCGCCTTCCGATTCTGCTGGCTTTCACCTGCATCGCCGCGTCTGCTTCGGCACCGGGCGGCATCGTTCCGCTATTCGACAGCACGACGAAACTGGAGCCGGCGACCTCCGTGGACACCCCGGCGGCTCTCATCACACATATCGCCGACCGGGCCCGGGACCGGCATGCCCGGGAGGATCTGGTGAATGGCACGCCATTCCGGGCCTACGATCATTACCTGAGCTGGTATTGGGAAGAGCGGACGATTGCCCTCGAGATCGTGGACCGGGTGGCCAGGGGAGGAGCCGGCATCAGGTTCAACTACACTACCCTCACGGCTCTCGAGGCCCCGGAATTCCGGGCTTTCTTCCGCGGTGGCAATACCGTGGCGGAGTATCATGGCAACTACTCGGCACAACTGGACGGGCCGAACCGTTATTCCTGGACCCTGTCGTCCAAGCTGCCGGAAAACCGTCCACTGGAAATGGGGGATCGCATTGAGATCGAGATCAGCCAATTCCTCAAGGCCCCCCTCCACGGGCGCAAGAACTACTACGGCACCGCCATGCTCTACGTGGTCGGGCAGGGCGTGGTGCCATGGGAGGGCGTAGGCGCGTCGCTCGACTCCTCGCCTTTGCCGGAAAAAGCCTGGCTGGGAGGCCGGACGACCCTGCCCTATCAGTATTCCAATGAGCCGGAGCACCGGTTCAAGCAGATGGCAGGGAATCTGTCGCCGTTCAGTTCGCAGCCTTTTCTGCTCGGGCGGCGGCTGCATCACACAGATTTTGGCAGTGGGGTGCATTCCGAGCCCGGGAATCCAGCGTTTGAAACCCAGGCCGGAAAACTGGGGCCGCACTTTGTGGAGCACAGCTGCATCGCCTGCCACGTGAACAACGGCCGGGCGCTCCCGCCTGCGGTGGCTGGCACGATGTATCAGACGGTAATGAAAGTCGGCAGGGATGCCTCAGGAGCGCCCCATGCAAAACTCGGTAATGCCCTCCAGCCCCGGACCATCCGGGGTGAAGCCGAAGGGACTGCCAGCATTGCCTCCTGGGCCACCACTGAAGGCAACTACGCCGACGGTACGGCCTACACACTGCAACAGCCGGTTTATGCCTTTCAAGGTGAGGCGCCGGAGCATTTCTCCGTGCGCCTGACGCCGCAACTGGTTGGCCTCGGTCTCCTCGAAGCGGTGAGCGAAAGCACCATCTCCGCCTTGGCTGATCCTGACGATTCCGGCAAGGACGGGATCTCCGGCCGGATCCAGACAGTGCGCGACCCGGAGACAGGTGAATGGCGCCTGGGGCGCTTCGGCTACAAGGCCGGGCAACCCCGGCTGAGCCACCAAGTTGCCCATGCGCTCAACAGCGACATGGGCGTGACCACTCCCGTTTTCCCGGGGTCCGAGGGTGAAACCGCGGCCGCTCCGCCCGAAGTTGCCGGGGCTGATCTGGCCGTCCTGACACGTTATATCGCCACCCTCGGCGTCAGTGCCCGCCGTGACCTGACCAACGCCGCCGCCTTGCGCGGGGAACAGCTTTTCACGGGGGGCCAGTGTGGGCAGTGCCACCTGGCGGAATTGACCACCAGTCCCTATCACCCTTTTGCCGAACTCCGCAATCAGACCATCCGGCCCTACACCGACCTGCTCCTGCACGACATGGGCCCCGGCCTCGCCGACAATATGGGTGAGGAGGAGGCCACCGGTTCCGAATGGCGGACCGCGCCGCTCTGGAGCATCGGTCTCACAGCCGGCGTCAGTGGTGGAGAAGCCTATCTCCACGATGGCCGGGCCCGCAGTCTGGAGGAAGCCATTCTCTGGCATGGGGGGGAAGCAGAGGCTTCCAAGGAAATCTTCCGCAGGATGCCGGCGGAGGATCGCGCCGCACTCATCCAGTTCCTGAAGTCGTTGTAGGGCGCAGGAAAGGTGTGCCGGGGCATGGATGGGCCCATCTCCGCAAACATCAATCGTCTCACTCCTTCAGCTGGAAGTGACTCGTTAAGCGCGAACCCACTTTGAACCTGCTGGAACAGTCTGCCGCCAATTTACCGAAGGCCACGAGAGAAAAAGAAATAGCCCAAAGCATTTGGATGCGATATTCCATCCGGTTCAACCATGTCCACTTTGAAACTCACTGACCAGATTGCCGTCATTACCGGAGCCAGCTCCGGCATTGGTCAAGCCATCGCCACCCGCTTTGCCGCCGAGGGGGCCCGGGTCCTCAATCTTGATCTTCATCCTTCCCAGGATCCGGCCATCACCTCAATTGCCTGTGACGTCTCCGATCCTGACGCCGTTGCGGCCGCCCTTGAGGGCCTGCCGGTCATCGACATCCTCGTCAACAGTGCCGGCATTGCCCACATCGGCACGGCTGAAAGCACCCCGCCCGCAGACTTCGCCAGAATCTTCCGCGTCAATGTCGCCGGCGTTTATCATACCCTGCACGAGGTGCTGCCGAAAATGCGGACCGCAGGCCGGGGAGTGATCCTGAACCTTTGTTCCGTGGCCGCCAAGGTCGGAATTCCTGACCGTTTCGCCTATTCGATGAGCAAGGGGGCCGTGCTGGCCATGACGTTATCTGTCGCCCGGGACTACGTCGACAAGGGCATCCGCTGCAACTGTATCTGTCCGGCGCGGGTCCATACTCCCTTTGTCGATGACTTCATCGCCCGGCATTATCCTGGCAGGGAGGCAGAGGTTTTCAGCAAGCTGGAAGCCGCGCAGCCGATCGGTCGCATGGGCACGCCGGATGAAATCGCCTCCCTCGCCCTGTATCTTTGTTCCGGGGACGCCGCTTTCATCACCGGCTCCACCCACGACATTGACGGCGGTTTCACTCTGCTCCGTTGAACCACTCCCCTCAATCAATATTCCAACATGAAACTCATCCGTTATGGAACCCCCGGTCATGAAAAGCCCGGCCTGCTTCTCCCCGATGGCCGCCTCATTGATGCGTCTGCCTTCACTTCCGATTACAACGAGTCGTTCTTCGCCGGTGATGCCATTGAGGGGCTCCGCGCGTGGATGGTCAGCCATGCCGGTGACGCCCCTGTGATCGCCCCCGGCACCCGTCTCGGTCCTCCCTTGGCACGTCCCTCCAAGCTCATCTGCATTGGCTTGAATTACCGTGACCACGCCGCCGAGACCGGGGCGGCCATCCCGGCGGAACCGATCGTTTTTTTCAAGGCCACCTCCGCGATTTGCGGACCCAATGACCCGCTCATCATTCCGCGCGGCAGCGGGAAGACCGATTGGGAGGTCGAACTCGCCATCCTGATTGGCCGGAAGGCCTCATATGTTGCGAAGGAGGACGCGCTTGACCACGTGGCCGGGTATGTCCTGCACAACGATTACAGCGAGCGTGCTTTCCAGCTGGAACGCGGCGGCCAGTGGGTGAAGGGAAAAAGCTGTGACAGTTTTGCTCCGCTCGGCCCCTTTCTCGCGACGAAGGATGAAATCGCCGATGTGAATGCCCTTCCGATGTGGCTTAAAGTCAATGGAGCGATCCGCCAGAATGGAAACACCTCGAATCTGATCTTCGATGTGCCGGTCATTGTCAGTTACCTCAGCCAATTCATGTCGCTCCTGCCCGGGGATATCATCAGTACTGGCACCCCCGCCGGAGTTGGCATGGGGATGCAACCACCCGTTTTCCTCAAACCCGGTGACGTGGTCGAACTCGGCATCGATGGCCTCGGTAGCTCACGCCAACAAGCCATTCCGTGTCCATGACCTCTCACAACAGAGCGGGGCCGCCAGTTCATTCCCTGCCATTGCTCCTCATCCCGGCCACTGCCATTTGTGCCCCGTAACCTCCTTTGCGGATGGCCCGTCTCCGAAGTCTTCACAGTAATCATGAAACGCCCCCTCCTGAACCTTGCCGGAGTCCTTTGCCTGACCGGTGCCCTGTTGACGGAATCGGGAGCGCAGGCTCCTGACGCTTCGCCGGAACCAGCACCCGCAGAGAGCAGCCTGGGCACCGAGGGGTTTGCCCAGTCGGGGGAAGTGCAGATTCATTACGTCACCAAAGGAAAAGGGCCGCTTCTCATCATGATCCATGGCTTTCCTGACTATTGGTATACGTGGCGCCATCAGATGCCTGCCCTGGCGGAATCGTTCCAGGTGGTGGCCATCGATCAACGTGGTTTCAACAAAAGCGGGCAGCCCGCCGGCGTGGAGGCCTATGCCATGAACCACCTGATCGGTGATGTGCGCGCCGTGATCCGGCATTTCCATCAGGAGAAAGCGGTCGTGGTGGGGCATGACTGGGGCGGGATGGTGGCCTGGTCCTTTGCGATGGCGCATCCTGAAATGACGGACCGCCTGGTGATCCTGAATCTGCCGCATCCCAATGGCCTGCAGCGGGAGTTGGCGACCAATCCGGAGCAACAAAAAAACAGCGCTTACGCCCGGCACTTTCAGAAACCGGAAGCGGCCTCGCAATTGACTGCGGAAGGGCAGGCTGGCTGGGTCCGTGATCCCACGGCCCGGAAACACTATGTCGAAGCTTTCAAACGCTCTTCCTTTGAGGGGATGCTGAATTTCTACAAGGCCAACTACCCGCGTGAACCCTACACGGCTTCTGCAGAGGCCCGGCCGATGGTCAAATGTCCGGTGCTGATGTTTCATGGCCTCAAGGACAAGGCGCTGTTGCCGGGAGCCCTGAACGACACCTGGAAATGGGTCAGAAAGGACCTGACGCTGGTGACGGTGCCGGAGGCAGATCATTGGGTGCAGCAGGATGCGCCGGGATTGGTCACCCGGACCATGGTAGACTGGCTGAAGCGATAGGACAGGGTCTGACATGAACCACCGATCCTCCATGATGCTCTTTCGCCGGCCACACCTTCCCCTGACTCTGGTGGGCCCCCTTTTCCTGATCACAGGGTGCACCATGATTCCGCCCTATCAGCGTCCGGAGGCTCCGGTGGCGGACACCTTTCCTGCGGGAGTGAAAATCACCGGCAGCGCAGGCACGGCAGAGATTTCCTGGCGGAGTTTTGCCACGGACGCCAAGCTGCGGCAGCTGATCGAATTGGCCCTGGCCAACAACCGGGACCTCCGGGTGGCGATGCTGAATGTGGAGCGCAGCCGGGCCCAGTTTCACATCGAGCGTGCCGCGCAGTTCCCGCAGATCAATGCGGAAGGCGGCTTCCGGCGGCAGGGGACCGGGGAGCGCACCACAAACCTGTGGAGTGCCACCGTAGCCAGCACCGCCTATGAAATCGATCTTTTCGGGCGCGTTCACAGTCTCAACGTGCAGGCGTTGGAGCAGTATTTCGCGGCGGAGGAAGGGCGGCGCAGTGCCCAGATCACCCTCGTCGCCTCGGTGGCGACCCAATACAGCACGCTGCGGCAGGCGCAGGAGCAGCTGGAACTGGCCCGGCAGACCCTCTCGGCCGTGGAGGAGTCCTACAAGTTGAACAAAATCACCCGTGAGGCTGGCTCCACATCGGAATTGGACCTGCGTTCTTCAGAAGCCCAGGTCCAGACGGCCCGCATCAATATTCTGACCTACGAACGGCTCGCAGCCCAGGCCCGGAATGGGCTGGTTCTGCTGGTTGGTCAGCCGCTGCCTGCCGGAGTGCCGGGGGCCGGCGCTCCGGACGCCCGGAGGGTTCTCGCTGACGTTCCGGCGGGGCTGCCCTCGGATCTCCTGCAGCGCCGTCCTGACATTCTGCAGGCGGAGCACGTGCTGCTGGCGGCGAACGCCAATATCGGAGCGGCCCGGGCCGCTTGTTTTCCCTCCATTACCCTGAGCGCGTCAGCGGGTGGCACCAGCGCTGAACTCCGTCAGCTTTTTGGCAACAACTCCGGGGTCTGGAGCTTCGCCCCGCAGGTCAATGTGCCCATCTTCACCGGAGGGCGGAACCGGGCCAATGTCGAGGTCGCCGAGGTCAATGCCCGCATTGAGGTCGCCAATTACGAAAGGACCATCCAGACCGCTTTCAGGGAGGTGGCAGATGCCCTTGTGGCGCGCCCCAGCTACCGGCAGCAGATCGAAGCCCAGCAGGCGCTGGTCAAGGCCCAGCAGCGGCGTTATGAACTGGCCAGCGAACGTTACCGCGAGGGCGAGGAGCTGTATCTCAATGTCCTCACGGCGCAGCAGGACCTCTACAGCGCCCAGCAGGGGCTCATCCGGGCGCGTTTTGATAGCGAAGTCAATGATATCACCCTCTACCAGGCCCTCGGGGGCGGCTGGAAATAAGCCCATGAAACCACTGCTATTCTATCCGTGCCTCGCGGCGGCCCTGACGTTGTTTTCCGGATGCAGCAAGGACACCACCCCTCCCTTCACCTTCCAGACCGCGCCACCCGGCCGCGGGGAACTGGTGCAGCGGGTCAGTGCCAGCGGCTCCCTCAGTGCGGTGGTCAGGGTGGATGTCGGCAGCCAGGTCTCCGGCAAAATTTCCGCCCTCAATGCGGATTTCAATTCCCCGGTGAAAAAGGGCGAACTGGTCGCGGAAATCGATCCCGCGCTTTACTCCGCCATCGTGCTGCAGGCCGAAGGGGAACTGGCCAGCGCCCGGGCCACCGCCACCCTCAAAAAGCAGAATCTGGAACGCAAACAAATCCTGTTCCCCAAACAGGCTGCCACCCAGTTGGATCTGGAGCAGGCCGTCGCGGAACTGGCCCAGGCCGAGGCCACCGTCACCATCGGCGAGGCCGCGCTCCAACGGGCGAAGGTGGACCTCAGCTACTGCAAGATCACCGCGCCGGTGGACGGGATTGTGATTTCCCGGGTGGTCGATCTCGGCCAGACAGTGGCGGCGGCCATGACCACGCCTATTCTGTTTACCATCGCCCAGGACATCACGAAGATGCACATCAAGGCCTCGATCTCCGAATCGGACATCGGCATGGTCAAGGATGGCCAGACTATCAGTTTTACGGTGGATGCCTTTCCGGACGAAGTCTTCGAAGGCATCGTGACCCAGGTCAGGAAAGCGCCCATCATCACCAACAACGTGGTCACTTATGACACCATCATCTCGGTGGACAATCCGGAGCAGAAACTTTTCCCCGGCATGACCGCCGATGTGTCAGTGCTGGTGGCGGAGCGGAAGGAGGTTTTGAAAATTCCCAATACCGCCCTGCGCTTCAGCCCTCCCGAAGGCACCAAATATTCCCGCAAGGCTCCTGACAAAATTGAACGCAACGAGCGGCTGGTTTATACGCTGGAGGCCGATGGTCAGACCATGGTGCCGGTGGTGGTGAAGGTGGGCATCACCGACAACGTGGACACCGAAGTCCTGAGTGGCCTGACAGCGGAGGCCAGCGTGATTACGGCTTCTATCCCCGCGCCGAAAAAAGGCCTGTTCAGCGGTTCCTCCGGCAAATGAGCACCCCTATCATTCAGCTCGCCGCCGCCGCCCGCGTGTATCGCGCGGACGGGGTGGAAGTCCACGCGGTGCGCCGGGTGAGTCTGGAAATCCAGCAGGGCGAATTTGTCGCCATCATGGGCAGCAGCGGGTCCGGCAAGTCCACTCTGATGAACATTCTCGGCTGCCTCGACCGCCCCACCGGCGGGGAATATTTTTTGGATGGGGTCAGCGTTTCCACGCTCAGCCGCAGCCAGTTGGCGACGCTGCGGAACCGCAAGCTGGGTTTTGTGTTTCAGAATTTCAATCTGCTCGCCCGCACCACTGCGCTGGAGAACGTGGAGCTGCCCATGTTTTACCGGAAACCGCTGGTGGCCCTGCGCAGCCAGCGGCGCCGTGCGGTGGAGGCGCTGCAACGGGTCGGACTCGGCGACCGTCTCGGTCACCGGCCCAGCCAGCTTTCCGGCGGCCAGCAGCAGCGCATCGCCATTGCCCGGGCCCTCGTGAACGAGCCCGAACTCGTGCTCGCCGACGAACCCACGGGCAATCTGGACTCCCGCACCAGCATCGACATAATGGGACTGTTTCAGGAGCTCAATGACTCCGGCATCACGATCGTCATGGTCACCCATGAATTGGATATCGCCTCCTATTGCAAACGGATCATCGTGATGCGCGATGGCCTGGTCATCAGCGACTCCCCCAACCCGGAGCGCCGCCAGGCCGGTCCGGAGCGGGCCAAACTTGACGCCGCCGAGCAAAAAGCCAAACTGGACTAACTTATGATTGTTCTTTTCCAGGCCCTGCTGCTGCGCCCGCTCCTCACCGCCATGATCGCCCTGCGGGCGCTGCGGCGGAACAAGCTGCGTTCCATCCTGACCGCGCTGGGCATCATCATCGGGGTCGCTTCGGTGGTGGCTATGGTGGCGGTGGGCAATGGGGCGCGGAACAAGATCCAAGGCGAAGTCTCGGCGCTGGGCCAGAATCTGCTGCTGGTTTTCGCCGGCAACAAACGTTCCGCCGGGGTGAATTCCGGACTCGGCAGTGCCGCCAGCATTACTCTGGAGGACGCCGAAGCCGTGAAGAACGAGGTCCGCGACATCGTCGCCATGAGCCCGGAGGTCTGGACAAATGCCCAGGCCATTGCCAGCGGCCGCAACTGGTCCACCACCATCTCCGGGGTGGCTCCGGACTATCTCGGGGTGCGCGACTGGCCGGTCTCCGCCGGCGCCATGTTCACCGACCGCGAAGTGCGCAGCGCCGCCAAGGTGGCCGTGATCGGCAGCAAGACCGCCAATGAGCTTTTTGGTGCCATCAACGCCATCGGCCAAACCGTCCGCATCAATAACATTCCTTTCGTCATCACCGGCCAGCTCAGCAGCAAAGGCGCCGGACTCGGCAACAACAATCAGGACGACCGCATCGTGCTGCCCTACACGACGGTCATGAAACGCCTGACCGGGGAGAAATCCGTCAAGCTGCTCAACATCAGGATCAACGATGCCAGCCGTATGGAGACCGCCCAGCAGCAGATCACCGCCCTGCTGCGCCAGCGCCACCGCACTCCCGTCGGGGAAGGCAATGACTTCAATATCCTCAACCAAAAGGAAATCGCGGACAAGGTGGCCAACATCTCCGGCATCATCACCATGATGCTGGGGGCCATCGCCGGCATGTCCCTGCTGGTCGGCGGCATCGGGATCATGAACATCATGCTGGTCAGCGTCACGGAACGCACCCGCGAGATCGGCATCCGCATGGCCGTCGGGGCCCAGGGGAGCGACATCCTCCTGCAGTTCCTCATCGAAGCCATCACCCTCAGTCTGCTCGGAGGCGGTCTTGGGGTCCTCGCCGGATTCGGGATCGCCCGCGGCATTGGCAACGTCGCCGACTTCCAGCCGGTGGTGACGGCCGGCTCCGTGATTCTGGCCTTCTCCGTCAGCTTCGCGATTGGCGTCTTCTTTGGTTTCTATCCTGCACGGAAAGCGGCCAGACTTGACCCCATCGACGCGCTCCGTTACGAGTAGGGCCAGGCTTGCGCAGGGCGGCCCCCGGGGCTGCTGATAGGCGAGCGGCCACCTCCCGCCGCAGTCCCCTCTGACTTCTTTACCATCATGAAAATCATCCTCCGCTGCCTTCCTGTGATCTCTGCTGCAGTCCTGTTGACCATATCCGGGGCCGGGACCTCCCTTGGGGGCGACTGGCCGCAGTTCCGCGGAGCGGGCGCCATGGGGACGGTGGAGAATCCCAACCTCCCTGACACGTGGAGCCCCACGGAAAATGTGGCGTGGAAAGCAGCGGTTCCCGGCCGGGGGTGGTCCTGTTCCGTGGTTCATGGCCAGCGGATTTTCCTGACGACTGCGGTGAGTGCCGCGGAGGAGGAAAAGGTCAAGGAAGGTCTCTACTTTGGGGGGGAGCGCCCCACGCCATCCGCGGTCCACGAGTGGCGGGTGCTCTGCCTTGATCTTGAATCCGGGAAAACGCTTTGGGAGAAAACGGTCTTCAAAGGAGCCCCGGCCCACGCCCGCCATCTGAAGAATTCCTATGCCTCGGAAACGCCTGTCACGGATGGGGAGCGCCTTTATGCCTACATTGGCAACGTGGGATTGTTCACCTTCGATTTGGACGGAAACGAACTCTGGAACCGCAAGTGGGATCCCGTCAAGACCCGCTATGGTTGGGGCACCGCGGCGTCGCCCATCCTGCACCGCGACCGGATCTATGTTCTCAACGATAATGACAGCGCCTCGTTTCTGACGGCTCTTGACCGGAAGACTGGAGAGGTAATCTGGAAAGTGGACCGGGATGAGGGCAGTAATTGGTCCCCGCCTTTTGTCTGGGAGAATGCCTTGCGCTCCGAGATCATCACAACCGGATCAGGCAAGGTCCGGTCCTACGGCCTTGAAGGGAAATTGTTGTGGACCCTGACCGGCTTGTCCTCCATCACCGTGCCCAGTCCCTTCGCGTCGGAGGGGTTGCTTTATTTCGGTTCTGGTTATGTGGGTGACAAACGGAAGCCCTTTTTCGCCATCAAACCGGGGGCCTCGGGTGACATTTCCCTCAAGGACGGGGAAACCACCAATGAATTCATCGCCTGGTGCCAACAAGGCGCCGCGCCCTACATGCCCACGCCGGTGCTTTATCAGGGGCGGGTCTATATCCTGCTGGACCGCGGCATGCTGAGCGCCTTCGATGCGAAAACCGGCCGTCAACTGTATGACCGGGAGCGCCTCGGCGGGGCCACCCAATTCACCGCGTCTCCTCTCGCTTGGAATGGCAGGATCTTTTGTTTCAGCGAACGGGGCCAGACCAGCGTCATTGAGGCTGGCGACACGTTCAAACTGGTGCGCCAGAATGATCTGGAAGAACTGATCATGGCGACTCCCGCCATCGCCGGTGATTCGCTCCTGATCCGCACCGAAGGCCACCTTTGGTGTATCCGGAAAACCGGCAAAGTGCCATGATCCCGGCCGGACGGGTGGTGCCGTCAGGGCACCTCCGGGTCCGCATCAGACCAGGATCTGTTTCACTACATGGGCCTCCTCGACTCCGGTGAGGCGGGTGTTGAGGCCGCGGAATTTGTGGGAGAAGCGTCCGTGGTCGATGCCAAGGGTGTGGAGGATGGTGGCATGGAGATCGCGCAGGTGGACCGGGTCCTGGATGATGTTATAGCAGAAGTCATCGGTGGCGCCGAAATCGATGCCCGGCTTGATCCCGCCGCCGGCCATCCAGACGGTGAAGGCCCGGCCGTGGTGGTCGCGGCCCATCGACGGATCACCGATTTTTCCCTGACTGAAAACGGTGCGGCCGAATTCGGTGGCGAAGACGACGAGGGTGTCTTCGAGCAGGCCGCTTTGTTTGAGGTCCTTGAGCAGGGCGGCAGTGGGCTGGTCGATGTCGCGGCACTGGTTGGGCAATTGCCGGCCGAGGGCGATGTGCTGGTCCCAGCCGCGGTGGAAGAGCTGGACGAAACGGACGTCGCGTTCAAGGAGACGGCGGGCCAGCAGGCAGTTGGCGGCATAACTGCCCGGCTTGCGCACGTCCGGCCCGTAGGCGTCGAGGGTCGCCGCGGATTCCCCGCTGAGGTCGGTGAGGTCGGGCACAGACATCTGCATGCGGTAGGCCATCTCGTAGGCCTTGATGCGGGTGAGGGTTTCCGGATCGCCGAGTTCGGCGGCGCGGAGGTGATTCAATTCCGCGAGGTCATCCAGCAGCGCCCGGCGCTGCGGGCGGTCCACCCCCGGCGGATTGTTCAGATAGAGCACCGGATTGGCCCCCGGACGCAAGCCGACCCCCTGGTGGGAGGAAGGCAGGAAACCGCTGCCCCAGAGGCGGGAAAAGATGGGCTGGCCGGGGTTTTTGCCGGTGCCTTGCGAAACCATGGCGATGAAGTTGGGCAGATTCCGGTTCAGGCTACCGAGGCCATAGCTGACCCATGCCCCCATGCTGGCATAACCGGGCTGCTGGTTGCCGGTGTTCATGTAAGTGATGGCCGGATCGTGATTGATGGCTTCGGTATGCAGGCTGCGGATCAGGCAGAGTTCGCCGGCCACGGTTTGGAGGTGGGGCAGGAGATCGCTGATCCAGGTCCCTTGCGGGCCGCACTTTTTCCCGGGCAGCAGCGGCGGCACCACCGGATAACCGGTCTGCCCGGAGGTCATCCCGGTGAGGCGCTGGTTGCCTTTGACGGAAGCGGGGATTTCCTTGCCGGCGTGCCGGTGCAGCATCGGTTTGTCGTCAAAAAGATCGACATGCGAAAGGCCGCCGCTCTGGAAGAGGCAGACCACCCGTTTTGCCTTGGGGGCAAAGTGGGGCAGGGAAGGCAGCCCGCCGATGGAGGTCGCGTTCTCCGCCTGACCGGGTTCCGGAAAGAGCATCGAGCCGAGGGCGATGCTGCCAATGCCACGGGTGGCATCGCCGAGGAACGTGCGGCGGGATTGCAGTTGTTGCAGGTGTTCGAGAGGATTCATGGGGAAGCGTTCCGGTTCAGTTCCTTGTCAGGGTTTCGCTGAGATTGAGGAGAAGCACGGCGACCTGCGACCACGCAGCATGTTCCGAAGGCGGGAGTTGGGGATTGCGGGGGGAGGCCCCGGTTGCAAGAAAGTCCAGCGCGAGGCTGGGGTTGGCGGAGTAGCGGGTGCGTTCGCGGGCGAGGGTGTTGAAGAGGATTTTTATCTCGGCCCGTTCCGGCAGGCGGGAGGTGGTTTCCTGAAAGGCCCAGTGGAGGCGGGCGGAGTCATCTCCGGGACGGGTCAGGATGCGCTCCGCCAGCGCACGGGCGGCTTCGACAAACTGCGGATCATTGAGTGTGACGAGCGCTTGGAGCGGCGTGGTGGTGGTGGCCCGGTCCACCGTGCAGACTTCGCGGTTAGGTGCGTCGAAGGCGGCCATGTTGGGCGGAGGTACGGTGCGCTTCCAATAGGTATAGAGGCTGCGCCGGTAGAGTTTTTCGCCCTGATCCTGGACAAAGGTCTGGGCGGTGGCGGGGGAACTGCCGTAGTGGCTGACTTCCCGCCAGAGGTCGCCGGGGGTGTAGGGATTCACGCTGGGACCGCCGACCCGGGGGACCAGCAGGCCACTGATTTGGAGCACACTGTCACGGATGGATTCCGCGGGCAGACGGAAGCGCGGTCCCCGGGCCAGCAGGCGGTTGGCGGGATCGCGTTCCAGTTGTCCGGGAGTGGCGGCGGAGGATTGTTGATAGGTCTGTGAAAGCACGATCTGCCGGACGAGGGCTTTGACGTCCCAGCCGTGCTCCCTGAAATCGACCGCCAGCCAATCCAGCAGTTCGGGATGGCTGGGCCATTCCCCCTGGGAGCCGAAATCAGCGGCGGTGGCCACGAGGCCAGTGCCGAAGAAGATCTTCCAAAAACGGTTTACGGCGACGCGGGTCGTCAGGGGCTGGCCGGGCATGGTGATCCAGCGGGCGAGGCCGAGCCGGTCCGCGGTGGCCCCGCCGGGCAGTGCCGGGAGACTGGTGAGGGTGCCCGCGGTGACCTTTTCGGTGGGCTGGGCATAATCGCCGCGATTGAGGACAAAAGTGTCGCGGGGTTTTTCCGCCGTATTCATCACCATGGTGGGAAAGGGCTGGGTGAGCACCGCGAGGCGTTCTTCCAGATTGGCGAGGGCGATGCGGCGGGGCTGCAGTTCAGGGGTGGTGGCCGCGCAGTGCTGCCAGAGAGTAGTTAGGAATTCCGGGGGACGGGCGGCGGCCGGAGCGTTCAGGGCGGCGAGCACCGGGGCGGGCAGGGGGGTGCCGTCATCGATTCCGGTGATGGCTTGGAGTTCGATCAGGGCAGGCGAGAGGTTTTTTCCCTGACCAAAGTTCAGTTGCACGGTGAGGAAGCGGGTGGTCTCAGCCCGCAGCGGCTGGGTGAAGGTGGCGGTGAGATGCGCCGGGCCCCCGCTCGCCTGGTCCGGGGACCAACCGCTGTCATTGCGCGGATCAAGGCAGCCATCGGCCGTCCAGGCGGGGTCCCATGAGCTGGCGGTCACGCCGGCGAGAGGGAGGAGTTTGAAAAGATTGACCTGATCGCCGCGCACCTGGTCGGCGGTGGCGGCGAGGGCGGTGAGGCGGAACGTTCCTTTGCGGGCGGGGTCCTGTTTCAGGAGGTCGGAAGGTCCGCTGCCCCATCCGCCGTTAGGGAGTTCCGCCTGCGGATGGATGATGACCCGCAGGCCGGTGATGGCTTGATCAGTGGAGGGCATTTCCGTGGAGACATCGAAGGCTCCATCCCCCGCCTGGCGGAGGCGGACCCGGCTGGTGCCTTCCACCCCGAATCCCGCGCCACGGTTGGGCGTGGAGACTTTGATCACCTTGACCGGGTAGGTTTTGAGGCTGCGGCCGCGGGTGGACTCCCGGGCGCGTTCGCGGGCTTCCCAGGTGGCGAGGAGGGCCGGGTCCGGCGTGGCAAGGGATTGCTTCAGCGCGGCGATTTCCTGACGAAGCGGGGCCTCCTCTTTGGTGCGCAGAACCGTCCGGGCCTCGATGGATGGCCCGGGATTGACCCCGGCATTGCCATCGAGCCCCTGGTCTGACAAGGTGTTGAAGTAGGCGTAGAGGCGGAAATAATCCTTCTGGGAGATCGGATCAAACTTGTGATCGTGGCATTGGGCACAGCCGAGGGTCAGCCCCAGCACAGACTCGCCCAGGGTCTTCACGCGGTCCGCATTGTAATTCAGGAGATTCTCCGCGGGGATGGTGCCGCCTTCGTGGGTCACCATATTATTGCGCTGGAATCCGGTGGCAATGAGTTGGGATTCCGTGCGGTTGGGCAGCAGGTCGCCGGCGAGTTGTTCGGTGAGGAATTGATCGTAGGGCAGGTTGTCGTTGAAGGCCTGGATGACCCAGTCGCGCCAGAGCCAGAGGTGGCGGCCGCCATCAATGGAAAATCCGTTGGTGTCCGCATAGCGGGCGGAGTCCAGCCACGGCAGGGCCATGGCCTCCCCGAAGTGGGGGCTGGCGAGCAGGCGGCCGGCCAGCTTTTGATAGGCCAGCGGGTCGGGATCGGCGATGAAGGCAGCGACCTCCGCGGCCGAGGGTGGCAGGCCTGTGAGGTCCAACGAGAGGCGGCGGATCAGGGTGGCCCGGTCTGCGGGGGGATTTGGTTTCAGGGACTCTGCCGCGAGGCGGGATTGGACAAAACGGTCAATCGGCTGGTCCGCGGTGCCTTCCGGGAGCGGGGTTTTTTCCGGAGGCGTGAAGGACCAATGGCCGGCATAGGTGGCTCCTTCCCCGATCCATCGCTTGAGGAGTTCCTTCTGGGGCGGAGTGAGGGCGAGGTGCGATTTGGGAGGAGGCATCAGTTCCTCGGGATCGGAGTGGATGATGCGTTTCCATGCTTCGCTGTTGGCCGGGTCGCCGGGTTTGAGGGCGATGCTGCCCGCCTTGTCGGCATGGGCCTCTGCCGCGAGATCGAGCCGGAGTTTGCCTTTGCGCGCTTTTTCATCGAAGCCGTGGCAGGAGAAACAATTCTCCGAGAGGATGGGCCGGATATCGCGATTGTAGTTGATGGGGGCACCGGCGGAAGGCAGGGCCGTGCTGACAGCCGCGAAGAGGGCCAAGAGAAACGGGAGGCGGGGGGGCATGGGTAAAATCACGGCTGAGGGGAATGCGGGCGGAACCCGGGTGCCGCCATGAGGAATACTATCACGGGGCAAAAGGAATTTCATCCGGTTGGTCGCCTGATCAGGAGGGATCCGATGCCAGGGCGGGGCGCCAGCAGTCCGCCGAACTGTCGCCACAGCTGAGTCGGGTCACGGTCCTGGAGGAGTTACAACGTGCCGCGTTTTTTGATGCCGACGTAGAGATTGCCGAGGGCGATCGGGAGTTCCGCCGCGGGGGCATCGACGGTGAGGATGCCGCCGCGATGGAGCTTTTCGAGCAACTGGCGGCGTTCGTCGAGATACTGCTGAATGGCGCCGAAACGGACCGCGGAAGGGAGATCAGTGACCGGAAGGCGGGCCTGCGCGGCAACTTCCTTTTCGCGCAGGCTGGCCACGACCACAAGGTGTTTGCGCCGCATCAGGGCCAGCGGTGCGGTGAAATGCGATTCGTCCTCGCTGCGGAGATTGGTGGCGATGACGACAAGGGCGCGGCGGGACCAGCGGGCCAACAGGGATTCGGCGGCTTCGCTGAAATCGCCGGGGGAACTGCCGGGTTGATAATCGTAGAGGTGATTCAGAATGGCGGGCATGGCGTGCGGGCCTTTGACCGGCGGCAGCCAGCGCGGCGGATCGCTGCCGAAGGACATCACGCCGACGCTGTCCCCCTGGCGGAGGGCGATGAAGCTGAGGAGGAGCAGGGCGTTGAGGCTATGGTCGAATTGTGTCAGGTCGCCGTCCATGGCGCGGAGACGGCGGCCGCAGTCGACCATGAGAATGAGGGTTTGGTTGCGCTGCTCCTCATATTCCCGGCTGGTGATGCTGAGGCGGCGGGCGGTGGTTTTCCAATCGATGTGGGACAGGGGATCGCCATCCTGATAGTCCCGAAGCTGGCGGAACTCGCGGCTCTGGCCGGGGCGGTGGAGTTGGCGGATGCCCATCTGCGCCTGACTGTTCACCATGGAGAGCAGGGCAAAGCGGACCACCGGTTCGTAATTGGGATAGATGCGGGTGGAAGCAGTCGTCCCGGCCCGGTAGCGGCGGTTCCAGAACCCGAGGCGGGAGCGTTGTTCGATATGCACCTGACCAAACTCCGCAGGCCCGCGTTCGACCGGATGCATCCGCACTGCGATGGTGATGAAACCACCCGCCGGGACGAGGCCGGACCACGGGAAATCGGCGGTCTCCAAGGCCGTGGGCAAGGTGTCCCACAGGCGGACTTTGGCCGGGATTCTGCCCGAATGGTGCAGGGTCAGCGGCACCTCCAGCGGAACGCCGAGTGCCATGCGGCCCGGCACGTCGCGCGTCACGCTGAGGCGTTGGGTGGTTCTCAAATCCAGGGCATCCGCCATGGCCGCGATGGCAAGGAGAATGCCGGCGGCGATCCACCACAGCACCAGTCCCGGCCAGAGACTCGCCACCACGCCCAGCACCAGCCAGCCGCTGAGGGCAAGCAGGAGAGTGCGGGCGGGAATGGGCATGGAGAGTAGTTAGGGTTGTGTCCCGGCCGGGGTAGGCCGGTAAATCATTTTGAATGCCCGGGATAATCAGCGGGGGGCTTCGACGGTGCGCAGCAGTCCGGTGAGGAAATCGTCGATGCGCTGGCCGCTGATGGCCAGCTCCGGGGCGAGGGCGACGCGGTGGCGGAGGACGGGGAGGGCGGCGGATTTGATATCGTCCGGGGTGACATAGGTGCGGCCGGTGAGGAGGGCGAAGGCCTTGGCGACTTTGACGAGGGCGATGGCGCCGCGGGTGCCGGCCCCGAGGGCCATGCCCTGACTGCCGCGGGTGGCCCGCACGAGGCGCACCGCATACGCGATCACTTCCGGTACACAGGCGACGCGGGCGGCGATGGCCTGAAGCTGGAGAATGTCCTCGGCCGTGGCGAAGGGCTGGATGTGCCGGGCGCTGAGGGGATCACTGCCGGAGGTGCTGCCGGAGACAATGGCCTCCTCATGATCGGCGTTGGGATAATCAATCTGCACCTTCATGAGGAAGCGGTCGAGCTGCGCCTCGGGCAGCGGATAGGTGCCTTCCTGCTCGATGGGGTTTTGTGTCGCGAGGGTCATAAAGGGCGGGGAGAGCGGCAGGGTCTGGCCGTCGATGGTGACCTGGTTTTCCTGCATGACTTCCAGCAGGGCCGCCTGGGTTTTGGCAGGGGCACGGTTGATCTCGTCCGCGAGGAGCAGGTTGCAGAAGACCGGGCCCTGTTTGAGGCGGAATTCCTGACGTCCCATGTCGTAGAGGGTGTGGCCGGTGACATCGCCGGGCATCAGATCCGGGGTGAACTGGATGCGGCGGAACTGACCGCCGAACGTGGCGGCGAGGGCCAGCACAAGGTGGGTTTTGCCAAGCCCGGGTTTGCCCTCCAGCAGCACGTGGCCGCCGGCGATGAAGGCCACCAGAACCTGGTCCACCACGTCAGGTTGTCCGAGGACCACGGCGCCCACGGTGGTGCGGATGCGGTGCAGGAGCGCGGTGGCCTGTTGATAGGGAGTTTCGGCTTCGGGTGGAGGCGGGAGCACCGGAAAGGGGGAGGCAGGAGGCGGGAGATCGTCCATGGTGGGTTGGTGGAAAGTGGATGAAGGTGGAAAATGTCAGGATGCCGGTGGGCGTTGGGAAAAGGAATCCAGCAGCGCCTGGAGGTCAGCCATCTGGCGGGTGAAAGGTTTGGCTTCTGGCAATCCCCCTCCGTAAAGGGCTGCCTGGACGCGCTCCGGTGGCAGGCCGGCACGGGTGGCCAGCAGGTCGGTGAAGAGCCGCTCCCCTTCCCGCAGACCGTGCCGGCGGGCGGCGGAAAGCACCGCCTGGCGTGGGGCCTCCAGCAGGGAGTCGGTCAGCCGCTGATGCCAGAGGAAAGTGCCGGCTTCCTCCAGATGCCCGGCGAAGCGGCGCTCGGCCCGCCGGGGCAGGGCGCGCACCGGACCGAAGCGGGGCAGCACCCCCCAGAGCCAGACCGCCACCAGCACTGCCAGCGCCAGCAACGCCGGCCAGGCGTGCTCGCGCAGCATGCCCCAAAGATTGAGTGAAGCGGCTTTGATGAAGATGACCTGCTGGACCGGCATTTGATCAACGAGGGCGAGGAGCAACGCGGCATGGTCGTCATCGTCGATCCAGCGGTTCCGGAAGGCGTGCGCATGGGAGACGAGGGTGACCATGCCCTCGCCAGTGTGCAGTCCGGCGAGGACCGTGGCGGGGTGGTTTCCCGCGGAGAAGGCGATGGGTTCCTTGGCGCGGGTGAGGTCGAAGCTTACTTTTTCCTTCAGGCTGACTTTGAATTCCTCCCCCTCAAGCGTGACGCGGCTGAGGCCGGTGGTGCCCTGCGGAACTCCGGATTGCGTGACCCCGAGCAGAGTCAGGAGCGGGTGTGGGACGTCGCTCTGCGGATGGCCGGTGCCGGACGTTTCCCAATCGTTGCGCCACGATTCCCCGCCTTCCGCCAGATAGATGAGATGACCGCCGCTCCGGGTCCACGTCACAAGGCGGCGGGCGAGGGCTTCGGAGCGGATGGCCTCCGCGTTGACGATAATAACGGATTGCTCATCGGTCAGGTCCGGAATGCCGCGCTGCTGCAGCACCGGTAGGTTATTGAGTTCCAGGAAGCGCGTGGCCGCCAGCCAGGGATCGCGCCGGGCCTGCCCTTCATAGCCGATTTCCTCTTCCCGGTCCTCCCACTTGCCTTTGCAGCCGGTGAGACTAATTGCAACCAGCAGCAGGAGCGACATCAGGCCGGGCCGGATCCCCGGGGACGCGGGGCTGGCTGGTTCTGTCAGGGCGAAGGGCCAGCGGTCGCAGAGATCCCGCATGACTCCGGAGGCAGGGGGACTCTGCCCGTAGGCGGTGGCCAGCCAGATTCCGGTCAGATCGGCAAAATACTGCCGCCGCCCGGCCTCCGCCAGGGCTCCGGCGTGGCGCAGGCAATCACCTTCGGTATCGCTCTCCCGGATGGACAAATGGCCCTGCTGCATCAGCCAGGAAAGGGCTCCGCGGTAGAGCAGCCGCACCGCAGCCCCGGGGTCGCCCCCTTGCCACAAGGCCCAGGAAACGGTGGGAATTTCCGGTGGGAGCGACTCCGGGGTCACGTCCAAGCCCATCAGGGTGCGCGGACCGCGGTCCTTTTCCCGGGCGGGCCGGCGGGGTCCCCGGGCGCGGTGGTATTTTACGATCAGCGACGTCAGCCAAGCCACAAGGGCGGCCAGACCGAGAGCCAGGATCAGCCGGGGGATCAGTTCCTTCCAATCCCCGGAAAAGAAACTTGTCAGAGTATCGCTCAACCGGGTCAGCCAGCTCCAGTCCCAGCCTTCCGACGCGGGGGGCCTGGGGGGCGGAGCCGGGGAGTCGGGCACCCATTCCCGGTATTTTTTCACGTGTTCTTTGAAGTCAGGATGGGTCAGCACTTCCTGGATTTGGACCTTCGCTTCAACCGGATCGACAGCCCCGGCCCGGAGCGGTCCCGCGGTGCCGAGGCAGAGGATGAAGACAGCCAGCAGGGCCAGGGGAGGCGGTCCCTGACCGGTGGATGACCGGTCCCGCAGGCGCTTGCCGAGCTGGCGGAAGGCCAGATCCACATCCCAACCTTCCAGGTGGGTCCGGGTATTGATATAAAGCCCGAAACCGCCGCCGGCGTAAAACGGTTCCAGCAGGGCCACGGCGATCAGATAGCAAATCGCCAGGCTCCAGAGCAAGCCTGGAGGTGGTTCGGTGCTGGCCATCAGGGCCGCGGTGGATTGCGGAAACCATTCCAGGTATTCCTCCGGCAAATATGGCTTGATGCCCAACCACAGCCCCAGGATCACCGCCATCTCCAGCAAGAGAAACAACTGCATGAAACCAAAGGCCGCCCCGCCGCCGTGGCGTTTCAGAATGCTGGTGCGTTCCTGGTAGAGTTTTCCGGTCAGGCCCTCCAGCACCACCACCGGCATGGTAAAACTCCGCACGCCGGACAGCCGTCCCCACAGCAGGGAAAGTCCGAGGCGCGGACGCAGCAGACGGGGCCATTCGCGGAGTTGCTCCCGCAGCGTGGGGGCCGCTCCGAAAAGCGCCCGCCCCAGGTAAAAAAGCACCACCCGGTCGTAAAGCGGTTTCAGCCACCAGGCGATCCCCACGACCAAACCAGGGTAGTTATGGAACACCGCCACCAGCACTCCCCACAGCGGGATCAGCAGGGTGAAGAAGGCACGGTAAATCCCCGCGGCATGACGCCGCACCATCGCCAAACCGAGGTCCACCGCTTCCGCCTCGCTGCGTGGCCGCAGCACCGCCGAGATGTGTTCAAGTTTCATCGGAAGTGCCCCTCCCGGCGAATAACAACCATGCCGCCAGCAGCAGCCACAGCACCACGCCCACGATGTGCTTGATCTCCGGTTGGACCGCCGAGGCGGACCAGAAGCCTTCGATGAAGGCTGCGATCAGCACCAGCAGGGGGCCACCGTAAATCAATGGCAGGGCCTGTTTCGCGGAAACCTTCAGGGCTTCTGCCCGGCTCAGGGTTCCCGGATTCAGCACGGCCATTCCCAGCCGGGTTCCCGCCACCCCGCAGATCACCAGCCCCATCAGTTCAAAAGACGAGTGGCCGGCCACAAAAGTATAAAACCGGCCGGTATTTCCCGCGTAGTGCACATAACCAAACATCGCCCCCAGCAGGATGCCCTGGGTGGCGGTGGAGATCACGGCGCCGAGGGTCGCCAGCACTCCTCCCGCGATGGTCCGCAGGCCGATGCTGATGTTATGCTGGATGTAGAAGGCGAACATCGCAAAATCCGAGCCGAACTGCCCCCGCAACGCATCGACCGGAGAATCGCTGCCATACATTTCGTCCAACTGGCCCATGGTGCCTTCATCCAGCACTGCAAAGATCCAGCGCTCATCCTGATAGGCGGCAATGATGAAGGCCACCATGGGCCCCCAGAAAAGCAGCATATTCAGCCAGAACAGACGCCACTCCCGCCGCACCGCGCGCGGACAGCTCGACCACAGACGGGCCGCCTCGTCCCGCCGGTCGGTCAGGGTGCCCTTGGTCAGGGCCTCCCGGGTGCGGATCACCAGATCATTGAGCCGTCCGCAGAGCCGCTCCCCGTACATGCGGTGCTGGGCCAGGGACAAGTCTGCGCACACCTGCCGGTAGAGCCCCGGCAGCTGCACCTGATCCGGGCTGAATTGCCGTTTTTGCGCGGCCGTCAGCAGCGCCTCCGTGGCCTCCCAGCGGGCCTGGTGTTCCTGTTCAAAGCGGAGCTGGGTCACGGTGTCAGGATGGGGAAAGCCGGGGGGGCGTAAAAGTGATTTTGAAAGGTCATTTCAGGAATCCCTGAGCCAGAATCCGATTCCGGCGAGGCGGCGCACGCCTTCGGTCCCGGAGGCTCCGGTCAAGGCCTGCACCTGCCCGGCCAGCTCCTGGCGCCGGCTTTCAGACCACATCGGCAGCCGTTCGTTGAACCGGATGATGGCGGCCCGCTCTTCGCGGCTCAAAGGCACGGGCGGGGGCAACGCTGCCGTCCACGCTCCATGCGGCAGCAGCGGCAGGGTCCCCGCCTGCGGGCGGCTATAGACCACCATGGTATCCGCCACCAGATCCCCCAGCCGTTGGAAACGGCGGCTCAGCAGGCACGACATCAGCCCGGTTACGTAGGCCGCGGGCAGGAAATCCGCCACCCGCAGCAGATTCCGCAACATGGCCGCGGTCCACGTCAGCGGCGCCCCGGACGTCATCACCACCTTCAACCCGCAGCTTTTTTTCCCGGGCGTCGCTCCCCGCATTTTCTCATAGACCACGCGATACCCCCAGCTCATGAAGAATGATAACAAAAGAAACAAGCCGCCGCCGCCCTCAAAACCGATCGCAAGGCTGCTCACGCCAATGGCCACCCCTGCCAGGGTGTAAGCCAGGCCGATCCACAACAGATCCAGCAGCCAGGCCTTCGCCCGCACCACCGGCCCCGCCGGATGCAACTCCACCTCCACGCCGGAAGCCAGCTCGATGCGTTGCATCGTATCAAGGCGTTCGGGCAGGGTGGCGGACATCGGCGATACGACGGGGTAAACCCTCCCTGACGGGATTTCAAGCTGGACGGCAGAATACCTCACCCGCCTTAGACCACTCCTTGCAAGGCCTCGTCTCTGGCCTCCATTCCTCTGCTATTGATTGACGAATTAGGGGAATTGCTGCCAGTGCCGCATCCGGATCTGGCGGGCTGCTGCGGCCGCTGCTTGACGCCTCAGTCCATTCCAATCTGACCGGGCATAGTCGTCCGGGGCCGCCCGAAGCGATTCGAGGAAGGGAACAAGGTCAGCTTTGCCCTGACGGCTTATGACCCCAATGGCGTGAAGACGAAGGTCGAGATCACGGTCGCCGTGTTTCGCTGCGATCACTTTCAGCTCTTCGACAGACATCGCGCTGACCCGCATGGCATCCAGAAGCGTACTGATGTTGTTTTTGGGGACGCCGGGTGGTTCGGCGTCCGCTTTGGTTTTCAGGCTCGTGATGAGTTCGGCATCCCCAAGGAATTGGAGTTCCGCACGGGAATAGCCCTCTCCGGAGGATGTCTTCCTCAAGCTGTCAAGATACAAGTCATACGATGCCAGAAGAAACCCGCGGCCGGCGGATTCGCCGAGACGAACCAATACGGCGGCGGCTGCGCAACGGATGGGCCCGCCAAGCCGCTCATCCTGGAGGGCATCAAGCAAAGTTGGTTTTGACAACGGAAGACCCAGTTCGGCAATGGCGGCAAGGGCGGCTTCCCGGATCCCGGGGACAAGGTCAGGCGATTTCAGAAGGTCTTGCAGCGCTGACAGGGAGGCCTCATCACGGAATTGCTTCAGTCCTTCAAGGGCGCATCCCAGGGTGGTCCGCGAAACAACATCCAACGTGCCCTCGGCTTTCAGTGCATCATTCAACCAGGTCCGCAATGCTGGCAGGACGAAGGGATCACCGATCGCCACCAACGCCCGTGCGACCTCCGTCTGAATGGTGCTTTGCTGCCTCGCGGCCATGTCCGGCAACAGCTCCACCAGCGCGGGATCCGGCGTGTAGGAGAGCAATCGTTCCAATAATTGCTTGGCATTTCCCGAGCCGCCCTCCGCCAAGCGCTGCAACGCCTCTGCAGGCACCTCTGCGGATTTCAGCAAGGATTCGGTGAGGGGAGGATTGGTTGGATCGATCAAGCTGGCGAGGCGTAGCCACTCCTCCCGGTTTTTCCGCCACTCCTCCGGACTTGCCTGGGTCCTGAACTTAGCGGCAAGCGCTTCGTTGCCGGAGTCTGGACCCCAGACAAAATGACCCTTTTGATTGATGTAGGCGATTTTGTGATCGGTGACCACCCGGGCCAAACCCTGGTAGAAGGGTTCCGCCGCTTGGAACCGCGGCTCCACCGTCCATTTGCCGCGGCGATCAACATAACCCCATTTTTCCTGAAGATGGCCGGCTCCGACACGGACGTTTACGAGGCCTTCAGAAAACTCCCCGGCCCTGCGCCCCTCCGCCACTGTGAACACGATCTTTCCCGTTTGGTCGATAAACGCCATGGGCCTTTTGTCTTCCCTGACGCGGGCCAACCCCTCGGAAAACTGCCAGGCCAGCGAAAAGCGCGGCTCGATGGCGGGCGCACCGGTCTGGTTGATGAATCCCCAGCGGGGGGAGGATTCCGTACCCATTTTGACCACAGCCAGACCGTCGTGAAATGAGGATGGTTCTCCGGACTGTGCCTTAATAGCTATTTTCCCCTGTTTGTCGATGAAGCCCCACCGCCCATTTAGCTCAATACACGCCAAACCCTCGGAAAAGGTCGAGTGCTGGGGCGAGTAGGATCGGGATTGAGGAACGACGATGAATGTTCCGGATTTGTTAATGTAACCGGCCTTCCCATCCACGATTACCAGCGCGAGCCCATCGGAAAAGACGTTGGCATCATCGAATTGCTGCGGAATGACAATACGCCCGGTCCGGTCGATATAACCCCATTTGAATGGGGCTTCCGTAAAACGCACCGCCGCCAATCCCTCCGCGAACGAAGACGCCCCGCTGAACCGTGGTTCGATCACCAGCTTGCCCGAGGTATCGATATATCCGGATTTGTCGCCGACCTGGACGGCCTGAAGACCTTCGGAAAAATGCCGTCCTTCCTCAGATCCGCTGCGCAGGAATCTGGGAGCGATGGCGATCCCTCCTGCCGCGTTGATATAGCCGAATTTTCCATTTTGGCGGATCTGGAAAAGGGCCGGGGTGTCATCCGCCCTCGTTACGTTCAAAATCAGGCTGCAAAGAATAATAAGACTGGGGCATCTCTTTCTCATGCGGCAAGGAGGGAGAGGTGGGGATGCGAGAGCGTGAATTCCACTATGCCAATATATTTTGCTGACGCACTGCCAACTGTGGAAGGCGTCGGAACAAGCTCTATAGTTGCGTGGCAATAGATCATTTTGGAGAAAGGCCTTGGTGGCGGAGGGAATGTTGCCGCTCATCGCCCCGGCAGGGGGCGTTTGATTTCTTCAGGCGCATCCAGTTTCAGCAGGGCCGAGGTTTCCAACAGATCGATGGCTTGTTGAAGAACCGGATCGGGTCGCGGGGCAGTGGTAGGCAGGCGGGTGGTGGTGAGTTCCGGTGGGGTGGCGGCCATGAGGGCGGCCTCATTCAGGCGGGGGCGGTCGGTTTCGAGGAGGAGGGCGGGGAGGGCGGCGGGATCGGTCAGGGTGAGCAGGGCTTCCCGGGAATCCGGCGCGGCGGGAACCCGGACTTGCGGTACCAGCGCGGTGCCGGTGAGGCGGGTGCCGTCCGGCCACGAGACGGTCGCGGCGGGGAGGCGGACGAGATGGGAGGGGCCGAGGGGCCGATCGATGGTTTCCGTCAGGGTGCCGGGGGTGGGAGTGCCGAAACTGAGAGCCTGAAGGTGGTGGACGAGGAGGTGGGCGGCGAGTTCGGCGGGAGGCGGAATGCGTTCATCCAGCAAAAGCCAGACTCGGCGATCCCAGGCTTTCAGGCCGGTGGCGGAGTGGAGCAGCGGGGTCGGGGTCGGGGTCGGTGGGACGGCTGCAGGTAACGGCGTGGCGCTGGATTGAAGGAGAAAAAGCGGGGTTTTATCAGGAAGAAACAGGCTGGCAAAGGCCGCTGCTCCCGCGAGTGAAGCGGGCGGTTGGGGGGCGCGGAGGTCGAGGAGGAGGGTGGTGACTTCCGGCGGGAGACTGCCGAGAAAGTTGGCGAGGGCGCGGAGATTTTCCCCGGTGAGAGGGCCGGGTTGAGCGTAAGCGGCCGTGGGACGGAGGCGGGCGAACAGGGGAGGATGGACGGGGAGGGGCGCGGCGGCCGCGGTTTCCACGACCAAGGCTCCGGTGCGCGGGTCCTGGAGGAGGCCGCGGAGGGCGGCGCGGTTCAGGGCGTCCTGGGAGAGGGCGGCCGGGTCCGTGGCATGACGGCTCAGCCACTGGAAGAGGTCCTGGATTTGCGCGCCGTCGAGACTGGCGAGGGGATCGGCGGGTCCGGGGGCGCTTTCCCCGGCGCAAGCAGCGGGCGGTGCGGGCGGCTTGATGACGTCTTCAGCCCTGGCCGGGAGGATCAGCAAAATCCAGCTGATCAGGAGCAGCTGTGGAGCCGGCATGGGACGGGAAGGGAGGGTGGTGCACGGGGAGGGGATCGAACCCCCGACCAACTCGGTGTAAACGAGCCGCTCTACCGCTGAGCTACCCGTGCCATGATTGCAAATGGATGGTGCCGTGCCGTGGGATTCCTGCAAGAGAAGATTGTGGTGGCCTGCCGGGGCAGGGTTTGCAGGGGCGGGTTCCGGCTGGATGCTTGCAGGGGAGGAAACCGGGGGGCGCACGGGAATTACCGAAATGCGGAGGTTGTCCGGTGTTGAAATCGTGAAAGCTCTGTCACCATGTAAGCTGGCCTGAAAGCCCGGGCCGTAGTCTTCCGTAACGAATCCACACTCTTCCCATGAATTTCCGAGCCTCCCGCCTCCCCCGTCTTGTCGCTTCCGTAGTCGCCCTGGCCCCTCTGGCGGCGCAGGCTGACGATTGGTATTCCTGGCGTGGCCCCACCCAGGATGGCCGCAGCGCTGAGAAATATGCTGAAAACGTCTTCCCGGACGCCCCGGACTGGACATTTGATATCTCCGGTCGCGGAGCTCCCGTGATCGCCAATGGCCGGATTTTCCTTTACAGCTATAAAGGTCAGGGGGCGGAGCAGGCGGAAGGGCTGACCTGCTTTGATGAAAAAACCGGCAAGCTCCTCTGGGAAAAACGCCTCCCCGACTTCCTGAGCGACAATGCCTACAGCCGCTACGCGATCGGCAGTCCGACGGTGGACGTGGAAACCGGTCTGATTTACCTCATGTCCACCGCCGGTGAACTGGTGGCGATGGACCGTGACGGCAAGACCCTCTGGCAGCGCAGCCTGATGGAGGAAGTGGGTCGTCTCAGCTTCCCTAACGGCCGGACCGGCGCTCCGGTGATCGTCGGGGACTTGGTGATTGTGCGTGGCATTACCGCCAACTGGGGCGGCGACGGCCCGGCCCGCGACCGCTTCTACGCCTATCAAAAGAAATCCGGCGACCTCGTCTGGGCCTCCACCCCCGGCGTCCAGCCCCAGGACAGCTCCTTTTCCACCGGCGTCATTGAAATGCGAGACGGCGCCCCGGTCCTGTATGCCACCACCGGCTGCGGACATTTTGTTGCCATGAATGCCCTGACCGGCAAGCCCCTCTGGCGTTTCCTCACCGCCAAGGGCGGAGTCAATGCCTCCCCGATTCTCGTCAATGGCAAGCTGATCACGGCGCACGACAAGGAAAACATCGACACTACCATGACGGGTGGATTCGAGTGCATCCGCCTCCCGGAAGGCGCCCTGCCGCCCGGCCCGCCGGAAGATCCCGTCCCCGTCCTGCCCAAGACCGCCGAAGCCTGGCGCCTGCCTTACTCTGCCGAAACCAGTTCCCCGGTTTATGCTGATGGCATGGTTTTCCAGGTGGCCACGACCGGGGTGCTCTACGCGGCGGACCCCGAAACCGGCGCCCAGCTCTGGGAGGAAAAACTGGGACCGGGCAACCTGCACGCTTCCCCGCTTTATGTGAACGGCCTGCTGTATGTGCCCATTTTGAATGACGTGGCCAGCGAGGACGGCCTGCTTTTTGTCATCAAGCCCACCAAGGAAAAAGGCGAAGTCATCAAGCGCATCAAACTGTCAGGGTTCGCTCTCGGCCCTCCTTCGGTGGCCAATGGCAAACTCTACATCTGCACCGCCAAAAAACTCTATGCGTTCACCATCGCCAAAGGCGCCGTGACCGGCAAGGGTGATTGGTTCACCCTGCCAAAAACACAGCCCGGTCCTGTCGCCGCGCTGCAGGCCCTGCCGCAGGAAGTGATTCTCCACCCCGGTGAAAGCCAGGCCTTCAAAATCCGTGGCATCGATGCCAAAGGCTACCCCACGGGCGAAGTCACCGATGCCAAATGGGAATCTTACATCCCTCCCACCGCCAAGGTGAAGGCCACCCTGGATGCCACGTTCGGAGCGGATGGCAAGCTGGCCGCCCTGCCCACCGCCAAACAAAGCGCCGGGGCCTTCAAAGCCACCAGCGGTACCGCCACCGGCGTCATCCGCGGACGCATCATTTCCGCCCTGCCGATCTCCCAGGATTTCGAATCCATCATCCCCACCGAAGATTCCCTCACCGATCCTGGAGTGAAATTCGCCTATCCGCCGCTGCCTTGGATCGGGGGCCGCTTCAAATGGGAAGTGCGTGAATTGGAGGGCAACAAGGTCCTCTTCAAGACCCTCAGCCCCGTTTTCTTCCAGCGTGCCACCACCTTTATTGGCAGCGATGAAATGAAAAACTACACGGTCCAGGCTGACATGATGACCGAGGGCAACCGCCGGATGAAGTCCGAAGTCGGACTCATCAACCAGCGCTATCTCATCACCCTGAAGGGCAACTCCAACGAGATTGAAGTCAGTTCCAATCAGGAACGGCTCAAAGTCGCGGCGCCATTCCCGGTCGCCGCCAAAACCTGGTATACCCTGAAGACCCGCGTCGACCTGGCTCCGGACGGCTCCGGGGTCATCAAAGGTAAAGCCTGGGCCAAAGGTTCTCCCGAGCCCGAAGCCTGGACTATCGAGGTGCCGCACAAGATCGCCCACCCCCAAGGGGCTCCCGGCCTCTTTGGCTTTGCCCTCCAGGGCAAGCAGACCGTTTACGTCGACAATATCAAGGTCACCTCCAACAAATGACCTGCCGCTGCCGTCTTCATCACCGAAATCCTGAAAACTGAAATCTTCCTCCCTATGACCCGACTCACCCTCTCCATGACCGCTCTGGCTGCGCTGGCCGCCGGTCTCACTGTTGCCCATGCGGACTGGTCCGAGTGGGGCGGCACCCACTCCCGCAACATGGTCACCACCGGCAATGCTCCGGTGGAGATTGATCCCGGCAAGAAGATCAAAGGAAAGGACGACGTCGACATGGCCACCACCAAAGGCCTCAAGTGGGTGACCCGCCTCGGCTCGCAGGCCTATGGCACTCCGACGGTTTCCCAGGGCAAGGTTTTTCTGGGCACCAACAACGAGAATCCCTTCGACACCAAATACACCGGTGACCGCGGGGTGCTGCTCTGTCTCGACGAAAAAACCGGTCAATTCATCTGGCAGTTCGCCTCGCCAAAGCTGGGCACCGGCAAAGTCTCCGACTGGGAGTACCTCGGTCTCTGCTCCGGGGCCAGCGTGGAGAAGAACCGCATCTATCTCACCACCAACCGCTGTCAGGTGGTCTGCCTTGATGCCGATGGCATGAAGAACGGCAATGATGGTCCCTTCAAGGACGAGGCCACCTATTTCTCCACTCCTGAAAACAAAATCGATGCTCTCGGCGACAACGATGCCGATATCATCTGGACCTTCGACATGCGGGATGAATGCGGGGTATTCCCTCACAACATTACCTCGAGCAACGTGCTCGTCCTCGAAGACCGTCTCTACGTCACCACTTCCAATGGGGTGGACTGGACCCACACCAACATCCCCGCACCCGAAGCTCCCAGCCTCATCTGCCTGGACAAGGCCACCGGCAAACTCCTCGGCGAAGAAGCCTCGGGCGTCAGCAAGCGTTGCCTCCACTGTTCCTGGTCCAGTCCCTCCCTCGCGGAGATTGGCGGCAAAAAGCAGATCATCTTCGGAGGTGGTGACGGGTTTGCCTATGGCTTTGATCTCACCTTCAAAAAGCAGGACGACTTCGACGTCATGAATGAATTGTGGCGCTATGATGGCAACCCGCCCGAATACCGCGGCACTCCTGAAGCCAAAAAGAAATACTCCGACTACGACGGCCCCAGCGAGATCATCGCCACTCCCGTGGTCTACAAGGACCGCATCTATACCCAAATCGGTCAGGATCCCGAGCACGGTGAAGGCGTCGGGATGATGAGTTGCCTGGATGCCAAGGGCAAGCCCCTCTGGACCTACAAAGGCATCAACCGCTCCATCTCCACCCCTTCCATCAAGGACGACCTCGTGTATGTGGCCGACTACTCCGGGCTCGTGCACTGTCTTGATGCCATGACCGGGGCGAAGATCTGGGTTTACGACACCAAGGGCCACATCTGGGGCAGCACCATGATCGTGGGTGACAAGCTCTATATCGGCAACGAAGAGGGGGAACTCCACATCCTCCAGACGGGCAAGGAAATGAAGGAAATCGCCACCATTGACTTCCCCGGCCCCCTTTATGCCACCCCGGTGTTTGCCAATGACACCCTTTACATTATGACCATGAGCCACCTCTACGCCTTCGGGCCCAAGTGAGGCGGGAGCAGCTCCCCAAGGAACTTACCTCCTCCAAGAGTGCCGGCGCACTCTTGGAGGAGTTTTTGCAGGTGGCCTTTACCAGGCGTGCGGCGGCGCACTGGAATCCGCATATCGGGGGGGGATTGACGGCTTTGGGGCCTTCACCTGCAATTTGTGCTTTCTCCTTCGCGTAATTCTGCGGTAAATCCCCCTCCGGTGTGTCCGGCGCGCCAGCGTCAGGCCCGTCGCCAGTTTATTTTTTCAACGCGCCTTGCCTCCAAGGACCTCCTCCTGAGTTCCGATCATTTTTCCCTCTGTTTTCGATTACCCATGAAATACCACGCGATCCTCCTGACCCTGTGCACCGCCTTCACTACTTCCGGCTGGGCCGCGGACTGGCTGCACCTGCCTGCCAAACCGGGCACGGCCAACGGCAAAAAGATCGTCCTTGTGGCCGGGGATGAGGAATACCGGAGTGAGGAAACCTGCCCGATGCTGGCAAAGATCCTGAGCCAGAAGCATGGGTTTGACTGCACGGTGTTGTTTTCCATCAATCCGGACGGTGGCTACATCGATCCCAACTATCAAAAAAACACTCCCGGGACCGCTGCGCTGGATTCAGCCGATCTGCTCATCATCGGCACCCGGTTCCGGCAACTTCCGGATGACCAGCTGGCCCATTTTGCGGCTTTCCTGAATGCGGGGAAACCGGTGATCGGCTTCCGCACCGCCACCCACGCCTTTGCCGGAAAGGCGCAGACGGGTGACTTCAAGTGGGCGGACTTTGGTCTGAATATTCTCGGGGAAAAGTGGGTGAATCATCATGGCAAGCACATGGCGGAAGGCACCCGTGGCATCGTGGAGGAGGCCAACACCAAACATGAAGTGCTGCGCGGGGTCGGCGAAATCTTCGGGGACACCGATGTCTATGGTATTGCCAATCTCGACCAGAAAGCCGCCACGATCCTCCTCCGCGGAGCGGTCACGGAATCGCTGGACCCGTCCTCCAAGGCTATTCCCGGACCGAAGAACAATCCCATGATGCCTTTGGCCTGGCTGCGTGAGTATACCTCGCCGGACGGCGCCAAAAAGGGTCAGGCCTTCTGCACCACGATGGGTTCCTCCACGGATTTTGCGGACGAAGACCTGCGCCGGCTCGTGATCAATGCCGCGCTGCATCTCACCGGCCGCCCGGTCCCCGGGAAAGCCGACGCGGCATTTTCCGATCCGTTCACGCCAACCAAATACACTGGCATCAATCAAAAGGATTTTTACCGGAACCGGAACCTCAAGCCTGACGACTATGCTCCAGGCAAAAGCCCCGCCACCGGACTGCCGGCCCCCGCAGCCAATCCGGAGCCAGCCGCCGCACCAAAGCAGACCTCCTCCATGAACGCCGCGCCGGAAAATGCCCCGCACGCGCAAATGCCGGTGCCGGGTCCCGCCACCGTGAAGCGCGCCCAGGCCGTCGCTCCTCCTGCCGTGGGCGAGCGTATTGTCTTCCTCGGCAATGGGCTGGCTGAGCGGGATCTTTATTATAACCGCCTGGAAACCGAGTTGCATCTGCGCTATCCGGACAACCAGCTTTTTGTGCGCAATATGGGCCGCCCGGGGGACACCCCCGGCTTCCGGCCGCATCCCTCGCGCACCTCGCAGTGGGCCTTCCCCGGCGCGGAGAAGTTCCGTCCGGAAAACGCCATCCATAATGGCAAAGGTTTCTTCCCCATGCCGGATGAATGGCTCGCCTATCTCAAGGCGGACACCATTGTGGCCTTTTTTGGCTATAACGAATCCTTCGATGGAGCCGACCGGGTCACCAATTACCAGGACGAGCTGGAAGCCTTTGTGCAACATACCCTGAGCAAGGCCTACAACGGTCAGGCCGCACCGCGGCTGGTGCTCGTTTCGCCGATCGCCTACCAGGACCTCAGCGCCAAAAACGACCTGCCCAACGGCCAGAAGGAAAACGCCGCCCTCGCGCTGTATTCCGCCGCCATGGAAACCGTTGCCAAAAAACACGGCCTTACCTTCATCGACCTCTTCACGCCCACCAAAGCCCTGTATGCGCAGGCCGGACAACCTCTGACCACCGCCGGATTCATCCCCAACGACATGGGATATCAGCAACTCGCCGGACTGCTGGCCAACGGACTTTTCGGACCGCAGGCAGTGAAATCCAAAGCCGATCCGGCCAAGGTCCATGCGGCGGTGAAGGACAAGGACTGGTTCTGGAACAACGACTATAACATTCTCAACGGCGTTCACACCCACGGCCAGCGCTACAATCCCTTCGGCCCGCAGAATTATCCGGACGAAGTCCGCAAGCTGCGCGAAATGGCGGCCCTGCGGGACGGTCTGATCCATGCGGTGGCCACCGGCCAAAGCATCAGCCTGAAAGTGGACGACTCCAAAACCCATCCGCTGCCGCCGGTTCCCACCAATTACCAGCCCAGCAACAAAAATGGCCCCATGGAGTATCTCTATGGCAAAGACGCGGAGAAAAGCCTGACGGTGCCCGAGGGCTATAAAGTCGAGCTGTTTGCCTCCGAAAAGGAGTTCCCCAACCTCGCCAATCCCATGCAGCTTTCCTTTGATGACAAAGGACGCCTCTGGGTGGCGGTGATGCCCACCTACCCGCATTACCGTCCCGGCGATCCACTGCCCGACGACAAGCTGCTCATTTATGAGGATACCAATGGCGATGGCAAAGCCGACAAGGAAATTGTCTTCGCGGACAAACTGCACCTGCCGATCGGTTTCGAATTTGCCCCGGAAGGCGTCTATGTCTCCCAGGAGCCCAATCTCATGCTGCTGCGCGACACCAACGGCGATGACAAGGCCGACGTGCGGGAAATCGTCCTGGGTGGTTTTGACTCCCATGACACCCACCATGCCATCAGTGCCTACACCGCCGACCCCTCCGGAGCCTTCATGATGTGTGAGGGAGTTTTCCTCCACACCAATGTGGAGACCGCCTACGGTCCGGTCCGCGGGGTGGACGGTGGTTTTTACCGTTACAGCCCGCAGCGGCACCAGTTGGAGCGCACCGCCCAGCTCAGTATTCCGAATCCCTGGGGCTTTGTGTTTGATGAGTGGGGCCAGGATTTCTTCCTGCACACTTCCGGCCCTACCATGAACTGGCTGCTGCCTTCCTCTGTGAAAACGCCTTATGGGGCAAAAACTCCTCTCACCCGGGACCTGATCCCCCAAGGCCAGGCGGTGCGCCCCACTTCCGGCCTCGAAGTGGTCTCCTCCCGCCACTTTCCTGACGAAGTTCAGGGCGACCTGATTCTCTGCAATGCCATCGGCTTTCTGGGGATCAAGCAACACCAGATCGGGGACGAAGGCACGGGTTACAAAACCGCCTTCCGCCATGATCTCCTGAAATCCTCCGACGGGAACTTCCGCCCTGGCGACCTTGAGTTCGCTCCGGATGGCTCCCTCTATGTGATTGATTGGCACAACGTCCTGATCGGCCACATGCAGCACAATGCCCGCGATCCGCTGCGCGACCACATGCACGGCCGGATTTACCGTATCACCTACCCGGCCCGGCCCCTGGTACAGCCTGCCAAGGTTGCCGGAGCCGGCATTCCCGCGTTGCTGGACAACCTGAAACTGCCGGAATACCGCAGCCGTTACCGCAGCCGCCGGGCCCTGCGGAACTTCCCGTCGGACCAGGTCCTCCCGGCCATCAAGGCCTGGACTGCGAAGCTGGACAAAGGAGATGCCCGCTATCAACACCACCTGCTCGAAGCCCTCTGGGCCACCTGGGGTCTCAATCAGGTGGACGACGCGCTCCTCCGCCAGTTGCTGGGGTCCCCTGACTTCCACGCCCGCGCAGCTGCGGTCCGGGTGGTGCGCTACAACTACCATCGGATTCCGGATCATGCTGCCTTGTTGGAAAAGGCGGCCGCCGATCCGGAAGGCCGGGTCCGCTTGGAAGCCCTCGTCGCCGCCTCCTGGCTGCCCGATGTCGCCGCGGCCAAAAAAATCGTGGCCACGGCCTCTGCCCAGCCTTTGGATGAGTGGAGCGAAAAAGCCGCCAAAACCGCCAGCGACCGCTTGGCGGGACTGGTCGAAAAAGTGGTCTCCGAACACGCCAGCCTGCCGGCCCCGGCCCACTTGAGCGACGAAGCGAAAAAGCAATATCTTGCGGGTCAGGAAATCTACTTCCGGGAAGGCCATTGCGTCACCTGCCACCAGCCGAACGGGGCCGGTCTGGACCCTGCTTTCCCTTCCCTCGTGAAGAGCCCCTGGGTCAATGAGGCCCCCGACCGCCTCATTAAAATCGCGCTTTACGGCCTGATGGGCCCTCTGGAGGTGAATGGCAAAAAATACGATGGTCAGGTGCCCATGACGCCTTTCGGCGGCATGTTGAAGGATGAAGAAATTGCGGCGGTCCTCACCTATGTGAGCAACAGCTTCGGCAACCAGTCTGATCCCATTCAGCCCGCCCAGGTGAAAAAAGTCCGGGACGCCAATCCCAACCGCCAGTTGCTTTACAACACCGAGGAATTGCTCAAGGAACACCCCCTGACCAAGTAGTTTCCGTTGCCAGTCGATCCCCAGCCTTCTCCGGAAACCTCCTGCATGACGTGGATTGAATGGTACAACTCCCTTGAGAAGCCCTCGTGGACCCCTTCGCCGGCGGTCATTGGGCAGATTTGGGGGATGCTGTACCCGGTCCTTTTCCTGAGCCTGGCTTTCGTCCTGATCCAGGCGATCCGTGGGAAACTGCCTTGGAAAGTGCTGATCCCGTTCGGTATCAATCTGGTCGCCAATCTGATCTTCACGCCCATCCAGTTCGGTCTGAGAAACCTCCCGTTGGCGTCATTGGACATCCTGCTGATCGGGGCGACCATCCTTTGGATGATGGTGGCGGTTTGGAAATTCAGCCGGTGGGTCGCGGTAGCCCAGGTGCCTTATCTCATTTGGGTGTCTATTGCCACCGTCCTGCAGTTGACGATCACCTGGAAGAACTGGTGATCGATGAAGCCCCGGGCCGGGCCAAAAACAGCTGCAGCTGCTTTCGATGGGTGCCCCGGCGCGCGATATTCCCGCTGCAGAAAACTCCTATTGTCATCCGGATCAGGGCCGATATTCTCCACGTTCCGCCAAATCGGCCCCCTCTCTTTCCAATCCTCGTTTTCCCATGAACATTACCGTCGAAAAACTCCCGAATTGCATGGCCAGCCTCAGCGTGCAGGTGCCTGCTGAAAAGCATACTGCCGCCCGTAACGCGATCCTCGCCAACTACACAAAAAACGCCGCCATCCCCGGATTCCGTAAAGGCAAGGTGCCGCGCAGCGTGATCGAAAAACGATTCAAGGACGAAATCGAAAAGGAAGTGACGGATCAGGTCGTCAATGAAAGCCTGCGGGAAGCCATCAAGCAGGAGAACCTCAATGTGCTGAATGTGGCCGACTTCCAGGCCGGTGATTCCACCGACGGCAACGTCAATTTCACGGTCCGTCTGGTGCTCGCCCCGGAGTTTGAACTCCCCGATTACAAAGGGCTCAACATCACGGTGCCGAAGCTCGAAGTGACCGACGAACAAATCGACCAGGTGCTCCAGCGCCAGCGTGAACAGATGGCCACCCTGAAGCCTGCTCCTGAAGGGAAAACTGCCGCCAAGGGTGACTTTGTCAGCATTGATTATACCGCCACCCTGGACGGGCAGCCCCTCACGGAAATTCTTCCGGAAGCGGAGCACTTCATCGCCAGCAACACCGGGTTTCTCCTGAAACTCGCTGATGACAATTTTGTCCCCGGTTTCTGTGCCCAGATCGAAGGCATCGCCACCGGCGAATCCCGCGAAGTGAAAGTCACCATGCCGGAAGAAGGCATCAATGACCTCATCGCCGGCAAGGAAGTGGTCTTCACCGTGGTGGCCGGTCCGATCCAGGAAGCGGAACTGCCGGAGTTGAATGACGAATTCGCCGACCGCCTCGCCGAAGGCAAGACCCTCGCCGAACTCCGCACCCTGATCCGGGAAAACTCCGAGGTGCAGGCCAAGCAGAAGGACCTCGAAAACAAACGCATCGCCGCCATGGAAGCGCTGCGCGACAAGATCGAATTCGACCTCCCGGAAAACGTGGTCAACAACGCCGCCCAACGCCGCGTCAATGAGCTGGTGAAGATGAACCTCGAGCGGGGTCTCACCCAGGACATGCTGGTGGAAAACGAAGCCTCCATCCTCGAAGCCGCCGGCAATCAGGCCAAAGTGGACGTGAAGGATGAGTTCCTCCTCATGGAAATCGTGAAAAAGGAAAACCTCCAGGTCACCCAACAGGACATGATCGGCCGCATTGGCAGCATCGCCTATCAGGCCCGCACCACGCCCCAGAAGGTCATCAAATCCCTCCAGAAAAACAACGGTCTCGAAAACGTGCAGCACTCCGTCATCCTGGCCAAAGCCCTCGACGTCCTCGTCCAGCACGCCAACGTAGAATATAAAGCAGCCGAGGCTCTGGCCGACGCTCAGGCATAAAGACCCGGCCCGCCCTGGTGGCGGCCGTTTCCCTGCCTCATTCAACTTACCACTCCGCTCCCTCCCATGCTTAATCCTCTCCGTGAACTCCAAGACGACCGGTCCCGTTTGATGATGCTCCCTGCCCACCTGCGTGACCGCGCGATGGATGTGGTGAAGAGTGTCACCGTTTACGAAAAGGAGCCGGGGATTGGGATGATGGGTTTCGACCTCCTGTCCCGCCTGATGAAAGACCGCATCGTCTTCATCGGCGAGCAGGTCAGCGACGGCTTGGCCAACTACGTCATCGCCCAGCTGCTTTACCTGCAGATGCAGGATCCGGGCAAGGACATCAACATCTACATCAACAGCCCCGGTGGCAGCGTGACTGCCGGCCTCGCCATGTATGACACCATGCAGTTCATCACCTGCGATGTGAACACCTACTGTATGGGCATCGCCGCCAGCATGGGTTCCGTGCTCCTCACCGCCGGCACCAAAGGCAAGCGTTTCTGTCTCCCCAACAGCCACGTCATGATCCACCAGGTCAGTGGCGGCGCCCAGGGGACCGCTTCCGATGTGGAGCGCACCGTGGAGTTCATGTACAGCCTGAAGAAGCGCCTGAATGGCATTCTGGCCCACCACACCGGCAAAACTATTGAGGAGATCGAGCGCGATTCCGACCGCGACAACTACATGACCGCCCAAGCCGCGTGCGCTTACGGATTAGTGGATAAAGTCCTTGAAAGCCGCAGTGAATTACCGGTTATTTCAGGTCTCTGAATTAACCCCCGATGGCCCGCTCCTCCAACATCACGATGTGTTCCTTCTGTGGCAAAAGCCACTCGGAGGTCAAAAAACTGATCGCTGGACCGGGCGTTTACATCTGCGATTCCTGCATCGTTGTCTGCAAGGACATTCTCGACAAGGAACTTGAAGAGGAAGGTCAGGCCCCGCTGCCCAAACTCACGGTTCCCCGTCCGGGCGATATCTACCGGCATCTGGATGATTACGTCATCGGTCAGGAGCATGCCAAGAAGGTGCTTTCGGTCGCCGTAGCCAATCACTACCGCCGGATCCAACAGAAGATGAAGGATGACGAGGAGGCGGCGAATTTCACGCCCAAGTCCAAGTCAGACGACAAATATCCGGATGTGGTGATCGAGAAGAGCAACGTGCTCCTGATCGGTCCCACCGGTTCCGGGAAGACGCTGCTGGCCAAGACCATGGCCAAGCTGCTCAACGTCCCCTTCAGCATCGCCGACGCCACCACCCTCACCGAGGCCGGTTATGTGGGCGAGGATGTGGAAAATATCGTGCTCCGGCTCCTGCAAAACGCTGATTTCGATGTGCGTCGCGCCGAAATGGGGATCATCTACATTGATGAAATCGACAAGCTCGGGCGGAAGACGGAAAACGTCAGCATCACCCGGGATGTCAGCGGCGAGGGGGTGCAGCAGGCGCTGCTGAAAATCCTCGAAGGCACCGTCTGCAATGTCCCACCCCAGGGTGGCCGCAAACACCCGCAACAGGAGTACATCCAGGTCGATACCTCCAATATCCTTTTCATCTGTGGGGGAGCCTTTGTCGGCCTCGAACAAATGATCACCCGCCGCCGGGGCAAAAACGTCATGGGCTTCGGCGCCGTCGCTGACAACAAAGTCCGCGTGGAAACCCCCACCAGCGAAGCCCTCAAACATGTCCTCCCCGAGGACCTGCTCGGTTTTGGCCTGATCCCGGAATTCATCGGCCGCCTTCCCGTCATCAGCAGTCTCAAGCCGCTTACCGAGGAAGACCTCCTGCGCATTCTCACCGAACCGAAAAACAGCATCGTCCGCCAATACAGCAAGATGCTGGAACTGGAAGGCGTGGAACTCACCGTCACCCGAGATGGCCTGCAAGCCCTCGCGGCCGCCGCCGTCAAACGCGGCACCGGGGCCCGCGCCCTCCGCTCTATTTTCGAAGGCCTCATGCTCGACGTCATGTTCGACGTTCCCGGCCGCACCGACATTGCTTCAGTCACGATCAACCGGGCCGTGGTAGAAGGGGAGAAACCCGCGCTTCTCAAAAAGCGCAAACGTCCCGGCCGCCACGCGGCGTAACAAGCCCGGTCGGCTCCCCCCCACGGCAAACGCATCTAATTTGCTAGGGAAGGGGTTTTGAGGAGGGAGGCGA
>JAZKDC010000009.1:0-167099 GCA_040387795.1 Verrucomicrobiota bacterium
AGCCGCGCGAGGCAAAAACTCGATTCGTTACGCCAATAACCGCGCACTACACTAGGTGGAGCTCAATTTTTCCTGAAAGGGAAAAGAGAAATTTGAACAGAAGGGCACCAAGGACACGGAGAAGGGCACTTCCGTAGAAAAAGATGCCTCGGATGGCCTCACCCACCTGATGAGTGGTCTTTGAGGCAAAGGGAGTTATCTTTGTAATCTTTGTGCCCTTATGTTCAAGTTCATCACGGTTTTTGGGCTCATTGCATGGGTGTCCTGACCAGGCACCCCAGCCCCGTAGGGGCGGCATCTTCCGGGACGATTACGCTCCTACGGAGCTCAAAATCCCCGGGCGGCGCGGTGCTATAAAGATGGCTCACCTGCGGCGCGGGGGGCAAGCCGGGAGGGATCGGACCGGTTTTGGACCTCGAACCTTGGGCCTGGAGGGGTGAGGGTGGCATGATGGGCGAAAGATTCCGGAGGGATCACAGCCATTAGCCGGTGGTTGAGCAAAGCGACCCCACCGGAATCAACGGAATTAAAACCTCTCACCCTGAAGGGGTGATAGAATGAGGACCGGAAAAACTCGCCGCGCCCTCTGGCATTCCTCCGCGATCCCGGAGGGATCTTCTCCGGCATGGTGATTCGGGGGAAGGTGGGGAAGGTGGGGAAGGTGCTGGCATCCCTGCCGGGATGCGTGGATTTTGTTGGGGAATGTTCCGGGGATGTCGCTGCGCTCAATCCCCGGCTAATGGCTTTGATCCCTCCGGGATCCGGTTTCCCTGCTTCACGAGAGGACTTCGACACACTCATGCTACGGTTTCCCACGCTACATGCCAATTCCCTGTTTCGCGAATGACTCCGGCACCCCTTTTGGTGCCTTCGGGCCGGTTGCCCCAACCGTGGCCGGGAAGTTGACTTCGGCACCCCATTTGGTGCCGTGGGGCAAAGCCCCAGCCAAGCGCTGTCTCAAACCACTCCGATCCCTCGTGGTTTGTGGTATCAAATTGGTCCGGGCCTCCCAATTGGTCGCCTGCGGCAGAGGCATGCTACGTTTCCCATGCGACGTCTCCCAAGCCGCACCCTCCCATCATCAACATCAACCATCAACTTTAAACCATCTCCCCCACCCTCAACCCTCAACCTTAAACCATCAACTCTCCCCTCCCCTCCCCACCCCTCCCCCTAACCCGCCACTGGCAGATGGATGCGGAAGGTAGTCCCCTGCTGCGGCACGCTCTCCACCTGCAGCGTGCCGCGATGGGCCTCGATGATCATGCGGGACTGGAACATCCCGATCCCGAGGCCTTGTTTTTTGGTGCTGTGAAACGGACGGAACAGGGAGGACCTGATAAAGGCCTCCGTCATGCCACAGCCGTTGTCCTCCACCGACAATTGGACCCGGTCGCCCACCCGCCGGGTCCTGACCTGCACCTTCCCCTCCGCTCCGAGGGCTTCCCTCGCATTCAGCACGAGGTTGGTCACCACACTCCGCATCTGCTCGGGGTCGGCCATCACTTTCGGAAGGGCCGTCAATTCCTTGTCCAGTTCCACCCCGGACGGAGCCGGCTTGCCCAGCTCCGACAGCGCCGCTTCCACGATCTGGTTGAGATCACTTTCCACCAGGGTGGGAGCCAGATTCCGCCGCAGGGTCCCGAGCCGGTCGGTCAACTGACAAATCCTATCGGCCGTTTTGGCGAGTCCGCGCAGGGCATCCTCGCGGAACTCGGGATTGTCATAATGTTTCGGTAGATTCTGCAAGGTGAGGTTCAGGCTGGAGGCCGCATTTTTCATGTCGTGCACAAAAAAGGCGGACATCGCCTGAAACGCTTCCATCTCGCGCGACTGGATCAATTCGTCCCCGAGATTCTGGTTCAACAGCCGGGCCCCCAGTTCTTCCGCGATGCATTCCAACAAATCCAATTCCTCCTGGGTGTAGGGAATGCCGTTCACCCGGTCTGCGAGGACGATGAGTCCCAGCCATTGATCTCCCGCCATCAGGCGGACCGCGATGCGGTTCCCTCCGTGATCGAACTGCCTTGGAGTCATGGCCCGGATCGGCTCCGCCCAGGGAGCTCCGGATTCATCAAGATCAAAGGGGTGCGGGATGGCCCGCATTCCCTCCGCCACCAAGGCGCTGGCCGGCGCATCCAATTCCGGAACCACCGGGGTTTCCCCGGTCCGGGAGGTGGAGGTGGCCACCTTCAATTGTTCGCTATGGCGGTCCATCAGAAGCGTAGTCACAGAGAGGACATCAAAGGTTTCCGCGATCAGGCGGGAGGCCTTGCTGCATAACGCATCTCCGCCGGTCACCCCCGAAAGGCCCTGGGAAAACTTGGACCAGACCTTGCGGAAATCGTGCTCCGGACGCTTGAAGTGGCGGGTCACGAAACGTTGCATCTCCAAGCGGAAGCGGTCCGAGAGCAGCAGGGCGGACAGTCCGGCAATTCCCAGCAGCACAATAAAGGCCTGGGCCGGAAAGGCATTGGGGCCGCCCAGAAAGGCCACCAATTCCGCAAAAACCCCGATTAGAAACAGATAGGCGCCGGCAATCATCACCGTGACCGACTGCTGCAACACGGCCCGCGAAGGATAGACTTCCAGATCCGCCAGCCCCCGGCGGCTGTATCCGACCGCCATCAAAGCAGAGCCGATCAGCAGCGCCCCCGCATCCACCACCGTCATGGCGGGATTATGGATCGGGAACAGCAGCGCCTGGCTCAAGGTATAAATCCGGGTGCCGAACAACACTCCGATCCCCAGCACCATGTATTTGACCCGCCAGCGGGTGGTGCCGACCGCCGCCCGGAAAGTCTTCTCCACATTGGTCAGGACCAGAATCGCCCCCACAATCCCGAGGACCGTCAGGGCCTTGGCCGCCAGTCCGTTGCCGAGCAGGATATCCCCGGCCTCCGGCCCCTCCACCAGCCGGACCAGTTGGTCCTTCCAGGCGAACACGATCCCCACCGGCATCAGAAAAGCCAGGACCAGAGCCCAGCGCCAACGGGAAAGAAAGTCCCGGGAGTTCCCGCGGCAAAACGTCAGGCTGAACGTCAGCCAGCAACCGGGCACCAGCGCCGAGGCGATCAGGGAGGCCGCATGCCAGCCTGCCAGTCCGCCCTTGGGTTCGGCCGCGGACAGACTCAACCCGCCCAGCACCGTTTCCGTGGCCAGGACCATCATGCCGAGGCAGAAACTCCAGCTCGCCAAGGAGGCCCGTTTGCGCACCACCGCCGCGAGGCCCAGCAGCGCCGCCACCACTGCCGCCGCATAACAAAGGGTATTGCTGATCGTCACCATGAAATAAAAGAAAACCGCAGTTCCGGCGGGAAACCATTCCCAGCCGGGGCGCCGCATGCTCACCCCTCGGCTAACAGCTGTCAAGCCTCCAGCGGAGACGCCGGGACGCCGGCCGCCCTGCGCGGCCGGTTCCGGGCCCCACGCAAAAAGCCCCGGCACCCCCCGAATTGGAAGGATGCCGGGGCTTTGTGGCCGGGCTGGTGGTGGATGAAGGTTAGACCGGATTCATATCAGGCGCAGGGCGCGGTTCAGGTTACACGGTCTCAGGCGCGCGGTCTCATTGCGACATGCGGCCTTGGATTTGAGCCGGTCTGGGAGACCCACCAGTGACCACACTCATCCATCAACGGTCAGCTCCCCACCATCAACCAATGCCATCGCATCACCCGTCTCCGTTTTCCCCGGTACTTGCCGGAAATTTAAAAAAATGCCCGTCCACCACCCTGCGGTGATCTTTTTCCGGCCCTTTTACGGCGAAAAATCCGGCAAGCCCTCCACATCGCCTCACCACGGCCCTCATTCCTTGGTTTGAATGGGATTTAACCAGGTCACGGCGCATCTGACCAAGTCAAAAAACGAAATGACCAAGTCAAATCTGAAAATGACTTGGTCAAACTTGGAAATGACCTGGGATGAGCGGCTTTGGACCAATGAGATAAGCGGCCTGACGTAGTCAAAAATCAAAATGACCTGGTCAGTTCTAAAATCTTCCTGGTCTTGGAACCCGTTCCTTGGTGGATTTCCAAATTTCCCGAGGGAAATCAGGTATCCGCCGGACCGGAATTCGTGAACGTTGGCGAAAATTCGCGGTAAGTCCCCCAGAGCTCCAGCACGGCGCAGGGGCGCACACGCTGGTTGTGGTTGATTTCCCGAACTCCGAGGAAAAGCCCCGATGGTGACAGCCACCACGCAGCCTTAAAAATGCCGTTCCAAAAATAAAATCCTTTTAAAAAGCATAGGATTTTCCCTGATGGGCGCTTGGTATTTCACTTAGATCAAAATTAGGGGATTGACTACATGGGCGATTATCGCATAAATGAGAGTCCCCTGATTCCAAAATATATTGGAATCCTTAATACAGTCAACCTACTTCGGACAACCGTGATATCAACCTCATTGCAAATAGCCACCCGGACGAAGGTTATTTTCTTCCACTTATTGGTGCTGGCCTTGGTTTTCTGCAGCGGCCCGGCGGCCTGGTCTGCCGAATCCGTGACCTTGGCTTGGGACCGCAACCCGGAAAGCGACGTCATTGGGTACCAACTCTATTATGGGACCACCTCCGGGAATTATTCCCAGCACGTCAATGTCGGCAACGCGACCGAAGTGGTTCTTCCCGGCCTCGAGCCCAGCACCACTTATTATGCCGTGGTTACCGCTTACAACTCCGCGGGGCTGGAAAGCTTTCTCTCGGAAGAGCTCGCCTTTGAAGTGGAGGGCTCGCGCCTTGGACAGCCCGCCACCCTGGTCTTCCTCGAGGCGGAAACCGGAGGGGTCACGGCCCCCACGGTAACCCGGCCTGATCCCACCGCTTCCGGAGGGGCCTTCCTGGAAACCGGCCCTGAAGGCTACGGGGGTCAGGTAATATGGGGATTCCCGGCGCCCGCCGGGCCGGCATGGCAGATCTGGGCCCGGGTCAAGGTTCCGGCCGGAAGTCAGGGAACCCTGGTCGTTATGGCGAACGATGGGACCTCCGTCCTCTGCCATCCTGATCCTGAAGACAAACCTGCGGGGGATCAGTGGACGTGGGCCCGTTTGCTCTCGCCTGCCGGCACGCCGCATACCGTGGTCTTTACGGAGGGAATGCAGACGCTGTCCTTCCGCGGGGAAGCCGCGCAGACCGGACTCGACCGGATCGTGCTCAGCGCCGACCCGGCGTTTATCCCCCCGGCCGACCTCCCCTCCAGCGGGGACTATCTTACCCTCACCACACAACCGCAGAGTCTGACCGTCTTTGCCGGAGCCCAGGCAGGCCTGACCGCCACGGCGGCCTCCACGGGAGAGGTCTATTACCAATGGTATCAGGACGATGTTCCGATTCCCGAAGCCCACCAACCGTATCTGCCGGTCGAACGGATGCCCTCTGAATCCGCAACCTACCGGCTGGTGGCCACCTTGGGAGACGAATCCGTCAGTAGCGGCACGGCGGGGGTGACGGTGTTGCCGCCCCCGGTCCTGGAACTCACCCGCGCCGCCTCCACGGAGGACGGTCTCCGCCTGAACGTACAGGGCCGGCAGCGGCAAGCGCTGATCCTCGAATATTCCGATGACCTGCAGCAGTGGCGTCCGCTCGCCACATTCCCCCACGGCTCCGACGGCCCGGATACTCTGACAGATTCCGCGGCATTCCAGACCACCCGCCAACGCTTCTACCGGCTCAGCGTCCCTGACGGCGAATCACGATAAGGGAAGTATCAGGCAGGTCCTTCGCGGGCACAAAAAAGCGTCAGGAACACCAGGCACCATGGGAGGACTTGGTCGTCCCTTCCGGTGCCTTGTGTTCCTGACGCTTTTAGATGATTTGAAAAAAGCCTGATGATGGTTCAGGACGCAGCATGAGTGTGTGCCGCAGGCGAGTCGTGTGTGCTCAAAGCACGGGTTTCAAATCCAAGGCATCCGGAGCCATTGAGACCGCGGCCATGCGCCTGAGACGGCATGACGAAGGCATCGCAAGGCCAAGCCACTGCCAACACGAGTGGTCTGCGACACACTCATGCTACGTCCTCCCCCCCCGCATGCCGCAGAGCGCCCCATTCGCGGGCATTGGCGAAAAATTCGCGGTTCCGTCTTCGCCGAGACAAGGCCGCACGTTTAGAACCAACTCTGGCTCACCGTGATGGTGTCGAAGGGTTTGACGTAGGTGTTGGCGCTGTCGGTCCCGGACTCCATATCCAGTTGCCGGCGCACCAGTTTCCCGCCTTCCTGACGGGTCAGGAAGACCTTTTTGGCATTGGCGATCTGGGAAAAACCGCCGGATTCCATCACCACCTCATACACCGTCATCGGACGATCCAGCACCACTTTGCCGGGAGAGAGGACTTCCCCATTCACATACACCACTGCCGCGGAGTTGATCAGGGTGACATTAACCTTGGGGTCGGTGAGGTGGTCTTTGTATTTCGCCACCAGTTCCTCCTGGAGGGTGCCCGGGGACTTCCCGGCGGCTACCACTTCCCCCACCATGGGCAGGCTGATCTTGCCATCGAGCCGGATTTTTTGGGTCTGGGCCAATTCCGGAGTTCCAGGAAACGCCAGCCCAATGACATCCCCAGCCGAGAGGGTGTTGCTCCGGACCGGACCGCCGGCCCCCAGCATGGCGGAGGAGCCAGCGCTGCTGGTCGATTCACAGCCCACCCCACCGCAGAGCACCACGCCCAGACTCAGCAGCGGGAGCCAAGCCCGCCGGATCAGAGCTGATTTCGAAGGAAGGGCGGTAGTGGGTGCGGAAGAGGAATCCATAGTGGTGATTTTGGAATATCGATAAAATTTCATGAGAGTCAAGAAGTGTTGAGAGGCCAAGTGCTCTGGGGTGGGGGCGGGGAGAGTTGATTGTTGCTGGACGAAGCCTCAGGGGTGGAGCCGGTGGGCCGGCAGGGTTCAGTCTATTTCCGGCGAAGCGCCAGAGCAGTAGCAGCACAGCAGGGGAAACGTAGCATGAGTGTGTCAAAGACCACTCGTGAGCGGGGAGTCGCGGACCGGTGCTCTTGGGGCGGGGAGGGGTGATGGTTTAGAGTTAATGGTTGATGGGAGCTCGGTGCTTATAGGTTAACCACGAATTTTCCGCCAATGGACACGAATGGGGAAGCTCCGCAGGATGGTTGAGCACACGCAGTTCCGTTCATGACCTTGGTGACCATATGTTCAAATTAATCACGGTCTCTGGCTCGAAACGGGAGATTTTGAACAGACCCGAAGGGAGCCGCAGGCAACGGCACGAAGGCTATTGTGCCATGGCTATGAGGACCGGTGCTTTGGGATCACACGACCCACCTGCGGCAGAGTCATGCTACTTTTTCCATGCTACCGTCCCCGTCAGCATTTGTCTGCCCGCTGCCCGCTGACTTCTGCTCCTCCCCTTCCCCCTCCCCACCTTCAACTCTCAACCATCAACCATCAACTCTCAACCCTCTCCCCCTGAGCCTCCATCCGCCGGAACCACCACAAGAGGAGGAACAGCGGAATCAGGGACAGGGCAAAGAAGATCGGGCCGCCTTGGTGATGCAGATCGCTGTCGATCATATGGGGACCGCGATGGATACACAGTTGGGCGAGCACCAGAATCCTGAATCCATTACGCAGAATCCCCAAGGGAATCACCAGAGCCACGATCAGGGCGCGGTGCCACGGATTTCGGAGAAACAAATACGAAGCCAGCAGGCTGGTAATGAAGAGGACCCAACTGGACCGGATGCCACTGCATTCCTGCGCCACCTGCAGGGTGAGGGTGGAAATCTGAAACACGTTGCCATTCCGCAAAAAGGGAACTCCGGTGAGCAGGAAAAAGAAATCCACTACCTCGGAAGTGGCCGCCACCAGGGTGTGCTCGATGGCATTCACCGCCGCATCCGGCAGGGGGATCATAAAAAGAAGGAAAGCCGCCGGAAAGGCCGCCGCCGCCATCCATTTTCTCCCCAAAAAGAGGAAACCGCCGGCCCAGAGGAAACAGAGAAATGACCCCACCGCCGCCGCCAGGAAATCGTTGTGACTGAGGGCTCCGTGGGCGGCTCCACCCCCAGTCCGGTGCAACAGGGCAAAGACCAGCAGCGCTGTTCCGGGAACCGCCAGCAGCAGCGCACCCAGCTGTGAACCCGGGCCGGCGGCCGGCCAGCGGGCGCGGTCGAGATGGATCAGATACCACGAAACAAAAGGAATCAGCACCACATGCGAGTGCAGCCCCTCGGCCATGGCATACCGGGCCCAATCCCAGAGAATCCAGCCATAAGCCACCAGCAGGATACCCGCAAACCAGCAAAATCGCCCCATCGCAGGGCCGCCGCCGGCCGCCGGTCCGGAGTCAGAACCCAATGAGGCCGGGGCCGGATTCGTCCGGTTTTCTTCAGGGGAATTTGTTGAGGAGGGGGGCACCATGTTCAGTTCCAAGTTCCAGTTGCAGCGATGATTTCAGTTCCTGACTTTACCCGCATTTTCCAGAAATGTTACGGAAAAACGTTAAAAGTGAAGATTGATCCAAAAATTACGGGTTTCACGGAGGTGGGATGGGTAACCATGGGGAGGCACCGCCGGAAAAAGGGAAGGCAACCACAACCGGAGGCACCGCCGGAGATAGGCAGTGCGCTGCCAAATTTCACAGATTTACACAGATGGGGGACTGCGTAGAGATCCCTCCGGGATCTGGTTTCCAACACGAGTGGTTCTGCGACACACTCATGCCACGTTTCCCATGCTACGCGATTCCCAGCCATGATCAACGCTTACCCCTACATCCGTGAACATTCTTTAAATGACTCCGGCGCTCACCCCGCCTGCGGGCCGATGGCCCAATCCCTGAGGATTGCCGCAAACGCCTCACCGCCGGCAGCGTTTGTCTGTGCCATCCGTGGTAGTCCCAGAGCACCGGGCTTCCCACGCGATCCACCCCACCAGCGCGAGCTCGAGCACTTCCACCACGTGAAAGTGCCACACCTCCGGTTGGGTTTCGAGGAGGGTGTGGCCCAGCACTCCGGAGAGGGCGGGGATAGGGAGAAAACGCAATAGAATCACCCCGGCGAGGCCCAAGAGAAGGAGCAAGGCCCGGCGCAGCGGCCGGATCAGTCCGGGCAATCCGCGCCGCAGGACCAATGCGCCGGCCGCCAGGGTCCCAAGCACTCCCGTCAGGGCGAGGCCGATCAGCAGGTGCCGGGACGCATACCATCCCTGCTCCAGATACAGTTCCCTTGCGCGGTCCCGCAGCAGATTTTGCAGATCCAGTTGTTTATTCAATCCCAGCAGGACCAGCGCCAAGGCCAGCAGGCCCCAGACGGTCCGCTCCATGCCCTGCCCAGGCCCGGGGGCACCAGTCATGGTCCGGCGGCTTGCCCACCCAGCGGCAACCGCCGCCAGGAAATAGGCCGTCGTCAGCGTCCATCCCATCACCGTGGGATCATTGAATCCCCACGTCCAGCGGTCCAGCGTCAGAAGGGGAAACATGAGGGGAGAGTCATGAAGGGAGAGTCATGAGGGGAGAGTCATGAGGGGAAAGTTGAGGGGAGGGTTGAGAGTTGAGAGTTGAGAGTTGAGGGTTGAGAGTTGAGGGTTGATGGTTGAGAGTTGATGGACCCAGGTCGCATGGGGTGGGCAGGAACCGTAGCTTGAGCGTATCGCAGACCACTCGTATCGGCGCCTTGGCTTTCCGATGACTTGGCTTCGAGGACCGGGGCTCTGGAAGCGGGGAGGCCACATCCGTAGGCACGGCCGGAGATAGGCAGGGCACTGCCAAAAGGCACGGACAAACGCCGCCGGCGGCGAGGCGTTTGAGGCACAAACCACGAGGGGATCGGAGTGGTTTGAAAAAGCCTATGGCTGGGGCATCGCCCCGAAAAAGCCGGGAGGGTTCGGACCGGTGTTGGACCTTGGCCCCGGAGGGGTGAGCGAGCCAGGCGGGGAGAATGAATCCACCACCAAGTGGGGTGCCGAAGTCAACTTCCCGGCTACGGATTGGGGCGCAGCCGCGGCGGCGCGGTGAGCGCTGGAGGCATTTCAGCGGTCAGCGGGCAGCGATCTTGAGAGAGTGCCTTGGTGTTGGAGGGCCTTGGCTCTGAGGGCGATTCTTTGAGGACACACGAGTGGTCTGCGACACACTCATGCTACGTCGCCACCCGCAAGCCGCCCACAGCCAACCGCTCCCCCCCCATCAGCTCTCAACCAACAACTCTCAACCCTCAACCAATCCCCCGCTACGCTTTCCAAACCTGACCCGGGGCGGTGGCCAGCCCGGCCATGGCATTGCGGGTATCGACGATACAAGGGGCCCAATCGGCCAATTGCTGATAGTCCACGCAGGCATGGGCGGTGGCCACCAGCACGAGGTCAAACCCCGCAATGGTCGGCTCATCCCAGATCACCGATTCCTTGCCGGCCCACTGCGGGTGTTCGCGGGTCATTCCGATCTGAGGGACATAGGGATCGTAATAATCCACCGCGGCACCGGCCTGAGCCATCATTTCCAACAGGACAAAACTGGGGGATTCCCGGCTGTCATCCACATTGGGTTTGTAGGCCAGCCCCACCACCAGCACCTTGGAGCCATTGAGGGATTTCCGTTGGGCATTGAGAGCGGCCACCACCTTGTGCACCACATACTCCGGCATGGCAGTATTGATCTCCCCTGCCAGCTCGATGAAACGGGTGTTCTGATTGAACTCGCGGGCCTTCCACGTCAGGTAGAACGGATCGATCGGGATGCAGTGCCCGCCGAGACCCGGCCCGGGGTAAAAGGCCATAAAGCCAAACGGCTTGGTTTTAGCCGCCGCGATCACTTCCCAGACATCGATCCCCATGGCGTCGTAGACCCCTTTGAGTTCATTCACGAGGGCGATATTGACGCTGCGGAAAATGTTCTCCAGCAATTTGGCGGCCTCGGCCACCCGGCAGGAGGAAACCGGCACGAGGTTTTCCACGGCCTTGCCATACACCGCGAGCGCTTTTTCCAGACAGGCGGGAGTCAGGCCGCCGACCAGCTTGGGCACCTTGCCCACCTTGCTGTCCGGATTGCCCGGGTCTTCCCGCTCGGGCGAAAAGGCCAGATGGAAGTCCACCCCGGCCTTCAGGCCCGATCCTGCTTCCAAGACTTGGAGCAGATCGGTGTCGGTGGTGCCCGGGTAGGTGGTCGATTCCAACACCACCACGGTCCCCTTGGTCAGGTGTGGCGCCATCGCCCGGCCGGTGTCCAACACGTAGGAGATATCCGGCTCGCGGTTTTTATTGAGGGGAGTCGGCACACAAATGATGACCGCCCGGGCTTCACGCACCCGGGAGAAATCGACCGAAGCGGCAAACCGCCCGGCATCCACCTCCTTTTGCACCGCGGCCCCGTCGATGTGTTTGATGTAGGAGCGGCCGGCGTTGAGCGACTCCACCTTGGCAGGATCGATATCGAGCCCCAGCACGGTCCCCCCGGACCGGGCGAACTGGAGGGAGAGCGGCAGGCCGACATAACCCAGCCCGACGATGGCGACATCGAAGGTAGCGGGAGAAGTGGCGGCGGATGGGACAGGAGCGGGGGTGGAGGCGGAGGTGGGCATGGGAGATTTAGGATTTATGATGGATGATTTATGATGGATGATTTGGCGGGAAGGTCGGGTGGGGCAGGCCGTAGCATGAGTGTGTCGCAGACCACTCGTGAGGCAGGGAATCGTGGACTGGTGCTCTGGAAGCGGGAAGGCCACAGCCGGAGCGCAGCGGAGACAGCCGAAGGCAAATGGCACGGACAAACGGTGGCGGCAGCAAACCGTTTGAGACAATCCGCAAAGGGTTGGGCCATTGGCCCGGAGGCGCGGTGAGCGACAGAGTCATCATACAGATGTTCACGGATGAGGGGAAGCCCGGGGGAGGCCGGCTTGGTCTCGGATGGGTTGGTTACGAGCCGGTGCTTTGGGAAACACGAGTGTTCTACGACACACTCATGCTACTGCTTTTCAGCGCTGGCCGCAGCGCCCCTGAAATAGTCCAAAGTCGCCCGGAGACCCTTTTCCATCCCGCATACCGGCTGGAATCCGGTGGCGGCCAAACGCTCCACCGCCGCCCGGGAGTGTTTGACATCCCCCGGCCGCTCCGGCAGGTGCCGCACCTCAGAAGCAGAGTCCGCCAAGGCGATCAGTTGGCTGGCGAGTTCGTTCACTGTCATCATGCCGCCATAGCCGGCGTTGTAAACTCCGGTGATGGCTGGAGTGAGGGTGACATGCACGATGGCCGCCACAATGTCAGTCACGCAGATGAAATCCCGTGTCTGCTCCCCGTCGCCATGGATCGTCAGGGTCTCCCCGCGCAAGGCTTTTTCGATGAAGATCGGCACTGCCGCCGCGTAAGGGCCGCGGGGGTCCTGGCGGGGGCCGAATACATTGAAAAACCGCAGGCACACCGTGGGTACCCGGCCCTCATCGTGATAAAACCGGCAGTAGTACTCCCCCAGCAGCTTGGTGATCGCATACGGACTTTTCGGTTCCGGCAGCATCGTCTCCTGCTTCGGCACCAGGGGATTATCCCCGTAAACCGCGGCACTGCTCGCGAAAAACACCTTTTTCACCCCTGCCACCGCCGCTTCTTCCAGCACATTGAGGGTGCCCATGCCATTGAAGGTTTCACATTCCAGCGGCTGACCCACACTTTCCGGCACGCTGACCATCGCCGCCAGATGGAATACATAGTCCACCCCTTGCATCGCCGCGCGCAGCCCCGGGCGGTCGAGCACATCCCCTTCGATGATCTCCACCTCGAAGCCCTCCAGGTTGCGCCGGTGGCCACTGCGGAAATTATCCAGCACCCGCACGGCGGCCCTGCCCTGAAAATGTTGAACAAGATGGCTCCCGATAAAGCCGGAGCCGCCGGTAATGAGGATGGTCATCATTCGAAGGATTATTTATGAGGCAGACGCACAGGAATCAAAGATACCTGAGATGCAACGCAATCCTGGACCCATGTTGATTCAGGTTGGAGAGGGTCTGCGGGCTCCGGATTGAGCCGGGGTTTGGCAGGGGAGGGAGGAGTGCTTCCGGCTTCACTGCTGTTGTATTGCCTGCCATGGTCGCTCTGTGGAATTTGAGGCCGCGGGGCTCTCCTCGTCCGAGTGCTGCGCGGCAGCGGGCCGCACCACGCTGCGTGATAGTAACTGCTGCGTGGCACCTCCCGGGTGTGCAGATGACCCGGATGGTGCTGTGGGGATCATGGATCATGTTGCCTTGGCTTGGACAGCCGGTGCTTTGGGAATACACGAGTGGTCTGTGACACACTCATGCTACGTTCGCATCATCCGTCGCTCCCCGGCCCCTTCCCTCCATCAGCCATCAACTCTCCCCCATCAACCTCCTCCCAACTGCCTCAAAAAAAGCGCGCCATTCATGCTAGTCCCTGCTGATATTTGACAACTAAAAACCTTTATTATTCCGGCCTTACCAGAAGCCATGGCGCTGCAAACTGTAGCTGAGGGGCGATTTTATCCGGCTTTTCCTGACGTTTCCGGACAATTACTCCATCAGACCAAAAAAAGGGAATATTTGCGTATTACGCAAAATACCGGCAATCCATTGATCATCAATACCATAAACAAGGCATCAGGAAACCCGGGATGATTCAGATTGCAGGGTGGGAAAAATACCGCTGGCCCATTTCGCGACTACGCCCTTCATTGCGGACGTTCCTCCGGCACGGGATGGACGGGCAGTTATTTCAGGGCACCTGTTGGTGGTCTGCTGCCCCTGAATTCCCGTGAGGGATGAACATAGAAAAACAACAAAACAGATGGCTAAAACACATCCATATATGGACGAACGGATCACGGTCTTCCGGACTGCCTGGAAAGAACTGGCGTCGGAGAAATCCTTCGCCGGGATGACCCTGGCGGAATTCGAGACCGCGACCGCCCTGCCGTTGGCAATCCGGGATCAGATCCTGGCCTTGGAGAAACAGATGGTCGGGCGCAAAACGGATCGGATGACGGCAGATACCGCCGCCAATGAGCTGCTGGACCTTGTGGTGAACTCCGTGAGGGGAACCCCGCAGTATGGGCCGGACAGCAGCCTCTACCGGGCGATGGGATATGTCCGCAAAAGCGAACGCCGCAGTGGATTGACCCGCCGGGGCCTGCAGAAGCGCCCCGGGACAAACGCAGCTTGATCAGAAGACCGTCGAAAAGCTCTGATCAAGCCAGCGTTGCCTGGCATCAAACGGCCGCCGATCCGAAAGGGTCGGCGGTTTTTTGTTTGTTTGATGAGATGAGCATACGACCTGCCTCCCCGGGGTGCCAAGGGAAAACTTGCTTTTCACTGGTTTTCACCTGTTTTGACTTGTTTCTAGAACGTCGGTCAGCACCATCGCTGGTTTTCACACTTTCTGCCATGGCAGTCCCTGAGCTTTGGGCCAGCGTTCCTTCCGCGACAACTGAGTGAAGGGATCTTGGAGGCAGGAGGCGGCGTCCACTTCCGGGAAAAATTCCTCACCGACGCCCTGCTTCACGAAAAAGGCATTGAACCCGAACCGGTGGGTACCCACCAGACGATACCCCTTTTCCCGGCCCAGCTGGCACATCGCGGCGAGGGACGCCCCCCGGTATTCCTCATTCTGACAGACAAAACCCGGGTCGTAGGGAACCGTCAGGGCCTGATCGGCGGGAACCGGATTGTGGATTTCGCAGACCACCACCTGGGGTTGGATCACGGTGATGGCTTTCCATACCCAATAATCCATCCCGTCAATGTCGAGACTGAGCAGATCGACCGGGCCCGTAGCCCCGGAGGTGGCGATCAGGTCATTGACATTTTCCGCGGTGATCCATGCTTTCGAAAAGCGGGGGGGATACAAAAAAGTGTCCTTCTGTTCGGCAAAAAACTGCCGGGCCCGGGCGACATTCGAGTCATCGCCATCAAAGAGGTGGCCCCACCAGCCATGGTTGATGATGAGATTGGCGGTATTGCATTCCCGTCCGGTTCCGGCGCAGATCTCCACACAGGTCCGGTTGAGGGGGGTAATCAGGGAAAAAAGATAGAGCAGAATCCCATCCTCTTCAAACTGCGAGTATTTGCGGAAACCGGCATCGCGCAGATCCGGGAGATGTTGTTTCCCCTGGGCGGCCAGCAGCCGGTATTGCTGCATCAGGGTTTTCTGGGCCACCACTTCATTGTCCAAGCGGCCCTCCTGTTTCAATCCCAGTTCCGCGGCCATGGGTCGCGCCAGACGGTGAAGAATGCGATTCAATATTTTTGTCATTTTATAGGTGTTTTCAGGGTTGAGGTAGCTTCAGGGGGCCATTCAGGGCAGCGGTGAGCTGCTTTGCGGCGATGGCTTTTCTCCACAGCCGCCATTGGCGATCCGGGAGGCCGCTGACACTGTTTCCCACACCCTCGGTTCAATCGCCTCCCAAGTCCATTTTTCCAAAAAGTCCTGCCACGCCCGCTCCGCTATGGCCTTCGCGCCGTCCGGGTCTTGCAGCACCTCCACGCAAGCGCGGGTAAAATCCTCCGGCGTGTCGGCCAGCCGCAATTGAACACCATCCTGCACGTCATAACCATAGGCTCCCAGCCGGGTGGATACGGCCGGGCACTGGCGGCTGAAGGTATCGGCAATCTTGATCCGGGTACCGGCGCCGGACCGGATCGGAATCACCATCAGCGACCACGTGGCGATTTCCGACGCCGCATCTTCCACCCAGCCCAGGACATCCACCCCGGGGACTGGAGTGGGTATCGCCTCATCCGCTCCCTTCCCCGCCAAACGGAACGTTAAATCCGGCATGGCTCTGCGCAAATCCGGCCAACATTTCTCAAGAAACCAGCAGACCCCGTCCCGGTTTGGTTCATAATCCATCAGGCCGATAAAACCGATCCGGGGTGGACTGGAAAGGCGCCTCGGCGGAGCGGTGGCGGGCCGCTCAAACCCATTCGGAATCATCCGGATGGCGGGGTTGCCCCCCAACAATTCCCGGTCCGCTTCACTACACACCGCGAGGACGCCGAATCTTCCGGCAAGGCGCTTTTCATGGAGCCGCAGAGTGCGGGCCAAAACCCACCCCCGGACGCGGGCCTTCCATCCCCCGGTCAATTTTCCATGCGAGCCCGTTGCAGAGCTTGGCAGGTCGTCCACATCCAACACCGAGCCCTCCCAACAGGCCTGCCGGAAGTAATTGGCTGTCCGGAGCTTGAAAAACCAAACTAAATCGAAGTGCTCCTGCGCAAGTTCCAATATTTCCGCTTCTGAACCCGGGGGTAACGCCCATCCGTGGATGTTCACATACTGCGGGTCCATTACAGTCTTCACCAACGCCCGGACTCCCCGGATTCCCGTTGGCTCGATGGCCCATACCCCCGCGATCGGAAATTCGGCGGCGGTCCGTGCCCGGGAAGCCGCCTCCACCGGATCCGCCCCGACGATAGCCAGGGTCACAGATCCGATTTTCGACAAAGCACGGGCAATATGCAAGGCGCGCAGTTGACCACCGTAGGACCGGTCATGCGGCCAGCAGGAGAGCACGTAAAGGATGCGGGGCGGGCACCCAACGGGCGTTGCGGGCCAGCCTAACCCGTAGGGTTCAGAGCCGGCGGAATCACTCCTGGAATTTGAATTGGTCTCCACTTTTTAACAAAGCTTGGCGGCGTTCTGTTTCTTATACTATTAGGCTGGATGCTCTGCTTTTACTCAGGACATTTGGCCCTTGGAATTTCAGGGAAGGGCCGGGTGTGCCCCCTTGAACGTTATCAGATCTACTTTCCAGCGTAGACTTCAGGCGGGTTCAGAATCGCATTGAATTTACACCACTACCTCCTCATATCAGACTGTTGAACGGTAGCAACTTGCCGGAAGAATCACGTGTGGGTTTTCAGGGACATTATCCTGATCCAAGGGGTGAGGATAATTCGAAACAAAATCCGCATTGAGAATCCTGTCATTTCCATAAAATGTAAATTCAGCCATTTGCGGTATTTCAAATTTCCCCACGCGGATGGTACCGCAAACATTATTTGGATGGATATGAACGCAGCGGTGGGTGAGCAGCAATTTTTCAAATACCTTTGCATATAGCTCAAAACACGGCTCGCTGAATAGGCGGTCGAGAAAATGAAACTCGATCACGATAATTCTAAATCGTCGAATGGCATCACCCGATGTGGCAAGAATACTTTCATATTCAAAACCTTCAATATCCATTTGGAGCAACAGGTCGCCATCCCCTCCTCTCAAGCACGATTCAATCCAATCCTCCAATGTCACGAAATCACCGTGTGTAGCACCGCCCACAAATTTCTTCTGAAAGTGGAACTTTTCGTGTTTTACGGCGGGGGCATCAACCGAAGCATCGGCCAGAAAAATAGGGATCCCCCGTTCAGCCAGACTGAGTTCAAATCCAGAATTATCGCTGACGCCTGGAGAAAAACAGGCAACAATGCCATCCAGATCGTCGGGAACCAGATAACCCCCATCACTGTCTGCCCCAAGTCTGATAAGTGGTTTGCTGCAACTGACGGGGTGAAGCGAATGCAGCAAGGATGAAATGCGACCAAGTTCCGTCATCCGCGTAGGAAAAAAAGGGAGCATTCCGGGCAGATTCAAGATCCGTTCGGTTTGGTTTTCCATGATATCCCGCAAATTTATTTTCCCAGCCATTGGCAAATGGCTAAATAGAGTAACCAGCCTTTTCAGGATTCCAGCCGACAACCGGTTCAAAAATGATTCCGCTCCAGATGCGGCTGGAGGACGGGGAGGCGTGTCGTTCATAGCTTTCAATGAATTAACAGGGCTGGATTTCCTTGAGCGATTTTCGGACTGCCCGCCGATCTCTGAACTACCTATCGTTTTACCACGTTATGATGAATGGCACGGTATTTTCTACACCCGGAAGCCCCGGCCTGTCAAGTTTTCGACAGGGAGGCCCCAAAAAACCGTTTAAAGGAGGAAGGGGAGCTCAGCAAGGAAGTCCCGCACCTGAATGCGGACGGTCTTTCGTTCTTAACGACTGACTCTGGATGGCTTTAGGCCCCGCAGTCCAGTGCTCTTCAATGATCCTGGGCAGCCACCCTCTCCCTGACAGTTAAAACTGGGGATTTTTTACCGTCGATCGTCACCCAACCGCATTGGGTCCCTCCGCTCAAAATGGGGAATGGAGAAGTTTCACTGAGCCTGACGTGTCCCAAGGCATTACCGTGACTCGAACAAATCATGAAGGCGCAACGCGAACGCCGAAAGATGGTAGTGCTGCTCACACAGGCGCCGGCCGGCTTCCCCCATCTCCCTTGCCTTGTCGGGATGCTGCATGATCCAGTCCATGGCTTCGGCAAGAGCGTCGGGGTCCCCAGGTGGAACGAATAAACCGCAGCCCAATTTCTCGACATCCAATTCCGCAGGCATGGCACCGGTCCGGCTCACGATCAAGGGACGGCCGAGCGCCATTCCTTCCAGCATGTTGGTGAAACCATTGGCGGTGAGCGCTTCCGGATCAGGTTTAATAATCACAAGGGATGCCGCGGCCTGAGCGTAATTATCCCGGATCAGGTCCTGTAAGCTGAATTTCTTTTTACCATCCGTGTGCCAACCTGTCCCACCGTCCCGCACGTCAGCATGGGCGGGCCAAGTGAGGCCAGGTTGGTCCCCGGGACAAATTATCCGGAAGGGCGCCCGGGAAAGCGCAGCGGCCTGCGACTGGGTGGCAAAATCCCGGTTGGCGATTCCGCAGGAAAAGATGAACTGGGGATCATAAGGCAGCATGGGATAAAAATCAGGATCGACTCCCCAACCCACATGGCCCACTTTCACGCCGGGGGCCATTTTTCGGGCCTGATCGGCCGCGGCTGGGGTTAGCGCAGCGATCCCGCCATGGACTTTGGCAAAATCCAAATCCTCCCGGGCATAAGTCAGGGAAATCATCCTCCGGTTGAGGGCTCCGAGGGATTTAAGAAATGGCAGATAGTAAAGCAGGGTATGGGCGCAAAAGATCAGATCTTCCGGGCCCAGCCAGGAGCGGGCGGCTTTCAACAATGGCAAGTCGTGTGGAAAGGAACGGCGGTGGCCATTGAAATGGGCGAGAGGTTCAGCAATGGCAACTTCGTATCCCATGCGGACCAATTCCAACATGCCCCACAGATGATGAGGCGCGGCAGAACCTTTTTTGATGTCCTCCCATCCGGACCGGCCGCCATAAGAATTGATGAAAAGTATCCGGCGCCGGGGCTTGCCGGCGGCCGGGGACAGGACCACCATGCCATGAGCAGTCTGCTCATGGATTCCCCTCATCGGTGAATAAGGCTCTTTTTTTACGATAGTTTCCATGGACAGGTATTGGAAATAGGCGGGAGACAGGCTTTCAACCGGGAGGCCAGACTCCCGCAAACGGTTCGCGTGATTGGTTGGCCGCGGGCGCGGTTATGCCCGCGGCCTCCATGGTGCAGACCTTTCAGTGATTTGAAACAGCTTGGAGATTGAGAGAGGCCAACTGGGCAAAAGCCTTTTTTCGGCCCCGCCGCTCAGCGAGATAAATTTTGCGCGCCAACCCTTTCAAGGACAGCAATCGGCGGAGGTGCCGCAATCGATCGATGGACCGACTTTTTTCTGCTGCTTCAGGACTCCCCCATAGGTGGGCCAGGATGATGAAAGAAGCGGCATGGCCTTCAGCTAATGCCTCCAAATACTTCGGCTCCAGTCTTCTGGGGGGGATGAGATGAGTCATTGAAAGCTCGGGGAATACTCCGGTGCCGTAACCCAGTGTGCAGGCAAAGAGCGCCAAATCAATATCCTCGCAAGACAACAGGTAACCATTGCCATACCTGCCGAGGGCCTTCCGCAATTGGTCGTTTTGCAACGCTTTGACATATTCCAGCGCCACTTGGCGCAACACGCATTGTCCGGCCCCGTAAGGAATGGAGGAATTGGCACTTTGCTGATTGGACCATAATGGTCTGGGTTCATCACGCAGAGCCACCATGGGAAGGAAAGGAATTGTTTCCGGAAGGGGGGGCGACTCAAATTCGCCTGCAATTTTCCCTGCTCCATAGGCCCCCAAAAAAGGGCATTTGCAGTGGATGCGCAGGGCATTTTCCAAGTAGAAGCAATCGATTATATTATCATCATCCACAAAAACAATCAACTCGCCAACTGATTCTCTGATGCCACGAAGCCGGGCCGGTGTGACTCCCAATTCCTCCTCCCGGACATGTCTCCCTTTGGGATGCCAGGTTAAATCCCATGTCTCTGCGATGGAGTCCCTGGAAGCATTGTCAATCAACAGAAACTCCCATTGATCCCTGCCCAGGGTCTGTTGCTGAAGTGCCGCTAACGTCCTGAAGAGGTAGTCCCGATGTGGATTGTGGGTGCAGATAATTACGGACAATTTCATGAATAAGTCAAGTAGAGGGCCGGAGTTTACGAAAACAATATCCCCTTCTGATCGCGTCCTGGCCAAGTTGCTTTCAGAGTCATGTTATTTAGCTGCCGACTGACCAACCGGGCACAGCATCGGCTCATAGTTAGGCATCGGAACCGGCACTTTCCACAAAACCCTTCTGAATACAGGCTTTGGGACTAGACTTTTAAGGGCCATAATCGCAACACCAGACAAAGCCCATCTGGTTGATTTCGCAAATACGGTTGTAAATCCAATTTTAAACTGGCCGGATTTTAGAAAGAAGTAGATATTTTTGGCGTTGAATCTACCGTGAACAGCAACAAGTCGGTACCAGTTATCCCATAACACCGCGTTAGGGCAGGAGAGGTTCGTATCCGTCAAACTATGCCTCCGGTAAATATAGCCCGGGCGGTTTATGCTGGAATAGTCCCAGTTTCTCAACACCTTGAATACCACCAGAAGGTCAGATAGATACTTGAATTCCTGATCAAAGGGAGCCGGTGGAAGCGCCGAAGCACGGAACATGTGATTACTCGGTCCGCCAACAAGATTCAGCAGCTTATCGTTGCACATTGCTATCAAAGCTTCCCCATTGATTTCACCATGCATGCATTTAAAAACCGACTGCAGACACAAACTCTCATCTGATAAAAAATTATCACACGAAACCATTCCCACATTACTGGCACGGTCCAGTGTCCCTGCTTGATCCTCAAGAACTTTCTCCAACATCACATCATCGGCGCACATCAATTTTATATATTCTCCCTTTGCCATACCGATTGCCGTATTGAAATTCCGCTGGGGCCCGATATTGCTGTCCTGGCAAAAGTAGCGGATACGGACATCGCTGTATGAGGAAACCACCTGCTTCGTATCGTCACTTGAGGCATTATCGCAGATGATCAACTCAAAGTCCTTGAAGGATTGATTTAAAATCGAATCCATGCAATCACGCAAATACCTGCCATAATTGTAGGTGGCAATGCACACGCTTATTTTTGGTGAATTCATGAAATGTTGTTTTATCTCAAAGCGATCAACCTTAACCCACAAACCAACAATGGAACTTCAGTCCGTTTTGGCAGTTTCCCAGAGGAGCTTGGGGCGCACCACGCCGAGCCAGTGTCCGGTGTATTCGGCGCGCATTTGTCCGGTGTCATGCGTCTGAAAGCCGATGATCTCAGAGGTCAGGAACTCGAGATGGGCAATGTTGCTGACAATGGCAAAACGGATTGAGTATTGGCTTTCGTTCAGAAGGAAAGCCGGAATAATACAGATGCTGGTAAAACGCCCGGCAGGCATGGGTTTGCCATGCCATGGGTCATCCCCCAGATTGGCGGCCGCAAAATTCGCGGAGGCCAGCACTTCGACCCCCATTTTGTCCAGCAAATGGATGCTCGCATTGTAGGGCAGCCCCCCCTCGAGGACTTCGTAATCCATCTCGATGGTGATATCCTTGTCCAGCACGATATCCGAGGTGATTTCTCCGTCGGAGATGATTCGCACGCCCGTGAGGCGGACGCGCTCATTGCCCGGGGCGTGAGCCGGATCCGGCCAGGACAATTCACCGGTACTTTCCTTGCCGTCCCCCAGGTATTTGGTCACGACATCATCAATGCCCCCTTGATAGAACATCGTTCCATCTTTCAGATAAACCCCTTTGCTGCAGAGATTGTTCACGGCCGCCATGTTGTGGCTCACAAACAGGATGGTCCTTCCCTCCCCTGCCACATCTTTCATTTTCGAAATGCACTTTTTCTGAAAGCTGGCATCCCCCACCGCCAAGACCTCATCAACTACCAGAATCTCCGGTTCCAGGTGCGCCGCGACGGCAAAAGCTAGGCGGACATACATGCCCGAGGAGTAGCGCTTCACCGGCGTATCAATGTAACGCTCGCAGCCGGAAAAATCCACGATTTCATCGAATTTCCGCTGAATTTCATTTTTCCTCATGCCGAGGATCGCCCCATTGAGGAAGATATTGTCACGGCCGGTCAACTCCGGGTGGAAACCCGTCCCGACCTCGAGCAGGGAGGCGATACGCCCTTTGACCCGGATCTCCCCAGTGGTAGGGGTGGTCACGCGGGAAAGTATTTTCAGCAGGGTGGACTTGCCCGCCCCGTTGCGCCCGACAATACCGACAATATCCCCTTGTTTCACGTCAAAGGAAACACCCTGCAGCGCCCAGACATAGTCGGAATCTCCCTTGCGGGTGCGGTCGTTTTTTTCGCCGATTTTGAGATAAGGATCTTCCTTCCCCCTTACCCGGCTCCACCACCGGTTAAGGTCGTGGGCCAAGCTGCCGGTACCGATCTCCCCCAACCGGTATTGCTTGGAGACGTTTTCGAGGCTGATGACCGTATCGTTCATTTTTCGTATTGTGGGCAGGAGGCGGGGTGATTCCTTGATCCTGCGGGATTCTCTGCAAGGCCGAGGGACACCAACTGTAGGTAAAGGGATGGATTTGGGTTACGTGCCTTCCATATCCAATGGTTTGGCCATGGGCTCCATTTCGCCGAAAGTGCGGCCGAAAGCGAGCTTGGGGTAGGCATTGGTCATCGTGTCGAGCATGACCTCCAATAGATAGGGAGTTCCAGGATCGGCAGCGAGGGCCTCGAGGGCGGAGGCGGTATCGGCGACGGATTCCAGCTTTCCGGCGGGTATTCCATAGGCTTCGGCGACGCGTTGGAAGTCGGGGGTGTCGTAACCCCAGAGGGTGGATTGATAGCGTCCCTTGAAATAGGATTCCTGAAACTGGCGGACCATGCCGTGACACCGGTTGTTGAGGACGACCATTTTAACGGGTAGACGGTTGCGGACAATGGTCTGGAGTTCCTGGATATTGAGCTGGAACCCGCCGTCCCCCGCGATAACCACGGAGGGTCCGCTGGCGAAGGCGGCCCCGATGCCGGCGGGGAGTCCAAAACCCATGGAGCCCATGCCCCCCGACGTGAGGAACCGCTGATGAGGCAGGAGATCAAGACTTTGTGCGGCCCACATCTGATGTTGCCCGACGTCGGAGACGTAGGCATGCGCCCAAGGGGTGATGCGGGCGAGGTCGTGGATGAAGCTGTTGGGATTGATGCCAGTGGCGGCAACCAGTTCAAGGGTGTCCGGCCATTCGGCCTTGAGGCCATCCAATTCATCGCGCCATTCGGCACGATGGGCGGCCCCAGTGGGTAGCAGCGGAAGACAGGCGGGAAGAAAAGTTTGAAGTTCCTCTTTGAGGATGGTGCATCCTTGGACCCGGTGGTTCATCTCTCCCGCCTCGCAGTCGACATGGAAAAATTGGCGCCCTGCGCGGAAGCCCTCGACATCCGATCCGGTTTGGCGGATGTCGAGCCGGCTGCCCAGGACGAGGACGAGGTCGCTCCGTCCAAACGCAAGGTTGGACCATCGGTTTCCGTAGCTCCCGATCATGCCGTATCGGAGAGGATCCGTGGAAGGAAGGACATCGACGCCCATGAGGGAATGAACCACGGGGATTCCGAGATGGGTGGTGAAGGCCCGGAAAGCGTCTGCCGCTCCGGCGCTGCGGATGCCTCCGCCCGCGAGGACGATCGGGCGTTTGGACCCGGCGAGAGCACCCACCAAGGCGGAGGCGAAAGCTGCAAGGGCGGCAGGATCGTCTTGACGGATGGAAGGCGAGGAGGGGGCGATTTCAACCGGTCCGGGCAGTTCCCACCGTTGCACGTCCATGGGAATGTCCACCAGAACGGGGCCCGGCCGGCCAGAGGAGGCAAGGCTAAAGGCTTCGTCGAGAATCTGGGGAAGGGTGGCGGGGTCATTCACCAGCCAAGCTCCTTTGGTGATGGGGCGGGCCATGGAAACGATATCGGTCTCCTGGAACCCGAGCTGGCGGATGGCCCGCGCTCCCTTCTGCTCGTGGGTGTTGACCTGTCCGGTGATGAAGACGGCGGGCACGGAGTCGAAGTGGCAGCTGCCGATAGCAGTCAGCAGGTTTGTCGCGCCGGGGCCGCTGGTGGCCATGGCCACCGCCGGAATGCCGGTCATGCGCGCGCCGCCCTCGGCGGCGAAACCGGCCCCCTGCTCATGGTGCATGCTGACGATTTGGATGCCGGTGTGCTGATGGAGGGAGTCCAGCAGGAAGGTGATCATGCCTCCGATGAGTTCGTAAACATGAGTGACGCCGCGGGCCTCAAGGCTGCGGGCGAGGTATTCGGAATTGTTCATGAATTCAGGGGGCGTTTGAGCCAAGCGGCGGTGCGACGGATCGCTTCCGGCAGCGAAATCAATTGGCGTAGGCCGAGTTCCCGGGCCGCACGGCCGGTGTCCGGCACATACAAGGAAACGGGGCGCAAAGGATCGCAGGGGATGGCGGTTTCGACGGCGAGTGCGGGATTGATGACATCGGCTACCAGGCGGGCGCAGGCGCTTATGCTGATCGACTCTGCCGAACCGGTATTATAGATCCCTTGGGAGGAGGGATGCAGCAGGATGGTCCAAAGCCACACCGCGAGGTCGGCGGCATGAAGATAGCTACGAAGGGGGGTACCGTCCCCCTGAATGCCAAGGGGTTTACCGGCGAGGGCGTCCCGGATGAAGTTGCCGATGGCGTAGCGTCCGGGGTCCAACTGCGGCCCCACGAAGGCAAAGCATCGGGCAATTTTAAGGTGGTAGTGATGCGCAGGGGCGTGGACGGCGAGCAGATGTTCGGAGGCGCGTTTTCCGATTCCGTAGCCAGAATCTGCGGAAGTGGTTTCTGGAGCTCCCGGCCACGTTTCCGGAACCTGGGGGAGGCCGGGGGGCTGCACGCCATATACAGCACCTGAACTTACAAACAGAAGTTTTTTAACCCCGGTTCGTTGGGCGAGGCTGAGCACGCGGCGTGTGCCTTCAAGAATGGCATCCATCTGCCCCGCAGCGGCTCCGGGTCTGCTGCGGTCCGCTACTTCCGTGGCTGCGTGAATCAGGCAATCGAATGGGCCCGGAGGGATTTCGAAGGTGGAAACATCACCACGGATGAAGATCAGGTCCGGTCGGCCCGCGAGGTGTGGCATCCTCTGGAGGAAAGCTTCCGGATTTCGGGAAAGGATGGTGGCGCAGGCACCGAGCGAGAAGCGCTCATTGGCAGCCAGAAAGCTTTCCAACAACCAGATCCCGACGAATCCTGTGCCACCAGTGATAAAAAAGGAACACCCCCGGGCGGCTTCCCAAAGGTCCCGTGTGTGATCCAGGACATGGTTGATATCCTCGAAAGGAAGCGGGGCGAAGGAGGAACTCATGCCGTGGGGAAGAGACTGGTCTTTTCGAAGCGGCGGATCAGGCAGTGGCACTGAACACGAAGTTGCGGATGACCTTGATTTCGTGGGCCAGCATATCGGGGGTGAGGCCGGGGTAGGTGCCGAGGAAGAGGGTCTGGCGCATGATGTGGTCGGCACCATCCAAGGGGCCAACAATCCGGAAGGCGTCGGGGTTGTCACGCCGGAGCTGGACGAAGGCTGGCTGGCGGACCAGATTGCCTCCGAAGAGCATGCGGTTGCCTATTTTATGGTGGTCCAGGTGAGCAGCCAGCTCCGTCCGGGTGAAGGGAGCCCCGGTTTTGACCGTGATTTTGAAGCCGAACCAGGAGCAGTCTGTGCGGTTGCCTGTGGCATCCCAGACAAAATTGGAATCCGCCAAGTCAGGGCCGGCCGGAGGACACCAAGCCGTGGCATGGGTCGGAAGCGAGAAGTCCATAAAATCCTCCAAGCCGTCAAGTCCCCTTCGCAGGGTTTCCCAATTGTCCTTGCGGGCCTGGATGAAGTCTGGGAGGCGGCGGAGCTGGACCCGGCCGATCGCCGCCTGGGGATCAAGCGGCTTGAGATTGTAACCCAGATGACTGTAAATGTATTTGTGGTCATACCCTTCGGGTAGTTCGCCCAGCTGCCATTGGAAGCGCTGGCCACAGGTATCATCCTTGCCGGAGGGACACCAACAGTCGCGCCCCCAGTCACGGAAGGATTCCGCATAAGTTTTGAGCGAAGGGCGGCGGATGATGTTGACGGCTCCCCCTTCCCCCATGGTGAGGTGGTGGGGAGGGTAATAGGATTGCGTGGAAAGGTCGCCGAAAGTTCCGGTATAAGCCGTGAGCTGACCGTCCCTGATACTGGGATAGGACTGGAGACGTTCTCCCTTCGCGTGTTTTTCGGCGAGCTTGAGCAAGTGGTCCAACCCAAGGGCCCGGGCCTTGATTACCGATAAAGTGTAGGTGCAGCCGAGGGCATCACAATTGTCCTCAATCAGCCAGAGATCGTGGCGCTGGCAGAATTCCAGCACGGTGGCGAGGTCAAAAGGGTTGCCGAGGGCGTGGGCCATCATGACGGCCTTGGTCTTCCCTTCCACCCAGGCTTCCTCCAGATGAGTCAGGTCCACGTTGCCGGTGAGGGGATTGGCATCGAGAAAGACCGGGATGGCACCGTGCTGGATGATGGGAGTGACGGTGGTGGGAAAACCCGCGGCCACGGTAATCACTTCGTCGCCGGGACGGATACGTTTGTGCGGCGGCAGTTTGTGGGAGGTCAGCGCGCTGAACGCGATGAGGTTGGCGGAGGATCCGGAGTTGGCAAGAAGCGAGTGTTTCACCCCGAGAAACGCGGCCAATTCCTGCTCAAAGGCCTCGCCTTCGGGCCCGAGGGTCAGCCAAAAGTCCAGCGTAGACGAGACAGCGGCCTCGACCTCGTCTTCGGTAAAAACGCGGCCAGCATAGGGAATAGTTTCACCCGGAACAAACGGAGGACGGCCGGCATCGTTACCCGGGCGATTGGCACCGTGTGTCAGGCGCGAGTATGCCCGGGTAAGGCGGAGGATTTCGGCTTTCAGATCCGGGGCAGTCATTTAATAAATAAGGGGATGGAAGGTTCAAAGAGGGCGTGCGGCAGCCGGCGCGTCAAGCAGACGTCACGGCCCAGGGAATTCTTTTGGCCCCGGCGGCTCTTCCGTAAGCCGCGATTTGGCTGCGGGTCAGATCCCGGGGGGCGCTCGCGCACGCTTCGCCGAGATACCATTCCGCAGTTTTTTCGAGGGTTTGCCCGAAGTCCCAGACTGGCTCCCACTGTAGCAGATGGAAGGCCTTGTCGATGGAAAGGTTCAGCCTTGAGGCCTCATGCGGGGCCCCGGGATCGGAGGCGTCCTGCCATGTTCCCCCGGTGTGGCGCAGCAGCTCTGCGACCAGTTCCGCGACGGTGCGGTTGCTGGCGAGGCGGGGACCAAAGTTGAAGGCCGAGGACAAAACCTCAGTCCGGGGACCTGGATCCGAGGCGAGGGTGGCGGCGAGGTGAAGGTAACCACTGAGGGGTTCAAGCACATGCTGCCATGGGCGGGTCGCCGTTTTGTTACGGACCGGAATGGCTCCTCCTGCGCGCTGCGTTCGGAAACAGTCAGGGATGATCCGGTCGGGCGCCCAGTCGCCTCCCCCGATGACATTGCCCGCCCTCGCACTGGCGAGCCGGACCGGCACCGCAGGACGGCAGGCCGGGGAAAAAAAGCTGCTCCGGTAGGAGGCGATCACCAATTCAGCCGCTCCCTTGCTGGCGCTGTAGGGATCGTGTCCTCCCATGGCATCCGCTTCCCGGTAGGCATGCAGCCATTCCCGGTTTTCATAACACTTGTCCGTGGTTACGGCCACCACGGTGCAGGGAGAGCGGGAGGAGCGCACCGCTTCCAGAAGGTGGGCGGTTCCCATCACGTTGGTGGCAAAGGTCAGGACAGGAATCTCATAGGACAGCCGGACGAGAGGCTGGGCGGCCAGATGAAACACGATTTCGGGGCGGGCGGCTTGGAGGGCTTTGCCAAGCGACGTCTGGTCCGCAAGGTCAGCCCGGGTATCCGAGGCCAACCGGGAGGACAATCCCAATTGATCAAAAAGGATTTCGTGTGGTTGGGGGTCCAAGGCATACCCATGGACTTCCGCCCCCAGCATCAAGAGCCACTCTGAAAGCCAGGATCCCTTGAATCCGGTGTGGCCGGTCAGGAAAACCCTTTTATTTTGGTAGAAGCCTGAAAACATTGAATAGTGAAGATGATGGGAACGAGAAGACAGAGTCGTCGGGAAATGCCGGCCTGGACCGGCTCTGATTTATTCACCAGACCTTCCAAGGAGCTTTGCGGCCCTCCCAAAGACTCTCCAGTTCCAATTTGTCACGCAGGGTATCCATGGGACGCCAGAAACCGTTATGGCGGTAAATTCCAAGCTGCCCGTCTGCTGCCAGGCCTTCCAAGGGACCCCGCTCCCAAACGGTCGAATCATCATCGATGCGGTCGATCACCTTGGGATCCAAGACAAAAAAGCCCCCGTTGATCCATGATCCATCTCCTTCGGGTTTCTCCTGAAACGCTTGGACCTCATCGCCATGGAGTCGCATCGCCCCAAAGCGGCCGGGCGGCTGGACCCCGGTGAGAGTGGCGAGACGGCCACTGGCCGCGTGGAATGCGCGCAGCGACGTAATGTCGACGTCTCCGACGCCATCTCCGTAGGTGCAGCAAAACGGCCCATCCAAATATGGGGCGACACGTTTGATGCGCCCCCCCGTCATGGTATCCTCGCCCGTGTCAACGATAGTGACGCGCCATGGCTCGGCTTGTTTGCGATGCACTTCCATGGTGTTCCCGCTCATGTCGAAGGTGACATCGGACATGTGCAGGAAATAATTGGCGAAGTACTCCTTGATGGCGTAACCCTTGTAGCCCGCACAAATGATGAAGTCATTGATGCCGTGACTGCTGTAAATTTTGAGGATATGCCACAAGATGGGCCTTCCCCCGATTTCAATCATGGGTTTCGGCCGGATGGAGGTTTCCTCCGAAATACGGGTTCCTAGACCCCCGGCAAGGATGACTGCTTTCATGAATGTTTGATAGGGAAGAAATCGAAAGGAAGGAAGTTTATGGCGGGCCCGTTGAGAAGATACGTGTTCCACGATCGCAGGCCCCGCGGGTGTTTCCTCAAACACTGTCCATAAAGGACTTTTCTACCTTGTTGAACAGGATGACTCCACAGAGCAGGATCACCGCCGTGGTGACAGAGGATCCGGCGAGGGATGACCACGGAATGGGTCCACCGAGATAGAGCGCGCGGAACGCTTCAATCGGGGCAGACATAGGGTTGAGCTCGACAATCCAGCGCCACCGGGAGGGGACCGCACTCGAGGGATAAATGACAGGCGTAGCATACATCATGAGCTGCACGCCAAAGGCAATGAGAAAGGTGAAGTCCCTATATTTGGTGGTGAGTGAAGAGACCACAATACCCGCGCCGAGCCCGAGCGCCGCCATCAACAGAACCAGCAGGGGAGTGAGCAACGGAATCCAACCCCATTGCGGTGAAATGGCAGCATCCGTCATCAGAAAATAGATCAGCATTCCCACGAAGAGGAGGAACTGGATGGCGAACTGAATCATGGTTGAGACGACGATCGACAGGGGCACGATCAGACGGGGAAAGTAGACTTTGCCGAAAATCGAGGCGTTGGCGATAAAGGTATTCGAAGTTTTGTTCAGACAGGTTGAAAAGTAATTCCAAGGCGTAGTTCCAGCCAGATAAAAGAGCAAGGGTGGGAAGCCGTCGGTAGGAATTTTAGCCACCCCGCTGAAAATGATGGTGAAGATCAAGGTGGTCAGGAGAGGTTGGATGAAGAACCACAGGGGTCCTAGAATGGTCTGTTTATAGACCGCCACAAAATCCCGCCGGACAAACATCCAGAGGAGGTCCCGGTAGCGCCAGATGTCCGACAGATGCAAATCGAAGAGGCGGCTCCGGGAACGGATCACCAAGGACCAGTCCGCGTCGGTGGGCGGAGCCGGGGAAGTCAGCTCAGTGGGTTCAGGCACGTTGAGGTCAGTTGAAATCATGTATCGGTAAGGGGAAGAATTTCCTTGGACCGGGGGCGGGGAACTGGTTGAGCCTGGTGGCTGCCGGCCAGTTGCAAAATTTCCCTGGTGAACCGGACGCTGGGATCGGGAGGAACCCGGAGGCGGACCCTACGGGCTGCCTCGGCTCCCATCGCCGCCCAATCGGCGCGGCGATGCCATGCCCGTTCCATTGCTTCATCCAGCAGCGCCACCGTGGGGGCGGCCGCCACGAAACCGGTTTCATTATCATCAACCATTTCCACATTGCCCGCCACATCGGTCACCACTGCGGCCCGTCCACAGAGCATGGCTTCGACGAGCGCCAACGGCAGGCCCTCGAAGCGGGAAGGAAGGATCAGGAGGTGATGATGGTTCCAGATCTCCTCAATGTTGGCCGTATGTCCAGGAAAGGAAACGCTCTGTAAGTCAAAGCGCCGGGCGAGGGCCTGGAGGACTTTCCCATTGACCCCGTTTCCATAAAAAGAGACCTCCAGATTACGCTCCCGCCACTTTGGCAGACTGAGGACCTCAAGCAGCAGGTCTTGGCCCTTGGAGGCAGGTTCGAGCCGGGCGACACAAGCCATCCGCAAGGCAGGCTCCTCCGCCGGGTAGTCACAAACCGCGTCATAGCGGACATTGAACGGATTGCGGATCACCCGTGCGTTGGGGAGGCCGGTTGCCAAAATGGTTTCGGCAAGTTTGAGATTCCGTTCCGAGACGAAAAAACAAGCGGCGGCTTTTTGATGCCAATCAGCCATTTCCTGCGCCCCTTCATCCGGAAACCAATGGCTCTCCGACACGGCTTGGGTCACCACGGCACAAGGAACACCCGAGGTGTGGCAGGCTTGGAGCCAGATCTCCTCTCCGAGACAGCCGCTTGAGATGACGGCCAAGTCCGGTGCGAGGGTGCGGAGCGCTTGTTCGGCATGGTAAGATGCGGGATATCGTCCGAGGCGCCGGTGGACGGCATCAAGGATCCGGTTGGTTTTCCGCTCATGGACGCGGCAACCCTGCTCGCGCAGGATTTGCAGGGCGGGTGCCGGGTTGGCCCAATGTTTGACCGAAACGTGCACCTGATGGCCCAACTGCGCCAACTCCATGGCTGACTGATACCAAAGCACCTCACTCCCGCCCCAGGGAGAGGCCCCCATGGTGCTAATAAAAAGAATCTTCATGGTGAAAGTGTGTGGAATTTTGAGGATACAAACAGAAAAGTCGCATTTACCGTTAAAAACAATAAAAAATAAGGATACTTGAGAACTTCGTCCCTGCAAAGTATTTTTGCAGGAGTTTCCCGACTGGGCGATTGGTTGGGAAGATAGCAGTGGGCCGTCCGTTTCCCGAAATGCTGAGGGCGTGGACCCAAGCTAAAGGCCGAGTTGTAACATGACCTGCTTTAGCTCATTCAGGGAAACTTCATAATCCAAGCCGGTGCACTGCCCGATCACGCAGCCATAGGGCTGGTCCAGAATGTTGGCTAACGCCCAGTAGCATCCATTGAGATAGTTTTCTCCGAACAATTCGATCAACGGGGTCTGCCGGGGCGCGAAGGCCATGTTGGACACGGCGGCCCCATGCGGGGCAATGACGCAGGCAGCTTCCGAAAAAATGGCCACTTGCTGCTCGAAGGAATACTCGCCCGCACACAGAATTTCAAACCCCTGTTCCTGGAGGAAGCAGGAAATTTCCGCTTCATTCAGCAAACGACGCTGGGGCGCATCCCGGCGTGAAAGATACAGTTTCCGCCCTGAATGGCCAGTCGGCAGCGTCGGGTTGGGGGCTGGGGGCAGGAACGCTTGACGGAGCCACTCCACCGCGCGGGGAGACGGGTTTCCCGTAGGCGCTGGCATCGAGGCGAAATACAATTCCTCCACTTCCCAGCATTTTCCATCGAAAGGGACCAGGCTTTCTGCGGCAATGCCCGAAAGGATCAAGCTTTCCCGTTGGAACCGATTCAAAGGATGAGGAACGATCAAGCGAAGGTTTGCTGAATGCTTCATTACTGGCTCCAAATATGCCAAACGTGGCAAAATCTCCAGCAACCAGTGATAATAACCAAAAGCCCATGGATGGCTCAGCAAAGCATAAGTGCCAGCCACTGGTAAGGCCCGGGGCTTCGTCAGTTGATCCAAAATTCCATTTTTTTCCAGAACCTCGGTTTTCGACAACGCCGATTCCCAGAGGATATCCCGATGACGGTTCATAACCAGGGCATCCTTGCTGTAAACCAGCGCCCGATGCATGCGGGCGAGGAGAACGTCGGGTGCCTGGAAGGTGCAGCCCCCCTGATACTGGTCTATGCCTTCGCTGAAACGATCCTGCGCACCGGGAGCCATCCCGGAGGGTAGGATTCTTTGATAAGACTCGTGGTGCTGAACGAGGGCGAATTCGTCGTGCCCGGTCTTTACCTCCATCAACAAACCCAGAGTTTCCACCCGTTGACAACATTCTGGAATGCTTCGGATCCTCTTCCTCGGGTTTGAGCCAGTTTGCCAAGGCAGACCAAAATAGGCTTTTGCCAATCCCTTTCTAACCTTAAGACGGCCTTGAACGGAAATGCGGGCGAATTTACGGGAAAACCGTAGAAAAATTGAAGAGAAGTTCATTCAACTTGAGAAATCCTCCCACCAAAAAGCCTCCTAAGAAGCCTTTTTCAAACCTGTGACTGGGGCCGGCCTGATGGTTGGTGGGTTAACGACGACCGGTGGGTTGCTGCCATTCAGGAAGCGGAAACCGGCCGGAATTGATTTGGGATCAAATTTGGGAGCCGAGGAATCGAATGGAGGCCAAGCCAATTCTCCAAACCAAGCGGGCCTGGCACCCAGGTAAAGACTTTTCGGCAGGGTGTCTCCGGCCGGCAAAGCCTGGCCGGGGATGATGCCCTTCGCAAAGCTGGACCAGTTGTGCTTCAGAAACGTGCTGGCCTCCACATCAAGATCCAATTCCTGAAAGGCATTGTCTGGCCGCAGCGTCCCAGCGGGCCACGGATAGACTCCACTCGAAAGGGTCGCCCACAAATCTCCCGTAGAGGGGCTGGCAGTTCCGATGGAGTCGCCGTTCCCCATGTTGGGATTCCCGAAGGAATAGTTATAGCTCATCCCGTCCCCCGGCTGTCCTAGCAGATTCCCAATGAAGCAATATTGCCGGGCGAACCGGTTAAGCACGATGCCATAACCTTGGAACAAAGGAGTGGTGTTCCCGATGTCTTTGTCGCAGGTGACCCAGTTCCGGAATCCGACATCCTGTGACCCGCTGCCGTGGTAGCCGTCGGACTGGATACTTTGCAGAATATTCCCTTCGTAAAGGTTGAAGCTACAATGAGCTCCATGGTTGATATTAAAGCCGTTGTAGACGGCCTGTCCAAAGAAGTTATACCCGAAGACATTCCCCGTGCTGCCGTTCATCTGGACGCACAATTCAAAATTGACGATATTATTGTCTTCAATGCGGCAGAAACTGATGAAGTCCATGAGGAATCCGCTGTGATTGGACCCGCCACCCTGGGAGTCTGAGATATAACATTTCTCCACGGCGCAATTCAGGGAACGGGTCAGGTAGAGGGCATAGTTGTGGGAGTGTCGCATTTCCACATTGCGTACCCAGCAATCCACCGCCTGCTCGAGCTTGATCTCAAAAGGGGCACCGGAGGCCGCAGATTCGATTTTAAGGTCTTCGATCCCGCAGCGCTCCACTTGGCGGCTGGCAAGGTTGAGCCGGGGATTCAGCGAGGCGGGCAATGGGAAGGCCAGGGGCGGAGAGATTGTCACGGTGCCGGAGGTCTTGGCGGTGATTCTGTGGAGGACGTTCCGGGAGCGGGGATAGCCCGCCATTTGGATGACCACCGGCAGGTCGGTATCCAAGGCATGGTCCATGGAGTTGTCGATGGCGAGGTGGCACATCTGCCCCACGGTCACGCCGGCGGTGGTTGCCATGTTCAGCACGGTGGCGCCCCGGGCGTAACTGCCGGTCAATACGAGTTCCGACGAGTTCCACAAATAGTCCCATCCTGACCCCATCTGGAAAGCGCCGCCACTGCCGCTGGTAATGATCAACGTCTTTCCAGCCCCCGCCCCCCTGACCGTCTTGTCCTTTGAATCACCAAAATAGACCGGGCTGGGAAAACGATAGGTGCCCTCCGGCAGATAGACCACTCCACCACTGACGGTCGCAGAAAGCGCCGCCTGCACGGCGAGGGATGCGTCAACGATCACATCAGCCCCCGTGGCCGGAGCTGCCGTAGTGCGGGCAGGAGTCACGGTGAAGACACTCCCTGCTATGGCGGTGATCGTATGAGCACTGGAGGCGCCGCCGTCCACTTTCACATGGGTAAACGCAAACCCTGCTGGACCGGTCGCTTCCAAGTCCTGATAAATATTCGTATTTTGATTAAAAGCAAAAACCGCCTGCGTCCCGCTGCCGTTCACCTTCCAAGGACCGTAAGCCGCGGCACGCACCTTGGCGGCCACCGTGGCCGCGCTATCACCGGCCGTCACGGCAATTGTATAAGGACTCCCCCCGAGCGATATCGTGACGTTACCGGAAACCGATGGCCCGCTACTCACCGTCATGGTATAGGTTTCCGGCCAGCCCGACAGGATGTTCACTGTATTATTGACAGCAAAATTTGCAGGATTGGCCACGGTCAGGGAGGAACTGCCGGCGGCGATCGTGCCGGTGGAGGCTGGGCTCAGCGGGTTGACGAAATACGGGGCTTTGGTGACATCTATCGTCTTTGGGCCTGCACTGGGGCGGGAGTCCACGTATTGCTGCACTCCCCCCCGCACGCCAGTTTGTGTCCAGTCGATCCGATTCCGGGCCGGAAGATTATATTCGGCAGCAATGCAAAGACCAGGGGCCTGCAGCAGCGTGAGGAGGCCCAGCATCCATCCAGTCAAGGACTTTAGTTGCTGAGGACGGGGGAAAACCGAAGTTTTCCGGACATTGAAGGTCAAAGGGGATTCCAGATTCATGGGGCGGTGGTAAGAAGGACCTTAGATTTCCTCAAAAGTGAGAAAGATGCAATGAAACTCTTGGATCTTCTTGAGCTAAGTTGGCCTAAATACTACTGCCAACTATAGGAAAATCAAGTTAATTGCATTTTCCATAAAGAATTCCTTGGATGCCTCTTAGGCTTTCCCTTACTACCCCACTGGAAAACACCTAGAGCCGACCAGTAAATCCCTTAGCCTTTAAACGGGCCGCCAGTTCCTGAGAGAACAGGGTAGCTCCTTGGACATTGAGGTGTTGGGAATTGTAAAAATTCGCCTGATCCCGGCAGATCATCGAGCTGCTGAAATCCTCGATGGGGACTTTGAAGGTATCGGCGAGGGCATGGAAACGACGGAAGATTTCATCCCGGTTCCGTTCGAGCGGCTGCATTTCCGAGTAAACGGGAGAGTAAACGAGGATCAGCGGAATCCCGTTTTTGACACAAACCTGGACGAGTTCCTCCATCAGGCGGACGCCGCGCTCTTCAATTTCAAAAGTGACTCCCTCGGGATGGTTGGCCCGGAAGGCCTCGAATTCCCCCGTCCACGGGGTATGCCGGGGAGTGTATCCTTGGAAGTGGGTTTCGGGGGGCTGAACCCCCGCAAAACCCTTCAGACCCAGCAGCCAGGTGAATCGCAGGTCCTCCACCGCATAGCCATAAAGGGGAAGGTAACGCCACTTCCACACGCCGGGCTGATACTGCCGGATGCCTTCGTAGAGCGGGGTTTCGTGGAGATACGGCAGATACTGGGCCGGATCATAGACTTCGTGGGTGGTGACGAAGGAGAACAGGTCCAGATTGTGGATGACGAGGGCGGGTTTGGGGTTGTGCTGCAGATAGGTCTTCAGCATCGCCAGCTGCATGTCGGTCTGGGACCCGTTGATTCCCATGTTGAAGGTGGAACGTCCCGTGATGGATTGGATGATCTGTGGATCGTAGTGCGTCTGGGCCCGGGAGGAGCCACTAATAAGGATCTCCGCATTCACCCGGCCCTGCACGATGCGGTTGGTGACGCCGTAAGTCCCGGTGGTGAGGCGGCGGAGGCCGGTATTGATGACCGCGTCCAACAGGAAGAGCACTCCGGTGAGGAGCACGAAAAACAGGACGATCCGGACCACGCCTGATTTCACGGAGCGGGGCTGGGCTGCGGGGGATGACATGGGCGACGGGTCAGGGAATGAATTTGAACATAAGGGCACGAAGGCCGCTGAGGTTCTTGGGTTGAAACAAACAGTTTGTTGAAATGTGGTGGGACGTAGCATCCAAAGTCTCTCTCCTATCTGTCTGCAAAATGACTTCGGCGCTCACCGCGGTTGATTCGCTCGCCCCGCCTGGCTCGCTCACCCCTCCGGGGCCAATGTCCAAAACCGGTCCGATCCCTCCCGGCTTTTGCGGGCCAATGGCCCAATCCTTTGGGGATTGCCTCAAACGGTTTGCCGCCGCCACCGTTTGTCTGTGTCATTTGGCAGGTTACTGCCTATCTCCGGCGGTGCCTACGGTTGTGGTCTTCCCTCTCCCCCTTACTCACCGGCCTGTCAGAATTGGAAGTAGATGAACTGGCTCTTCCGGTAGACGCCGAACAGGACGACCACGACTACGGCGGCGATGTAGAAGGACCAGCGGGCTACGGACGGCCACAAGGAAACGAGGCCAGACAGGGAACCGCGGCGCATGCCATACTGGACCAGCTCCAGCACCACGATGGACAGGACCGCGACCGGCAATTGTCTCAGGAGGAAGTTTTCGGTGCGGATGGCCCCGAAATCCCAATCCCTCCAGAAATGGGTCAGAATGTAACCGGCATCCGGAAGATTCTGCGCCCGGAAGATCACCCAGCCGATACTCACCAGGATAAAGGTGGTCGTCATCTCCACCCAGGAAATGACGATGCCATTTTCCCGGATGCCGCAGGCGCGGTAGAGTTTTTCGCGCACGGGTTTGATCATGACCCCACCGATCAGAAAAACGCCATTCAGCACCCCCCAGACGACATATGTCCAGTTGGCGCCGTGCCAGAGGCCACTGAGCCCGAAGACAATCAAGAGGTTGAGATACCATCTATAGCGGGGAACCCGGCTGCCGCCGAGGGGGATATACACGTAATCCCGGAACCAGGTGGAAAGGGAGATGTGCCAGCGGTGCCAGAATTCCGCGATGGTCCGGGCGCGGTAGGGAGTATCAAAATTCTCCATCAGCTTGAAGCCGAGGATGCGGGCGGAGCCGATCGCGATATCCGAATAACCCGAAAAATCGCAATAGATCTGGTAGGCAAAAAAGACCGTGGCGAGGGTTAGCTGCAGGCCGTTGAAGGACTGCGGCGAGCCATAGACGTCGTTGACATAGAGCGCGAGGCGGTCGGCCACCACCAGCTTTTTGAAGAACCCCCACGCGATGCGTTTGAGGCCGCTGGTGACCCTGTCGTAATCGAATGCATGAATTTCGTGGAATTGATGCAGCAGGTTCTGCGGCCGCTCAATGGGCCCGGCCACCAACTGCGGGAAAAACATCACAAAGGTCGCATAGGTGATGAAGTTCTTTTCGGGGGCCTGCCGCCGTTTATATACTTCGACCACATAGCTGAGGCTTTGGAAGGTGTGGAAGGACAGTCCAATCGGGAGCAGGATGCGCAGGGTGGGTTCACTCAGTTGCCACCCGAAAAACCCCGCCACCCCGATAAAACTGTCGGTGAAGAAATAGAAGTATTTAAAAACAAACAGCACCGCGCAGGTGGCGACGATGCTGACAATGAGGAGGGGCCGGCGGTGGCGGTCGGCGACGCGTTCGAGGTAGATCCCCGCGACGTAATCGATCACAATGGTGACCAGCAGGATCAGAATGTAGGCGGGGATAAACGCGGCGTAGAACACGCAGCTGGCCAAAAGGAGCAGGGGAGTGCGCCACCCCGCAGGCAGCATGAAATACAGCCCCACCACAATCGGTAGGAACAGGGCGAACTCCAGCGAATTAAAAAGCATACGGAAGCAGGAACAAACTTCAGGCGAACACGAGACGGTAGGCGCGGTCCACCCACGGGCGGCAGGTCCGGAGAAAATCGGTCAGCTCGGCGGCCAGCACGGTCACCAGCAACGTGGCCGAAAAGAGGAGCAGAAAATCCAAGGAGGCCGGCTCGGGACGGCCCAACAGGCGCACTAGAATCTGTAGGAAAGCAATCTGCACGATGTAGGCCAGCAGGGAATAATTACCAAGGATGGTAAACCGGTCCATCAACCAGGCCGGATTTTGGAAACGGGTTCCGATCCCGAAGAGGGCGGCCACGGCCAAGGTGGCGGCGGTCAGTTGCAGCAGGAAACTTTCGCTCATCCGGTCATGGGCCAGCGCCGCGAGAACGGCGTAAAAAAGGAGGGGGACCATCCACCATCGGCCCAGCTGGTCAAACCGGGCTTGGGGCAGCAGGCCGAGGGCGGCGCCCAGCAGGCCGGCGCTCATCATGGCAGCATTGACCGGGACCCTGCTCCCGGTGGCCTCCAGCAGGGCCAGCCCCAAGATGGTGAGAACTGCGAACGCGGGCACCGTCCAGCGGCCCTGCCGGCTCAGCCAGAGCAGCACTGGGCCGAGCAGCAGGATATAGGCAATGGGCAACAACACTTCAAACGCGGCCATGGTCCCGGCCCCACTGAAATAGATCTCCTGCCAATGGGTGAAAAACGATGGCAGATTCATCGGCTGACCATTGTAGTTGCGGGTACTGACGAGGGTGCCCAGCACATTCAGCACGGTGAACAGGATCAGCAGCTTGAGACTGCGGACCACCATGCGGCCACTGGTGGCGGCATCCCGGCCGCGGGGTCGAGGGAAATAAACGAAGGCAATGAGGAAGCCGGTGATGAAGATAAAGGACGGGGGGAGGAAGGCGAGATAACGGAAACCCAGTTCGAGCTGGGTCGAGTAGTTCAAGGCGTGGTAGATCACCATGAAGATCACCAGGGCCCCTTTCGTGAAATCGATCGCTTGCAGGCGGCCCCGGCTTTCCGGCGGGGTGGTGCTGGCGGTTTTATCCATGGCAGGCTGGCTCACGGGAAGGGGAATGGAGGGAACCACAGAAAACACAGATATTCACAGATGGGGGAGGGTAACCACAGATTTCATGGAGAGCACGGATTCCTTGGCTCTGGGAAACTCGCGGGGACACTGGTCCACCTTTTTCCGGGTTAGCTTTTCAGGGGGACGCGATTTCCCTCAGTCCTTCGGAGACGGAGACCAGTTTGGCGCCGGAGGCTACGGAGGCCTCGACTACTTTACGGAAAAACCCGGGTTCCACGCCGTAGGGCGTGGGGTCCGGGTTGACATCGTGGGTCGCAAAAATCAGCCAGCCTTTGGAGGCGATGGTCCGGGCGATCACCCGTTCCACGGCAGCATAATCATCGCGGCTTTGTTCGAGGAAAAAGGCGTTCAGGGCATTCAAATCGGTGGTGCCTTCATTCGGGATCTGCCCCCCTGCCCGGCTGGCGGCGAGGTGTTGGGCACAACGTCGTTTGGTGCCGGGACGCGGACCACTCAGGGGATACGCAAGGGACTGGAAACGATACCCCGGCACCATGTCCGCCACGGCTTTTTGGTTGGCGAGGACGGAGGCCTCGAACTGATCAGGCGGGGTGTCGTAACTGTGCCGGTGGTGGAAGGTATGGCAGCCCAGCTCGTGCCCGGCGGCGAGCAGCCGGGGGATGTCGGTCGAGGTAAAGATCTGGCCGGTGGGAGCCACCGTGTCCATCAAGCCGAAGGAGGTGTAATAAGTTCCGGCGATGCCGTGCCCGGCGAGGATCGGGCCGGCGGTATGCAGGGCGGAGGACGGAAAATCATCGAAGGTGAAGGAAATGAGCGGCTGCTGGTTCTGCATGACCCAGGGGCGGCAGCAGAGCCGGCGCGAGGCCTCGCGCTGCCACTTGGATCGGATGCGTGTGAAAAGGCCCATGTTTGGAAAGGAATTTAGCCTGGTTGGGAAAATGACGGGCCACAGCCGGAGCGCAGCGGAGACAGCCGAAGGCAAATGGCACGGATGATCCTGATACTCACGGATTCACAGAAGTTGAAAAAAGCAGATTTTCTCGGTATCTGTGAAATTTGACAGCGCCCTGCCTATCTCCGAGGGCCTACGATTGAGGTTCCCTTCTTCCGGGTTAGAGAGTTGAGGCAGCGGTGGGGGGGTGGAGACCGGGCAATGAACGTTTGGGGCCGAGCTGGCGGCTGGCGGCCATGCCACGGTTCCGGGCCCGGTCTTCCCATTTATATGCCAGCTTCCGGTGGAGAAAACTGCCCTGATCCCGCCAGGAGCCTTCCATCAGGTGGGTGCCGATGGAGCCGAACTGATGCCAGGACCGGCGGTCATGCACGTCTTCCGGGAACAGAACGTGGACCCCGGGATGCAGGTCAGGATTTTCGGCGAGACTACGGGTCAACATACCGGGGCCGGTGCTGTTCAGCACTTCAAAGTCCTTGCGGAACCAGCGCGGGATGCCCCGCATCATGGGCGCGGTCCAAGAGGCATCCTTTTGGCTGCGCACACAGTTCTCGATCACCTTGGCGAGGAAAGGATCGCCAGCCCGGGCCCCAAAGGCATAGTTGCCCACTTCCCAGTCCAAGCCGAGGTTTTCCCGCAGATGCCGACTCAAGGTGATTTCCTCGAAGGGCACCACGCAGGAATGGGGGAGGAGCCGGTCGAGAGGTTCGCTCAACAACACATCCAGATCAAAATAAAAGCCGCCCCGGCGGTAAACGGCCAGATAGCGGAAAAAATCGAACCGCTGGATCTTGAAGGGGAACTGATGGAACACCGTGGAGAACTCCGGAAATTCGGTGGCGACGAACTCCAGAACCGCGGCGTCATCATAAAAGCAGTAGTCCCATCCAGGATGCAGCAACTTCAGATTGACCGCTGAAGCCTGGGCGAGGGGCGGCAGATCTTTGGTTTTGGCGGTTTGGATAATCCGGGGAGGAATCATGCGGGGGGACTCTTGGATTAGGAATGCTATAGGCGTGCTGGCACCCGGCGGGGGCGCCGGGCGGGACACGCGGGGCGCGTTTGGTCCCCTCGATTTTTTAATTTACCCTGCAGTTCCCTGATATGGCTCAGCGGTAAGAAGGCGACGGCACGCCAGGCCGGAAAGGATAGCCCGGGACATTGGCAGCCACACTGCGGAATGGCAAGGCCCGGGTCACACTGCGGGGATCCAAGGCGATCAGGATGAACAGGAACCATAAAGGGCCCAGACGCCCGAAGTGGGATTCGGAGAAACTACCGATCGCAATACAGAGGAACACGGCGAGCCGCACCATGGCATACTGATCGCCTGTCTTCAGATGGGCTCCGATGCGGGACCAAGTCGCGATCAGCAGGACCCCGAGGATGGTCACGCCCATCCAGCCGCCATCCAGATACACTTCCAGATAACCATTATGGGCCGAGTGGGCAACCCAATAGGGCAATTTCGAGAGGTAGAACTTATTTGACCAGAAGTTACAGAAACCGGTTCCCAGCATTGAAGGGGTATCCAAGGCAAGAATCGCTTCCCAAACTTCTGTTCGGCCGGTGAAGGTCAAATCCCGGCCCAACATTCCCAGAACCTTTTCCGTCAACCCAAAAGCGGAATCCAAGGCGTAAAATGATCCGACAAATAACAATACGTAGATTCCCGCCCAGCGCATGGCCCCCGCCCAGGACTTGACGTAAGATGCCGCAATCAGTCCTGCTCCCACCAGAAAACAAATCAGGGAGGTTTTGCTTTGGCTGAGATCGATCAGATAAACGCTCATGCCCATGGCAGTGAGTAAAATCATTCGTTCGGCCCGGGACTCCCGTCTGGACCTTACCGATACCTGGCGCGTCTCCAGCCAGTCCCAGAGAAATATCAGGCCGCAGATCATGGCCGTAATGCCCAGGCTGTTTTTTTGGGTGGTGACCCCGGTGATTTCACCGCCCCCATGACGGCTGTAAAAGCGGCCCCATTCGGGAAACCACCGGATAAAAATTACAGAGAGGGGAATGAGGACATACGCACAGCGGACAAAGACCGACCGGATGGCTTCCATCGGTTTTCGCTCCGTTAGGATGACCAGAGCAATAAATACCATGCCAAGGTCTTTGAACCACCGTTTGAAGGAAACAAACGGGGGGTCGGCCCAGAGCACGCTGATCAGAAAAAATCCATAAAAAAGAAAAACCGGCCAATTACCCGAAATGATTTCGCTCCAATTGATCCGCCGCCGATTCAAGATTACGAGCGCATGACCGATCACAAAAAAGTGCAGCAACCGGTCCAGCGGGCTACCCTCCAGCGTATCTGTACCTCCACCAAAACCGAGCCACATCGACAGCGGTCTCGACATCAGGATTGCCATCCAGAAGGTCGGAATCCACAAGGCATTGGAGATGCCATTGCGACGGCGGCTGTCCCGGCGGAGCAGCCAGAACGCCAAATAGAAAAAAGCAGCTAGAACGGCATAACCCATGGGATCAGGCAGATGAGTGGTTCTGAACGCATGCCTTTTGGCATGCCGAACTGCAAGAGATCAGGCCGCGGTAGAAGGCGGGGGATCAATGAGTCCCCGGCACAAAAGCTCGAGACTGAGGATTTTATGAAGGGCGGAGGTGTGGTTGCACGTGCCCTTGAGATGGTCGGCGACCATTTGTTCGAGGACCCGGCCCTCAAAAAATGACCGGTTTTTGGTGGCGGGGTCCATCAGAATGTCCTGCAGCACGCTGGCGAGGGGATCGCGATACCAGACCCGGAAGTGGCAGAATTTCTGATAACCGAGGAACAGCTTTTCGAGATGTAAGGCGGAAAAGGTGTGGTCGAAGCGGGCCAGCTTTTGGGGCATGCCGTAGTCGTAGGCATATTCGGCTTTGGCCATGAACTCGTGGTAACTCCGCTTGATCCGGTTGCTCAGGCTGTCCCCCGGGTAGGTCAGGCCCCGGTCGGTAGGGATCGTGCCGAGGACTGGGGAACCGTGGGCGATGAGGCGCAGCAGCAGATTCAGGTTCGCTCTGGCTTCCGGGGACGCCTGAAACGCGAGGGAGACCAGATCGTTATCAAGGAAGGGGGAGCGCACCATCAACTGCGACCGCTCCACGGAGGACCGGGCATAGTGGTGCCAAGGGACTTGTTTGAAAGCGATGAAGGAAAGGCGGCAACCGCGGGCTTCTTCCGTATAGGTCTGCCCGGCCCCGGGGAGCAGGGAGGACAACCCACCATCCAAGCCCAGGACCGGGTGTTTTCCAGGACGGAAGGCCACGTGTTCCCGGAGGATCTCCGAGCCATAATTCCCGGTGAGGCGCACCGGAGCGATCTCCCGGGCGAGGCGGTTCATGTGAAGTTCTGCGGCGCCGGTTACGTCCATGGTGCCATCGCTCAGATAGACCGATTTGGCGGCAAGGGTGGCGAATTCCTTGAAAAAGCCCCCGTCCATGGGCAGGACCTGATGGGACTGGCCACAGGCGGCAGCCACCCGTCTGGCGAGGCGGGCATCGGCACATTCCCGGTAGGGCCCGTTGAAGGTGTAGGTGGGGAGCTGCCCCGGGGTGAGGCCGGCCCAGGCCACGATGATGCGGCCATCCAGCCCGCCGGTCAGGGACATGGCCAGCGGGCGGTCCCCCCCCAGATAACGGGTCAGGACGGAAGGCAGCCGTTCTTCCAGTTGCCGGGCGTATTCTTCCTCCGTGAGCCGCGGCAACGATTCCCATTCGGTGGGACTGAAATACGACCGCTCCTGCATCGAACCATCTTCGGCACAAATCCAAGCGGAGGCGGGTGGCAACAAAAAGATGCCCGGAAAAAGGGTGCGGTTCTGGAGGACACAGCCGCAACTCATCCATTCGGCCAGTCCCTGCGGGTCCAGCGACCTCAGTTGGGGGAAGACCGCGAGCAGGGCTTTGGCTTCCGAGGCAAAGGAAAGCCCCTGCGCTGTGCGGTGACAATAAAGCCGGCCATGACCATAACGGTCATTAAAAAGGATGGTCTGCCGCCGCCGGAGATCGACGATGACACCACTGAACCAGCCATTCAGAGCGGCCAGACAGGCCGGGCCTTCCTGTTCGTAACGTTGCAGGAGTCGGGCGGCAGCCGGCTGGGCGGAGGCAATAACCTGCGGGGCGGATCCGTCCTTGAAAATCTCCCCGGCCAGCAGAACACAGGTGGATTGACTCTGCGCGAACATGCCGTCCGCTGCGGAGGCATCGAACCCCATCCAGCCGAGGGCGGGACCGGAGCCCTGACAGAGGTGGCTCCCGGAAATGTAAAAGGGCTCGTGCCGGAGGGTCTCCAACATCCTGGCCTGAGTGACCCCGCTTTCACCGGATGGTGCGGCGCTGATGATTCCCACGATTCCAGGCATAGTTATTTAAAGGTGAGAGTTGATCCAAGCTTCGAAGCTTCACCGTTGGAAGCATAGCTTGCAAATCATTGGTGGCGGAGAGGGGAGGATTCGAACCTCCGATGCGTGCCTAAGCTCACATAGCTTCCATTACTGGTCGCTGCTTTAAACCACTCAGCCACCTCTCCAACGCAAAACGCCAATCAATAGATCCAATTGCGCACACTTGTAATATCCACAAAACCAACGCATGCAAGTGTCATTTCCATGACTGGAGCACCATCCTTCCTGAGACCAGCCCGCCCTTGCTTCCTCAGGGCCCAGCGGAATCGTTAACGAAAGCATTCCTTCACAAGCGGCATTCAGGATTCCACCCGGGCCTTCATTTTCGACAAGTGCAGGGTATTCCATTTATGGCGCACTACTTTATACTGCTCTACCAGAGAGGTTGGCAGGCGTTCCCGCAGTGGGTGATGGAGCATCGTCTTCAGCATGAACGCTCCCCTCCAATTCAAAGGGACAAAGTAGCGGCTCAGCGTGACTGGCTTGAACCCATGTTTTGAACGGAACGCCCCGATCCCGCCATCCGTCCAACTGCCATATTGAAGAGACCGCACCTGATGCAGATCACACAACTCAACCGCCTTGGCGATCAACAAGTCCATCACATTCAGATCGCGGTGCTGGATGGTCGCGATAATATGCACGGTCCTGAGCACGGCTTGGCCTTTGAACAGCTTCATGAATCCGATCAACTCCTCGTGCAAATAGACCCCCACGAAAATACTTTCATCCGGAAAAGACGACAACTCGGTCAGGATTTCAGGGCTCCGTTTTCCATAATGATAAAACTTTCTTCCCTGACGTATGGGACATTCATTATAGATTTTTTCCACTCCACGGGCGAGCATTTCATTCAATTCGATCACCCGCACTTCAGCGCCCGATTTCTGGGCCTTGCGCACCTTGTTGCGGGCTTTAAAGCCCATGCCGTCCCACCACTTGGCATAACTTTCCACAGGCAGGATCGCAATCGAAATTGGCTCTGCATGATAAGAATGGCGCGCCACTTCCACATGCAGCTCATCCACGAAAGTGAATAAATCGGCGTGCAGCGGGCGCTGGGCAAGGGCTTGGATGAATTCAGGTACGTTCTCCAAAAAATCACACCATTCGTGGCGCAGGCGGGCGGTCCGGAAAAACGATCCGGAAACCAATAGTTCTTTTCTCAGAATAACAGGATTCATTTGGTTCAGGGAGTGACGAATCTTTACAATGAATTGGCCACAAAAATAAGCGGGAGGAGCCTTTTACATGTTCCGCTCGCTGATGGGATTCAGACCGACGAGGGCGAGCAGTTTGCCGGCGTGGTCGCACAGCGGGATCAGGGTGTGCATTAAGCGGGCGGGGCCTTGCACAAGGGCGAGAGGCAGCAGCAGACTGTAGGCCGGCACCGCCACCACGGACTTGGCGAGCGAGGCGGCCCGGTGGTGGGTGATCCTCAGGCTGTTTTTGCCGCGCAGGAGGGCGCGCTGGAGCATGTATTTCCGGGTCAGACGGGAAGCGGGGACGGATTCGGAGACCACCGCTTCGTTGCACCAGACGAAAGTGTGACCGGCCTTGGCGAGACGCATGAAAAAATCCTTGTCCTCGCCGCCGGTGCCGAACTCTTCCCGGAAGGGAGGCTCCCCGGCTGCGATGATATTCCTGCGGAAGAGCACATTGCCGGTACGGCAATTCTGCCAGTCGAGGGCGGTGCCGGTGGGGCACTCGGGCCGCTCGCAGAACCGGCCCTGGATGACCCAAGCTGGAGGCGGGGTTTCGAAATGAGGGCGGACCGGCCCCAGCACCGCGGCCGCGTTCCCGCTGACAAGGGTTTCGTAAAGTCGGAGGAGCCACTCCGGCACGGGGAACTCATCGTCATCGATAAAAGCAATCAGGTCGCCGGTGGCATGGGCAATGGCGGCATTGCGGGTCAGGGCAATATTGCGTTCCGGCTGCGAGCAGTAGGTGACGGCGAGGGAAGAGCTGCGCGAGAAGGTTTCGACCCCTTCTCTGGCAGAACCAGCCCGGTCATTGTCGGCCACGACGACCGAAAAAGTGAACCGATCGCCCGTGAGCTGGGGTTCCAGAGCCCGCAGCAGCCGCAACAGCATCTCCGGCCGCTGGTAGGTGCAGATGCAGACGCTGATGTGAGGCAGGGACATGGGGAGGGTTTGATTTATGATTTACGATTTATGGTTTATGATTGATCCTGAAAAGGACGCTGACGGGCGCCGGGGAGAGGGGATCGCACGGATCGCACGGATTGAACGGATTGAACGGACGGATTCAGCCAGAATAAGCCCCCAGCTACACGGTGATCATCCGTCACATTGGTGCCATGGCGGTTGGGTGGGGGACTTTACCGCCGGCCGAATTTTGACCAGAAGCGGGACATTTGCTCGTGGCGGTGGAAGGCCATGAGTTCCGGGGAGGTGACGCGGGGGGTGCGGGTGATCCAGGCATGGAGGGCGCCGCCGAGAAAGAGCAGACCGCCGATGACCCAAGGTTTCTGACGCATCTGGAAGATGGAACGCAGGAAAATCCAAAGCGGATGACCTCCGACATAGTAGGCCTTGCGGCCGTAATGCCAGAAGACCATGGCCTTGCTGTTGTTGCCGGTGCCGAGGGGACGGTGGTGCAGGCAGACCTTGTCGGTGAAGGTGCGGGTTTTCCAGCCTTTCATCCGCGCGGTGGTGACCGCGATCCAATCGATGGCCCCGCCCTTCACTGGAACATAACCGCCGATTTCGGAGAAGCAGGCGCGGCGGAAGAGCTGGCAGGCTCCGGAGACGTGCTCCAACTGGGCGTGGCGGTGGTTGTAAGTGTGTTTGGAAAGATCGGAGTGATCGTCCACAAAAGGGGTGCCGACGACCCCGAGGGCAGGATCGGCCGCCATTTTGCCGAGGAGGAACTCAAAGTAGCCGGGATCGAAGGTGATATCCGCGTCAAGGTTGCCGACCACGTCGTAGGTTTCCTCCGCCAGCAGGGCCAATCCGGCATTGAAGGCATGGGCCTTGGCGGCGAATTGGCGCTCCTGATGGGCGGGGCGCTGCAGGAGGGTGATCCAGGGATTGTCCCGGGCGTAGCGGGCCACGATGTCATCGGTGCCATCGGTGGAGCCATCGCTGACAATGATCCAGCGGAGGGGACGGACGGTCTGGGCAAGGACGGACTGGATGGTGGCCTCGATGAGATCGGCCTCGTTCCGCGCCGGGGTGATCAAGGCGAGAGAGAGGGGCGCGGCGGGGGCCGGAGCCGGGGCAACGGCCGCAGGGAGGGTTTCCGGAGTGGATGGGGTCATCGGTTCGGGAGACGGTTAGGAGGACAAGGCCGGGCCGGAATTGATACGGGGGCAGTTAAGGGGACAAGGCCGGGACGGCCTTGCGACGGGCGGCGTTCCGCTCCAGAAGATGGGACAGGCCTTTGAACATGGTGCTCTGGCCCCAGTGGAAATAAGGGGTTTTGGCTTTCACCAGCTGGTAGTGGCGGAAGTAGAAATAACCGGAGGGGTCCTGGAGGTTTTCGATGGTCCAGCGGGCCACCTTTTCCGCGAGGGCGAGGGCTTCGGGGTCCTCATCGCTGAAGAAGGCGAAGGTATCGATGGCCTGCCCGGCGCACTGGATGTCGATGGGCAGGGCTTTGTTGTGGTAGTAGCGGGGCCTGCCGGAGTCCTCGAAGAACGTGTCCTTGAAATAGACGTAACCTTTCCGGAGGAAGGGGCGGAATTCCTCCTCGCCGGTGGAGTCGACAAACCGCTTCAGGCTATCAAGGTTGTAACCGGTGTGGAAGTTGTCGATCCAGTGGTATTTGGGTTCCTCGCCGTAATACCAGGCGCCATCGGGCAACTGGCGGGTGCAGCTGTAGCGCATGGCTTCCCGGGCGACTTCCAGATACTCCGGTTTGGGCGAGTGTTTCCAGGTACGGGCGAGCAGGCCGGCTCCGAGCATGCTGGAATTGTGAATCCAGGAGCCGCCGTAAGCGACATAACTCAGGCAGGTGCCGGTATCGGTTTTCAAGCGGGGTAGCTGCAGCACCCATTCGCAGATCTTTTCCGCGGTGGCGAGGAAGGGGGCTTCACCGGTTTGTTCGTAGGCTTCGAGGAAAGCTTGTCCGATCAGGCCACTCCAGACAATGGTCGGCTCGCCGGCGGGCATGGTGCCGCTTCGGGTGGTGAAATCAAAATCATTGCCCCAGCTTTTGCCGGGATAGTTGGTGACGCTGTGTTCATCCAGCCACTGGAGGCAGGCACGGGCTTTGGTGAGGTATTCGGCTTGCCCGGTGGACTTGTAGCGCAGCAGATAACCAAACGCCATGAATCCCCTGCCCTTGGTGGAATCCCGGGGTTTGATCCCGGCGAGAGGACGCAGGTTGATGGGGGCTTTCCAGATCAACTGCTGGAGGACACGTTCGGCAAACTTGTTTTTGAAGGTGAGGGGGCGGAACCAGGAGGTGAGGCCATCCCCGGGATCATACCCACGGTAGTTCCGGTCCTCGACCCAGCGCTGCACGGCATCCAGACTCTTTTGGCAGGTGGATTCAATTGAAGGAGGCATAGAGGGGAAGAGGGAAGAAGTCAGAAGTCAGCGGGCAGACAAACGGTGACGGCGTAAACCGTTTGAGAGAAACTCAGGATGAGTTTGGGCTGGAAGCCCGCAGCTGCGGTGAGCAGCGGAGTCATTGCAGAAGTCAGACAAATGGTGACGACGTCAAAGGCGGGTTATCTCAGGGAACCACGTGGGGAACCACAGACAAACGGTGACGGCGGCAAACCGTTTGAGGCAATTCCAGCCAGAATTGGGCCAAAGGCCCGCAGGCGCGGTGAGCGCCGGAGTCATTTCACAGCACTCACAGATGGCCATGGTTTCGGTCAGTGGAAGGACCCGTCATGGAAGTGAGGCAGTAAGAAGATCCAAGCCGTTCCTTATCCGTGTAATCTGTGTAATCCGTGGTGGTATCGGCTTTTTATCCAGGATTATCGTTTCGGAATGAGGGTGGTCCACTTTTTCGGGGCGGGAGCAGGCGGGGAGTGGGAATCCCGGGCGTGGAGGGCGGCAGACCGCGAGACCGGGAGGCTGCCGCAGAGGGAGTCCACAATGTCGAGGTAGTCCTCCCGGCGGCGGTCCCAGCAGTTTTCCCCGGCATATACCAACGCGCGTTCCGCCTGCTGACGGCGTTTTTCCGGATTCGACAACAGATCGATCATCTCGCGGGCGAGGGCGCCGGCATTGCCGGATTCGAAGAAGCGGACCACGGAATCATTGAAATAAAAGCGGTCGACCATGGTGCTGGAGATCACGACGGGAACCCCCACCGACATGAACTCCATGATCTTGGTGCTGTAGGCTTCGTTGCCGAAGGAATCAGCCCGTTTGGGGACGACTCCGAGGTCAGCATCGGCCATGATCCGGGCGATTTCGCGCAATCCCTTCGGTTTGAAAAAGAGGATGCTTTTTTCCAGACCGGCGACCTTGGCCTGGGCGATCAGGGCATCGCGGGTGATGCCGTCCCCGTAGATATGGAACTCGGTCTGAGGCAGGGCCTCGTGGACGGATTTAAATGCTTCGATGGCAATATCGACGCCTTGATGCCATTGCAGTCCACCGGGGAACAGGACGATCAGTTTCCCATCCTGGCGGGGAGTGGGAGCGGGCAGGAAGACGGAGGAGTCGACGTTGTTGATGAAGGCGCTGCAACGGTCCTGGGTTTTGGTGCGGGCAGCATAGCGGTCGCGCCAAAGGTGGTTGGCAATGATGACATGGTCGGAGAAGCGCGCAGAGGCCCGCTCCAGCCATTTCAGGATCGCAAGATTGAGCGAACCGGCTTTGGATTTGAACTTGGCGGCATAAAATTCCGGGACGATATCGTGGATGTCCAGAATAACCCGGGCGCCGTGCCGTTTGGCGTAGTGCCCGGCGAACACAATGAAGTCCGGCATGTTATGCACATGCAGCAGATGGTAGGGACTCCGCCGGTGGTTCTCCTTGATCCAGCGGGCGCATACCCGCATGAAACGCAGGACGGGCATGAGGTGGCCCAGTTGGCCGGTGGTGGACTTGTCAAAACGGTCCTGCAGGCGGACGACGCGCACGCCCTGGATGATTTCCTCCGCCGGCACCTCCTCCGAGCGCCGCAGGGCCAGCACATCCACCCGGTCGCCCCGGGCCGCGAGGGCCTCGGCGTAACGCAGGACCCGGTTATCGCTCTCGTAATAGGAAAAGGTCACCATACAGACGCGGCGGACAGGACGGCTGGCGGGGTCCGGCAGCGGCAGGGCGCTGGAGGCGAAACGGGCCACTTCTTTGGGTAGGGCCGGCCAATAATCATCGCGGAAACGCTCCGTGACATAGGCCAGGAAGGCCCGGTACCAGGCTGCAGGATAGGTCTTCCCCGGTTGGGCTTCGCCGTCAAACTGGATGTAGTCGGGATGGAGGTTCAGCAGCGCCAGACCTCCCTGCCGGGCAATCCAGTCGACCTTTTTCTGCCAGATGGCAGGGCCGGTCTCTCCCAGGGTGAGGAAAAGCGTGGAATCCTGAGGGAGGGTGTAAGGCAGCTCCAGATAACGGCGGCGCCCGGCACCCACCATGAAGGGAAAAATGGTGAGGGTGCCGTCCGGCTGCGGCTCGAAGGGATCGGTATCGAAGGTGGAGGCGTCGTAGGCGATGTCCAGATCGTGCAGCCAGTCGAGCTGACGCAGCATGAAGCCGGAACGGAAACCCACCGCGCCCCATGCTTTGAGGTAGTGGTTGATGCGCTGGGCGCTTTTGGCAAAAGATTGGCGGGACCGGTAAAGGTGACCGTCGTGGTGGAGATCATGGACTCCGACTTCGAAGCCATTCCCGGTGAGCCACGCGCGCAACTCATCCGGCACGCGGTAAGGCCCTTCCGGGATAAAATTGAAGGACGAGCGGAAGCCCAGTTCCATTTCCAGTTCTGCCAGCTGGCGGACTTGATCCAGTCCCTGCTGCGACTCGACATCATGGGTCAGGACAAAGCCGAATTTTTTCCCTTCCGGCCACCCGGGCCAGCCCGCCGGCGGAGTGGCGGCGGCCTCATTGATTGGCCAGACGCCCTGACACTGGGCGAGGATTTTCCCGGCACGCCGACGTCGGAGGGACATCCTCAACGCACGTGGGATGTAGGGTTTGAACCGGTAATAGAGGCGCGTCAGGAGCATGGAGCCGGGGAATCAGGGGGAGCGGTCAGCGGTCGGCAGTGGGAAACGTAGCATGCGCGTGTCGCAGACCACTCGTGAGCGGAGCACCGGCTGAGCGATGAGCAGGTTGCCGGTGATCCGTGGGGCGGGTGGCAGGAGACCCCCCCCATCAGTCCTCAGCCCTGCAGCCAGGAAGGGAGGCTTTCGCGGGTTTTGTTGAGGATGGTGGAGACGTCAGCATTGCCTTTGGCCGCGAGCTCCTGATAGGACCGCCGCACCACATCCCGGTTGGTCTTGCCGGCATCGACCACGAGAAGCACCTTGTCCATGAAACCCGCGATGGAGAGGGTGGGGCTCGTCGGCGCAAGCGGCGGCATATCGAAGATGACATATTCAAAGTCGCTGGCGCGCAGGCGGGGCATCAGCTCAAAGAGCTGCTTGGGAACGAAAGTCTGATAACCTCCGGGGCCGGTGCCATCCTGAAGGCCATTCCGGGCTTTGCCGGGAGTGATGCTGGCGACAAACAGATTGTCCTGATTTTCGACCAGACCGAAGGCTTCCTTGGTGGATTCCTTGACATCGATTCCGGGACGGGAGGGGGCGCCTTCAGTTTCCGGCAAGGGCGCTCCCCCGTTCAGATTGACGTAAAGGATTTTGCCATCGGTCATCTCGGCGAAAGAAGCCGCGAGGGCGGCCGCCAGGGTGGAAGTCCCGGCGCCATCAGAAAACCCGGTGAGACCGATCAGTTTGGGTTTGTGGGTGATTCCGTTGATGTGGAAATGATAACCGATGCGGTCGCGGACGGCGTCCGCAAACGGCCGGATGAAATGGGCCGCCTCCCAAGGGGTGGGAACTGCGGTATTGCGGGCCAGGGCCTGAGAGGTTTCGGGCACGCCCATGGTGGCGCCGGCGCCATTGACGGCCATTCCTGCGGGAGCCCCATTCAGGCGCAATTGGGGACGCCTTGAATCCGTCAGGAAAGGGATCGAAAGCATGAGTGGCAGTTGCAGCTTCGATTCGAATTCCTGCGGGCGTTTGATGCTGCGGTCGAGGAAGAGTTCGATGAGGAAAGCAATGGCGATACCCAGCCCGAAGCCACTGAAGGCGAGGCCCATGGCCAGCTTCCGCACGGCGGCGGAGGTGGCCAGCGACGGAACGGAAGGCTGCTGGATCACGCTGATGTTTTCCAGTTCTGAAGGTTTCAGATTCTGGTCGACGCGGGCCCTTTCGAGGGCGGTGTTGTAATAACGGTAGTTGGCATCGTATTCCTGAATGTCGCGCTCCAGTTTGGCAATGCTGGTACCGGCCCCGAGCAGGGTGGTCAGCTCGGCTTTGAGCTTGAGGCTTTCATTGGTGAGGAATTGCAGGCGGGCCTCAATGGCATTGAGCGTTTCGCGCTCCGCCCGGGGATCAAGGGTGGCGAGCGGGCCACCATCCACGCCTTTGACGGTGGGAGCTCCGAAGGCAGGGTATTTGGTGAGGAGGACCTGACGTTTGGCTTCGGCGGCGTCCAACTGCGACTGGACGGTCCTGATTTGTCCGTTGGAGTCAGTGTAGGTGAGCCGCAGTTCGTTGCGGCGTCTTTTGAGGGATTCAATCTGCTCGACGAGGCCGCGGTATTCCTCGATATCCCGGTTTGCCGGCAGGGCGGGCAGGACGGTGGTTTCATCTGGAGTCCCCGTTTTCTCCTTGCCCTTTGGTTCCGGGCTCATGGCTTCCGCAAAACGGACCCGGACTTTTTGTTCGGCTTTTTTGGCCTCGGTGGAAAGCAATTCCTCCTCGATGGCCGCCTGTTGTTTTGACAGGGCGGCTTCGCGGTTGGCGAGAGAGATGATGTTCTGGTCCTTTTTGAGTTGTTCCAACTCCTTGCGGGCCGTTTCCAGATTGGTTTTGGCGTCACTGGCCTTGCCATCGACGTAGGCCAGAGACCGGCTGGACCGGTGGGTTTCCTTGTGTTTGATGAGGTATTCGTTCACCAGTTTTCCAAGGATGGTGCGCGCTTTTGCGGGGTCGGTATGCTGATAGTTGACATTGATCACCATGCTGTCCGGGGGCACCAGCACCTTCAGGTTGCCCAGAATCGCAGCCGCCGCTTCTGACACGGGAGTTTCCTTGGTGGCTCCGGGCAAGACCTCTGTCACCCCGACGCTCTGCGCGACTGTCTCGATAAGGTCCCAACTGGTGAGGAGATCCATCTCCACATTAAGGACGGAGCGGCCGGCGTAACCGGAAGCAGAGGTCACCTGGGATCCTCCTTCGCCAGGGGTATTCCGGTCCAGCACGTAGGGTACGAAGAGTTTGGCCTGGGATTCGTAGAGGGGGGTACGGTTCAGGTAGACGTAGGCCGCAGCCCCCAATCCCAGCAGACCCAGCAGAATGATTTTCCATTTGTGGCGGAACAGGGCAAAAAGCAGATCATGCAGATTTAGTCCCCCGCCCTCCAGCGGCTGCTGGGGATGGATCTGGCGGATATCCGGGACAAGCTGCGCTTCCTCAATCGTATCCGTTCCTTGATGGTGGTGTTTCATGGGCTTGGGCGGGGGGCTGGGATGAAGGGGGAAACGGGGAAGCAGGCGGTCCAATATAGACGCTGGGGGAAGATCGTCAAAAGAATCGTCAGGACCCGGGGTGAACTAGTCCAGATGCGGATAAAGCAGGCGGCCGGCCCAACGGTTGACGGTCAAGGGGAGGCGGCGGAAGAGGGCGTGGACCAAGGGGCGGTCCGGTTTCGGGATGACGGCTCCCCAGGTGTTGCTGGCAGGGAGATATTGAAGGTAAGAGATGGAGGATTCCGTGGCGCCCCAGGATAACTTGAAACGGCGGAGGCCTTCCTGACCGATGGAGGACCGGCCGAAATGGAGGGTGTGGGCTCCGGTGGCGATGAGGTGCTGGATGCCCTCCCACATCACGAGGTGGTTCGGGCGGCAGTCCCAAGCCCGTTCATCGGAGGCCCCGAACTTGTAGACGGCGGCAGTCCCGCAGCGCAGAAAAACGGAAGCGGACACCGGACGGCCCTGGGAGGAAGCGGACACCACAAATCCGGCGTCGGGGCCGATCAGCTTTTCCCGGTGCAGCTGGCGGAAGAAGGCCCATGGCTGGGGCGGGAGACCGTGGCGCTGCCGGGTGAGGGTGTGCAGTTCAAAATAGCCGCGCAGGGCGGCTTCATCGTGGGCCACGCGGAGCTCGAGACCATGGCTTTGGGCCTTTCGGACGGCGCGGCGGACGGAACCTTCCACCCCGTTCCAAAGGGAATCCGGCCCCGGCGTGAGATCCAGTTCGTGACCATGAAAGCTGGCTGGAAGGGGCGTGGCCGGGGGAGACGAAAACGCTCCTCCGCGCAGTTCCAGATATTTCCAGCGGTGCTCCCGGGCGAGGGCTTCGAGAGGTGCCCGCAGGGAGGCCAAGGTGATGCCATCCGGCAGGAGGGGAGCACAACAATCCGAGAACGGAAGACTTACCCCGCGCCGGCCGGTGACCGGGCTTTTAACTTCCATCAGGGGCACGAGGGCGGCAGAGCCATTCTCCTGGCGGAACCGGAGATAAAGCGGCTGGTGTCCGTAGGTGGCGGCGAGGACCCGGGCCCAGGCGGCGGTGTGAAAAACCGTGGTCCCAGGATGGGCCCGGCATTCCCGGTCCCATTCGTCAGGCGAGGCCAGCGGATCGAGAATTTCCATGCAGGGAGCAGGAACCTCCAGCCGCGGCGCGGAGCGGACAGGAGAGCGCAGGAGCCGGGGCCGGGTCAGCGGGTGGAAGTCCACCAGCGTGGTGCCATGGGAATGCATGGGGGGAGAAGTGAGGCCCGGGAGAACGCCAGCTCTAGCCCTGCAGCACCTGCCGGAGAGTGGCCACCACCTCGTCAACCTGGGCGGGGGTGAGTTCAGGATACATGGGGAGCGAGAGGAATTCCCCGGCGCAGCGCTCCGCGACCGGGAAGGAACCCTGCCCCAGACCCATCTCCTGGTAGGCATTCTGGAGGTGGACCGGGACTGGATAGTGAATCCCGCAGCTGACTCCCGCAGCGCCCATGGCCTCAAGCACGGCATCGCGGTTGGGGACGCGCACCGCGTAAATGTGATAAATGTGTTCGGTGTTTGCTGAGCGCACCGGGGTGACCACCTGCGCCAGGCCGCGCAGGGCTTCGTCATATTGGGCAGCACGTTCCCGGCGGAGTTGATTCCGTTCATCCAGGTAGCGCAGTTTGATGCTCAGGACGGCGCCCTGGATGCCGTCCATCCGGCAGTTCCAGCCCACCACATCGTGGAAATACTTTTTGGCCTGGCCGTGATCGCGGAACATCCGCATCTTCGCGGCAAGGGCATCGTCGTTGGTGACGACTGCCCCGGCTTCGCCAAAAGCGCCGAGGTTTTTGCCCGGGTAAAAACTGAAGGCTCCGGCAGCGCCGATCGAACCCGCGCGGCGGCCCTTGTAACGGGCGCCATGGGCCTGTGCCGCATCCTCCACGACCGGCAGGCCGTGTGCATTGGCAATGGCGAGGATGGGGTCCAGATCAACCGGCTGGCCAAAGAGGTGGACTGGCATGATGGCCTTGGTCCGGGGCGTGATAGCAGCCTCCAGCAAGGCAGGATCCATCAGGTAGGTGTCAGGATCAATATCCACAAAAACGGGCTTGGCCCCGCAAAAAGAGATCGCTTCACAGGTGGCGATGAAGGTGGCCGGAACCGTGATAACTTCATCGCCCGGCCCGACACCGAGGGCGAGCAGGGCCATCCATAACGCATCGGTGCCATTGCCCACCCCAATCGCATGTTTGGCTTCACAATAGACTGCGAATTCCTTTTCAAACTGCTCTACGAAACGACCACCGGCAAAAGCGCCGCTGTCGATCACTTCACCGATCGCGCGGTCAAATTCAGCGCGGTGGGCCTGATGGTGGGTCTTCAAATCAAGAAACTGGATACTCATGGAGGATGGTGATGGCTGATTTAAGAAAAATGGGGTGTTGCCCGGTCCGGGCGGAGCGCGCAGTCAGCGGGCGACCCGGCCGAGGACCCGGGCAGGATTTCCCGCGACGGTGGTATCGGCGGGCACATCCTTGGTGACGACGCTGCCGGCGCCCACGATGGCATTTTCACCGATGGTGATGCCGCCCAGGATGGTGGCTCCGGAGCCGATCGAGGCCCCGCGTTTGACCAAGGTCTGCTGGCAGGCCCAGTCGGCTTCGGTCTGGAGTTGGCCATCCGCGGCCGTGGCACGGGGGTAGGCATCGTTGATGAAAGTGACGCTGTGACCGACGAAGACTTCGGATTCGATGGTGACACCTTCGCAAATAAAGCTATGGCTGGAGATTTTGCAGCGCTCCCCGATTTTCGCGCCCTTCTGGATCTCCACAAACGTCCCGATTTTGGATCCATCGCCGATTTCGCAGCCATACAGATTGACGAAGGCAAAAATTTTGACATCGCGGCCCAGCTTCACATCAGCGGATATTCTTTGAAAGTCAGTCATTTTGAAGGATCGATTAGTATAAGCTACCGCCCTTGGTCGTTTAGCGTCCTTCCGGACCCCAAGACCTTCAAGCTCTCCTGGTTTTCAGTGTATGGCATTTCCTCCACACGATTGGTGACGGGCCCGTGCCCTGCGTTGCGTTCCCGCTCCCGGAGGAGTGTAGCACTTCCCGGGGGACTGCAACTCCTATCAAAAACTCAAACGGTCCCCCTTGGAATACCTCGGGGTGACAAATACCGACCTTATGATAATTATGATAAAAGTCAAGTATTTCATATCCCCTAAATGCAAAGTTCCGGCTCGAAATGAGCCGGAACTGGGTTGCGGCCTTGGGGGCGGCGGGAAGGGATGACGGGCCCAAGCCCGTTGATTATACGGAAGCCGGAGTGCTGGAGGCCAGTTTCCCTTCCTGCCGGGCTTCCCCGGAGTCCGAGCCCTGGGAGAAGGCGATGGGGGCCCCATTGGCCTTGAGGGAAGCGGAGCTGGCTTCAAGGATCCGGACGAGCTCCAGCCCGCGCCGGCCGCAGGTCATGGGCCGGGTTCCCTTGTTGATGCAGTCGAGGAAGTGCTGGCACTGCACTTTCAACGGCTCCGAGTGCTGGAGGTGGGGGATGTAGCTGTCCCCGTAGTGGTAGGAATACTGGAATTCACCGAAGGTGTCGTAGTGAGGAGGGCGGTCGACCCGGACATCATACACGCGGATTTTTTCGGTGGGCTGGAGGTCATCGTAAACAATCATCCGCTTGGTGCCGACGATGGTCATTTGACGCACCTTCCGTGGTTCGAGCCAGCTGCTCTGAATGGTGGCGAACTGCTTGGGGCCGAAGCTGAGGGAGATGTTGGTCACGTCTTCGATGCCCGGCGTGATGTGGGCGTTGCCTTGGCAGTTCACCGTACTGGGAGATTCCCCGAGGATGTGGAGAATGATCGAGAGATCGTGCGGAGCCAAGTCCCAAGCGACATTGATATCCTTCTGGAAGAGACCGAGATTGAGGCGCTGGGAGTTGATGTAGCGGATTTCGCCAATGTCCCCGGAATTGACGATCTGGGCAATTTTCAGGACCGACTCCGAATAGATGAAGGTGTGTCCCACCATCAGGGTCAGGCCCCGCTGGTCGGCCAGTTCGATCAACTCTTCGCACTCAGCGGAAGAGGAAGCCATGGGTTTTTCGATCAGCACGTGCTTGCCGGCGAGCAGGGCCGCTTTGGCGAGCGGGTAATGGAAGCGGACGGGAGCGGCCACCACGATGGCGTCGATCTCCGGATCCTGGAACAGCTTGTCGGCATCATCCACGGCTTCCACGCCAGGATAGAGGGACAACATGTGGCGGCGGCGGGATTCTTCCCGGTCGCACACCGCCTTGAGCCGGCAGTCAGCGAGATTGTTGAAATTGCGGATCAGATTGGGACCCCAATAACCGCAGCCGATTACGCCCACGGTCAATTTTTTTGAACTTTTTTCGTTGGAGAGGCGGCTATGTTCCATGGAAGTATTCATTTTTAAGGGTGTGGGAGATGGGGAGATTGACTTGAGGAGTGGGATGGAGTGGGGAAGTGGTCCTGAGAAAGCTATTCGCCGTGAGGCCGGTAACGCACCCGCTCGGTATGCCCGCTGGGGGCCTCGGTGAGGCGCTGGGTGCTGCTCATGGCGACGCGGAAGATTTCGGTGGCATGCTGCCGGATGGGGGATGGGTTCTGAATGTAAGTCACCGGCCGGACTGCCCGCGCACTGACGGCTTTGGCGATGCGGCGTTTCTTGAGCGATTCCATCACTTGGCCGAGGATGGTCGGGACGGTGCGGAACATGATCACCAGATCAGCGACGATGGATTGATGGCGCAGATATTGGATGTCGAGAGCCATCATCCGGCGGCAGGTGGTCTTGTTTTTACCGTTGACCTGCCAGCTTCCGGTAATGCCGGGAAGGCCGTTGAAACGCTTCCGGTAGGAAGGACTATATTGCTTCATCTCCGCAGGGGTGCAGGGCCGGGGTCCGACGATGCTCATCTCCCCCTTCAGCACATTGATCAGTTGGGGAAGCTCGTCGAGCCCGGTGGCCCGCAGACATTTCCCCCCACGGATCAGGCGGGCATCATCCCCATCCAGCTTGGTCATCGGCCGGCCGCTGGCGATCAACTCCTTGAGGTATTGATCATGGACGTTCGTGTCCGCCCCTTTGCTCATGCTGCGGAATTTATAAATCGTGAAGGGCTTGCCGCCGTATCCAATCCGCTCCTGGGTATAAAGCGCCCCGCCTTTGGATACCAGATCAATCCAGATCCAGCAGACCATGGCGGCAGGCATCCAGACGGGCAGCGTCACCAGAATGACCGCCCAATCCAAGGGGCGTTTCCACAGCGGAACCGCAGGCCATGAACCGCCAGAGCTCTGATCCCGGTCGGATCCCGGGGTTGCGGCGTCGAGTGAAATTGCTCCCTTTTTCATAGCTTTAATAAATGGCAAATGTGTCCCAGTTTGACTTTTTCTTAATTCTGCAACTCGTTGGCAGCGCTTATTCCGATTTTCGATGATCTGAACTGGTAGCTTCGATTATGGTTTTTGTCAAAAATTATTTTCTCTTATGGCTTTATTGTCACATTTGAGACTCTCGGGGGCCGTTTGGCGCCATAACAGATAGGCGATTGATGGTTTTTGTCAAAAATTATTTTTCCTTATAGGGAAATTTACTAAAAATGAGAAATCCACTCAAAACCTCAGTAAAAACTAAAGAAAATCCTTATCCGTTGGCTCTTGCCGCGTGGCATCGAATCCAGTGTCCAGCCTGTGCGATTTTCCGCGCAAATTATTGATAATCAATGGGGTGAATGCCCCATGCCTTGTGACGCTGCCGCAACCGGGTGGCACCTCCGGCAAATCGGGCCGATGGAAGGGGAAGAACCGATTCGGTCTTCGCCGCAATGCACCCCGGGCAACGGTGAGAAACAGCAGAAGGATCAAGGAATTTTTTTTGAATTTTCCGGGACGTTGCCCTTCCCCACGGGCCGGTCCCGGGCAAAAAAAGCCTTTTGGCCGCAGGCCGGAATCGGACTCTATCACTGCCCCGGCCGGGATTGTAATTATCACAGCGGCCAGACCATTGAGATTTTTTTAAACGTGTCGGCCCCCGACATGATGCTCCAAGGTATTCTCCTCCAGCTCCTGAGCGGTGATTTGCCCAGCCGCATCCCGGCGCTACCACCACGCCCTGCTTGCAGTGGGAAAATCCGGTTCGTGACCAGAACCTGCCATTCCCGGAAACCACCCGCCCCCGGTCGGGGCAGTTCATGTGCCTGAATCTGAAAAGACCGGCCCGTTTTCCGGGTAGTTCTCCCATGCGATCATCCGTCCGCCGAATCCCCGGTTCGTTTCTGCCCCTGTTGGCCCTGCTGGCAGCGCCCACGCTGCGGGCCGAAGGGCCGATATCCTTCAACCGGCAGATCCAGCCGATTCTTTCCGAATACTGTTATCATTGTCACGGGCCCGACGCGGCCACGAGGAAACCAAAAAAGGCCCCCCTCCGTCTTGATGCCGCACAGTTCGCTTTTGAGCCCCGGGGGGATGGGGCTCCCGCCATTATTAAAGGTGATCCGGGGAAATCCGCCCTCATCCAGCGCCTTCACAGCACCGACCCGGATGACGTCATGCCGCCGCCGGAGTCGCTGAAGCAACTCAAACCGGAAGAAAAGGCCTTGCTGGAACAGTGGGTCGCCGAAGGAGCGAAGTATGAGATGCACTGGTCCTATCTGCCCCCGGTGAAACCACCGCTTCCTCCCGCAAATGGGACCGGACTCAGCGAAATCGATCATTTCGTGGCGGCCAAGCTCGCGGTTACCGGTTTGGCCATGAATCCCCCGGAGGGCCGCGCCCGCGCCTTCCGCCGCCTCAGTTATGACCTCACCGGCCTTCCTCCTGCCCCGGAGACCCTGCTGGCCTACCTCGCGGACAATTCCCCGGAAGCATGGGAGAAAGCGGCCGACCGCCTGTTGGCCACCGAGGCCTGCGCCGAGCATTTCACCCGGCAATGGCTCGACACGGTGCGCTATGGCGACACCCACGGTATCCACATCGACAACTACCGCTCCATCTGGCCTTACCGCGACTGGGTGATCCGCTCCTTCAAAGCGAACCAACCCTTCGATCAATTCACCATCGATCAAATGGCAGGGGATCTCCTGCCCAATGCCACCATCGACCAGAAAACCGCCACCGGATACAACCGATGCATGCCCACCACGGGAGAAGGCGGCGCGATCGGCGAGGAATACGACGCGGTCTACGCCAAGGACCGGGCGGATACCATGGGCGCTGTCTGGCTGGGGCTGACCGTGGGGTGCGCCACCTGCCATGACCACAAATTCGACCCCATCCCCACCAAGGATTTCTATTCGCTGACCGCCTTCTTCCGCAACACCCCCATGTCGTCCCTGGACGGCAACAACGCGGAACACCCTCCGGTGCTGGCCTTGCCCACCGCCGCGGAGCAGGCCCGGCTGACCGCCCTGCCCCAGGAAATCGCGGCCAAAAAGCAAGCGGCCGACGACCGGCGCCAGCAGGCCCGGGCCGAGTTTGAGCCATGGCTCGCCGAGCGGGCTAAAACGCCGCTGGAGGACCCCGCCCCGGCGGCCCTCGCCTTCCATTTTCCCCTGAATGAAGCCACCCGCGTTTTTCATGGCACCAGCGGAGGACAACCAGCGCAATGGACCGAAACCAGGGAGACTTTTGAAGGAATGACCGGTCCGGCCCCCATCGCCTCCGGCCAGCCGGTCAGCGGCACCGCTCCGGTGATCGCCCGGGATGGGAAGGCCAGCTACGGCCTGATGATGCGCAGTGAGGGCAAGGCTTCCGGAGCCATCCTCTCGCGGATGGATGCCGCCCGGGCTTTCCGGGGATGGGACCTCTTCCTCTCCGCGGGACGGCCGGCCGTGCACATCGTGGACCAGTGGCCGGACAAAGCGCTCAAAGTGACCGCCAAGGCTGCCCTGACGGACGGAGCGTGGCATCATTTAATGGTGGTTTTTGATGGGACCAAGGCTGGCCCGGAAGCCGTTTCGCTCTACGTGGACGGCGTGCTCCAGGCGGTGGACGTGGAGCAGAACAGCCTGGGTCCGGATATTTCGGTCGATGTCCCGGTCCGGATCGGAGCCCGCAGCCGGGGGGCCGATGGGCTCGATGCCGTGGTCAGCGCCAAAGTCGCAGTCCAGGACGTCCGCATTTATAACACGGCCCTCTCTCCGGAGGAGATTCAGCGGCTGTCCCTCCGGCTTCCCCTGCAACAATGGCTGGCGACCGCCCCGGCTTCCCGCACCGAACCTCAAAAAAACGCCCTCTTTGACCGCTATGTGATGGCTTACGACCAACCGGGCCAAGTCCTGCAGAAGGAATTGGCCGCGCTGGAAGGCGAACTCCAAGCCGTCCAAAAAGGCACCGTGAAGACCCTGGTGATGGAGGAGAAAAAGGAAGAGCCCTTCGCCTTCGTCCTCTCGCGCGGGGACTACCGTAAAAAAACCGACCGGGTCACTCCCGAAACCCCGGCCGCCCTGCCCCCCATGGATGCCGCCGCGCCCCGCAACCGCCTCGGTCTGGCCCAGTGGCTGGTCTCGAAACAGAATCCGCTGACCGCCCGCGTCACGGTGAACCGGGTGTGGGGTTATCTCTTCGGCACCGGCATCGTGGAAACCACCGAGGACCTGGGGATCAGTGGCGCCCGCCCAGTGAACCAGGATCTGCTGGACTGGCAGGCGGTCGCCTTCATGGGAAGTGGCTGGGACTACCGTGCGATGGTGAAACGCATGATCCTCTCCCAGGCCTACCGGCAGTCGGCCGCCCTCACTCCCGAAAAACTGGAAAAAGACCCGCTCAATCTTCTGAGTTCGCGCGGTCCCCGCTACCGCCTCGATGCCGAACAGATCCGCGACGGAGCGCTCGCCGCCTCCGGTCTGCTGGTGCCGGTGGTGGGCGGTCCGCCGGTGCGGCCCTATCAACCCGATGGGGTTTGGGAAGCCGTGGCGATGCCCGGGTCCACCACCGCAAACTACCGGCAGGACCGAGGGGAGGGGCTCTACCGGCGTTCCATGTACACGCTCTGGAAACGCACTGCCCCGCCGGCCAGCATGGACATTCTCAATGCCCCCAGCCGGGAAACCTTCTGCACCCGGCGGGAGCGCACCAACACTCCGCTCCAGGCGTTTGTGACCATGAATGACCCTCAATTTGTGGAAGCTTCCCGGCAGCTCGCGGCGCATGCCATGGCTGCGTCGCCGGAACCGGAGGCGCGGCTGGATTTTGTGACCGCCCGCCTCCTCTCCCGCGCCTTCACCGCCGCCGAGCGGGCCGTCTCCCACCGCACCCGGGAACGCGCCCTCGCTGCCTATCAGGCCGATGCCGCCGCGGCCCAGGCCCTCATCACGGTGGGCGAATCCAAAGCAGACCCCTCGCTGCCTCCTGCGGAACTCGCCTCGTGGACCCTCGCCGTCAGTCAGATCCTGAACATGGATGAATCCCTGACCAAATAACCCCTTCTTTTCCCTTCTGACATGATCCATCCCGCTTATCTTCCGGCTGTCGAAACGTGGAACAGCGCGGTCAACCGCCGCCAGTTTTTCCGGCGCAATGCCATGGGCCTGGGCGCCGCCGCCCTCGCCTCCCTGCTCGGCCAGGGATCCAGCTCCGCGGAGGATCTGCCGCCGGGCACGCACTTCCCGCCCCGGGCAAAACGTGCCATTTACATCTCCCTGATCGGCGCCCCCTCCCAGCTCGATCTGTTTGATTACAAACCCAACCTGAAGGCGGCCTTCAAGAAGGACCTCAAGGAATACCTCGCGTCCCAGGGCGAACGCCTCACCGGCATGACTGCCGGCCAATCCTCGTTCCCGGTCGCACCCTCGGTCTTCAAATTCGCCCAACACGGCAAATCCGGCGCGTGGCTCAGCGAAACCCTGCCATGGACCGCGAAAATGGTGGATGACCTGTGCATCATCCGCTCGATGAAAACCGACGCCATCAATCACGAACCGGCGAATCAGCTGATGTATACGGGCAGCATGATCAGCGGCAAACCTTCCATGGGCTCCTGGCTGTCGTGGGGGCTGGGATCGATGAATCAGGATCTGCCCACCTTTGTGGTGCTGCACGCCTCGCATTCCAATCCCGGCTCCAATGTGCAGGCCATCTCCGCCCGGCTCTGGGGCGCGGGCTTCCTGCCCGGAAAACACGCCGGGGTGTCCCTGCGGGCCAAGGGCGATCCGGTGCTGTATCTGAAGGATGCGCCGGGCATCTCCCGCGAACTCCGTCGCGAAATGCTGGATGGCCTATCGGCTTTGAATCAGTCCACCTATGAACTGGTCGGTGATCCGGAAATCCAGACCCGCACCCAGCAGTATGAAATGGCCTTCCGGATGCAGGCCAGCGTGCCGGATCTGACGGATCTGAGCAGCGAAACCGAAAAAACCTTCGAGCTTTACGGCAAGGAATCCAAGGACCGCGGCACCTTCGCCAACAGCGCTCTGATGGCCCGCCGACTGGTGGAGCGGGGGGTGCGTTTTGTGCAGATTTTCCATCGCGGATGGGACCAGCATGGCAACCTGCCCCACGATCTGGCGGTGCAATGCAAGGACGTCGACCAGGGTTGTTATGCCCTGATCCAGGATCTCAAGCAGCGCGGCATGCTGGATGATACCCTGGTGGTCTTCGGCGGGGAATTCGGCCGCACAGTGTATTCCCAGGGCACCCTCACGGAAACCGATTACGGCCGCGACCACCACCCGCGCTGCTTCAGCCTCTGGGCGGCTGGCGGCGGCATCAAACCCGGGCTCACCTACGGCGAAACCGATGAGATGGGGTATAACATCGTGAAGGACCCGGTCCATGTGCATGATTTCCACGCCACCCTGCTGAACCAACTGGGCATCAACCACGAACGACTCACCTTCAAATACCAAGGTCTCGACCAGCGCCTCACCGGGGTGGAACCGGCCCACGTGGTCAAGGACATCCTGACCTGATTTTACCCCGGCCCACTGTCAGGCAAACAAATCCCGCACCGCCCGGCCCGTCCCATCAATGGTGGCATAAAAAGGCCGCCCTTCGATATCAAAGGCGGTTTTCGGGCTGATGCCCATGGCCGTGAAAATGGTGGCGTGCAGGTCCGGAATGCTGACGGGGTCCTTGATGGCCACAAGGGGCCGCTCCTCCGCGGTCGCGCCGTAGAGATGGCCGCGCTTCATCCCGCCGCCAAACATCAGGACGTTGGTCCCGCCGGTGAAGTGCCGGTGCAGGCCGTAGTGTTTCGGCGACTCAAGGGTGTCCCCCTTCACGGTGGCCTGATCCCCGGCGGTGGAGTTGGGCACGCCTTCGATCATGGCATCGCGGCTGAATTCGCTGGCCACCACCACAAGCGTGCGGTCCAGCAGGCCCCGTGATTCCAGATCGCGGATCAACTGCGCAATGGGCCGGTCGACCTCCTGGTGCAGCCGCTCCACGGTGGCATGGCCATCGGCATGGGTATCCCAATGGACGAACGGAATGTATTCCGTGGTGACCTCCACAAAGCGCGCCCCATTCTCCACCAGACGGCGCGCCAGCAAACAGCCCTGACCAAACTGGCCGGCGCCGTAGGCCTCCTGCGACTCCTTGGCTTCCAATGAAATATCAAAGGCGGCCCGCTCCTTGGAACTGAGCAGGCGATGGGCATTTTCCAGCGAACGCAGCATGGATTCCCGCTGGAAATCGCTGATGATCTCGCGCTGCGGATTCTGATCTAGCAGCTTCCGGAACAAGGCACTGCGGTTTTCAAAGCGGCCCGCATCCATGCCTTTGGGCGGACGGACCGATTGCGCCGCCTCGTCCGGAACCGGCAGATTCATCGGTCCGAACTCCGAGCCAAAAAACCCACCGGTGGTGAAGGCCTTGAGTTCCTCACTTTCCCCATGCCCTTCCAAACGCTGGCCGATATTGATGAAGGCGGGCATCACCGGATTCCGGGGGCCCAGCACCTTCGCCATCCACGCCCCAAGATGCGGCGCGGCCACGGTCTGCGGCGGGACATAACCGGTGTGCCAGTGATACTGATGCCGGGAATGCAGGATACTCCCCAGATCCGGTTGAACACAGGACCTGATCAGAGTGGCCCGGTCCATCACCTGCGCGATGCGCTCCAGTCCCTGGCAGATTTTGATCCCATCCACATTGGTGTCGATGGCGGGAAAGGTGCTCAGCACATTGGCCATCGGGGCTCCTTTTTCGTAAGGCTGGTAGCGTTTGGGATCGAAGGTTTCCGGCGCCGCCATGCCGCCGGCCATCCACAGGATGATGACGGCATCAGCGGTGGCTTTCGGCTGGACGACGGCCTCCGAAGCGATGAGCTGGCCGCCCCGCGACATCATCGCGGCAGTGGTGGCGGCGGCCAGTTTCTTGAGGAAATCGCGCCGGGGCTGGGTGGAGTCGAGTGGAAGAGGGTTCATGAAAATAAGAGCGTTCGGGCCGTGATAAAAAGCTTACCGGACCATCTGGAATTCCGGCTGGACCAGCAGGGCCCATAACAAATCCTGCAAACCGGCGGAAGTGGGGGGCGATCCGAGGGCTTCCGTGGCCAGAGCCAATTCCGCCGGCGAGGGGGTCCGGGAATAGGCGAATGCGTAGAGCCATGACACGAGGGCAGCGCTGCCGGCCCCGGCCTGTTTCTGCAAAATCGCCCGGGCGCCGGCTTCCAGTCGGGTGGTCAGGATCTGCCCATTGTTCAAATCCATTGCTTCAAGAGTCGTCAGGTCATTGGGCCGCATCGAAACGATCTGCTCGCGGTTCGGCCGGCCGAGGGCCCGCATCAGGAAATCACTCTTCATCAAGGACGCCCTCACCATAGGCCCCCCTCCATTCGCGTTCTCCATGAGGAGGCCCTGCAAGGAATCATTGATCCGCTGCCAGGCCGCGCCATTGACTTCCACCGCTGGTTTCCAGTCGCCAGGGTCCGGGGTAAAAAGCCCGTTGGGGTTGGGCACGGCGGAGTTCCAAAGCCAGGAGGGATCCGAATTCAAGGAATTGAGAGAACCATCCGCGAAACGCAGCTGGCCCTGCATCCAGAGTCCCGCGAGGTTCGGTCCCTGACCACCGTTGGTCCCCACGATGACGATTTCGTTCTCTCCGGTCCGGAGGGCATCCAGCAGATCCACTGCGACCGGCTTCTCCCACTGGTCGCTCCGGGCGATCTCCTTTTGATTCAGCCAGAGTGTGAAGGCGTTGTCGCAGGTGAGGACGGCGGAGGCGGTTTGGGGGAGGGCCGCCAAGTGGAAACGGGTGCGGAAGCTGACCGTTTCCCCCGATGCCGCCGCCTTGGTTTTTTGATCACCGGACCAGATCCATTTTGCGGTGAGGGCCTGCTCCGGTCCCGGGGCGGCACCCGCCCGTTTGACAGGGGCATCGAATTTCCGGGGAGCAGTTCCCGTGATCTGCCAGATGGCATCGGTGAACTGCTCGGCGGTCAGGCGTTTGGACCGCGGGCCGGCATAGGTGTAATTCCGGTCGGCGTCTTCCTTCAGGACTTCCGAGACCGATTGATAGGCCTTGCTGGAGCAGATCAGAGCGAGGGTCCGCTTCAAATCATACTGGTGATCAGCGAGATCGGTGGCGAGGAAATCCAGCAGATCACTGCTCCAGGGTTCGCTCTGCATGGCGTCCACCGGATGCACGATGCCGTGCCCCATCAGGCGGTGCCAGAGCCGGTTGACGATGGTGCGGGTGAACCTGCCGTTCTCCGGATGGGTCATCAGAGCGGCCAGTTGTTTCAGGCGCTCCGCCGGGGGCTGGCTGGCATCGATTTCACCCAGTTCCGGAAAGAGCCACGCCGCCCTGGCCTGCCGTCCGGTCGGTTTGTCGCAGCGGTGAATCTCCAACGGCTCTGCCGAAAACACTGCGGCGAGTCCATAGGCCTCATCGAGTTTCCAGCGGTCGATGAAGCTGTCATGACAGGAGGCGCACTTCAAATTGATGCCCAGAAAAGTCTGCCCCATGCTTTGGGCAAACTGAACCGGCACGAGTTGTCCGGCGCTCACCTGGCCGCGCCATTTGATGCCCTTGCCGAAGCCCGCACTGCCTTCCACCGGCGCCACGAGTTCCCTGACAAATTGATCATAGGGTTTATTCTCAAGCAGGGCCTGATACAACCACGCGCTGATCTGCTGCCGTCCGCCATCGATGTAGCCCGTGCCTGCATAATCGTTGCGGAGGAGGTCGTTCCAGAACGTCAGCCAATGCTCGGCATAGGGCTGGGGGGTGTTGAGCAGGAGCGCGATGGCCTGCTGGCGTTTGCCGGGGGAGGAGTCAGCCAGGAAGGCCGTCAATTGCTCCGGCGACGGCAGCAATCCGACGAGGTCCAGATGCACCCGGCGGAAGAAGGCGTTATCACTGAGCGGCGCCGGCACCGGACGGGATTGTTTGGCCAGATGGGCGTCCAGGATGCGGTCCACCGGATTCTCCCGCCCGGCAGTGGCGGCGGGCAGGACGGGCCGGCGGGGTTTGAGAGGCGGTTCGTAGGCTCCTTTTTTGAAGGCAAACCCGGCGGTCCATGGCACTCCGGCATCAACCCAAGCGGTCAGGGTCTGCACTTCAGCCGCCGTCAGCCGGGCTCCCTTGGGCGGCATCTGTTCATCAGGGTCCGCCGAGGTGATCAATTGGATGAGCAAACTTTCCGCGCCCTTGCCTTCGATCAGCACCTTGCCGTTTTCGCTGCCTTCCATGAGATCCTCCCGGGTATTCATGGAGAACCCTCCCTTTTTCTTGTCGCCCATGTGACACTCGGCACAGTGGGTTTTCAGGATCGGAACCACCTCATGGGAAAAATCCACCGCCGCGGCCGGCAGGACAGCAGCGAGGCAGGGCAGCAGGAAAAGAAGGGGGAAGCGGGGCATGGGGCAAATACGCAGGATCTGGGAAATCTTTGGGAATCGGCGGGAAAAATCTAGGGATCTCCAAAAGCCATGAGATGGGAGGCCCCCCGGATGTAAATACGGTTTCCGGCCAGCGCCGGACTGGCCAGCACGGGTTCCCCCACCGTATTGCGGGCCAGAATCTTCAGCGCGGGGCCCGCTTCCAGGACAGTCACCACTCCGCGGGTGGAACATAGATAAATCCGTCCATCGGCCACCACCGGAGAAGCAAAATAATCGCCCCCGGCCTCGCCACCGAGGCGTTCCCGTTCATAGATCAGCCGCCCGGTAGACGCGTCCGTACAGGTCACCAGTCCGCCGTCCTGCACGACAAAAAGCCGTCCGTCCCAGAGCACCGGTGAGGCTACTTTGGCAATGCCGCTGCGGTGTTTCCACACCGTAAAATGGTCCGACAGCAGGCCTGAGGTGGCCCCGGGGTCCTTGAGCGCGAACAAGCCAAAGTCGCCCAGCCGGGTCCACTCCATGGCTTGCTTGGCTTCATCGCCGCTCACCAGCCCATTCCGGTCCTGGTCCATGAAATCGAAGACCCCATCCTTTTCCAGAAACGGGGCTTCCTTGCGGGTGAGCCGGCCATCCTTGTCGCCATCCGCAAGGAACATCCCGGCCACCGCGGACGGGCCCGGAGCGCTGCCGCCAAAGCTGCGCGACATCAGATACAGCCGGCCCTCCCCCAACACCGGGGTGGGACAGACACTCACCCCTTCCAAACCACCGGCCGCCCAGTGCTCCTTTCCATCGGTGAGTCCGTAGGAGGTGACGCGCAGGCTGCCCCCGACCACCACTTCGGCGCCTCCCTCCCGCCGCCAGATCACTGGTGTGGTATAGGCACTGACCGCCTGGGGCCGCGGGGTCAGCCACGCTTGGCGGCCGGTTTCCGCGTCGAGGGCCAGGACAAACGATTTCCCGCCCTGCTGATCGCAGACCAGGATCACTTTGCCATCGGCCACGATCGGCGAGGTGCCGCTGCCATTCACCACAAAGGGAGGGTCCATGGGAAAACGCCACACCTCCTTGCCGTCAAAATCACAGGCCAGCAGTCCAAATCCGGCATGATAGGCATAGACCCGCTTTCCATCCGTGGCCGGAGTCGCGGCGGCCGGACTATTGGTACGGTGCAGGCTGGCGGGGCCGGGGGCCGGGACTTCGTGCCGCCACAAAATCTTTCCGTCCTGCCGGTTGAGGCCGAGGAGCAGTTGTTGTCCGCCGGCAGCAGCAGTCAGGAAAATCCGGTCTCCCCAGATACTGGGAGAGGAGACACCCTCCGGCACCGGGGTTTTCCAGAGCAGACGCTGATCGGCGCCAAATTCGACAGGTGGTTTTTCCGCAGCATCGGCGATACCCTGGCCATTGGCCCCGCGGAATTGGGGCCAGGACGGCACTTCGGCAAAAGCAAGGACCGGGAGGAACGGCAACAACAACAGCAGGGACCGGGAGGACATAAGAAGGCAGGATGCCGTGCCACCCGGCCTCAGGGCAAGCAACTTCGCAGCGCCGGGGAAATCCCTGGCTTCCCCATGGGTCGGACCGTCCCCCCCCGCAGGGAATCAACCGGCCGCATCGGCATTTGTCTTTCCGGGGCATTGTGCTTTCCTGCACGCTTCTATGAAAAAAATCGTTGTCGCGTATTCCGGTGGATTGGACACTTCTGTTTTGCTGCAGTGGCTGAAACAGAAGTATCAGTGTGAAATCATTGCCTATTGTGCCGATGTGGGCCAGGAGGAGGAACTGGATGGACTGGAAAAGAAAGCCACCAGCACCGGGGCGTCAAAATGTTATATCGGCGACCTGCGGGAAGAATTTGCCCGGGACTACATCTTTCCGATGTTCCAGGCAGCGGCCATCTATGAGGGCCAGTATTTCCTCGGCACCAGCATCGCCCGGCCTTGTATCGCCAAAGGGATGCTGGACATCGTGGCCAGGGAAAAAGCCGATGCGGTGGCTCACGGGGCCACCGGCAAGGGGAACGATCAGGTGCGTTTTGAGCTGAGTGCGGCCACCCTGGCCCCTCAGGTGAAGGTGCTCGCGCCCTGGCGCATGGACGACTTCCGGGCCGAATTTCCCGGCCGGGCCGAGATGATTGCCTTCGCGGAAAAACACAAGATTCCCGTCACCGCCTCGGCCAAAAAGCCTTACAGCATGGACCGGAATCTCCTGCACATTTCCTTTGAAGCCGGGATGCTGGAAGACACCTGGTTCGACGGCACCACGCCGGACGTCCGCGGGATGTATGTCATGAGTGTGGCTCCCGAGGACGCCCCGGACAAACCGGAATACATCCAGCTCCTCTTTGAAAAGGGGAACTGCATCGGCCTGATGGTCCACGGCCTGGGCAAACTGCTGGAAAAGATGAAGGTGAAATCCACCGGCGAGCGGGATGGTTATACCCTGCTGACTCCCTACGGCGTGATGAAGGCGCTGAACGCCCTCGGCGGACGTAATGGCTGCGGCCGGGTGGACATGGTGGAAAACCGTTTTGTCGGCATGAAGAGCCGCGGCATCTATGAAACCCCGGGCGGCTCGATCCTCTATACCGCACACCGCCAGATGGAATCCATCACGATGGACCGCGAGGTGATGCATCTGCGCGACAGTCTGATTCCCAAATATGCCCAGCTGGTTTACAACGGCTTCTGGTTTGCGCCGGAACGCGAGGCCCTGCAGGCTCTGGTGACGGAATCCCAGAAGAGTGTCAGCGGCGAAGTGCGGCTGAAGCTCTACAAGGGCAACATCATGGCCGCCGGCCGCAAGAGCCCGCTCAGCCTCTATGATGAAGCCATCGCCACCATGGAGAAGGACCCGACCCAAAGTTACAATCAGAACGACGCCACCGGCTTTATCGCCCTGAACGCCCTGCGCCTGAAAGCCACCGCCCGCCGCGATCTGGCCAGCGCCGCCAAGCCGAAGGGCAAGGATAAAGACAAGAAGAAGGATAAAAAAGGCAAAAAGTAAGCCCGGCAGAAACAAGGCCTTCGACCGCATCAAAAGAGCCCGGGCCATTACATGGCCCGGGCTCTTTTTGCAGGCACCCGGCGGGCCATCCGTCCGCCCGGAAGGCCCCAGCCGGCGAGGGCTTCCGGAATCCGGTTTTGAAAGAGCACGTCCCGTGACCGCGTTCCGAAAACGTTTCCATTCCCCGTTCTGATGGCTTTGCCGTGCCCCCGACTTTTCCTTGCTTTGCTGATCGCAGGCAGTGTTCCGGGCGAGGCATCCCCTGGCCTTGAGCACTTCGAGGACAAGGTCAGGCCTTTGCTCGTGGAACATTGTTATGAGTGCCATAGTGCCGGACACAAAATCAAAGGCGGCCTCCGTCTGGATCATCGCGCCGGATGGGAAACCGGCGGCGACTCCGGTCCGGCCCTGACACCCGGCGACCCGGCCGCCAGCCTGCTCCTGCGCGCCATCTCGTATGAGGACCGCGACCTCAAAATGCCGCCGAAGCAAAAGCTTTCCGCCGGACAGACCGCCATCCTCCGTGACTGGATCGCCGCCGGAGCACCTGATCCCCGGGAGGAAGTCCCGGGCGATCCGGCCCCAGCGAGGATACCTGCCCGCGACACTTCCGCCGCAGCGTTGTGGTCCTTCCAACCGCTGGCGGTTCCCACTGAGGAAACGCGCCGCCCGCAGGTCAAAGACACCGCCTGGCCCCGGGATGCGGTCGATCACCATATCCTCGCGGAACTGGAACAAGCCGGGTTCACCGCCGTGCCGGACGCGCCTCCCGAGGCCTTGGTGCGACGCTTGTTTTTCGATCTCACCGGTTTGCCGCCCAGCGCTGAAGAAGTTACGGCTTTCAACCCGGAAGCCTGCGGCCCGCTGGTGGACCGCCTGCTCGCCAGTGAAGCGTTTGCGGAACGCTGGGGCCAGCATTGGCTGGACATCACCCGGTTCGCGGAAAGTTCCGGGGGCGGACGCACCCTGCCTTTCAAGGATGCCTGGCGGTTCCGCGATTACGTGATAGAATCCATGCACCGCGAAGTGCCCCTCGATCAAATGATCCGGGAACACCTTGCCGGTGATCTGCTGCCGGCGCCCACCACCGCCGACCGGACGCGGCAATTGACCGCGACCGCCTTTCTGGCGCTGGGTCCGACCAACTACGAAGAACAGGACAAGGGGGTCCTGCGCATGGACATCATCGACGAGCAGCTGGAAACGATGGGCCGCTCGTTCATGGGCCTGACCCTCGGCTGTGCCCGCTGCCATGATCACAAATTCGACCCGGTCACCACCAAGGACTATTATGCCCTCGCCGGCATCCTCCGCAGCACGCAGACGCTGCGGGACTACACCAGCAATGTGGCTCATTGGGTGGACCTGCCGTTGCCTCCCGGTCCGGCGTTGGAGGAAGCCCTGCAACAAAAAGACCGGCAGCTCGCCAGCCTGCAGACGGAGTTGCAACAGATCACCGCTCTCATCAAAAAGCAGCAGCCCATGTCAGGATCCCTGACAGCCGGTAAGCCGGCCGCCGCGGCCGATCTTCCGGGCTTGGTGCTGGATGATTCGGCCGCAAGGATTGTGGGGGACTGGAAGCCTTCCACGACCTATCGGAACTACATCGGCCAAGGTTATCTCCACGACAAGGAAGCGGAAAAAGGCACCTGCACCGCCACCTTCATCCCATCCATTCCGGAGACCGGCCGCTACGACGTAAGGGTCGCCTACACTCCCGCCCCCGGCCGTGCCACCAATGTCCCGGTGCATATTCTGCATGCCGATGGGGAGGAGGATTTGAGCATCGATCAATCGGTCCCGCCGCCGCTGGATGGCCGCTTCGTTTCCCTGGGCACCTTCCGCTTTGAAAAGGACGGAGCCGGATTCATCCTCATCTCGAATGAGGGCACCAATGGCATCGTCACTCTGGATGCCATCCAGTTGCTCTCCGGGAAAGACCGGGCTTCCGCACCGGAAGGACGTGCCGCGGAGGTGCCGGCGGATCTGGAAGCGCCAGCCCGCCAAAAAGAACTGCGGGCGGAGATCAAAAGCGTGCAAAACAAACCTCCTTTCCGCCCGGAAACCATGGGGGTGCAGGAAGACGCGGAACCCGCCGACTGCCCGGTCCACATCCGGGGAAGCATCCGCAACCTGGGGCCGATCGTTCCCCGGGGCTTCATTCAAGCGGCCATGATCCCCGGCCTTCCCGCCATTCCTGCCGGCCAAAGCGGCCGCCTGCAACTGGCCCAATGGATGACCCACCCCCAGCATCCGCTCACCGCACGCGTGATGGTCAACCGCATCTGGATGCACCTGTTCGGGGAAGGTCTGGTGCGCTCCGTGGACAATTTTGGCGCTTCCGGGGAAACGCCGACCCATCGTCTGCTGCTGGATCACCTCGCCCACGATTTCATCCAGGACGGCTGGAGTCTCAAGAAGCTGGTCCGCCGTCTCGTGCTGACCCGCACTTATCAGCTCGCCAGCATACCATCGCCGGGCACGCCGTCGTGGTCAGCCCAGCAGGCGGCCGATCCTGACAACCGGCTGTTGTGGCGCGCCCACCGCCGCCGCTTGGATGCCAATGCCCTGCGCGATGCCATCCTGACGGTCAGCGGCCAGCTGGACCGCCGGTTTCTGGGCCCGAATGTCCAGGCCGGAACGGTGGACCCGAATTCCACGGAAGCCCAGACCCTGGAATACAGTTATGTTTTCACCGACCTCCGCCGCAGCGTGTATTCCCCCGCCTTCCGGAACCGGCGGCTGGAGTTCTTCGAGCACTTTGATTTCGCCGACATCAACGGTCCCATCGGCCAGCGCACCCGCGGCACCATCGTCCCCCAGGCCTTGTATTTCCTGAATCATCCGTTCATCATCGGACAAAGCCAGGCCGCCGCCCGCCGGCTGCCCGGCGCGCCGGAAAGGGAACGCCTCGACTGGCTCTGGCGGTCGATCCTGGGCCGCCCTCCCACCGATGCCGAACGACGGCAGGCGGTGGATTATCTGACACCTCCAACCTCCGGACCGGCCCCCACGACGGAAGAGGCCCGTTGGGCCCAACTCGTGCAAACTTTGTTCGCCACCACTGATTTCCGGTTTCTGGATTGAAGTCTTCCGCCTGCCCCTGTTTCCTAACCTTCCGCCCCCGCCGTGACCACCCGCCGCCAACTGCTCAAAACCACTGCCTGCGGATTCGGTTCGCTGGCCCTCGCGGCGATGTGCCAGAACCAGGCGGCCGGCCAGCCTCTTTTCCTGCGCCCCGGTCACGTTCCCGCCCGCGCCAAACGCGTCATTTTTCTGTTCATGGCCGGCGGAATCAGCCAGGTGGATTCATTTGATTACAAACCGCGCCTCGCCAAAGAGAACGGCAACAAACGATCGTTTGATGATGCCCGTTCGGTGGCCAAGACCGGCAAGGGAGCGGAGCAGCGGGTGATGCAGTCGCTCTGGGAGTTCCGCCAACGCGGCCAGAGCGGCCAGTGGGCTTCCGAACTCTTCCCTCACCTCGCCGGCCTGATGGATGAACTTTGCGTGGTCAAAGGGATGCACACCGAAGGCGTCGCCCACGGCCCTGCCACCCTGTTCCTCCATACCGGCACCACCAATTTCATCCGCCCCAGCATGGGATCATGGATCAGCTATGGGCTCGGCACCGAGAACGACAATCTGCCGTCCTTTGTCTCCATCAGCCCAAGCCTCAGCAACGGCGGACCCCGCAATTACAGCACTGCGTTCCTCCCCCCGGTGTTCCAAGGCACCCCGTTGGGACGCACCGGCCAACCTGCGGCCGAAGCCACCATCAGGAATCTCAATAACCAACTCCTTTCCAGCGGGGACAAAAACCGCCAGTTCGGGCTGCTCCGGGGCCTTCATCAGGAGCAGTTGCACCGGGTCGCCGGCGGTGGCCATCAGGAGGCCGTGGAAGCTGTCATCAACTCCTATGAACTTGCCTGGCGGCTGCAGGCCAATGCCCCGGATGTGCTTGACCTCGCAGGCGAATCGGCCGCCACCCAAAGCCTTTACGGCATCGGTCAAAAACCCACTGACAACTTCGGCCGCCAGTGCCTGATGGCCCGGCGTCTGGCGGAATCCGGCGTGCGCTACATCCAGGTCAACTATACCGACAACAGCAACAATCCGGCGTGGGATCAGCATGGCAACATGCCGCAGCACAAAAATCACGCCATGGCCGTCGACCAACCGGTCGCCGGTCTCCTCCAGGATCTCAAACAGCGCGGCCTGCTGGAAGACACCCTCGTCTGGTTCGGCAGCGAATTCGGCCGCACCCCGTATGCCCAGGACAATGGCACCGGGCGCGACCACAATCCGCTTGGTTTCACCCAGTGGCTCGCCGGGGCGGGGGTCAAAGCCGGATTCAGCTATGGCGAAACGGATGAGTTCGGCCACCTCGCCATTGCCGGCAAAATCCACATGCATGACCTGCATGCCACCATTCTGCACCTGCTCGGGCTGGATCACGAACGGCTCACCTTCCGCCATGCCGGACGCGACTTCCGCCTCACCGATGTCCATGGCCATGTGGTCAAGGAGATCCTTACCTAGCCCCGGGCGATTCCAATTCAGTGGACCCGGGCCAAAAAGGAACCTCGAATGAGCGCGAATTGCCCCCCTCAAAGGGCGGCCCCTTCCCCCCCGGACCTTTGTAACCCGCAGAACACCAGGGATTCCCCTGGCCCGGATCCGCGTTTGCGTGAAAGAGAAGTGTCCCGATGGCTCTTATCCTGAGGAAGATGAAATAGGATTCACCAATCCACCCATCCGCTCATGAAAATCCCCACTTTCGGCGACATCGTCACCTGGCAGCAGGACCCCGCCCATTTCCGCACTCAACGCCGCAGTTTTCTCCGGGTCGGCGTGCTCGGCGGCCTCGGCCTGACCCTCGGCGATCTCCTTCGCACCACCGCCCGGGCGGACCTCAAACATTACGACAGCAAGGAAGGGAAAGCGAAGAGCGTCATCCACATCACCCTTGGCGGGGGCATGGCCGCCCAGGAAAGCTGGGACCCGAAACCCGAAGCCCCGCTCGAATACCGAGGCCCGCTCGGCGTCGCCAAAACCTGCCTGCCCGGCGTCGCCTTCAGCGAGAACCTCAGCCACACCGCCAAGGTCGCTGACAAGATGACCGTCATCCGCAGCATGACCGGCCGCGAGGCGGACCACGGCCGCGCCACCTACACGATGTTCACCGGCTACCGCATGAGCCCGGCCCTGAAGCATCCTTCCGCCGGCTCCATCATCTCCCACGAGTTCGGCAGCCGCAACGGATTGCCCGCCTACATCGGGGTCCCCAACGTGCACCCGGACGCGGGCACCGGCTATCTCAGCGCCAAATATGCCGGTTTCGGCATCGGCGGCGATCCCGGCAAAGGCGACTTCAAGGTCCGCGACCTTACCCTCATGCCGCACGTGGATGAATCCCGCTTCACGCGCCGCCGCGACCTCCGCCTCGCGGTGGAAGACCACTTCCGCTCGCTCGATACAAAATCCGACGCCCCCGGCGCCATGGATGAGTTCTACCAGCAGGGCTACACCCTGATCAGTTCCGCCAGTGCCCGCGATGCCTTCGATCTTTCCAAGGAACCGGCCAAACTAGCCGAAACCTATGGCAAAAACGAAGCCGGCGGCCGCCTGCTGCTGGCCCGCCGCCTCGTGGAATCCGGTGTCCGCATGGTCAACGTTTCCTACGGCGGATGGGACCACCACGCCGGGATCGCGGACAACATCCGCAAACAACTTCCGCCGCTGGACCAGGCGCTGGCCGCCCTCATCACCGACCTCGACCAACGCGGCCTGCTGGACAGCACCATCGTGATGGTCACCAGCGAATTCGGCCGCACCCCCAAAATCAACGCCACCGCCGGCCGCGACCACTTCGCCCGCGTCTTCTCCTGCATGGTGGCCGGCGGCGGTTTCACCCGCGGCCAGATCTTTGGCTCCACCGATGCCACCGCCACGGAACCTGAATCCAATCCCGTCGCCGTGGAGGATCTCATGACCACGGTCTATCACCAGATGGGCATCAATGCCGACAAGGAACTGATGGCCCCCGGCGGACGCCCCATGGAGATCGTGGACGGCGGCCGCATCGTGAAGGAAATCCTCACTTGATTCCCCTCATGGCCCATCCCGCCCTCCGCCTGTCCTTTCCCGCCACCCTCCTCACCCTCGCCGCCGCCACCCTGACGGCTACGGCCGGTGCCCAGGACAAAGACAGCCCTGACAAATTCGAGGGGAATCCTTCCGTCACCAGCCACTGGCCCCGCGGGGCCCAGCGCGGCACCACCGTGGAGGTGGAATTCACCGGCACCCGACTGGGCGATCCCCGCGGCGTGGTCTGCCTCACGACGCCGGCCATCACCTGCTCCAAGGTCTCCGCCTCACCGCCTTCCGCCAATCCTCCTCCGCGGCCCGGGAATCCGCCGCCCTCCACTGCCGTGGCCACGCTCCTGATCGCCCCGGACTGCCCATCCGGCCAACATGTCATCCGCCTGCTGACCTCCAACGGCGTAGCGGATATCGCCACCTTCTGGATCGGCAGCCTGCCCGAAGTGGTGGAGCAGGAACACGCCAACAATTCCAAAACCGACCTCAACGGCACCCGCGGACAAGCCGAACCCGTCCCGCTGGACCGCACCGTGAACGGGACCCTGAACGGTATGGAGCCTGACACTTTCCGCATCGATCTCAAACAAGGCCAACTGTTCACCGCCGAACTCGAAGCCACCCGCCTCCGCAGCACGCCCCGCGAAGATGGCTTCCAGCCCGGCCTCGAGATCACCGATGCCGCCGGGAAAATCCTTGCCTCCGGCAGCGACCACCCGCTTTTCCTGACAGATCCTTTCCTCAGCCTTGCCGCCCCTGCCGACGGCCCGCTTTTTGTCGCCATCCGTCCCGTCCTGCCGCCGGAAAACACCTCCCGCCGCATCCCCTACCGGCTCCATCTCGGCTCCTTCCAGCGGCCGGATGGCGTCTATCCCGCAGGCGGCAATCCCGGCACCGCCCTCGCCGCCGAGCTCCAGGGCCTGCCGGACGGCCAGAACCCGAGGGTGACCATCCCCCTGCCCCCATCCGGTCCTGACTTCCCGTGGCAAGCCTCCCCCGGCACGCCCTCACCCAATCTGTTGCGCCTCCTCGCCGGTCCCAACGTCCTTGAAACCGAGCCCAACGAAACTCCGGAGCAGGCCACCGCCGTCCCTGCCGGTCCCTTGCCCTTTGCCTGCAATGGACGGGTCGCCACAACCGGGGATACCGACCACTTCCGCTTCACCGCCAAAAAGGACGAGCGCCTTCAATTCCGCGCCTTTGCCCAGGCCCTGGGTTCGCCGCTCGATCTCAAACTCGGCATCACCCGCGCCAGCGACTCCAGCAAAACCGAACGCGCCGACGACTCCAACGACGAGCAGCTCGGCCTTTTCGATTCCGGCACTGTCCGCGAAAAACTGGACCCCGTCCTCCTCTTCACCGCCCCCGCCGACGGCGAATATCTGCTAGCCGTCAGCGAAAGCCAGGGCAGCACTGCCCCGCAAAACATCTACCGCATCGAGGCCACCGCTGCCGATTCCGGTTTCATCTCGACCCTGCAGCCCCTCGACCGCAACACCCGGCTTCTGCGGAACGCTGTCTCCATCGCCCGCGGCAACCGCGTCAATGCCACCTTCAGCGCCCGTCCCCTGCCCGGCACCACCCCAGCCGGGGAATATATTCTGACGGCCACCGGTCTCCCGGCCGGAGTCACCCTCCTGTCGGAACCCTTCACCCTGCCCGCGGCCCGCATTCCGGTGCTGTTCGAAGCCTCTCCCGATGCCGCCCCGGCCATTGCGGCGGTCACCATCGGCATCCAGTCCCGCGATGGCCAAACCACCTATCCTGACACCTTGCGCCATACCATTCCCCTGGCCCAGCTGGGGAACGATGCCACGCAATTTGTCACGGTGGACCGCCTCGCGGTGGCGGTCTGCGATCCCGCCCCCTTCAAGCTCACCGTTGCTCCCGCGCATGGACCGTTGATGAAAAACGGGGAACTGGAACTGGAGGTCTCCCTCGACCGCGCCCCCGGTTTTGACGAACCGCTGGATATCCTCCTGGAGACCCCACCCAAGGGAATCATCGGCGCCCAGGGTGTCACCTTGACCGGCGATCAAAAATCCATCGGTTTCCGTCTCGCCGCCGACACCAACGCCACCCCCGGCCAATATCCCGTCATTCTCACCGCCCGGAACAAATCAGGAGACAACCGCACCGGGGCCGGAAAAATCTATACCGCCTCCAATCTGGTCCCGGTCGAAATCGCGGATCCCTATCTGAAAATCAAATTCGCCCGTGCCCGCATCGAACGCGGCATGCAAACCACCGTCACCGCGACCCTCGAGCGCCTGCGCGATCTGCCGGGAAAGGCCACCGCCACGCTCATCCGCCTGCCCCGCGGCGTCACCCACAAAGGCGAACCCGTCGCGGTCGGCCCTGACAATACCCTCACCTTCACCGTCTCCTCCACCCAGGATGCCCTCGTCGGCACCTATCAAGGCATGGCATGCGAGATTTCGGTGGAGAGCAACGGCGGCCACCTCCGCCAGATTGCCGGTTCCGGCCCCATCCGGGTCGATCCCTCGCGTCAAGCCAACCCCTGATCCCCCCGTGCGTCCGCTCCCCCTGCTTTTCCTGCTTCCCTTCAGCGCCTCCGCCGCACTGAAGGTCTATCCTGACCGTGTCACCCTCACCGGGCCGCAGTCCCGTCAGGCTCTCGTCGTGCAGCACATCGCCGGCGACGGTCGCACCACCGATGTCACCGCCAACGTCAAAGTCCAAAGCCCTGCACCTGTCCAATGGGATGCCGCCACCGGGCTGCTTGCCCCCACCGGGGATGGCTCCGGCGAAGCCGTGATCCAGTGGGAAAACGAACAAGCCACCCTGACCGTCACCACCACCGGTTTCGCCCAGGCCCGCACGCCTTCTTTCCGACTGGATGTCGAACCCGTACTGATGCGCGCCGGCTGCAATACCGGTTCCTGTCACGGTTCCGGGCGCGGACAGGACGGCTTCCGTCTTTCCCTGTTCGGTTATGATCCCGCCGGCGATTTTTTCCGCCTCACCCGCGAAATGATCGGCCGCCGCGTGGACCTCGAAGTCCCCACGCAAAGCCTCGTCCTCGAAAAATCCATCGGGGCCGTGCCGCACACCGGAGGCACCCTCTTCAAGCCGGACTCGGACTATTACCGGGTGCTCCACGACTGGATCGCGGCCGGAGCGCGGGACGATGCCCCGGACACGCCCCTCGCCACCGGCATCCGGATTTTCCCTGACAAAATCGAGGTCCGCGCCTCCGTCACGGCCCCGGCCCATCACCGCACCCTCGTGATGGCGGAATATTCGGACGGCAGCCTGCGCGATGTCACCCGCCTCGCGCTCTTCCTATCCAACAACGATTCCACCGCCACCATCGGCAAGGATGGCACCGTCACGGCCGGCGCATCCGGCGGCGCCCATGTTTTTGCGCGTTTTGACAAATTCACCGCCGGCACCGAAGTCATCGTTCTGCCCGATCGGACGGATTTCACCTGGCCCGATCTGAAACCCGCCAACCCGATCGACGAGGCCGTCTTCGCCCGTCTGCGCCAGCTGCAAATCGCCCCCTCTGCCCCCGCGGACGACGCCAGCTTCCTGCGCCGGGTCACGCTGGACCTGACTGGTCTGCCGCCGTCACCGGAACAACTGACCGGCTTCCTCACCGACGCCGCTCCTGACAAACGGAACCATGCGATCGACCGGCTCCTCGCCACCGAAGCCTTCACCGATCTCTGGACCATGAAGTGGGCGGAGATTCTCCAGGTCAAGGTCAACAACCAAAACGCCGACACCGGCCGCAGCCGCCAGCCGGTCTGGAAATACTATCAATGGCTGCGCGCCCAGATTGCCGCCAACCGTCCCTTCAACGAACTCGTCCGCGACCTGATCCGAGCCGAAGGCAGCAACACCGCCAACCCGCCCGCCAACTACTACACATCCGCCAACGGCAACATCCGGACCCCGATGGAGCGCGCCGAGGACACCGCCCAGCTCTTCCTCGGCACCCGCATCCAGTGCGCCCAATGCCACAACCATCCTTTCGACCGCTGGACGATGGATGACTACTATGGCTTCACCGCCTTCTTCAAAGGCGTCTCCCAGAAAAAGGGAGCCAGCGCCACCGAGGTTTTCATCTTCAACCGTCCTGGCCAAACTACGGTCGACCACCCCGTCGATGGACGCGCGGTCAGTCCGCGCTTCCTCGGCGGCGAGCAGCCGGACTTGAAAGGCGGCGATCCCCGGCATTTCCTCGCCGACTGGCTGACGGCCCCCGGCAACGATACCTTCGCCCGCACCCTCGCCAACCGCGCCTGGTTCCACTTCTTCGGCCGCGGCGTCATCGAACCCGTGGACGATGGCCGCATCAGCAATCCGCCTTCGAATGAGAAACTTCTGGCCATCCTCGCGGACCACCTCCGCGCCGCCAGGTTCGACATCAGGTCCCTCATCCGCACCATCTGCCAGAGCCAGACCTATCAGCTTTCCAGCACCGCCAACGAAACCAACGCCAGCGACGACCGCAACTTTTCGCGCAGCTACGTCCGGCGCCTTCAGGCTGAGGTCATCCTCGACACCCTCGCGGCGGTGACGGGCACGCCGAACAGCTTCTCCGGCCAGATGCCCGGCACCCGCGCCACCCAGATCTTCGATGGCGGAGCCGACCGTGATTATTTCCTGAAGACCTTCGGCAGCAGCAAACGCGAGACCGTCTGCACCGCCGAGGTCCGCATGGAACCCACCCTCACCCAGGCGCTGCATCTGATTAACGGCAATGTCGTCGATGGCGCCATCCAACGTTCGCCCGTCCTCACCGAGTTGATGAAACAAAAGCCCACCGCCGAAGCCGGCGTGATTGCTCTTTACCAACGCGCCCTCTCGCGCCACCCCACGGCATATGAACTAGCCCGCTTCATGGAGTCCGCACGCAGCCTGCCGGAGGGCGATCAGGCCGCGCTGCGCAAGTTCTTCGATGACACCCTCTGGGCGCTCATCAACACCACCGAATTCGCCTTCAACCACTAGGACGCTGACGGGCCACGGTTGATCACGAATGATCCCGGATTGATGAAGAACTTTACTATCACCATTCAAGTGAATCCCTTTTTAAGCACATCCGTGAATATCAGAAGTATCCGTGCCATCCGTGGCCCGTCATTTCCAAAGGTAGTTTTCTCCCTCCCGATTATGCTCCGGTTCCAGGTTCTGGCTCTCTGCGCCGCTTCCCTTCCTGCGGCCGCGGCTCCCGTGTTCCAGGATCACGTCCTGCCCATCTTCCGCGAGCACTGCAACAGCTGCCACAATCCTGACAAACTGAAGGCCGACCTTGATCTCACCACCTACGAGACCACCATGAAAGGCGGCAGCAGCGGCACCGCCATCGCGGGCACCAGCCCCGATACCAGCCTGCTCTACCGGGTGGTAGCCCATCTCGAAGAGCCGGAAATGCCGCCCAAAAAGCCCAGACTTCCGGACGAATCACTAGCAATTATCAAAACCTGGATCGAAGGCGGCTGCCTGCCCATCACCGGAGGCACTGCCGCAAAATCCCGCGACTCCGCCCTCGCCATGGCACTCCCGGCGGCGACTGCGCCCAGCGAAGGCCCGCCGCCGCTCCCCGAATCCGTCCCTGCCGCCCCTGCCGGTTTGCTGGACCGCCCTTCCCCGGTCACCACCCTCGCCGCCAGCCCCCGCGCTCCCCTGCTCGCGCTGGCCCGCAATCAATCGATCGCGCTGCTCGATTCCACCACCGGCGCCCCGCTGGGCGCGCTGGCCTTCCCGGAGCGTTCCGCGACCGTGCTCCGCTTCAGCCGCGATGGCACCCTGCTCCTCGCCGCCGGAGGACGCGGGGCGCATTCCGGCAAAGCGGTGGTCTTTGATATTAAAACCGGAAACCGTCTCATTGAAGCGGGCAGTGAAGCCAGCGACTCCATCCTTGCCGCCGACCTCAGCCCCGACCGCCAACTCCTCGCCACCGGGGGGCCTGACAAATTGATCCGCCTCTACTCCGCCAAGGACGGCACCCTTGTCCGCACCATCAAAAAGCATACCGACTGGGTCACCGCCCTGTCATTCAGTCCTGATGGCGAAAAATTGGCGACTGCGGACCGCAACGGTGGCCTGCACCTCTGGGACCCGGCAACCGGCACCATCCTCTTTACCCTCGCTGAACACCAGGCCCGCATCACCAGCCTCGCCTGGCGCGGCGATTCCGTGGTGCTGGCCAGCGCCGGCGACGACGGCAAACTTGTCCTCTGGGACACCTCCGAAGGCTTTGCGGCCCGCAGCCTCAGCCCGCACGATGCCGTCAAAAAAGACGAACCCGGCCGCCGCACCATGCTGCTGAAAATCCCCGGCATCCTCAGCGCCGACATCGCCCCGGACGGCCGCCTCCTCACCGCCGGCCGCGACAACACGGTCCGCCTCTTCAGCGCCACCGGCAATCTCCTCACCGTTATCAAGGAGTTCACCGAACTCCCCACCGCCGCCGTTTTCCTCAACGACCCCGCCGCCCTCGCCACCGGCGACTTCCTCGGCCAGCTCAAGCGCTGGCAAACCAAGGACAAGACCGCCACCGGCACCGCGATTCTGCATTGAAGGGGGTGGCAAATTCTCTTTCTTTCCCGCGGTTGCCTGGGTGCCGAGCACTGGGAAATTTCATGAAGCCCGGTCCTTCTGTCGCCGTCAAGAAACCAAGCACGCGTCAAATTGCTGGATTTTTCCTCTGCAAATGACCGGGTAATTTGGTTTTGCGAGGAGATGCCTTGAGCCGGCAGGTCCGTATAAATTACGATGCCGTCTGCGGCCGATTCTGATGGTTCTGCAGAATGGGACTCCGCAAGGTGAAAAAATGTTTGTCGTGTAACGCCGCGCAGCGGTGGAATACAGAGAGACATCACGCCATGCCAGAATACGACGCCGACTTCACCGCCTTTGCCCGCGATGGCTGTGCGAATGCCTTCCGGCGGCTGGTGGAACGGCATATTGACGCTGTCCACTCGGCTGCGGGACGGTTGATGGATGGCCGTGCGGATGCTGCGGCAGATGTGGCGCAGGCGGTGTTTATCCAACTCGCGCGCAAGGCTGCAGTGCTGCCCGCGGACCTCGTGGTAGGAAGCTGGCTGCACCGGCAAACGGTGCGTTTGGCGCTCAATACCCGCCGTTCTGATGCCCGCCGTGCCTCCCGGGAACGCACGGCCCACGAAATTCTCACCATGAACTCCCCCGACCCGGAACCGCTTCACGCGGACCTCCAGCCTTTCATAGATCAGGCGATCCACGCCCTGCCGGAATTGGATCAGCGCGTCCTCCTCATGCGCTACTTTGATCGCTGTCAGCAGCGGGAGATCGCGCAACGTCTGGGGGTGAACGCCGGTGCTGTGCAGAAGCGCCTGGCCCGCGCCCTGGAACGCGTGCGCCAACACCTCGCCCGCCGCGGCGTGGCCGTGCCAGCGGTGGCTCTGGCGGCATGGTTCAGCGGATCTTCTGTGGAGGCTGCTCCGCCGGCGCTGGGGGCAGCCATTGCCGCAAGGGCTCTGCCTCATGCGGCGGCAGGCACCGGTTTTCTAGCCAAACTTATTACGATCATGACTCAAATAAAAGCACTCTCCGCCGGAGCTGCACTTGGCTTGGCTGTTGGCGGGATTTGGGCCACCTGGCCCGGACCGGCCGGCACTCTGCCACGCCCTCCCTCGGCCAGCGCCCAGGCACCACCCGCAAAGCCAGTGGTGGACGAATCCTCAGCTCACGGGTTTGATCCCAGCCCCGTGCCGGCACCTGCGGCGACTCCCGAAGGCCTCGTGGCCCAGTTGCTGGAAATCCTCCGCCAGCCTGACAACATCCTCACACAGAACCGGCTGGACGTCTGGCTGGCAGGTATTTCACCCGGGGCGTGGCCAGCCTTCGCGGCTCTCGCCGGGGAACGGCTCTTCGCCGACGAGTGCCGCCGCTGCATGAGGCCGCTCGCCCGCGCCTGGGCCCTCGCTGATCCATCGTCTGCCGTACCCGGCATGGCGGGACAGAAAAAATCTCCCGGCGGCACTGCGCTGGCTGGCACTGCTTTCGAGCAGTGGCACCGGACCGATCCCTCCGCCGCCCAGCGGTGGCTCGTGGAACATCAGGATGATGCCCCTCTGGCGGAATGCATGCCGGGGTTCATCACCTCCGTGGCCGAAAGCCTGCGGACGACTTCTGACGCCGCCGTGATCGCATGGGCCGCGCAGCTTGGCGGCGACGATTTGCGCAAGGCCGCCCTCAAACCTCTAATCCCTCACCCTATCAAGAACACAACAACCGGGGAGTGGAACCGCCTCTGCACCGCCTTGGCCAACCAGACGGACCCCGGATTCGCCACCATGGCCTTGGGCGAAGTCCTTTCCCACTGGATGCGCATGCACGGTAACAATTACCCGCCGAAGCGCATGCCCGCGAGCGAAGCGGATGCCTGGCTCGCCACCCTGCCGCCAGGACCGCAGGCCGTGCTAGCCGCCGATCTCCTGCTCAAAGCCGCCGTCACCTCGTGGGACGAATCTGCTCCCATCCACGCCCTGGCGGTCCTGCAAAGCACGCAACCGGAGATGATGGAGGAAAAAGCACGGCAGCTGATCACTGAAGCCAAGGGCCTCGGTGCCGGGGCGCGGTCGTGGGTATTGCCTTTGCTCACGGGGCCCGACCGCGACGCGCTGATCCTGCAAGCCGCACGTCAGACCGCCTCGACGGATTCTTTTAAATGGAACAGCCGGCTTCCCCGCCAGGCCGCCGCTATCCAGTGGGCCGCCGAGCTAACAGATCCGGCCACGCGTGACCCGCTCATCTACGGTCTCTACCGCCGGTGGTTGCAGGACAATGACGAGCCCTTCTACCAAGGCAAAGACTACGCCCAAATGTGGATGGACCGCAGCGCTCTGCCCCCGGAGATCAAAGCCATCACTCAGATCGCCCGGGCCGATTTTGTGCCAAAAACAACCACGCCCCCCGCCCCCTCGAAATGAACCGCCGTCTCTACGCCTTCCGCCCCTGGCTGGCCGCTGCCGCCGGATTCCTCGCCGCTGCGCCCGCAGCGCGGTTCGTGGCCGGTGCCATCGCGGAGCAGAAAACCGTTTCCTCATCCACAAGGCACGCCCCTGCCCATCCCGCCACGGCAACCCCACTGGGCAAGGACGCATCCGCTTCCAGCAACATGCCTCTGTTGGCGTTGCCGCAGCCTGGCACGCTGGACAGCTTGCCGCCCGCCGAGGCCTACAGCCTCAGTCAGCAGCTAGCCATCGTCGGGGCCACCGATCCTGCTCTACGCGCCCAGTGGCTTGCCGCGGCCAAGCTCCGTGAGGAACCCGAGCGCCAGACCCTCCTCTTCCAGCTACTCACCGGCTGGGCCTCTACCGATCCCAAAGCCGCTGCGGACTGGGCCCTGGCTGAACTTGGCGATCTTGGCAATGGTCCCCGCCGCATGTGCCTGCTCCAGATCGCCTCGACTTGGGCCGCCAGCGATGGCATGGGCTTGGCACGCTGGGCTGATCAGGCGAAGCTCAGCGAAAAGGACGACCTGAGATTCATCGAAACGGAAATCAGCTTAGCATTGGGCAGCTGTGATCCACTGGCTTGGGCCCGCTTCCAGGAAATGCCGTGCAACGCCAACTCCGTCCTTGGTCCTGATGACAGCGATGCCGTGTCTGCCCGACTACTCGATTCACCCGATTTTGTCCAGAAAATGGCCGCTGCCGTCCAAGGCCAAGTCATTTATGCCCCTGACAACCTGCAATGGAACCTCGAACACGGAGGCTCCTCCCGCCACACCAGGCAGAAAGACGCATGGAACATCCTCTTCGAGCAAACTGCCAGCGCCTACCATCAGCTCGACCCCGCCGCCTGTGACACTTGGCTGCAAACCTTTCCCGCCGAAGCCCGGCAAGCTGCGCAATTTTTCATCGGAAAAGACTCCCCGCCGCCACCGCAGGCTCCGCGCCTTGAAGATCCCGCGCCGCTTCCGCCCGCGCAGCGCCTCACCGCCGCTCCCCCGGTCCCCGGCCTGGCGGAAGACACCTTCCGCAAAGACTGGAGCGAGTGGTGGCGCACTGATCCCACTGCCGCCGAAGCCTTTCTTAATACCGCAGCATGGTCCGACAACCAAAAATTCCGCGCCCGCGCCAAAGCCTATTCCAGTGCGCCGTAAGCTAACAGCCGGACCGGACGAACCGGCGGAAACCCATTCCTGAATGTGTTGGGCTGGTCTGCTCAATTCCAGTACGCCCGGTCGCCTCCGAACCAGCCCGCCGTCTGATTCTGCCGTTCCTGTTTCAGGTTGAAGTTGAACCTTGAACCAACTGGTTCAGGAGGCCGCGCACGGTTTCCCTCAGGTCATCCAAAGGATGGAAAAAACGGTCATCCTGGGGAGAACGGCGCATTTCCGGGGTGGCGGGAAGATGCAGGAAAACCGCCCGGTGGCAGGCGGCATGATCCGGGCGGTTCGTCAGATGGAGCAGCCGGTAATAGAGGAAATTGCAGACAAACCGGCCCGGATCAGTGCTCAGGTGGACCGGCAATCCTGGATGGAGGGGACGCGCCCGGTGCAGCAGTGGAGCGGGCCGTGCTTCCAAGCAGGCCGGGCCACGGGCCAGAATGCGGGCTCCGGTTGGTTGAAAGCCTGCATTGTCAGGAATCCGGTAGTCCGCTTCATTCCATGCGGTGGATTCAATGCAGAGTCCGGGCCGGCCGGACACCCCGGTGGCCACGATCCAACGCGGCTGGACCTGCCGGATGGTGCGCGACAACTTTTGCCACGCCGCCGGGCCGCTGACCGGCAGCGACAAGCCATGGATCGCCTTTCCCGCCCCCAGTTCTGTCCCATGAAGCGAGTGGGCAATGGCCCCCGAGGGATTGAAATCATCCCCGCCAAAAGGCTCAAAACCGGTCAGGAGAAGGGTCATTTCCGGATACTCCGCGCACAGGGGGCGGTCAGTTCAGGCTGACGTTCTGCTGGGCGATCAGTTTTTCAGTCGCTTCGCTGACGCCGCCTTCCTTGTTCAGGGAGAATACGGAATTGGCAATGACGTTGGCGATGCAGCTGACGTCGTTGATCCGCAGGCCGGCTCCACCGCTGCCGCTTACCTTGAGATCGCTAAAGATATTGCCGGTGCAGGGAGTGTTGTTCTGGTCGTTCGCCTGGGCGATGAAGATACCTTGGGCGCCGTTGCCACTCACGGTGAGGTGGTTGAAATTGTTGAAGTTGCTGTCGCGCATGAAGATTCCCTGGCTGCCGTTGTTTTCGAGGCGGGCGTGCGAGACAATGTTCCGGTCAAAGCGCAGGTCGATGCTGATGCCGGCCGCTTCGTTGCTGTGCAGATAGAGACGGGTGAAAAAGCTTTCTTCGGTCTCGTAGGCCGCAAATCCATCGAAGTGATTGCTGTGGGAGGTGAAATCGCTCACATGGATGCGGCGGCTATGCTTTTCCAGCACCAGACCACCGCTGCGGGCGGCGCGGGTGGTGACACGTTCCACGCGGATGTCCTCGGCGCTGCGGATGGTGAGGGCGTTGTTCCGGATGAAGGAGATTCCCCCATTGTCGCAGGGGCCGCCGTGGCACTCATTGAGTTGATTGAGGCGGTTGCCATCCAGAATCAGCTTCCGCAGGGCGATCCCGCTGACTTTCCGGGTCGGGGGAGTTTCCATGGGGCCGATTACCACCAACGGACAGTCGGCGTGGTCGGCCAGCATCAGAATGGTGGATTCCTGGTCCCCCGACACCTCAATGTCATTCCGGTCCAGCACGAGGGGCTGGCGCAGAATGTAGGTGCCGGAAGCCAGCAGGATGCGGCCGCCATCGGTCGGCAGGGAGGCGATGGCCCGGGCGATATCTTCTCCTGTTCCCAAAGGAACGCGGATTTCGGCACGTTTGGTTTCAGGGGACCGGGTGAGTTCAGCCGGCGCGGAAATGGAGGGCTGATCCGGAGTGTGGAGTAAATTCTGCAAACCAAAAACCACCAACGGACTCCCGAGCAGGATTGCCGTCAGGGTCGTGATGCTTCGGATATTTTGGGATTTCATAGGCACACCTCTTAGGGATTTGGATTAGCACTACATAAGGTGAGCGGTCGAGTTATCCGGTTCATCTTAATTATTTTGGGATTTTTACCACCCCGCCAGAGAAACGCCAAGAATTAAAAATTCATTGGATTTTAAGAAACTTCCTACTCCACTGGAACGGGAATGGCCTCGCAAACCTGTCTCCAACCGGGAAAATTCCATTTATTTGGAAAATCGCGGCATTGCTGCGGTTTGACGGCGTTGATGACACAGCTGTTCCCGTTCAGGAAAATGCAGGAATCATCCGCTTGTTCGATCAGGGAAAGCCCCGCCCGGTCCGTGCGGAGACGGGTATATTTCTGGAGGAACTCCGATTCGCCCAGACTCAGGAAGTCCGCAATTTCTGTGATTTCTTCCGGACTGACTTTGACATCCCCTGGCCACCGGCAGCAGGCCGTGCAACGCTGGCACTTCCAGTAAGTTTGGGGAGGGGGAGCTTCGTAAGCCATGCAACCGGTCGGGGAGGGGAATTGAGGGACAAAACTGGTTTCAGAGCGGCTTGTCCATAAAATTAAAAACCTCCGGACCCCGCCGCCATTGCCGAATCAAGGATTCAGGGAACTTTCCGGTTCCACGCTCCTACGGCTTCGGATTTGCCGAGGGCTTCCTCTTCGAGCAGTTGCCCGCGGAATTGAGCGGCAGTGGCCCCGTTGGGTTGGTCCTGTTCGCAGGGCACAATCCGGGCCAGCCCGTAGCGGACCAGCCACTGGGCGAGATTGATCAGCCCGCGCTCCTTGTCCTTCAGATAGATGAACGCAAGGTAGGCGTCCTCATCCGGATTTTTTTCCCAGCGGGTAACGACGCGGAAGGCGCTGGCCCTCAGCAATCGCAGACTGAACTCCCGCGCTTCCAGTCCGAGTGCCCGGAGCGGCTCCTCGCTGTCAAAACCGAAGTAACCTGCCATGTCCCGGGCTGCTTCCGGCTGCCCCCCATCCGTTTCCACCGTATCGACAAAGTAGAGACAGAAACGATGTTCCCCTTCAGGAGTCTTGAGCAGGAAAGTATCGCCATCATTGGCAGGATCTTCCAGCAACGTGACTTCAGTCAACACCTGGTAGTCGGCGACCGGCCGGCCCTCATCATTGAGCGGCAGCGCGGGCAGTGGCTGGACCGGCCCGGCCGGCGGGGCTGGTTCCGGGGCAACCGGAGCCACGATGGGAACCTGGGTCGCGGCAGAGGCCCGGCGGACCGTAGCGGCACGGCTCAGAACCCAACTGATGAGAAAGAGGGCCAGTAACAGAATGCCGGTGGCAAAGAGGGTAAACCGGGTGCTTTTGTCCTGAATCATGCGGGGTCGTGGAAAATCGGGAAGTCTCATAGTGGGGAATCCCAGGCCCCGCGCAATGCGTTTTGTCCCCACCCTCCCCAGCGGTTGCTTCAGGTCCCTTTCCTCCAAAAACCATGACTGACTGGCAAAATCAATACGCAACCGGGCAAACGCCGTGGGATCGCGGAGCCCCGGCCCCGGCCTTGCTCGACTATCTGGCCACCCATCCGGTGACGGGACGCGTGCTCGTGCCGGGCTGCGGGACCGGGCAGGATGTGAAAGCCCTCGCTCAGGCAGGGGCGGCGGAAGTCACCGGGCTCGACCTGGCGCCTCTGGCCGTGGAACGGGCGCAGCAGTTTCTCTCGGACACCCCGCACACCCAGGTGCTCCTGGGCGACCTTTTCACGGTTTGCCATACGCCTTCCCTGGCGGGGCAATTTGATCTGGTCTGGGAACACACCTGTTATTGCGCCATTCCCCCGCCCCGGCGGGAAGATTACGTATCGGCGGTTGCCGCCGCCCTGAAGCCTGGCGGCCATTTGCTGGGCGTATTTTTTCTGAATCCTTGGGATGAGCATGAGGACCAAACCCAGGGGCCTCCTTTTGGCACCGGCCTGGATGAATTGCGGCAAATGATGGAAACCCGTTTCCGCTTGGTCCAGGCCTGGCAACCTGACGTAGCCTATCCCGGCCGCGAAGGAAAGGAGTGGTGCGGGCTGTTTGAGAAAAAAGACTGAAGCGGAGCGCTTCCCGTCCCACCATCCATCCCCTCCTGGCAAAACCGGATCAGACCGGTGCCGCGCCGACGCTCAAAATCCCAAGGAACGCTTCAGCCCGTTCCCCGTCATTGAGCACCAGGCTGCCTTGGGTGATTCTGGGTCCGGACGAGGTTTCCGCCAGCACCGGCGGCGCTGTCTGCTGAAGAAATGTGGCGTATGCGGCCAAAGTCGCATGGCCCGCCGCCTGCACGGCCCGGCGATGCATGATCCGGAAGCGGAACGGCTTGGAGGGATCGACCAGACGCCTCAGATCCAGGGTGATCCGGCCCATGGTGGTGCGGGGATTGATTTCCACCAACGGACGAAGCCGGATTTTGCCGGTCAGATCACGGTAAAGGAAGGCATCAATCCCCAAATTTCCCTGTAACCGCGACAGCCCCGGCAATCCAGCCAGCAATTGCGGCAGCAGGTCGCTATAAAGCTTCTCAGCTCCGGTTTCATGCAGACAACGCGCGGCTTCGGGTGGAAGCAGGCGCGTGAAGGCAGGCGCGGACTCACAGGCGAGAAACCGGCCTCCGGCGTCATTCCATAGCCGGACCTGCCCTTTGAGCCGGGGCAAGGCGCCGGGCGTCAGTTCATATTGGCAGGAAAAATCCGCCACCCGTTCCAGCCAGGGTTCCACCACCACTGCCCCCTGCTGAAACAGCATGGGACGCAGCCACGTCAAATCGCGTTCGGCCAACCCGTCCGTCCGGACCTGGATCAGGCCGCGTCCCGCAATGCCGAACGGAGCCTTCAGGCAAGCCCGCCCATGCCCCTGTTGAGCGAGGCGGGCGAGGGCCCCCGCGACCCCCGCCTCATCCCCGGCCACCACGCCCCAGGTTTCGTCAGGATAGTCCTCCGTCTCCGCCAGCCGCCGCGCGGCACCAGCCGCGGTCGTTTTTGCATAAAGCCTCCTCACTTCCTCATCCCAGGGCACCCCCGCAAACGCCGCTTCCCCCACATTCGCCAGCAGCGGCTCAAGCAGCCGGGCCGAATCCGCCGACCAGGCCCACGGACGCAGGCGCCCGAGTTTTCTCATCAGCAGGGGGGAGCCGGCCTTCAAGGAGCCGGAAGGATTCAATTCCTCAAATTGAGGCAGTTCCACCCCCGCCTGCCGCAGCCGCTTCAGGTGTTCTGCCCGCGGTGAACGGCGCACCAGCACCACATCTTCGCTATGAAGGCCGAAGACCGGCAACAGATCGAGGTCCTGGGCGAGGGTATCCGTGGTGGCTTCCTGACGGGCCGTGGCGGCGTCGCGGGTCAGCGCACACGCTTCGGCCGCCGGATTGAAAACCCCGACCCATGGGGTCCGGCCACGGCTGTGTGAGAAAAGATCGAGGGCCTCAATAAATGCCTCAGTGAACCCGGCCTGGCGCCGGCCTTCACGGTTGAAGGGGGCATTGCCTTTGGCCCGCGCCGGGGACAGCGGAAACGCCATGGTGTCCTGCCAGGCCTCCCAATCCGGCCGCGCCGGATCCTTCCAACGGCGGAACCACTTCAGCCCATAACCGACATGCGCGACCTCATCGTGGTAAATGCGGTCCAGCAACGCCCCGGTTTCCCCATCACCCAGCCGGTGGAAAAGCTGGCCGTAATGCCGGGCATAATCCAGATTGGCCTGCTCGAAGGTCAGGCTGAGATGGCTCACGTAGTCGAGCGGTGTCCCCATGCCGGCGATGCTGTTCCAGAAGAACCCGTTCACCGGAAGATCCCCCAGCACCAAACCGCTGGCGGCCATGCGTGCCATGTAGAGCCGTGTGTGCTCCTGTTCCTCCCGCAGGGTATGCACCAAGCCGCGCCGGAAAGCGGCGGGAGCGTCCGGAAATTTCAACAGGGCCAACGCCATCAGTTCCACGGCCAGCATTTCGTGATTCGCAAAGGAGTGCAGCAGCACGGCCCGGGCCTCGGTCCCGTGCAGTTCATCGGCCCGGGGCAGGCGCGCCCGCTGGCCTTTGGCCGAAAAATGCAGACCGGCCGGCCGGCCCGGGGCGGACGGCGCGTCCATAGGAAGACCGGGAACAGCATCCGTGAGCAGCCCCACCGGCGGCATGGCCAATTTCTCCTCCAACGTATTCGCAAAAAGCACCCGCTGGGCGAATTCCCGGATTTCCATAAGCACCACCCTTGGACCGCATGAGTGGAAATTCAATGGACGCCGCACAGTTCAGTGGTATGGACACTGCTCTCAAGTTCCCCCCGTCAAATAACTTACGATGATCTCCCGACTTCTTTCCGCCGCCGCCTTTGGTGCGCTGGCTCTTCTCCTCAGCAGTTGTCAAAGCCCGATGGCCGGCCAGCAGCAGATGCCTCCCGGCATCGTGCGGGGAGCGGACGGCACCCTCTATTACGACCCCAGCGCCCGCGGCACCTCCCTGCCCGGCCAAGCTCCCGCTCCCGCCGCCCCACCGGACGTTGTGAGTTATTGGGAGGGTGGTTCCGGAAACGGTCCACCCCGCATCCGCATCAGCCGGGCCGACCAAACCGCCTATTTTTACCGCGGCGACCAATTGGTGGGCAAATCCTGGCTGTCCACCGGCGATGTCAATCACTCCACCCCGGCCGGCAGCTACCGCATCATCCAGAAAAACAAATGGCACAAGAGCAGCCGTTATGGCGCGGCCGTGGATGCCGCCGGCAATGTCGTCGTTGCCGAAGTCGATATCAAGAAAGACAAGCTCCCCCCCGGCACCAAATACGAGGGAGCCAAGATGACCAACTTCATGCGCCTCACCAACGATGGGATCGGCATGCACGCCGGATTCCTCCCCGGTTATCCCGCCAGCCACGGCTGCATCCGCATGCCGGAGCAAATGTCCGAGCTCTTTTTCAACAACGTCAATCTCGGCACCCCGGTGACCATCGAGTAGAACGGCTCCTGACATGAGTTCCTCCTCCGCCCCGGGCTGGCCTGCTGCCGCAGAAATCGAAATCCAACCCGAAGCCGTGGCCGCCCTCCGGCAAGCCGGAACGGCCTTCCGCCTGGTCGACTGCCGCGAGCCTGACGAATGGCAAACCACCCGGATTGAGGGAGCTGAATTGCTGCCCCTCAGTGACTTCGGAGCCCGTTATCCGGAGGTTCTCGCCAACCGTTCCGAGCGCATTGTCATCCACTGCCACCACGGCCTGCGCAGCGCCAAAGCGGCCCTTTTCCTCCGCCAGAAAGGTTACGCAAACGTTTGGAGCATGGCCCGGGGCATCGAAGGCTGGTCCCTTGAGGTCGATCCCACCGTCCCTCGCTACTGAGCCGTCAGGGAGTTATTTCCCCTTCTCGCACGCGGTGACGTGCCCGGCAAAGGCTTCAAGGTCCGTGTAGTTATTCTGCCAGGTGGTATACATTACCCCGATCACCCCAGGCACACCCCGGGCCGCTTCCAACCAGCCTTTGATCTGCTCCGGTCCGGCGTCGTAATAGCCGCTCAGGATTTGTTGATGACCTCGCCCGCTGAAGAAGGCCAGGCTTTTGGTCCGCTCCCCGAAGTTCCAATTCATGATCACCACCTGCGGATCAAGGCCCAGCCACGATCCCGTCAGGTCGCCATTCACCAGGTAATAGTCCTTCACCGCATTGTGATGGGGATCGAACATATCGCTCCACACCATCACCCGCCCGCCGGGGTTTACCGATTCCAGAAATCCCGTGCAGCGCTGCACATGGCCGGCTGCCACCTCGCCCGGGGCCTGGCGCCGGGACAGGGCCGCCGCATCCCAGCCGAGCACCCGCCACTCATCGTGCGACATCATATAACTTCGCGCCCCCCATGCCTGGTGCACCTGCTCCGCTTGTCTTTCCAGCAGTTTCATGAAGGCCGGTTCGTTGACCGCAGCACAGACCTGCCCCTCGTGGATGACGTGGGGATGATACCAGGAAACCCGCAGCCGGGTGCCTTCCGCCAGGCGCGTGCGCAAGGGCGGCGCATCGTGCCAGACTTCGTATTCCCCGGCATACGGTTGGTTGCCGAGGCGTGGGTCTGCCAGCTTTTCAAAGTCCGTGCCTTCCACCAGCACCCTGCCGTCCAATGTCTTCACCTCCAGCGGACACCCCGGACGCCGCAACAGATTCACGGGTCCTGCCTCCTCCAGCACGGAATCTGACAGCCACAACGTCCCGGACCCCGCGCCCCACACTCCGAAATACAGATTGATCTCTGCCGCCTCCAGAGTGTTGAAGGTCACGTGATGGACCGACCAGTCCTGGGACCGCTGCACTTTCAGGGAGGGGTGCCGCCTTCGAGTGGACCCTCAAGCTGCCTCCCAGTCCTGGCCAGGACGAAGCCATTGTTCCCGGATATGACAGGGTCGAAGTTCGTGCCAGTGATAGTCAGCATCGTGGCGGCAATGGAAAGACTCGCGGTGCTCGGAGTCACGGCGGGGGGCGGCGGGGAGATCAGGCCGGTAAAGGCAGCGACTTGCTCGATGAGACCGGTGCTGCCGTAAGCGCCACTGGTGGTGCGGCCACGGGCGTGGATGCTGACGGTGCCAGGGAGGGAGAGGCCGGTGAGCTGCCAGTTCGCGGTGGTGCCTACACGGGTGCCTGCCCCTAGAGCGGTCCAGTTCGTCCCGCCGTCCGTGCTCTGCTCAAAGGTGGTCGCCGAGAGCTCCGGCCCGGCACCGCTGCGGGTCCAGAGCACCTTCCTGGTCTCTGCCGCTACAAGGCTCTGCGTGGCGTCGTCGTTGGCCAGCCGGGCGAGGAGGTTGCGTGTGGTGCCATTCACACTGGTGAAGCTACCGCCGAGCATCAACTTGCCATCCGCCTGCAACACCACGCTTGAGACGTAGTGATTCGCCCCGCCCAGGCCGATGCCGCCGCTGGCATTGAAGACCGTGTCCCGCGTCCCGTCCGCATTCAGCCGCGTGATGTTGTTCACCCCGGTCGTGGCGCTCACCACGCTGCCGTTCACGCTGGTGAAGTAGCCGGCGAGCACCAGCCTGCCATCCGCCTGCCATCCGCCTGCACCGCTACGCTAACTACGCCATGATCCGGCCCGCCCAGTTGGGTGCCGCCACTGGCGAAGGCCGTGTCCCGCGTCCCGTCCGCATTCAGCCGCGCAATGCTGTTCACCCCGGCCGTGGCACTCACCAGGCTGCCGTTCACACTGGTGAATTGGCCGCCGAGCACCAGCTTGCCATCTGCCTGCACCGCCACGCTATAGACCGAACCGTTCGCCCCGCCCAAGCCGCTGCTGCCACTGGTGTTGAAGGCCGTGTCGCGCGTTCCGTCCGCATTCAGCCGCGTGATCCGGTTCACCCCGGTCGTCTCGCTCACCGTGCTGCCGTTCACACTGGTGAAGAAGCCGCCCAGCACCAGCTTGCCATCCGCCTGCACCGCCACGCTCAATACTATGTCATTCGTGCTCGCTGTAAAACTGGCATCCACGCTGCCGTCGGCATTAAGCCGGGCGATACACTTATGTGGCATCCCAGCGACCATGGTGAAGCTGCCGCCGATGATCATCTTCCCATCCGGCAGCACCGCCGTGGTCGTCACAGTGCCGACGCCTCCGCTGACAGTAGGATTGAAAGCCGTGTCCAGTGAACCCGACCCCTGAGCCGAAGCTGGCGCAGCGGCGCCGAACAGCGAGAGGCAAGGAGCGAGAGCCAGGAGGGCGGAGCCGAGGCGTGTTTTCATGAATCTGGGGCGGAGGAAGATCTGATGATCGCGGGCGGTCAGGAAGTGGCGATGAAAACTAAATGTGAGGCAGTTGTAGCCTGCGGATGTCAGGGATACAAGCGGCCGGCTAACTTTCCGGTACCGCCAGCCGTGGCGCCACTCCCGCCGGGCACCCTGGCGCCGCGCTGTTGCAGTCCACTCTCCCCACCGATCCCGCCCAAGCCACGGTCCCGTCGATTCAAACTACCGTCATCCATAGCCTTCGTTTCATCATGTCATCCAGCGTATCCACTTTGGTCTGCCGGATCAAGTCCCAAACCTGATGAGGCGGCAAACTGGGGGCATCACCCTGCCCTCGGTGCTGCTTGACAAGGAGCGGGGAATCAACTCATCCAGTTCTTCGCCGCAGCCGCGGACCACTTGCGGGTCACCTTGCGGGTCCGGGTCCAGAAGGAAATAGCATCCCGGCCGGTGATGTCCCCGATGCCAAAATGCGAGTCGTTCCATCCGCCGAATGCAAAGGGTTCCCTCGGCACTGGAACCCCAATATTGATGCCGATCATGCCGGCATGGGCCCGGTGCTCAAAGATCGCCGCGGTGGCGCCGTCACTGGTGTAAATCGAGGCCGCATTGCCGTAGGGACTGGCATTTTCAATGGCCATGGCGGCGTCGAAAGTGGGCACCCGGATGATCGTGATGACAGGGCCAAAGATTTCATCACAGGCCGCTTCATCACCGGGTTGCGCACCGTCAATGATGGTTGGCCCCACGTAATTCCCCTGCTCCTTGCCCGGCACCCTGACACCCCGGCCATCCGCGGCCAGAGTCAGGCCCCGCGCCACCGACCGCTCAATGTAAGCTACGATCCGGTCGCGGGCCCTGGCGCTGATAATGGCCCCCAGATCCGTTCCCACGCGGATGCCCCGCGCTTCGGCCACGATTGCTTCCAGCACCGCATCACAATTACCCACCGCCAACAACACACTGGCCGCCATGCACCGCTGTCCCGCACAACCAAAGGCCGAACTCACCACATTTTTCGCGGTCAGCCCCGGATCGGCATCCGGCATCACCACCAGATGATTTTTGGCGCCGCCCAGGGCCAGCACGCGTTTCCCGGCCAGGATACCGCGTTGATAGACGGAACGGGCCACCAGGGTTGATCCCACAAAAGCCGCCGCAGCAATCCCGGGGTGATCCAACAGGGCTTCCACGGTGTGGCGGTCACCCTGCAGCACATTGAAGACCCCTTCCGGCAATCCGGCGTCGTGCAACAATTCCGCGAGCCGGAGCGGGGTGTGCGGCACCTGATCACTGGGCTTGAGGATGAAGGTGTTCCCGCAGGCAATGGCCATGGGAAACATCCACATCGGTACCATCGCCGGAAAATTGAAGGGCGTGATCCCGGCGGTGACGCCCAGGGGATAGCGGCGGGAATAACAATCGACCCCGGTGGAGACTTCGAGAAGTTCCCCGGGCAGCAATTGGGGCAGCGAGCAGGCGTATTCCACTACTTCCAGTCCCTTGCGGATGCCGGCCTCGCTTTCGGCGGGCAGCTTGCCGTTTTCAGCAGAAACCAGTCCTGCCAGTTCGGTGATATGCTGCTCGACCAGATACTTGAAGCGGAACAAGGGCTGGACCCGGTCCTTCACCGGAGTGGTCCCCCAAGTGGCAAAAGCCTGCCGCGCCAGCCCGACCGTCCCGTCCACCAATGCCGTCCCGGCCGGCTGCACCGCTCCCAGCCCTGCCCCGTCCACGGGAGAATGCAATTCCGGCAGCGCGGCGCCGGTGGAAGGTTGACGTCGGCCGGACCAAAAATGGGGAATCGGGGCTGGGTTCATGAAGGGGGATTGAAGGATTTGAGTTGATGTCAGAGCATCTGGCAGGCCAGCCTGCGCCTGGGTTCGACGTCAACAGGTCCCCTGCCGTTACCACAATCAGTGCTGCAGGAACATCCTTTTCTGAACCCCGTCCGGCGGAGCGGGCCTTCACTGTAAACCCCAGACCCGATGAAACCGTGACTGCGGCCCTCACGGTCCGGGATCCGGGTCCGGCACGACGAACCGCAACCGGAAGTAGCGTGCAGCCGGTCCCGGACTTACGGTGGAAGGCAGTGCCACCGGGAGGCTGATCTCCTCGATTCCGTCAGAAGACTGCACTACCTCCGCCGGAAGGTTGGCAGTGCTCCAGGTCTTCAGATCGGGACTTTCCTGGACGAGGATCGCGACCTCCGCCGCCGAGGATGACGGCCGGCGGAAGGTGAAGACCGCATGGTCTCCGGCTGAAATCAGCCGCTGGGTGGAGCGGGCCATTTCCACTGCCCCGGAAGCCGACGTGGGAGTGACGGTTCCCGCCGGAGTCAGGCGGCTGGTCGCGATGACCTCCCATGGCAGGCTATTGCTGTACCAGTAAAGCGTGATTCCGGCGCCACCGTAAAGTTCGGCATACTCCACCTTGACCGGAACGGCCTGGCCAGCGGTGAGGTTCACCGTGAAGCTGTGCCAGCCGGCGATGTCCAGCGGCGCCCATTTATCGAGCACCAATTGGTTATTGATCCAGATGCGCACCCCATTGTCCGAGGGGGCATAGACCGTGTAGGTCTCTGAATAAGGCACCACGAGCATCGCGGTCCAGCGGGCCGAGAAGTAGTCGATAGGCACGGCGGGCGACGGCGAGCCACCACCCCAGTCGAAGTTGATGACAGGATCCGTGCGGACCAACAAGGGGGTGCCCACCCCGGGTTCCATCCCATTGAAGTATTCGCCCCGCCAGCCATTGAGCGGCGCAGGCGTGGTGTTCCAGGTAAAGGTGGTGCTGGCGCTGAGTCCTCCTGGATCCTTCACGGTGACCCCCACGGTGTAGGAAGTGGCGGCATTGCTGTCGAGAATTCCGGAAATCTGGCCGGTGGCCTGCGCGATTGCCAGCCCCGCCGGCAGCCCGGTGGCAGACCAGGTGAGGTTGTCTCCATCAGGATCGGAGGCCAAGGGCCGCAGCACCACAATCGAGCCGCGCACGGAAGACTGGGCGCCGGGATTGGTGATCGACGGACTCCGGTTGGCTGGAGGTGCGCTGGTGCTCCAGACAAAGCTGGCACTGGCAGACAGGGAGCCATCAGATACCGTCACGGTCACGGTGTTCTGGTCCGCGGCACCAAGGCTCACCGTCCCGGAAATGACACCCGAGGCCGCATCCACCAGCAGACCGGCCGGGAGTCCAGTGGCAGAAAACGTCAGGGCATTGAAATCGGGATCGGAAGCCATCACCGCCAGGGTGGCAGCCTGTCCGCGGACGGTGGACTGGGCGGGTGGCGGAGTGAGGGCCGGCACCCGGTTTACGGCCGGTCCGGAACTCAGCCGGTTGCTGCCCACACTTTCCCAGGACTGGGTGCTGCTGTACCAAAACATGGTAATGGTCGCCCCGCCATATAGCTCGGCATATTCCACCTTGATGGGGACAGGCTGATTGGCTACCAGCGGCACCGTGAAGTTATGCCAGCCGGAGATGTCGAGCGGCGTCCACTTGTCGAGCACCAGTTGACGATTGATCCAGACCCTCACCCCGTTGTCCGACGGCACGTAAAAGGTGTAGGTTTCGCTGTAGGCGGCGGTGATGAATCCCGTCCAGCGGGCAGAAAAATAATCATTGGGAACCGCTGGCCCCGGCGATCCACTGCCCCAGTCGAAGGCAATGCCGGGATCGATCCGGCTGAGCAGCGGCGCCGCCAGTCCAGGCGTCAGGCCATCGAAATATTCGCCGAGCAATCCGGGACTGCTGGATCCAGGCGGAGAAGGTGCCGGGGCGGTGGTTTCCGCCTCGTCGATCTGGGCGAGATAGGCGGCCAGATTGCTTGACTCCGCCGCGCCAAGGCTGATGCCCTGGTGGGCCTGCACGGCAGCTGTCAGGGTGGCGGCAGAACCATCATGCAGATAGGGCGCGGTATTCCAGATACTGCGCAGGGTCGGCGTGTCCAGTCCGGTCAGGGGGCCGCCCAGCCGCTGGCCACTGGATGGTTTCAAGGTACCTATGTTCCGCAGATTGTTGACGGCACTGTCCGTAAAACCCGTTCCGCTATGACACTGGGCACAATTTGCCGTGACGAATACCTCCCGGCCCGCCTGCGCCGCCGGTGTCAGGGAACCATCATTGCCGCGGTGCGGGCTGGGCACCGCGGCCCTCAAGGAGGAGACATAGTCCGCCAAGGCATCAAGATCAGCGCTCACCCCCGCTTTGGACAGGCCCAGCGGCTGGGAGCGGGTGCCGGCATTGAAATCAGGATCGGCCATCAATCCGGTGCCGCGCCCGAGATCCCGGATCTGTTTTTCGAAGTCCTGGATCTCGTCAAAGTTTCCCGTCCAATGCGCCGGCCCCTGACCAGTCCCTGCCTTGCCCCGCAGGTCGGTGGTATTGCGCAGGCCTTCGCCGATGCCTGTAAAATCCCACGTCCGGCCATCGTGCCCGCCATCGTTATGGCAGGCCGCGCAACTGATGTAGCCCTGCAGCGAAATGCGGGGATCGCGGGCATCGTAGAAGAACTGCTTGCCTATCAGGACTTCAGGAGACAGGGGCTCGTTGGCCACCGTGTTCCATGTAGCCAGGGTGGGAATATCCGATCCCGCAGGCCGCCCGCCATTGACCAGCAGGCCAAGGTCAAATACCCGCACACTCCGGTCCATGAAGTTCTGAACAAAGAGCCGGCTGCCATCCGGGGAAAGCGCCAGTCCCTGCGGAGCCCGGCCGGTGTCGATTTTGAAAAGCACGGTGCGGGCCATGGCATCGATCACGGCCACCTGACGGCTTCCTTCCAGCGAGACATACAGCAACAGACCGGTCGGATCAAAAACCGCATGCGACGGCACCGCCGCATCATCGAAATCAATCCGCGCGGCATAGTCTTCGGTCCCGCTTCCCAGCGCGATCCGCGAAGCAATCGCACGCACGGTCGAATCATGGGTCAGCTGGCGGGTATCGCGCAGCGCACCCCGTTTGATATTGTCCTGCTTGCTGGGCACCCAGGCCGCCGTGCCGTCCGGGGACAGCACCGGGGGCCCGAGATAGTTGGGAATCCCGCGCCCGGCATTCTCGGCATCGGGCCGCTCACTGTGCTGCAGCACGATTGTTTTCGTCAGGGTCAGGCCGGCCGCCGAGACCACCAGCACCTGTCCGCCGTGATTGATTCCGCCCACCGTAGTCTGAACCACCGGGGTCGATTCGCCCGGGAGCGCCGGAGTGATGAAGCGGGAGAGATAGATCTTGCTGCTGTCACTGCTCACTGACAAATGACGCGCATCCGGGCCAGTAGCCAACGTGCCTGTGACGGCTCCGGTTGTGGGGTTCAATTTCAGCAATTGACCAGCCCCTTCGAGCACAAGGTAGGCGGCGCCCCCGTCCGGTGAGAAAGCCAGCCCGTGGGGTTGCGAGGCCCGCGGCAGACTGACCGTGGCAGCCACCGTGAAAGTGTCGGGATCAAGCAGGCTGATTGTGGCTGATTTTTTATTCACCACCCACGCCCGGCCATCCGGGGCGAGGGCGATGCTGACAGGCTGGATGCCCACCGTGATTTCGGTCAGTTTGGCATGGGTGGCGGCATTGAAAACGCTGACCGTATTGGCGTCAGGGTTGACGGTCCAGACCCGGTTCACCCCACTTCTGGTCTGCCATGCCATGGGACTGGAAACCGTTGGCGGTTTCGCTGCCAGCACCCCATGGACCGCCTGGATAAAAACCTGGGCGAGGGAGGCCCCGGTATCATCGGTGGCAATGACGGTGACCTGATAACGGCCCGGTTGGGCAAAGGTTTTGGAAACGGTGAGGCTGGCACTCAACGCCGTATCAGGTGTCCCGTCCCCAAAGTTCCAGCGGAAACGTGGATTGATCCCCCCGGTGGAAATCGCGCTGTAGCTGAGCGCCGTGCCTGCCGCACGGGCCACCGCAGTCAAGGGTGCCAGGGTCAACCCCTCCACCATCGTCCAGACAAAGGAAGTGCCTCCGCTGCGTCCGGTGCCATCCTCCACCGTGACCGTGACATTGTAAGTTCCCGCGGTGGCACCGGCCCCGGTGATGAGACCAGTGCCGGCATTGATGACAAGGCCAACGGGCAAACCTGTCGCCGAGTACGTCAGGGAATCATTGTTGGCATCGGCCGCGATCACCGGCAGCGACACTGCCGTGCCCACCAAAGTGCTGCGGACGGCCAACGCGGTGACCACAGGAGCGGAGCCGGGAACTCCGGGTGCCGCCAGCACGCTTTCCGGAATCAACTGCCGGGGCAGGCCTGGCCCGCTGTAACTGACCTGCAGGACCTGATCGCCACTCAGTTCCAAGTATTGCACTTCAATGTCATGAACCCCCGCCGTCAGGACGATGGTGCCCTGCTTTTCGAGGGTCGAGTGCAGGCCGTCATTATTGACCACCAAAGCACCATCAATGAAGAGCTTGCTGCCATCATCCGAGGCCGTGAAAAAGGTATAGCTGCCCGCCAGCGGGGTGCGCAGGGTGGCGCGGAAACGCATCGCGAAATTATCGTCGCGCAGGCGTGGCAACAGGCTGAACGAATCCCCGTCCCCGGACTTTACCGGAGTCAGGAGATCGAAGTTTGGCAGGCTGTTCCACGCCCCCTCGTAGTAATCATAGCGGACTCCGGGCACGGGTTGAAAAAGCGCGGCGGGCGGAATGATCTGCCTGAGCACGCCGGGCCCTCCATAACTGATGTCCAGCGCCTGGGCGCCCGTGGCCTGGAAATAGGCAACCGTGATGCGGTGCACCCCCGCAGGCAGGCTGAGAGTGCCACTGGCTTCACTGGCGGGGTGCACTCCGTCGTGATTGACCACCAGACGTCCATCGATCCAGATTTGGCTGCCTTCATCCGAGTTGCTGTAAAAGGTCCAGTTGCCGGTCGATGGGATGCGGATATTTCCGTCAAAAGTCAGGGCGTAATTGCTTTCGCGCTCTCGCGGGGCAGTGCTGAAGGCCGGCGCCACGCCGGAGCGCACCGGAGTCAGCAGCGTAAAGTCAGGCAGCACCGTCCAGTTTCCTTCGTAATAGCGATAGATCAGCCCCGGCACTTCGCCAGGGGGATGGATGTTCCAGAGGAAACTGACCGAGTCACTGATTCCGGTCGCCAATGTTCCCGTAACCGTAACCGTCGCTTCCGACAGGGTTGCCGGAGTGCCGGAGATCAGGCCGGTGGCCGCATTCAAAGTGAGTCCCTCCGGCAATCCGCTGGCCGTCCACGTCACGGCGGAACCGGCCGTGGCGGTGAGTTGAAGATTGGTGGCCGCAAGCCGCGGGCTATATTTGGTTCCGGGATTCTGCACCGCAATGCCGCCCACCGGTTGCGGGGCTCCCATTACCTCGACTTCGGCCACCTGCAGGTGGTTGGTGCCATTCAACTGGATACGCAGATAACGCCCATTCCGATAGAGATTGATCACCGTCTCCGGCCCGGCTGTGCTCCGATAGCGGTATGTGGTGATATCGGGGTTCGACTCCCCGAATGGAAACTCGGAAACATGCACGGAAAAATCAGTCAGCCGGGAACCGGTGTTATTCCCCCGGTTGAAAATCCTGATCGCGTTCAACGCATGGACATCTCCCAGATCCACCTGCCACCAGGCATTGGTTTCCGATTGGGTAATCACGCCCGGCGCAGCGTTGAAGTCAGGATTGGTCACGCCATCCACGGCGCGGTTTGATGTATTGGCGATATTGAGATCGGAGGACTGTTGGGTGGGCTTGTCCAAAGCAAGGTTCACGCCCGGCACCGCTACGGTGGCATTGTTGGCGACGAGGATGACCCGTCCCCTCGAGGGGGCACCATCGGCATTGATGCCGAAAAGCATCCAATACCCGGGGGTCATGACATTCAAATTATTGTGAGGAGACAGCTCGTAGGTGCCCGCCACGGTTTCACTGAAGGCCGGACTGAAATGACGCTGATCGGTGGTCAGACCATGAGTGACCGATGCCATCCGGATCATGGCAAAGCGGAGCAGGCCGGGACTGCCCTGCACGCTGAACCGCCCCGTGAATCCAATCGAGGATGGCGCCGAGGTCAGGGTGGGCCGCACTGCGGCGGTGCCTCCGGCCGTGAAGTGCGAGGGAGGATTGTAGACTTCCAGATTCGCATGATCGACCGCAGCATTGCCCGCCAACCCGCTGCCCCCTGCCATCACCCGGCCGTCCGCCAGCAAAAGCGCCACAGCGTGATAGTTGCGGGGCACGGCCATGCCGGCCACCCGGCGCCATTGCCCCGTCCGCGGGTTCCAGATTTCAGGGGTGAGAACGGAACCGGCATCACTGAATTTCTGACCGGAGGTATTCCCCCCGATCACCATCACTTCCCCGCTGGGCAGCACCACCCCATTGGCAAACCGGCGCGCGAATGACATGGCCGCAACCGGAGTGACGGTGGGGGGATCGGTGTAGAGATCGATCGTCGCCGCCAGATTGACCGGGGTTTCACTGCTGCCGGTGGCGAGGCCGCCCGCGACCAGCAGCTTGCCAGGCTCATACATCACGATGGCTGCATCCTTCGGATACCAGGTGCCGGGCCATTGGGCTCCGGCACTGACCACGGCCCCATTCCCCTCCGCATCCACATAGTTCATGGATTTAGTAGGACCGGCATGGAAAATCCGGCCGTCCGGAGCCACAAAAACCATCGGCGTCCAATTCGCCTCGATGGTTGACTGGGTCGCCACCGGGCTCCAATTGATGTTGGTATATTTACGCCAGGAAGTGCCATTGAACCGCTCGGCGGTGTTGTCACCCCCGCTGCCCGAGACCGTGAAAACATCTCCCAGCGGCAAGGCGACCGAGGCGGTATACCAACGCGGATCATTCATATCCGCCACCCGCGTCCAGGCATTGGTCTGCCAATTGAACACACTGGAACGGCGCACAATGTTGCGCCCGCCCATGACCTGGAATTTGCCGTCCGCCCGCAGCACCGTGCCGCCGCAGAACATGTCATGCTGGTTCCAGTTGATCTCCGTCACCGTTCCCGTGCTGGGATTCCAGACAGCCGCATAGGTGAACTCGGCGCCATTCGGAAAAGAGGTGCGCTGGTTGGAAGCATACGTCAGGACCCGGCCATCCGGCAGATTGGCTGCGGTCACCGGCACGTGGGGCAAATTCAGCGCCGCATCCCACCCTCCCGCGTTCTGCGATTCGGCCGGATCCACCGGGTCAGGCACCCCTTGGAAGGCTGGCAGCAGGGCCGCCGCCGCCGCGAAAAACGCATCGTCCTGGGCATGGGTCTCATCCGCGCCGGCGGGTTTTGCGGAAAGGGCTAACACCGCACTTATCAGGACGGTGGTGAAGGCTCGGGATGGATTCATGGCTTGGAAAGACTGGCCGCAGAAATGGATACCGGACGCAGGAAGGCCTGGTCCGTCAGGGTATGGAGAAAGGCGACCAGGGCGGCTTTGTCAGCGGTGCCCAGGCCGAGACCGGCGGCGGGATGTTTGGCCAGATTGGGGTCCAGGGTGGCGGTCCGCTGCAACCCGTGATCGTAATGATCGATCACCTCTTCCAAGCTGGCGAAGCGTCCGTCGTGCATGTAGGGCCCCGTCACCGCAATGTTGCGCAGCGGGGGCACCCGGAATTTCCCGGCATCGGAACCCAGCCCGGTCACCGCCTGCCGCCCCGGCAGGGGCGCCGCATCCAAACCGTTATTGGCAAATCCCTGATTGGAAAAAAGCGCCCCGCCATGGCAATGAAAACAGTCCGCTCCCCGCAGGTTCCGGGCGGGATCGTGCTCGGTGACAAACAACTCCAGTCCGCGCTGTTCCTCGGCCGTCAGCTTGATGGCCCCCCGCAGGGCCTGATCGAATTTTGAATCCTGCGAAACCTGCGTCAGGAGAAATTGTTCGAGAGCGAGCCCGAGGCGCTCCGCGGTGATCCCGGCATTTCCGAAAGCTGCTTCAAATTTACCTGCATAAGCTGGATCGGCCGCGATTTTCCCGACCGCCTGGTCCAGCGGCTGATGCATTTCCAAGGGATCCTGGATGGGCTCGAGGACCTGATCCCGCAGGCGCCTTGTCCTGCCATCCCAGAAAAACTCCGCCTGCCAAGCCAGATTGAACAACGGCATCGCGTTGCGTTTTCCCGGCAGACCGTCCGCCCCCAGGCTGAACCGTTTCCCGGCATCCGAAAATGCCGCCCTCTGGTCATGGCACGAGGCACAGGACTGGGTGTTATTCACCGAAAGCCGGGCATCATGAAACAACGCACGCCCCAGGTCCACGCCTTCCAGCGTCAGCCGATTGTCCGGGGGAAGTTTCACCTGCGGCAACCGGCGGGAAAATTGCAGGGGATAGGGCGTGCCGTGGGCCGCCGTGGCCGACGGGGCGGAAACCACCACGGGATCCTGCCAGACTTCCGGTTTCACCCCGGTCAGGTGGAAGGCCTGCTCCACCTTCGTCCGCAGCGTGGCCGACCGCGGATCGCCCTCCCGCGAGTGGGTCGATTCCCCAAACGCCGCCGGGTCCAGCCCCCCGAGGACTTTGGCCACATCCAGATCCAGCCCGACCGTCCCCCCGCTCCGCAAATCCAAAGGCCCCTCCAGCGTCACCGCCATCAACGATTGCCCCCCCGCAAGGTGATAGGAAAACCCACCCGGCTCCCCCCCGCTCCGCTGCCAATGCCCTTCCATCGCCATAAAAATGTATCCTCCCTGCCAACCCCAGTGCAGCCCATTCACGAGGGGATGCAGCACATGGCCCGCCGGCCAGCGATTCGGATCACCGCGATCCACCGCAGGCTCCACCCCGACCTTGAAACGCAGCGCCGTGAAAACCTGCCCCGGCACCCCTTCAAGCAGCGCCTGCGACACACCCTCCGCTCCCTTGAAAATGGCAAACCATCCGCCCGTTTCCAGCCAGCTGCCGTCCTCCCGCCGCAAGGCCAGGTCCGAAACCAAAAAGTCCGCCCGGGTGACCGAGAGCGCGCCGCCTTGGGTCAACTCCGCCCCAAATTTCAATGGAGCATCACCCCAGGACCACTTCATTTCCATCCCTACCTGTTGGAGCCGCCCCGCGCCCGGTGCCCCGGCCACGCCTTCTCCCGGGCCAGCCAGCGCCACAAGCGGCAGCAACCACCAAAAAAATCTGGAAAAACGGAACATGTGAAATGACAGAAAATTACGACATTCCCGCCGCAAATCTGAAAATTATAGATGCACCGCCGGTTTTCTCAATTCTTTTTTGCAATTCTGCCTTTTTCCGCAAAATCACGAATCCGATCCTCCGCCCCGCCACCCTTCCCAAGGCCTTCACGGATTTCCCATTGCAGCGCGCCCTCACCCCGCACCCTTTCCCGGACATTTCCCAAACATCTCCTCCCTGTTACCCGAAACCTACTTTCCCCACATGACTACCCGCACTGAATCCGACACCATGGGCCCCATCGAAGTCGCCACCTCGGCCTATTGGGGCGCCCAGACCCAGCGCTCCCTCAAATACTTCGCCATCGGCCGCGACGTGATGCCCCGCCCCCTCATCCGCGCCCTCGGCGTCCTGAAAAAAGCCTGCGCCCTAGTGAATACGGATCTCGGCAAAATGCCCTCACCCACCTGCGACCTCATCGCCGCCGCCGCCAATGAAGTCATCGCCGGCACCCTCGACGCCCATTTTCCCCTCCGCATCTGGCAGACCGGCTCCGGCACCCAGACGAACATGAACACTAACGAGGTCATCTCGAACCGCGCCATCGAGATGGCCGGCGGCACCATGGGCAGCAAAACCCCCGTGCATCCCAATGACCACGTCAACATGTCGCAGTCGTCCAACGACACCTTCCCCACCGCCATGCACATCGCGGCTGCCGAGGAAGTCGTCCACCGCCTCATCCCCGCCATCCAGCACTTCCGCAGCGCCCTCGAAGCCAAACGTGTGGAATTCAACGATATCGTTAAAATCGGGCGCACCCACCTCCAGGACGCCACCCCTGTCACCTTCGGCCAGGAGTTCGGCGGGTATGTCAGCCTGATTGACCGCGACCTCGCCCGCATCGAGTCCGCCCTGCCCGGCCTCTATGATCTCGCCATCGGCGGCACCGCCGTCGGCACCGGGCTCAATTCCCATCCGGAATTCGCCGACCGCGCCGCCGCGAAAATCGCTGAACTTACCGGCCTGCCCTTCGCCAGCCATCCCAATAAATTCGCCGCCCTCAGCGCCCACGATGAATTTGTCTTCGCTTCCGGCGCTCTCAAAACGCTGGCTGGGACCTGCATGAAGATTGCCAACGACATCCGCTGGCTCGGCAGCGGCCCGCGGTGCGGTCTCGGCGAGCTGGCCCTCCCCGAAAACGAACCCGGCTCCTCCATCATGCCCGGAAAAGTGAATCCCACCCAGAGCGAGGCCATGACCATGGTTGCCGTCCAAGTGATGGGCAATGACGCCGCCATCGGCTTCGCCGGCAGCCAAGGGAATTTTGAGCTTAATGTGTTCAATCCCATTATGATCCACAACTTTTTACACAGTGTGGCACTGCTCACTGGCACCCTCCACAGCTTCGCCGACTACTGCCTCGCTGACCTCAAAGTGAACCGTGCCACGGTCGACCGCTACGTCGCCGAGAGCCTGATGCTCGTCACCGCACTCAATCCCCACATCGGTTACGACAAGGCCGCCGCCATCGCCAAAAAAGCCCACAAGGAAGGCACCAATCTCAAGGAAGCCGCCCTCGCCCTCGGCCATCTTACCAGCGAACAATTCGACCAATGGGTCATCGCTGAACGGATGACCCGGCCCTGAGCATGGGAGCGACCGGCCTGCTGTAAAAATCCCCAGAGCAAAAGGTTGCCATTCCGGGCCGCTGACGCGTAAAGAGGGGACCGTCATGCATTTTCTCCAACGCTCCCTCGCCGCCATTGCCTTCTCCGCCGTGTTGCCCATGGCTTCCGCCGAGGGCATCCAACTGAAGCCTGCCTGGACAGGCATCAAAATCGACCGTCCGATTACCCTGCTCTCGCCCGCGGACGGCACCGGACGCCAGTTCCTCGTCGAGCAGCGGGGCAAGGTCCGCATTCTGCCCTCCGATCAGGCCGGCAAGGAAACCAAAACCTTCCTCGATCTCTCCGACCGGAAGATGGAGGAGAACCAGTTTGAGGAAGGATTGATTGGATTTGCCTTCCACCCGAAATACAAGGAAAACGGCCGATTCTATGTCTGCTACAGCCAGCAGGAACCAAAACGCAGCATCATCAGCGAGTTCAAAGTCTCCGCCGCTGATCCGGACAAAGCCGACCCCGCTTCGGAACGCATTCTCCTCCAGGTCCCCCAGCCGTTCTGGAACCACAATTCCGGCAACATGCTGTTTGCCCCGGACGGCTTGCTGTTTATCGCCTTCGGTGACGGCGGCAAACGCGACGACCCCTTCCGTTTTGCCCAGAACCGCTTCGTCTATAACGGAAAAATTATCCGCATCGATGTGGACACCCGCACCGGCAGCCGCCCTTATGGCATCCCTTCGGACAACCCCTTCCTGAAACAGGAAGCCGTCCTTCCTGAAATCTACGCTTACGGGCTGCGCAATCCCTGGGGACTCTCCATCGACAAGGCCACCGGCCTCTTCTGGTGCGCCGATGTCGGTCAGGACATCTGGGAGGAAATTGACCTGATCCAAAAAGGCGGCAATTATGGCTGGAGCTGGCGTGAGGGAGCCCAGCCCTTTGTGATCCGTCAGGAACCCGCTCCCACCGATGCCAAGTTCATCGACCCGATCCATCAATATGATCACAGCCAGGGCCTCAGCATAACCGGAGGATTTGTCTACCACGGCAAGGCCCTCCCGGATCTCGCCGGAAAATACCTTTACGGCGACTTCGCCAACGGCCGCATCTGGGCCCTGAACTACGACCACACCGCCGGCAAAGTCGTGGACAACACCCAACTGTTCCAAGCCCCCCTCGATGCCAAAGGCCAAGCCACCTTCAAGCCTACCGCTTTTGTGGAGGACGCCCAGGGAGAGCCGGTCATGCTGGACTGGAACGGCTCCATCCAGCGCCTCACCAGCAAGTGAGAAGATGGCTCCGCGGGACTGCTTCCGCAAGGCTGAGGCTCATCGCGGATGACTCAAACGAAGGTATTGCCATTCCATGGCCGAATGTATCCTGAATAGCACCGATGGGTTTACTCAACTGAGCAGCCGGGGATCGAAGGAGAAGAGTTCGGGTTTGCCGAAGGTGATTTTCCTGAAGTCAGGATGAGCCGGATTGAGCAGGTAATTCGGCTCGCCGGGAATGATCACGCTTGGCATTTCCAGCACCGCGGAACGCGCCTGTTTTATCCATAGATCTCCCATTTTTCTGGTCGAGGGAGGGACCGGTTCTTCCCTCCAGCCGGCCGGAAAAGATGCCGCAGTCATCCTTTCCACCAATGCATCATCGAACCCGATCCGGAAGGCGACATATTTGAAATGCACCGGTGGATTCAGATGAACCAGGGTCTCCAACGCCGCGAGGGACAGGGTTCCGCTGGTGTATACCAACCACGTGCCGCGGGAGTTCCAACGGCCACCACCGCGTGAAGCCCCTTCCCCACTGAAAGCAGTGGCGGCGTATTTTTCCTTCACGATCCGCCATGCCTGCCTCATCATGAATAGACTCCGTATTCAATGCGGGTGAGGAGATCCTCTACTTCACGGGCGCCGACCTCCGTTTCCGCATACTCCAAGGGCACCGCACCGCCCAGTCCGGTCTGGGGAGCCGTCAGCCAAAGGCGGGCATTCGCCACCGATTCCAGAACTTCCGCGGCCTGGCCCAGCAGCCGGGCGAAGCGCACCACGCGGTCGGACTCCGCAGGATCAAGCCTGCCGGAGATCTTCCGTCGATGCAGCGTGGCTTTGGAGATGCCCAGCATGGGAGCAAGTCTTTCCATCGGCAGGTCGAGATGGCCGCGCAGCTCGTCGAGCTCCTGAACCGGAAGCCCAGCTTTCAGCGACTGGATGAGCTTCGAGGGGGTGAAATCCCGGGCCGCCCCTTTGCTGGAAGGCCCTTGAACATAATAACCAACCACTGGCCCGCCGGCCTTTCGGAGAACGGCTTTTTGGTCCCCCTCCTTGGGAATTGGAGTTTTTTTGGGACTGGGTGTTTCCAGCATCTTTTCCATTTGAGACATTTTATAGTCTCATTCGCAAGATACGTCAATCCGCGACTGCGGTTTTAACCTGATGTCATGAGGGCACCAGTCGGGAAGCTGGCTGCGATGCCTTGGCCGCCATATACTCGTGGGTCCAGTTACCCCCCCATTGGCCTTGACCCCCTGGCTCTTTCCCGGGATGAGGAATTAATGACATTTCCGATCTCCCCGGCCGCCGCTCTGGCCAGCGCATGGGCGTGGCCCTCCCTCACGCCCACCCAGTGGGCGATGGCCGCCCTCGCCGGACTCTGCTGTGGAATCGCCAAAGCCGGACTCGCGGGCGTGGGGATGATGACCGTGCTCATCATGGCCGATATTTTTCCTGGCAAGTTGTCCAGTGGAGTGGTCCTGCCGCTGCTCATCTTTGCGGATGTCATGGCCGCCCTGCTGTATCGTCAGGAAATCCACTGGGGCCGCATCCGTGCCCTGATCTGGCCGATCCTTCTGGGCATCGTGGCCGGCTGGGGCGTCCTGCTGCACCTGCCGGACTCCGCATTCAAACCGCTGATCGGAGCCATGATCCTGCTGATGCTGGGCGTGCAGATTTTCCGGGGCCGTGCTCCCCACCTGACCGGGCGCATGGCCGGCTCGTCTGCGTTCACCTGGGGGGCAGGATTGCTCACCGGCCTTTCCACCATGGTCGCCAACGCCGCCGGCCCCATCGCCACCATTTATCTGCTGATTCTCGGACTGCCCAAACGGGAATTCGTGGCCACCATGGCGTGGCTCTTCCTGTTCGTGAATCTGGTCAAAGTCCCATTCAGTCTGCACCTCGGCCTCATCAGCGGCGGTTCCCTGACCTTGAATGTCATGCTGGTCCCAACGGTGCTGGCGGGCCTCTTTCTGGGCCGCGCAGCGGTGCACCGCCTTCCCCAACGACCATTCCAGATCATTGTCCTCTCCCTCGCCGCCTTGGCCGCCCTCCGGCTGCTTTTCATCGCCTGATCCCCCCGGGCTCATCAGGAACCCAAGCCGCTTCAGACCATTTCAAGTCCCCGCATCGTTCCCGTGGAACTGGCGAACTTACCAGCCTCCACCCCCATGCGTTGCAGCATGGAGACAAAAAGATTCGGCAGAGGATAGTTCCGTTCCTGATCAAAGACGAGATGCTGGCCGTGACGGAAGCCCCCCCCGGCAAACAGGGTGGGCAGATTCGTTGTCACGTGGGTGTTGGCATTGCCGAGATTGCTGCCATAGAGCACCATGGTCCGGTCAAACAGGGTATCCCCGGACTCGCCCACGGCTTTGAGCTGGGTGAACAGATCCGCCAGCAGCTTCATGTGCCACTGGTCGATCGCCTTGAGTTGCCGGAGCTTCTCATCCGATTTCCCGTGGTGGGAGAGACTGTGATAGGCATCGGACATTTTTTCGCCGTTCACATCGATTACTGGTGAATTCACGCTGTCCAGCATCAACGTCACGCTGCGGGTGGAGTCGGTCTCAAATGCCAGCCGCGCCATGTCATACATCAGCTTCACCTTCTGCATGTATTCGCGTGGGTCCGCCGGGTCGAGGGGAGGCGCCGTGGTCACGGCTGGTTTCGGTTTGTTCTCCCATTCACGTGACATCTGGAGCCGTTGTTCCAAATCCCGCACACTCGTGAAATACTGATCCAGCCGTTCCCGGTCTTTCGGCCCGATATTCCGCTCCAGATCCTTCGCCTGCCCGGCCACCGAATCCAGAATGCTCTGCCCCAGTTCCAGTTTCCGCACCTGGGCGGCGACTTCCTCCGGCGAGCCTTGAATGAACAAACGTTTGAACACATCCGAGGCTTTTTCCTCACAGGGAATCAGCACGCCCGATCCGGTCCAAGACAGACTGCGCCGGCCCCGCGACACATTCACCCCAAGCGTCAGGGAAGGAAACCGCGTGAGGTGCCCGATCCGTTCCGCGAGGTATTGATCGAGGGAAATCGTGTTGCGGAATCCCCCGCTGCCGGGATGGGGGGCGGCCGTCAGGAAACAGTTGTCGGCCGGGTGTCCTCCATCCACGTCAGGATGCGAAACTCCGCTGAAAACCGTGAACCCCTCACGGTGCTCCTTCAGCATTTCCAAATAGGGAGACAGTTGATAGTCCCGCCCAGCTCCGGTGGGGAAAAACTGATCCGGCAGCAGGCCCAGGTTGTTGCAGACCGCCAGCATCCGCCGCGGAGCATCCGCCGGGGCAGCGGCCCTGGCAAAAGCGGGCATCATCGCTTCGAGCAGCGGCAGCCCAAGGGCTATGCCCGTCCCCCGCAGGAAACGGCGGCGGGAGAGATGACGTTGGAGGGAAATATAGGGCGCAGCCATGACCGTGGAATAAAGGAAAATTACTTGTTCAGGAAGAGCGGACTTTGGACAAGGGCATGGATCAAACTGCGCACCCCGTATTGACTATTACGGGCCTGCTCAAGGATCGCTTCCAGGGAAGGACGGTCCGAAAACCGCACCGGTGCCCCGGTGGCATAGATGGTCAGTTGCCGGGCGAGGTTCCGGGCGATCTTCGCCTCATCCTGCAGCAGCAGTTTTTTCAAGCCCTTGATGTCCTGGAAACTCCGGCCATCCGGCAAGGTCCCGGCCGGATCGACCGGCTGGCCGGGCCGGAATGCAAACGGTTGGCCATTTTTACCGAAGCCCGGCACCTTCTCTCCCTCACCCAGCGCCCGGTAGTGATCGCGCCAGCCTCCCATCACATCAAAGCTCTCCAGGGCAAATCCCGGAGGATCCATCTTATCATGGCAGGACGCACAGGACGCCTGCGACCGGTGTTTCTCCAACTGCTCACGGATCGTGGTGGCCCCGCGGATGTCCGGCTCCACCGCCGGGGTGCCCGGCGGCGGCGGCAGCACCACATCGCCCAGCAGGCGTTCGGTGATCCAGGCTCCCCGCAGCACGGGTGAAGTCGTAGTGCCGTTGGCCGTCACCTTCAGCACGATCGCCTGGGTCATCAATCCGCCGCGTGGATTGTCCGCCGGCACGGCCACCCTCCGGAACCCCGAACCGGTCACCCCAGCAATTTGATAGAGGTCCGCCAGCCGCTCATTGATCAGGACGAAGTCTGAATCGACCAGATTCCGCGCCGGGAGATCATGTTTCATCAGTTCCGCGAAAAACAGCTGCGATTCGCGCTGGGCCGATTCCCCCACATAGTCGTCCAGATAATAGTCAGGGTACAATCCACTGTCCGGGCTGGTTACCGTCACCTTCCGCAGGTCCAGCCAATAGTCGAGGAAGGCCTCCACGAAGCGTTCCGCCCCGGGTGAATCCAGCAACCGGTCGGTCTGCGCCCGCAGCACGTCAGGGTCGCGCAGCTTGCCCTGACCGGCCAGCTCCCGCAGTGGTGCATCGGGGACCGAATTGATCAGAAAAGAGGCCAGCCGGTCGGCCAGGTCCCAATCCGTCAGGGCGCCCGGCGTTTCATGCCAGTAGAGAAACTCCGGCGAGCACAACACCGCGGTGTATCCCGCCAGCATCGCTTCGGTAAAACTGCTGCCGGTCTCCCTCGCATGCCGGATCACCGGCAGGAAACGCGGCACCTGCCCCGCTCCGGTCGCGTGACGATAGGCTTTGATCAGGAATTGTTCCAGCAACCTCGCCGCGTCCTCCTCCGGATGGGCGGAAACCACCTCCACCGAGAGGTCGGGTTTGGTGGAGGCCTGCAGCGGAAGCTCCCCAAACAACAAACGGTGTCCCGCCGTCGGCCATTGATCATAGAGCGGGCCCTCAACCTCCATCCAGCGGAAGCTGACCCCCGGCTGCCCCTCGGTCGTGGCAAGGGGATTCTGCCAATTGGGCGGACGGGAGCGGAACAGCCGCACCGCATCCGGCCGGATCATCTCGCCTTCCTGCAGCCACACTTCCATATCATGAGCCCCCGGCTCCACCCCGGCATCGAAATTCCCCAGCTTGCGCAGCAGGCCCGGCGGCATCACGCCATAGACCGTGATGGGTTCCGACCGGCGTCCCTTGGAGACGTTATCCAGATCCGGCACCCACCAGCGTTTCTCCTTCCCCGGTCCGACCCACACCGCATGGGCATGAATCCGGACCCGGTAGCGGCCCGATACCGGTGCCTTGAATTTCCCCCACTGCGGCTGGAGCGGCTCGTAGCTGCTGGCCACCACTCCCACGCCCTCCATTTCCCGCAGTTCCGGATTTCCAGGCCCGGCCGTCATCGGTTCCTTGCCAGCCCTGACCTCCGGCTGCGGGGAAAATCCCAACACGGGAAACGTCGCCCGCTCCGGGCTGCGGTTGAATTCCCCAAACTTCATGGGTCCCGTCCAGCTTTTGTCATCCCTCGAGTAATAACGGATCGTCTCCGTGGCCGGCCGCGTGACCCCGGTCGCCATCACTTCCCGCAACACCGCATCCGCCGTTTGCAGATACCGGGCCATCTGCACATGCGAGACATCCAGTGAATCCCCGATCCGGTTGAAGCGGAACGATTCCCCGTCCTCCGGCAACCGGTCACGGACCTGCAGCCATGGGGCAGCAAACAAATCGCGCAGGGCGTTCTCGTATTCATAACGGTTCATCCGGCGTTCCGTGGTCCGCCCGTCCCGGGCCGTCGCGGCCTGCTCGGCCGTGGTCAGCGATTTCGTCAGCGATTCCAAAAAGGCCTGCCGGTCGCCCGCCTCCGGCTGGGGTTTGTTTTTCGGCGGCATCTCTCCCGCCGCCACCCGGTCGTGGATTCTCACCCACCATTCAAACGTGCGTCCGTTGGAAAGATCGGCTCCCAGCCCTTCCAAATCCAATCCTCCCTTTTTGGTTTCGGCATCATGGCAATCCAGACAGCTGTTCTTGAAGAAAGCCTGCGGCGCGGGCATCTCCGGACGGACCGCGGTCTCTTCCGCGTGCCCCCACCCGCCCAGCAGCAGTCCAGCCAGCACGATCCAATGAGCAGATTTAAGCATGTCTTTAAAAGGTGGGGTGATCCGTCCGCGTCCACGGGAGGTTCTCCCGCCTATTACGCAGGTGGGAAGCCCGGGCTTGCTCCCGCATTTGCGTTTTTGGCACAGGAGATCCGCGACTCCGGCTCCCGGGCCGGCGCTATGAGATCAGCGCCTTGACCACTTTGCCATGGACGTCCGTGAGGCGGAATTGACGACCCTGGAACCGGTAAGTGAGCCGCTCGTGATCAATCCCCAACTGATGCAGCAGCGTGGCATGCAGATCGTGGACGTGGACCGGGTCCTGCACAATGTTGAAACCGAAGTCATCTGTCAGGCCGTGGCTGGTGCCGGGCTTGATGCCGCCCCCCGCCATCCAGAGTGAGAAACAGCGCCCGTGGTGATCGCGGCCGTATTTTTCACGGTTGGCACCGCCCTGCGCATAACAAGTCCTGCCGAATTCGCCTCCGAAGATGACCAGAGTGTCGTCGAGCAGGCCGCGCCTTTTCAAGTCGGTCACCAGCGCTGCCGCAGGTTGATCGACATCGCCGCAGAGGACCGGCAACCGGTCGGTCAGCCCGCCGTGCACATCCCAGCCGCGATGATACAGCTGGATAAAACCGACCCCGCGCTCCGCCATGCGGCGGGCCAGCAGACAGTGCCGCGCGAAGGACCCGGGCTGCCTCGCGGCCTCGCCATAGAGGTCCCAGGTTTCCTGCGGCTCCTTGCTGAGATCCGCCAGATCGGGCACCGAAGCCTGCATGCGGAAGGCCATTTCATATTGGGCAATGCGGGCTTCCACTTCAGGGTCCCCACTGGCGGCGTGCTGGATGCCATTCAGCTCCGCCAGCCCATCAAGCATGAGACGGCGGCGTTCCCGCGAAATGCCTGGGGCATCGTTCAGATAAAGCACCGGATCGTTGGTGCCGCGCAACTGCACGCCCTGATGCCGGCTGGGCAGGAAACCACTGCCCCATAACCGCGAGAGCAGGCCCTGATCCGGTGGCCCCTTGCTGGGAACGGAACACATCACCATGTAGGAAGGCAGGTTTTCATTCACGCTGCCCAGGCCGTAATCCAGCCACGCTCCGATGCTGGGGCGCCCAGGCTGCTGACTGCCGGTTTGCAGGAGGGTGATCGCCGGATCGTGGTTGATGGCATCGGTATGCATCGACCGCACCACACACAACTCGTCGGCGATTTTCTGCGTGTGGGGCAGCAGGTCGCTGAGCCACTGGCCACTTTGTCCACAACGCTGGAAGGCATATTTGCTCGGCTGCAACGCCAGCTTTCCCTGGGCACTCACCATTCCGGTGATGCGTTGGGTCCCACGCACCGAAGCCGGTAATTCCTCATCAAACCGCTCACTCAGCAGCGGCTTGGGATCGAACAACTCCAGGTGCGGCGGGCCGCCGGACTGGAACAGATAGATGACCCTTTTGGCCTTCGGTGCGAAGTGCGGCAGCCCCGGCAGGCCGCCTGCCGCAGATGCGCTGAAACCGCCCATCAGTTGTGACAGAGCGGCGGCCCCGAGACCGAGACCGGTGCGGCTCAGGAACTCCCGGCGGGTGCCCCAGTTTTCATAGCGATGGCAGTCCATGGGTCAGTTTTTGGTAATGGTTTCGTCCAGATTCAGCAGATTGCTGGCGAGGGCCGTCCAGACGGCGCTTTCTCCCGCCTGGCCAGCCGCGGCACTCACGCCTCCGCTCTTCAGCATGGCTTCGGCCCCGGCAGAGTCCGCTTGATAGGAGGCCCTCAGCTGGTTCTGCACTTTTGCCAGTACCTCCGCTTCCCTTGGTGTCGGCAGGCGTCCAGTTGTGAGGCGAAAGCCCCACGCCAACCGGGCCGCGTCGGTGCCGCCACCTTCCGCTTGGATCCGCTGCCCCAAATGCCCGGCCGCACGCATCAAGGCAGGTTCATTCATCAGGGTCAAGGCCTGGAGCGGCGTATTGGTGCGGGAACGCCGGACACAGCCAAATTCCCGGTCCGGGGTGTCGAACACGTTCATCACCGGGTGCGGCACCGTCCGCTTCCAGAAGGTATAAAGACTGCGGCGGTAGAGGTCATCGCCGGTGCTGGTCAGCCACTTCGTGCCCGGATAGTCCGCATCCACCACCACGCCTTTATAAAGATCCTCCGGCTGGTCCGGAAAAACGCTGGGACCACCAAGACGCTCGCGCAGCAGACCACTGACGGCGAGCGCATGATCGCGGATCATCTCCGCCGGCAGACGAAAACGCGGCCCCCGGCCGAGCAGCCGGTTCTCCGGATCGCGGGTCAGCAGGCCGGGGGCAATGCTGGAATCCTGACGGTAGGTGGCCGAAAGCACGATGGACCGCATCAGGTCCTTCACGTTCCAGCCTCCGTCGATGAAGTCCCGCGCCAGCCAATCCAACAATTCCGGATGAGCCGGATATTCCGACTGGAAACCGAAATCCTCTGCCGTCTTGACCAGACCGATCCCGAAAATCTGCTGCCAAAAACGGTTCACCACCACGCGGGCGGTCAACGGGTGGCCGGGCTGGGTCAGCCATTGGGCCAGTCCCAAGCGGTTCCGGGGAGCCCCGGGCGGCCAGGCGCCCAACAGGCTTTCCGGCACCCCCGGCGTGACGGGTTCGCCAAGGGCATCATAGTTACCCCTTAACAAAACATGGGTCGGCCTGGGCTTCGCCATTTCGGCCATCACCATCACACTCGGGAATTTCCGTTTCAGTTCCAACCGCCTCGCCTGCGCGACCCGCAGCGCCTGCACGGCTTCACGGGTGCTGTCCTGATAGCGCAGGAAGGCCGACTGCACCCGATCCAGCTGAACCAAGGCCTCCGGCATGCCCCCGGAGGCGCCGATCAACCGGACCAGCTGCCGGTCAGCCATCCGCGCCAGGTCGTCCGCCGGCAACACCGCCGGCCAGACCTGGAAGCCCGCGAAATCACCTTCATAAGCCTCCGGCTCCGGGCCTTCCTTCCGGCCGACCGAAAGCGCCCTGGGACCGACCGGACCGGACAATCCATCGTGGTGCACCACGACATCACTTTCCACCCCATCCACATACACCCTCAGTCCGGCAGCGGTCCCCGTGCCATGATTGACCACCGCGATCTGATGCCAGCGGTCCGGCCGCAGCGCCGTCGTGGTTTCCAATTGGATCGCGTAAGCGGGCCACTTCTGGGCCATCCTGACTTCCACCGCCCCGGCAGCATTGATCCGGATTTCAAATCCATTCCCGTGCGACACCGAAGACACCGGAATCTGCCAGGCCATGTTGGACAGGAGCACTCCTTCCCCTCCCCTCCAGCGCAGCGAGGTCTGCCAGGTCCACGCCTTGTGACTGCCCGCCTCAAATTGCGACGGGGCCACGGTCCAGGCCGCTGCCGGGAAGGCAAATACCGGTCCCAGGGCCGGATGGTCCGTGACCTTCTGATCCAGCCCCGACGACTCCTCCGGTTTGGCTCCGTTGATCAATTTTCCATCCTTGCGTTCCACCCGGAATCCCGCGCCTGCCGGGTCCGGCTGCACGGACACTGCCCTGCTCAGAAAAGCCAACACCTCCGCCAACGGCCGCCCCGCCGTGGATGCCTCCGGCAAAGCCTGAGCCGCCGAGGCAATCTGTTGATTCAGCAGTGCCAGTTCGGCCTGCTGGACTCCGGTAGGGGCCGGAATCAACGGTGAGGCATTCGCCAGACGCCCGTCTTCCCCCCATTCCGGCACCTGATTGAAGAAGGCATACAGTTGATAGTAATCCTTGGCCGTCACCGGATCATACTTGTGGTCGTGACAACGGCTGCACTCCATGGTCAGGCCCAGCCAGGTCATGCCGAGGGTGCGCACGCGGTCCGCCACATACTCCACGCGGTACTCCTCATCGATAATCCCGCCCTCGGAATTGATCACATGATTCCGGCCGAAACCGGTGGCAATGCGGTCCTCCAGCGCGGGCTCCGGCAGCAGATCCCCGGCAAGTTGGCGGGTGATGAATTGGTTGTAGGGGAGATTGTGATTGAAGGCATCGATCACCCAGTCCCGCCAGCGCCACATGGACCGCATGGAGTCATTGTTGAATCCATGGGTATCGGCATAACGTGCGGCATCCAGCCACTCGGCAGTCATGCGCTCGCCATAGCGCGGGGAGGCCAGCAACCGCTCGACCGCATCGCGGTAGGCTGATTCCCCGCGGGCTATCACGTCCCCGGTAAATCCGTCGAGAGCGGCTGGGGTCGGCGCAAATCCAGTCAGGTCGAAGGAGGCCCGGCGCAGCCAGGCTTCCGGGGTGGCCTCCGGTGATGGAGCCAGACCGTCGCGCTCCAGCCGCGACCGGATCCAGGCATCCCACGGCTGCCGGTCCCAGGCAGCAGCCGGCGGCAGGGCGCCCCACACCGGCGGCACAAAAGCCCAGTGTTTTTCATAGGCGGCCCCTTCCGCGATCCATTGCCGGACCAGGGCAACCTGAGCCGGCGTGACTTTCCGGTTCGATTCCGGCGGTGGCATCTGTTCGTCAGGATCATGCGAGGTCATGCGTTGGAGCAGGGCACTGTTTTCCGGTTTCCCGGGCACCAGGGCCGGCCCGTCCTCCAGCATTGCGGTGGCCCCCTCAAAGGTATCGAGCCTCAAATCCGCCTTCCGCCGCGCCGCGTCCTGACCATGGCAATGAAAGCAGTTTTCCGAAAGAATCGGCCGGATGTCCCGGTTGAAGCGCACGGGGCTCCCCGCCGGGCAGACGGCAGCACCCGCCAGCCACAAGGCCCCTACAATTGGAAAGAATCTCATGCTCCGATCTTAAGCAGATGCCCGGCATCATTATTGTAGCGGCGTGCGGAAGATTGGTATATTTGCCGCATGGCGATGCTGCCCCCCTTTCATCCCGAACCCATCCGCCGCGCCTTCCAACAGACGCTCCCTCTGCTGGATCTGCTCCCGGATGTTTTCGTCTTTGCCAAGGACCGTCACCACCGCTTTGTGCTCGCCAATGCGGCAGAATGGGAGATGCATGGATGCTCATCGGAAGCCGGAATGCTGGGAAGAACCGACCATGATTTCCATCCCCCGGCTCTGGCCCGGCAGTATGTGGCGGAAGACCAGCAGGTGATGGATTCCGGCCAGCCGATCCTGCATCAGGTCTGGCTGGTGCCCGATGCCTCCGGCTCACCTTTTTGGTATGCCTGCAGCAAACTACCCCTCCTCGATCCCCAAGGCAAACTGCTCGGCATCGCCGGAGTGATGCGTCCCTACGAGCGGGCCGGGACGGCGCCGGAGGAATACCGTCGGCTGCTGCCCGCGGTCGATTTTGCCCGCCGCCACTACGGGGAGCCGCTCGGGGTGCCGGAGCTGGCCCGGCAGGCTGGACTCTCCGCCAGCCAGTTTCAGCGCGAGTTCCGCCGCGTCTTTGGCCGGTCCCCGGCGGCCTACCTGCTCGAAGTGAGGATCCAGGCCGCCCGCCATCTCCTGGAACACTCCAGCCAGGCACTCAGTGGGATCGCGCTCGACTGTGGGTTCCACGATCAAAGCCATTTTACCAAGCGCTTCAAGGCCGCGACCGGTCTGCTGCCCCGCGCCTACCGGTTGCGGTTTGCGGCCAAACCGCAAACGCAGGGGCCATGGGCCGTCCGGAAGTGAGGATGTCTGCCGGAGTCAGGGTTTTGGCAGCACCGGCAGCGCGGGTTGAGAGGTGGCGGGCCGGGTGAAGGCTTCGCCAAAGGGCGTGCGACCTTCCATAAAACCGCCTTGGGACAGGAAGAACTTTCCATCCTCCACTCCCATGAAGCGATCCAACCGGTCCGCTTTGCCGGTGGCATCGTGGCTGAAGGTGGCGGTGGTCAACTCGCTCCAGTGGCCGGTCTCATCAGCAATCCATTGAGGGCCAAAGAGCGCTTTGCGCTGCAGGTGACCATTGCTGCCGCCGAAATTCTCACTGAATGAATACAGCCCCCTGAGGTATTTGCCATCCTTGGGCGCACGGAAGCTGGCGATGAGCATCCACTCCATTTTCTCCGGATGGAACCAATAACCGCTATAGATCGTATGGGTGCCCTCCGGCTGGACGGCCACGATGAATTTCTGGGCTTCGCCGGTTTTCCAGGGATACACCAGATGGGAGTGGCCCCCGGTGCCTTCATTGCCAAAAACGGAGGCATGAACCCCTTCCCCTTTCGCCACAAGCTGGGTCTGGTCGTCATCCGCCACCTTGCTCCGGTCTTTGGCATCGCCACCATTGCCCGCATCCCAGATGGAAAAAATCAGGCGGCGCTCCGTGGCGGAATTGACCTGCATGCCGAAGTAACCGCGGGAGAAACCGCAGGCCATGTAATAAGTGTAAACCGGGTCCGCCACGGCAGTGACTTCATTGTAAAACATGGCAACCTTCGTCTCCTTCGGAACCGGATAGGCAAGATGCACCGAAGCCGCATTGCGACGTTCCTTCAGGTTGAAATGGGCATCATGCGCCGCGGCACCGTCCAGATGCAGGGTCTCGATTTGCCCCGCATCGGCCGTTCCATTCAGGCTGGAGAGCTCGAGGCGCACATACCCCGGACTGGCGATGGTGTAGCGTCCAAAATCCGCCCGGCCCTCCATGACCTCCGCCTCATGTTTCTGATCCCCGATTTTGAGCTGCAGCCGCGATTTGCCCCCCGGCGGAAGCTTCACCGACAAGGCCACCGTCAATTCGCCGGCAGCTTTGAGCTCACCGAACCAAACCGCCTGTTGCGCCGCATCGTTCCAGCCGGTGATCCCCCGCTTTTCGGAAACCCGCGCCCCTTCCGGGTTGGGGTCGATGTAGGCGGTGAAGGCAGGAACCTGAAGACCGGCCAGGGTGAAGGAGCCGGTCAAACCGAGCACGCCAAAGGTGAGAAGGAGCAGACGGAACATAACATTATGAAGGACTGGGGAATGGGTATCTGGAAAACCGGATTTCCCTGAAGCAGAGTCTGGATTCCAGGAAACCGGCCCGCAAGACCCTGTTCCCTGATTCCCGCGCAAAAGCCTGCCGGTAATGATCAAATAACCCCACTGGCTCCATCCTTGCGGCAGAACTCAACCCGGAAAAGTCAGTCCGCTTCCGGCCAGGCTCCTGCAGCGGCCGCGGCCAGATTTTCTTCCAGGTGCTTTGGCGTGATCGTCCCGGCGATCACCACCGGATGCCCCGGCAGCGCCAGTGCCGACCGCAGCCGGTAATCCAAGGCCTTCATTCCCGCAGGAACGGCGCCGCCCACGGTCAAATCACCTGAGGCCAGCACCTTCTTGAGCAAAATTCCCTTCCCCGCCGCAGCGGCGGCTTCGATCACTGGCTGTTGCTCGTGAAAACCGGTGTTCCAGGCCACCATCACCAGATCGCACAGCGGCACTGCCGCGAGGCCACCGGCGAGACTCATGGTGGATATGCCCACCGCGCGGATCAGCCCGGCGGCCTTCATAGAGTGCAGCACTTCCAGCGCGGCGGTATCCTGGATAACCCGCAGGTCCTCCCGGGGACAATGCAGCAGCACTGCATCCAACCGGTCCGTTTGCAGCCGGCGCAGGCTTTCCTCCACGCTGCGGCGGGTGTGGGCCGCGCTGAAATCCCACGAGGATTGCCCACGATCAAAGATTTCCCCGGTCTTGGAGAATAACAAAAACTGGTCCCGCCGTCCTGCCAGCAGCCGGCCCAGCCGCTCCTCGGCGATTCCGTAGGCGGGAGCCACATCCAGCAGATTGACCCCCGCGGCTTCCGCCAGATCCAGCAACCGCAGGCAGGTGGCATCATCCGGCAAGGCAAAAGGCGCATGTTTCAATCGCTCGTTGCGTCCCCACTTCACGGTGCCCAGCCCGAGCGCTGCAGTCTGCAGCCCGGTGCTTCCGAGGAAACGTTTCGTCAGGACAGTCATGCTGGGAGGGTTCGCCATTCTGCCGTTTCCCATGGATAATGGCCCATTCCGGCCAAGGGCAATGGGATCGGGTCGGTGGCCATGTCCCCGGGTGTGAGATGCCGGGCGGTGAATTCCAGCGCCTGATCGGCCAGGGCGGGCGCATACACCAGCTTGGTCGGCCAAGCCAATGCCGTGTTGCCCCGTTCCAACAAGGCCGGCCCATCCGGCAACCGGCTGGCGGCATTCGGCTCGGCCCGGTCCACCTGCCAGCAGGCCCACTCCAGCCCGTCCCAACGGAAGTCAGGAAAGATCCCTGACAGTTTTTTCCGTGCCTGCCGCATCGCCTCCTTATCGGTCATGCCGGTGGCATCCTCCGCGATCCCGCCTCCAAGATACCAGACCCTGTCATCGCCCATGGGATGGGACGTGATGGTCACCACCGGTTTCGGAGTCGCCGTCACACAGTGGCCAAAAAGTTCCGGCAAGGCCCCCCTCACCATGACCTGCTTCAATGGCCGCCGCTGCGTGACCGCATTCCCAAATCCCGACGCCAGCGCCGCGGCTTCATTTCCCGTTGCCGCCGTGAAGAGAAAAACCCCGGCCGTCAGCCGGACGCCACCACACTGGAACGCCATCAGGGCACCCGCGGCATCCACCTCATATTCATCAATCGCCGCCTGCAGAATCCGGTCGTGCACCGGTCCAGCCAACGCCGCCAGAACCGATTTCACCTCAATCACGGTTTCCTCCAGTTCATAGACCGCCCCCTTGTGCCCGCCCTCCCGGAGAGCCGGAGGCCAATCTTCCCGGGCCAATTTCTTCACTTCCCCCTGCATGGCCCGGGCTCCCACCGTCGCCCCGACTCTCGCCAACCACGAATCCGCCGCCCACAAATGCTGACAGGGGGACAGGGTCCGGGCGGCAGCCAGCGATGGCTCGCGTTTCCCCGCCAGGCAATCCAGCCAAATGGGCGGCAAACTCCGCAGTTTCTCCGCGATCTCCCGGTTCGAACCATCCAATCCATACTTCACCCCACCATGCAGGATTCCCTGGGCGCCCAGGGTCTGCCCGGCCCCGATGGCTTCCTTCTCCAGCAAAATGGCGTCATAACCAGCCGCCACCAGACGCCGCAGGGTCCACAATCCTGCGATCCCTGCGCCGACAATAATAACCTGACGATGAACCGTGACCATCCTCCCGCGATACGGTCAGGCCATGGGACCGGCAACCGGAATCCGCTCCCTGGGGCCGATCCGCGGGCTAGAACTCCGCATGCCCAGGCGTCCGGGCAAACGGGATCACATCCCGGATATTCCCCACTCCGGTGACAAACATGAGCAACCGCTCAAAACCCATGCCGTAACCCGCGTGCGGTACCGTTCCATATTTCCGCAAATCGGCATACCACCAGTAGTCAGCCTCACTCAGACCATGATGCGCCATCGCCGCGCTCAAACGGTCCGGCCGCTCCTCCCGCTGGCTGCCGCCAATGATTTCGCCAATGCCGGGAACCAGCACATCCATCGCGGCCACGGTCAGTCCATCGTCGTTCTGGCGCATGTAGAAGGGTTTGATCTCCTTAGGATAGTTATAGACGATCACCGGGCACTGGAAATACTTTTCCGTCAGCCAGCGCTCGTGGCCGGACTGAAGATTGAGCCCGTATTTCACGGGATATTCAAAGGTCTCGCCACTCTGCTCCAGCAGGGCCACGGCCTCTGTGTAACTCACCCGCTGAAACGGACGGTCGGCCACAAACTTCAGGCGCTCTATCAATCCCTTGTCCACGTATTTGGCGAAAAAGGCCAGATCCTCCGCACAGCGTTCCAGCGCATCCCGCACTTGGTGTTTGAGTTGGGCCTCGGCCAAATCCATGTTGCCCGCAAGATCACAAAAGGCCTGTTCCGGCTCGATCATCCAGAACTCCGCGGCATGCCGCGAAGTGTTGGAATTCTCCGCCCGGAAGGTTGGCCCGAAAGTGTAAACCTTCCCCAGGGCGCAGGCGAGGGTTTCCGCCTCCAGCTGGCCGCTCACCGTTAGAAAGGCGGGTTTGCCGAAAAAATCCTCCTCCGGCTTGCCGCCACCCCCCGGGTTCAGCGTGGTCACCCGGAACATCTCGCCCGCCCCTTCACAGTCACTAGAGGTGATCATGGGGGTATGCACATTCAGAAATCCGCGGTCCTGGAAAAACTGATGCACCGCATAGGCCATCCGGCTGCGCACCCGGAACACCGCCCCGAACAAATTCGACCGCGGCCGCAGGTGGGCGATTTCCCGCAGAAACTCCAAAGAGTGCCCCTTTTTCTGCAAAGGATAGGTGTCATCCGCCGGTCCCACGAGGGAAATCCGGGCCGCTTGGATTTCCCATGGCTGCTCCTTGCCCTGCGAAGCCACCAGTTTCCCCTGCACCTCCACACTCGCGCCCGTTGTCATCTCCAGCAGGGATTCCGATCCCGGCGTGCCGGCATCCACCACCACCTGAATCCCCCTCAAACAGGAGCCATCATTGATTTCCAGGAAGGAAAAAGCCTTGGCATCCCGCCGCGTGCGGACCCAGCCGCAGACGGTGATGTCATCCGAAGGAGCCTGACTGGAAAGTGCCGCGAGAACCGGAGTATGCATGTCAGTATTTCTGGCGGGGTTTCGCGCCGTGACAAGCCGGGACCCGGGTTGCCTTGCCACCTTGGGCCGGTTGCTTTTCGGGTTGCACCCGGTCCGCCCCGCCCCCATTTCCCGGAATGCCCCGAATACGCCTCCCGCGGGAAAAACCCCATACCATCGGAAGCGTCCCTAGGGCAGGCTCGACCGTCTCTCCTATGACGCGGGGCCCGCGTCGTGCGCCGACCTCATTAATCCTCCCCCGAAGTGCTCCCCCGCGAGAAACCAGATTTGAACGGCCGCCTGCATGACGTCCCGCATCAGCCGGGCGTGTATCTGATGCGCGACAGGCTCGGGAAGATCATTTATGTGGGGAAGGCCAAAAACCTGCGGAAACGCCTGAGTAATTATTTCCAGCCCGCCCGCAGCCGGATGGCGGACCTGAAGACCCGATCCCTCATCAAAAGCATCTGGGATTTTGAATTCCATGTGGTGCGCAATGAACCGGAGTCCCTGCTGCTGGAAAGCAAACTCATCAAAGAATACCGGCCCAAATACAACATTTCCCTGCGGGATGATAAACGCTTCCTCCTGCTTAAAATGCACCCCGCAGAACCATGGCCCCGGTTCTTCCTGACCCGGACCCGCAAGGACGATGGGGCGCGCTATTTTGGCCCCTTCGCCCACAGCGGCAGCCTGCGCACCACCCTGCACTGGATGCAGCACCAGTTCGGCCTGCGCTCCTGCCGGCCGGTGGAACCCGGTGAAACGGACTACAAACACTGCCACAACGACATCATCAAAAACTGTTGTGCCCCCTGCATCGGGCGCATCAGCCAGACGGACTATCTGAAAAAGATCGACGAGGCCTGCGCCTTTCTGGAGGGACGCTTCAAGGACCATCTGAAGGAAATCGAAGCCGAAATGATGCTGGCCGCAGAGGAACTCGACTTCGAGCGCGCCGCTGAATTGCGCGACATGTTATCCGACTTCCAGCGCACCCTGCATCCGGCGCGCCGCTTCACCCGGGGACGCGGCACCCCGTCCGATCAGATCAAGCCGCTCGAAGACGTCAGGGAACTGGGTGAAGTCCTGGAACTGACCCATGCCCCGCACATCATGGAGTGTTTCGACATCTCCAACATCTCCTCCAACCACATCGTGGCCAGCATGGTGCGCTTCAAGGACGGCGTGCCCGACACCGCCAACTACCGGCGCTACCGGATCAAAACCGTCAAAACCCAGAACGATTTCGCCTCCATGGCCGAGGTGGTGCGGCGCCGTTACTCGCGCATTCTGCTGGAAGCCGGAGAAGCCGCCCCTGACACCTTCGAGGGCAATCAGGAAGACGGCCCGGATGCCCTGCGCCGGCTGGCCGGACACCTGACGGAGCACCCGGAGGACCGCAAATCCACCAAACCCTTCATGCGGATGCCGGATCTGATCATTGTCGATGGCGGCAAGGGCCAGCTGTCGTCCGCCTGTGAGGAACTGCAGCGGCTCGGGCTGTCCAGCCAGCCGATCATCGGGCTCGCCAAGGAACGGGAGGAAGTCTATGTGCCGGACCAGGCGGAACCCATCGTGATGCCGCATTCCATGGGTGCTTTGAAGTTGCTGCAACGCATCCGCGACGAAGCCCACCGCTGGGCCAATGGCTACCATCAGATCCTGATGAAACGCCGCATCGGCGAAAGCATTCTGGATGATTGCCCCGGCATTTCCCCGGCCAAAAAGAAGGCCCTCCTCGCGGAATTCGGGAGCGTGGCCCGCCTGCGCCGCCTCACCCCTGAAACCATCGCCCGCCTGCCCGGCATCAGCCTGAAGCTGGCCACGGAACTGCGGGCGTGGCTGGACACGCATTGATCCGCATTTCGCTGCGATCCGCTTGGAAAACCAACTGGACTAACCGACCCGGATCACTCCGTCATCAGCTCGGCCATCACTTCCGGATTGGCTTTCAAAGCACGGTACTGTTGATCCACCAAGCTGCCGGCTGACTGGATCCCGCTCACCGCCTTGCTGATAAACGCTTCCGTGCGGGGAGGATTGCTGAGGAAAGCCCTGACGAGTCGGCTGTAGTTTTCCATGCTGTCCAGCAGGGGACGGGTTTCTGGATGCATCTGGCCGCGCAGCCGCCGCAAACGGAAGAGGGCATCGCCCAAACCATCCTTCCTGATCCCCGAAAGATTTTGCTGCTTCAAGGAAACGCGGATGGCCTGCAAAACTTCCTGACCTTCCCGGTCAATCGCTTCGAGGGAACCTGTCAGGCTGAGGATTGCGGAGGCCCGGCCTTCGGCAAAATCGAGCAGCAGCCGGGCAGACAAATGATGCGGGGCTGCAGCGATGACCTTGCGCAGTTGGGTTGCCACCGCTGCCTGCCGGATCCAGGCCAAAGCTTGTGCCTTTGGCGGAGCGGCTTTGATGATTTTGTCGAATTCCAGCAAAGCCGTCGCCAGGCCGGCCGGCCGCCCCAGCATGGCAAGGTCCCGGGCCTGATCGAACTCCTTCAGGGAAAACACATTGATTGACAGCAAGATCTCCGGCCCCTCGGCCAGCAAAAGGTCCCGCACTGCCCGCTCATTGCCCACGGGAATTCCAATGATGCGGCACTTGCGGCTCACCGCACCCCTGATTTTAGCAGGCACGCCTCCAACCGGTTGCACCGAACCATCGGCATTGAGGTCGCCCGTGACCGCCAGGCTCTCATCCCATACCATGCCGGTGTAGAGCCCTTCCACCAGCAACGCACAGGCCACTGCCGCCGACGGCCCATCCTTGGGCGAGTATTTGTCAGCAAACGAAACCTCGATAGTGTAACATTCCGGCCAAATCCCATGCCTGACGGTGTGGAATTTCCGCACCTCCTGCAATGCTTTCTCCATCGAGGGACCGATCTCCTGATTAAAACCGAGCGTCGCCTCGCCGCGTCCTGGCGCGGGCACCGCCACCGCATTCATCCGGGAAGTGGCTCCGGCCATCTTGCCGCCGGGCAGTTCCATCACCAACAGACCATTGATCCGGCTGGTGCGGGCCAACAGTCCGGCTGGCTGGCCCAGGCCGCCTGCCACCGGAGCAGGTTCCGGAGGTCCCTCAGTCTTCTTCTCTTCCCCTCCCGGCCCGCTTTCTCCTGGCGGCAGTTTGGTCTCCGCGACGACCGCCGGAGCGGCCGCGGGTATTCCCCCGGGTTTCAACTCCGGGAGCACCCCCGTCCCTTCACGGCGCACCAGTCTCCCATGCCATGTCCGCCCCCCCGCCACCACCCGCAGGGTGGTCAGGGCGGCATCGGTGATAACCGCACCACCACTGCCCTGCCAATCCGCCAGATCCAGCCCACTGCCGGTGCGCTGTGGTTTCCACATTGAAGAGCCGCGTTCCAAGCCGGAATCACTGACCCACGACATCTGGGAGGTGGACTCAAAGCGGACCCAGTATTTATCCGCTCCATCCAGCACCCACGTGGTCCCCATCATGGCCATGCCCGGCTTGCCGGCTTCCACATCATCGCCGGCGTTTGCTGAAAGATCCGCACGGTGGATCCTATCACATTATTATCTGTCCCGCCTACGATCAACCATTGGTTGTCAGGGGAAAGCACCCCCCGGCGGATGACCTGCCGGGGCGGACTGGCCGGCTTGGCCTGCGGTGACTTATCCACCGGATACACCACCGTTTCGGTCCACTCAATCAAACGGTCCGGGGTGATTTGGAACGAGGCATCCCCCCGGTCCTCCCCTTTGTCCTGCACCTTCACCGTTGTTCCGGCAAAGCTCAATTGTCCGGCCGCGTCCAGCCGGCGGAACGCCTTCCCCTCCATCTGGGACGCCTCAAGTGGCATCAGAGTGGACTTCCCAGTGAACACCACTGGCTCCACCTCGCGTGGGCTGGCCATGAGACTTGCCAGCATGCCTCCGGCGTCAGCCAGGGTCCACGCCGCCCAGAAAGGGGGGCGGGCGTCTCTTTTCCTGACATTGATCCTGACCCAGCCATTGTTGCGCGGCAGCAGGGTATTGGCCGCGCCGGATTCATCCAGGTCAAACGTAACCAATTTTCCCCCGCTGAAAGCGTCCCCCGCGCCAATGATGCAGCCGTCAAAAGTACACCCCACACAATTCAAGAGAAAACCTTCCGGAATAAAACAATTCTCAAAATGGCACCTCAGGACGTTCCCCTCACGGACTGCACCGGCGCCCATAGCCTTGATCCACGGCAATTGACTGTCTTTGAAATGACAGTCTTCGATCCGCCAGTGCTGCTGTCCGCTCCAATAACCACCACCAAAAATCCCAGTGACGGCACAGCGGTGGATTTCCACCTCTCCTCCGCCCGGCCCCGAGGGGCTTTCAAATACGTGGAATCCGGAGAGAAGCGAATGCCTCACCACCACCCTCCCCCCTTTTCCCAGATGCAATGCTGAGTTCTCCACCGCCGCCCCCAGAATCTCCACCCGGCCTGCCGCGGCATCCACCACATAGCCGGACAATCCCGCACCTGGAGCGACCACAAGGAGACTTTGGCCTTTATCGTCCGGCTGCATCACCGCTTTTGGGGACGCCTCCCGCCGCAACTGTTCCGTTATGCTCATTTTCTCCATTTGTTCCCACACCTGCCAGGCGTCCGGAGCGACTGGCTTCCTTACCATCGGTTTCCAACTGCCACGGGCAGAACCGCCTGTGATGGCCACGACTCCCGGCCAAGGTTCCGGAGCCACCGCCCCGCGCACGGTGCATGTCGAGCCGTTCCAAGCCAATACCAACGCGAGCAGCCAGTTTTTCATAACGAATTAATGGTGTCTATCCGCTCCCGACCGGGGGCACAACCAATTTTGTGATTTTTTTGATAGTGGAATCCGGTCCATGGTTCCGGGACAAATCAGCCTGCAAACGCCCGCCATCAGTCTGAAGCCGGATACCTTACTACCGATACGGCCTGGAAACGCACTACCCAAAAATGGACCGGCCCACCCCGGACCGGTCGCTTATTCCTTCATCAGTTCGGCCATAACTTCCGGATTGGCCCGCAGCGACTTGAAGTTCTCATCCACCAGACTGCCCGCGGATGAAATACCCTGCGCGGCCCGGTTGAACATGGTGGCACTGCGCGGAGGACTGGCCAGAAATGCCCTGACCTGCATGCTGAAGGCTTCCATGCTGTCGAGCAGCGGACGGGTTTCCGGGTGCATCCGGGTCCTCAATCGTTTCAACCGGTAGACAGCATCACCCAGCCCATCCTTTTTAAGTCCCGAAAGACTGCTGTCCTTGAGGGTGGTGTTGATGGATTTCAGCACGTCGCTGGTTTCGCTTTCAATGACCTCGATGGAGCCTGCCAGGCTGAGCATGGCGGGCGCACGGCCTTCCGCATATTCCAGCAGCAGTCTGGCCGAGAGATGGTGAGGAGCCGCGGCAGTCACCTTGCGCAATTGAGCAGCGACCGCCGGCATTTTGACCCACGCCGGAGCTTTTTCCTTGGCTGGCGCGGCTTTGATGATCTTGTCAAATTCTGCCAGAGCCGTCGTCAGCGGGGCGGGCCGCGTGGTCATCGCCAGATCGCGGGCCTGATCGAATTCCTTCAGGGCAAAGACATTGATCGACATCAGGGCATGCGGTCCCTCGGTCAGGAAAAAATCCCGCACGGCCCGTTCATTGGCGGCCGGGACGCCCACGATGCGGCATTGCCGGCCTACCGCTCCCCGGATTTTGGCGGGAACGCCTCCGACCGGCTGCACCGAGCCATCCGTATTGAGATCTCCCGTCACCGCCAGGGCCTCATCCCACGGGGTGCCGGTGTAGAGCCCTTCCACCAACAGGGCGCAGGCCACGGCCGCGGAAGGCCCGTCCTTGGGCGTGTATTTATCAGCAAAGGAAACTTCTATCTTATAATTCTCCGGCCACCGTCCATGCCGGATGGTATGGAACTTCCTGACTTCCTGCAGCGCCTTCTCCATCATGGGTCCGGTGTCCTGATTGAAAGTCAGGGTAGCTTCGGCCATGCCGGGTGTGGGAAGCGCCACCACATTCATCTGCGAAGTGGCCCCTGCCATCTTGCCGCCATCCAGCTGCATCACCAGCAGGCCGTTGACCCGGCTGGTGCGGGATTTCAGATCCACGCCGGCCCCTGGAGCAGCGGCTGGTTTTTCCCCAGCCACCTTTGAGGGAGACCCGGCGGGCAAAACAGGGGGTGTTTCCGGCGGCGGAGTCTGCGCCCACCCCCGGGGTGCGCATCCAGTGGAAAGCAGCAGAGTCACCAGACAGCGGAACCGGGTATTCATAAGGATAAAAGCAAAATCCGTCCGATTTGTTAATACTTTCCGCGGGAAGCACAACACTTATTTAACCGGAAGGCCATTTAACTGGATTCCACCCTGTGCCCTTCCCGCGATCCTCAGGAAATCAACTTGCAAGGCGGGCGGGCGGCGCTCACATTCAAACTCGAAATGCGCTCCCTGCTCAAATCCTCCACCGGCATCCTGCTGGCAGCCCTGCTGCTGGCTTGGACCAGTCTGTGCGGAGCCGGAATGGTCTCCCATTGTTTCGGCAACGGTGATCACGATTCCTGCGGGCATGGCATGGTGCATTTTACCGTGACCGGAATTCCAGACGCCCCCCCAGAAGCTCCGGATCACCATCACCCGGGACAGTGTGACGGCAGCTGCTGTCCCTTGGATCATGAGCATTCCGCTCCAGGCACCGAAATGCTGCCGTTGCCCTCCATGGCGGTGTCCCCTCCTATTCTCGCCGAAATCTTCGCCTGTCCGGTTCCCCCTTCGTGTATCCTGACTTCCCTTGAGTCCCAACCCCCGGTTCCTCCGGGACGTGTTTCCCCAGCACCACCGCCACCTCATTTGGCCTGTGGTCCTCTCTTGGTTTGAGCTGAATTGGCTGTGGCAGCCGATGGCTGTCCTTTCCCGGGATCTCCCGGTCGATTGATCCGCCCAGGCCTCTACGTGCCTGTCTGGTTTTGCCCGGCAAAACCAAAACTCTCAAAATCCGCTTTCCCTTTCCAAGGGCTAGATGCCCCCTGCTGACTATGTCCGCCAATGCTGCTTTTACGCGCCCGCTTTCCGCCCTGCTGGCCCTTCTGACCCTGCCTTCGATGGCTGGGGCCGGCACTTACACGCCCGATTCAGCCGCCTCCTATGCGCTGGCACACAATCCCGGTCTGGCCGCCGCACGCCTCGGCGTGGATCAGGCCAGGGCCCGGCTGCTCCAGGCCGGAGGACTCAGCAATCCGGAACTCGAATCCGAAGTCCGGCCCAACCTGGCAGGACGCGAGTTCTCCCTCACGGTGGGGTTTTCCCAGCGGTTTCCCCTGACCCACCGCCTGCGCCTGGAAAAAGCGGTCTCCTCCACCGGCGTCGCCCTCGCTGAATCCGAAGTCAACTCCGCCAGCCGCAGCCTCGCCACCGAGGTGCGGCAATTGGCCATCAAACTGCAAGCCCTCAGCGCCCGTCAGGAAATCAACCGCCGCCAACAGGCAGCCGCCCGCGATCTCGCCGCCGCCATGACCAAGGCCGCCGCCGCCGGAGAAACGCCTCCCCTTGAAGCCGCCCAGCTTGAATTGGAAGTCTCCCGGCTCGCCATCCTCTCGCTGCAGGATACCACCGAACGCGCCACCCTCGCCGGATCGCTCCGTCCCCTGCTCGGCTGCCCCGCCACGGAACCCATTCAGATCACCGGCACCCTGGCTGCTCCGGCTATCCCCCATTCCACCATCACCACTCCCGCCCAACACCCCGATTACCAGACGGCCCTCACCAAAGCTGAAGCGGCCCGTCAGGCCATTGATCTGGCCAAGGCCAACCGCTGGGAAGACCTTACCGTCGGCGTGGGTTACGAGCGCAGCCAAAATGATGACGCCGGTGCCGGCATGGAAAGGGACAACACCGCCGTGGTTCGGTTCTCGCTGCCGCTTCCGCTGAAAAAACACAACGCCGGACACCTCGCCGAAGCTATCGCCACCGCGGAACGCACCACCCTTGAGGCCAGCGCAACGTCCGCCCGGCTCCGCGCCGAAGCCGCGGCCGCGCTGGATGAAATGAAAGCGTTCGCTGCCATTCATCAGGAAACCACCACCAAACTCCTGCCCCAGGCCGAGGCCCTCGAAAACCGCTTCAACCAATTGCAAAAAAGCGGTCAAGCCACCCTGACTGATGTCCTCCGCGCCCGCCAGCAGCGGCTCACCCTGGAATCCGCCGGCCTCGACGCCCGGCGCGATTTCCATCTGGCCCGCCTCCGCTATCAAGCCGCCAGCGGGCTCTGAACCCCATCCTTTTCCGCCCATGAAACCGATTCTCTGCCTGCTCCTCCTCACCCTCCCCGTCTTCGGGGAGGCCGATCCTGCCAAGCTTGCCAACACCGTCATCCTCGACGCCACCGCCGTAAAAAACCTCGGCATTGAAACCGCCGAGGCCGAAGAAACCGCCTTCGAGGAAACCGTCTTCGTCCTTGGCCGCATCGCGGTCCTGCCCGGCAAAAGCGCTATTGTCAGCAGCCGGATTCCCGGACGCATCCACTCCCTGCTGGCCCGACCCCACGTGCCGGTCAACCAAGGCGATGAACTGCTCTGGATCGAAAGCCGCCAACCCGGCGACCCGCCTCCGGTGATCATGATCGAAGCGCCCTTGTCCGGCCTGGTGTCGGAAGTCCATGTCGCCCCCGGCCAACCGGTGACGGCGGACACCGACCTGCTGGAAATCGTGGACCTCGACACCGTGGAAGCCGCCGCTGCCGTCCCCGAACACCTCGCCGGAAAACTCTCGCCCGGCCAGAAAGCGCGCCTCCGCGTCAGTGCGGCCGGCGACACTATCTATGAAGCGGACCTCGTCCACCTCGGCGCCGCCGTCGACCCTGTCACCGGCACCCTCGAAGCCGCCTTCCACGTCCCCAATCCCGAAGGCCGCCTGCGCCCCGGCATGCGCGCCGAGTTCTCCATCATCGCCAGCCAGCGCGAAGGCGTCATGACGATTCCCCGCAGCGCCCTCCAGGGCGACGCCACCAACCGCTTCGTCTTCGTCAAGGACTACGCCCTCCCTGACGCTTTCGTCAAAACCCCCATCGCCACCGGAGCCAGCAACGATCAATCCATCGAAGTCCTCTCCGGCCTGCTCCCCGGCGATGAAGTCGTAACCAAAGGCGGTTACTCTCTGGCTTTCGCCGGCAAAGGCAGCGTCTCCCTCAAGGAAGCTCTCGACGCCGCCCATGGCCACCCCCACAACGAGGACGGCACGGAAATGACCAAGGAACAACAAGCCGCCAAGGCTGGCGGATCGGCCGGCGGACAGGACCATGAACACGGCCCTTTTGATGCTCCCCTGACCAAACTCTTCGCCGCCACCACCGCCCTGCTGCTGGGGTTGCTGCTGGTTGGGCAGTTTTTTAACCGCAGAGGCGCAGAGAACGCAGAGCGGGAAGGAATCCAAAAGACTTAACATCGACTAACAGCTCCTGTACGGAAAAATACCCCGATCACTTTCCATGCTCAACGCCCTCATCCGATTTTCCCTCCGCCAGCGCCCGCTGATCCTCGGCGCGGCCCTGCTGCTGCTGGTCTTCGGCATCCACACCGCCACCCAGTTGCCGGTCGAAGTCCTGCCGGACATGACCAAGCCGACCGTCACCATCCTGACGGAATGTCCCGGCCTCGCCCCGGAGGAGGTCGAAGCCCTCGTTTCGCAGCCGATTGAAAGCGCGGTCCAGGGCGTGGGCGGACTGGACCGCCTGCGCTCCAACTCCGATGTCGGCCTCTCCCTCGTCTTCGCTGAATTCGCCTGGGGCACCGATATCTACCGCGCCCGGCAACTGGTCCAGGAGCGACTGCAGTCCGTCCTCAATGCCCTGCCCGCCTCCGCCAAACCCGGCCTCACTCCCGTCTCGTCCCTGATGGGCGAAATCCTGCTGGTCGGCCTCCGCAACAAGGATCAGACCATCGCCCCGATGGACCTCCGCACCCTCGCGGACTGGACCATCAAACGCCGCCTGCAAAGCATCGGCGGTATCGCGGAAGTCCTCACCATCGGCGGCGGCGTCAAACAAATCCATGTCCAGCCCGATCCCCAACGCATGGCTGCCCTAGGCGTCACCCTGGCAGAACTGGAGACCGCCGTCGGCCAAGCCTCCGGGAATGCCACCAGCGGCTACCTCCAAGCCGGCCCGCAGGAAATCATGGTGCGCAATCTGGCCATGACCACCAACCTTGAGGACCTGCGCCGCACCATCGTCAAATCCACCGGCGACCGCGCGATCCTGCTCTCCGACCTCGCCACCGTGACCTATGCCGTGCAAACCATGCGGGGCGATGCCAGCATTGCCCTCGCGGGCGATAATACCGGCACCATGGGCGTGGTCCTCAGCATCGACAAAGCGCCCGGATTCGACACTCTGAAGCTCACCGCCGAAATTGAAAAGGCCCTTGAGGAACTCCGCCCCACCCTCCCCCCCGGCGTGGAAATCGGCATCATGTTCAAGCAGGGTGACTTCATCGAAAGCGCCATCGGAAACCTCAAGGAAGCCATCCGTGACGGTGCCCTCATGGTGACGATTGTGCTGTTCCTGTTTCTCCTCAATTTCCGCACCACCTTCATCACCCTGATGGCCATGCCCCTGAGCTTCGCCATCACGGTCCTGACCTTCAAGTGGCTGAACATTTCGGTGAATTCCATGACCCTCGGCGGCCTTGCGGTGGCCATCGGCATGGTGGTGGATGATGCCATCGTAGATGTGGAAAACGTCTTCCGCCGCCTGCGGGAAAATGCTTCCCTGCCCACCCCGAAACCGCGACTCGAAGTCATCGCCCGCGCCTCCGGCGAGGTGCGGAATTCCATCCTCTATGCGACCTTGCTCATCATCCTCGTCTTCCTGCCCCTGATGGGGTTGGAGGGACTGGAAGGCAAACTATTCACCCCCATCGCCATCGCCACCATCGTCAGCATGGCGGCATCCTTTGTGGTCTCCCTGACTGTGATTCCGGTGCTCTGCTCCTTCCTGCTGCATCCGAAGGAAGGCCACCACCACAAGGATGGCATCCTCGTCCGCTGGATGAAAAAGACCGTCGAGCACACCTTCCTGAAAGTCGCCCTCGGCGCACCGCTGTTTGTCATTGGCCTCGTCTCCCTCCTGCTCGCCGGAGCGCTCATGCTCTATCCGATGATGGGCAAGGAATTCCTCCCCACCTTCAACGAAGGCAGCGCCACCATCTCCCTCGCCAGCGCTCCCGGCACCTCACTGCAGCAGAGCAATGAAATCGGCGAAGTGGGCACCCGCCTTCTCCTGACCATTCCGGAAGTCAAAAGCGTGGGCCGCCGCGCCGGACGCGCGGAAAAGGATGACCACGTCATGCCGGTCTCCGTCAACGAATTCGACGTGGAGTTCCACCATGACGGCCGCTCCCGGCCCGAAGTCTTCGCCGAGATCCGGCAGAAGCTGGGCACCATCCCCGGCACCTTCGCCAATGTAGGCCAGCCCATCGGCCACCGCCTCAGCCACATGCTCAGCGGCGTCTCCGCCAAGATCGCCGTCAAGATCTTCGGTCCGGAACTCGAAGTGCTCCGCGAAAAAGGCGCCCAGGTCCGCGACCTCGCCAAAGCCATCCCCGGCCTGACCGATGTGAATCTCGAAGCCCAGGTGCCCATCCCGCAAATCAAAATCGAAGTGAACCGTGAACGTGCGCTCGCCTACGGCATCCAGCCCGGAGCCATCAATGAACAGGTCTCCACCCTGCTCGGAGGCACCACCCTGACAGAACTCCGTGAAGGCCAACGAACCGTCGATCTGGTCCTGAGGCTGGCCCCGGAATGGCGCGGTGACGCTGGCAAACTCGGCGATCTCCTGATCGAGACCGGCACCGGCCAACGCCTCCCTCTGTATCTCCTTGCGGAAGTCCGTGAATCCCGCGGCCCCAATGTCATCAACCGCGAGAACTCCCAGCGCCGCATCGTGATCGGGGCCAATACCAGCAATCCGGACCTGCAAAGCCTCGTCCAACAATGGCAGCAGGCCGTCACGGAGAAGGTAAAACTGCCGGAGGGCTATTTTGTCAGTTTCGAAGGTGAATACGTCGCCCAGCAAAAAGCCACCCAGCGCATTGCGTTCTTTTTCTCCATCGTGCTGGGCGTAGTGCTGCTGCTGCTGTTTGGTTATTTCCGCAGCCTCTCGCTGGCGCTGCAGGTCATGCTGAATATTCCCCTCGCCCTGATGGGTGGACTCACCCTGACGTATCTCCTCATCAACAATATCAGCATCGCCACTCTCGTGGGTTTCATCGCGGTCGGAGGGGTCGCCGCGCGGAATGGCATCATGATGATCTCCCATTACCTGCACCTCATGCAGCACGAAGGGGAAGGCTTCACCAAAGCCATGATCATCCGCGGCACCCAGGAACGGCTCGTCCCTGTGCTCATGACCGCCCTCGCCGCCGGCACCGCGCTCATCCCCCTGCTTCTCGCCGCCCACGAACCCGGCAAGGAAATCCTCCATCCCGTCGCCGTCGTCATCGTGGGCGGACTCATCTCCTCCACCCTGCTCGATTTGGTCGTCACCCCCGCCGTCTTCTTCGCCTTCGGCCGCCGCGCCGCGGCCCGCGCGCTGAATTTGAATGCTCCTGCTTCCCTTTGAATATCTTTTCCTCCATTCTGTCCAAACCACACCAACAACCAAAACAACCAACACCATGAAATCCAAACTCACCCTCCTCTTCCTCGCCCTCACGACCAGCTTCGCCCTTGCCCACGGCGGGGTGGAACTCGGCCCTAATGGGGGCCGCCTGCTCGAATTCAGTAAAAACGAAACCATGCACGGCGAAGTCACCCTGAAGGAAGGCAAGTTCCAGATTGCCCTCCTCGACAAAGACCTGAAAGCCGTGCCCGTCGCCGCCCAAACCCTCACCGTGACCAGTGGCACCGCGGCCAAGCCCGAAAAGGTCGCGGTCGAAAAAACCGCCACCGGTTTCGCCATCCCCGCCGTCAAGGAAGGCAGCCTGCTGGTTTTCCAATTCCGCGAGACGGAAAAAGGCAAACCTGTCACCGCCCGCTTCACCTACGACACCGCCAACTGTGACAAATGCGACAGTCCCGAGTGGATCTGCAAATGCGAGATGAACAAAGCCGCCGCCAAAAAAGAGAAGAAGTAAGCTTTCCCCAGCCCTCCGGTTTCTCTGACGCGGTATGAAAAACCGGCTGCCCCCTCTCGTCATCGCGCTTGGCTTTGTCAGTCTTTTCACTGACATCGCCAGCGAGATGATGGTGCCGGTGCTGCCGGTTTTTCTCACCGTCACGCTGGGGGCTTCCGCCACCTTTGTCGGACTGATCGAAGGCGTCGCGGAAGGTGTGGCCGCCATCCTTAAGGGGCTCGGCGGCGTGTGGTCCGATGCCGGCCAGACCCGGCGGAAATGGATCCTCGGCGGCTACACGATTTCCACCCTCGCCCGCCCGCTCATCGCCCTCGCGGTGGCTCCGTGGCAGGTCCTAGCCCTGCGCGGCACCGACCGCGTGGGCAAGGGCTTGCGTACCGCCCCGCGGGATGCCCTCATCACCGCCAGTATCGCCCCGGAGTCCCGTGGCCATGCCTTTGGGTTTCACCGGGCCATGGACCACAGCGGCGCCCTGATCGGAGGCCTGCTGGCCGCGGGGCTTCTGGCCTGGGGCTTCAGTGCCCGCGAGGTGATTGGCTGGAGCATCATCCCTGGTCTGCTCGCGGTGCTGGTCATTTTGTTTTTCGTCAGGGAGCCGGTCACCCCGGTCTCTGCCGCGCCCCGGCCCAAACCCTCCTTCGCCTGGAAGGCCCTGCCCCCTGACCTGCGGCGCTATCTTCCCATCACCGGGCTCTTCGCCTTGGCGAATTCCAGCGATGCCTTCCTGCTGCTCAAAGCCAGTCAGACCGGCATCCCCGCAGCGCAGATTCCCCTGCTCTGGGCGTGGATTCATGTCGCCCGCATCGGGGCCAATCTGATCGGGGGAAGGCTCAGCGACCGGGTCGGCGCCCGCCGCACCGTGGCCGCCGGCTGGATCTGTTATGCCGGGGTTTATCTGCTGGTCGCCTTCGCCCATACCCCGTGGCAGATGTGGGCCATTCTGGGCATTTACGGCATCTACGACGGGCTCACCGAAGGCGGGGAAAAATCCCTCGTCAGCCACCTCTCCCATGTCCATGCCACCGGCACCGCCTTCGGTGCCTTCCACTGCCTCACCGGCCTCGCCGCCGTGCCGGCCTCCCTCGCCGCCGGTCTGTTGTGGGACCACTACGGCAGCACCAGCACCTTCCTCTGCGGAGCCATCCTCGCCCTCGCCGCCGGCCTCTGGCTACACCTCACCCGCTTCGATGCCAAACTTGGCTGAATTCGGGCGGTGCGTTTCCAGGGTCCTGGCGCCGTCCTCCCCCCCTTACTGGACTGGCCGCGTGTCTTCCTTGAACCGGAACGGATGGCCACCCGAGATGGCGTCGCTGGTGATGCTGGGACACCAGTAGCGTTCCACATGGCCGATGATGAGATCGTGACCGGTGAAGTGGTCCACCCCCGGCGGGCGCTCCGGGTTATACATGGAATCAGTCAGGTCGCGTATGAAGACGACCTTTTTGCCGAGATAAACCTGCTGGCGGATCGCGAAGGGGCGGCCCAGCACACACATGTTCAGGTGCACTCCGCAAAGGATCACCTGGTCAATGCCCCGGGCGGTCAGGAGGTTCCAGGTCTCCTGGCCGTCATCGGTCAGGGCATCGCCCTCCACCAGTTCGATCGCCGGGTGCTGGCGTTTCCAGGGCGGGATGATTTCACACTTCTTCCCCGTGCAGGAGCATCCCATATCACTATCGTCCACCGGCAGCACCGCTTCGTGTTTGGGGTTGGTCCAGCACCAGGCCGTTCCCCAACGCGGCGCGTCCGCCAGGGGCACCAGGGTTTTCGCCATGGGAGCGGCCTGGGCGAGGCGGCGCTGCGGCGAGTCCTTGTAAAAATCGGTGACACTGCTCGGGGCATGGATGATGAAGACGCCCTTCGCCCGCGCCGTCAGGAGCATGGCATTCAGGGGTCCGGCCAGTTCGGTAACCCGGCGCGACGCGCTGCGGCACCAGTGGTCATCCCACATATCACAGACGATGATAGCCGTGCGCTTTGGCTCCCACGCCACCGGCGTTTCCGACGCAGTGCCGGTGGCCTTGTCACGCGAGCGCAGGGTGAGCCGGAGCGGGTCGGCAGAAAGGGGGGCCGTCATGGCAATCAGCATCAGCAACAGCAGGGAACGCATCTCCGTTTTGTAGAACCCCGCCCCCGCCCCGGCAAGCATAATAAACCAGCAGCCAGCGTCCTCCCCCTTAAAACCTGAGACCGCGCAGCCTGAATCCGGTCCGCAAGACCCTGCCGCCCCTTCCCTCTCAAAAAGGCGTCAACCGGTCCCGGAACATTCCCACTGGCACCAGAGCCCGGCGCTCATCGCAGTAGGTCACCGACAGCGCATCACCGTCGACCACATAGATCGCATCCTGCTTGAATTGGTCCCCGAGGGCACACCCCTCCTCCCAGTCCAGCTCCACCGCCCAACCCGGTTCCATATGTTTGGTCTCCGGGGAATGCCCCGTGATCGCCCGCATCCAATGGCCGCGGTCCTGTAGCACCGCTTCCAGTTCCTGGTTCCGTGCTTCATTCCTGGACACTGGCCATGTCTCCCCGGTCGTGGCGTACGCCGTGATGATGACAAAACGCTCCGGCCAATCCTCGATGCCGTCGCGGGAGATGAAGTGGGTCTGGAAGTAGGCGGGGTGCATGGTGCCGGAAAAAGGAACTGATACCGTTGATTGATGAATCGTCCGGATTCGCCCCAAGGCAAGTCCCAGCCGGAGCCGTCAGCAGCACTTTTAACGACCAGAAGGAAAAAGCGGCTGGCCAAATAGCAGAAGGGCCAAGCCGCGAGGACATGGCCGCATCCTGCCCCAAGGTGATTTGGCGGGCAGGTTTACCTTTCCAGTGCTCTCCGGAATCTGGCGTGGGTCACCCCGCGGAATATGGGACACCATGGAAACGGTCCCCGGGACCGGCGCCATCGTCGCACTTCAGTCCCCACGAGCGACGTTTAGCCTTCAGCCATGGAAAACGCTTCCACCGGTTGCGGTCCATCGATTGCCGTCATCCGGGCGTCTGTCACACACGCACTTTGCACCCAGCCCAGGTAAATCAGGAGTCCCCCACCGCCGGGCACCAGGGAAAGCGCGCCCTTTTTGGCCACCGCTCCCAGAAAAGCGGCATACCGCTCAAAGTCCGCCCACGCCGCCGGATCTTCACTGAACGACTGCACCAGCATCACCGCAGCAGAGGCCCGGTAGCGTTTCGCCTCCTTCAGCGCGGAAACCGTGCGGTGGAACAACTGATAGCGCAGCAGGCCGCAGACCTCCAAAGCGGCAGGACGATTCAATTCCTGACACAGCCACTCCAAGCGTGCTTCCCGCCCTTTCCGGGACTCGTCCTTGTCCAGCCAATCATTCACGGTCGCGTCAAAGGATTCTCCGGCCTTGGCTTCAATTGCCAGTGAAATCAGCCCATAGTGATTCGTCAGCAGGGCCCACAAATCATTCTGGGAAGGCGCCCTTGCAGTATCGAGCGTCACCTGGTGTTCAGGAAGGACCACTAACAGTTCCGCCCCGCCCAGTGGTTCCTCGCTTTCCAAAACCCGCCGAACCTCTGCGGGCAAGCCTGCTCCCGGGCCGCCTCACGGTGCCCCTTCCCAGGAATAGGCCAACTCGAAGGCGGAACGCCCCCGTTTCCATTGTTTGACAGGGTCGGCAAGGAAGGCGCGCCATTGGGACGGAGTCCGGCCTTTGCCAACGACAGGGAATTAAAGTAAGCCGTTCACCAGCATTCCGTTCTGTCCGGCTCGGGCAGCTGGAGCCGTTGCCGGCGCGGACCTGGTGAGGGCGACGTAGGCGACGTAGGCGACGTAGGCGGCGGCGGTCAGGGTGTGCGGGGCATGGGTGCCTTCGGCGGCGATGCGGGTGAAGAGCCAGTGGAGGCGCCTCATCCCCCATCCAACCGCTCCACCGACACGCTGACTTTCATGGTGCGGGTGCCGGCTCCCACGAAACTTCCTTTTACCGGCGCCGCGTCCTCGTAGTCCCGGCCCACCGCCAGGGTGATATAGCACTCATTGACGATCTGGCGGTTGGTGGGGTCGAACCCCAGCCATCCCCGTCCCGGCAAATACACCTCCACCCAGGCATGGGATTCATGCGCCCCGCGCAAACCGCCCCTCTGGGCATCGTACAGATAACCACTGACGTAGCGGGACGGAATGCCCAGCGACCGGCACAGGGCCAGCATGAGGTGGGCAAAATCCTGACAAACCCCCGTCCGGCTTTCAAAGAAATCCGCACTGGTCGTGTCCACGGTGGTCACTCCCGCCAGGTAACGGCAGTTGTCATAGACAAACTCATTGATGGCCCTGGCAGCGAGAAACAAGTCATCCCCATCGTCCCGCAGATCCAGGGCCGTTTTCCACAGCACCGGACTGAACCGCACGTAACGGCTATGGGACACATACATCATGATCTCCTCGGATTCCCGGCATTCCGCCAGGGCCATAAACGACAGGGGTGGGGCTGCAGCCTGGCCGCGCGGCATCGTGGTCACGGTGGACTGGGCCTCGATCACCAGCCGCTGATGAGGTTCCTCTATTTCGAAGTGATGGACCCCATTCCGGTGGAAATCGAAATAGTGCTTCAACCGGGAGGCGGGCACGACCTTCAGCATGTAGAAGCCGCGCGTCTGCCAGGGAGTATGCGGCGGCTGCAACCGGATCTCATTGCAGTTATTGCGCACCGCGAGGGTATACAGATACTCCGTGCGGTGCAGGACGCGCAGCTTCATGAACGTGGAAACAGGTTCACTGCTGTTGTTGTTGTGCCTGCAGTTCCTTCCAACGCAACTGCTGTGGTTCGGTGGAGGGCACGAAGGTGACGCTCTGGGCATCCTGCGGCAGCAGCACGTAGGTTTCGAAAATATGTTGACCGATATTGTTCAGCACCTGCTGGATATCATCCATATATTCCTGCAGACCCCGGTCCAGCACCTCACTGCTGCCACCGAAGTTCAGCGTGGCCAGCAACCGGCCCGCCAGACGCTCCGCCGCATTGGAATAGGTGCCGGGCGAAGAACCGGAGATGGCATGGAGATTGATATCGATGCATTGCACACAATACCGGATCGAGCGCGGAAAAACCGTGGAAAACACCAGTAGATCGATCACCCCTTCCGCCACCGGTTCGCCGCCTACCTCCTGACGGTAGGTCCCGAAGGCACTGGCCGACCGCAGGATGGAGGCCCATTGGATCGAATCCAGGGAGTGGCCGGACTGCGCGCTGTGCACGCGGATATCGAGAAACCGGCTGGTCTTGTCGGCACGCTCGAGATGCTTGCCCATCTGGATGAATTGCCAGCCTTCGGTCCGCGCCATCGTCGCATCCGTGATGCCATGGAACAGCAGGGAGCCATTGATGATGCGGTCGTAGATGCTCTGCGGAGAGCGTTGGAAATAGCTGAGGGTATCGGGAGCGGTGATGAACAGATAAAGATCGTTCAGCTCCGTCCACATCTCGTCTGAAATCTGATCCCGGACGGTGCGGGCATTTTCGCGGGCGAGCCGCAGGCACATCGTGATGGAGTCCGGATTACCCTCATGCAGGGTCATGAAGTAGCCCACGTCTGCCACCGTTCCTGACGGATACAGGGTGCGGAACTGGTCCTCCATGGCCGTCGCGGTCAGCACAGGATCCCAGTAGTCATTGAAACTGCGGCTGCCGAAGGTCGCCCCATCGAGCAGAAGTTCATTGCTGGCCTGCAGCAGGCGGGCCAGATTCTCCGCCCGTTCCATGAACCGGGCCATCCAGTAAAGATTGTCAGCAACTCGGGAAAGCATTCGTGTGTGGTCTCAGGATAAAAATTGGAAATGAGTAGGAAACCCGTGTTCCTCAGGACTGGTGCAGGACCCAGGTGTCCTTGCTCCCGCCGCCCTGCGAGGAGTTCACCACGATGGACCCCTTTTTGAGGGCCACCCGTGTCAGTCCTCCGGGCAGGATGTGGGTACGCTCACCACTCAGGACAAACGGACGAAGGTCGATATGCCGCCCTTCGACGGTGCCATCGGTCAACGTCGGGTGACGGCTGAAATACACGACGGGTTGCGCGATGTAATTGCGGGGGTTGGCGAGAATCAAGCCACGGAAGGTCTCAAGCTCCGCCTTGGAGGCCCTCGGGCCGATCAGCATCCCATAGCCGCCGCTTTCATTGGCCGCCTTCACCACCAGTTCCGGTAGGTGATCCAGGATGTAACCACGATCTTTTTCATCCCATGCGAGATAAGTTGGAACCTGCTTCAGGATGGGGTCCTGATCCAGATAATACTTTATCATTTTCTCAACGTAGGCATAAGTCACCTTGTCGTCGGCCACCCCGGTGCCGATGGCATTGGCCAAAGCCACGTTGCCGGCCTGCACGGCGCTGACCAGACCCGGCACCCCCAGCATGGAGTCCTTGCGAAAAACTTTCGGATCGAGAAAATCATCATCCAGCCGGCGGTAAATCACGTCCACCTGTTGGAGGCCACGGGTGGTCCGCATGTAAACATGGCCGCCGACGACGATCAGGTCCCGTCCTTCCACAATCTCGATCCCCATCTGCCGCGCCAAAAAACTGTGCTCAAAGTAGGCACTGTTGTAATGGCCGGGCGTAAGCAGGACGCAGACCGGATCCGGTTTGGCATGCGGCGCAATGTATTGCAGGGTTCCCAACAGATCCGCCGCGTAGCTGTCCACACTGCGCACCCCGGCGCTGTCAAAAAGGTGCGGAAAGACCCGTTTCATTGCCATCCGGTTTTCGAGGACGTAGGACACCCCGGAAGGACACCGGCCATTGTCCTCCAAAACCAGATAAGAGCCATCCCGGTCGCGGATCAGATCGGTCCCGCAGATGTGAATGTAGATGTCACGGGGCACATCGGTATCCCGGAATTCCGGCCGGTAATGCGCGGCGCTGAGGATAACCTCTTCCGGAATCACCTTGTCTTTGAGGATCTTCTGCTCGTGATAGACATCGTAAAGAAACAGATTCAGTGCGGTGATCCGTTGTACCAGCCCATCCTCAATGGTCTGCCATTCATCCGCCGGGATGATCCGCGGCACTGGATCAAAGGGAAATACCCGCTCCGTCCCCCGCTGGTCCCCATAGACCGTAAACGTGATGCCCTGCCGCAGGAACAAGGTCTCCAGGCTCCGGATCTTCTGATCCAGTTCCTCCTTGGACATGGTATCCAGCCGTTCCCTCAGTAATTGGTAATGAGCCCGCACCTCGCCGTTCCCGGCAAACATCTCATCGAAGAGACCCTCAGTATCGTAGTGATCAAGTAGCACGCATAATGTTTAGCACACCCCGTGCCGGGAAAAGAGAATTTTCCGCAAGTAATTTTGCGGACCGGCCACCGCTGGCTGCCCCTCCCTCCTCCAGGGACTTATTCCTGCCGAAACAGGGTCGCCGCCTCAAAGGAGAAATCCCCCGCAGAAGATGGAACGCCGGCGGGCATCGTGTTGCGTTCCGGAATGGGCATGGTTTCGATTTGTTCCTGGAGGTGGGCGATCGCTTTGACGGCACAAAGTTTGACGATGGCGAACCGGACCGGAGCCTCAAAAACACTGAGCAGCATGAACTGCGGGGTGACTGGCGTGAGGCAGAACTGGCGGGTTTTCCCTTCGTGGAAGAAGCCTTCGAAGGTCCCGTCGCCCAGCCGTCTGGCGACCGCCTGGAGTGCTGCAAAGGCGCCCACCGCCAAGGCTGAGGTCTCACCGGAATCCCTGAACGCGGCGTCGCCGGCATCAGCACAGGTGGTGCCGCTTTCCTCCAGCAAAGCGGCATAACGCACTTCCGACTCCTGACAATACCCCGCAAGGGTGTGCCGCAGGCGCTGGGTCAGGGTCACCCCGAGATGGAGGACGTGGCCGGAGTGGGTAGTGAGGGTATCCATGGCGCTCAGGCGGGAACGGGCTGGGGGGCGGTGGCTCCGCGGGTGGTGCCGTGATGGAAGAGATGCAGCACGTCCTGGGCAAGGGCATTCAAAGTGGCGAAGACGTTGTATCCAGTCGCGGCGGCAGCCTCAAAAACAGGCAGGCGGCGGGGGCCGGAATTGAGGAGATACTCCATGTAGGCGACCGGGGCCGGATCCGGAAGGTCCCGCTTGTTGAATTGCAGGATGGCGGGGAGCTGGTCAAAGGGCGTGCCATTGTCCGCCAGATTGCGGATCATGCCGTGCCAGGCAGTGAGGTTTTCCTCCATGCGGTCGAGTTGGGAATCAGCTACAAAAACGATGCCATCCACTCCGCGGAGCACCATCTGACGGGTGGCATTGTAACACACCTGACCAGGAACCGTGTAGAGCATGAATTTCGTCTTGTATCCGTTGATCACCATGGTGTGGACCGGCAGGAAGTCGAAGAAGAGAGTGCGGTCGTTGGCTGTCGCGAGAGCGACCAGATCACCCCGCTGATCCGCCCCGATGCGGCTATGGATATAGCTGAGATTCGTGGTCTTGCCGCCCATGGGGGTACCACAATAGACCAGCTTGAAGCTGACCTCGCGGGTATCGTGATTGATGACGGCCATGGAGGGACGGGGCTGGGGAAATCCGGCACACGCTAACTTTTAGCCAGTTCCTGGGCGATCAGGATCAGTTTTTCGCGGGTGCCTCCGGAGAAGGTGGGTTGAGCGTGCCAGACCGCAAGGCAAAGGTTCGACTCCAGGAAGAAAGAGCGGATCCCATGATCCGTGCGGAGGGTGAAATTGCCGCCCTGTCCCAGACCCATGGTTTCAGCAAGGGTGACGAGGGAATCCCGGGTTTTGACGGCACTGCTGCAGAACGAGGCGGCTTCCATTTCGTCCATGCCCTGGCTGGTGAGGGTGGTGTCGCGTTGCAGCAGGACGCAGGCCTTGAGTCCGGGTAAACCTGCGCAGCAGTCCACGATGTCCTGGGCCGTAAGCACCTGATCGGTGCCCAATACAGCACGAAGCATGAGCTGACGAAGGTCAGTGACGCAGCCAAACGTGAGGTCCTCCTGCGGAGAGCCGACCGGACTGGAGCGTCCGGAGAGGGGCGCCCTCTGAACAGAGGCCTCCCGGGCGGCGGGAACGGGTGAGGCGGGACACTCATCCAAAGTCTCCTTGACCAGCAGTGCAGGCAGGACAGTGGGCTGGGTTTCCGATACGGCACGGACGGCGGGGGCCGTGACTGGAGCCAGCGATGGCAGGGGCGCCGGTGGCCAAACCGGAATCACGGCCCCGGCGGCATTCTCTTTAGCTATAGTTGAACCTGGCGTAGGAAGCGGTGGCGGCAGAATTTCCGCCAAGGGCTGGGAAACCGGGGCGCTGGTGGTCCTGTCTGACAGAGTATCAATCAAGGAGACTGGTACAGAACCCGCCCGCGGTGGCGGCTCGGCACCAAGACTGGCAGCAGAGAAGGATTCACCCAGATCATCAAAGCTTTCAGTGGCAGAGGATGGAGCATCAACTTTGACGGCCGCCGGCTGGGCACGCGGAGGAGGCTCACCAGGAAAGGCCGGCAGGCTGGCCGCAGCCGGGAGCGCCGGCAGAGGGGCAAGCTCGGCCGGCAAGGCTGCGTCAGGTATCACGGGCATTGGCGCGGAAAGCGGACTTTCCGGCAGCGGAGCAGGCTTGGGAAAAGGGCGAAGCGCCGTGGGGGATACCGGGACAAACTTCAGGCGGGGAGCCGTGCGCGGTGGAGTCGGGGCGGTGCCGCTGCCTGGAGGCCTTGACAGGGCGCCTGGCCGGGGCTGGAGGGAAGGCAAGGCTGGGGATTCTGCGGTCTGGACCGGCAGGGTTGGGACTGCAGGGCGCAAGGTGGGCAGTTCAACATGGGCAGCAACCGGCAGTGCTCCCACCGGAGGGGGGACTGGCGGAAGGGGCGCAGGAGGCAATTCCGACCCCGGCACCGGCAGGGTCGCAGGACGCGGAGTGCTGGCGGCACCATCAAATCCGGTGGCACTGAGGTCGAGGAGTTGCTTGCCGCGGTCTTCTTCCGCTTTGATGGCGAAGGGCGTGTGGAAGGGGCTGGTGGTAATGGACCGATGCTCCACGGGAGGATTGACCGGTTGAAGGGCGGGCCGGGCGGATTCCGGCAAGTTGTGGAAGACCTCGGACATGGGGATGATGATCCTGAGGTCTGCCGCGGCACGGGCAAAGGCCGGGCGGAATTTCTCTGAAATACCCTCACAAATCTCTGGCACTCCGATTTCAACACGCCCGGTGGCCAATTGCCGGCAAACCAACTCCAGCGGGAGCGTGACCCGGACCGCTTCCGGGACGTTTTCAGGTGCGAAGCCCAGCCTTGCTGGTTCCGCGTCCCGCAGGACGGCGCGGAGGCTCAATTCGACCGTGGCCACGGCTGATCCTGACGGAGGGACTGGAGCGCTGCGATTCGGGGGACCCATGGGAGCGACGGGAGCGCTGGGAAGCGGGGGCAACACCGACCCTGACACCACAATGGGAGCCTGGGGGGGGCGTGGCTGGATGGGCAAGGACGGTGGACCAGCCAAGGGCGGCAGGGAAGCCACTGCCGCCGTTGCCGCGGGAAGCGGCGGAGGGGTACTCACCGGCTGGGAGGCCAAGGCTGGCAACGGGGCCGCCACTGCAGCAAAGGGACTGGGCACTGACGGAGGGAGGGCCGCCGGTGGCGCCACCGGAACGCCGGATCCGGCCAAACCAATCGGTGCCAGAGGTGATACCGCCGGCACATTGGCTGGAGCAGTTATAGGAACAAAAGGAGATACCGCAGGTCCCGATGGCGGGACTGGCGGGGCCGCAGGTGAGACCGTCACGCCAAAGGGCGTTGGCTTCGATTCGGCGAAAGGTGCCGCAGCCGGCATTGGAGGAAACCCCGCAGGTGACGGCATGGGAGGCGCGAGGGCGGCAAAGGGAGAGCCCGCCACCGCGAATTGGGCGCCCGCGGCAAGCCCGGGGCTGCCTGAAATGGGCGCCGGAGTTGGTTCAGAAGCCGAAAAAGGATTGGTCGATATGGCGTTCACCGGAAAACGACTTCCAGCTTCCGCAAAGGGGCTGGACGGGGGAGCAGACACCGGGCCCGAAGCGACCGCGAAGGGAGAACCCGCAAAGCTCGGAGCAGCGCCCGGGACCGCGGAAAATGGATTGGCGGACGCGGCAGGAGCCGCCACCTTGAAGCTTGCGGGTGCCGCTTGGGCAGGATTGAATCCTTCCAAAATGCCCACGACCCGTGCCATGGACAGAGTCACTTCAATATCTTCATCTGCCCGCAACGGCCGTTGGAAAAGAAGCGGACAGGCGGCTTGAATCTGGGACAAACGCAGCACCGGTCTACCGTTCTGCATCGATTGCCGCAGTGATTCCAACGGAAGTGGCACGGGCTGATCGGGGCTGATGCCATCAAAACGCAGTAGGCTCGGGGGAAGCAGGGCGGCCAATTCGCGGGCGGTCATATCCCTCCCGGAGGCAGCAGGAAAGGGGCCGCCGGAAGCTTGATGTTGCCCATCCCTGGAAGGGTTGCCGGCCGCAGTCTCTGCCAGGATCGGCAGACGCCCGGGGTCAGGCATATTATCCGATAAGGGAGCCGCTGGCACGGGTTGGCTGTCGCCCTCTTTGCGAAACAGATTTTTGAAGAATGATGCCATGATTTTCAAGGAAAACCGGGGACTCAAGCAGAACAATTTCAGGCATGCCCCCCGGCAATACGCGTGAGGCAGATTTGCGTCTCATCTTCGGACTTGTCAACATTAATAAGATTTCCGACGATTCGGACAATCGATAGTCACCGCCATCGGCCGGAGTTCATCAGCCTTCCATATGGGGCCCAAAGACAAATCGCAGGTCTTCGGATTAATTTCGTTCAACATTTTCGAACGCAGACAGTCTGAACCGACGGATTTCTTAAATAAACTCTTGCCGGCTTGTCATCGGGACGCTGTATAGCCCGCTCTGCCCTGCCCCTTTCCTCTTATGAAGTTGAACCCCGCCCGCCTGCTGGTCCCCTTGCTCATGCTCTGCTGCTCCGGCTGCGGTATTTTTGACCCGCGTCCTGCCTACAAAGCTGCTGATGAATTGGCAGTAGTCCCGCCCGATTTCCTTTTCACCCGCTATGAACCGCTCAACCGCTGGCTGGACACGGCCGTGCGCGTGCAGATTTTTGATGTCCCCCTCAGCCAGGTCGTCCATGAGCCCTGCCTGCGGGGAGTCAATTACCGCCTGGTTCAGGCGCCAGTGGAAAATCCCATGATCTTTATCGACAAATTGGCGCTGACCCGCCGGCAGCTCCTTTGGTCGCTCGCCCAGGATCATCAATTGCACCTGACTCCAGTCTTCGACACTCCGGGGGGACCGGCCTACATTGAAATCCGGTCCCGGGCGGCCCGTAACGATGCCCGTGCCCGGGGGGACCGTTAGTCCTTCAGGCGGAGGAATTCATTCCGATGGCAGCCTGGGCGGAAGTAGCAGGCGGTGAGTATTGTCGTGTCCATGGCGAGTCAACCACTTCCCCGACCCTGGCTTTGCCAACAGCACAGAGCGGCCGTTGCAAAGAAAACGGAAGCTGCTTCCATGTGGCCCCCCACCTTCCATGCCACTCGACCACCCCCGATCCCCCCCCTCTTCGCCCACTCCGGGTATTCTCCTGAACCTTGGTTTGCTCATACTGAGGATCGCAGCAGGGAGTTGTTTGCTGTCGTTTCATGGGTGGGCTGGCGGACTCGCCGCGTGGTCCCACATCTGGCACAAGACTCCGTGGGGATTGCCCGCCCAGCTGGCGGAACTGGGCTTTCCTTTTTCCCTCCCGCTTGGCATCGCGCTCATCCTTTTCACTCTGTTGGGCGGGGTCTTTTTGATTTTAGGACTACTGTCCCGCAGCAGTGCTCTGGTGATGGGGCTGATGACGCTGATGGCAGCGTTGCTTTACCGGGCCGTTCCCAGCGTGGCTGAAACCGCCGTGCTTTACACCGGAATTTGCGTTGCCATTTTCCTCGGGGGCCCCGGCGCCTTTTCGCTTGATCACTGGCTGCGTGCCATCACCAGGCGTCGAAAAACCTAATCCCCGGTTCTAACTCCCCCCTCGGAACGGCACCGTTCAGACCAGGCGCCTCGCCTCTCGGGCGCATTTTATTGGCCGGTGCCGGGAAGCAATCATTGACTTTCATGCAGGCAGTTCCTATTTATTTAGGACAAGTTGATTATTCAGCCAATCCCAATTGCCATGGATTCCCGGTGCCTTGCCCGTCCGATTGAACGTCTGTTGCCCGTCTTCACCCTCACCGCGTTTATGGGAATTGTTTATGGGAAGGCAGGCCAAGTGCCCCTTCCCCGCCCCGCCCCCCTCGTTCAAGCCTTATGAAACTCTTTCTGCTGGCAGGCTGTGTCGCCCTCGGTCTCCCCTCCTGCGGTCCCGCCCCTGGCCCCAGGCCCAAAATATCGACCTCCGTCGAAATCGTTAAAAAACCGGATGGGCTGAGCTACGCCAAAGGAACTGAGGCTCCTTACACCGGCGAGGTTGTCACGTTCACTCAGGGCAGCAGCCGGCAATCGCTGGAGATTTATCAGGACGGAAAGCCCCATGGAATCTGGCAACGCTTTTGGTCAAACGGCAAGCTCAAGCGCGAGGAAAAATATCATTCCGGCTCGCTGACGCGCCAGCGCCAGTGGTATGAAGATGGCACCCTCAAGGGAGACGCCGCAATGAAGGACGGTGTTGGATTCGGCAAAATCACCCTCTGGTGGCCGGATGGCCGGCTACGCCGCACCTCGCTGATCGGTGCAGACCTCAAGCCCCACGGTCATGTTCTCGAATATGCCCAGGATGGCAGCGTCCTCACCGATGCCATCTTTGCCCACGGCAAGTATGTCAGCGGAAAGCTCCGCGAGGAACCTCTTGCCACCCCCGCCACCGCTCAGGCACACTGACGGCCATATGATCCGGTTCCGCCCCGTCCTCGCTCTGCTGCTCCTGAGCCTGCTCTCCGCCAGCGCTGCCGCCCCCTCCCATCCTTCCGTCGCGCGCGAGCCGGACCGGCTGATTCATCCGTGGCAGGAAGGAGGATGGAAAGGCCAGCTTCCCGGGGATTGGAAAATTGAAGGCCCCGAAAAACCGGAAATTACTCCCCACATGGGCGGCACTCTGACCCTCAAAAACATTTCCGATCCGGTCCTCGCCTATTTCGCGCCGGAGAAAAAATCGGAATCGCCCGCCAAAGGCATCATCATTTGTCCGGGCGGAGGTTATAACATTCTCGCATGGGATCTCGAAGGCACCGAGGTCGCCACCTTTCTCAGCCGGCTCGGCTACCATGCCTGGGTCCTCAAATACCGGTTGCCGCGCCAAGGCCAGGACACCGTGCGCCACCTCCCAGCCCTGCAGGACGCGCAGCGTTCCCTCAGCCTGCTCCGCAGCCAGGCCCCCGGCATCGGGCTCAATCCCGGCCAACTGGGCATCATGGGATTCTCCGCCGGAGGCCACCTCGCCGCCCTCGCCGCCACCTCCGGAAATGAACGCACCTATCCAGCGCAGGATGCCATCGACCAGGTCTCCTGCCGCCCTGACTTCTGCGCCCTCATCTATCCGGCCTATCTTTTCAAGGATGACAAAAATCCCGGCCTGCTCCCCGGCCCGGGCAGCCCCCCGGCCTTCCTCAGCCACTCCGCCGACGATGGCCTCACCTACCGCAACAGCAGCCAGTTCTTCGATGCCCTGCAATCCCACAAAATCCGTCCCGAACTTCATCTCTGGCCTGACGGAGGCCATGGATACGGCATGAGGTCGCCCGCAACGCCCGGAGCCTGGCCCCAGTTGCTCGCCGCTTGGCTGGCGAAGTAGGACAAATGCGATCAGCCGCTGGCTGCGTTCCCATCCATTCAACACCGGCCTCCCCGATGCGCGCCCTCATTCAGCGGGTCACCTCCGCCTCCGTCTCCATCGACGGCGCCGTCCACGCACACATTGGTGCCGGGATGCTGATTCTGCTTGGCATCGCGGAATCCGACACCGCGGCAGACATTCAGTGGTTGGTGCCGAAACTGGCCAAACTACGGATCTTCTCCGATGCCGGCGGGGCCTTGAATCTTTCCCTGACAGATACCGGAAGCGAAGCACTGCTGGTCTCGCAATTCACCCTGCTGGCCTCCACCCGGCAGGGCAACCGCCCCTCCTTCCTCCGCGCCGCGCGCCCGGAACAAGCCATCCCCCTTTATGAAGCCTTCCGCGATGCCCTTGCCCATGAACTGCAACGACCCATTCCCACCGGAAAATTCGGGGCTGACATGCAGGTAAACCTGACCAATGACGGCCCGGTCACGATCTGGATCGATTCTGCCCAACGTGACTGAATCCTTATCCCCCGTATCCTCCTGCCTTGCCTGCCGGATCCCGTAACCCGGATTGCGTAATTTTCCGGCTGAATTCCAATCGTTTCCCTGCTCCTTGTCTGCTCCTCCCACTGCGAAATCCCTTCCGCCTTTACAATCCAGCCCGTTTCCTGACATGAACTTCCCCATCCGCAGTCCGCGCCATCTCACGGGCGGCATCGTTGTCTTCGCCCGCATTCTCGACAAAATCCGCCTCAATGCGGAAGGCAACCTCCCCGCCGGCTATCATCTCGGCGTCATGGCAGGCAACCGCACATTCGACGACCGCCTCTGCAAGTTTCTCGGAGTGGACTTCGATGCGCTGACCGCCCGCACTCTCGCCGGCGGCACAGATGAGGAAATTCTCGACTGGTGCTGCACCACAGGCCGCCGTCCTGATGCCGAACAAATCGAAGTCTGGAATGCCTTCCTGACCAAACGCGGCTGGCGCGATTCCGGCAGCGCCGGTCTGGTGAAAAACAAGGAGGAGGCCGGACTGGGCCACCGCGATGATCTGCTAACCTACTTTGACCTCATGGACGTCGAGGAAGGCCGGGCCTCCTGAACGCCACCTCACTAACCAATTTTCTCCATTTCAAGCACTCCCTTTTCCATGTCAGACACCGAACGCACCATCGAATTTGAATTTGTCCGGGCCACCGAAAATGCCGCCCTGAACTCCGTACATTGGCTCGGGCGCGGCGAAAAGGAACTGGCCGATGCCGCCGCCTGCGATGCCATCTACGGCGTCTTCGACAACGTCAACATCTGCGGCTCCGTGGTCATCGGCGAAGGGATCAAGGACAATGCCCCCGGCATTTTCCTTGGCGAAAAACTTGGCACCTGGCTGCCCGGCAGTCCCCGCTTTGATATCGCACTCGACCCGATCGACGGCACCAGCAACATAGCCAGCGGGTTGCCCAACTCGATTTCCGTCATGGCCGGCAGTGAAGTAAAGGCAGATGGCCATAACATGAGGAACCTGCCCAGCTTTTACGCGCACAAGCTGGCTTTCGGTCCGGCCGTGGTTGAGGCTGTGGAGCATGGCATGAAGCCGCTGTCCCTTGATGAACCAATTGGATCCATGCTCCCCCGCCTGGCCGAAGCCCTCGACAAACGCGTCCAGGAGCTGGTCATCGTCACTATGAACCGTCCGCGCCACCACGAATTCGTCAACGCCATCCGCAAATCGGGTGCGGCCCTCCGCCTGATCACGGATGGTGATATCGCCGCCGCCGTTGCCCCTTCCCTGCCGGACAGCGGCGTGGATTTATATGTTGGCATTGGCGGCTCGCCGGAAGGCGTCCTTACTGCGGCCGCCCTGCGCGCCCTCGGTGGCGAAATGCTGCTCCGCATGGCCCCGCGGGATGACGCCGAACTCGCGGAGATTCTGGCTGGTGGCGAGACTGAACTTGATCGGGTCTTCACCTGTGCTGACCTCGTGCAATCCACCAGCGCCCTGTTCTGCGCCACCGGCATCAGTGACAGTTCCCTTGTCCCCGGGGTAAAACTGGTCGGCCATAAAGCCATCACCCACACCATCCTGATGCGCGCCAAAAGCCGCACCGTGCGCTACATCCGGGCTGTGCACGACCTCAAACAAAAAACCATCCACCTCCGCAGCGTGAGCCGTGAACAGGGGCTGTAATCAGGTTTCTGGATTTGGCCCTTCCTGCCCCTGACTCATACCCCCTCGGACTCACCCTTCCGTCACGGCGCGTTCCGCTTCGGTGAGATCCGGGAGCCGGATCGTGAAGATCGTTTCGACACCGAGGGTGCTGTCCACCGTGATCGTGCCGCCGTGGGATTCGATTGCACGGCGGACGATGGAGAGGCCGAGACCAGTGCCTTTGATGGTTTGGCTATGGTGTTTGGCGACACGGTAGAAGCGCTTGAAGATAAAGGGCAGATCAGCCCGGGGGATACCGACCCCATTATCGCGGATGCAGATGACCGACTCCCCTTTGGTCCGGTTGAAACTGATGGTCAGGATCAATTTGCCATCCGCTTGGTTTTCCTTGAGGGCATTTTCGATCAGATTGAAGAAAATCTGGTCCCAATAAAAGCGGTCCGCCTCTATCACATCACTGCCATCGGCAGGAAACTGGAGTTCCACCCGTGCCTTTTTTTCTTCGATCTTGGGTCCCAGCCGGTCGATGACATCCTCCATGCATTCGAGGCACGAAAAGGACGACTGGCGCAGGCCGGCGGGACCGCCTTCTGACGCGGATTCGAATTTCGAAAGTGTGAGCATGTCCTCCACGATGCGGGCAATGCGCTCGCCATGTTTCTGCATGGTCTGCAGGCTTTTGGCAGTCATCACGGGATCGTCAATCACACCATCCAACAGATTTTCGAGGTAGCCGTTGATGATGGAAAGGGGCGTCCTGAGTTCATGGGACGCATTGGCCACGAAATCCTTGCGGATTTGCTCAGTCTCGTGGCGGTCTGTTTCGTCCCGGATGACGACGCGCAGGTGGTCCGGCCCATCCTGACCGAATAACCTGACCGGAGCCGCACTCACGACCAGATAACGTTCCTCCAGCACGGCATCGCGCAGGAGGGGGAGGCGGAATTCCTCTTCCTGCCAGCGCTTTCCCTGAGCCACGCGGGAAACGAAGGCGAGGATCGGCGGATCATGGATCAGCTCCGCCAGGGGCTTCCCATTCAACTGACCGCTGACGCGGAACAGATCGTTGGTCTCGTGATTGGCAAATACGATTTCCTTTTTCTCGTTCACCAGCAGACAACAGTCTCCCAGGCCTTCGAGCACACTTTCCAGCACGTCATTACGCTGGCTGAGAACGGTGGCCGAGTCGGCCAACGGTACTCCGGCCTGCTTAAGCCGGATGTAAAACCAGAGGGCCGCGGCCCCCAGAAGCAGGCAGGACAATGTGAGAATCGAAACCGTTGGAGACATGGCAATATCAAGCCCCATTTTCCACCGGAACAGGGCTGAACCGGTATCCGACTCCGCGCACGGTCTGGATGCAATCGGCGAATTCCCCCAACTTTTCACGCAGCCGTTTGACGTGCGTGTCCAAGGTGCGGGTAAGGGTAGTGTCCGAATAGCCCCAGACCTCGCGTAGCAGCAAATCCCGTTCCTGGACTTCCCCATTGGCTTCCACGAGGAGCCTCAGCAACTTAAACTCCGTGGCCGTGAGGTCCACCGGATGGCCGGCGAGGAAAAGTTTCAGGGAATTGCGCTCCAAATGAAAATTACCGATCCGCAGGCTGGAATCCACGGTGATTTTTTTGGAACGCTTCAAAAGGGCTTTGACGCGGAGCACCAGTTCCTTGGGACTGAATGGCTTGGTGACGTAATCGTCCGCCCCGAGTTCCAGACCGGCGATGCGGTCATTTAGTTCCCCCTTGGCGGTGAGCATGAGAATCGGAATGCTGCTGGTGCGGGGATCAGCACGAAGTTCCTTGTAAACTGTGAAGCCATCCTTGCCCGGCAGCATGAGGTCCAGCACGATCATATCCGGGCCTTTATCCTTGGCCGTACGTACCGCCTCGATCCCATTTTCCGCCGTCAGCACCGTCAGGCCCTGCCGTTGGAGATTGAATGTAATCAACTCCAGGATGTCCGTCTCGTCATCAACAACCAATACAGTATGCATGTGTATTCATGGTATGGGGTGAATGCGGACGGACAACGGTCTTTCGCGTTACGAATCTGTGACATAAAGCGTCCCTTCAGGCAAGGCTTCCGATGCTCAGCGGGCCGGATCACCCTTCATGGAAAATCGCCCGCACGGCCGGGTAGGATTTCAGAAATTGGGCGATTTCCTTCCGGTTCATGACCATGAAGGCCGTGGAAAGGGCGTCTGCCAAAGTGGCGGTGGGGGCCACGGCCCAGCGGATCACCCGGCTGATGTCAACCCGCCTGGCGGTGCGCGGATCAATCACGTGCGCTCCTTTGACCTCGAATCCCGTGCCGCTCAGCGCTTCGTCTTTAAGCCAAAACGGTTCCGGAGAGCCTGCCGTCACACTCCATCCCTCGCCTTCAGGCATGGCGCCAACTCCCAAAAGGGTGCTGGTGCCAGCATTCAGGAGGAAATCTGACATGCTCCAGTCTTCCCGCAGGAGGTTTGCCGCCTGGTCCAGAGCATACCCTTTTCCAATCGCTCCCGGGTCCAGAAGCATGTTGTCCACTTTCGGGATCACGGTAAATTCCTCAGGATCCACCTCCAGATGCTGATAGCCACAGCGAGCCCGGGCGGCAGCCAGCTCCTCCGGCGCCGGGTCACGGGGCAAGCCGTTCGGCCACACCAGTGCGCTGGCCAAGGGGCCGATGGTCAGGTCAAATGCACCATTGGTTTGCTCCCAGATTTCCTTGCCAAAACTGATAATGTCCATGGCGGCCTCCCGCACCATTACCACCCGGCCGGCCGGACTGCCATTCACCCGCGATATGTCGCTGTGCGGAATATAGCGTGAAATCTCCTGCTCCAGTGCGTCCATGTCGTCCCAAACCGCTGTGGCAGCCTGCGCGGCTTCGGCAGCATCATGATGTACCAAATGAAGTTCAAATCGTGTCGCCATCGCCATGTGGGCGAATTGGTAAATCTGGCGTTTTGCACTCATACTAAGTTCATTACGAAATATTTTACTTAAAACCCCACCTATTTCATTGACCTCAACTACACACCACCCGATGGCTGCATCGGGAGAGAGCAAAGGTCGTTCGCCATCAGGCCTCGGTGCTACTGTTGGATCGTCATGGCGGGCCATGGCGATTTTGCCAAGTAGGCGGTCCAGATGGATTTACGAACAAATACCGCCAGCCTCGCGGAAGGATGCAGGGTGAGACTGAATTCCTCCCATTCCTTCTGCGCCAATTCGCTTGGCTGGGCCGGCCCACGAACGGATTCCGGCAGGTTGTCCCTGAAGTCCATTCCGCTCAAAATAACGTCAGCCTGCTCCATCAACGCCCAATCCCCTCCCTGCCAGACATAGTTCGGGAACTTTCGTGATAAATACCATGGCAGCGGCCATCCCCCCTGGGAGTCCGCCTGCACGATCGCCAAACGATTGCCCTTTCCGCTCACCTCGCCAAACCGGTGGAATTTCTCCACCCAATCAAGGCAATCCGGAGACGTCATGCTGTAATTCATCGGATTCCTGCCATCGGCCGCAAAGGAAGGCTTCCCGCGAGTAGCACGAAACGCGAGCAGCCCGGCATGCGCCATTACCAGAGTCAATGCACAGACCATGACAAAACGCCCCACTTTTCCCTCCACCAACCGGATTAGCCCTGCAGCCCCGACGCCCGCCATGATCAACATCCCGTGCCATGGACCAATCACCAGCCATGGGGTTTTATACGAAATCGCAGAATAAATCACAAAAACAGCCACGCTGTAGACTGCCAGAAACCGCACCAGATGCCGGCTTTGATTCCGTGACGGCTGGGTCACAAAGGCCGTGATCATCCCAATTCCGGCCAACAGCAGGAGAAGTCGCTCACCCCACACAATCCGCCCGGAAGGCTTGATCCCCAACATTTCAGGAATGTTTTTCCAGAAATCCCCGCTAAAAACACCGTCCCCACCTGGCCCTGGCGACATCGGACCACCCCAGACAAGCCCCAAGTAATAGAAAAAGGTTTTTTGGTGCCCTTGCCCCTGAGCCCGGTCCAACTTGCCCCAATAGGTCGCCACACTGTCGTAAACAGCCCGCCAATCGGTGAAAAACTTGGAAAAGATCAGAACTGAAGTCACAATTGCCGCCACCAACAGGGCCAAAATTTGCGGTTTCTTGACCGGATTCTTCCGGCCCCGGTTTACAACCCCCATTCCCGATCCAGCGGAAAACAAATCCGCCATCCATACCACCACCAGTCCCACGGCGATTGCCGCGAATTGCAGCACACAGGTCTCCTTGGTTGCGTGCATCAATCCCGCGAAGATACCGGCTCCCACCATCCACCCAGTCTGTCGGCTGAGATAAAAACGCCAGCCGCAGCCGATCAATCCAAAGGTAAAAAATACCATCAACATCTCCATGATGTAGTATCTGCTGTAAAAAACCATCAAGGGAGAGACCGCTACAGCCATTGCGCCCCAAGCCAGTTCCGAGGCTGTCAGCCCGTCTCCAACCAGCAGCAGTAACAGCAAAAGCCCCATTCCAAACAGCACAGGTACCAAACGAAGCTGGCTTTCAGTCAAATCGGACCAAGTCTCGGCACGGGAAAACCATTTTACGGGAAATGTGGCATAAAGCAGAGTAGGTCCATGATGATCAACGGGATCATACTTATAGTGACCAGCCATCATTTCCCCTAATTTGACAGCTTGAGTGGATTCATCAACGTGCATGGGTTTGGCAGCCCGGTCAGGGAAGCGGAGGAACGCCGCCACTATAAACGCCAGCACGAGGATCATCAGGGCGCGCGTCATCTCGTGCGCACCAGCGCGGGCTTCCGGGGAGGATAATTTCACTGGGGTCACGCTAGTTCGTCCTCCGAAAAAGCAACGAAGAATTGCCGCGACTTCCTTATAATCTCTACAGCTTTTTCATCGCACAAAAATTCCCAAAAATATTAAATTCATGGAAATAACTAAGTAGCACAAAATTATTTCTTATTAAGTGATACGAAAGAATATTATATATTTCGAGATTGACTCACCCCAACACGACCCCCATATTTTCCATAATATTTTTGAGTCATATCTGCTGCGATTATTGTGAATTCCACCACCGCATCCTACAGCCTGATCACGGCAGCACTCCCTGTTGCGCCTTCCCCCGGTCAATTTTGGGCACTCATGGTTTGGGTGATCATCCCGATCACCTTGGCAATCTGGATGGTCTATTTTCAGCAGAAGGAGCGTTTACGGAAAATTCAGCGCCGCTTGCGTCAGTTGGAAGCCCGCCTCGGCGCGCCCAGTCCGAGGCCAGCCGCGATCAGCGTGTCTCCCTCTTTTTCTGCCGCCCTCCCAGGGCGGCCCAGCTCACTGACTGCCCGGATTTTGATTTCCCCCAGCCCCACCACTCCTCCGCCGTTCTCTCAACCGATAGTTGGCTCGGGCCATTGACGGCCAGCCTTCCCTGTTGCTGCCCGTCCCGGACGAACGGAGCTGTTTTGACATTCCGGGCTAATTTCCACCTCGGGTCTTGTCACCCTGCCCATGGATATGCATCACTGCGGGGATCATGAATTCAAGGAAGGCCATTTGTCGCCTCACAGGACTTGGAGCCCTCGCGGCAGTTGGGCTGACCGGACCGGTCTGGGCCGATCCTGATGACCTGCCTGATTCTGGTACGGAGCCCTTTTCCTCCAGCAGTCTGGTCAGCGGCAGCCTGCTGCCTGGACTGGACCGCTCCATCCGGTTTGGGGTCATTGGGGATTTTGGAGTGAGCGGTGCGGCCTTGGCGGGGATTTCAGGCATGATGCGGGGTTGGAATCCAGCTTTCATCATTTCCACCGGCGATAACACCTACGGTTTGCTGGACAGCAACGAGGACAACGATCCGGGCCTCCCCGGAATCCAAAACGCATGGGAATTTAACGTTGGCGCCTATTTCGGCCCTTTCCTCCAACAGCGTGCGGACGATAAGTTCCCGCTTCAAACTTCGTCCATTCAACGATTTTTCCCCACTGTGGGAAATCACGATTCTGCGCCGGATCCGGCGAATGGAGGCACCATCCACGACTATCTGGACTATTTTCACAGTAATCCAGGAGGCACACCCCGCCTGCCGACTGACCGCGGGGCGGTGCATAATCCCGAGGTGAGCTACTACGCCGTAAGGCAGGGACCTGTTGATATCTTCGTTCTGGATGGTGATGTGCCAAACCGGCCAGACCTGATTGCGGAGCAAAAATCGTGGCTGACCACCCAAGCCACCAGCTCTACGGCCCGCTGGAAGCTGGCAGTCTTCCATCAACCACCCCTTACTTCCAGCTTCCGGGCGGCGGCCAGTTGGATGACCTGGGACGAGCTCAAACTTGTCGACGCCATCCTCTGCGGACACGATCACTTTTATGAACGGCTTGATTACTTTGGAACCCCGCTTTTCATAACGGGCGCGGGTGGTCAGGGGCTGTACTCCTTCCGCAGTCCTCCAGACCCTCAAAGTCTGACGCGCTACAACGCCAACCACAGCGCCATGCTCATCATCGCCGATGATGCCTCCATGCGCCTCGAAAGCCGTGCCCTTGAGCTCCCTGCCCAACAGGAAACCCTGGTCGAAGCCCTCACGCTGGGCATCCCGGTAACAGTCGACAACGAGGATGTTTACACGTTTTTCGCAGAAGCTGGAGAAACGATCGAGCTACGCACCACCACTCCGCCTCCCCTCAGCCAGCCGGCCCTCGCTCCTGTTTTGGAACTTTTCACCCCTTCCGGCCAGCCCGTGATCCCAGATTCGATTACGTCGCCTGACGGCCGGAATGTCACGCTGACCCATACCTCTCTCAAAACCGGCCACTGGCAGGTGAAAATCAGCGCTCCCTCCCCGGGACGCGGCCCCTATACCCTCCGCCTCTCTCTCCGCAGTCCCCTCCTGGACTACCCCGCCTGGGGTGCCCGCCTGCCCGCCGGACAGCGGGAGCCCACCGCCGACCCTGATCAGGACGGCTGGAAAAACCTGTTGGAATACGCGCTTCAATCGTCCGGCACCCAGCCGGGCCATCAGCCCGGTGAAGCATGGCAAGGCATGTCCCTGGATCATGATGCCGCCCTGAATTCGGTAACGGTGACCTTCGATCTCCCCTCCCCTTTGCCGCCCGGCGTCAGTTACCAGTTGGAGTCGGCCCCGAGTCCCGGCGGACCTTGGCGGGCCGTGGCCTGGCGCACGACCGCCGCGGACTGGCAGGGGGCAGAGACTGTCACGGTTCTCACCGGAGGACCACAGCCTGATGCCCGGCGTACCGCCGTCACCCTCGCGGCAGATGAACGACGTGTCTTCTTCAGGCTGAACGCGACCACCAACGGCTAGCAATCCATCAGTGCCTCTTGGGCCACTCCGGCTGTGGAAACCATGGAGCCGGTGAGCGGATTTGAACCGCTGACCCGCGCACACAGACTGCCGTGAGGGAGCATCTGGAAGCCATGGAGGACTATCACGGGAAAGCATCAATGTAGACTGTGAAACCGCTTACGATGGAACCGAAAAAAAAGGAAAGCCGGCTACAGCGCCATCCTACAGGCCCGCCAGCGCCCCCTTAACCTGGCCAACCTCGAAGCCATGCCTTGCTGATTGAGTGGGCCAGGGAAAGCCGGATCGACGTGGTGTTCCTCGACAACCTCACCACCAGCGTTTCCGGCGTGGAGGAGAACGGCAACGATGATTTCCGCGACAAGGTCCAGCCGCTCCTACTGGCCGCCCGCGCCGCCGGGATCACCCTCATCATCGTAGGCCACTTGGGGAGAAATGGGAAGTGGCGGGGTGCATCGGGCAAGGAGGACATGCTGGACTGGACCCTTAAACTGTCCCGCGATGAGGACAGCGACGACCACCAGCTCGTGGTGAAGTCCAACTTTGATAAGTTCCGCCGGTCTCGTGATGGCAACGGCCCGCTCCGCTGGACCATTCGCGCCGCCGACTGCGAGCCCTGCATCCCGGCCTGCAGCAAGGTGAAAAATCCCGAACCTTACGATGCTGCCCTATACCGGGCAAGGCATGCCGTGGAAAATGTGTTTCAACGCTTGAAGGTGTTCCGGAGGCTGGCCACGCGTTTTGAGAAAACCAAACGAATGTTTTTCGCCTTTATCTGCTGCGTCCTGGCCGCCATTTACACGACTGACAAGCTCTGGTAGTCAATGTCGACAAGCCCTAGTCCGGAAGCGTTTATTTTGCGCCTTTATTCCGACAGCACCGGAATGCCGGGTTCGCTGTTTCACGAGCAGCCAGCCTCCATTCTGGGGATTGATGCAGGTTCGGCGGGGCTATCCTACACTTCTTCCTTCAGTCCAGGAACCTTGGAGGCAGGCACGAAGTATTGGCTCTCCATCGTCCAAAATGACACCTCGACCCCATCGCCCGGTTGGTTGTGGACCAGCTTTCAGGAACCTGGCTTCAGCCTAGGCGGTGTCTTCGCAAATCACTGGTGGAGCAAAACATCCAGCAGCGCGGCGAAAGTGATGAAAGCGGCGAAGGAGGAGGCGGTTTTGTCGGATCTGAGAGCGATGCGTTTGTGGGCTTTGAGGCGCTGGAAGATGTTTTCGACATGATGCCTCTGCCGGTAAATGTCCGTGTCGAAAGGCTCGGGCTGATCCTCCAGTTTGGTGAAACCCCGGCGTGGAATGGTGCTGCCGGTGGCTCCCTGCTCAAAGAGGGCCTGGCGGAAGGACAGACTGTCGAACCCCTTGTCCCCCACAAAATGGATGCCCCGGAAAGCCTCCATCTGAGGTGGACCCCAAAGTCCGGCCACCGACCGGCTAAGTTAAGCTATTCTGTCCGGTGCGCCTCTGTAGGTAGTCCTCCTGTCCACGATGTCAAGGTTT
>JAZKDC010000010.1:0-19676 GCA_040387795.1 Verrucomicrobiota bacterium
GCCGCGCGAGGCAAAAACTCGATTCGTTACGCCAATAACCGCGCACTACACTAGCGCAAGGACTCCTCCAGTTGAGCCACCCCGGGGGCGAGCGCGGGGTGGCCAGCCGTTGCAGCCTTGATCTGTTGGACGAGCTGCGCGGGACTCCAATACGACCCGGGGCGGATCCGTTCCCCGGACTGGGCGCGCCGCAAGGCTTCCTGCCATAGGGAGCCCGCCCGGGCGGGGTCGATCGTCATCCAAGCAAGGCCTTGGCGGTAAGGGACGTTCACCCAATCGGGTTCAAGGAGACGCTGCACCGCGAAAGCCTGATCAGCGATGGCTTCCTCATCACTGAAATTGACCGACAGCAACCCGCGCAGGTAATGCAGTTCGGGATCAAGCGGGGAACGCTTCAAGGCCGCATTCACGATGCCTTGGGCGACCTCCAATTGGTCCACCGCCTTGCCGTCAGGCGTCCGCTGGGGCGGGTGACGGGCCGGGTCGTTTTTTTCTGCCATGTCGGCCGCGTAATGCTCATTGACCGCGGTGGCCGCCTGACCGGCCTCCATCAGCACCGGGGGAGTTTTGTCAGGCCCGGCGGCAACGAATATCCCCACCCCGGCCAGCAGGATCGCTCCTCCCGTTAACCGCGAAATGCTGCGCGCCATCCTCCCGCAGGGCAGAGCCGGGGCATCACCCGGCCGGAAAGTCAGGGCCACCAGCAGCAGCGCGGTCAAGGCAATGCCCAGATGATGTCCGGGCACATCAAACAGCCCATGCACCGGCACCACCAGGGCCGCTAACAGCGAGGCAAGGGTGAGGGGCCAGCCCCGGTGCTGCCTTCCCGCCCGGAAGGCTTTGACAAACAATACCCCCACGGTGGCTGCGAGCAATCCAGCCGTCAGGATTCCGGCCTCGGCCGCCAGCAGCAGCCAATTGCTCTCCGGATGCCAACACTTGGCGTGAATGGCGGAGTGCTCCCGGTATTGCGGAAACACCGCAGGAAATTGTCCCAGTCCCACGCCAGTCGCCGGCTCCTGCGACAGCAAGGCCAGGGTATCGCGCCAAATCACCAGCCGGAAGTCAAACGGCTGATCCGCCGTTCCATGGGAAGTGTCAGCGGGCGTTGTGGTCATCGTTGGATCGGAGGCAGCCGCCGGCACCGGTGCCAACCGGTTCCAAGCCGACTCCACCCGCTGCTGCAGGCCCGTGTCCGCCCACCAAAAAATCATCCCGGCCACGAGGGCAAATCCGAGCAGGGTGCCCAGCATTCGCCCTGAAACATACCGTCTCCCTTGGCCGGCCAGCCAGACGATCGACCCGGCCCCCAGCAGCAGCAGGCCCGCCCGGCTCAATGAAAAACCCAGCAAACCCCAGATGCAGACCACAAGCGCAAAGGCCGCCAGTCCGGCTACTGCTCCCCGCTTGGAGCGCACCCCTTCCATCATCAATCCGAGACCCAGCATCGCCCCCATCACCAGCACCGTCGCGGTGTGGTTGCGGTTCCCGAACAGGCCAAACCCCGGATCGGGATCCCATGCCCACGGCGGCGTTTGGCCGCCCGCCACCACCGAAACGATTCCATAAGCAGCGATCCCCAACGCCACCAGCAGAGCCACTCCCAAGTGGACGCGATCCGACCCGCGGTGTCCCAGCAGATACCACGCCGCCACCAGGGAAACCGCCCACCGCCCCAACAGAACCGCTGTCTGGGCGGGCTGGATCGTCACGTGGGGGCCGGTCGCCTGCCCCAACGCCTCCAGCGCCGTGCGCCACGACGGCACAGCAAACCACTGGGCTGGCAAAAAGGCGAGAGAAGCACCCAGCAGTAATCCGAGACCCATCCCCAACCATATCCTGCCCACTTTCACCCGGGGTGGAAAAACAATCAGCAGCAGGCCCAATGCGACCCAAGCGACGCCGTAAAGCCATTTCCCTGGAGCCGCCGCCGCAAACAACCCATACAACCCGATCAACGCCATCCCGGCCAACGCCCAACCCGAAGCCCGGGAGTTCAGATTATGGGCATCAGGTCCTGACCGGCATTCGGTTTCACTCACGCGCCGCCTCCGGCGTGGGAGTAGATTGGCAGGGAGGTCAGGCACGGGAAGGGAACAGGGACGTTAGCGGTGATTCCGTGAAACAGTTGGGCGGGTGGTCCGGACAAACGCGTCGCCGCCGCATCTTTTGTCTGCCTCAGCCTCCCAACCCTTCCACGATCCGGGCGACATTTTTTTTCTGATCGAACCACTGGTCTGAAAACGCCCGGGCGGTGGCTCCGCGGTTCGCCCGTTCGACTGGATCCAGGGCTTCGCTCATCGCCTGCACATGTCCCGCCACATCCCCCGGGGCCACCACCCAGCCGCCCCCGCTTTCCAGAATCCATCGCCCCATGCTGCAGGTCCGGCTTCCGGTGAACAGCACCGGACGGCCCGCCGCAAAAATCCCCTGCAATTTGCTCGGCACCATCATGCCGTCCCAGGCCGGATCCAGCGAGGCCAAATGCACGTCCCCGGAAGCGAGGTGCACCGCCAGCGCCTCCTGCGGCACGTAGCCGGCGAGGGAGGCCGGGGGCAGTTGGTTGTCAACAGTGGACCGTTGGCGGGGACCGGCCGAAACCAGTTCGGGGGCCACAGTGCACAAAGCTCCTGCTGAGTTTCCCGTTCCTGGGGATAACAAGGATGACAGGGCCGTTTGGATTTCGTTCTGGCGTTTGCCTCCGCCGAAGTAGGCAAGGTGGATGCTCCGATCCGGCGGCGCGGCCACCAGCAGGGGCATGGCCTCAAGAACTTCGGTGAACCGGTGCCCCAGCCCCATGTTTCCGGAATAGAGGAAAACGGTGGTCTCCGGACTCCAGCCCCGCTGCTGGCGCAGGGCAGTCACGTCGTGGGGCGCGGGGGGATCGCCAGCCGTGCCCCAGAGCGGCACCCAGACGGAGGGCCGCCCTGCGGGAAGCCACGCATTCAAGCGCTCCGCCATATCCGGGCCCAGGGTGATCACCCCGCGGCAGCGCGGTCCCCCCATGCCCCAGCGGGCCAGCGCGCCCAGCAGGCGGTGGCCCAGGCTGCGCTCCCTTAACATGCCATGGGCCACCATCACATCCGGGTAGAGATCCATCACCCAGTGGGCGTGATGCCCCCCCTGCCACCACGCCCCCATCCGCGCCAGCAGGGAAAGGTAAGGAGGGGAGGACAGGGCCACGATCACGTCGACCCGTGATCGCCGGCGCAGCAGCCATGAGGCGACTCCGAAGTAGTAGGCGCCATAGGACAGGACCTTGCTCAAGGCGGTTTTGCGTTTCCCCCATCCGGGAGCCCACAGCCGCACCACGCGGGGCCTACTCCCAGATGCCTGACGGAGATTTACTGACGACTGACGGCTGACGACTGACGGCTTGTCCCCGGCTTTCTGGCCACAGCCCCCCTCAGTCCTAACGACTGGAATCTGCCCGCTGACCACCGTCACCTCATGCCCCCGCGCCACCAGCGCCTCCGCCACCGCTTCCAGCATCACCCCGGTAGGCAACAAGTCAGGGGGATAAAATTGGTTCAGCAGGACAAAATGCATCGGGACGGTTGTTCAGTGATTCGGTGATTCGATAATTCGCCGGGTCGGACTGGAAGGTCAGCGCTCATTTCAGGGGAGCACACGCGCCCCCGCCTGTTCCGCCCGGCGCCCCGCCGGGTGCCGATGCCTCGGTGGAAAAAAGGTTCGAGACCGGAAGGTCTAAAACCGGCCCGCCACTCCCACCATTTTCGGGCTTCCCGCCCACAACGTCCCGGTTTGCCTCAAACGGTTTACGCCGTCACCGTTTGTCAACCCTCAACCTCGCCCCTCGACTCCCGTCGATTCGTGCCGCTCATCCAAGCGGACCCAGCTTCCGGATCACCCTCGCTGGATTTCCTCCGATGAGTTCATCCGGGCCCGCATTTTTTACCACGACAGACCCTGCCGCACACACCGTGTTCCGCTTCAAGTTCACCCCAGGGCCCACAAAGGCTAGGGCCCCGACCCAGCACCCCTCTTCGATGACGATCGGTTTGGTGATCAGATCAAAGGTCGTCTTGTTGTGATCATGTGATCCCGTGCAGAGAAAAGCCCGCTGGGAAAGGCATACGTTCGAGCCGATCACCACCCGGTCCAGCGACAGGATCCCGACCTCGTCGCCGATCCAGACATGGTCGCCGATCTCCAGCTTCCATGGAAAAGTGATGTTCACCCGCGAGCGGATCACCACACCGGTCCCAATCTTCGCCCCGAAAAAACGCAAAACCCCCACCTTGAGCGGTGAGGGTATCGGCAGCCACGGGGCGAAAAACAGACTGCGTGCAAGCCACCAAAATGCTTCTTTCCATGCGGGCGTACCGCGATGGAAACTGGGATTGTTGAATTTGGACAGCTCGAGCATGGCTAGGACAGGCAGAGATTATTTTCCGCGGTGGCACCCTGGTTGCAAATGCTCGTTAACTTACAAGAAATTCCTTTGCTATCATGAAACACTGAAGGGGGAAAGACTGGCAATGAGATGTCGAAGGTTTCAAAGTCGAAATCAAAAGCGGAAACCCGTCAGCCAAGTGGGTGTGGCTTCCATCCGCAAGGCGAATGGGGTGTTATAGAATCGGGATAAGACAAGATGTTGTGAATCGTCTCTTGGTATCACCAACCATCGCAGTCAGTCTACCTCCCGGGGGTGTGCTTTCTTCCGTTTCTGCATTCTTATGTTCCCCTATCTGGCGCAGCGTGGCATGTAACGCCACGGCTCCCAACGCTCCCCGCCCTGCCGCATAAAAATCCCTCACATAGGCAGTCCGATGGGGAAGAGGCGATACACATGTTGGGTTCTAAATGGATCACCTAAATTTCTCCACACATCCGGGAGTTGGCCCTTCGCCTAGCATCCATTTGTAGACTTCCATCATCTGCGAAGCAACTTTAGCCCAAGTGAAACGTTCGCTGACCAACTGCCACCCATTGTCTCCCAAAGATTTAAGGTCGGGGGGCGGAGATTGCAGCAGAAAGCGCATACCTTCGACGATTGTTTGGACATCGGTGCCGATGCAGAAGGCGGCGTTGTGGGCGAAACCTTCCGGTAAATTGCAGTGAGCCGTCATCAGGACTGGCAAGCGGTAGGACCAAGCCTCCAGCACGGACATCGGCAGGCCCTCGCTAAAGCTCGGGAGGATGAAGGCGGAAGCCCTGCGGAAGAGCGCCTCCTTCTCCGAGCCAAATGCAGGACCCACGAAAAGGACGGAGGTGCCGTTGTCCGCTGTCCGTCGCCGGCCGTCGCTTGACGGCTGCGGCGGGACCGCCGGGCCATCCGTGTGCAATGTTTGCTCATTTTCCAGGAATTCAGAGACAGAAACTTCTGCGTAGTCGAGGCCGATCTCCGAGCAAAGCTTCTGCAACTCCGACTCATGCCCTTCCTGATCCCACCCTGCGACGACGAACTGCCAGTCTTCCCGCCCCCTGTCCCCTGCCCGCTGTTTACTGACTTCCGCCCACGCCCTCAGCGCGTTCGGGAGGCCCTTTTTCGGATGAAGACGCCCAAGAAAAAGCAAAATTCTTCTCGCTGAACTCCTTCCTCTGCTCTCTGACTCCTGACTCCTTTCCTCCGGTAAGTTGACGCCATTTGGTATAATGGCAATAGGATTTGATAACTTATAAGCCCGCATGGCATCGCCTTCGGACTGGCAAAGCGCGTGCAGGCAGGCGGCGCCATGCAAGTGGCGATTTTCAAACACCCCGGCGGCGAGGCGTTTTTTCCAGCGGGAGTTTGACAGAGCCCAAGGGTCGAGCATGCCATGGGGGCTCACAATCCAGGGAATTTGACGTAATTCCGCGACTTTCGGCACCACCACCGACGGCTGCAGCCAGAGCCCATGGGTATGCAGGACGCACGGACCGGTGGCTCCGAGCGCCTGCGCAAATCCGAACGCCCATGGAAAACCAGGTAGCCGGGTGGGCATCAACCGCTGAAGGGATCCCGGTGGCCAACCGGTAAGATCGGTTCCCTGATCGGCGAAGCCCACTACCTTCGCCGTCAATCCTGCGGCAGTCTGAGCACAGACCAGTTGCCGCAAGGCCTCGGGAATGCCTCCGCCGCGGGTGGTGATGGATGCCGTGGCATGAGTGCAAATCATGGGTAAAAGCAATGGCAGGGTTCAACGGCGCAGGAGCAAAGAGAGAAGTAACCGCTGAATGAGCGTGGCACCACGCGGGCCATGGCGCTTGGCGGCTTCCGCTGCCTGTCTCAAGCCGGCGGCAAAGCGATCACACCCCCATTGCCCGACGCTTGCCACGCTCGCTTGGCTGAATGCCTCGTGAGGAAACTGGACATCGGCCACCGTACGCAGATGTGCGGCGAGCGCATTTACGTCAAGGGGGTCAAAGGTGAAACCATTGACGCCATGCTTGACCAGATCGCGTGCGCAGCCCACACGATCCGAGACAATGACCGGCAACCCGGCAGCCATGGCCTCGTTAACTACCAATCCCCATTGCTCAGTGGTACTGGCATGCACGAAGCCACCCGCGTGGGCATAGAAGCGCGGCAGTTCGTCGATCTGGCGAAACCCAGGAAAGAAGACAGTAGGGCGGGACCGCCGCAGCGGCCCACTTGTCCCCAGCGGCGTGAGAGACGAATGGGATGCGAAATGGTCCGAGGTCAGTGAAGATTCCCATGGTGCGGTTTCAGTGACCTCAAGGCCGAGGCGGTGGCATTGCGCAATGAGGAAAGATTTGAGTTCGCCATCTCCCAGTAGGCACAGCGGCCAAGGTGGCGGCACCTCTCCTCCTCCGCCCTTCCTCCCGGCACCGGATCCCTGCTCTTCCTTCGAATACTTGGCATACGCCTCCAACAACCGGGACAAGTTTTTCTTTGCAATGAAACGATTGGAGGCGAGGAAGTATGGTAGGGGCAAACCTCCGGAATCCCCCATTTTTGTCCTCCACTTCACGGCTTCCCGAGCGAAGTAATCGTTGTCCACAGTGTCATAGCCGAGGAAAATCCGATCTTCCGGCATGCCGAGCTGGTGCATGTATTCGGCGTGAGGTGAGCCGCCAACCAGAGCCGAGGACGCGAACCCCACCACGTGGCCTTTGATCCATTCTTTCCACGCCACCCTGGGCTCGTCCCACGCGGTGGAATCTGACATGATGATTGACGGGCACCGATGCCGGACACACCATTCGAAGGCTAGGAAAGCCCCGCTGCTCGCCCAGCCGGGAACAGCCACGACATCCGGCTGGAAGTCGCCTAGGATCGTTTTCAGGCGTGTTCGGAATTCAGCGACTGGCAGGGCGTGGGAGGGGCCATTAGGATTGACGATCTCATGGCGCACTCCTGATATCAAGTGGTTGGCCCAAGCATACTCGCCACTAACTGCGCCGAACTCAATGGCGAGTAGATCACACTCAGCGCCGACCGCTTGCAAGCGGGCCTTATGGTAAGGCCCGAAGTTATCGAAGAGAACGGCAATTTTCATCATAATGCGACTTCACGGAGTATGTAACCTAGCCTGTCAGCCCATGCCGCCTCTGTGAAGCGGGGCGCGAAGCGCGCACTGGCTTCGCTCATACCATGCAGCGTGGGGCGATCCCCCACGAGATTGACAATGGCGGTCGCGAGAGCCTGCGTCTCACCCACCTTCAGAACGCGACCGGCCCCGGACTCTTCAAGCCCGTCAAAACCCGCGCCGCTGGTGGTGATGACTGGACAACCGGAGGCGATAGCTTCGATCAGCACACTGGCCATGCCTTCCGAAAGAGTCGGAAACACAAAGAGATCAGCGCTGGCGAACTCCCTTTGCATCCCCTGCCGATCCAACTTCCCAAGAAAACGCAGGTTGCGGAACACCGGCATCGCCAGGACCTGCGGGTCGGTGATGCCCGCGATCCTGAATTCAATCGCGGGGTTGCATGCCTTGGCGAGATCCGCCGCTGCGGCGAGATGGTGCAGGCCCTTGCGGAACCAATCCCCGCCAGCCCAGAATATCCGGCCTGCCACTGGTTTACGTATGGCAGGTGATGGCGGTAGGCTTGACCCATACTGACAGATTCTTATTTTGGACAGATGACCGGGTGACAAGGCGACCACACCGTCGGCCACCCACTGGGAAGGACAGAGGATAATATCGGAACAACCAAAAACACGGTTGTAGTGCTCCTCCACATGCTGGCAATCCTCTTCGTCCTTGGACACAGGAATGCCATGGGCCATCTTGGCGTCACGGGTTTGCCTCAAATTCAGCGGTGTGATAAACGCGTCTGAAACAACTCTGATTCCACTATTCTTCGCCTGTTGCAACAAACGGAGATTTTCGCCTCCCATCGAATAAAGGATATTAGTGCCTTTTGCTATGGCGGAACGCGCCAGGGCATACCATGACTTGTCGCGCGCCTTGAGCCATGCGGTCGTGTCTTCAGCTGCCAGCCTGCGCAGCGACCGCTGCTGGAAGACCCAACGATCCGTGGCGGAGACAAGATCCAAGGGAACACCTTTGATTTCGCGATCTGCAAGCCTGGCAATAGGAGCGAACCGAGGTAATAGGCGACGGGCAGTGCCGGCCAATTTTCCGAGCGGACTCCCCGCATGTGAATCGGTAAACAAACCAGTCAAATAGTCCAAGGAATGGAGCATTCTTGGAACGGCATATCTGTGGCGCGCGCCGTGCTGAATAGCAAATACTTTTGGAATGTAACTCATCGGCTCTTGAATTTATAAGCTTCTACAAACCGACTCTACTGGGCGTCGAACCGACCTGGCGGCAGTGGTGTTTGCGGGATCCTGATGCCCGGCGGCTATGAGCATTATCACGCGCTCGCCCCGCGGGATTCCAGCGGCTTTACGGAAACTTCGTTCCTGGCCGTTCGTTTTGGCAAAGTTCAACGCGCAGACTCCAATGTTCTTGGAATGGAAAGCCAATAACAGGCACATGGAGAACAATCCCCCGTCCACATAGCACTGGTTCCTCTCATTGCGTCCCGTCCACGCCCACAATTCGTTGGTAATAACCATCAAAGTCGGAACGGTCGCCGCGAAGCCCCTGGCGCCTCCCTGCAGATCAAGCAACTGGCGGATCTTCTCCTTATCACCGTAATGATAAGCGCGGGTTGACTGTCGATTGCATTGCGATGGCGCGGCTTGTGCTATTCGGATAATTTCATACACCTCTGCTGGAGCAATAGCATCCGGCAGAAAATTACGGCAGCTGTAACGTGATTCGATGAATTGAGGATATGAAAGGGTTCCATCGAGAATCCGTCTTTTGTTATCCCCGATGTCTTTTGTTCCGCCGTCGGCGGAGAATGGGATGGTCCGGGCCAATTCGTCAGCCTCTTTTTCGAGGGAAACAATGAAGTCTGATTCATTGCCGATTTTCTTGTGGTAATCGATGTATTCCATCAAGCACCCGAGGCCCATTTTCAGAGCTGCCGGGCTTAGTTTCCCTGCATCACACTTTCTGAGGAGGTTCAACACCCGAGCGATGTTGTTTTTTCCGAAAAGCGGTCTGGGCTGCGGCAGGGACAAGCCCTTCTCGATTGTGTGTGCGAAGAAGATTAAATCGTATGAGTCTCTGGTTTCTCTGGCGACGCGGGGAGAGAGCCGGCAATTAGTAAGATAATAGAGAAGATCCATTGAATATTCCCACGGCAAAGCCAGCAGGCCCATTGCCTGGTAAGATTTGATATATAGGCGATCCAAGCGGTGCGTCCATTTGGCCTCACGGATGGGCAGTTCCATATTCAAATTCCTCGGGACTGTTGATTTTGTTCGTTTGACGAGGCCGTAGCGAGGGACTCCGCCAGAAATTCATGATAGCCGCGGCTTTCTCCGAAAAGGTGAGAGTCTGAAGCGAGCCAAGTTTCGGGAACAATAGAGGAAAGGTCCCCCTCTGGAATTGTTGTCACCATCTGGTCGGTGAGCCCGGTGGCGGACAAGATGGCACCGAGTCTGCCTGCGGTTTTAAAGCCGCTGGAGATAGCGGTGAAATTGCGGTGGTTTTTTAGGGCGAAGATGGTGCCGTGGAACGAATCCGTAACAAGCCACGACGCATTGGCGATGAGGTGGTTCCATTGGAACGGTGTGATCGGGCCGAGGATTCTGTCGGCAGGCAGGCCGCATTGTCCCTTAAGCTCTGCCGGCGGAATGGAATATACAGGAAGGCCAATTTGGCGCTTGAGCTTGAGAAGGGCTTCCGTTGCCAGAGGGATGGAGTGTTTCCGGTTGATAATATAAGCCAGGATATAGGGGCCGGAGATCCCGGGCACAGGGTGGGCGGGCACTTCAGTGGCAAGCGTCGGATCGCAGACGATGGCCGGCTCCTTGCCGGTTGTTTGCCGGACAAGGTCAGCAGTGAATTCGTTGCGCACGGAAATTTGATTGAAGCGGGAAAGCGTGCGCGCAACAAACGCCCGGTACTCCGGGTCCTCGCAAGGACGCCCGCAGCAAGCAGCGAGCGACACCCTCCGGCAGGAGGAGGGAAGGTCAAAATCCACGAAATAGGGAGCGCGAATCCAATCGGGAGACCAGACCTGGTCGCTACCTACAACGACGGCATCAAAGTCCCGGCACGCTCGTTCGAGAGTCCGAATGTCGGAGCAGGTTTTGCTGAAGGTGAAATGGCGGGCGCGGAACGCGTTGAATTGATCCACGCCGGAGAAATTCAGTTTGTCGCTGAAGGAGGCGAGCGGTTGGAAAAGCGGACGGAAATTGAGACAGGCCCGTCGGAGCAGTTGCATGCGCCGTGCTGGGTGGTAATCCAGCGTGATCACCTCGTGGCCGTGGGAACGAAGGATCTCCTGGGTAGCCCATGCCTGGAGCATGCCACCGTAGTTGTAGCCGTGGAGGAGAGTGAGGTGGCCGACTCGCATGGTTCAACGGGTTGATGGGAACGGGCTGGGGGGTTCCGTTGCCGTAATCGGGGGATTGCCCTGGTGACTGAGGGGAACCTCGTTCGGCTTGCCCATGGACATGGGCTGGATTTTGCCGATAAAGCGCAGCGTTGCCAGAGGAATAAGAAGGAAAGCGAGCATGGGAACGAAGGCGGCGGAGACACCTTGAGAAATCAACCAGTGGGTGGCACAGACGAAGGCGATATAGGAGTGAATCCAAAACAAACTACCCTCATTGCGTCCTTTCCAGTAGGCCTTGGACACGAGCCAGCCGAATAAACCAAAGAACAGCGGGGTCAGGAACCCGTATTGCACGAACGCATCGGCCACCCCACCCGCCGCAGCGCCGCCACCGAGGAGTTGGATCCCTGCGGATTGCCCTACATCGGCGAAAAGCTCGTCATGAGTATAAATACCCTCTCCAAGCATTGGCTTGTTTTTCCAGATTGAGCTGGGAATCCAATGCAGGAACAGCGATCCATGGCCGGTCCCGTATTGGTACTTCCCATTGTCCGTGAGGGCCTCTATCAGGTGGCAGTTATTGATATATTCGTTGTCGAAAATGTCTTTGCCCCGTTCAGTAACGGCGTCCGTGACCGAAAACTCTGAAAACGCCTCGGCCCAGGTGCCTTTGTTGTAAATGACCTTTCGCAGGGGCAGGTAGGCAAGCATCACCACGCCGAGAATAGCTAGTCCGGAAAGATACACCGTCCGGTTCGGCGCCTTTCCGGTAGCGAGAGGCGGCACCAGGAGCAAAAGCAGGATGGCCGGGAAGGTCGGGCCGCGGCGGAGGTAGGCAACGTGGGGATAGATGAAAATGGCAAGAGCAACGAAGGTGAGCGTTAATAGCACGGTGCGCACGGTGCCGCGGGAAAGGGAGGCAGCCCAGAGGGAAAGAGCAAGCCCCGGATATCCGACGTAGAATGCGAGGTAAACATATGCCGAGGTGTTTTCATAGTCGAAGCCGCCTGCGTCCCGGCCAGCCTGCACCAAGTAGCCGCCAACGGCTCCAGTGATTATCATGGCCATGCCGACAAAACAAATGAGCACACGATTTTCGAGCGTGGCATACGACCGCCGACCCTGCACACTCGTTCTCCTCGCCACGTTCCACCCGTAGAGGAGGGCGGCAAACGAGAGCAGCGGCAGCAATTGGCCGAGAATTAGAGCCTTGGGTGTGAATAAGCTTTGAAAGTTGCTGATGGCATCGTAGGCCATATACACATAAAAATACAGCCACATGACCGAACACAACACCGGCCATTCGAGTAGCTTCCAGGGCTTGAACACGGCATCGACCGCCACCCACCCGGCCAACAGGAGGGTGGCGACCCAAAGAATCCAGAAAATGTTATTTTCCATGGTATGGGGATGTTTTCACGTTTTTTGACGAATGCTCCAATACTCTACCAACCGAAAAAACACCCAAGCGGCGGGAACTGAGAAGATGGCTGCTCCTATGGCCGGCCAAATGGTGGGAAACTTAGCCGTGTGCTCTGGGTCGATCATCACATGCAACGCATGCAGCAAAGGAGCATGAATCGCGTAAAGGGAATAGCTGAACACGCCGATGAACGCCAGTAGGCGTCCCGGAGGCAAGGACCATGCGCGTTCGCCGGTGGCCTTCAGGCTTAGGCGTAATAGGCCCACGAAAAACAGCGCCCAAGGAATATTTGCATGGGTTGTGTGACCCTTCACATGCAGAGCTAGCCCTAAGGCACACCCCAAGACCATTAGAATCCTCCAGGTGGACTCTTTTAAATCGCTAGCGCGTTTGGCCTCGATCTCAGCAAGATAGAATCCGGTGGCCCATGTAAACCAGAATGGCAGGAACACCGGGCCTTCGATCTTGCGGTAGGGCAGCCTGCCTTCGATATCCCAGATTGCATCCGCGGCAAAGTAGAAAAGTCCAGCAAACAGAGTGAGGCCGATCACACGGTTGGGGCCGTATTTCCGCGAGATCAAAAAGAGGAGCGGATACGCGAGGTAGAGGTGAATCTCCATCGCGAGAGTCCAGAACACCCCGTTGCTGCCGAAATATTGGGCCAAATAGCCCTGCATGGCGAACAGGCTGACGAAAAACGCATAAATCGAATTGTCCTGTCCGGATGGGATGGTGCCGGTCTTGGCCTGCATCCACCAATCGAGCGCCGCGGTAAGCAGCAGCGCAGCGACGTATGTCGGGTAAAGCCGCCAGAATCGCCGGCTGAAAAACTTGCCGTAATGGATCGATACGGCTGGATCGGCAGCCAGATGCCGCGCGCCCCGCCGATGAATGCAGTAGCCGGATAACACGAAAAAAAGTACTACTCCAAGGCTACCGAAACCAAGCGACACCGAAAGGTAGCCTGCCCAGGCATTAAAATTAAATGAAAGTCCATACTGTCGCAGGGTCTCCGAGGCCCCGACCCACCATGAGCCGCGTGCGTGATAGAGAAGAACGGCAAGGGCTGCAAGGCCGCGCAAGCCATCGATGGACATCACGCGGCCAAGATTTTGAGAGCTTGTGGGATTCATTTATGGGTGGAGACGCTCGTGTTTTCCGTCAGAACTTCAATCCAGGCTTCGGAAACGGGCTGAAAGCCGTAGCGCTTTTCGGTCCATGCGTGGAGCCTATCGGGGTTGATCTCGCCGTTGCGGAGGCGTTGTATCATGGTGGCGAGGCCGGGAACAAAGTCTTCCCATTGAGTGCCCTGAGTGATGCATACGTCGGGATTCGCATCGCCGAGTTCCTCGCAACCGCCGGCGGATGTGGCCACGATGGGAATGCCCTGCTGCATGGCCTCGACTAGGACGAGGGGCAGGCCCTCATATTCGGAAGGAAGCACAACCAAGTCGGCGCGGGAGAAAATTTCTGGCAGGGCGTCCAGGTCATAGCGCCCGTGGACCGTGATTTGCTCACCAAGACCGAGGCAGCTGATTGTAGCGCGGAGCCGGTCGATCAAACCGTTGCCGTAATCGCCACCGTAAAGGTCGAGCCGGGCGGGGCCGAAGGCCGGCAGCATGCAGAGTTTTTGCCATTCCTCAATGAGCTTATCGGGGCGCTTGTGTGAGACCATGCGACCGAGAAAGGCGATCCGGATCGTCTCACCCGGCTCCATGGGTTTGCGCTCGGGCGGCGGAATTTCCACCTCCGAGGTGAGGAAAGGAATGGTGGTAACTGGAGTGTTGGGAAAAAGCGCTCGGAGGTCAGATGAGACCTTTCGAGAATTGCCGATGATTGCGGTCATGCGCGCGGCGACGGCATCAGCAGTTGATCCAGGTTTTGGGCATTCCACGATCTCATGGTAAATGGCTTTGCCGCCATCACGGAGAAAACGGAGACAGAACAGGTGCATTTTGCCGTGGCCGATGCAGTAGAGCGTATCGAAGCTTCGTGGTAGGAGCAGCGGCCAAGTGAGGAAAGTTTGTAAGGTACCCAGAAATTTCATACGACCGAAGCCGAATTTCGGGACAATTACACGCACGCCGAGCGCCCGGACCGCAGAGATCTCATGCGGTTTCATGTTAGTGGCGGCTGCTGCGATGGTGACATTCGCTCCGGCGGCGAGAAGGCACTTGCAGAGAATTGTGACGTGCGTTTGCGGGCCCCCGACGGCCAAACCTCCGCTGATGAGAATTTCTGGTTTTCGAGGTTTGGAGATAGGGTGACTCATCGAACAATGGAAATCATGTGAACGACCGAGCGCCGCGGGACTTGATGAGAAGTGAAAGTCGGTTTCGCTCGGAGGTATCGAGAACGACAATCCAGCAGTAGCCGAGTAGGAATAGCCCGGCAGTGCCAGAGGCCGCAGTCAGAGCCGGTATGCCGGAACCGAATGCAGGAGCCCGCACGAGCAGGTCTGTGACAGCATAGACACACAAGAAGAGGATGGAGAGGGGAACGACAACCTTGAACATATAGGTAGTATAACGGATTTCCAGTCGATGGAATCCACGGTGAATCATATACCAATGGTTGGTGAGCCATTGGGCGATGAGGGTGGATGCAGCGATACCAACCAGTCCGTAATGGTGCCCGAGAAGCCATGCGAAGCCGATTTTGAGAACACCCCCGATCACGGAGCAGACGGCAAACGCTTCGTCTTCCGTCGCCCGCGAGCAGGTGGAGACAATATAGCTCTGCGCGTCGGTGAAGAGCATGGCAAAGAAGAGTATGAGGCAGGGATAGCCAATGAAGCTCCCTGCTCCGAGCCAAAGATCGAATAGGCGCGGACCAAGCACCAATATGCATGCCCCACCAGCTGCCATGATACCCAGGCCGAAGCGAAGGTTACGGATGACCACACGATGGATCTCGTTTTTCTCGCCCGACTGCCACAGGTGACTGACGAAAACCGCTGAAGCGCCCGCCATGATGGTGGCCATACTGCTTAGGTTGTAAACCAGAAGATAAGCCGCCCTAAAGGCCGGGATTTCCTTCACCGAGCCCATGGCAGCAATGAAGTATTGGTCCGAGCTCATGATGATGACCGTGCCAAGCGAGGTGACCCAAGTGCGAATAGCGGCGGGCCACATGGCGCGCAATACAGAAGCATCGTACTCGCCGCGGATGACGAAAAGGTCGGGACGCTTGTGACGGGCAAAACCCAGCACAAGGTAGCGTTGAACCAGTGCGCCGATCGCAGCGACGGAGGCCAAGGCTACCAATCCGCCACCCAGCATGAGAGCGGAAATCTGCGCTGCCAGCACTGCGGCTGTGACGAACGAGGAGATGATTGAATCCCACCCGACATAGCCCACGCCCCGCAGCAGGCTGGTCCAGACGGATGCCCAAACGCCGAGGGCCTGAGCAAGGCAAAGGATGGCCCAAGCGATAAAGGCGGTGGCAGGCGTCAGTGTGGTGAGTTCCATCCGACTGAGGAACAAACAACCGGCGAGGAACCCGATGAGAAAGACCGCTAGCGACAGCCAGCGGAAAAATCTCATGCCAGTGGCCACCAATACCGCAACCTCGCGCTGCGAGTCTTCTGTAAGGGGAGCATCCGGTGCACTTCCACTCTTCCCTTTAGCCAGCGCGATTCGCCGCGTGATGGTGGGACTGAACCCCAAATCCAGAATACCCATCAACATCCAGGTTTGGCCGAGCAACATCCACAGACCGATATCCTCTTTGCCCAACCGTGCGAAGAGAACCGGCATGAGAACCAGCCCGAGAACGATCGTCATGATCCTGCTGAACCACGAGGCTCCCGCGCCGAAAAGGATGCGTTTGGTGACGGACATGGACGGAGTCAGCGCGGGGTGCGCGTCAGAAAGCGGGCGGCAAGACGGGATACCAGAGCCAGAACGCATGCAGCGGGGCCTGCGAGGGGCAAGGCGCGGTAACAGGCCATGAGGTTTTTTGCGGTGATGCTTTGGTAGGGATTGGCGGGGTCGATGGTGATGTCACCGTGGCTGACCCTAAAAACGGCGCGGGGCACGCTGCGGAGGAGGAGAATATAGACATTAAGGCGGGGAGTCACCGGACAAAGGGCACCAGTGAATGCGAGATCGGTGGCGAGCCGAGCCATGTCGACGGCGGTGAAGAGGGGCTGGCGCGCCCGCCAGGAACGTGAGCTGTCGTCAACGATCAGAGGGGAGAGATTGAGGAAGCGGGCGCTGCCTTGCCGAAGCAGGCCAAAGATGGGTGCCATGTGGGGGTAGGCCGAGGCGAAGGTGTGCGGGTCGCGGTCATAGACCTGAAGGCTGGCCGTGGCAAACACGGTATTGCCAATGAAGCTTCCGTGGAAGACGCCGAGGGTGGAGAAGTAAGCGCCGAGGCCGTCGATGGCTCGATTCGTGAGGGATTTAACGCCCGTTTTCCAAGGGGCGCAGTTGATGAAAACAAGATCAGATTCGACTTGGCTGAGTTTGGCGACCAGAGCCGCGAGGGCATCGGGATCGCAAGCGTCGTCGTCTCCGGTTATCCAACTAAACTTACCGGTGGCGAGAGAGGCAACCGACCAGTAGTTGCCGCTGAAGCCGGAATTTTCGGGCAGGCGGGTGTGTCGAAACAAAATGCCGGGGGCTCGGAAGTCGCTGATGACCGCAGCGGTTTCGTCCGTTGAGCCATTATCGGAAAGACACAGCTCGACAGCACCGGCGGGCAATCTGGGCAGCGCAGCGGCGAATGAGGCAAGGGTTTTTCTTAGGGAAGCCGCGCGGTTCCAGGTTGGGATGCAGATGCTGAGAAGAGGGGGCACGGAAGGCGTTGCGGATGGGAGGGGAGGATAGCGGGTCAGGTGCCTTCCATATCCAGCGGCTGGGCGAATGGCTCCATTTCGCCAAAGGAGCGGCCGAAGGCGAGCTTGGGGTATGCGTTGGTCATCTTTTCTAGCATGACTTCCAGAAGATAGGGGGCTCCGGGGTCGGCAGAATGAGCAGCGAGGGCGCTGCCCGTTTGATCGGCGGTCTCGAGTTTACCGGCTGTAATACCGTAGGCTTCGGCCACTTTCACGAAATCAGGAGTGTCATAACCCCAAAGAGTGGATTGATAGCGTCCCTTGAAATAGGATTCCTGAAATTGACGGACCATACCGTGGCACTGATTGTTGAGAACAACCATTTTGAGAGGAAGCCGGTTACGGGCAATAGTCTGAAGTTCCTGGATGTTGAGTTGAAAACCGCCATCGCCCGCGATGACCACCGAGGGTCCGCAGGCGAAGGTTGCACCGATGGCGCCAGGGAGGCCGAATCCCATGGCCCCCATTCCTCCTGAAGCTAGGAATCGTTGGTGGGGCCGGAGATCGAGGCTTTGTGCCGCCCACATCTGATGCTGCCCGACATCGGAAACGTAAGCATGGGCGTAGGGTGTGCTGCGCGCAAGATCGTGGATAAAACTGTTTGGATTACCCTCCCCAAAGAGATCCGCTTTTTCTCAGAGAGATGGACCAAAATTCCGGGTATGGAGCGCCTTGCTCGAAGTTAATACACGCTGACCTGCAATAAGTTGGGACGGATGGACTTGGTCGTGGAATGCTTTTAGAAACTTTGGGGTGATCGCCGGTTGGCTGTTGGCTGTTGCGCCCGAGGTTACTGGATTTCCGCTGAGATCAACGATTTGATGCGCTCGGCCCCATATCCTGAAAGGTGGCCGGCGTCCTGATAGAGTTGGCGTCCTTGTTGATCCAGAAAAAGGGCTTCTCCCTGCCCGCCTTGAAATTCGGAGGCGATGTCTACCACCTTGGTATTGCCGTTCGTGAAAGTAAGAAGCCAAGCATTCATCGCCTGACGTTGCTCGTTAATTCCGGGATCTTCCAAGAAGGGAGGGCGGGCTCCATCCCTGATGGCTGCACGATTGGCGTTGGCTGGAAGCACAGGTGGCTGATTGAGGAGCAGCACCTCACCCACCAGAGGCGAGAGCCATTTGACAGCCGACGCCAGCCGTTCCGTGTCGCCCGCCAGCTTTGTGGTCCAGCTGCATGCCAGCAGCAGGAATTCGGGTTTTTCCTTTTGAACGACGCTCAGCGAATCAATCCAGAGCCGGCCTTGCTGATCATGAGAGGATGGGAGTGGATCGCCTGCGGCCACGCTGATGACATCAAGTTTGTAGCCCAGCGCAGTGCAAATTTCCTTCATTACTTTTCCATACATGGAGCCATTGCTGTCACCCATCAGGACCACCGAGGGCGCGCCCGGCTTCCCTGGAAAAACCAAGCCGCCCTTAGCGACATCGGCAACCTCGGCGTTGATATAGCTGGCTTTCCGGATGGAGGTTCCCACTGGAATACAAACAGCAACTGCAACCAAGGCAGGCAAAAAAGAACCCACGCATCTTCCTCTGATTCAAAAAACGGCGGGCTGGATTCTCAATTAAAACAAAGCTGAGGATTGCAGCAAAGAAACTTAAGCTGATCTTAAGGAGGAGACGGACGGGTTCAGATGCCAGATAGAGCTGGTAATCGACCAAGGAAAACACAGACCAATGCCAAAGATAGAGCGAGTAGGACATCCGCCCAAGTAGGACCAGCGGACGCGATGACAGCGCTGTCGTGGCAAGAATGCTCGAAGCCGAACAGGGCAGGATGACCGCCACGGCACCGGCAACCGGTAACATGGCCCATGCCCCCGGGAACTGCGGGCCTGCCGGGACGATCAGGAAGGATACCGCGATCAGAATCAGCCCCACTGCGGGTAGCCACGCCCGCCACCGAGAACTGCCGTCCGCTTCTGCGGGAGTTGCGGCCAAAACGGCCACCAAACATCCCGCGCCCAGCTCCCATGCCCGGGTGGGGAGCAGATAAAATGCCCAGCCGGGCTTGGCAGGCGTGATAATGAGGCAGGTGGCCAAACTGCCAAGGGTCAAAATCCATAGCACCAGAGGCAGATGACGGGGCGTCCGCTGATGGAGCAAGAGGAACAACCATGGAAACAGCAGGTAGAACTGCTCCTCAACGGCGAGGGACCAAAAGTGGAGAAATGGTTGGGCGTCAGGGGAAAGCTCGAAATAGTTGCCCTGCAGCATGAACTTCAGGTTCGCCACCGACAACGCGGCCGCCACGAAATTGGCGCCCGCCGAGGCGAGGTCCTGGGGAGTATAAACGACGGCGGCGCCCAGCAAGGTGGCCACGGCCACGGTAAAAAACGCAGGGAAAATCCGCGCAATTCGACGCTGGTAGAATTCCAAAAGACTGAACGTGCCTGCCCTGCACTGCTTGAGGATGATGGAAGTGATTAGGTAGCCTGAGATGACAAAGAAGACGTCCACCCCGACAAATCCTCCAAGAAGCCACCTATGGTCGAGATGAAAGATGAAGACGGCCAGAACCGCGATGGCACGGAGGCCGTCGATTTCCGGACGATAGGGGAGGGGGAGAGGG
>JAZKDC010000010.1:19686-217282 GCA_040387795.1 Verrucomicrobiota bacterium
AATCGCCGATCGCGACCCCGACGCGCGGGGCGAGACCGTCCTTGGCCGAGAACACGCCGTAGGGCAGGTTCTGGATCGGGAAATCGGAGGCGGGATCGACCGGGATGAAGGAGCGGAGGGAGGGATCGTTGGGGTGGGGCAAAGCTGAAATTTAGAAAGCAGAAAATGGAAGGATGGGGAAAAGCTGAGACCTGAAGGCCGAGGGGATGGGGCCTAAAACCTGAGGGCTGAGACCGGAGGGGGGAGGGGGGAGGGGCGAAGGGCGGTCGGTCGTCAGTCGTCAGTCGAAGCATTTAGCGCGAGATGACGCAGAGATCTCAGAGAGAACTGGATAGGCGGAAATGTGGGCTTTTGACCCTCGACGATCGTCCTTCGACCACCTGCTTCCGACGGCAGGCCGCGCATCGGGCTAATACTTGATTTTGTAGAAGAGCCATTTGATGACTTCGTTCTGGAAGTCGATCAGGCCCTGTTCCTGGCTCCACCACGTATCGACGCTCAGGTCCTGCGGATCGGTGCGGAGGACGCGGACGTCACAGCCGGGGAGGGTCTTCCCGAAGAAGGCATTGGTGCGGCGGGTGGCGAAAGGGTCGGTGGGGATGAGGAGGACGTTGGGGAGGTGAGGGTCGAGGGTCGAGGGTCGAGGGGGGGACGCGGGGGGCTGGGGAGTCGGGGGTCCGGGAAACTCAGTGGGAGCTTGGTCCACCGCGGGGGTTGGGGAGTCGGGGGTCGATTGTCGAGGGTCGAGGGTCGAGGGAGGGGCGGAGGTCAGCCAGGTTTGCACGGCGAGGGCTTCTTCGCGGGTGCTGCTCAGGTCCTTCCCGTAAAGTTGGATGGCGTCGTCGGGAATGCCTTCGGATTTGAGGACTCCCAGGATGATCTGGGTGGTGGTGGGACGCAGTCCGAGGGATTCGGTGCGGCTGGCTATGACCTGAGGGACGAGGATGACCGGGGCGAGGCCCTGTTTCCAGAGTCGGGCGGCGGCGAAGGGGCGGTAGTCTTCCCCGCCCCCGAGAACAACAATGGCCCGAGCGGGAATGAGGGATTCGTCAACAATCCAGAGTCGGGCGGCGGTGCGGAGAATCGGGGCCCGGGCCAGCCAGAGGGCCGCGAACGCCAGCAATGGGGCGATGACTAGTAGTAGCTGGCGGCGTTTCAGATGAAAGAGAAGTGAGACAGTGCTTGAGAGGCCGTTTGCTTTGGAACGAGTTGGGGGCCACCCGCGTCAGGGCGGTCCCGAAGGTGATCTGCACCAGGAACCGTTCCCGTTTTAATTGGGGGTCAAAAGTCAGGGCCGCAAGCCAGTAAACATCCAATACCCAGTAGCGTTGGGTCAGTTCCTGGCATCTGCCGCCAGCTCCGGGCATTTAGCTCCGGTTTTTTCTGGGCATCTTCAGTGCCATCGCAGGCTGAGTTCAGTTGCTAACGTCTCTCTGGTTCCCCAGGAACCCCCGGCATTTCATTCAACGATAGCATGAGCCGGGATTGCCCCCGGCAGCTGGTTGGCAGGATCTCCGGCGCAGCAATTTGTTAGACTGGCCGGCAGGCCGGCACGTTTGACGGCATTAGAAAATTCCCGGTTGATTCATGGCATGCCACAAGGTTGCCGACGCCACCCCAACCGCTCGGAATGTTCGCGGGAAGAGGCGGGCACAAACTCGTGGGGGAGAATGGATTTCGCATTCCCTGCAAGGCTTTTATCTTTGCCTCTTCCCGGCGCGATGCCCTGCCGGCGCATGGCTTTCCAAAGCGTGTATACCGCCACTCCCAGACGTTTCGCATCCGCATGCAGGGTGGTAGGGAAGAAGTCAGGGGGCAGCACCAAAGGACGCGGACCCCGCTTGCCGAGTTTACCCGCTGCAAGGTGCCAGTTTTTCGCCACCGGCCACGGAATTCCGTACTTTTTGGCGGTGGCCGTCACATTTTCCGCCAACTCCGTGTCGGGGGACCGCCGCAGGGATTCCGGCGGAAACAAAAACAGGCGGTGGTGACGGACATACTGAGGGGACCTGCCGGTTTCTTTGGCGAGCTGCGAGATGGATTTAGTCCAATCCAGTTCGTTCCATGCAATTTTGGGGCTTTGGTTCTGGTTTGGCATTTTTGGGCACGAGTAGAGGTTCAAGGAATCCCGCGATTTTTGACCAGGGTGCGGCGGCACCTGCCGATTGGGCTGGCCCTCTGCGCCGCGTCCCCCATTCAGCGTGCGTGCGCTTCGGACCTAATGTCCGCCGATGCGGCCGAGGACGACGTAGAGGGTTTTGAGGAGGATGGAACAGTCGAGGAGGAGGGAGGCGTGCGTGACGTAATAGAGGTCGAAGGAGAGTTTATTCCGGGCGTCGTTGACGTCCTGACCGTAGGGGTAGTTGACCTGGGCCCAGCCGGTGATGCCTGGCTTGGCAAGGTGGCGGAGGTGATAGTAGCATAGGTGTTGCTCGTAGTGCTCGACACAGACGGTCCACTCGGGGCGGGGCCCCACGAAACTCATGTCGCCTTTGAGGACGTTGAGGAGCTGGGGGATCTCGTCGACGCGGGAGCGGCGGAGGAAGTGGCCAAGGCGGGTGATGCGGGTGTCCCCCGGTGCGGTGGTGGTGCCGTCGGCCTCGGAGTTCACCCGCATGGTGCGGAACTTGTAGATGGCGAATCGTTTCCCCCGGAACCCGACGCGCTGCTGGCGGAAGAAAGCAGGCCCATTACTATCCAACCGAATGGCGATCGCGGCGAGCAGGAGGATAGGGGTCGTGAGAACGAGGGCGGCGGCGGCGAGGACGAGATCCACCATCCGTTTGACATGCCAATAAACAGAGGTCGTGACGAGACGGAAGTCCCGGTCGAACAGCCACGCCGTGGAGGGGTCGTGGACATCGTGCATCCTCACCCGCAGGCGCCAGAAGGCGGGCCAAGTGTAGACTGGGAGACGGGTGGTATGAAGGGAGACGAGAAAGGGCGGGAGGTCGGTATGGAGGGGATCGGCGGAGAGGCCGAGCACGATGGCACCTAGCGGCACAGAGCCGGGACTGGCGGAATCGGCAGATGCCGGAGCGGTGGCCCTGGTGCGAAGGTAATCGGAGAGGACGGCGGGAGAGGTCTCAGCGGGGTCGAGGCGTTCCACGGCGGCGGGCCGGCCGGCGAATTCGAGAGCCCGCTGGAGGGCGGCGGCTTCGTTGACGCTGCCGAGCAGCAGGACGCGCCGGACGCCATTGCTGTCCCACTCACTGCGTCCGGCGAGCACGCGGCGCCAATAGAGGGAAATGAGGGTAAAGCCGAGAGGAGTAGCGAGGAGGAGGACCCGGCTGGTCATCCTGGTGGAACCATAACTGCCGAAAAGTGCAAGGAGGCCCGCGCCAACGACGGTGGCAAAGAAGCCGGCGAGGAGGAACTCGGAAGCAAACCGCAGGCTCCGGAGGTTGCTATCGCGGTCATAGGCATCGACCAGCCACGCGGAGAGGAGGGAGATCCCGAGCGGAATCCCTACGACGCTGGAGTTAGGCAAATTGAATCCATGGCCGAAGATGTGGAGCGACCAGAGACACATGGAGTAGATGCCTATCCAGAGGAGGATATCACCGGTGAGCAGGGCGAGGTCGAGGCCGCCGGAGCGAAGGCCACCGGTCTGGGAAGTGCCAAGGGCCCGCACCTGCGGTCCAGGATCGAGGGCATCACGGTAGGAGGTGCCAAGTTGCTGCAGGATTCGGTCTTCACCGGTTGTGGGATTCGGGGGGGAAAGTCTGGAGGGGGCTGGAGACAGCGGGGGAAAGGTTCTCAGCGAAGTCACCGGAGGCGGGTTCAACATAACTAAAGGTGCCGTGTGTGGGGTTTTGCCATAGAGAGGGATTGACACGGGGCTCGAATTGTCCATGAGATGGATACTAGGAAGGGGTGGTTCGTTAAACGAACCGAACAGACCTGGGAGAAAATATTCGTCAGGAGAAAGCGGCAAGGGGGAGGTGGCCCCCGGACTTGGGATGGAATCTGCTCACGCTACCGCCCTTGGTTCCGGGGAGACGGGACCGACAAACTTTCAGGGAAGGAAGAATACCGGGCACACGCTAGGGGCGCGTGGCACCTCAACATCACTTGGCATTTGATGATATCCAATGAAATTACCATAGCGCATGTTAATTTATAGAATTTTTGGCTATCGACTAAAATACATTGGGCAAAGAATGTACATATTTTTACCGACACCGCACTGCGTCCCCCCGTGTTCTGAGACCTCAGAGTGGAGACGACGGGCTCAAACGCCGAGCGCGCCTGCAGCGGTCAAGGAACGCATCGTGGAATGCGCAAGCACATTGAGGAGAGCAAAAAAGACCCGGCCGCCGGAGAAGACCCTGGGAAGAAGGAATGGAAGGAAGGTCCCGCAGAAAAGCCAAAGGCCACCGAGGCCAGTGCGAGTGAATTCCATTCATGACGTGGCCACAAGATTGCGGTGCGGCCGCCCGCCAGCATGCACAGTGGTCCACGTCACCTGAACCGGCGGGTCTCGGCCTGCTCCTGAACCGGCGGGTCTCGGCCTGCTCCTGAGGCGGCGGATCGGGTGACTGAAAGTCGTGCTGGCCGGGCCAGTGGCACGTGAGAAATAGGCCCCGTCGCGCAGCACCGCGGCGCGCCGTTTTCCGCGGTCCCACTCCCAGTCGATGGTGCCGTTTTCAGGGGTTTGTTCAAGTAACGGCAGACGGGGCGGTGCCGTTCCTTGAGGCCGCCCGTAGACGATTCGCTGCATAGCGGGATAGGATGTCGGCCGATGCCCAAGGCCGGCTTGAACTCTGCCAGCTTTACCAAGCCTCGTGCAGCCACCTGAGGCGCGGGGCTGCTTCAACTTTGCACTTTCGACCCATGAGAGTGCCGGAACGAAATCTGCTTCCTCTGCCGAATCGCCTCGGGGAGGAGGTAATTGCTACAAAAAATCACTGCACGAGCTAATCCCAGAGTCTGTAACTCGTTGGTTTAGAGGTGGCCCGAGACGGATTTGAACCGCCGACACGAGGATCTTCAATCCACTGCTCTACCAACTGAGCTATCGGGCCTAAACCTGCCCTGCTGAATCGGATACCGGTCAGCGGGCGGGCGTATCGTATAAGCGGCCCCTCTCCAGTCGGCAAGGGGTTTTTTAAAGGTTAAATCCGTCCCCTTTCTTGACCACTCGGGGTCCCACCCGCTGCCGTCCACCTGCCTGTTGCGCGCACCCCGTGCGGCTGAAAGGTTGGCGGCCCCATGGCTTCCCCGTCACAGCTCCCTATTTATGAGATCGAACCCGCCCTGCTGGCCGCATGGCGCGGGAAGACCGAACGCCGGAGGTTTGTCATTGAGGCTCCGACCGGTTCCGGAAAATCCACCCAACTGCCGCAGATGCTGGCGCGGCATGGCCTGCTGGGTGGCGGCGAAGTGGTGGTCCTGCAGCCCCGGCGCATTGCCGCCCGCATGCTGGCGCGGCGCGTGGCCGAGGAAATGGGCAGCCGGCTGGGGGAGGAAGTCGGTTATCAGGTGCGGTTTGAAAATGTGGTCAGCGCCCGGACCCGCATCCGCTTTGTCACGGAGGGCATCCTCCTCCGCCAACTGATGGACGACCCCACCCTGCGTGGCATCAGTGCGGTGATTTTCGATGAGTTTCACGAACGGCATCTTTACGGGGACATCACCCTTGCCCGTTGCCTCAGCGTCCAGGAAAACACCCGGCCCGACCTCGCCTTGCTGGTGATGTCCGCCACCCTGCAGACCGAAGCCCTGAAAGCCTGGCTGGAACCGGCGACGCATCTGGTGTCTTCGGGACGCACCTTCCCGGTGACGATGCGTTATGCGCCGCAGCGGGCGGCGGTGCGCGGGGAAATCTGGGACCACGCGGCGCGGGTCTGCGGCGATGCCTTGGCCAGCCAGCCGGAAGGCCATGCCCTGATTTTCATGCCGGGAGCCTTCGAAATCCGCAAGACCATGGAAGCGCTCGGCCGCGAAAAATGGGCGCGTGGTTTTGATATCATGCCGCTCCACGGCGAACTGACACCGGCCCAGCAGGATGCGGCGGTGAGCGATAACGGACGGCGGCGACTCATCGTGGCCACCAATGTGGCGGAAACTTCCCTGACCATTGATGGGGTGCGCACCGTGGTGGACAGCGGCCTCGCCCGCCTTGCGGCATGGGATTCCAACCGGGGCATCAATACCCTGACCATTCAGAATATCGCACGGTCCAGCGCCGACCAGCGCGCCGGCCGGGCGGGCCGCACCGCCGCCGGGGAATGCTGGCGCCTTTGGAGCGAAAACGATCACGGCCGCCGCCCCGCCGCCGAGGTCCCGGAAGTGCTGCGGCTGGACCTCGCGGAAGTGGTCCTCACCCTGAAGGCGGCCGGCGTGGACGACCTCAGCGCCTTCCGCTGGTTTGAGGCCCCGGAAGACCGTTCGCTCGCCCGGGCCATCACCCTGCTGGAGCAACTCGGGGCGCTGCGCCCTGATGGAACCCTGACCGGGGAAGGCCGCCGGCTGACGCGTTACCCATTGCACCCGCGCCAGGCCCGGGTCATGGAAGCCGCCGCAGAACAGGGCTGCATCCCGGCCATGGCCCTGGTGGTGGCCCTTCAGCAGGGCCGGCCGCTTTTTGTGAGGGGCACCGGCGATCCGCAGCGGAAATTCGGAACCCCGGATGATCCCAGCGATTTCCTGCCGCTCCTGCGGGGCTGGCAGGCCGCCGCCGGACGGAATTTCCATCCGGATGCCTGCGGCCAGATGGGCTTGAATGGCCGGGCCGCCGCGGAAGCCGGCAAGCTCGCCCAGCAATTGACCGGCCTGGCTGGAGCGCCGCGGGATTCGCCGTTGGAACTGCCCGGTCATGAAGCCCTCGCCAAGGCGATCCTGACAGGATATTCCGACCAGGTCGCCAAGCGGACCAGCAGCGGGGGCAGCGCCTGCGATGTGGTCGGCGGGCGGCGCGGCAGCACCTCCAAGGAGAGCATTGTGCGTGGCACCGAGCTGCTGGTGGCGGCGGAAATCGCCGAAGTGCAGGGCAAGGACCTGACGGTGAATTTGAACCTCCTCACTGAAATCACGGAAGACTGGCTGGGCGATCTTTTCCCGGACGATTTCCACTTGGAACGCGCCCCCTTCTTCGATCCGCAGCAGCGCCGCGTCAGCCAGCGCGAGAGGGTCCGTTTCCGCGATCTCATCCTGCGCGACCGCCAGAGCGGCGAGGCGGAGCCCCATGCTGCCGCCGCGATTCTGGCCGATGAAGTCCTGCGCGGCAATCTCACCTTGAACGAGTGGAACGATGCCACCCGCCAGTGGCTGGCGCGGCTCGATTTCCTGCGGAAAGCGATGCCGGATCTGGATCTTCCGGAATTTGCCCCGGAGGATCACCGGCTGGTCCTCGAAAGCCTCTTCGACGGGTGCCGCACCTACAAGGAAATCAAAGACCTCCCTCCCCTGCCCGCCCTGCACGATTGGCTGGGCCATGCCAAGGCCAATGCCCTTGACCGCCATGCGCCGGAACGCATCGCCACCGATGGAGGAAAAATGGCCAAAATCGACTACACCCGCCCGGAGGAACCCAGCGTGGCAGTCTTCATCCAGCAACTCTATTCACAGCGCGATACGCCCAAGATTGCGGGCGGCCGTGTCCCGCTGGTGCTCAGCATTCTTGCCCCGAACCACCGGCCAATCCAGGTCACCCGCGACCTCGCAGGGTTCTGGAAAAACCACTACCCGGCCATCAAAAAGGAAATGGAGCGCCGTTATCCCCGCCATGAGTGGCGGGCGATGTGAGCGCCTGATGGCCCCGCCTTCCCCCGTTCGGCGGGCCGGATCAAAGCAGGGGTTCCCCGGCCTTGCCACCGGCGCGGGGCTGTGTTACGGCGGGTCGGTATGAAAATCTCCTCCCTTTTCCCCCGCCTCGCCATCGCCATGGCCCTGGCCGCCGGTTGCGTCAATCTCACCAGCTGTGGGACCACGGCCACAACCACCGCCCGGAATGGCACCTCTGATAAATTCGACCCTCCCGCGCTGCGTCCGAACAACCCGGCCGCGGTGCAGGTGAAAGTCTCCACCGGGGCCCAACGCGTCTACGTGGTCGAGAATGGCCGGGTCCTCCTTGCCACCCCTTGTTCCGTGGGCACAGGCGGCACCACCGGCCAGGGCAACTACCGCATCACCTACAAAAACGCCACCAAGCGCCGGATCAGCCAGCCGGATGCCGGTTATCCCATGCCTTACTGGATGGAGTGGAAACCTGCCTACGGCATGCACTGGGGTTTTGTGAAACCCTACCCCTGCACCCACGGCTGTATCCGCCTGCCCATGAAGTCCGCCGCCAAGATCTTCGCCCTGACCCGCACAGGCACTCCTCTTTCCATCCAGCATTCCCACCCCGAGGATGCCACGGTCGGCAAAACACTTCCCATCCTCGACGACGGCCCGCTGCCCAATCCTCCGAAGTCCTATTTGCTGAGCGCCAAGTTCTTCCAGGACGCCCAGTATCATGGGAAAATGTTTGTGAACTGAAGCGGGACCGGAAACGTTATTCCACGGAGAGAGTGACGCCATCGGGCGGCACCCTCAATCCCTCCACGTCTCCTGAATCCTCCGCCTGATCATCCACCGACTGTCTCCGCCCCATGTCCGCTGTCCCCGTCCCCGCCAAGCCCCGCAAGGTCAACGTGCGCACCCCGGAGGTGATGGCGCGGGTGCAGGCGGAAGTGGAAAGCCACTACCGGTCCACCATCGTCGAACGGCTCCGTCAAGCCGGCGGGGTGCTCACCGTGGGGAATACCACCATCCGGCTGGCCCGGCAGTTCGGATTTTGTTATGGGGTGGAGCGCGCCATTGACCTCGCTTATGCTTCCCGCAAGGTTTTCGGGGACCGCCGGCTCTATCTGCTCGGCGAAATCATTCACAATCCCGAGGTGAACCGGCAGCTGAGCGACATGAATATCCTCATGCTGCATAATCCGCCGACCGAAGCGGAATTCGCCGGCCTGCAGCCCGACGACATCGTGATCATCCCCGCCTTCGGAGCCACCACCGAAGTCATGCAGCGCCTCACCGCCCGGGGCTGCGGCACGGTGGATACCACCTGTGGCGATGTCATGAGCGTCTGGCGCCGCGTCCGCGAATATGCCCGGCGAGGTCTCACCTCCATCATCCACGGAAAGTCGGCGCATGAGGAAACCCGCGCCACCGCCTCCCGGGCGCTGGGGGATGATGGCATGGGCAACTATCTGATCATTCTCACCCTCGCCGATGCCGATCTGGTCTGCGATTATATCCGCCATGGCGGGAACAAATACGAATTCCTCCAGCACTTCGCCGGGGCCTACAGCATTGCCTTTGATCCCGATCTGCATCTGAAACGGATCGGGGTGGCCAACCAGACCACCATGCTGAAAAGCGAGACCGAGGAGCTCCAGTCCCGCCTGCGCCAGGCCATCACCGACCGCGATGGTTCCGACGTCGCCTTGGAGAATTTCTCCGTTTTCGACACCATCTGCGGCGCCACCCAGGAACGTCAGGATGCCCTTTACGAAATGCTGAAGGATCCCATGGATCTGCTCCTGGTGGTGGGAGGTTATAACTCCTCCAACACCACCCACCTCGTGGAAATCGCCGAGCAACATCTGCCCACTTTTTTCATACGCGATTCGTCGTGTCTCAAGTCCCTGGAAGAGATCATCCATTTTGATCTCCACGCGAAACGGGAACAGCCCGGCTACCCTGCCAAGCTGGTCGGGGATGGCCCCGTCACCATCGGCATCACTGCCGGAGCCTCCTGTCCGAATAACCTGATCGAGGAAACCATCCTCCGGCTCTACACCCTGCGGGGCATTTCCGAAGATCTGGTGCGGGCCGTGTAAAAAACAGCGCCTCCGGCGATTTCATCCTGGCACCCGGCCCGCTCGGTCCGCTTCCAACGGGGAACCCAGTTCCGCCAGCTCCAAATGATCCACCGGATGCCCGAGAAAGCTCTCGGCGATGCCGTGGAAACGAGCCGCCGCATCGGTGACGTAAAACTTTTCCCCTCCCCGCCCGGCTGAAGCAGGCCGCAACAGCCCCCGTTCCGCAAGCAGAGCCGCAGTCTCTGCCGCAGCGGCTTCGGCGCTGTCCACGAGGGTGACCGAAGGCCCCATGACCGACGCAATCACTGATTTCAATAATGGATAGTGGGTGCAACCGAGGACGAGGGCATCGATCCCGGCCCCCCGAAGCCCTGCGAGGTATTTTTCCGCCACCAACCTGGTGATGGCGGTATCGGTTTCGCCCTCCTCCACCAAGGGCACAAACAACGGGCAGGCCTGGGAGATGATGTGCTCCGGAGCCTGGCCCACGGCGGCAAATGTTTCCCGGATGCGCGTCTCATATGCCCCGCTGCCGATGGTGGCCGCGGTCGCGATCACACCAATCCGGCCATTCCTCGTCGCCTGCATGGCGGCGCGTGACCCTGGACCGATCATGCCCAGAATCGGCACCCCGGGAAAGTGTTCCCGCAGGCCGGGCGCCGCGATGGCCGAGGCGGTATTGCAGGCAACCACGATCATCTTCACCCCCTGCCCCACCAGGAACTGGACATCCTCCTGCGCGTAACGGCTGACCGTGGCATGCGATTTATTGCCATAGGGCACCCGGGCCGTGTCCCCCAGATAAACGAGGTGCTCGGCGGGCAGCAGGCGGCGTAGTTCGCGCATGACGGTGAGGCCGCCCACGCCGGAATCGAAGATGCCAATCGGAAGTGAATTCATGGAGAAAAGAGTCAGGGGCATTCCAACGGCAAAAGCCGGGAGGCGTCAAAGCAATCCGGCGGCCCGCATGGTTTGATTCACGGCACCGGCCCAATCGCGGTTGGCGGCGGGACTGGCGGGACTGGGGTGCAGGATGCGGATGATCCGGGTGTCCGGCCGGCCGGCCGCCACTTCTGTCAGCCGCTTCTCGGCAAAGCCGCCCACCCCGATCAGCCAGGCGGGGTCCAGAATTTCGATCACCCGCTTCAGGTGATCATCACAGGCCGCTTCCACCACCGCCATCTCGGAAGCGGGGATTTTGTCAGGGGTCCGGTTCCGGCCCGTCTCCTCGAGGAAAATGAGGGGGCAATAGTTCACCACAAAATAATCGTTGAAGAACTGCCCGGCGGTGCCGAATTCCGCGGCCGCCCATCCCCACAGGCGCCGCCCGCTGACCTCGCTGCGCGGGCAGGCAAACCCCTCGATGCGGCGCTTGGGATGCTCGCCCGGCGCGGATTGCACTGGCGCCTCGATGCCCATCCAGTCGCGCACCGCCGCCACTTCACCAAAAGGCACTCCGGTCTGCGCCATCCCGAAGGGCCCCGGATTCATTCCCAGAAAAATGCCCTTCTTTTTGCCCGTGCCGAACTTCCGCAGGTAGGCGGTGTGGGGCGCCCAGGCATAGTCCAGCGGGTTGTAGACATGCGTCACCGGCAGGGAAAACTGCAGGGGCCGCAGCGCCGTGCGCAGGGTATCAGCGGCGGCGATCAGGGCATCGGCAGGAGAAGGCATGGCGGTGCATAGCGGGGGAATGCGCCGCGGCAAGGGAGTCCTGCACCCCGCCGGGCGATCCGTCCCGGGGACCGGGAAAAGAATCCGTCTTTCCCCATGCGCCCCTGAGAAAGCCTGTTAAACTGACAAACTATGCCTTTTACCGTCCTGGGACTCGATCCCCGCATCATTCAAGCCGTGCAGGAAGCCGGCTACACGGAGCCCACTCCGATTCAAGCCGCCGCCATTCCCGCTATTTTGACCGGTGAGGACGTGATCGGCATTGCCCAGACCGGCACCGGCAAGACCGCCGCCTTCACCCTCCCGCTGCTCACCCGCATGGCCGCTGCCACCCTTGCGCCCAATGCCAAACGCCGCACCCGCGCCTTGGTGCTGGCTCCCACCCGGGAACTCGCGGTGCAGATCGAGGAAAACGTCCGCGCTTATGCCAAACACCTGCCGCTGACCATGGCCACCGTCTTCGGCGGCGTGGGCGAGCGCCCCCAGATCAATGCCCTGCGCGCCGGCACCGACCTCATCATTGCCTGCCCCGGCCGCCTCATGGACCTGCTGGGCCAGGGCCACGGCGACTTCAATGGCATCGAAACCCTGATTCTCGACGAGGCCGACCGCATGCTGGACATGGGCTTCCTGCCTTCCATCCGCCGCATCATCCGTGGCCTGCCCAAACAGCGCCAGACGCTCCTTTTCTCCGCCACCCTGTCCAAGGAAATCGAGACCCTCACCACCGAGTTCCAGCACTCGCCCAAAATCGTCCAGATCGGCCGCCGGTCGAATCCCGCCGAGACCGTGGCCCAATGGGTGTATGAAGTCCCGGCCCACCTCAAGCCCGTCCTCCTGACGCATCTGCTGGAAGATCCCAGCATGAACAGCGTGCTCGTTTTCACCCGCACCAAACACGGGGCCGACCGCATCGCCCGCCGTTTGGAATCGCAAAACATCTCCTGCGGCACCCTGCACTCCAACCGTTCGCAAAACCAGCGTCTGAAGGCCCTCAAGGACTTCCGCAGCGGTGACGTGCGTGTGCTGGTCGCCACCGACATCGCCGCCCGCGGCATCGACGTCGATGGCATCTCCCATGTGGTGAATTACGACTTCCCGCCCCACGCCGAGGACTATGTCCACCGCATCGGCCGCACCGGCCGGGCCCAGGCCATTGGCGATGCCATCAGCTTTGTCAGTTCCGAAGACACCGGCGCCCTACGCGACCTGGAGCGCTTCATCGGCCGCGGCATTCTCCGGAAAAAAGCCGAAAACTTCGACCTCAGTGCCCCGGCCCCACCCCGGCCGCCCGGCCCACCGCCCGGACGCGGCCAAAACCAGCAACGCCCGCCGCAGCGACGCTCCCAAGGCCAGGCGCCCGCCCGCGGCAATTCCCGCAACGCCCCTCCCGGCAATGATCCCTCCGTTTATCCCCGCCATCAGGATCCCCGGCGGCAACAACAGCGGCGCGACCCTCGGCCCAATCCTTGATTTGGCCGGTGCGCGGCAAAGGTTTGGAATGAAATCTGCGGAAGGCCGCTTATAGAGAAGTATCCCGCTTCCGGCCTTCCAGGGGCCGGAATGCCCTCCTTGACCTCCCCTAGTTGCCTCATGAAATCCCCCCTCACCCTCGCCTGCTGCACGGTCGGCCTGCTCTGCTTCACGCTGAGCGCCCCGCTGGCCGTGGCCAATCCCCTCAAATCCATCGGCTCAAGTCTGAAAAAGGCCGGAAATGCGCTGAATCCCTTCAAAAAATCCGCGGCCAAACCAGCCCCGGCCCCGACCGCACCAGCGCCTGCCCCCACCGCCGCCAAAGCCAAGTCCAAGCCCACCGCCGCCAAAACCACCAAACCAGCGCCCGCCAAAAAGAAAAAGCCGACCGCGGCCGCTTCTGCGAAATCCAAGCCGGCGGCTGAAGCTTCAAAAACAGCCGTCGCGGCCGGAACCGCCGCAGCTGCCGCCACCGCCGCCGCGACCGACGGAAAGGTGGAGGCGACCGAAACCCCACCGGAAACCGCCCCCGACGCGGCACCCTCCGACACCCCTCCCGCGCCTCCGGCCGCTGCCCCCATCCCGCTGGCCCAACTCCCCTTCGGCATTCCGGTCATGGGACGAAAAGGTTATGTGCGCAGCCCTTACGCCGAGGATCAGGGCATGGTCGACGTCAATGACATCCCCGCCGGAGCCAAAGTGAAATGTCCCTTCACCGGTAAAATCTTCCGGGTGCCGTGAGGGGCCGTCCGGCCGGTCCTCTTTTATCATTTGTCATTGGCAATTGGTCATTCCCTCCCTAGCCTGCGCACGTGAAACCCGGTCGCCCTGACGCCACTCCTCCCAAGCGCGAGTATCCCTCGCCCTTTCAGCGCAAGACCTTGTGGACTGCCATTACCGGCGCCGCCCTCCTCGGCACCGGCGCCATGTCCGTCTACACAGTCAGCGTGGTCGCCCGCGTGCTCCAGTTTCTTCAGCCCGTGCTGGTGCCGGTCGCCTTCGCCGGCATCCTCGCTTACCTGCTGCAGCCGCTGGTCGACCGCCTCGTCAAACGCGGCACCCCCCGCTTCCGGGCCATGATGTGGGTCTGGATCATGTTCCATCTCCTGATCCTGCTGCTCTTCCTCTCGGTCGCGGTCCCCACCGTCAGCAAAGGCGGCCGGCTCATCGCCGCCCGGTCCGACCAATGGGTGCAGAACATCGGTAATTTCACCGGCAAGATTCTGGAAGCAGTCGACAAACTGACTGACAAAATCACCCACTTCAAAAAAGCGCCAGCCACCCCGCTGCCTGCCGCCCCGCCCGCAGTCTCCCCTGCCCCTGTCCCCGCCCCGGAATTGGCCACGGTTCCTACAGTTGAAGGCACGTCTTCAGCCGTGCCCCCCGGCCCGCTGGTCCTGCCTCCCACCCTGCCGGACGAAACCATCCTCGCGGACCCTGCCAGCCCGATCAATCCCCAGCAGAGCGCAGCCCGGGCCACTCAATGGCTGGCGGAACACAGCGAAGCCATTTCCTCCCGCGCCGTCGCCTACATCAGCAGCGGCGTGCAGGGATTCCTTGGCATCTTCGGGTATCTGGTCGGGTTCATCCTCGTGCCGGTCTATCTTTATTACTTCCTGAAGGAGAGCGATTCCATCAAACAGAACTGGAGCAATTACGTCCCCCTGCGGGCCTCCAAATTCAAAGCTGAAGTCGTCAGCGTGCTCGGCGAGATCAACAGCTACCTCATCGCCTTCTTCCGCGGCCAGATGCTCGTCAGCATGATCGATGGCCTGCTGGTCGGCCTTGCCCTCACCATCATCGGCCTGCCCTACGCCATGCTGATCGGGGTCTTCGTCGCCATCCTCGGCCTGATTCCCTACGTGGGGAATTTCCTCTGCTGGCTCGGCGCCGTTCTCATTGCCATCGCCCACTTCGGCCGCACCGATGCCACCGGCCAACTGGTCAACACCTTTGCCGGCATGCAGGACCTCTGGGTCTACCCCGTGCTCGTCACCGTGCTTTTTGTCGTCGTGCAGCAGATCAATTCCCTCGTCACCGCCCCCCGCATCATCGGCGACGCCACCGGCCTCCATCCCCTGACGGTTATTTTCTCGGTCCTCTTCTGGTCCCTCCTGATCGGTGGCTTGCTGGGAGCCCTGCTCGCGGTGCCCCTCACCGCTTCGGTCAAAGTCCTCTTCCGCCGCTACATCTGGGAACGCCAGGTCCAGCATCATTATCAACCCGCCTCCCGGTCCGGACCGATCGAGGATTGAAAGCAAAACGCCGCCCTCCGGTCAGGGAGGACGGCGGGGAATGGATAACCCCTCGAAGGGGTCAGGCCGCGATCAAGGCTTTTTAGGCTCGCCTTCTTTGGCGGGTTTGTTGGGCTTGTTGGGTTTCTCCGGTTTGGCGGAGAATTCCTCAAGCGTCAGTTTGCCATTGGCATCCTTGTCCTTCTTTTTGAAGGCCCCTTCCGCTTTATCCGGCTCTTTCTGCCAACGGGGGGCGGCCTTGAACTCTTCAAGGCTCACTTCGTTGTTGGCGTCCTTGTCCATTTTCTTGAAGGCCGCAGCCGGGTCCATCTTCGGTTTGTCGGGCTTGGCTGGCTTGGCGTCTTCGGCCTGCACCGCGACGGCCAGGAAAGGCACTGCAAGGAGCGTGAGGAGGATTGATTTCATACGTTTGGTTCGGGTTGCTTGGGTTGTCAGTGGCGGGCCCATGGAGGGAAACCACGCAGCACTATGAACCAAGGCGGATCCTGCGCAGCGGTTCGTTACACGCATTCGCGGAAGCCTGCAGACTCGAAAAAACACAGCGCCGGAACGGACGGTTGCTCCCGATCTGGTGTGACGGCGGCAAATCCGTCATTCGAATTCAGTCGCGATTCCAATGATTCCGTCGGCAGGAGGAAATACGGTAAAATTCCAATCATAAAGCCTGATGCTGTCTTTTTCCCCCAGCTTGATTGCCCACCCACGGGAAAAATCCGGCCTCTTCCTGGTTTTATGTTTCAGGAATTCCTCGTGATGGGGTAACGTGACATCCACCTCCGCATCAAGGTCAGTGATAAAGTAGACCACATTATTTCGAAGCACCGCCTTGGTGGGCGCCACATAGTGGCTTTCCTTGTGAGCCCAATACGCCTGTTTCGCTTCGAACAAGGTCTCCAACCGGGCGCCTGCAACGGTGATCAGAACGTCACATTCGTGCATTGCAAAATCCACTTTGTCGAGAAACCGCTCCAGTTCCGGCGTTAGTTTCACATTTTTGATGCGTTCTGCCCGTCCTTGGACGCGCTTCATATTAGCTTTCCACACTTGCAACCTTCCTCCCCGTTTTGCCACATCGGCCTCCAATCGTTCGCTGATTTGATCAGGCGTCAATCCTTGTTGCCAATTCACCCCCTCGTTCCCCTCGATTGGAAGCTTGGCCCCGGCAGCGCTCACCCCAGGCGTGTCCACCGGCAACATCGTCCCGGCAGGACTTGATGGGGTTTCAAGATTCTTGAGACGTTCCCTGCTGACGAGCAAAACCACCACCATGCCGGAAAGAACACCGGCTAGCATCATGAAGTATTTCAGTCGCATAGTTCAAATTGTTCATCCGTCGGGATTGCTTTTTGAAGGAAGGACAGCCCCCTTTTCTCACGCCCCGCATTGCCAGCAAGTTTGGACGGCCATGAAATCTCTCCCCTGCGTCGCCAGAACACGGGTCCGTTACAGCCCGGCGTTAGTCCTGTCAAAACACTTTTCACCTCCCTGGGCGCCCGGGATTCCCCACGGAATCAAGGTCTGGGCGTCACCACCACGTCATCAAAAGCGATCGGCAGTTCGGCATAGGGGGCGGCCCAGAGGGAGGCTTTCCCTGTGCCAGGTGGGGTGGTGAGGGAGTGGGTGAGTTGGGGGACTTCCGGGCGCGGCTGGCCTTCGGTCCAGGCGCGGGCTTCGAGGGTCGATCCCCCATCAGCGGCGGCGAGGACGCTGAACTCCATCGTCGTCCAGGTGCCGGACGGCCAGACCCAGGGCACCTGGGCCACCACTTCGTCATTGCGCACGATCTGCAGTTCCTTCCGCGCCGGGACCACCAGACAGCGGAAACCACCCACCCCATGCAGGCCCACCCCGAACCTTGGATGGCTGCGGCGTTTGCCGGTGGCCTTGATGCGGGCGGAAACGGTGGCCCCGCCCTTGATGGAGGTGCCTAGCAGCACTCCTCCATCCACGATGGGAGTGGCGGCCATCTCCAGCATTTTATTCCCGCCTTCCGCTACGATGGAAAACCGGGCCTCGGCTTCGGTGAGGACGAGGTCCTCCGGCAGCGGTCCGGGCGTGAGCGCCTCGAAGTCCAGCTTCAACGGAGCAGGAACGGCGGCAGGATCCTCGGCGGGGGACAGGACGGTCAGGCCGGCCAGCAGGAGAGAAATGATGACGGGTTTATTCATGACGGAGGGAATCGGTGAGACGCTGCCCCAGCGCAAGCCGGGCGGCAAGATAACAGAAAAGCAGTCCCGCCGCGGTCAGGCTGATCAGGAGCAGCGACAACAGCCCCAGCGGAATGCCCCCGGCGCCGGCCAGCTTCAGATTGGGCCACACCGCAATCAGGGCGGTGCCGGTGCCCAGCACGATGGCCGCAAGGAAGATGAACCAATGTTCCGCGAGCACCATGGTCTGCAATTGCCTCCGCCGGAAACCGACCGCCTGCAGCACCGCAAACTCCGCCTTCCGCTCCAGCACATGCCGCGCCACCAGCACGCCGAGGCCGAGGGTGGACAGCACCAGAGCCAGTCCCCCAAGGGTGGAAAAAATCGTCAGGTAGGTGTTCTGCACCGACTGATACTGCGCCAGCTTCTGCGCGGTGGGCTGGAGGGCGAGACCCCGGCTGGCGAGCTGCCGCACCGCCGCCGCCTGCCATACCACCGCCTGCTCCGGCTCCGCATCCACGAGGAAATATTTGTATCCTCCGGTGTCAGGATAAAGCTTCACAAAGGCCGCATCGCCGATCACCACATTGCCCTGCAGCACCGTGCCCGCCAGCAGTGCCACCAGCCGCAACCGCACCGGATGCCCCTGCCCGTCCGGCACGATCACTTCATCGCCCGCTTTTTTCCCCAGGGCAAACATCGCCGAATATTGATCCATGATCGCGGGCACCGTGCCATCGGTCGGTTTCTGGTTCAGCAGAGTCCAGGGCGAGGCTCCTTCCGCCAGTTGCACCCCGGAGGCCAGCCCGGCGACCGGGAAGGCATTCCGCTCCGCCAGCAGCCGCGCTTCCACCCCCAGCACCCGCGGGGTCTGCGCCCGGTTCAGATTCAAACACGACGCCTCCTCACCATCCCGCGCCCGGAAGGGAATCACGGTCACGGCATGGGTTTCCTCCTCCTCCAGTCCCCAGGTTTCCCGGCCGGCGGTGGTATTCAGATCCTCATATACCGGCAGGGTGCTGGTGCCCGTGAGGGAAAATCCGCCCGTGCCCGACTGCCGGTCCGACGGCAGCAGGGTCGCATCCTGACGAAACGCATTCAGCGCCACCACCATAAAAATCCCCGCTGCCAGCAACGCCGCCATGGCCATGCTGCGGCCGCGCTGACGCACGGTATTCCGCACCCCCAGCTGCCAGATCCCCGGCACCGTCTCCCCATCGGTGCGGTCCCCGGTGCGCACCAGATAACAATTCAACAGCCGCAACCCATCGGCCAGCAGCAGCGCCGCCGCGCCAAAAAACATCATGGGCTGGATATGCTGCGGCACCCGCGGGGACAGATACAGCATGGCCAGCGCCCCGAGGGTCATGACGCCCAAAGGCAACAGCCGCCACCGCCGCACCGCCGCGCCCGCCGCGGCGGGAGATTCCAACGCCGCCGCCAGACTCCCTCCGGCCAGCAGCTTCCCGGGCCGCGCCCGGCCCAGCCGCCGGGTCGCCCACCACACCGACCCCAGGCTCAATAGCAAAGTCACCAGCCACGCCGTGATCAGCGTCACCGGCCGGACCGTCAGGATGAATTTCAACCCCAGCGCGGCATCCGCCCAGTCGCGCTCCAGCTTGCCGAGAGTCCACTTGGTGTAGAGCAACCCCAGGGCCGTGCCCAGCGCCGCAGCCGGCACTGCCACCCAGAGCGCTTCGGTCAGGAAGAGCCGTTTCACCTGCCCCGGCGTCCAGCCGGAAGCCCGCAGCAGCCCAATCTGCCCTGCCCGCTGACCGGTCCCAAACAGGAACAACAGCACCGCCAGCAGCAGCGCCGTGCCGATCAGAAACGCACTCATGCTGACAAACAGCGCCCCGAAGTCCATGCTCTCCGACACCGCTTTCCCCGCCGCTTCCTTCACCCCCACCGTCACCAGTCCCGCCTGCGACGGCGTCAGTTTTGCCTGCAGGGTTTTCGCCAATTCCTCCACCGGGGCCTCCGATGCCACCCACAGACTGGTCAGATTGCCAAACCGGTTGGTCCACAGTTTCTGCCCATCATTCAAAGTCAGAAACAGCTTCGGCGTTCCTTTCCGTTCCTTCCAGTAGGCGTCATCCTTGTCGCGGATCAGGCTTTGATCGATCGGGATGCCCGGCTTCCAGTCGCGGCAGTTTTCCGATTCCGTCACCCCCGGAAAGTCAGGCGTCCACTCGCGCCGCACCGCCGCATGATCCATCGGCAGCACCGCATGCACCGGGAAGCTGGCCTCCGCTTCCTCCAACTGCCGCGCCCGGGTCACCCGGAAATATTTCACCGTCAGGGAATCTCCCACCTTCACCTGCAGGTCGTCTGCCAGCCATTGCGTGATCACCACCGACCCCTCCGGCCAATCTGCCGGCAATCCACCCATGCCCGGCACCGCCGCCGTGGCCATGGAATACGGCGTGATGCCGCCGGCGCTGTTGCTGATCTGATTCACCAGATAGGTCAGGACACCCTTCGCTTCGGGGAAGGCCGCGCGGGCGGTCTCCGCCGATTCCGGCGACAGGAAAATCCGGCCCGTGGACAGAATCCGTTGCCCCCCCACCGCCTGCCAGGTCAGCCCGGCATCGTCCAGCGTCATCCCGCCCTGCACCGCCTGCGACACCGCCCCGGGGTTCCCTTCCGGCGATAACAATAAATTCGCCCGCCCCGGCAAGCCCGCCGCCTCCTGCAGCCTGGCCAGCGGCAGATACACGTTCAACGCCGGCTCCTGCTGTGCCTTCAAGGAAAAAGCCCCCATCGCCTCCTCCCCCGCCACCCGCGCCACCGCCTCCCGCAGCGTCACCGTCAAATCCGTCTCGCCCGACAGCGGCGCATCCCGCGAGATCAGGCTGGGTTTCTCAAACCGCACGATCACTTCCGGTTTCCCCGCCCCATCCAGCCCCAGCGCTTTTGTCAGGGCTTCATTCAGGATCAATCCACCGGTCCCGCCCGCGGCGGGTCCACTGCCGAGCGTCCAAAAATCATCCCTCACCCCGAAGATATTCACTCCGTTGGCGCGCCGTCCGTCGCCCGGCACGGACACCGTCCCCTGCACCAGCAGCACCGGCACCGCTCCCGGCACCTTGGCCGCCAGCGCCTCCGTGAAAAACCCATCCGCCGCCGCCACCGCCGTGCCCACCTTGCCCAGCCGCACCTCCGCCTGCTTCGCCAGGGTCGCCCGCACCGAATCCCCCGTCACCAGCGACCCCGCGATCACCGCCGCCGCCACGCCAACCCCCAACGCCAAGCCAATTTGCCAGCGCCAATAATGTCTCAAGCTGCGTGCGGTCAGACGGATGCGGTTCATACCTCCAGAAACGCCTCTCAGCACCGCTTCTGCCAGCGGGTTTTGCAGTAGAACCCTTCGGCTCAGGCATCTTTCACCAAACCACGGCAAGAACGCACCTTATCGGCCCCGACAATATCTCCAAATTCCCCTTCCCGATCGCCGCCATCTTTTGCTATAGTTGGAGTCATGAGCGATCCGGACCTCCCTTCTCCTTCTCAAAGGAACCGGACAAGTATCCCATCGCCCTTTTCCAACACCGTATATCGACTTCTGATGGCCCTCGTGATTCTATTGGGCATCCTAGGGCTGATCGGATTTTTCAAATTGAGCCAAAGTTCCTACGGCCACCCAAGGACTGGAGATCAAATCAAGAGCATCGCCATCAGCTATGGAGTTGCGCAATTTTGCGAAGACTACGACAGACTGCCCCTCCCCTCCGGCCCAAGGCTTCCCGGAGGCGACTGTGATACTGACACCTCACCCTCTCACGGATTCACTGCGGTTCTCATGGGCAAGGAGGGAGAAACCGCCGACCGACAAAATGAGCGCAACGTAGATTACCTCGAAGGCATCAAACCAGCTAAAAACCAACAAGGAACCGCCTGGAACTATGTCAATGGACGGATCACTAACTCAACAGTCGGCTCCTATGGCATCGTCGATTCCAACGGAAATCCATTTCGCATCCGACTCGACACCAATGGAGATAAGATATTGGCCAATCCCAATCCTGACCAAGCGGCGGCCGAAGGCCTTGTGGCCCTCGCCACCACAAAAGGGGTTATCGTCTGGTCCGCCGGAAATGACGGTGATTGGAACACCTGGGACGACAACCCCAAGAGCTGGGATTAAGCGGTGTCTTTAAAACGTCTCCCGTAGTTCCCGAGGCCATTTGAACTCTAATGCAAAACACGCCTGGCCAACCGGCGCCCCTGTCCGATGATCACCCGCAGCCCTGCCCCAACGGACGGGTCACCTTAGCCGATCGACAACCAACATCCCATGAGACCCCTTACCGTCATTTTGGATTCAGATCCGGAGACCACCCTGATGTGGAATTCCTGGAGCATTCGCAAAGCATCGATCAAAGGCCCGCTGCTGACCGTTAAATACTGTCATGACGATCTCTTTATCGAGGCCGGCGACCCACAGCTGGTCGCCGATCTGATTTTCTCCCACGATCAAAAGAATGTGCTGGTCAAAGGGAAGCTGGGAATCACCTCCGTGCGCTACCTCGAGAAGCAGGAGGATGACCTGCCTCATGCCAGACTGCGCGCCGCACTCAAAGCGCTGCTTGATTCTGAACGTGAATAGAGAGTGACCAGTCGCGCATGACCATTCGCCAGGTCCTCCTCCCTGATCAACGCTGGCAATACCGGGATCACCGCACCGCCCGCCGCTTCGATGCCCCCAAAGGAGCGCGGACTTGTAGTCCGCCCCGGAGCATTGGCAAATCAAGGAGAGATGGCGGGCGAAGGGCTGGCGTTGCCGGGGCGGACTACCAGTCTGCGTTCCTTTTCCTGGGAGGACACTGTTCCCCCCCCGGGTGGGGAAGCCCTTCCCTCGGGTAAGGGAAGCCTTTCCCTTGGGTGGGGGAAACCCTTCTCTCGGGTGGGGGAAGCCTTTTCCTTGGGAGGGGGAAGCCCTTCATTTGTCAAAAAATGGGGCTGGCCCCCTCCGCCCCCGGCCCGCATCAGTTTGAAGAACACCGTCTTCCCCGGCGGGTTCATCGGCCGCTTGACAAAAAGTCCGTTATTACGAATGCCAGGCCGCCATCGCCACCAACCCCTCTGCAGCCCCGGATTGGGTTGCCCTCCCTATCCGTAGGAGCCAAAGGAACCAGTCCCTGGAGCGACACCATCACCGGCGTCATTCTGCAAGGTCTCCCTGCCAGGTCAGCTCTCCGCCCAAGGTCCCCTGCCAAAATCACCCCGTCGTCTGAGTCTCCAAGCGGCAGGGTTTTCATTCCCCTTCCAAGCGGTGGACGAGGCTCCCGCCGAGTTCCCAGCGCCCCGGTTTTCAACACCCCACTCCCACCTCCATGGCAGACTGTGAGGCAGCAGAATCGAGCTATAGGAAAATTCCCGCGAAAGGAATCGGATCATCGGCATCCGCACCCAATTGCCAGGATTTGATGGTTGCCACCTGTTGCGCCTGACTGCTAACTTGGATCCAACTTTGAACAACCAAGTCCGATGCCGTCAATGCGCAAAACCTCTCTCTTACTCATAATCACAGCGGGCATTTGGGCATATTCCAGTCGCAAAGGCCGGTCATGGTTCCCCGGTTCTCCAACCAAGGCCGACTCAAAATATCAGGATGTCATGGCGCTCCCCGACGGAATCAATGTGACTCATAGTCCCCAGAGGGTTGCCGCCGTGCGAGGTGGGGTAAGTGGCCATTATTTCACCTGGCTCTACGGGACATCCATTCGATCAACGGTGGGCGATCTCACGATTATGGAGTTTGGGGCCTTCGGGGAACACCAAGGGAAATGGGTATTGGACACCCAGACAGACAAACCATTCACGGCGGCCCATTTTGCAGAATGGTATTCATGCCCGAATGCCAAGTTGATCGGTGGATTGAAATATACTGACCCGCGAAATTGGAATGCCGGAGACGCCATTCACGAAAGTTCAGTTCTTTGGTATTTTATTGGGGAGGATTCGCACGGAAGAAAGTTCAAGGGCATTGGTCAGGTTGAGACTCTCGCCAAAACCAAGGACGAGTGATGATGACTTACAACGAAGGCCAGCGGCAGCGCCCACGAATTATCCCGGGAGGCTTCGCGGGTTGCATCCTTCCATTCAAACCCGAAGGCGATGGCGCCGTGTTTTATTTCGTTCCAGGAGAGGGGCAAGGGCGGGAAAAGAAGGAAGCACCATGCCAACAAAGCACAGCAGTGGGCTGTGAATAACAGGCGCACCTATCCATTGCACGCGGGAAATTGGCCCATGCCACCATTTCCCGGACACACCCGTCCGGCACCGACACGCCTTTTAGTTGGACAGTCCCGATGAAACGGACTACAGAAGGATAGGATAAGTTCAACTGATGGTTTTTCACAGGCTTGCAATCACCCACCTGCCGAAGCTATGGGGACCTCCCTCCTTCACGCCACAACCTATCCGCCCGCGAAGCGCTTGAGCGCCGCGAACTCGTTCAACGAGTCGCTACAGCCAAGCGAGGCAAACCGCCGCGGCTGATCGCAAACGTTGGTCCCCATGAATTCAGTGCAAAAAATTGCTAAGTACAGCGAGGAATCTGATGACCCATACTCGCACCCCGCTGAGTTCAAGATTGCACCCACATCGACCGGCACACCACGTATCACGGCAACTGTCCCCAGCGGGGAGGCTTCACTAATCCAATCTCTTCTAAATGCCCTCGACGGGCCAATTCTGCTCCTCTACGTTCTACACACTACCCGGGGAGAATGTCCGGTCGGACGGTACCAATCAGGAGATCTAACCCGAGAAGAAGCAAACCGATTCCTTGACCGCTTCAAAGGCTACTTCCAAGCAGACGCACGATTCGATCTCTGGCTGCATTTCCCCAATAGCCAGGCCACAATAGTCTGGGACCGGCACAACCTGCTCTATCTTTACGGCCTAATAGACCAACTGCAACACCGGCTCATCTCCCTTGGGTTCCAGCCTGGAGACCCGAATGCCAATTTCGTCCACACTCATTACTACCGCTCAGAATTTGACCAGGACGCACGCGAACTACTGAGCTACTTTGACTGGAATTTTTCGGAACTGCGCCCAGAAGACATCCAAAGTGCATGACACCCAACCAGCCAATGGGGCGGACACCTTCGTGCTGCGCACTTCGGTGCCGCTCATCGGAACGATCGGCCAACTAACAGCGTCACTCACCATGCGGAACATCCTCACAGCGATACTTTTACTCAGCAGCCAGGTCTTTGGTGGTGAGTGGGTCGTCACGAAGGGCGGTTTGTCACCCGATAAGAAACTTGCCGTAGCGGTGTTTCCCCAGAAGACCGGGTTTATTGACGAGGCAGATGATACCGTTCTCCTCATTGACCAGAGCACAGGACGCAGGATCGGACCACTTGAGGAAGTTTCTTCGTCTGGTGGCACATGGGGCACCACCACCACGAACGTTCACTGTGTCTGGTCGCCTGACTCCACGATACTCGTCGTGAACTTCCGCCCCGGACGACTGATGCACTCTTCGCAGATTTATCGGATTCGGGAACGCCGGGCCATTCCCTTGTCGTTACCGGCCGCTAGGACCCACCCCAAGGGCAAGCTTTTGGAGGGCCTTCAGCGCACGGCAAACCCCGGTTCGGAGATCAATCTCACGAAGGAGGGCTCCATTCTGATGCGGCGATGGGGTTACGTCCCGGACGTCGCGGTGGATTACTCGAAGCATGGTTTGAGCGGATTTGAGGGAGAGCTTCTTTTCCACTATCGGTTTAGCCAGCGGGGACAGCTCCAGCTTCACGATATTACCGTTCCAGCACCATGAGCCGCCACCGTCAACACCAAGGCCGAATGACCATGGTTATCATCAGGCGCAGCCCAGATGATAGCAGTTGCTGAACGATTCGCGGACCGACTTCCCCGGGGTGACGGGTCAGACCAGGCCCATCGCCTTGCCCTCGCCGGGAAAAGCTTCCAGCTATCCCGGGGGCAAGGCCCGCACCTGTCCTGGAATCATCGGCCGGCCGGTTCTGGCTGACTCCACGGCGGCAAAACAAAGGGCCAGACCGGGCAGCGCACTGGCGGCGGCGTTCGAGGGTTCGCGATTCTCTTCAATGGCGGCGAGCAGTTCCCCCATGGTGCCGCGGAATCCGTCATCGAACCAATTCCCCTCCATGACTGGATGCGCCACGCCCTCGGCGGTGAAGAGGGTCACGTCATGCGCGGCACAGATCGCACCCTCCGCCCGGAGCGTGCCGGCCGAGCCCGTGATACAGATCGATTCCCTGGCGCCAAAACGGGAATGGGCATCGAAGTGCAGCGCCGCCACCCCGCCATCGAAGGTCACGAGGGCGCTTCCCAGCAGGGGCGGTTTGATTTTTTGGTCCGCCGGGGCCGCATTCACCGCGAAGACGGACCGCGCTTCCCGGCCCTGAAAAAATTGGGCCGCCATGTCGAACCAATGAATCCCGAAATCGTAGAGCACCACATCCTGGACCTGCTCAAAGGGAGTGCCTTCAATCCATGAGTGGTCCCAGTTCAGCGTCATCACCACCGACTGCACCTGACCGATGCAGCCGGCCCGGACGGCTTGGTGGAGAAAATTGAAATAAGGCGCCCAACGCCCATTGTGGTTCACCGCGAGTTGCCGTCCACAACTTTTGGCCAACGCCACCAGCCGCTCGCCCTCGTCAAGATCCAACACAAATGGCTTCTGGCTGAGCACATGTTTCCCGGCCCGGAGCGCGGCCTCAATCACCGCCACCCGGGGACCGGGGTGCAGGGAAATATCCACCACATCCACCTCCGGGAGGGCCAGCAGTTCGTGATAGTCGGTGAAGACCCGGGCGTCAGGATAAAATTCATCGCGCCGGGCCTCCGCACTGGCGGCGGTGCGGCTGCAGAAGGCCAACACTTCCCAGCCCGCCGTGCGGTAGGCCCGCAGGTGCGATGGCGTGATGCCACCACAACCGATCAGGCCAATTTTGGGACGGTAGTGGACGGGCTTCGGCAGGCCGCAGGGCAGCCGGGGCGCGGGAATGATGGCCTCACTGCCTTTGGCCTTGAGGGCGTCGCTGCGGTCGGGCGTGGGGTCGGACTGGGACATGGGGAAGGAGCGGCTCAGGGAACCAGGGTCACGGTTTTTTTCAGACGGGCGCTCAGGATGGCGGAATCCACAATCTGCTGGCCGATCCGGCTGATGGCCGGCGAGAGCGGCCCCTCCGGTTCCCGGTCCCGGCGCAGGCAATCCACGAAGTATTGAATCGCATTTTGAAACGGCGGTTTCAATTCATCAGACGCTATCATTTCCCCCGCCGGATTCCGGCGCGTCTGCAGCCGCACTTCCGGCGCGTAATCAAAACTGCCCATGGTGCCATCGGTTCCTTTCAGGACAAACCCGCATCCCGGCTGGGGCTGATGGGTCCAAGGGTCGGTTAAGGTGCCCCAGCGCGTCTCGAATTTGGAGAGGCCACTGGCATACCGCGCCACTGTGATGCTGTGTTCATCCACTTCCAGCCCATTGGGAAGATCGGTCACGGCGGTGACTTCCAGCGGTGCGCGCCCGCCATGATACCACGTGCCCAAGGTGGTTCCATAACCAAGATAATCCAACAGGGAGCCGCCGCCCTGCGCCTGTTTGTAAAACCAGCTTTGGCGCTTCTGATCGGCGGTAGGCGTGATTTCCTGCTTGTCCGCGCCATGATAGAGCGGGCCGCGGTTGCCGTCGTAATAATGCACCTCCTGCAGATCCCCGATCCGGCCTTCCTGCAACAAGCGGTAGGCCGTGCAGTGGCTGGCCACCCAGCGCAGCGGCCAGTTGATCGCCATCATCACCCCGGCCTTTTGGGCCGCCGCGATCATGCGGTCCGCCTCTGCGACCGAAGCAGCAAAGGGTTTTTCCACCAGCAGGTGAACCTTGTGAGGGGCCACCCGTTCCACATATTCCGCATGGCGGGCCGTGGCCGGACACAGAATCACAAAGTCAGGCCTGGTCCGCTCCAGGCACGCGTCCACGTCCGTGAACAGGTTATGCTCCGCGATACCGAAACGATTCGCCGCCTCCTGCATCCGCGCCGGTTTCTCATCACACAATCCCACCAGCTCGACGTCCGGATGCGCGGACGCCATCCGCAGCAGATCGCCCATGTGGAAGTGGTCAAAGTTGATTCCGGCGACGCGTATTTTCATGAAGCGGGGGACATTGGTGAGGAGTTTGGATGGCAAAGCGAATCGGGGTTCCACGCGGCAAGGGGACTTCTCACAGATCCATGCCCTCCCCGTTCCGCAAGGTCCGGAAGTGCTGTCCCAGCCGCCGGCATTCCGCCTCAAATGCGTCCGGACTGGCAGTATTGAACTCGAACAAATCAAAATGATGGGGAATGGCAATCCCGGCCCCGACGGTGTGGGATAACCAAGCCGCTTCCTGACCATTCAGATTCCCCGCCACCCGCCGCTCGGGCTGGTTGCCATTGATCGGGACCAGAGCCACATCCGGCTGGAACGGGGCAATCGCGGTCGCCAATCCGTCATGCAGCAAGGTGTCGCCGCTGTGGTAAATTGTTTTCACCGCCACCCGCACCACAAACCCCAGAAACCGGCAGCAGCCCTGCGCGTCCCGTTCCACGGTGTTGTGCGCGGCGGGAATCCCATGGACTTCCATCCCTCTCACGGTCAGGGATTCCCCGGCATCCAGCTCCACCAACCGTTCCGCCTCATCCCCCAGCCGCTCCAGCACAAAGGCGCGGTTCGCCCGGGGAATCACCAATTTGGCGTGGGGATTGGCGGAGAAAAGCGGGCCCAGGGTGTCCGCATCCAAATGGTCGGTGTGGTTGTGCGAACTGGTGATGACATCAATCCCGGTCAAACGTTCCGGCGCGATCACGCGTTCGGTAATCCGGGTGTGCGGTTTCTCGGTGGCGGCGTATTTCCGGGTCAGTGAATCGGATAGGTAGGGATCGAACAGAATCGTCCCCTGCGGAGAGGAAAACAGAAAGCCGCTTTGCCCCAGCCACCACAGCCGGGTGCGCCCCTCCGCCCGGGCGCAGGCGATGTCCGCCACGAGAGCGTCGTCTTTCTGGAAGGCGGCTTTCATTTCAGACAGGGAGGCCGAGTTCCTTTTTCACCAACTGCACGCCTTCAACCATGTTAGCGAGTTTCCGTTTGGCGGCCCAGCGTGCCGTCTGGCTCAAACCACAGTCCGGTGCGAACACCAATCGTTCCGCCGGCACGTGTTGCAGACAAAGCCGGACCCGGTCCGCGATGTCCTGCGGCGTCTCGATGTAATAATTCTTCACATCCACAATCCCTACCGCGACATCCGTGCGCCGGGCGATCTGCGGAATGAGTTCCAGTTCGGCGAATTCGCGGCTCGCCATCTCGACATGCATCTCATCGCATTTGAAATCAAGAAATGCCGGGAACATCGGCGCGAGGCGGCGTGGTCCGACTGCCCGGGCCTTGTAGTTGCCGAAACACAGGTGCGTGCAAACCCGGGTCCGGCCTGCCACGCTTTCCACCGTGCGGTTGAAGATATCCACAAATCGCCGCGGGTCCTCCCGGTGCGCATAACAGCTCATGCTCGGTTCATCCACACTGATCTCGGTGCAGCCCGCCGCCACCAGATCCTCCAACTCCTGCCGGACCAGCGGCAGCAGGGCTTCCGTCAGGGCCCAGCGGTCGGCATAATGGGCGCCGGGCAGGAGCCGGCCGCTCAGGGTGTAAGGGCCGGGCACACTGGCTTTCAGCGTGACGGTGGCCGCGCTTTTCCCCGCATGGAACAACCGGCTCAGGCGTTTGAATTCCTCCACCGCGCCCAGGCCCCGCGGGGCGAGCAGTTCACCGGTAACCTGGTGTTTCCCTCGCTGATCATGGGCGGGCGGACCAAAATGCCGCGGCGAGGAGGATTCCAGTTCGATGCCCGCGATGTAGCCATAGAAGGACAGATTGAAATCGAAGCGGGTTTGTTCGCCGTCGGTGACCACGTCGAGACCGGCGGCAAGTTGATCATGCAGGGCGGTGATCACGGCATCGTCCTGGGCTTCTGCCCGGTCGGCCGACCCGAACCGGTCCAGCTGCTGGGTGGCGAACTCCAGCCACCCGGGAAACGGATAGCTGCCAATAACGGAAGTGCGGAGCGGACAGGTATTCATGGGAAAACAGGCTGAGTGAAAAAGACGGGAACTTATCAGGCCCCCAGATTCTGGTAAAGTTTGGCCAGCCGCCGGCCGTGTTCGTCGTAGGCGGCTTCAAAGATTTCCGACGCGCGTTCCGCTCCCACCACATTGGCGGCGGTCAGCACTTTGGGCGGCTGTCCGGCCTGGGTCAGGCGCAGGGCCACTTCGGCTTTGATGGCATTGATCAGCAGGCACCCGCCTACCGTGGAGCCAGGTGCGACCGGCGTGTCCAATCCCTCGATCCTCACCATGGCATCGCCCACCGGGGCTCCGGTATCGAGCACCAGATCCGAAAAATCCGTCAGCTTCCGGCCATCCTCCCGTTTGCTGGCGCTGGCTTGGAGGTGGGCCAGACTGACAATGGACACCACGCGCACCCCGCGCTTTTGAAACTCCTCCGCCATCTCCACCGGCACAATATTGCATCCGCCCGAGGAAATCACCAAAGCAGTATCCGTGTCCGCCAGATCGAAGTTGCGCAGGATGCGGGCGGCGAATCCACTGACATTTTCGAGGAACATTGCCTGCCGCTGGCCATTGGCGCCCACCACCAGATTGTGGAACGAGAGCGACAACTCCACGATGGGATTGAACCCCGGAAAGGAACCATACCGGGGCCACATTTCCTCGACCATGATGCGGCTGTGGCCGGAGCCAAACACATGCACCATGCGGCCCGCGAGGATGGTCTTCGCAAACCAGTCCGCGGCCTCTCCAATTTGAGGCAATTGTTGTTCGACGGTGTCCACGAGAGCCCGGGTCAGGCCAAGATACGTTGCTGCGGGGGAGGGGTTATTCATGGGAAAGTGAGGGACATTTCAAAAGGGCCTGACGCGCCGCGCCACAGGCCCCGGCTTTGTCGCCGAGGACCGCGGGAACAATCGGCAGGGGATGGCTGGCGACGTTCCATTCCATCCGCGCCACGCGTTCGCGCAACGGTTCAAACAAGGCATCACCCGCCGCGGCAATGCCTCCGCCGATCACCACCAGGGCAGGGTCCAGCACATTGGAGAGGGAAACGATCCCGGCCGCGAGGGCCTGCACGGAGGTGAGCCAGAACCCGGCGGCTTCCCGGTCTCCCTCCCCGTAGGCGTGGACCAGTGCGTGGGTGGTGGCAAACCGTCCGCCGGTGCGATCCAAAACGGTCGCGTTGCCTATCGCCAATTCGAGACTGCCGGGCGTCCCGCAGATATCCGGCGCGCCCTGCGGGTCCAGCGAGATGTGACCGACATGGCCCGCCTTGCCGGAGTGACCGCGCAGCAGGTGCCCATCCACCATGGCGGCCCCGCCCACGCCGGTGCCGAGGGTGAACATCAGAATATTGCGGTGCCCCCGGGCCGCGCCCTGCCAGGCTTCCCCCAGCAGCGCGGCGTGGGCATCATTCATGACCGGGACCGGCACGCCGCTGGCCAGCCAGGTCTGCCAGTCGAGCCCTTCCATGCCGGGCAGCCGGTTAGGGAGACGTGCAATCCATCGCTGGTCCGCCGCCGCCAACCCCGGGGCACAGATGCCCACGGCCAAGGGCTCCCGGCCCTGACTTTCCCGCAGGCTCCCCAGGAGCTCACGGACCGTTTCCGCAAAGTGCAGGGGACGTCCGGCATCGAAGGGCCGGTTCGTTTCTGACAACATTTCACCATCAGGCGCCAGCACCACGGCCTTCACGCTGGTGCCTCCGATATCAATTCCGATGGCGTAAGGAGCACTCATGAATATTGCCCTTCACTGACCGTCCACCCGCCATCCACCGCCAACACCTGGCCGGTGATGAAGGCCGCGGCATCGGAGAGGAGAAACACCGCCGCGCCATCACAATCCGCCGGCTGTCCGATCCGGCCGCCGTCCAACGGTTGCTTGCTCCGCACGAATTGCAGAATCGCGTCGTCATGGGCCGCCCGCTGCGCCATCGGCGTCTCCACCAGCGCCGGAGCGATGACATTGACGCGGATGTTATGCGGGGCGTAATAAGCGGCAATCGACTGGCTGAATCCGATGATGCCCGCCTTGGCCGCGGCATAGAGATGAGTGGCAAAATACTTGGCGGAAGGCGACCAGCCCAGCACCGAGCCCATGTTGAGCACCACCCCGCCGGACCCCTGCGCGAGAAATTGCCGCACCGCAGCCCGGTTGGAGAGAATCAGTGAATGCAGATTGAGCTCCAGAGTGGCTCCGATGCCCTCGTCGGTGACCTCATGCAGCGGACCGTCCCCAAACTTGCGGCCACTGCCGCCGGCCACATGATAGAGGCCATCGAATCCGCCAAAGGCTTCCCGGCACAGCGCGATGGCCTGCACCGCATGATCCGGAGAGCAGGCATCGCCGGTCAAGACACGGCCCTTTTCCCCCAGCACCTGCCCTGCGGCCTGCGAGCTGTCAGGATTCCGTCCGGTGATGACAACCCCCTTCGCCCCCGCCGCGAGGCAGGCTTGGGCGGACGACCAACCGAGGCCGGTGGTGCCGCCAATGATGACCAGGGCCTTGCCTGCCAGGGCGGGCGGATGATCCCGCCCGGGGATTGACGATGGGGTTTCCTGAGACATGCCTTTTTCCTATCTGCCCGCGCGCCGGGGTCAACTTTAAACGCGTTCCTCCCTTCGGGAACTGCTCTCCCGGGATTCTGCGGGTCACCGCTACCGCACCAGCCACGCCAGCAGATCCGCCAGTTCCTGATCGGTCAAGCCTTCCTCAACTCCCGTGGGCATCAACGACGCGGCATCGCGTTCCACCCGGGCGATCTCGTGCCGGGGCGCGACCAGTTCCTGGCCAGCCGGCAGGATCAGGCGCACCTCCTCGGGGCTTTCCATCGCCGTAACGCCTGCGGACACGGTTCCGCTTTTTAAAGTCAGGGTAGTCCGGGCATACTGGGGAGCGACCTCGCGGTCAGGGTCCAGAATGGCCAGCAGCAGCAGGGGTTTTCCTTTGTTCCGGAAACTGGCACGGTCCGGTCCGGGAGCGGGACCGGGGCCACCGTCCTGATGGCACATGGCACAACGCTGCTGGAACACCAACGCCCCCCGCTCCGCCCCGCTTGGCAGAGTCAGGACCGCCTGACGCTGCGCAATCACCGCCGTGCGGTCGCGCAAAGGGGCCGGCAACAACTCCGCTGCCAGCGCCTTCGTCGCGGCCGTTCCCCCTGCCCTCCAAGCTGCGGCGAGGGCCGGTGGAATGTCCCCGGGGCGCAGGATACCATGACGGATCTTTTCCAACAGCAGACCGGGTCCATCCGGACGACCCGCCAAAGCGGAGACTACTTCCGACCGCAGGATTCCTGACAATTCCGGCCACTGCTCCAGCAGCCCGGTTGCGGCCTGCGGCACGAGGCGCAGGGCCAGCACTCGGACGGCTTCCGGTTCCCTGGCCTGACCTGCCAGCGCCCCCACCGGTCCGGCACCGGCGCGGGACAGGATCTTCAAGGCATCCAACCTTTGCGGCGCCGCGCTGCCCGTTTGTTGGAGCAGCGATTCCAGCGACTCCTTCAAGGCATCAGGCGGCGGGATTTTCAGCCGGGCGGCCAGATCGAGCGACTCCGCCTGCGTCAGACCCGGCAGGCACCGCCGATGGAACTCCTGCGCTTCCGCCTCGTTTATCAAGGAAGCCAATAACGTGGCCGCCGCCCGTCCTGAGGCGCTCCCCGCTTCCTTCCACCAGCGGGCCCACCGCTCCGGCCGGTCCGCGTCCGGAGTAGCGGTGATTTCCTGCAATAACGGATGCGGAGCCGGCCGCGCGGCCACTCCCGGCTGCCGCGCTTTCACCCGCCAGATCCGGCCGCGGTCGTTGCCACTGTTCAGATCCATCCGGGCTTTCAGATTGGCCGGGAGGGAATCCGGATGCTCAATGTATTCCCGGTAAAAGTCCGCAATCAGCAACGAACCGTCCGGCGCGGTGGTGAAGGCCACGGGGCGGAACCAGGTGTCCGTGCTGGCCAGAAACTCGCGGTCCTTCTCTTCCGCCGGACGCACCGCCACCGGGCCGTCCACGGTTTCCCGGAACGTTTTGCGGTGCACCAGATTGCTGCCGCAGTCGGCAATGATGGCGTCCTGCCGCCACAGATGAATCCCGGAGGCCGAAGTAAAATACCCTGACGCTTTCCCTTCGCCCTCCACCAACCCCGGCACCAGCCCGGAGGCCCGCCAGTTGGTGCGCAGCACGCGCCATGGTTCGTCAGGACTGAGCCGGAACACGGGGGCCGCCGGACCATCCTCCGCAATATCCACCAGCTCCGCCGGGGCGGGCAGATACCCGCCCCGCCGCACCGGCGCGATCCACTGGATGTGATGGCTGTTGCTGCAGACAAACCGCCGCCCCCACGCATCAAACGTCAGGCCGAACTGGCCTCCGCCGGGTTCCGCCCGGAATTCCAGGCTGTCAGGGTCAAACGAGAAATCCCGCCCCCTGACGGAAACCCCGGAGACCGCCGGAGCATCAGGGCGGCGCACCACGCCTCCATTCGCGGCGGCGGTGCCGTAGATGCGGCCATCGGGTCCCGGCGTCAGGCTATTCACGAGGGCCTGTACATTCAGGCGCGCCGTGCCTTCACCGAATCCGGTGAAAATCTTCTCCTGCACCTCTGCGATGCCATCGCCGTCGGCATCGCGCAGCCTCCAGAGGTCGGGGGAAGCCGCCACATAAACCACGCCCCCATGCCAGCACACCGAAGTCGCCCAGGCCAGGCCTTCCATAAACACCGTGGCCGATTCGAAGACGCCATCGCCATCGCGATCCACCAGCTTGCGGATGCGCGACAACTTCTCGTCCCGGCGCTCGGAATAATCCCGCATCTCCGCCACATACAGAGCGCCCCGGTCATCAAAACTCAGCGCGACCGGGTCCACCACCTGGGGTTCGACCGCAGCAGCGGAGATGGTGAATCCGGGCGACATTTGAAACGAGGCCAGCGCCGCCGCCGGGGACAGGGCCGGCAACCGCGGCAGGTCCGGCACCGCAGGCCCGTCCACGGCGCGGGCCGCCGCTGTCAGAAAAAGGAACAAAACCAATCGCATGCGGTCCACAACGCCGGTGGCCCGCCTCGCTTGTCACCACACGCGTCGTTCCCCCGGCCCTCCCGTCCGGGTGTTTTTCCGCAAGGACCCCCGGCGGCGGGGCGTTCTGGTTTTCATGCTCCGCTGTTTCATCACCCTCCTGTTCTGCACCGGCCTTTCCCTGGTGAATGCCGTGGCCGGGCCGCTCCGGGCGGCGGTGTTTGATTGTGATGTCACCCCCGCTCCCGGCAGCCTGCTGGTTTACGACCCCATGATCCGCGCCGGGGAGCTGGGCCTGCGCTGCCGCGGTGTGGTCCTGATGGGCAAGGAAGCCCCCATCGTGCTGTGCGCCGTCGATTGGATCGGCATCGCCAACGAAGGATTCACGGAATTCCGCCAGGCCATCGCGAAAGCCGCAGGCACCGAGCCCCAGCGCGTCGCGCTGCATTCCCTGCACCAGCACGATTCCCCGATCTGCGACTTCACCACCGAACGCATCCTGAGGGAAACCGGCGCCGACCCCGGTCCCTTCCGGGCGGAAATCACCCGCCCGCTGATCCAACGAGTGGCTGACACCATCCGCGCCGCCCTGCCCGATGCGGTGGAGGTGACCCACCTCGGCTGGGGCGAAGCGACAGTCCAGGAAGTCGCCAGCAACCGCCGGGTCTTTGATGGGGCGGGAAAATTCCTTGGCCAGCGTTTTACTGCCTGCAAGGACCCCGTGCTGCGCGCTGCCCCGGAAGGCTTGATCGATCCCCTGATCAAGGTCCTCAGTCTCTGGAAAGACGACCAGCCGGTGGCCGTGCTCAGTTATTTTGCAACGCACCCGCAAAGTTATTACCGCACCGGGGTGGCCAATCCTGACTTTCCTGGAATTGCCCGGTTTCTCCGCGGCCAGTCGGTGCCCGCCGGCCTGCACGTCCATTTTTGCGGAGCCGGAGGCAATATCGGGGCTGGAAAATACAACGATGGCGCACCGGAAAACCGCACCGTGCTCGCCCAGCGCCTCGCTGATGGCATGACCCGCGCGTTTGCCTCCACCAAAAAGGAACCGGTCACCGCGGAGGATGCCGGCTGGAACATGGTGCCGGTGGAGCTGCCCGCCAACCCGGCCTTGGACGAAGAGGCCCTGGAAATGGCCCTGCTCGCCGGAAAAGGCCGACCGGACGGCATCCTCGGCACGGCTATGCAACTGGCCTGGCTGCGCAGTTCCCACAAAATCGAAGTCAGCTGCCTCCGCCTCGGTTCGACCCGCGTGCTGCATCTGCCGGGCGAGCTTTTTGTGGAATATCAACTCGCCGCGGCGGCCCGCCGTCCGGACCTGCACGTGGCCATGGCGGCCTACGGCGAATATGGCCCAGGCTACATCGGCACCGCCAAATCCTATGGCGAAGAAGGTTACGAAGTGAAACCCACCTCCTCCTTTGTTGCTCCGGAATCGGAAGCCATCCTGACGTCCGCCATCCACCAACTCCTCGGCGCGCCTCCGCACTGAATCGCGCGATTTCTTAATTGAATCGACACGATCCTCCACTTCCCAAACCAATCCCCATTTTTCTATCCTCCGCTCTTATGTCGCGCTCCCTCCTCCTGCTCCTGTCGATGCTCCTGCCGGTTGCCGCGCAGGAATACAATGGTCTCAGTCCGCAGGAAGCGGTGAAAAAAATGACGGTGCCGCCGGGATTCAAGGTCGACCTCATCGCGGCCGAACCGGACATCGTCCAGCCGGTGGCCTTCACTTTTGATGCCAAAGGCCGCATTTGGGTGGTCGAGGGCAACACCTATCCCCAGCGCGCCGGCAATCCCCCGCCCGCCCGTGCCGCCGGCAGCGGCGACCTGACCAAGCCCGACGCCGCCCAGGAAAAAGACATCTTTGGCGGCAAGGACCGCGTGCTGATTTTTGAGGACAAGGACGGCAACGGGAGTTTTGAAACGCGGAAGGTTTTTATCGAAAACCTGAATCTCGTCAGCGGCATCGAACTGGGCTTCGGCGGGGTTTACATCGGGGCTGCGCCCTACTTGCTTTTTGTGCCGGATGCCGATGGCGATGACAAACCGGACGCCACCCCCACCATCCTGCTGGATGGCTTTGGCTGGCAGGACACCCACGAGACGCTGAACAGTTTCATCTGGGGACCCGACGGCTGGCTCTACGGCTGCCATGGCGTCTTCACCCATAGCAATGTCGGGGCACCCGGCACCCCCCCCAAGGATCGCATCCCGCTCAATTGCGCCTACTGGCGTTTCCATCCCGTCCGGAAAACCTTCGAAATCTTCGCCCACGGCACCTCGAATTCCTGGGGTTTCGACTACAACGAAAACGGCGACTGGTTCAGCGAGGCCTGCGTGATTCCCCACTTCTGGCACATCATCCAAGGCGGTTATTATCTACGCCAGAGCAATCCCCTCGGGCACTTCAATCCCTACGTTTACAACAATCTCGAAACCATCGCCGACCACAAACACTACGCCGGTGACAATCCCCACGCCGGGAACGGCAAGTCGGAAGACCTCGGCGGCGGCCACGCCCACTGCGGCCTCGCCATCTACAACGGCGACAACTTCCCGCCCGAATACCGCGGCCGCCCGCTCTTTTTCAACATCCACGGCCGCGGCATCAATCAGGAAAACCTCGTGCCCGAAGGCTCCGGTTATGTCGCCAAACACCTGCCCGATTTTCTCAAAGCCAACGACCCCTGGTTCACCGGCGTGGCCCTCAAGGTCGGCCCGGATGGCGCCGTGTATTTCATCGATTGGTATGACCCGCAAAAATGCCACAAGACCGACCCGCTGGTCTGGGACCGCGGGAATGGACGGATCTACCGGGTGAAATATGAATCGACGTGGAAGCCTTGGAAGGGAGATGTGGCGAAGATGATATATGTAGGACAGGCACCTGTCGAAAGCCGTCCGGATGGATGGCTGGTGCGGACTTACCGGCGTTTGGCTGCGGAGGAGCAAATGAAAATTACGCCGGAAGAAAAAGCAAAAGCCGACAACTCCCCCAATCCAAAAGATAGGCACGGTTATCCCGGTGACGACAAAGCCTTACTTAGCAGCCTCTACACTTCACATTGGAAAGGAATTTCCGTTCCGATGCTCAAGCGGGTCGCGGAATCATGGAATGACTTTGAGTTCGATAAAAAGCCCAATACTCATCGCGCCTTGATTGGACTTCTTGCGGAAAATGTCTCGGATACCAAAGCTGATTTATTGGCTGTGCTGAAAGCTTCCAAAGCCAGCGCATCACCTAAAATACGCTTAAGCATCGCCTCCGCTCTCCAGCGCCTCCCGCTCGCCGACCGCTGGGAAATCGCCGAAGCCCTGATCCAGCACGGCGAAGACGCCAAGGACCACAACCTGCCGCAGATGTATTGGTATGCGGTCGAACCGCTGGTGGCGGCTGATCCGGCGCGGGCGCTGGCTTTGGCGGAGAAATCGCAGATTCCCATGGTCGCGCAAAACATCGCGCGCCGCGCTTCCGTGCTGGATGGCGGGGTGGGGCATTTGGTGAAGGCACTGGGCAAGGAGAAGACCGGCGCTGGCACGGTGTATCTGCTCAAAGCCGCGCTGGAAGGCTGGCGCGGCCGGGACGGTTCGCCCACTCCGGACGGGTGGGACGGCGCTTATTCCAACATCGACGAAGTCCTGAAATCCCGCCCGGATGCCAAGGAACGCTCCGCCGAAATCCTCGACCTGCGCGAAGCCCTCGCGGTGGCCTTTGGTGACCGCCGGGCCTTCCCCCGGCTGCGCGAACTGGCCCAGGACAACCAGGCCCCCGTCGAACGCCGCCAACGCGCCCTGCAAACCCTGCTCCAAGGCAAGGACGCTGACGCCGCCGCGCTCCTGACCGCTCTGTTGGCCGACCCGGCGATGCGCCTCACCGCGATCCGGTCGCTCCCCGGCATCACCGGCGCCCCCGACACCCTGACAAAACCCGCCACCGCGGTGCTGGCCCAGTATGCCAGCCTTTCCCCCGCGGAAAAACAAGCCGCCGTCGCCACCCTCTCCGCCCGCGCCGACTGGGCCGGAGTGCTGCTGGATGCCATCGCCGCCAAGCAGGTTCCCCGCGCGGAACTGACCTCCTTTGCGGCGCGGCAGATCGCCAACTTCGGAGACCCGGCCCTCACCGGAAAGCTGACCAAAACCTGGGGCTCCATCGCCGCTCCCGGAGGCGACATCGCGGCCGAAATTGCGAAATTCAAAACCGTCCTGACGCCCGCCTTCCTGCGCACCGCCAACCTGCCGAATGGCCGCAGCCTCTACAATGTGACCTGCGGGACCTGCCACACCTTGTTTGGTCAGGGCCAGCAAATCGGTCCCGACCTCACCGGCTCCAACCGCGCGGACCTGGACTACGTCCTGGAAAACATCGTCAATCCCAACGGCCTGATCGGCAAGGACTACGAACTCCATCTGATCACCCTCAAGGACGGCCGCAGCGTCGCCGGCATGGTGCGCCAGGAGACCGAAAGCGCCCTCACCGTGCAGAGCCTGACCGGCAGCGACACCGTCACCAAAAAGGATATCACCAAACACGAGACGCCCGGTTTTTCCATGATGCCGCCCGGCCAGCTCACCGCCTTCACCCCTGAGCAGCAGCGCGATCTCGTCGCCTACCTCGCCTCGCCCTCCCAGGTCCCCCTGCCCGGCGAACCCGGCGCGGAGAAGTTTGTGGTGGCCAACCGCATCCCCGGCGCCCTCGAAGGCGAAGGCCTGCTGGCCACCTCCACCGGCGGAGGAACCGCCAGCGCCCAGCCAATGGAAAACTTCGTGCGCGGCAACTGGAACTGGAGCGGCGGCGCCCAGCTCTGGTGGACCGGCGGCAAACCCGGCGACCGCCTCGACCTCACCCTGCCCGTCCCCGCGCCCGGCACTTACGAAGTCCAGATCGTCCTGACCAAAGCCCCGGACTACGCCATGCTGAAGTTCCTCCTCGACGGCAAGCCGCTCGACCCGGTCTTCGATGGCTTCAGCCCCCCCGGCGCCGGCGTCATCCATAGCCCCGTCCTGACCCTGGCCAAAACCGACCTCCCCGCCGGCGACCACCGCCTCACCCTCGAAATCACCGGGGCCAACCCCGAAGCCACCAAGGCCTACATGGCAGGGATCGATTATGTCTATCTGAAGCGGGTGCCTTGAACACGCCCCAGCAAAGCCCTCCCGACGGAGCGCGGACTTGTAGTCCGCCCCGGAGCATCGGCTGAGCAAAGGCACCGTTGACCAAGGTTACCGGGGCGGACTACAAGTCCGCGCTCCATGCCTTGGCTCAGCTGATGCTATACGCTCCGGCAGGCGCTGCTCCATGGCCAGGCTTCCGCTGACGCCACGAGTCCGGCTTTGACGGGATTCTGATGCAGATAGCTCAGCGCCTTGAGATAATGCGCTTCGTCGCGGATGAAGCGGTCATAATAATCCTGCGCCCAAAAAGCCATCCCCGTCCGGCCCAGCAGCCGGTTTGCCTCCCGGCTGGTCCAGGTTTTCCAGGACTGCAGAACCTGACCGGTCGTCCATTCCCCGAAGGTAAGGATCAGAGTATGCACATGATTCGGCATCACGCAAAATGCCTTGAGTTCGTAGCGTTGCCCCTCAAAGCAGAAGAGTGCCTCTACCACAAGGCGGGCGATCTCTGGTTCCTGTAAATAACATTCCCCTCCGCCTGAATCCTCGTAATGGGCGATGCGCCGGTGCAGTTCGCGGCGCTGTTCCGCGAAGGTTTCATCCTCTTCAGGCTGGCTCCGCCCTTCCATCCACTTCATCTCCTTTTTCCACGCCTCGATCCGCGCCACCGGTACCGAGTCGGCCAACCGGAATGTGATGCCCTGAATCAGGCCCGGCCGATCATAATGCGGCAAATATCCCCGGGAGTGCCACCCTTTATGGCAAGGAGGAAGCGCGCCGGACATCGCAGGGGAGGTTCTATTAAAAGGAGCGCGGACTTTTAGTCCGCCCCGGCAACCCTGTCCAGTAAAGAACCGGAAGCCTCGGTTGGCTGTTTCCAAATCCTCTGATCACCAGGTTTTAAAAGCTTACCTGCAAACCGTTCCTCAAATCGACCACTATTAAAACTGGGAAACCAAGGCATGGAGCGCGGACTTGTTGTCCGCCCCGGCACCTTTGGTCCACGGTGCCTTTGCTCAGCCGATGCTCCGGGGCGGACTACAAGTCCGCGCTCCGTTGGGGCGGCCCCCCGTTCGCCAGGACCAAGTGAGGGCATCGGCGGTTTTCGTGACAGGTGAATCCGCTTGAAGGAGGAACTCCGACCAGGAGCCTCCCTCGGCGGAGGATACCGACCCTGACATTATGCTTTACACCGGCCCGGGGATTTGCTATGAACCACCCATGGAGGAAATCCCCCCGGCGTCCCCATCCGCGCAGACCACTGCTTCCAAACCCGGGGCGCCCGAGGCGAGGACAATATCAAAAGTGATGGGCTACTGGTCCCGCAGCATCAGCGTAGTATTAATGGGCGACTGTCCCCGCATCGTTTCCCATATCATCGCGGCACTGGTGCTCGTGCTCCTCTTTGCCGGATCCATGAGTGGTAGCAGAAACCCGTTGGGCGTGCGGAAAATGGAATCCATCGAGATGAGTGTTTACCTCAGAAATGCCATCGAACAGTTTCATGACGACTACGGCCAACTCCCCCTCCCGGTTGGCCGGGCTTCAGCCAAAGAGGACTTGGACACCGACAGCGGAACGCTGCCCGGACTGGTAAACGTGCTCATCGGCAAGGAACCTGCCGGCACCAAGCTTCAAAACCCCCGTGGCACAGACTATCTGGAAGGCGTCAAACCCGCCAAGCCAAACAAAAAAACCACCGGTCCCCCATCGATCAACGGCCTTACTTGGAACTCCGCCCCTTCCCAATACTCTGTCGTGGACGGCTGGGGAAATATCTTCCGCGTGCGGCTGGATACCGATGGTGATGGTTTTGTGGAGAACCCCGATGTCAATGAGGTCGCGGAAGGCCGGACGAAATTGAAGAGGCGGGTGATTGTCTGGTCACCCGGCAAGGACGGGAAAGAAGAGACGTGGACGGACAACCCGAAGAGTTGGGATTGAACCTCAGGTGCATATTCCCGGATGATCCTACCGTCCCGGGAAGTCCACGATGATTCACTCCAATCCCGGATGCTTCGGAAACGGACTTCCCTGATGCCATGACCCAGCCGGCGCCGGCGCCAACGGTCCTCCCGAAAGAAATGGCGGACCACCTGCCCGAAGGGTGATCGGGCTCCCGGCCGGGAACGCAAAAAGAGTTTTCGCGTCTGGACGTCCGCCCGTCGGTCGCTAGTCTGCCAACCATGAACCAGACAATGCGCGCCATGGTGGCCACCCGATTCGGTGGGCCGGAAGTCTTTGAGTTGAAACAGATCCCCCGACCCGTGCCTGGCCCCGGTCAGGTGCTGATCCGGGTGCGCGCCTCCAGCGTGAATCCGATTGATACGAAGATCCGCCGGGGAGCGCTGGCGGCGCTGGCGCCTGATCCCATGGTACTGGGCTGCGATGCAGCGGGGGAAGTGGTGGCTTCGGGTCCAGGCAGCCCTTGGCAACCCGGCGACCGGGTTATGGCCTGCGGGGGCGGGGTGATCGGGTATCCCGGAGCCCTGGCCGAATACCAGGTCATCGATGCCACCCTCTGTGCGCCCTGCCCGGCTGGATTGAGCTGGGAAACCTGCGCCGCCCTGCCCCTCGTGGGCCTGACCGCAGACGAAGGCCTGACGCGGGCCAACGTGCATGCCGGGCAACGTGTCCTGGTTCATGCGGGCACCGGGGGCGTGGGCCAGATGGCGATCCAGCTGGCCAAACAGCGCGGAGCGAAGGTGTGGGCCACCGTTTCCACTCCGGAGAAGGCCGCGATTGCCCGTGAACTGGGGGCGGATGGGGTGATTTTTTACCGGGAGCAGCTCGTCGCAGATTATGTCAGGGAGATTACCGGCGGCGCCGGGTTTGAGGTGGTTTTCGACACCGTGGGCGGAGACAATGTCGCGAAGTGTTTTGAGGCGGTCGGAGTGAGCGGGACCGTGGTCAGCATCTCCACCCGCACCACCACCGACTTGTCGCCTCTTCATGCCAAGGGCGTCTCCCTGCACGTGGTCTTCATGATTATCCCACTGCTCTACAACCAACCCGGTCCCCGGGCCGTCCAGGGGCAGACCCTCGCCCGGATCAGCCAGTTGGCCGCTTCCGGACAGATCAAACCCCTGCTGGATCCCCACGTCTTCCCATTTGAGCAGGCGGGCGCGGCACACGCCCTGCTGGATAGCGGCAGTGCCATCGGCAAAGTCACCCTCACCGGATTCCCTGACTGACCCCCGGGCCCCGACCCCACCGCCCTCATGACTGTCCTGATCCTCCGCGCCCTGCTGGGCGTTGTCTGCCTGCTCGGCCTGCTCTGGCTCTGTTCCCTCAACCGCAAAGCCATCAACTGGCGCCTGATCGGCGGCGGTTTGCTGCTGCAGGTGCTGCTGGCCACGGCCTTTTTCGGAGCGCCCGGCCTGACAAAAACCATCCTGGAACCGGTGGCCTCCTTTTTCGTCAGGATCACCGATTTCTCCATGGACGGGGCCCAGCTGGTGTTTGGGAAGCTGGTGGACATTCCCACCATGGAAAAAGCCCTCGGACCGGAAAGCGGCTTTATCTTTGCCTTCCGGGTCCTGCCCACCATCATCTTTTTTTCCGCGCTGACCTCGGCGCTGTATTACCTGGGGATTCTGCAACGGATCGTTTACGTCTTTGCCTGGGTGATGAAACGCATGATGCGGCTTTCCGGCGCGGAAAGCCTCGCGGTCGCGGGGGAAGTATTCCTCGGCCAGACCGAATCCGCCCTGCTGGTAAAACCCTATCTGCCGAAGATGACGCGTTCCGAAATCGCGGCCATGATGGTCGGCGGCATGGGCACCATCGCGGGAGGGGTGATGGCGGCTTACATTGCCAAGCTGGGCGGGACCAGCGACGCGGAACGCATCAAGTTCGGCACCTGGCTGCTCTGCGCCTCGCTAATGAATGCCCCGGCCTGTATCGTGGCGGCCAAGATGCTGGTGCCCGAGACCGAACCGATCAATGAAGATCTCACGGTACCCAAGGAAAAAACCGGGGCGAACTTCTTCGATGCCCTCGCCTCCGGCACCACGGAAGGCCTGCACCTTGCCCTGAATGTGGGCGCCATGCTGGTGTCGTTTGTGGCCTTCGCCGCGCTCGTAAACTGGATTCTGGGAGGCATCGGTGGCGTCATCCCGGTGGGTGGCGGGCAGTCCTTGAATCAATGGATCGCGGCCGTGAGCGGCCAGGTCTTTGAGGGACTCTCCCTGCAGTCCATCTTCGGCACGGCCATGACGCCCATCGCATGGCTGATGGGGGTGGATTCCGCAGACCTGCTGCGTGCCGGGCAACTGCTGGGCACCAAGCTCGCCCTCAACGAATATGTGGCCTACGACCAGCTCGGCAGCTTCAAACAAGCCGCCCTGATGTCGCCGCGGGCGGTGTTCCTCTGCACCTTTGCGTTGTGTGGTTTTGCCAACCTCGGCTCCATCGGCATCCAGTTGGGCGGCATGGCGGTGCTGGCCCCGGCGAAGCGCCCCGTCCTCGCGGGTCTCGGCATCCGCGCCCTCATCGGCGGCACCATCGCCAGCATCCTCACCGCCACCATTGCAGGAGTTTTCTTCGAGGGCTAGGAATGGCTTCTTCACGTCTGTATGAAACGCTTCCTCGTTCTGATTTGCCTCGCCTTGATCATCGGTTTGGGTCTCCAGGCCCCGGCCGCCGACCAGCCCTACCGCACTTGGACCTCTTCCGACGGCCGCACCCTGGAGGCCCGCTACATCAAGTCCACGGAAACCACCGTCACCGTGCGCACCCGGGAAGGCCGGCAGCTCGACCTGCCCTTCGCCAAACTGAGCGAAGCTGACGTCACCCAGGCCAAAGAGACCGCCGCCGCGCTCGTCACCGAAACCCAGCGGCAAAAAGGTCTGAAGGATGGCCCCTACGCCGCTGCCCTCACCGGGGAGTGGCAGAAAATGAAAAGCGCGGATGGGATCGACTATCACTTCTACGCTGCGAAACGCCTCAAGCCTGGCCAGCGGTATCCCCTCTGCATCTACCTCCACGGCTCCAGCAACATTGGCTCCAAACTGACCAAACGCGAACCCGGAGCCGATGCCTTTGCCAGGGAGGAATTCTACAAGGACCGCCCCTGTTTCATCATCGCGCCCGAAGCCCCGGAAGGCACCAATTCCTTCAAGCAGATCGTTCCGCAGATGACGGCCCTCGTCCGCCATCTGGGCGACCATCTGCCGATCGACCGCGACCGGATCTACGTCACCGGATACTCGATGGGCGGTTATGGCAGCTTTGATTGGATCGCGGCCGAGCCCACCCTCTTCGCCGCCGCCGCGCCCATTGCCGGATTCCCCGGTCCCGACATGGCGAAACGCCTGCCGAAATCGACCGCGCTTTGGCTGTTCTGGGGCGAACTCGACCAAGCCGACCGCGCCAAAGCCCTCCGCGACGCCATCAAGGCCGCCGGCATTTCTTGTCAGGAAACCGAATACAAAGGAGCCGACCACGTCAGCTACCACTACAAAGTCGCCACCGACCCGGCGGTCCATGAGTGGCTCTTCGCCCAAAAGCGTGCCCTGCCCTGAAGCCGGGACCCTGACAATACCTGCCGCAACGTTTGCACCTGAAGCTGCCCGGAAGCGAAGACCACGCCCGGTCAGGATATTCCGGAAGAGGCGTCCCAATCGCAGGCCGCCTGGATGAGCCGGGCGTGGGCGCGGGTGCGGACCGCCAGGGAGAACTCCGAAGGCGTCTCAAAAGTCAGGGTGCAGGAGGTGCCCGACTGGTAAAGGATAACGGCTTCCGGGAGGTTCTCCACCATGGGCAGACGGCGGCGGCGGATGATGCCTGACCGGGCGGGCCGGCCTTCGATTGTCCGGCGGGAGTCGCGGGGAAGCATGGAGTCCGTGGTCCTGAGGCAGGATTCAGCCAGACGGAGCGTGGCATCACGATTCAACTCGTAGGCATAGAGCCCCTGGGCGTCGTAATCCTCGTGCAGGCAGACCGCGAGGCGGGGTGAGAAGCCTGCCATGGCCTTGCGCCATCCGGTGATGTGAGGATGGCTGGGGTGATCGAAGAACCGGTTGAGATCGGTGCCTTCGCTGTCCAGGCGGATATTGAGGGCCAGGCCGGCGGGATTGAAGAGGGGCACCAGGATAACATCGGCCCGCCGCAGGTAGGCGATGGAGCGCTCGGCCCATTCCAACAGGCCCAGCACCGCGCCCGGTTCATCGCCGTGGACCCCGGCACTGAGATAGAGAGGCCGCGCCGCAGCCTGCCGGCTGGTGAGGAAATAGACGGGAAACCCGCGCACTTCATGGATCACGCTGAGCTGGAGCCGGGCGGCCCGGGCCACGGCCCGCCAGCGCTGGAGGAGATGCGGCACATCATGGGCCCGGTGCCGCGATTGCCAGGTTCCATCCAGTTCCGGCAACCACAGGGACGGGGTGGTTGGCGGTGAATTCCGGGAAGAAGGTGGCATGGTAATCTGGCTGGGAGGCAATCCACTTTTGCTTCGTGGGATCATTCCGCGGCGAATTGGGGATGCTGTGCCAGATAGGCCCGGCGCGCAACCTCCCTCCCTTTTGCAAGGGGGCCGGAAATCTCCACTGCGCGAGGAACTTCCAAGGCTCCAGCGTCAGCCCAGCCGGGATGCAGATCGTAAAACCGGCGGCGCAGGAAGGGTTGAAACCACCGTCCATACTTCTGATGCAGCTCCGGAATCTGCCAATCATCGCAGGTGATCCGCTTCCGGCATTCAGCCGCCCCACAACGGCATTCCACGAGGAACCGGTGCTCATTGCCCGGATTGCTGAACAGGACGAAAGCGTAATCGTAGGTGATTTCCTCCCCGGCGGCGATGGCGCGCAAGGCGACAATCTGGAGCTGATCGAGGAACCCCGAATTCGGCTCGCAGCTGTGGTTGATGAAAAACTGGGGCATGCGCTCCAACTCCTCCTCATCGCAGGGGCAAAAGGAAAAGTGTTCGGAAATATCGATGCCGTATTCCTCCCCAAAGCTGCCAATCTCGTTATGGGTCGGGATATCCACCACCGGCCCGCCCATCACCATGATCACTTCTCCGGCCTTGATGGGAGCCACCGCCATCACACCACGCTGGCCCGCCAGGATACTGCTGGCCCCAACCCCGATGGCAGGACTCATCCAAGAAAAAGGTTTCCGGTTCATGTTCGGTCTGAATCAGCCGCTTTCCTATAGAAACGGGGCCGGTCATGCAATAGTCCGGATGCCCCCGCGGCGATAATTAATCCATCGCCGCCCATAAAGGACGGCCGGTGCGGTTGTTTCCTATGGTCCTGGAGTGAGCGTCTTCAAGGCTTCGAGCAGTTTGTCATGGATGCCACCGAAGCCCCCGTTGCTGAAGACGGCAATGCTGTCGCCGGGCTTCACGAGGGTGATGGCGCGGGCCACGATGTGGTCCACATCCGCTTCCAGAAAAACCTCGCGGCCCATGGTGCCGATGGCTTCCAGGAGATGCGGGACATCGAGGCGGTCGGCTTCGGGGATCTTGTGGATATCGGCCACCGGAGCGAGGATGATCATTTCACTGGCTCCGAGCGCGAGGGCCAGTTCGTTCTGGAAAATCTTGCGGCGGGTGGTGTTGGACCGGGGCTCGAAGATGGTCAGGAGGCGGCCGCCCGGCGCGAGGTAGCGGCGTTTGAGCGCCGTGGTGGTTTCCTTGATGGCGGTGGGATGGTGGCCGAAATCATCAATGACTTTGACCCCGTTGACTTCGCCCCGGAGGTCCTGACGGCGGGCGACCCCTTTGAAGGCGGCAAGGGCGTCGGCGATCCTGGCCGGAGCCATCCCCGCGAATTCCGCATTGCAGATGGCCATGGCGGCATTCCTGACGTTGTAATCTCCGTTCATAGGCAACTTATAACGGGTGGCGTTGATGGTGAATTCGGTGCTGTCGTCACCATAAACGATGTCGGTGATACGCCGGTCGTTTTCCGGACCAAATCCGACCTTCACCACGGGAGCGTGGGAATCCTTGACGACCTCAAGGCAATTGGGGTCATCGCCATTGGCGAAAATGATTCCATTGCGGGGCACCAGACGCACCAGCAGACGGAAACTCTTTTTGATGGCTTCAAGATTTTCGAAAATGTCCGCGTGGTCGAATTCAATGTTATTGATGATGACGGACTCCGGGAGGTAATGGAGAAATTTGGATCGTTTGTCAAAAAAAGCGGTGTCGTATTCGTCGCCTTCGAGGGTGAAAAACTCGCTTTCCGTAAAGCGGGCGCCGCCATCGAAATTGCGGGGCACCCCGCCGATCAGGTAACTCGGGTCCTTGCCGCCCTTGTGGAGCATCCAGGTGAGGAGGGAGGTGGTGGTGGTCTTTCCGTGGGTGCCGGTGACGACAAAATTCCGTTTCCCGCGCAGGAAGTATTCCTTGAGGACCTCGGGCATGGAGACATAGCGGAGCTTCCGGTTGAGCACTTCCTCCAACTCCTCATTTCCGCGGGAAATGGCGTTTCCGACCACGATGACGTCGGCTTTTTCCGGGATATTGGCCGCACGGTAACCGCGTTCCAGCTTGATGCCCCGGCTTTCGAGGAAGGTCGAGATGGGGGGGTAAACCGCGCTGTCGCTGCCGGAAATTTTGAAGCCGCGTTCCTTCATCGCGGCGGCGACCGCGCCCATGGCGGTGCCGCAGATGCCGATGAAGTGGAAGTGTTTGGGTTTGGAGGACATGGGAAAACCGGTCGATAAAAACCCGGCATACCCCTGCCCCGCGGCGTGCGCAACCCGAACCATTTTCCGGCCCGCCCCCGTTAGGCCGTGACCGGAGCCGGCGCATCCAGCACATCCCGGATGCAACGGGCCAGGTCATCAAGGGCGTAGGGCTTCTGGACAAAGGCGTCCGGTCGGGAGCCGGTTTCCTCCGCAAAGGAGTCGAGATCCACCAGATAGCCACTGCAGATGACGACGGGAACTCCCCGTGAAGGGCCCCGGCGCATCGCGGCGAAGGTATCCTTGCCACTCAAGCGGGGCATGGTGAGATCCAGCAGGCAGAGGTGAATTCCGCCGTCCATCCGGGCGAGGATTTCCAGGGCCGCCTCGCCATCGTCGGCGGTGATCACGTTGTAGCCGAGCTTTTTGAGCAGCCCTTGGGCTACCGCGCGGACGACCATTTCATCATCCACCAGCAGGATCGTCTCCCTTCCGCCGCGGACGGGGCCGACCGGCGCCGCCACGGCCGGAGCCAGATCGGCGGGTTCCTCCTCGGTGCACCGGGGCAGGAAGATGTGGAAGGTGGTGCCGGTGCCGACCACGGAGTCGCAGGTGATCCAGCCCCCGTGCTGCTGCACGATCCCGAAGGAGGTGGCGAGGCCAAGGCCGGTGCCCTTCCCCTGCTCCTTGGTGGTAAAGAAGGGTTCGAAGATTTTGGAGAGCACTTCCGGCGGCATTCCGGAACCGTTATCGGTGACGCTGATGCGGACAAACTCCCCCTCCCGGCCCTCCGGCATGTGGATGAGCTGGGTTTCCCCCAGGTAAACGTTGCGGCTCGAAATATTGATGCGGCCCTGGCCATTCATCGCGTCCCGGGCATTGACCACCATGTTCATGACCACCTGTTCGATCTGGGTGGCGTCAGCCCGCAGTTTCCAACAATCGTCCTGCAGATCGGCCGTCACCTCGGTGCGGGGATCGAAGGTGCTCCGGATAATGTTATGCAGTTCACAGATCACCCCATTCACTTCACAATGGGTGAGCCGCAAGTGGCTCAAACGGCTGAATCCGAGGAGTTGTTTTACGATTTGGGCGGCCCGCTGGCCCGCATGGCGGGCCATGGCAATCCTCTCGCTGGCGGCCGGGCTGGCAAAAGGACCCACGTCCTGCTCGATCAGCGCGATATTGCCGAGAATCCCCTGGAGCAAGTTGTTGAAATCGTGGGCGACGCCCCCTGCGAGCCGTCCCACGGCCTCCATTTTCTGGGCCTGGCGCAATCCCATCTCAAGCCCGCGCTTCTCCGTGATATCGCGGAAATTCCAGATTCGGGCCACGGGGGGGCCCTCACCGCGGCGGACCGGTGCCGAGTAGAGATTGACGATCCGCTTGGCGGGGCGGAGCAGTTCCAGTTCGATATCCATGATCTCGTCCGAGCCGGCCACGGCACGGTCCCAGACGTCGGTGAAGACTCCTGGATCGGCAAAACACGGGGCCATCTCATCCTTGAGGGTTCCCCAGCAGGTCCCCACATGGGTGGTGAAATCGAAGCCGAAGATCGTGCTGAAAAGCGCATTGGCCGCCAGCAGTTGTCCATCCGAGCGGAGCAGCAGAATAGCGCTGCGGCTGGCATCAAAGGAAGCTTTCAGCTGGGCGGTCAGCACCGCGAGATCTTCCCGGCTGGTCGCCAGATCATGGGTGCGCTGGTGCACGAGGTCCTCCAGCTGGTCCCGGTGCTGCTTCAGTTCCCGGATCATCTCATTGAAGGAGGTGGCCAGCGCTATCATTTCGGACGGCCCACTCTCGGGGAGCCTGGTTTCGAGGTCGCCGGCCGCCACTTTGCCGGCCGCATCGGCCGCATCGCTGATGTGGCGGGTCAGACGACGCCCCCAGAACAGGCCGAACAGGGAACCGAATAAAACGGAGAAACCGGCGATGACAGTTTGGTGGAAAGCACTCTGGGTGGCGATGGTGACAGCTTCCTGATAAGGCAGCAGGGAGATCAGATACCAGCTCTGCCCCAACATCGTCTGCCTTTCCGGCATGTGGGTGACGTCATAGATATAGCGGGCGCCGCCCATCGTCAGTTCGCCACTGGGATTGCTCAAGGGGTCGACAGGGAGAATCTCCCCAATCTGTTGGAAGACTTTACCCGCCTCGGGATGAAACAGGACTTTCCCATGTTCATCCATCAGAATGCCATAGCCATCCTGCCCCATCCGGACGCCACTCAGCAGTTGCCAGATGCGATCAAAACGCACCTCACCCCGCACCACTGCCAGCACCTTGTGGCCCGCCCGGACCGGCTTGTAGACGGTGACCGACACCGGATTCCCGGCCGCAGCCCCATCGTTGTAGACCGGCAGGGTGATCTGCTCCTCCCCCCCGACGGCCTTGCGGAACCATTTGGTACCATCCCGCAGAAAACTGGACCTCACATCCGTGGAATCCAGGACAAATCCGTTGGTATCCACCAGCGAGATACTGGCGAAGATGTTGTAAATCTTTTTGAGGCGCTGGAACTCCTCAATCTTCCGCTGCCGGCTCTCCTTGGTATCCTCTGTATCCGTGAGCACCGGGTTGCTGCTGATGGAATTCAAGTCGGACTGGGCCGAAAGCATGATCCCATGAAGCCCGCGGACAAGTTCAGCACTGAGGGATTGCTGCTCCTGATGTTTCGCCATCAGCGCATCCCGCTTGGTCAGGGTGACATTGGCGATGAGGGAGACCAGAACCGGAAACAGACCAACGCCAAGCAATGTGGCAAAAAGGCGCTGGCGGATCGAATTCATCAGGAGGAACGGGACTTCTCAAGAGGTGCCTCTCAGTTGGTCAGGGGAGCATCCTGCGGGGTCACCCCCGGATCGGCCCGTTCTGATTCTTCATTCGACACCTGGCCGGAACGCGCCAGCCAGGCCTCCTGGACCCGCCGCCAGCCGATGTTGACCTCTTTCAAACTGTCCACACTGCGCAGCGAGAAGTATTGGCACTTGTCCAGAATGTCCTTGCGGGGATAAACCGCCTGATCCTCCAACAATTCCTTGGACAGAAATGGCCTGGCGGCCTTGTTGGGAGAAGCGTAGTGAAACTCATTGGCGCTCTGGGCCGCGCTTTTGGCCTCCAGCATGAAGTCCAAAAACTTATAGGCATTCCCCACCCTCCGGGAATCACGGCTGATGCAGAAGCTGTCGGTCCAGATGATCGCGCCTTCCTCAGGAATGAAATACCCGATCGGCACCTCCGGGTTCTCCTCGGCGATCAGAGCCGCATCACCGCTGTAGATCATGGACATCCAGCTCTGCCCCTGGATGAGCTGATCCTTGACCTCATTATCACTCCCGAACCGCAGGCCCCGGTCCCTGACGAGTCCCAGCATCATCTCGGCGGCCTGGGTGACCTGGGCGACATCGGCGTCCTTCAATACCACTCCCATCGTGCGCAGCATCACATCGTAACACTCCATCCGGGCATCGAGAAATGAGACCTTCCCGCTGTATTGCGGGTCGCTCATGATGGACCATGATTGGCGCGGATTGGAAATTTTGTCCTTCCGGTAGGCGATCAGGGTGGTTCCCCAGAGATAGGGGATGGTGAATTGATTTTTAGGATCGAAGGCGGGATTGCGGTAAGGCTCATCGATATTGGCAAAGTTTTTCAATTTGGAATGGTCCAGCTCCTTGATGAGGCGTTTTCCCGCCAGAATCTGAATGTACCCGTCCTCGCAGAGGAAAACATCATAAGTGCCGGGCTCGGACTTCAGGCCTTCCACCATTTCGTCGGTGCTCTCGTACAATTTAGGGACCACCTCGATGCCGGTCCGTTCCTTGAACTCAGCCATCAAATCCGGGCTGAGATATTTATCCCAGATGTAAACCGTCACGATCTGCTCCTCAGCGGGCGCGGCGGGTGGGGCGGGTGCAGCCACCGGGGTGGAGGACTTTTCGCAGCCGGTGAAGGCGGTCGCCATGGCCACCAAAACAACCGCCGGCAATGAGAGTTGGCGCAGCGTGCCAAAAAGGCTAATCTGATTGCGTTTCATAAAGGGAAGTCGTAGGTGGTTTTCAGTAAAATCACTTAACTGGTCGGGTTAATGTTTTACAATTTGGGAATACTATACTTTCCATAAGTTTTTTCAAGAACATTTTGAAATTTAAAGAGTTTTACCAAAATACTAAAAATAATTGGTTGGAAACCCGTGCAGTCGCCCGACTGGGCTTCCCCGTCGTAATTAACCATGCATCCCTCTCCCTCATGCAATTCACTGACGCGTGGATTGCGGGCCGCCTCGGGAGCACCGAACTTGCCGCCATCACTCCCGCCGTGGTGCTGATCAGCCTGCTGAGTATCTTCGGACTGGAAGCCCTGACAGGGATCACCACCCACGTGTCCCAGGCTGATGGCCGGGGGCATGGCAAGGCCTGCGGGGCCATCGCATGGCAGGGAATTTATGCTGGGGCAGCCTTTGGTTTGCTGTGCCTGATCTATTGGCCGGCCGCCGCGACGGCCTTCCGTACTCTGGTGCAAACCCACTCGGAAAACCTGATTGCCCTGGAGGTCAGCTATTTCCAGATCAGCTTGCTGGGGATGGCCCCTTTGATGGTTTCAGCGGCCATTGGCAATTTTTTCACCGGCCTGGGCAGGACCACCCCGGTCATGATTGCCACCCTGACAGGGGTTTTCGCCAATGTGGTTCTCAGCTATGGACTCACCTTTGGCTACGCGGGGCTGCCCGCCATGGGATTCGCCGGCATCGCGTGGGGCACGGTATTCGCCACCAGTCTGCAGGCCCTCATCATGCTGGGAATGTTCCTGCTGCCGTCCCGCATGAGAACGGATTTCGGTTCCACCAAGGCCGGTTTTTGCAAAAAAAGAACCGGACGCCTCATCCGCACTGGGTTGCCAATTGGCCTGCATGGAAGTCTGGACTTCCTGGCCTGGGGCGTGGTGCTGGTCTGGCTCATCAGCTTTTTCGGGGAAAGCCATCTCGCGGCGCACTCCATCATGTCCCGCTGTATCAGCCTGTCCTTTTTGCCGGCCGATGGCCTCGCCGCCGCCGTCCTGACCCTGGTCGGCCGCGCGGTGGGCTCGAGGGATTACCTGCTCGCCCGCCGCTACACGCGGGCCGGGTTTCTCCTGATCGCCGGCTGGATGACCACCATGGCGCTGATCTATGTGATCCTCGGAAACCTCATCATCCGTTTATTCACTTCCGATCCTGAGATCATCACCATCAGCCAGCAGGCCATCCTCTGGGTGGCGGCCTTCCAGTTCTTTGACGCCATGAACGTGACTTATATCAATGCCCTGACCGGGGCGGGAGACACCGTCTGGCCCAGTGCGGTGAATCTCACGCTCAGTCTGGTGGTATTGCTGGGCGGAGGCCTTGCCATGGTCACCTTCCTCCCGGCCGCAGGATCAGCCGGCATCTGGGCCGTGGCCACGTTCTACATTTTCTGCCAGGGGATGATTTATTTCCAGCGGTGGCGGACCCGGGCTTGGCAAAACCCCCGGCTGCTCGTCTGAAAAAATCACAAAAATTCCCCTTCATTCCCCCGTAAACGCGCTACCCTGCCCGCCTGATTTGACCCTACATGAAAGAAAGTTCCGCCACCCCCCGCCCTCCTGCCGCCCTCCCCGCCACTGCCGCACTGCCTGAACCGGAAGTATGGGGCGTGGAGGATTCCTTGGAACTGTATGGCCTGCCCCGGTGGGGAAATGGCTATTTCAGCGGCAACAAGGCCGGTGAAGTGACCGTCCGCCTGCAGAACAACACGGATTTCGCCGAAGTCTCCCTGCCGCAGATCATCCGCGGCCTGATGAAGAAGAATAAGGACTTCCATCTCCCGGCCCTCTTCCGTTTCCCCGATCTGCTCTACGCCCGCATCAAGGAACTCAACGAAACCTTCCGCGAGGAAATCCGCAATCAAGGCTACAAGGGCCGCTACCGCGGTGTTTACCCGATCAAAGTCAATCAGCAGCAGCAGGTGGTCAAGGAAGTCACCGAATACGGCCGGCAATACCACTACGGCATCGAGGTCGGCTCCAAGCCGGAACTCCTTGCCGCCCTCGCCTTCATGCATGACCGGGAGGCCCTCCTGATCTGCAATGGTTATAAGGACGCCGAATTCATCGATCTCGCCCTCCAGTCCAAACAACTCGGACTCAATGTCGTGTTGGTCCTCGAAATGCCGCCCGAACTGGAACTGGTGATGGAGCGCAGCAAAAAGCTCGGCATCGAACCCACCCTCGGCATCCGCATCAAACTGTCCACCAAAGGCAGCGGCCACTGGGCGGAATCCGCCGGCGACCGCTCGCCCTTCGGCCTCAACTTCTCCCAGACCATCCGCGTGGTCGATGAACTCAAGGCCATGGGCAAGCTGAAGTGCCTGCGCATGCTGCACTATCACCAGGGCTCCCAGATCCCCAAGGTCTCCACCATCCGCCTCGCCGCCCAGGAAGCGGCCCGCGTCTATGTCAACCTCGTCAAGGAAGGCGCCCCCATGGGCCTGCTCAATCTCGGCGGCGGTCTCGCGGTCGATTATTCGGGCAAAAAGCAGGCCGACGAAAACAGCATGAATTACAGCATGCGCGAATACTGTGCGGACTTGATCGAATCCGTCCAGAAGGTCATGGACGAAGCGGGGGTCAATCATCCTGACATCGTCACGGAGTCCGGCCGCGCCGTGGTCGCCTATTACAGCGTGCTCGTCTTCGATATCCTCGACGTGAACCGCATGGCCAGCGACGAACCGCTGCCCAAGCTCCCGCGCGGCTCCAGCGACACCCTGAAGTCGATGCTGGAGGTCATCGAGAACCTCGAGAGCACCAGTGCCCAGGAAACCTACACCGACATCGTCTTCTACCGGGACGAATTGCTGACCCTCTTTCGGACCGGCCAGGTCTCCCTCCGGGAGCGGGCCCTCGGGGACCGCATCTACTGGCACGTCCTGACCCTCGTGGCCAAGCGCACCCAGCACGACAACAGTGAGGAAATGACCGGCCTGCGCACCCGTCTCGCCGACTTCTACTACGGCAATTTCTCGATGTTCCAGAGCCTGCCGGACGTCTGGGCCATCCAGCAATTCCTGCCCGTCACCCCCCTGCACCGGCTCGACGAAAAGCCCACCCGCGAGGCCGTCATTTCCGACGTCACCTGCGACTGTGAAGGCGTCCTCAACTGCTTCATCGGTGAAAACGGCAAACGTTCCGCCACCATTCCCCTCCACGCCCTCAAGGGCAATGACGACTACATGATGGGCGTCTTCCTCGTCGGCGCCTACCAGGAAACCCTCGGTGACCTGCACAACCTCCTCGGCGACACCAGCGTCGTCACCGTCCGCCTCAAAAACGGCAAAATCAGCTATAGCCGCCAACTTGAGGGCGACACTGCCGAAGAAGTCCTCAGCTACCTCGAATATGTCCCCCGCGACCTCCTGAAGCGCTTCAAGACCCTCACCGAGGAGCCCGCCACCCAGAAGAAAATCACCGAGGAACAAGCCGCCGCGCTCTACAAGGCCTACCGCCGGAATCTGAAGAGCTATACTTACTTCAGCGGTTAGACCGAAGGCTTTTCAGCATCACAGAATTAGCAGCCGGCTATCCTTTTGTGAGCTTCAGTCCAGATAAACGGCGCGCGCACAGCCAATAAAAACCATTCCCATGTGGACCTCCCAAGCTGAATTCACCGACATCCGTTACGAAACCTCCGCGGACGGCATTGCGAAAATCACCATCAACCGTCCGGAAGTCAGGAACGCCTTCCGCCCGCTGACCGTGCAGGAATTGCTGCGCGCCTTTGACCTCGCTCATGAAGATCCCCAGGTGGGTGTCATCATTCTTACCGGGGAAGGCGACAAGGCATTCTGTTCCGGGGGCGACCAAAAAGTCCGGGGCCACGCAGGGTATCTCGGAGCGGATGGCGTGCCGCGTCTGAATGTGCTGGATCTCCAGAAAAAAATCCGCGGCATTCCCAAACCGGTCATCGCGATGGTTGCCGGGTATGCGATTGGCGGCGGGCACGTCCTCCACATCGTTTGTGACCTCACGATCGCGGCCGACAACGCCCGCTTCGGCCAGACCGGCCCCAAGGTCGGCTCCTTCGACGGAGGCCTGGGCAGCAGCTACCTCGCCCGGATTGTCGGCCAGAAAAAGGCCCGGGAAATCTGGTATCTCTGCCGCCAGTACGACGCCCAACAGGCGCTCGACATGGGTTTGGTCAACACCGTGGTGCCCCTCGCCGGTCTGGAAGCGGAGACTGTGAAATGGTGCCGCGAAATCCTCCAGCACAGCCCGCTCGCCTTGCGCTGCCTGAAATCCGCCCTCAACGCCGACTGCGATGGGCAGATGGGCCTGCTGGATCTCGCCGGCAACGCCACCCTGCTCTACTACATGAGCGAGGAAGCCAAGGAAGGTAAAAATGCCTTTATCGAAAAACGCCAGCCTGACTTCAGCAAGTTCCCCCGGGTGCCCTGACCTTTCCGGGATAAAATAAATCCCACTCCGATGGGGATCCCCACTCTGATTCTCCTAGCCACAGGCCTGTTCCTGCTGTGGCTGTGGCCGGACTTGATTTTCGGGACCATCGGGGTGGGTGTCGTGTGGCTGGCCAGCTTCGGGAAAATCCGGTTGAGACCTTCCCAAAGGCGGGAGGATTCCGTTTTGAGTATCGGCAGCGGATTCCTTTTCTGTGTGGCGTGCGGAGCGATTGTCAGCTACATCCTGAATCCTCCCTGACGTATGTCCTCCGAGCCCCCTGCAACCGATACCGCCCTGGCCGAATCTGCCGGGCCTTTCCCTGCCGCGGTGCAGCCGGTGGAAATCCCCCCGCCGAAGCTCCCGCACGCCTCCCAACGCATTCACGACATGCCGGCGGATGAGCGCCCCCGGGAGAAAATGCTCCAACATGGGGCCGGTGCCCTCACGGATGCCGAATTGCTGGCCCTGTTTTTCCGGACAGGCATGCAGGGACTCAGCGCCATCGACATCGGCCGGATGTTATTGAAAAAGTATGGCACCCTCACCGCACTGAGCCGGCAGCAGATCACCGAAATCCAGAAGCAAAAAGGCCTCGGCCCCGCCAAAGCCCTCGACCTCGCGGCGGCCTTTGAACTGGGCAAACGGCTCGCCCGCCAGGAAGCCGTCCAGCAACGGATCGACAATCCCCAGGCCATCTACGATCTGCTGGCCCCGGAGATGCGCGCCGAACCCCTGGAGGTGTTGAAAATCATCCTCCTCACCACCCGCGGCACCCTGATTGCCATTGAGGAAATCTCCCGCGGCGGGCTGGCTGAAACCATCGCCCATCCCCGCGAAATCCTCCGCCCGGCCATCATGCATTCCGCCTTCGGTTTTATCCTGGCCCACAACCATCCCTCCGGCGACCCTACGCCCAGCAGCGCAGACCTCTCCATGACCCGCCGCATCCGCGAAGCCGCCACCCTGATGCAGATCAATTTCTTCGACCACCTGATCATCGGAGCTCCCACCCCCGACCGCCCTGCCGGCTACCACAGTTTCCGCGAAAGCGGCATGTTGTAAGCGCCTTGGAATGGTCAACTTGGACGGCTCCACCCAGATCGCCCTCTTTTTCAATCATCCTCCTGTTCCCATGCTCCGCCACTCCACGGCCCTCATTGCCCCGACTGCCCAACTTGCCGCCGATGTCGAAGTCGGCCCTTACGCCATTATCGAGGACGACGTGGTGATCGGTCCGGGGTGCCGCATTCTTTCCCACGCCCAGGTGCTGCAGGGAGTCGTCATGGGGACAGCAAATCTCGTGGACCGCGGGGCCATCATCGGGGGAAATCCCCAATCCCTGACTTTTGACGAATCCATCCGCAGCGGTGTCAGGATCGGCGATGGCAACAGCTTCCGGGAACACGTCACGATCCACCGCAGCACCCAGCCCGGCGGCGCCACCATCATCGGTGACCGCAATTTCCTGATGGGGCACTGCCATGTCGGCCATGATTCCACCCTGGGCAACCTTAACGTTATCGCGAACGCCGTGCTCATTGCCGGACATGTTTCCATTGGAAACCGTTGCTTCCTCGGCGGTAGCTCGGTGTATCATCAATTCATCCGGTTGGGTGATCTGGCGATGGTTCAGGGAAACAGTGCCCTCTCGGCGGACCTGCCGCCCTACTGCATCGGCCACGAAACCAACCTGCTGGCCGGTCTGAATACGGTAGGCCTGCGCCGCGCGGGAATTGACGGGGCCACCCGGATGGAACTCAAACGGCTCTACCGCGAAGTCTTCCAGCACCCGCTGGGTCCGGTGAAATCCGCCGCCCATCTGTTTCCGGAGGCACTTTCCGAGACGGCACGGCACTTTCTCGAATTCATGGCCCACCCCGGCCCCAAAGGGCTCTGCACTCCGGGCGCCGGCTGAGTCCGGTCAATCCAAGTACAGACCCTCGCGGTGGATCACCGCAGCCACTCCCGGAGCAACCATGGGCTCCCAGGCGCCGCCCTCGCGTCTGGTTTTCCTCACCGTGGTGGAGGATGGTCCGGGGAACTCTCCTGACAAAAATGCGGCATTCACTTCCGCGCGCGGTTGCGGAATCACGCCGCTCCGGGCAAAGACCAAAAACGTCACCCGGCCGGCCAGGTGACGCCAATTCTGCCAACGTTCCAATTGTTCCCACTGATCTGCCCCCATCAGCCAAAACCACTGGATTCCGCCCCCGCCCAGGTTCTGAAAATGTTCCACCGTCTCCCATGAATAACTGGGGCCCGGCTGATCCAATTCCCACGCGTCCACTTCCGCCCACGGACAATCGGTCAGAGCGGCCCGGAGCATTTCCACGCGCAGCGGTCCGGCCGCCTCCGGCCCATGGCCTTTCAGAGGTGACTGCCTGGCCGGCAGAAAAACCACCTGATCCAGTCCCGCCTGCTCCCTGGCGGCTTTGGCGATGGCGACATGCGACCGATGCACCGGATCAAAGCTCCCTCCATACAGGGCGATGCGGCGTGGGGTGGCATTCATGCTCTTTCCTGCCCCAAAGCCCCGTCCCGTGCAATCCCCTTCAAGACGGGAGTCTGGACGGCCCGCCCCTGGGTCTTCGCCGACGTCTTTGGCAGATTCCCGCAAAAAAACCGCCAGCCCCTTGCGGGACTGGCGGTTGATTCGAGGAAGCATTCAGAACGGCTTCAAGCCGGCGCACCAGCCAAACCTGGCGGTAGATCCTCCGCATCGGCTTCGCGCCCGTTATTGCTGCTGGCTTCCGGCACCGCAGGCGGCATCGGAGGGGCCGGTGGTTTGCTGCGGGGTGGATTGATCATGCGGCCGTGCTCCATGAGTTCCTTCACGTTGGCCGCATCCAAGGTTTCGTATTCGAGGAGCGCCCGGGCGATCGCATCCATTTCCGGACGGTGCTTGATGAGGAGTTCCTTGGCACGCTGATAAGATGAATCGATCAGATGTTTGATTTCCGCATCAATCAGGCGGGCTGTATCCTCACTATAACCACGGGAACTGGTCATGTCCCGGGCCAGGAACACATGTTCGTTATTGTCGCCGTATTCAACCATGCCGAGACTGTCGCTCATCCCCCATTCGCAGACCATCTTGCGGGCGATCTTGGTGGCGTGACGGATGTCTCCCATGGCTCCGTTGGTGACATCCCCAAACACCAGTTCTTCGGCCACCCGACCACCCATGGTGACCACCAGATCATCCAGCAGCTCATTTTTGCGGTGGGTATATTTGTCCTCTTCAGGCAGCCACATGGTGGATCCCAAGGAGGGACCGCGTGGAATGATCGTCACCTTGTGCAGGGGCTCGGTGTGCTCCAGCACCTCCAGCAGGATGGCGTGACCGGCTTCATGGAAAGCGGTGTTCTCCTTTTCCTTCTCGGAAATGGCCATGCTGCGCCGTTCCTTGCCCCAGCGCACCTTGTCCCGGGCTTCTTCGAGATCCTTGGTCGTGATGGACTTGGCACTGCGGCGGGCGGCCATCAGCGCCGCTTCATTGATCACGTTGGCCAATTCCGCTCCGGAATAGCCGGGAGTGCCGCGGGCGATCACCATCAGATCCACATCGGCCGCCATTTTCACTTTCTTGGCGTGCACTTTCAGGATGCCTTCGCGGCCCTTCACGTCAGGCAATGAGACCGTCACCTGGCGGTCGAAACGGCCCGGCCGCAGCAGCGCGGGATCCAGCACGTCAGGACGGTTGGTGGCAGCAATGATGATGACCCCTTCGCCCGTATCAAATCCATCCATCTCGACCAGCAAGGCGTTGAGGGTTTGTTCACGCTCATCGTGTCCACCGCCCATGCCATGGCCCCGATGGCGGCCCACGGCATCGATTTCGTCAATGAAGATGAGGCAGGGCGCGCTCTTGCGGCCTTGCTCAAACATATCACGTACGCGGCTGGCACCGACCCCGACAAACATTTCCACGAAGTCCGATCCGCTGATGCTGAAGAAAGGCACATCGGCTTCTCCGGCGATGGCTTTGGCGAGCAACGTCTTGCCGGTGCCGGGAGGTCCGACCATGAGCACGCCTTTCGGAATATGACCACCCAGTTTCTGGAACTTTTTGGGGTCCTTGAGAAATTCGACGAGTTCGGAAACCTCCTCCTTGGCTTCATCCACCCCGGCCACCTGTTTGAAGGTGATTTTGTTTTTGTCCATCGTGAGGAGACGGGCCCGGCTCTTGCCAAAGCTCATGGCCCCGCGGCCGGCCATCTTGATCTGCTGACGGAAGAAGAAATACACCAGCCCCACCAGCAGCAGCAGGGGCAGGAACGTCACGAAGAGATTGGCTCCGACATTGGTTTCCTCCTCAAAAATAGGAACAATCCCCTTCTCCTTGAGTTTTTCATTCAATTGGTCCTGGGTGAAGCCAGTGTCCACTGTGGTGACATGCTTGACCGGGGTAGCCGCCCCCGTCTCGGTTTCGAGATACCAGGTGATGGATTCCAGCATGGAACCCTGGGAGGAAATGATTTTCACCCCACGGTCCTTTTCCTTGCTGACCTCGCCCTTTTCCAGGGCCGCGAGAAATTCAGGATAGCTCAGCGATTTACCTGGAGGTTTGCTGTTATAAATGACCCCGGTGGCAATGAGGCTGAGGGCGATGGAAAGCCAGAGCAGGCCCTTCCAGTTGAAGCCTGGGTCTCCTCCGGCGCCGTTGCCGCCGCTGCGGCGTTCGGGACCATCCGGCGGGGTGGGCTTATTTTCTTGGTTCGACATTTAGTTGGTGGGTTTATTGGAGGGCAACTCCGGAAGTCAGATTATCACGCGGTTTTACGCTGTGCAAGGAGACAGCGGAGAGGCTGCCGCAGGTCGTCTATACTTTCCAAGCAACGTCCCGGCCGCCACGCCGGGCCAGCAAAAATTCCGCCCTGCCCGGGCGGGCACCCGGGACGGAAACCGGAACCATCCGCCGAAACCCCGCGGATCACCATGATGCGGATTTGAGAAAAGGGCTTGCGTTCCTTAGGAGAAGTGTATGTTCCCCGCCCCGCGCCCAGCCGTCTCCCGGATGGCCCCGCGTTTTACCTCAACACTCTATTTCAGGATATCATGGTCGCAATCAGACTCCGGCGCGAAGGTTCCAAGGACCGTCCCTACTACCGTATCGTTATCACCGACTCCCGCAGCCGCCGGGATGGCCCTTTTATTGATCAGGTCGGCACCTACGACCCTATGAAGGACGGAGTGAACTACCTGCTCGACCTCCCCAAGGTGGATGACTGGATCACCAAAGGTGCCCAGCCCAGCGAAACCGTGGCCAGCATCATCCGTAAAACGCGCCTGGCCCAGCCCAAAGCCTGATCCCGGACGGCCCCGACTTTTTATAACCCGGTTCCCTCGCTTCTGTCGGGACCGGGTTTTCTGTTTAGACCCGCCCTATTTTTCATGGAAACCGTATCCGGCATTCAGCAGTTTTTGGAATTCGTGGTGCTCGGCATCACCAATCACCCACACTCCGCCAGGGTCACCCGGCGTGAGCAAAACGGAGCCACCATCTTCGACCTCAGCGCCGATGGGGAAGACATTCCCCGGTTGATCGGCACCGCTGGCGGCACCGTCAACGCCCTGCGTTCCCTCGTCCAGGCTTCGGCAGACCGCGACGGTCTGAAAGTCGGTGTCGAGATCACGGAATAACTTTTTCCTGCCTGGGCACATGGCCGGTGACTTTCCGCAGGACTACGCGGACCGCTTTGGAGGAATGGCACGCCTTTTCGGGGTAAGCGGTTTGCACAAACTGCGCAGCGCGCATGTCTGTGTTGTAGGAGTGGGTGGGGTAGGATCATGGACCGTGGAGGCCCTCGTCCGCGCCGGAGTGGGCCATCTGACCCTGATCGACCTCGACGACGTCTGCATCACCAACGTCAACCGTCAGCTCCCGGCCATGGATGGCACCGTGGGCCGTCCGAAAATCACCGTGCTGGCGGAGCGCATGAAACTGATCCACCCGGACTGCCGGATCACGGCCGTCGCGGAATTTGTCACTGTCAGCAATGTCAACCACCTGCTCGCAGGGCCCTTTGATTGTGTCGTTGATGCCGTGGACCGGACCGGCATTAAAACCGCGATCATCGCCTGCTGCTTCCAAGCCGGGGTGCCGGTGGTGACGGTCGGAGGGGCCGGCGGAAGGCGGGATGCCACGGCGGTGCGCACGGGTGATCTCGCCCTTTCCCAAGGCGATCTGCTGCTGCGGGGAGTCCGCAAGCGGCTGCGGCGCGATCACGGCTTTCCCAAAGGAGAATTTCAATCGTTCGGAATCTCCTCCATCTACTCCGCCGAACCGCAGGTTTTCCCCTGGGCTGACGGCACCTGCCGGTCGGAACCGGAAGCCACCAGCAGCCTGCGGCTGGACTGCGCCGAAGGATTCGGGGCAGCGGGATTTGTCACCGGCACCTTTGGCTTTGCGGCGGCCGGGGAAGCGGTGAGGCTCATTACCGGGCGGGCCTGAAACCTGCTTCAGGGCCGCTCCGGCCGCACGACGGTGGATTCGGTGACCGCCTTCTGCAAGGCCGCGGCGATGCCATCCGCGCTGGTAAAGGACTGTTGGGGAACAAAATCCCGGCAAAAGTGCACCGTGGTGCGGCCCGCCGTTACGGGCAGTTTGGCCAGCGCCGGATTTGCCTTGGTCAGCCAGGCCTGGGCCTCTCCCCCGTCCACATAAAGAATCACGCGTCCAAAAGGCAAACTGCGGCGCAGTTCCACCAGAATGCCAGCCCGGTCCGGAGCATCCAGCGCCCCCGTGACGATTACCTGCACGGGCGGATGCTGCAGCGAATCGTAAGCCATGAGCAGCCTCAGGAAGCCCCCCGGTCCCGCCATCATCAAACTTTCGAAACTGCTGATCACCGCATTGGCCTTTTCCAGGTAATCGGCCCGTCCCAGCAGATGACTGAGCCTTGTCAGGTTCTGCGCCGAGACCGCCGTGGGAGAAAACTCCGTGCTCTCATCCACGGATTTCATGCGGTTGAAGATCAAAGGTTGCAGCGGTCCATCAAAGAACCCCCCGTCTTCCTTGTCCCAGAGCAACTCGATCTGTTTATCCTGCAGTTCCGCAGCGGTGCGCAGCCAAGGGACTTCACCCGTCGCCTCATACAGCTCCAACAGGCCGCGGATCACTTGAGCATAGTCTTCCGCATAACCTGGCGCGGACGAGGGGCCATCAAGGAACGCATGGATCAGCGATCCATCCTCCCGCCGCAGCCGCTTCAGGGTGAATTCTGCCGCCTTCACCGCCCGGTCCTTCAGGGCAGGATCGTCAAACACCCAGGCGGCCCGCGCCAGGGCCGCGATCATGGTGCCATTCCAACTGGCCAGCACTTTGTCATCCAACAAGGGCCGCGGGCGCTTTTGCCGGGCGGCAAAGAGCTGTTCGTGCGCCTGGGTCAGAATGCGGTTCACCTCGCCGACCGGCAGCCCGGACTGCTTCACCACCTCAGCGATAGGACGCTCCTGCCGGAGAATATTGGCCCCGGGGAAACGGCCCCGCCCCGGCGAATCAATCGGGAGGTTCCCCCGCTCATCCAAGCCGTAGGTCAGTTTCAGCACGGGCATGGCCCCGGTGCCGGCCGCCTGTTCAATCTCCGGCATCTGCCACAGGTAAAACGCCCCCTCGGTCAAGTTCGACCCTCCCGTCACCGAAGGGCTGCTGGAACCTTCCGCGCAATAAAACCCGCCCTCCGGATGCCCCAGTTGGGTCCCGGCGTAACTCAATGTCGCCCGGGCCGCATCCGCATACTCCGCCTTCCCGATGGTCAGGGCCGCATCGACCAGGGTTTGTGCGAGGAATCCCTGGTCATAGGCCATTTTTTCAAATTGGGGCACCGCCCAATAAACATCGTTGCTGTAGCGGTGGATCCCCCCGCCCAACAGGTCATAAATGCCGCCCTTGAGGATAGCGTCCAGGGTCGTCTGCAGCATGTCCCGGGCTTCGCGGGAACGGCCCATCCGGTCGGCCCCCAGCCGGCTGGCATAACACATGAGATAATTCAGGGCCTGCGGCTGGGCAAATTTCGGCGCCGTGCTGAACCCACCATTCACCGGATCATAGATGGCGCGCAGTTTATCAAAAGCCCCGGCCAGGACCGTCGGCTGGAGCGGCGTGCCGGTGCCTTTCCAGAGCTTCTGGTATTGTTTCAGATAGTCCTTGGCGACCAACTCCGCCTGTTGTTTCACATACACGGGGTCCTTGGCAAATTCGTTGGCAATCAACTCGATGGTGGACTGCCAGGACGGAATATTGGTCTCGCTCCTGGCGGGGAAATAGACCCCGCTGAAGACCGGCAGGCCCTCCGGAGTCAGCCACATGTGGAGCGGCCAGCCGGACTGCTTGTTTTTCCATAATTGATAGTTCAGATAACTGTTATTGACATCCGGACGCTCCTCGCGGTCCACCAGCACGTTGATGAAATGACGGTTCATGAAACGGGCCACCGCCGGGTCCATGAACGATTCCTCCTGCATTTTCTGCGACCACGGGCAACTGGTATAGCCGATCGAAATCAGGACCGGCTTTTGCTCCGTCCTTGCCTTGATGAAGGCCTCCTCGCCCCAGGGATACCAATCCACCGGGTCCTGGGCATGACGCCTCAGGAAGGTGGATTGTTCACCCGACAACCGGCTGGCGGTGCCTGCCGCCGGCAACGGACCGGCTTCCGTCGCCACTTTCACCTCCAGGCTTTTTGAAGCACTGCCGGCCTCGGGTTGACCACAGGAGGTCAAGGCGAGCAGCACCAGACCCAGGGAACCTCCCAGGCGGAGGCGCTGGAAAAAATCGTTGGAACAGACAGATAAAGACATGATCAGGAACAAAAACCGGCAGAATTGCCCGATGGGCGGACGGGCCGGAGAATCAGCCGAAAGCCCCCTCTGTGCAATCTCTTTCAGGAGCCAACTCCGGCACCTCCGATTGTGTCAAATCCTCAACTTGAAGGCCAGGCCGGCCTCGCTCAGGATGCTGTCATGATCATCCCCCCCTGTGTCCGGGTTCTTACCACCGCCGCAACGGCGAGTCTTTTGCTGGCCTGTTCCGCCCCGGCCCGCCCGGCCCTGCCCTCCAGTGGCTGGACGATCGAGAAAAAGGCGGAACGCTGGAAACTGGAAGGATTCGAGGCCAATCTTGATCTGAGCGGCATCGCTTCCGTGGATGGTAAAAATGTCCTGATCGGCAGCGACGAACTGATCGCCGCCCAGCCCGGCCTGATCGACAGGCCGGCAAATCTGATCAAAGCCGGAGACCTCATCCCGCTCATGGCCAATCCTTCCGGGAAAAAAATGGAAATCGACATTGAGGGCATCGCCGCTTCCCCGGCCGATCATTGTTATTTCGTCACCGGTTCCCACGGCGTGGGCAAAAAGCAGGGGGATTTCGATGCCGCCCGCGCCTCGGTCTTCAAAGTCCCCTGCGATCCTGCCACCGGAGCCATCCTGCCGGCCGGCATCCAGCGGGTCAGTCTGATGCCCTGGCTGGAACAAAGCGAGGCTTTCCGGGAGTATATTAAAAAACCGCTGCAACTGAATGGCTTCAACATCGAAGGGCTCACCTTCCGCGAGGGAAAACTCTACTTCGGGGTGCGAGGCCCCAATGTGCAGGGCAACACCTTTGTGATCGAAACGACCCCGGCCTCCCTGTTTGGCGGGGCACCGCCGGAGTGCAAGGTCCATCCGCTGCCAGTGGGGGAGGCCCGGGGTATCCGGGAACTGGCCGCCGTGCGTGACGGCTTCATCATCATCACCGGCAATGCCAGCGCCGAGGCCACCAAAAAATTCCCCGTCTCCCAAACCCGGATGGCCGACAAAGTGTTCGACGTGTTTCTCTGGAAACCCGGTCAGGAACCGGCGCTGTCCTCCATCGGCGTCCTCCCCCGGCCCCTCGAGAAAGCCGAGGGCATTCTGGTGCTGGAAGACGCCCCGGCCCATGTCGACCTGCTGGTGCTTTTTGATGGAGCCCCGGATGGTGGGCCCCAGACCTACCGCCTCAACCGCCCCTGACCCTCAGGCACTCCCATGAAAAAACTGACCCTGATCCGTCACGCCAAGTCGAGTCATAATCTCCCGCTGGTTCAGGACTTCCACCGGCCCCTCAATGAGCGGGGCCTGCGTGATGCACCGCTGATCGGAAAGCATCTAAAAAAGGCGCACCATTTCGCGCCCGACTCCCTGATCACCAGCCCAGCGGAGCGGGCCCGCACCACCGCCGCCATCATTGCCGGTGAAATCGGTTTTCCCGCGGCGGAATTGCAGGAGGAACCACGCATCTACGAGGCTCCCCTCCGCGACCTCACCGCCGTGGTGCACCACCTTCCGGACACCATCCGGCACGCCGTCCTGGTGGGGCACAATCCCGGCTTGGAACTCCTCGCCAACTGGCTCTGCGGCCCGCAGACCATCACCGGGCTGCGCACCGGCGGCGTGGTGATGATGGAACTGACCATCGGATCGTGGTCCGAAGCAGACCCGGGCTGCGGATCCCTCCTGACTTATTTTTACCCTGCCCAGATCGGTGGGGGCAAGCAAGCCGTATGACCCACCAGGCAACCCTGTTCCGGGGCGGGCAAACCCTGCAACTGCTTCCGGAACGCTGTGCTTTTTGGCAGGAAGCCGGGCTCCTGCTGCTGGCGGATCTGCACCTTGGCAAGGCCGCGCATCTGCGGCATCACGGCATGGCCATTCCCGAAGGTCATACCGCGGATGATCTCTCCCGGCTCTCCCGCGTGCTGCGCCGTACCCAGGCACGCGAAGTCATCATCTGCGGCGACTTTTTCCACGCCTCCACCGGCCAGTCGCCCGCCGTCCTCGATTTGGTGGAACAATGGCGCGGCTCCCATCCGGAAGTGATAGTCTCCCTGATCACGGGGAATCACGACCGGGGCCGTGCCCTGCCGCCACTCCGCTGCGGGATTGAACTGGCCGGTCCCACCATGTGGCGCGACCCCTTCCATCTGATCCACGATCCCGCCGAAGCCATCGCTGGCCGTCTCACCATCAGCGGACATCTGCATCCCTTGGCCGCCCTGTCCGGCGGGCGTGGTTGTGCCCTGAGGGCCCCCTGTTTTTGGTGGCAGGCCCACCGGTCCTGCCTCGTCCTGCCGGGTTTTGGCAGCTTCACCGCCGGTGTGACCGTCCAACCGGATCCCGCCGATACCTTGCACGTGATTACCGGGGAAACCGTCGTCGCGGTGCCCGCCAGCGTTTGCCGCCCGGCCCCGCCACGCCTCGCCCGCCCCCGCACGGCGACTACCGGTTATTCAAAACAGATTGGCGGGGCGCCGCCTCCGGGTGCGGAATGACATCCACCATCACCTTGGGCTGTTGTCCCCCGCCACCGAAGGTCACTCCCCGCAGCGGCGAGACATCGGAAAAATCCCGGCCCCTGGCCAGGCGCAGATGACGCGGTCCGGGAATGCAATTGTTGGTCGGATCAAAATCCACCCACCCGGTCCGAGGGCAGTAGACCGAAATCCAGGCATGGGACGCATCCGCCCCCACCAGTCGCGGTTTCCCGGGTGGCGGCGCCGTCTCCAGATAACCACTCACATACCGCACCGCCAATCCCAGCGACCTCAGGCAGGCAATCGCAAGGTGCGCGAAATCCTGACAAACGCCCCGCCTTTTCTTCAGCACCGTCTCCACCGGTGTGGAAACCGTGGTTGCCGTGGGATCAAACTTGAAATCCCGGAAGATCCGGCCCGTCAGGTCCCGGGCGGCCGACAGCAGCGGACAGCCCGGCGTGAAGCTCAGCCGCGCATAATCGGCCAGAGCATCGCTCACCGGCACCTGCAGGGTGGGAAACCGGAACGGCTGCGCCTCAAGGTGCACCGCGGCCGAATCCTCGGCCAGCAAATCCACCACTTCCTCCCAAGGCGGCGACGCCTCCAGATCCGTCACCACCCCATCCGAAGTCTCCACCACGCTCACCGCCTCCACCGTCAATTTCCCGTAAGCGGCCTGCTGTGCAAAAAACGTGAAGGCATTCCCGAACGCATCCACCCGCTCCACCCGCACTCCCGGCACCGGATCAATCGTCAGTTCATGGCTCAGGCACTGCTGCCCGGCATCCTGCAACGGCCGCAGCCGCGCCAGATGATGCGACTCCGCCACCTTGTCCGGATAATCGTAAACCGTGCGATGCCTGACCAGATACTGCATCCTCCATCCTGCACCAACCCTGCCCTGCTTAAAGGCGAAAAACTCACCAACCTCCCCAGCCCCGGCCTCAAAATTGAAGCCAAAAATGGCACCAACGTCATCGACATCAACTGGCCGTCACCTAAAGTGGAGCGAAATTAGCTTCCCCGGTGCGCGCTCCTCTCAACCGGAACGCTCCCGGCACGTAAGCTTCCGATTAACTGGGTCACACCCAAAAAACATTGAAAAAGCGAATCCAAAATCTTCTCGCCCGCCGGTTCGTCTGGTTCCTGCTTGGGCTCGCGGCCATACCCTCAATGGGGTTTATCAGGTCGTTGGTTCACCCTTCAGCCAAAGATGCCATGGGCTGGGTTGGGTTTTACGAGGAAAACTTGTCCCTCTATACCTTCCTGGGTGATCACTCCTACTCACTTAAGTTTCCTGGAGACCGGGAAGCTTTTCTGAAATTCGCCGGGAAGCTTGGCCTGAGTGAACATAAGATTTCAGAGACCGAGTTTCGCGACCAGGACCTGCGTGGTCAGTGGAGCCGCGGAGTGACTTTTCACGAAAATGACAAGCTTCATGGCATCCGGTTTTACTCTGAAAGTCAGTAAACGCCGCCCCCCCGCCGACTGGAGCCCCGTTCGATGAGTTCGCCCTGCAGGACGATCTCGCTGACGACCCGGGTGGGATCAGCGATGCGCTTCATCAGCAACTCGGCGGCGGCTTCGCCGATGGCGCTGGCGGGCTGACGGATCACCGTCACCGATGGATCCACGAACCCCGCCCACGGGGGATCATCGAAGCAGGCAAACCCCATTTGATCAGGCATCCTCAACCCGCGTTCCCGCAAGGCTTGATAGGCGCCGGTGGCCAGCAGGGCGCTGCTGCAGAGGACGGCATCCACCGCAGGCCGGAGCTCAAGGATTTCCTGCATCAGACGGCGGCCCTCCACCTCAAACGCGGGAGCCTGATGGACTCCCTGCATCCGGTCCTCCACTCCCTCGAAGGCCGCCTTGAATCCGGCGATGCGAACACCGGCAGTATAGCTTTTCGCCCCAAAAACACCCGCAATGTTCCGGTAGCCGCCCTCGATCAGGGTCCGGGTGAGACGGAACGCGGCATCTTCATTGTCGATCACCACAGAGTCCATTTGCGCTTTGGGGAATTTCCTATCAAACAGCGCCAGCGGCGGAAACTTCGAAAAATCGAGAGCTTTGGCGATCGACCGGGTCGGTGAGAGCAGAATGCCAGCCACTTTTTCTTCCTCCATCAGTTGCAGATAGTGCGCCTCTTTGGCCGGATCCTCGTCGGCATTGCAGATCAATACGCTGTAGCCGTGCCGGATCGCGACGTGCTCCACCGCGCGGCTGATTTCGCTGAAAAACGGATTGCAGATATCCGACAGGATCAGCCCGATCACCCGCGATTTCGCCGCACGCAGACTACGTGCCACCCGGTTAGGCCGGTAACCCAGGGCTTTCACCGCCTCCTCCACTTTCTGCCGGGTGTCCCCGCCAATATACCCCTTCCCCGCCAGCACGCGGGAAACCGTGGCGATGGAACAACCCGCCCGGAGGGCAACATCTTTGATGGAAAGTGACATATCTGGTATCGTTTACACAAATCCAGCCCATGAAAGGCTTAATTTGGAAATCTTCTGGAAAAAATATCCAAGCCCGCAAAACGCTGCATTTCCAGGTAAAACAAGCCAATTCCCGGAAAATTTCCGCCGGGATGGCAAATTTAAGGATTGACGTTTCCATGTGTAAACGTTTACACACATTTAAATCAAAAAGCCACCCTGGCTTTCCCAATCCCCGCAACCCATCTCAATCCCATGCCCACGATGACTCTCACAGACATCCGCCTCGGCGCGGCCTGCGCCACCAAGGAGGAAGCCATCCGGGCGGTGGGGAATCTGCTGCTGCACAGCGGATCCATCGAACCGGAATACATCGACAGCATGCTCGCCCGGGAAAAGACCGCGACGACTTATCTGGGCAACGGTCTCGCCATTCCGCATGGCCGGCCGCAGGATGCTGGCCGGATCAGGCAGACCCGCGTGGCGGTGGTGCAGATTCCCGGCGGAGTTTCCTGGCAGGACGGCAAAACCGCCCACCTCGTGTTCGGTATCGCCGCCAAGTCGGATGAGCACCTCGGCCTGCTCCGCCAGCTCACCGGTATCGTCGGCGACGCGGCGCTGGCCCAGCGCCTCGCCCACACGACCGACCCTTCTGAAATCCTCGCGGCAGTGTCCCTTTCCTCCGACTCCAGCACGGAAGGCACGGAGGAAGCGACCGATTTCATGGGCAGCGAAACCGAAGTAACGTTCAACAATCCACGCGGCTTCCACCTCCGCCCCGCCGGAAAATTTGCCCGCGCTGTCCAAGCGTATCACGGCAAGGTCACCCTAGTCGTCAAACGCCGCGAGATCGAACCCGACAGCCCGTCACGCATCCTCGCCCTCGGCATTGCCGCAGGCGACACCATCCGCCTCCGGGTCCGCGGCGACGATGAAACCGATACCCTCTCCTCCCTCGCGGCCCTGCTGGAGGAAATCAATAATGAACCCTTGGAAGAGACCGCTGAGGACGCCCGGCCCGGCACCGGGTGGAATCCCGAACACGATTCCATCAACATACTCAAAGGCACCATGGCCGCTCCCGGCCTTGCCCTGGCGCCGGCCTGGCGCTGGACGCCGGTCACGCTTGAAGACCGCAGGCGCGCCATCGGCGATACTGAATCCGAAATCGCCGCCCTGAGATCGTCCATCCTCGCCGCCAGCAAACAACTGCTGGCCCTCACCGAAGGCAGTCTCAATCCCGTCCAACGCGGTTTGTTTGAAGCCCATGCTTCACTCGTGGAGGACGATGAAATCAGGAAAGCCGCCGAAGCCCTGATCCTTGAAGGCGACGACGCCCTCACCGCCTGGAAGGCCGTCACGGAATCCCGCGCCCAAAAAATCGCGGCCCTCGACGACGCCCTCCTCGCCCAGCGTGCGGACGACATCCGCGACGTCGGCCTGCGCGTGCAAAAGATCCTGCTCGGCGTTGATCTTGATCCCTTGGCCAGCGTTGCCGGGCCTGTCATCCTCATTGCCGACGATCTGGAACCTTCGCAGGCGGCCCAGCTCAAAGTCGACAAGGTCAAAGGCATCTGTCTGAAAAAAGGGAGCCCTAACGCCCACGCCGCCATCGTTTCCCGCTCGCTCGGCATCCCCATGCTGGTGGCCGTCGGCGCCCCGTTGGATTCCTTGACCGCCGGCGAAACGGTTATTCTCGATGCCTCCGGCGGCCGTCTCATCCTCAAACCAGGCGAAGCCGATCTCACCTCCGCGAAAACCGCGATCGAAGAAGTCGGAGCCCAGCGCAATCTTGATTGGGATCACCGCTTCGAGCCTGCTATCCTGCGCGACGGCCACCGCGTCGAGATCGTCGCCAACATCGGCCAAACCTCCGAAGCCCACACTGTTATCAACTCCGGCGCGGAAGGCGTCGGCCTGCTGCGCACCGAATTCCTCTTCCTCGACCGCAAGCACGCGCCGGATGAGGAGGAACAATATCAGGCGCTGCGGGAAATGATCGGGGCGCTCCAAGGCCTGCCCATGATCGTCCGTACCATGGACATCGGGGGCGACAAACCCGTGTCCTATCTCGGCCTCAGCGAGCTGGATCTCTCCTTCCTTGGACTCCGCGGGTTCCGCCTCAGCATGGCCCGCCCAGACCTCGCGACGACTCAACTCCGCGCCATTTTCCGCGCCGCCGAACATGGCCCCATCCGCCTGATGTTCCCCATGATCTCCACGCCCAACGACTTCCGCCGGGCCCGCGAGATGACCGAAAAAGTCCGCCGCGAAACCGGCGCGAAACCCGTGGAGCTCGGCGTCATGATCGAGGTCCCCTCCGCCGTCACCATGGCTCCAGAGCTGGCGGAGATGGCGGATTTCTTCTCCATCGGCACCAATGATCTGACGCAATACACTCTGGCGATGGACCGCACCCATCCGCTGCTGGCCCGCCGCGCCGACAGCCTGCATCCCGCCGTCCTCCGACTGATCCGCGACACCGTGACGGCGGCGCACGACAAGGGAAAATGGGTCGGCGTCTGCGGTGGCCTCGCCGCCGATCCGCTGGGCGCCTTGATCCTCACCGGACTGGGGGTGGACGAGCTGAGCATGCCGCCCGCCATCGTCCCGCAGATCAAAGCCCTGCTCCGCCGCGAAACCTTCAGCCATCTCACCGGACTCGCCCAAAAAGCCCTCCACCAGCGCGATGCCCGCGCCGTCCGCGCCCTCCGTCCGGCCCACTGACACAATCATGAATCCCACTTCCGACATCGTCACGATCACGCTCAATCCCGCGATCGATCAAACCATCTTCCTCGACCGCCTCACCGTGGGCAAGGTCAACCGCACCACGCGCCACTACTGTCAGGCGGGAGGCAAAGGCATCAACGTCTCGGCCATGCTGGGCGGTTTCGGCCTGTCCAGCACGGCCACGGGCTTCCTAGGCAGGGAGAACCCGCAGGTCTTCAAGGATCTCTTCAAAAGCAGACGGATCCGCGATGAATTCATCTGGATTCCCGGCGAAACCCGCACCGGCATCAAAATCGTCGATGATTCCACCCGCGAAACCACCGACATCAATTTTCCGGGTCTGCTGCCCACCCTGGCGGAACTGCAGCGGTTCGAGAAAAAACTCCGCCAACTCGTCCAGCACGACCGCTGGTTCGTGCTGGCCGGCAGCCTCCCGGCAGGCTTCAGCCCCGATTTCTTTGAGGAAATCCTCGCCCTGCTCAAACGCGGTGGCGCCAAAGTCGCCGTCGACACCAGTGGCGAGGCCTTGAAAATCGCCATCGACGGCGGGGCTGACCTCATCAAACCGAACGAGCACGAACTCGCCGAATATCTCGGACACGAACTGCCGGATTTTGCCTCGCGGGTTGAAGCCGCCCGGAAGCTCCAGCGGGAAAAAGTGCCGCATGTGATTCTCTCCCTCGGCAGCGAAGGCGCGCTCTTCATCACGCCGGAAAAAGCCCTCATGGCCTCCGCCCCGCCAGTCAAGGTCGTCAGCACCGTCGGCGCCGGCGACTCCGTGCTTGCCGGTTACCTCGCGGGCCTGACCACCGGTCGCCCCCCCGCCGAACGCGCCAGACTCGCCACGGTTTTTGCCTGGTGCGCCCTCGAAGACATCCGCCGCCAGTTGCCCGCCGCCGCGGAGATTACGAGGCGCCTGCCTAAAATCAAAGTGCAGCCGCTTTCCAAAATGCACTCCTGACCTTTCCACCTCCATGAAAACTTTATCCGTTACCTTCGCCTCGCCTGTCACCGAGCCACTCACGCGCCTCGCCACTGCCGCCCTCGAGGCGGAAGCCAAACTGCGGGGCCTGGCGCTCACGATTTCCCATGACTCCACGCAACCAAACGGAACCGTCTCCCTGACCAACGCCGACACCACGATCCAAACCGACCGGCCCCACCTCGTCCGGGACACTGCAAAATTGCTCGAAACCATCGCCCCGCGAATCCGTGAGGCCCTCCCGGTGGTTTCCGGACTGAAACCCCTCGTGCCTGCCCCTGACAAGTTTCTCGTCGGCGTCACCTCCTGTCCCACCGGCATCGCCCACACCTTCATGGCCGCGGAAGCCCTGCTCAAGGGAGCCGCCGCCATGGGCTACACCATGAAGGTCGAAACCCGGGGCTCGGTCGGTGCAAAAAACGAACTGACGGCGGAGGACATCGCCCGCGCCGATGCCGTGGTTGTCGCCGCCGATGCCACTGTCGAGACCACCCGCTTCGCTGGGAAGCGGCTCCTCGAAACCGGCACCAAGGCCGCCATCAACGACGCCCAAAGCCTGATCCGCGAGGCCCTGACACGAACGCCCGCTGCCGCCGGCCAACCAAAAACCGAAGCAAAAGCCGCCCGTTCCGGTCCCTACAAACACCTCATGACCGGCGTGTCCCACATGTTGCCGTTGGTTGTTGCAGGCGGCCTCATGATCGCCATCGCCTTCGCCGTCGGCGGGATCTATGCCGGCGATGCCAAGGGCACCCTGGGCTGGGCGCTCATGCAAATCGGCGGCGCTTCCGCTTTCGCCTTGTTCGTCCCGGTCTTCGCCGGATTCATCGCCTTCTCCATCGCGGACCGCCCGGGCCTAACTCCCGGACTGATCGGCGGAATGCTGGCCTCCAGCCTCGGGGCCGGTTTCCTCGGCGGCATCGCGGCGGGTTTCATGGCCGGTTATTTCACGCGCTGGCTGAACGGCGTACTCAAGCTCCCCGACCAACTCGCCGGCCTGAAACCGGTGCTGCTGCTGCCACTCATCTCGTCCCTCGTCATCGGACTAGCGATGATTTATCTCGTCGGCCCGCCGGTGAAGATCATCATGGACAGCGTCTCCGCCTGGCTGAATAACATGCAGGGCAGCAGCGCCCTCCTGCTCGGCCTGATCCTCGGTGGCATGATGGCCTTCGACATGGGCGGACCCATCAACAAGGCAGCCTATACCTTCGCTGTCGGCCTCGTCGCCACCAAAATTTATGGTCCGATGGCCGCCGTGATGGCCGCCGGCATGGTCCCGCCGCTGGGGGTCGCCTTGGCTGCCACCCTGTTTAAAAACCGCTTCACCAGCGACGAGCAGCAGGCCACCAAAGCCACCGCCATCCTCGGCATCTCCTTCATCACCGAAGGAGCCATCCCCTACGCCGCCGCCGATCCATTGCGCGTCATTCCCGCCACCATGGCCGGTGCCGCCACCGCCGGAGCGATCTCCATGGCCCTCGGCTGCAAGCTGCTCGTCCCGCATGGCGGCATCTTTGTCCTCGCCATCCCCAACGCCATCAACCACGCCCTCGGCTACCTCCTCGCCATCGTCGCCGGCACCCTCGTCACCACCGGCGTGCTATTTATCCTCAAGAAGCCGCAGCCCGCCTCCGCCTGACCTGATTGGTCCTGTCCGGCTGATACGACTAATAAAGCCTAACTCCCATGCAAGCCATGAAAGCCTCCTTCCTTCTCTCCCTCCTGCTCACCTCCACTCCACTGCTTGCCGAAGGGCCGTCCTGGTTTGAAAATGAGCGTCTCACCGGCGACTGGCACGGCCTGCGGACCTCGCAGGAGGAAGCCGGCATCAAGATCTTCGGCTACTACAATGCCATTTTCGCCAGCAACGTCTCCGGCGGGAACCGCACCGACTCCAATTATGCCGGCGATCTTTTCATGGGCGCTGAATTCGACTTGGAAAAGCTGGCCGGTTGGGATAACACCAAATTTGTGCTCTCGGGCATCGACCGCCATGGCCGGAGCATCGATGGAGCGGTGGGCGGGCAATACAGCGTCATGCAATGCGTCGGCGGGCAGACCGCTTTTCTTTACAACGTCACGCTGGAGAAAACCTTCCTTGATGACGTCTTCTCCGTGAAGGGCGGCCGCATGACCGCGACCGATGATTTCGTCGGCTCGCCCTACTACGGCTATTCGGTGAACAACGCGGTGAACGGCCAGATCCGCGCCGCCCTGTTCGACGGCGTGATGACCTCCTATCCGTTTCCCGTCTGGGGCGGCCGGATCAAATACCAGCCGAATGACGAGTTCAATGTCATGTTCGGCGTCTTCCAGCTGACCGACGACATGTTCGACCGCGAAGACCATGGCGTGGACTTCAGTATGGCCGGGGACGACGGCATTTCCCTTTTTACCCAAGTCGGTTGGAATCCGAAAATCGCCGATCGTCCTGCCCATTTTTTCGCGGGCATGAACAATGCGTTTTTCCACATGGACAAGTTCAACAGCCCCGGCACCCGCGATGAATTCGTGCGCTTTTACGCCCACGCCGACTATCAGGTCTTTGCGGAAACGGCGGGCAGCGATCAGGGTCTCGTGCTCTTCGCCACCCTCGGTTACTCGCCGCATGAAGACGCCGCCATCATCCCGGTGCAGTCCACCTTCGGCATGCACTATACCGGCCTCTTCCCCGGCCGGCCCAAGGACCGGACCGTCTGCTTCGCCACCTACGGCGGTTTCAGCAACGACTATGCCGCCGAAAAAGCCGCCGCCGGCCTGGCCGAACCCGACTACGAAATGGTTCTGGAACTTGGCCACCGTTTCCAGGTCACGCCCTCCACCTACTTCCAACCTGATGTGCAATACATCGTCCAACCCGGCGGCACCGGCGAGATCGACAACGCCCTCGTCCTCGGCTTCCAGTTCGGCATCACCTTTTGATGGGCAGCACTGCCTTGCTTTTCCGCCGGCCACCACGTAGTTAGGCAGCCTTAACCACCCACCTCCACCTTCCATGAACCTGCAGTTGATTGACAAGACGGCCCTGGTTTCCGGCTCCACCAAAGGAATTGGTTTTGCCATTGCCAGCCAACTCGCCGCCGAAGGAGCGCACGTCATTGTAAACGGGCGGTCGGAGGACGCCCTTTCCGCGGCCGTGGACCAGATCAGGCAAGCGGTGCCGGAAGCCAGGGTGGAAGGCTTTGCCGGGGATCTTTCCAATGCGGAGGCAGTCAGGGCTCTGGTCCAGCGTTTCCCTGCCGTGGACATTCTGGTGAACAATCTTGGAATCTTTGAGCCGAAGCCCTTCGAGGAGATTCCCGACGAGGACTGGCGCCGCTTCTTTGAGGTCAATGTGCTCAGCGGGGTCCGGCTCAGCCGCGCTTACCTTTCCGGGATGAAGGAGCGGAATTGGGGGCGGATCATTTTCATCAGCAGTGAGAGCGGCATCCAAATTCCCGTGGAAATGATCCACTACGGCACTACCAAGACCGCACAGCTCGCGGTATCACGCGGGCTGGCGGAGTCCTGCGCCGGAACCGGTGTCACCGTGAACTCGATCCTTCCGGGACCCACCCGCACCGAGGGCGTGGAGGAATTCGTGACCCAGGTCAGCGGAGGAAAATCGTTCGTGGATTTTGAGAAGGATTTCATCGCCAGCATCAGGCCCAGCTCCCTGATCAAGCGATTCGCGACCGCGGAAGAGGTCGCCAGTTTGGTGACCTTTGTTTGCAGCCCCGTCGCCTCAGCCATCACGGGCGCAGCCTTGCGGGTGGATGGCGGGGTGGTGCGAAGTTGCTTCTGACCAGGGCCGGCACCGTTCCAGGGTGACTACAGATGGTCCTTCGGGAATTTTCCACAGGCCGGGAGTCTCCGAATGAATGCCCCGGAACCGCCGTATTAAAATCAGGCTGGGCTTCCCCCCGTTGCCGCTCTACCGTGGCGCGCCGGTCCTGATGGCTGGCGGCTCCTTTCACCTCCCTCAATCCCCACCTTATGACTCCCCATTCTACCCGACGCGACTTCATCGCCCTCTCCGCCACCGCCGCGCTGGCCGCCGCCGTGTCCGCCCAGGCCCAGCCTGCTCCGGCAGTTCCCACCGGTCCCTATACCCTGGCTCCCCTGCCCTATGCCAAGGACGCCCTCCTGCCCCACATCGATGCCCTGACGATGGACATCCACCACAGCAAACACCACCAGGCTTACGTGAATGGCCTCAACACCGCCCTGAAGTCCGAGACCGCACTGCAGAAGAAGTCCCTCGAAGAATTGATCGGCGGGATTCTGTTCCTGCCGGAAGGCATCCAGACCCCAGTGCGCAATCACGGCGGCGGGCACTGGAACCACACCTTTTTCTGGGAATCCATGGGCGTGACGGACACCCCCGGGATCGGCGGGGCTCCCGCCGATGAAAAACTGACCGCCGCCCTCACCAAAGCCTTCAACAGTGTGGATGAGTTCAAGAAAAAGTTCAACGAAGCCGCCACCAAGCGCTTCGGTTCCGGCTGGGCCTGGCTGATTTTGAAGGAAGACGGCACCCTCGCGGTAGTCTCCACCCCCAACCAGGACAACCCGCTCATGCAGGGCATCGTGCCCAATACCGACCGCGGCACCCCGCTGCTCGGCCTCGATGTCTGGGAGCACGCCTACTATCTGAACTACCAGAACCGTCGCCCCGACTACATCACGGCGTGGTGGAATGTGGTGAACTGGAACACCGTGGCCAAGCGTTTTGCCGCGGCCACCGCTGCCCTCAAGAAAAAATAGGCCCGTCCCATGCTCCGCTTCCTGCCTTCCCTCCTCCTGATTTCCGCCCTGCCCCTGTCCGCCCAGGACTGGCCGCAATTCCGCGGACCGTCCTCCAACGCGGTGGTCCAGGCCGCAGATATTCCCGTGAAATGGAGCGGGACGGACAACGTGGCCTGGAAGGTGGACCTGCCCGGCAAGGGCTGGTCGTCCCCGGTCCTGAGCGGAGGCAAACTCTATCTCACCACCGCCGTGGCCCGGGGGACGGATCAGGATGCGGCGGGGCCCCGCTCGCTGCGGGCCCTCTGCCTCGACCCGGAGACCGGCAAGGTGCTGTGGAATACCGAAGTCTTTGCGGAATCGGCAAATACCCCGGTGATTCATAACAAGAACAGCCACGCCAGCCCTACACCGGTGGTGGCGGACGGGATACTCTACGTCCATTATGGGCATGAAGGCACCGCCTGTTTGGATTTGTCAGGGAAAAAGCTCTGGGAGCAGCGCAGCCTTGCCTACCCGCCGGTGCATGGCGGCGGGGCTTCGCCGGTGCTGGTGGACGGGCTGCTGGTCTTTCCCTGCGATGGCGCGGACGGCCCCTTCCTGGCCGCCCTGAAAGCCAGTGACGGCACCGTGGCCTGGCGCACCCCGCGCGGCGGTGGTGCCACCAAGAAGTTCTCCTTCTGCACACCCACCGTCCTGGAGTGGGAGGGGAAAAAGCAGATCATCAGCCCCTTTAGCGACGCCGTCGCCGCTTATCAACCGGCCGACGGCAAGGAACTCTGGCGCATCCGCTACACCGGGTATTCCGTGATCGCCCAGCCTGCCTTGGGAAATGGTCTGATCTACTTCACCACCAGCTATGACTCCCCGGTCACCTATGCGGTGCGTCCCGGCGGCAGCGGCGATGTCACCTCCTCCCACGTGGCGTGGACTCAGGACAAACGTTCTCCCAACACCCCTTCCCAAGTCCTCCACGGCAAGGAACTCTATCAAGTGGCGGACAATGGCATCGCGTCCTGCCTCGACGCCCTGACCGGTAAAATCCACTGGCAGGAACGCACCGCCCGCACCACTTCCGCCTCTCCGCTGCTGGTCGGGGATACGCTCTATCTCCTCGACGAATACGGCACCACCACCCTGCTGCAAACCGGCACCACTTTCAAAAAGCTGGGCGAAAACAAACTGGACGGCGAACGCACCCTCGCGACCCCGGTCCCGGCTCCTGGAGCCCTCTTTATCCGCACGGAGAAGGGCCTCTACCGGATCGGAAAGCGCTAGCTGTTTCCATCCCCGGGCGGAACCCAGCAGCCGCGGGGATTTTTCGGAGCCTCCTCCCCGGCCTTCCCGACCCTGCCTTTCACCAAAAGCAGGGTGCCAGCATATTTTGCTATCCAGCTATCCGGTCTTCGGATAGCTTCAGCCAGATATGTTGCGTCACTGCTTAGCTTTTGCCGGTACGCTGCTGCTGGGTGCCCTCATCGGAAAGCTCGCCCAGCCCGCCATTCCGCCCAAGGCAACGCAGGATGAGCCTACCGAATCCCTTGCGGGCCAGGCCCCGGCTCCGACCGCCCCTGTCACCGCCGCCGACCCCGCCGCGCGCCCCACCCAACCGGATCTGGCCGACTGGTGGGATTTCCTGCAAACCTTGGAGCGTGCGACCTTGGCGGAGCTTCCTGCCCTCTGGGATGCCCTGCCCCTGCCGGAGCGCAATCCTCCCGCCAGCCCCGGAAGCAGCCCGCGTCATCGCATGCTGATCGAGCGGTGGACCGAACTGGACCCGGCCGGCGCTTTGGCCTTTGTCAAAGAAAAAGCCCCGGAAGAATCCTTGCTCTTTGTGGTCGTCTTTGAATCCTGGGCCCAGCTTGACCCCGAAGCTGCCCTGACTGCCCTGCAGGGTGAATCCAATCCGGAGATTCAAAACCGTGGAGTCGCGGGATTTCTCCACTCCTTCATGGAAGAGCCCGCCCAACTCATCCAGTGGGCCAAACGTTTCACCTGGATCGACACCAGTAATCTCAAACAGTATTCCTTCGCCCGGGAATGCCCCGACGACTTGTGGCGCCGCCTGCTCGCAGCCGACCGCACCGGTCTGTATGAAATCGCCGCTCATCTGCCGCCTTGGTTCCGCCAGAAGATCGACCGTATTGCCCTGATGGAGCAAGCCACCACCGACTTGCCATCCGCCCTGGCCTCGCTCAAAGAACGCCGCCTCACCCAGGAAGAGGTCAGCGCGCTGGCTGGTGATCTCGGCAGTCTGGCCAAAAGCCACCCTGCCAGCGCCCTCGCGATTTTGGAGGCCCTCAGCGCCGCTTCCGATGGCACTCCGCTGATGAAAGGGGACGCAGTCGCCCTGGAAATCGTCGGACCCTTGGTGAAACACCTCGCCGCCTCAGATCCTGCTGCCGCCGCCGCATTCATCAACAAGCACCTCTACCCTAGTAACAGGTTTTCACTTGTCGATGCCATCTACCCCGAGCTCTTCGCCGCCAATCCAGCCGCGGCCCTTATCGTCGCCCAAGCCTTGCCCCTCTTCCCCACTGAGCTCACTCCTCTGCCCACCTTCAAGGACCGGCAGACCGCCCTCGACATTCTGCCCAAGGCCCCGCCCTCGTGGCGGCGCGATCAGGCGTTGCAAAGCACCTTGGACCAATGGCAACGCGAGTCTCCCGCCGAAGCTCAAGCTTGGGTGAATGCCCTGCCCCCCGGCGAATGGCGTGACCGTGCCTCAGCCATCCTGGAAGGACAGGCCATGAACAGTAGCGTCCTCTCCCTGAAGCTTCAGGAAATCACCCTGCGGCATCAACCTGATCAAACTCCCTTTGCCGTGGAAGACATGGGGAAAGCCGCCAGCCAAGCCGCCGGGGCAGATCCGTCAGGAACGCTTGCCTTGCTGGGGGGCTGGCCGCCGGGACCTGCCCGCGAGTTGGCCATGGAAAAGGCCGCCAGCTTCGCGGCGGGCCAGTCCACCGCCAAGGCCCTCGATTGGGTCCAACAAATCTCTGATCCCTCCGCCCAGGCTGAGGCCGTTCGGGGCGTGCTCGGCATCTGGACCACTCATGAGCCGCTCGCGGCGTCCGAGTGGCTGCCCACCCTCGCCCCTGGCCCGGTGCGCGAGGCCGCTGTGGACCGCTTCGCGGAAACCATTGCGGCTCTGGACCCTGCCGCCTCCCTCGCGTGGGCCGTCACCCTTACCGATCCCACCTCCCGTAGCGCCCGGCTGGAAAAAACCTATCGGAAATGGGTCACGGATGATCCCACCGCCTCTGCCGCCCTGCGGGAAATCCCCGGCCTCAGCCCGGCTGATGTCCAGCAACTCCTCACCCTCCCCACTCCTGCCACCAAATGAAACGCTTTCCTTTGACTGTCACCTGTCTGGCTGGACTGCTGGCCGGGCTGCTCATTGGCCGGAATGCCGGGGCTGGGACCTCCACAAATCCCAGCCTTGCCACTCCTACCACAGCGGCCCCCACCGCCAAACCCAGGCCCGACCTCCTCACCACCTTGAAAAAAACTCCTGGCCTCCGGGGGAAAACCGCCCTCATGCTCGGGGCTCTGTCCGAAGGGCATCCCGGAGACATGCGGCACCTCGTTGCCGCCGCCGGCAAGGACTTCAACCAACTCTCCCTTCTCGCCGACCTGGCGCTGCAAACCGATCCCGCGGGTTTTATTGCCGCCTTGAGCCAACAACTGCCTTCCGAGGACTATACCGGCACTCTCGCATTCGATTTTACCCAACGCTGGGCCAAAGCCGACTTTGCGGCGGCCTTCCGCACCTGCCGCTCCCTGCCCGGTTTCGCCGGAGCTTGGTTGGGCGGCGTAGTGCTGCAGACCCAATTTGACACCGATCCCACCGCCACCCTCAAGCTGGCCGCCACCCATCCCGGGCTGCGCTTGGATTGGAGCAGTAAGCACAAAATACCTGCCACTTCAGAAAATATGGAACTCGTCCGCGCCCTCCCCCCTTCCATAGGCAAGGCCGCGCTTATTGAAGCTCTCTCTGCGAGCCTGACACCACAGCAAGCTTTTGCTTTAGTGCTCGAAGACCGTTACTCCAATCCTATATTTGGCATAGCAAAAGTGTCCCAGGCGATGGTAAAAAATGATCCTCTGGCCTCACAGGCCTGGGTTCTGGCAAACCCGGATCATCCGGCCGCCACTCGACTCGCCGGGCGTATCAGCGATCACCTTATCAAGACCGATGCTGCCGCTGCGGTGGAATGGGCCACCTCCCACCTCAGTGGCGCGAACCGCACCAACGCATTGAAAAAAGCGGCCGAGGCCCTGCAAAAGACCGACCCCGCCGCCGCTGACGCCGCGCGGGCGCTGTTGCCGGAGGCCTTCAAGGCCAGTGGGAAACCCTGATCTGCCTGAGGCTGCTTTCAAGCCGCGCGGACGCCTGCTGGGGTTTGGATCACTGACGCTCCGGCCAACTCCACAGCTCCTCACGCGGAGCGGTGAGGGCTACTTTGGCCATGGCTGCCGGATGGCTTGTGGCGGGCGCAGAGTGTGATATGAAGCCGCTCCGCCATGTCTTCCCTGCACCCTGCCGATACCATCGCTGCCCTGTCCACGCCTTCCGGGACGGGGGCGGTGGCCGTGTTGCGGGTCAGTGGGCCGGAGGCGGCACAGGTGGCGGCGCGGGTCTTCAAGGGGCCGCGCCTGACGCCCCGCCGGGCGCTGTTCGGATCGGTGATGGCGGCGGATGGTTCCGCGCTGGATGAAGTGCTCCTGACTTATTTCGCCGGACCCGCCAGCTACACGGGGGAGGACACCATCGAGATTTCCTGTCACGGCGGCGTGCTGGTGACGCGGCGGGTGCTGGAACGCCTGCTCCAGGCCGGAGCCCGGGCCGCCGGACCCGGCGAGTTCACCCAGCGGGCTTTTCTCAATGGCAAGCTGGACCTCACCCAGGCCGAAGCGGTGATGGACGTGATCTCCGCCCAGACGGACCGCGCGCTCCAGGCTGCCAACCGCCAGCTCGACGGAGCGCTGGGCCGCACCATCCTGACACTCCGTGATGAGTTGCTCGGCATCCTCGCCCATGTCGAAGCCTACATCGACTTTCCGGAAGAGGACATCGACCCCGATACCGGCACCGCCTTGCGCGACCGCATGGCCTCGCTGCTGGCCCGTCTGGAAGCCCTCCTCGCCACCGCCGACCAGGGCCGTCTCCTCCGCGAAGGGGTGCGCACGGTGCTGGCCGGAGCCCCCAATGCCGGAAAAAGCAGCCTGCTGAACCGCCTGCTCGGGTTTGAACGCGCCATTGTCAGCGAGCAACCCGGCACCACCCGCGACACCATCGAGGAGGTGATCAATCTCCAAGGCTTCCCCCTGCGCCTGATCGATACCGCCGGTCTGCGCCAGGCGACCGCCGACACCATCGAACAGGCCGGCATGGCGCGCACCCATTCCCAATTGGCGGAGGCGGATCTCATCGTGGAAATCGTGGATGCCAGCCAACCGCCCGGCGACCGCCTCGCCTTGCCGGAATCCGCCACCGCCCGCCACGTGCTGGTCCTGCACAAAAGCGACCTGCCGCTTCACCCGGCCTGGCAAGGCACGGACGGGGTTCCCGTTTCCAGCCGCACCGGCGAGGGACTCACGGCGCTCACGGATCGCCTGATTGCGGTCATCACCGCCGGCGGCAATGCCTTTGAGCAAAGCGAAGTGGCGGTGAATGCCCGGCACCAAGCCTGTCTCGAACGCGCCCGCGCTTCCCTCACCGCCGCGATGGCAGAGTTCGCCTCCGGGAGTTCCGTGGAGTTCACGGCCCTCGAACTCCGGCTGGCCCTGGAAGCCCTCGGTGACGTCATCGGGCGCGTCGATGTGGAGGACCTGCTCGGCGTCATCTTTTCCCAATTTTGCATCGGTAAATGATTTGTGTACTGCCAGCTTTCATGAATTTCTGAAGAAAAGCACGCTTTCCCACGGAAAATTCATGCGTTCGGCCCCGGGAGGGCTTGATTCGTGCCAAACCGGCGACATCTTCCGCGCTCCCTTTTACCCCTGATGCCCCAAGCCATTCTAATTATTGACCCTGAGAGCGACTTCCTCGAGTGGGCGGAACGTCACCTCGCCACGCCACAGGTCAGAGTCCTCAGTGCCGCGACTGCCGAAGAGGGGCTCAAACAATACGCGGCCGAGCGTCCGGATCTGGTCATCACGGAATTTCACCTCAAACCGGTGAATGGCATCGAAGTCCTGAAGCGCATCCGCCAGACCGACCCCAACGCCATGGTGGTGTTGAGCACGGCCTTCCCGCCGACCAATGCCGTAATCGAGGCCATGAAGCTCGGGGCCTTTGATTTTCTCCGCAAGGAAACCCTGCCCTTCGATCTGCGTCCGCTGGTGGAAAGCGCGCTGAAATCCCGCGAGGCGATGCGCGCTTCCGAGACCGCCCCGGCCGAGGCCAACTTTGACCTCGGGGACAGCGTCATGATCGGCCGTTCCCAGGCCATGCAGAGTGTCTTCAAAATCATCGGCCGCGTGTCCCGCTCGGATGCCGCGGTGATGATCACCGGCGAGAGCGGTTGCGGCAAGGAAGTGGTCGCCCGCGCCGTCCAGCGCTACAGCCTGCGCTCCAGCAAACCCTTCGTCGCAATCAACTGCGCCGCCATCCCGGAGAGCCTGCTGGAAAGCGAACTCTTCGGCCATGAAAAAGGCAGCTTCACCGGAGCCACCGCCATGCGGGTGGGCCGCTTTGAACAATGCGACGGCGGCACCCTGTTCCTGGATGAGATCGGCGAGATGCCGATGCATGTGCAGACCAAAATCCTGCGCGTATTGCAGGAAGGCGAATTCTCCCGCGTCGGCGGCAACGAAACCCTGAAAACCGACGTTAGAATCATCGCCGCCACCAACCGGAACCTGGAAAAGGAAGTCGAGGTCGGCCGCTTCCGCGAAGATTTGTTCTATCGCCTCAACGTGGTCCGGGTCCACCTCCCGCCGCTCCGTGAGCGCCCCGAGGACATCCCCTTGATGGCCCGGTTCTTCGTGGACCGCCTCGCCAAAAAACGCAACAATCCGCGCCTGCGCCTTTCCGAAGACGCCTACGCCCTGATGGAAAGTTACAACTGGCCCGGCAACGTGAGGGAGCTGGAAAACACCATCCAGCGCGCCACCGTCCTCGCCAATACCGACGTCCTGACCGCCCGGGACATCCCGCTCGGCCTCGGCATCGCTCCGCGTCCCGAAGCCACCGCGGCCCCCGGCACCCTCACCAACGAAAGTGCCATCGCCCACCTGCTGGATGCCGCAATCTCCCTCAACGAATCCCCCATCCCCTGGCTGGAACGCCAACTGGCCGAAGAAGCCCTCCGCCGGGAAGGTCAGGATCACTCCGCCGCCGCCCGCCGTCTCGGCTTGAAGCCGGCGGTGTTCAAAAAGCTGCTGGGACCGGAGGCGTAGCCTCTTGTCTATAATGGAACATGGGTTAAGGAGCCTGGATGAAATCCTTGCTCTTTGCTTTGGTTCTTTGCCTTTCATCCTTGGCCCTTCCCCTTTCCGCTGCCGAGGATTTACCGCTCCACTTCGATAAGTTCGCGAAAAACAGGTACTTGCTGGTGGTTCTCCGTGAGAACGGCAAAGCGGAATATCTCCAACGGCAGATTCAATCGGATGGCGGCATATACCTTTTATACGATCCCGATGCGGCATGGGGTTATTTTCCGGGCACCCCGCTGAAGGGCCAGCCCAATATCTGGGTCGCAACCCGGCAATTCCGCTTCGACTATCTTTTGGAGGAAAAACAACTTACCGAGATCAGCAAAATGGGCGTCCAGAACGTTTTAACGAAGCGGGAGGATGGTAACCCCGAATCAAAGTAAGCTCCAATTTGAAACCCGGTCTGCCCCATGCCGCCACCTTGGTCCGTAGGACCTTGATCTTTATAGCACGCCGCCCCCATAAAAAACCAGCTCCGTAGGAGCGGCATCTTCCCCTTCCGGCTCTCATTCCACAACCGCCTCGAACACATACCGCTGATCGTGCGGGACCTTGAACCGTTCCAACAACTTTTCGTATTCCCCGGCAAACGTGTGCCGCCGGTGATGCTGTTGCTGGTTTTCAATATAGCGGATCACCGCCCCCAGCTGCGACTGCCCATACGAAAACGCCCCGAATCCTTCCTGCCAGGAAAATCGCCCCGCCGCCGCCCGCCGCCTCGGCTTGAAGCCGGCGGTCTTCAAAAAGCTGCTGGGACCGGAGTAATCGGGGAAGCGTTTTCGAAGGAACCTGATGGAACGCGTTCCGGGTATAAGCGGCCCGCTTCCAGAGCGCTGTATCCGAAATCGAGCAACGGGTTTTTTACCGCATGTTCAAAGCACCATCCTGGCCGGCAGATCAGTAGGATGTTATCTCCGCGTTGCACACCCCGATGAACGGCCAGCCGAAGCAAAAAACGGAAATGGGCTTCGTCCTCACTGAAAGCGGGCACCGAATCCAAGACATCGTATTCCGGCTGTGTCCAAAGGGCCGCCACCGAGTCCAAAAAACCTTCGTGAGTCACCTCCTCCCATTTTGGATCGCCCAACCATTTCCGGGCTGAATCGAAAGGACACCATTTTCGCGTCAGGGTCACCGGAGCCATTGGCGTAAAATAAGCATCCGTAAATTCATCCACCTCGCCATATTCGTCCCTGAAATTTTGCTCCTCGACATCGTAAAACATGGTCATGGCATCGACCAAAGCCTCCGTCTTCAAACCGGCAACGGGCGCTTCAACCTTCAATACTCCTATCCAATAAGCCAATGAACGATAAGTCCGCATGCCAGCCTCGCTTCCGACCAATTCCTCGAATGTTGGCATAGGTTTTACTCTTTTTGAAAACCCTACCGCGCCGCCACGAGATCATACCCGCGCCAGTCGCCGATGGTGACTTCCGCAAATTCCCCGACGGGCAATGACTGGTCCACGAAGACCGTGCCATCAATTTCCGGGGCATCCATCTCGGTGCGGGCGACGCCGGGTTTCTCCACCAGCACGCGCATGGTGCGCTGGACCTGGCTGGCGTTGAATTCCTCGGCGATGAGCTGCAGCTCCCGCATCGATTTGTTCCACCGGCTTTCGGTGGTTTTGTGATGCACCCGGCCGTCGAGTTTGTAGGCCTTGGTGCCTTCCTCACTGCTGTAACGGAAGACGCCGGCGCGCTCGAATTTGGTTTCCTTGATGAACTGCAGAAGCTCCTCGAAGTCTTCCTTGGTCTCGCCCGGGAAGCCCACAATGAAGGTGGTGCGGATGGCTAACCCCGGAATTCCCGCGCGCATTTTGGCGATAAGCTGGCGGATGTAATCGCCGGAGGTCTCACGCTGCATGATGGTCAACATGCGGTCGGAAATGTGTTGGAGCGGGATGTCCACATACCGGGCCACCTTGGGGCATTCGGCAATGGTTTGGATCAACTCATCGCTCCAATGGGCCGGGTGGGTGTAAAGCAGACGAATCCAGAAATCGCCGGGAATCGCGTTCAAGGCGCGCAGCAGGGTCGCCAATGATTCTCCCCGCGTGCTGTCCACCGGGCTGCGGGGATTGGGCCGGGCTTCGGTCCATTTATCCATGCCAAAATAAGTCAGGTCCTGGGAGATGAGATTGATCTCCTTCACGCCGATGGCCACCAGTTGCTCCACTTCCTTGACCACGCTTTCCTGGGTGCGGCTGCGGTGACGTCCGCGGATCTTCGGAATGATGCAGAACGAGCACGTGTGGTTGCAGCCTTCCGCAATTTTGACGTAGGCGGAATGCTTCGGCGTGAGGCGGAAGCGCGGGGTGTCGTAGTCCGGAATGTAACGCGGCTGCCGGGTGACGAGGTTTTCCGGATCTTCCTCTTCCGGCCGCACGCGGCCGAGAAGCCTTTCAATGATCGGAGCCACCTGGGTGATTTGATCGAGCCCGATGAACGCATCCACTTCCGGCATCAGGCCCGGCAGTTCCTTGGAAAAACGCTGCGAGAGACAGCCAGCCACGATGATCTTCTGTTTTTTGCGCTGCTGATCCTCGCCCCGCGCGTCCACCGCGTCCTGCACCGTGCCGATGCTTTCGCGCTTGGCCATGTCGATGAAGGAGCAGGTATTCACGATCAGCACGTCCGCCTCCTGCTCATTCGCGGTCATTTCCATGCCGGCCGCATGGAGGTGACCGATCATGATTTCACTATCGATGAGGTTTTTGGCGCAGCCCAGGGAGACGAGTCCGACTTTGATCATAAAATGGAGGGGAAAATGGAGGGGCGCACATCATGCCCCATCCCGCGGGGGCGGAAACCGCAAAGTTTCTTCCTGAAAGACATCTGCGGACGGCGGGATATTTAAGTTGCCCGCCCGGCCTGAATCCGGGTAGCACATGCGCATGTCATTTCTCGCCAACGCCTCCACCGCTTCTCCTTACTGGCCTTTTGTGGTGCTGGGGGTGACCGTTACTTTCGTGATTATTGCGATTTCGGTGCTGCGCCTGCATGCTTTTCTCGCGCTGATCGGGGCGGCGCTGCTGGCCGGGGTGATGTCGGCCTCCCTGCCTCCCGACCTTAAGGATCTTGATAAAGGCAAATGGCTGCGGGCGGTGGAATTGGTCACGGAAGGGTTTGGCAAGACGGCCGGCGACATCAGCATCGTGATCGGCATGGCGACCTTGATCGGCATGAGCATGATGAACAGCGGGGCCGCCGACAAAGTAGTCCGGCGGTTCCTCGGGGCTTTCGGGGAAAAACGGGCCGCGATCGCCGTGCTGGTGAGCACCTACATCTTGTCGATTCCGATTTTCTTCGACACGATGTTCATGCTGATGGCTCCATTGGCCATGGCCCTGACGTTGCGGACCAAGGGTAATTTCACGTTGTTCGTGCTGGCCGTCTGCATCGCGGGCGTGACCACCCACAGCATGACGGTGCCGCACCCCGGCCCCAACGCCATGGTGGCCAGTCTGGAAGTGGATCTGGGCGCCTCCCTGTATGCCGGGATTTTGGTGGGAGCCCTCGCGGTGGCACTGTCCTGGCCGATCGTCCGCCGGGTGGCCGCACGCACCCCGGTGCCGCTGCGGGAAACCCCTCACACTCCCATTTCCTCCCTGACAGCAGCGCTGGACAAGCCGGAGAGCGAACTCCCCGGATTCCTCAGTTCGATTCTGCCCGTGGTGTTGCCGATCGCGCTGATCAGCCTCGCGTCGTTCTGGACGGTGGCCCTCAAGGACGCCGCCAATGGCAAGGCGTGGGCGGCTTTCGCCCGGGAGGACGGGTTCCGTCAGGCCGGTTATGCCGTGGAATTCCTCGGAAATAAAAACATCGCGCTGATCATCGGCACCGCCCTGGCGCTGTGGCTGATGGTCCGCCAGTCGCGGATCAAGGGGAGCAGGCTTTCCGAAATGATGGGGCCACCGCTTGAGACGGCAGGCGTTATTATTCTGATCACAGCCGCTGGCGGGGCCTTTGGTTTTATGCTGCGCAATGCCGGAGTAGGCGAGGCCATCCGCATGGCCACGGCCGGTTCCGGCATCAACCTCCTCTTCCTCGGCTGGCTGGTGGCGGTGATTCTGCGGATTGCCCAGGGATCGGCGACCGTGGCCATGCTGACCACCGCCGCCATGATGCAGCCCCTGCTGGGCGATCTCACCTGCAACCGGATGTATCTTTTCCTGGCCGTTGGTTTCGGGGCTTTTGCCTGCTCCTGGATGAATGACAGCGGCTTCTGGGTGGTGAGCCGGCTGAGCGGCTTCACGGAAAAGGAAACCCTGCGCACCTGGACGGTGTCGTTGTCGATTGTGTCCGTGATCGGCCTGTTGCTTACCCTGGCCCTTTCGGCCGCACTTCCGTTTGTGAAATAAGCGGGCAGTGGATGGATGCGGATCCACGTATCAGCGATGGGAACGTCCATTCCCGTGGGTTCCATTTTGTCCCGGAATGACATTGCGGGACCACCAATCACGGATTGGAAAACGCTCTGAAAACGGGTTGCGCCTGCCTTCCCCCGTCGCCAAGCTGCGTGCTCCCTTTTTATGGCTTCGCAGACCCTTCCCCGCAAACCGCGCCTCATCGGCCCACGCAAGACGTTCGCCATCGTGGCCAGCATGTATAACGAGCCGCTCATGAACGGTTTGCTGGAATCCACCAAGGCCGAATTGCTGGGGCTGATGCCTGCCGCCAGCGTGCCGCTTTACCGCGTCCCGGGTGCCTGGGAAATCCCCGTCTGTGCCGAATACGTCCTGCAATACACTTCCGCCGATGTCATCATCTGCCTCGGTATCGTGGTCCGGGGTGAAACCGGCCATGCCGACCTCATCACCCAGTCCGTTTCCGACAAACTACAGGAAATGGCGGTGCGCCACCTGACCCCCATCATCAACATGGTCCTGCTGGTGAACAACGAAGCCGATGCCCGGGCCCGGGTCTTCGGTGATCAGATGAACCGCGGGGTCGAAGCCGCCCGCGCCGCCCTGAACATGGCGGAACTTTTCAGCAAGCTCCACACCGCCTACCCCACCCCCCGCAAGAACGAGGATGAGTAAACGCCGCGAAGGCCGCGAGACGGCCATCCAACTTCTCTTCAGCCGTGACTTCACTCCCCCCGGAGCAGAACATGAAGTCGACGGATTTTTCGAAATTCACAGCGCCGGACCCAAAATCCGCCAGCATGCGGTGGAGCTTTACCATGGAGTGGTGGCGAATCTGGAAGCCATTGACCACCGCCTTGTGGGCTGCCTGGAAAACTTCTCCCTCGAACGACTCGCCGGAGTGGACCGGAATATCCTGCGGCTGGCCATCTACGAGATGTTCCACCGCACCGATGTTCCCCCGGTGGTGGTGATCAATGAAGCCATCGAGATTTCCAAACGTTTCGGTACGCCGGACAGCGGACGTTTTGTCAATGGCGTGCTCGACCGGCTGAAGCAGGACCTGACCCGCGATCTGCGCGACGTCCAGCCACAGCAACCCCGTCCTCAGGGTTCCTGATCAACGGAAAGTGGCCGCATCCGGAGGGGCCGGCAGTCTTGCCAAGCGCCATCTCGTTGCCATACGCTGACGACCCTAAAGAAGAATGCCAGACAGGGTGTCCTGCCTGGCATCCAAAGCCAATGGTTTATCCTGCAAGGAGGACTGGTTCTGCCGTCTTCCGAAGCGGGGAATCCAAACTGGACTAAAAGTCCACGTCATCATCCTCATATTTTCCGCCCCGGCGTCCAGCGCCGCCGCCATCTTCAAAATCCCGTCCTCCGCCCGCGGGCGGACGGCCACCGCCACGCGGTCCACTGCGGTCCTTTTGGTCAAAACCACCGCCACTGCGGCGATCGGGTACGGCGCCGCCTGAAGGACGGCCACCGCCGCCACCATAGCCCCCGCGGTCCTGACGCGGCGGACCAGAGGATTCGCGGGGCCGCTCCATCGGGGCATCGCCCCCGCCATCGCTGCCATCCGCCGGGCCGATCCGCCAAGCGCTGAGGCTGACGTAGAATTTGCCATTATTCTCATTGCCGCGGATCTCGAAACCGACCTTGACCCGCTGACCGGGCCGGAACCGGTCGAGCAGTGCCACCTTGTCCTTCACGAACTCCATTTTGATATCCTGCGGGTATTTGTCATCCCCGGAGGTGATGACGAACTCACGTTTGGTGAAGCCGCTGCCAAACGTCATGACGTCCATGATGACCTTGATGGTCCCTTCGATTTCGTATCCCATTGCGATTTTTTCCGGGGGAGGGTTAGCTTGCTCCCGCGGGCGCAAAAATTGCGCGTCCCGCGCCGGAAGGCAATCCTCTTCTTGCAGCATTTGAATTTTTTTCCATCTCCGGTTCCGGCGGATTCCGCCTTGTTCCCTGCTCCCGTGATGCCCATGGTTTCGTTGTTTCTCCACCATGTCAGGCCTCCCGCCTTTTCCTCCCGGCCCCTCACCCTTGCTGTTGCCTCCCCGTGAGGGCGAGGCCTGGGGCTGCCTGGACCTCCCGGGACACCCGGACCGGCGGATCGAAGCCCGCGGCCCGTTCCAGTCCAGTATAGTGCCTCCTTTGGACCAAGTGGCGTTTTATGTGAACGATTTTGCCCTCAGCCGCGAATCTCCCTGGCAGATCCCGCATTTGACCGCTGGGGCTCCGGATACTCCACCGCCCCCTGATCCCGGCGTTTTTCCCGCAAGCTGGGATGCGCCCGGCCACGCGGCGTTCCATGCGGTCTTCAGCGATGCCATGCAAGCCATCCGCCAGCGGCAATTGCTGAAGGTGGTGCCGGTAAGCAATGCCACCGCCCATCTCACCAAAGATCCGGCTCCGGCACTGCACCGGCTGCTGCATCCTGCCCGTATCGCCGGCATGGGGCACGCCGCGGCATGGTGCCACGGCGCCGGAGGATTCGCCACCATCACCCCGGAAGTGCTTTTCGAATTGTCAGGCACCCGGCTCACCACCATGGCTCTCGCCGGCACCGTCGATGCCCAGCATGAAGCCGATTTGCGCCAGGGCCCCAAACTGGCGCGCGAGCATGAGATCGTGGTGGACGAGCTGCACCGCCGCCTCGCCAATCTGGGACGTGTCAGCCTGACGGCCCGGGAAATCGTGCCGCTGGGCAACGTCCGGCATCTGCGGACCACCTTGACGGTCGACCTGCCCACCGTCCCCCAGGGTCAGGCACTGAACGATCTCATTCATCTGCTGCATCCCACCCCGGCCCTGGGGATTTCCCCACGCACCCCGGAGACGCTGGCCGAGCTTCGCAGCTATCGGGACCGCTGCGGGGTGCCGGCGGCCTTTGGCGCTCCCTTCGGCGTGGCCTGGCCGGGCGGGGCGGTGTTCCTCGTCGCCATCCGGGGGCTGTTTTGGCAGGGCCACACCCTCCATCTCCCGGCAGGCGGCGGCCTCGTGGCCGGCAGTGTGTTTGAAAACGAATGGGCGGAACTGGAACTCAAACGCAATTGGGTCCGGCATGCCTTCCACCTTGATGCCCCCCATGGCTGAGCCGCTGGACCCTGCCCTGCTGCCGGAGGTTGCCCTGCCCGCCCTGGCGCTGCAATCCCTGCTGGATGCGACCGGTGTCAGGGAATTCGTGATTTGTGCCGGAGCCCGCAACAGTGCCCTGCTGGTCATGCTGGCCGCCGTGCCCGGTCTGCGGCTCTGGCATCATTTCGAGGAACGCAGTGCTGCTTTTTTTGCCCTCGGCCGAATCCTCGACCACGAGCGCCCGGTCGCCGTGGTCACCACCTCCGGCACTGCCGTGGCCGAACTGCTGCCCGCGGTCATCGAAGCCCACTATCAAGGCCTGCCCCTCATCGCACTGACCGCCGACCGTCCCGTCTCCTACCGCGGCACCGGCGCGCCCCAGGCGATCGAGCAGGCCGGGATCTTCAGCTGTTATCCCAAACTGGCTTTGGATGTCACCGGTTTGGAAAACGCTTCAGCGGAACTGGCAAAACTCACCACCTGGGATTTCCTCGGCCCGCTGCATTTGAACCTTTGTCTCGAGGAACCCACTGCGGCTTCCCTGCCCTTCCTGCGGGAGGCCGGTGCGGCGCTGCGGTTCGCTGCCACCATGGAAGAAGGGACGCGCTGGTTCAAGGAAATCCCTTTGCCGGATCCAGCGGAATTTCCCAATCCTCTCGTTTTGATTGGCGATCTCCTGCCATGGGAAACCCGGTGTGTGGAATGGTTTGCTGCTGAACTCGAAGCACCGGTTTATGCCGAAGCTTCTTCAGGACTCCGCGACTCCGCTCCGCTTGCGGATCTTATCCTGCATGGCGGGGATCATATCCTGAAACGGCAGCCTCACGGATCGGTCATCCGCTTGGGCGGCGTCCCCTCCTGCCGATTCTGGAGGGATTTGGAAAACCGTCCGGAAATCCCGGTCCTCAGCTATACCCGCAGCGGCCACTCCGGTTTGGCGCGCCCCAGCATCGTGAGGCCATTGGAGGATTGCCTGACAAAACCCGAATTCACAAACAGAGGGACTTGCACCCTCCATCACCGTCCAGATGATCGCTTAACCAAGCTGCTGGCAACCCTTCCGGGTTCCGAACCGGCTTTGGTTCATGCGCTGTCCCAAATCATTCCGGAAGAGTCCGTGATGTTTACCGGCAACAGCCTCGCGGTGAGGGAATGGAATCTCTGCGCCCGGCAGGAATGCGGGATCCATGCCCGCGCTCTGCGCGGAGCCAACGGGATCGACGGCAATCTCTCCGCCTTCCTCGGTCTCGCCGCCGATGCGGAGGACGCCTGGTGTCTGGTGGGCGACCTCACCACACTCTACGATCTCGCCGCCCCGTGGATGCTGCCCCAATTGAAAACCCCGCGCCTGCGCATCGTCGTCATGCAAAATGGAGGCGGCAAAATCTTCTCGCAGCTGCCCTCACTCCAAGGCCTGACCGATTTCGAGCGCCAACTCATGGAGAATCCCCACCGGATTTCACTGGCAGGCTGGGCAGAGCAGTGGGGGCTGCACCATGTGAGCTGCGAGGGCCGGGTGCCGGATCCCGCTTCCCTGCCAGACCGGGTGGTGATCGAGCTGCACCCGGATGCCACCGCTACCCAATCCTTCTGGAAAGCCTGGGCCGAGGAAAGTGCATTTCACACACCGCGGACCGTCCCCACTTTCTGAATTTCTCCAGCCTCGTTCTTCGATGATCCACGCGCTCCATGGCAACTTCGGCCTGCCCACCGACTGGGACGCCGCCCTGCCGCCCGGAGTGCCCGCCAGGGCCTGGCATCTCTGGGAAATCCGCCGCCACCATCCGGAAGCCCGCACCCTCACCGGTTTCGCCACCTGGTTCAACAACCAGGTCGCGGCCCTGCCTGACAAAGGCCCCCGCATTCTCGCCGGTTATTCCCTGGGTGGCCGCCTCGCCCTCCATGCCCTGCTGGACCGGCCGGCACTCTGGCACCGCGCGCTCCTCCTCTCCACCCATCCCGGCCTGACCCATGCAGCCGGACGCATCGAACGGCTCACCCACGATGCCCGGTGGCGCGGCCGTTGCCTCACGGCTTCCTGGGAAAGCGTCCTCCACGATTGGAACACCCAGGCCGTCCTGGCCGGTCCCAGCCCAGTCCCGGTGGCCGGGATCACTGAACCTTGGAGAAACGAAATCACCGATGGCTTCGAGGGATGGTCACTGGGGCATCAGGAAATCGACCTGTCCCGCCTGGGGCAGCCCCGGGTTCCGGGTGTGTGGATGACGGGCGGGGATGACCCTAAATTCTGTGCCCTCGCCCGGTCGGCCATGGAAACCCTGCCCACATTTGATTTCCAAACCATCCCCCGGGTGGGCCACCGGCTGCTTTCGGAAACTCCCCGTGCCATCCAGTCCTGCCTGAAGGAATTGGCAGGATGATTCGAAGTGCCCGCCTGGCACGCCGCCATCAGACGGTCAAAATCCCGGGCAGCCCCCTCAGCGGCGGCGGCGCAACATCAGTCCGGCCCCGGCCCACATCAGCAGCAGGGAGGAAGGCTCTGGAATGGTCACCACAAACGCCTGAATCCCGTTATTGGAATTCATGGCGTAGAGATTGACCGTATTTCCGGTAACGGCCCCAAAAGCCACCGAACCGGTGCCATTGGTATTGGCGGTCAACGAAGTGGTCAGATTGGCGGATTCAAACAAGGAAGGGGTTCCGGTGGAGAGATCATAAACCCGGACGAGGTTCCCGCTGGTTCCTGCCGTCTGGATAGTGGCCAAAAGCGGGATTCCGGCGACTACGGCATAATCCATGGGACGCTCATTGATATCCTGCAGCACCAAGGTTCCGTTCAGGCTGCTGCTGGAATAATTGATGCTTTTGGGACCCGATCCCTGACTGCCGTAGAGGTCCGTCCCGCCCGCAAATGTAATGCCCAGCCGGAAATCCCCCACCGCAGTGCCCGCCACCGTGATATCGGCGCCGGTGAATGTGGTCCCATTGGCGGTGGACAACAGCAGGGCAGCAGGCGATCCGGCATTGTTGTAACCGGCAGCGAGCAAGGTTCCGGTTCCGCCCCCTTTGACATCAAGGTCGTCTCCCAGTCGATAGGTCGCGGCGGCGGGAGTGAATGAGGTGGCCAACGAGGGCGTGGCAGCCTCATTCCCCCACAGGTATACTTTGAATGGATTGGCCGAAGTCGCGGGAGACACCAAATTCGCCACGAATACCGCACCTGAAGCAGACACGCTCACCGTGTTGACCGCAAAGGTCCCTCCCGTGACCAGCCCCGCGCTGCCCTTGTCCAAAGCCCCGGTATCGGCCCCGCTCAATCCATTGAGGATGCGGATATTATTGCCATCGGTGCCGGTCGGATTGGCCCGGCTCACCAGCAGCAGATTTCCGGTGACGGGATTATAGGCCAGAGAGCGCTCCAGATTCCCCGTCCCGAGATAAGCATACCCTCCCTCGCCCGGGGCCAGCCATCCGTCGCCTCCCCCGAAACTGGTCAATGCGGTAATATTGGCGGCGGATCCCGGTCCGGCGAAGAGGGCCGTCGAAGCCAGCACAGCAAAAGGCAGCATTTTCATGACAATGGGTCTACGGGTACAGGGAAAAGGCGGAGAGCCCCCTTTTCACAAAACAATTCCATGTAACAGGAGCAGGTTTTTCGCCGACACTCTCCTTCATTTCCGATTCATTCCAATCTTATTCTGCAATTGCCGCCGCGGCCCGGCAGACGAGGAAGGGTCGGGAATCGGATTTTCCATCTTAACACGGCACGAAAAACCCGGCACCGTTTCCGGCGGCCGGGTTCGTCAGGAAAATAAAATAAGAGGGCTGCCAGGCAACCCTCCATTTTCCCGGATTCAGAGGCTCTTCTTCAGCACGGAGGAAGGAGTGAAGCGGACGCTCTTGGAAGCTTTGATGGTCATCGCCGCGCCGGTCTTGGGATTGCGGCCTTTGCGGGCCTTGCGGGCAGAAACCTTGAAGGTGCCGAATCCGATCAATTGCACGCCGGCTTTGTCCTTTTTCACCCCTTTGGCGATCACTTCGAGCACGGTGGCAAGGGCGTCGGCGGCGACTTTTTTGGTGGTCTCGGGACCGTAGGCTTTCTGGATGGCTTCGATGACTTGGGCTTTGTTCATGATAATTGGAATAATGGTTATTGATTGGGCGCGTCCCCAGCCGGGGGCACGCCGGGGCTATAGGGACTTTTAGGAACTCCCTAATTCCAAGTCAAATGATATGCGCACAAAATGTTATAAAAAAAACCGGCGCCGCCGGCCGGAATGTGCAAATTTTCCGGCATGACCCCTCCCCCTGAATTCCTCCTCCGCCATCCCTCGGTCGCCGCCACCGCCTTTATCGCCCCCAATGCAACCCTGCTGGGCGATGTCACGGTCGGGGACCAGGCCAGTGTCTGGTATGGCGCGGTGCTGCGGGGCGATATCAACCGGATCTCCGTCGGAAACCGCTCCAACATACAGGATGGCAGCGTGTTACACCTTTCAGCGGAGCATGGCTGCCTGATCGGGGAGGACGTCACCGTGGGCCATATGGCCATGCTGCACGCCTGCACGATCGGGAACGAGGTCCTCATCGGCATGGGCGCGATTATTCTTGATGGGGTGGAGATCGGCGACCGTTGCATCATCGGAGCAGGCTCCCTGGTCACGCAAAATAAAAAAATCCCGCCGGGTTCCATGGTCATGGGATCTCCCGCGAAGGTGGTGAGGGCCTTGACGGAAGAGGAACAGGAGAGCATTGCGGGATGGGCCGCCCGTTATGTGGCCTTGATCCCGCACTACCAGGCGGCCGGTTTGTCACGTCCCTTCAACCCGGCATGAATCCTGGCAGGAAGGGCTTTTGACCGGGCCGGCCGGAAACCGGTCCCGGAAGTCAATCCTCCGGCATCGCCCGGCCTTTGGTTTCCGGGAGGAAATAGAGTGCCACCAGGCCCAGCAGGAAAATGACGCTCATGTAGGAGCAGGCGTTGCGGAAGGCTTCCAGCTTGGCTTCCGGGGTGGTGGCGCCGGCTTTGAGGGCGGCCTGCAGACTGCCGAGCGTGAAGGGGCCGCTGGCGGCCACGAAACGTCCGACGTTGTAGCAGAAGCTGGTGCCGGTGCTGCGGAGGCTGGTGGGAAACAGTTCGGGCAGGTAAATGGCAAAGCCGGCAAAAAGCGCGAGCTGGCAGCCCCCCATAATGGCACTCATCCAGATATCCCCGCGGCCATTGAACAGCTGGAAATACCCGACCGTGGCGACCAGAGCGGCCACATAGGCGATGGCGAACGATTTCTTGCGGCCATGGGATTGGGCAAATTTGGTGAAAAGCAGCATCCCAATGAAGGCCCCGATGTTCTGAACGATCATGTTGACGCCGATCCAGTAGGTCTTTTCTCCGGCGATTTTGTCGGTGGGCACCCCTTCGGCCACCAGGGAGCGCTGCATGACGTCGCCCACCAGTTCAGGGCTGAAGAAGCCGATGCCCCACAGGCCAATCACTCCAGCCACGCACAGCACCATGCCGAGCAGGGCATTTTTGCGCCAGCGGACATCCCCCAGCAGGGAGGTGTAGGAACCAAACTTCACGCCGGCGGCCTTGCCGGCAGCGCGCGCCTTGACCCACTTTTCAGGTTCCTTGAGGCGCATCTGGATGAAGACACAGAGGAAGGCGGGCAGTGCGCCAACGAGGAACATGTATTTCCACGCCGTCCCTGGCTCGATGGCCTTGGTGGCCTCGAGTTTGCCAATATACATGCTGATCAGGCCCGCAGTGACATTGCCTACCGCGGACAGCGCCTGCAGCGTGCCCAGCGCCCCGGCACGGGACCGGTCCGGCAGGGTGTCAGCCACGAGGGCGACCGCGAGGCCGAACACGCCACCCACCCCAAGCCCGGTCAGGAACCGGAACAGGGCAAAGTCCACCCAGCCTGTGGAGAAGGCGGAGAGCCCGGTGCAGACAGAGTAAATAAGGACCGTCAGAGTCAGCGTTTTCGCACGGCCAACCCGGTCCCCCAACGATCCAAAGATCAGCCCCCCGGTCGCCCAGCCAGCGACGAAGATGGACGTGGCATATCCGCCATATTTGATCGGATCCATGTCGGGAGGCAGCAGGGCCTTCATCGCGGAATTCCGCGCGAGGAGGAAAAGCTGCTGGTCCAGACAGTCGAACATCCACGCCAGTGAAGCGACGAGGAAGACAAACCAGTGATAGGGCGTCAAGTCCTTCCACCATGGGAGGTTGGCGTTGGAGGCATCGGTTGGCTTGGACATATGAAAAGATTATGGAGGAGCCGTCGGCTTCAGGACGGCGCATTTCAGCGCATCTGCCGCCACTTGGCCAGAGGTTTTTCCATTGCATCCTCATCGGCGGGCCGTTTGCTCACCAACCGTGTCTGCTGCCGTCCCGCTTCCCCCTGCTCCCGCCATCCGGTGGCTGGGCCGTGTGGACTATACCTGGGGCCTCGCCCTGCAGGAGGAAATCGTGGCCCGTCATCTGGCGGGGGAAGCCGCTGATACCGTGCTGCTGCTGGAGCACGATCCGGTTTTTACGATCGGCCGCAACCCGGACCGCTCCAGCCTGGGTGACCCCGCCGCCCTGCCGGCCCCGCTGGTGGAAATCGGCCGCGGCGGCAAGGCGACCTGGCATGGCCCCGGCCAATTGGTCGGTTACCCCATTTTGAACCTGGCCCGGTATGGTCAGGATCTGCATCATTATCTCCGGGCCCTGGAAGACGGCCTCATGGCCGGCTGCCACTCTCTCGGTGTGCCCGCGGAGCGCAGCCCGGGGCAGACCGGCGTGTGGGCCACTGCCGGACGCAAGCTGGCCAGCATCGGGGTCGGCGCCCGTCGTTGGATTTCCATGCACGGTTTTGCCTTGAATGTCAGCGGCGCCCTCGGCGGCTTTGATGCCATCACGCCCTGCGGCATTGATGGCGTGGTGATGACTTCGCTGGAACGCGAAGGGGCGCTTCCCCTGACCGTGGAAGCGGCCGCCAGTCATTTTGCCCCCTATCTTTTGCAATCTCTCGCTGCCCTGCGCCACCATGTCTGAAATCACCCGCGAAACCCTGATCGATGCGCTGGAGCAAATCGCCACCCTGCTTGAACTCAAAGGAGAAAACCCCTTCAAGATCCGGGCCTACCGCACCGGGGCGGAAACCGTGCGCACCTTTCCCGGCGACTTCCTGCAACTGGCCCGGGACAACCAGCTGGAGGGCATCAAAGGCATCGGCGATGCCCTGCGTGACAAACTCCACACCCTCGCAGCCACCGGATCCCTGCCCTTTCTGGACAAGCTGAAGGCGGAATTTCCTGACACGATTTTTGAACTGTTCGACGTCTCTGGCCTGGGGGCCAAAAAAATCGCGGCGTTATATAGTGAACTCGGGGTGGGCTCCATCGCCGACCTGCAACGCGCCTGCGAATCCGGAGCGGCGGCCGAGTTAGCCGGTTTCGGCGCAAAAACCGCCGCCAAACTCCTCGCCGCCATCCAGTCCCGCGCCAAATATGCCGACTCCTTCCGCGTGGACCAGGTGGCGCCGGCCGTCCGCGAAATCCTGGATTACCTGCGCGATCAGCCTGAAACCTCCCGGGCGGAAGTGGCCGGTAGCTTCCGGCGCGGCAAGGAGACGGTGCATGACCTCGACTTTCTCGTGGCCTCGAAGCACCCGAAGGCCATCATGGAAGCCTTTGTGGCTCCGCCCTGGGTGGAGTCGGTGATTGCGTCCGGCCCTACCAAAACCTCGGTGCGCCTGCACAGCGGCGTGCAGTGTGACCTCCGGGTCGTCACCAACGCGGAGTTTCCCTTCGCCCTCGTCTACTTCACCGGCAGCAAGGAACATAACATCCTGCTGCGCGCCCGGGCCCTCAAGCAGGGCTGGACCCTGAATGAATACCGGTTCGCGCCCACCGGACCGGACTCGCCGGAAGTACCCGGGGAGATTTACGAGGAGGCCCAGGTCCACCGGTCGCTCGGCTTGGAATTCCTTGATCCCGCCCTGCGGGAAGGCGCCGGTGAGATTGAGGCCGCCGAAACCGGCACCCTGCCCCGCCTCGTCGAAATGGAGAACCTGCGCGGCACCTTCCATAACCACACCACCGCCAGCGACGGCCACGCCACCCTGCGCCAGATGGCCGAAGCCGCCATGGAACTCGGCCTCGAATATCTAGGCATCGCCGACCATAGCAAATCCTCCTTCCAGGCCAACGGACTCGACGAAACCCGCCTGCGGGCCCAAATCGAGGAAATCCGGCTCTTGAATGAGGAGTTCGCCCCGGACTTCCGCCTCTTCAGCGGCTCGGAGGTGGACATTCTCAAGGACGGTTCGCTGGACTTCCCGGACGACCTCCTCGCCGAACTCGACTACGTGGTCGCCAGCATCCATAACGTCTTCACGCTGCCGGAAGCGGAGATGACGGCCCGGGTTATCCGGGCGGTGGAAAACCCTTACGTCACCATGCTCGGTCACGTCACCGGCCGCCTGCTGCTGAAACGGGAACCTTATGCCGTCAATATTCCCGCCATCCTCGACGCCTGCGCCGCCACCGGCACCATCATTGAACTGAATGCCAGCCCGTGGCGGCTGGACATGGACTGGCGCTGGTGGCGCATGGCGAAGGAGAAGGGCATCAAGTGCTCGATCAATCCGGACGCCCATAGCGTTCATGGTCTGCAGGACATCTGGTATGGCCTGCGCGCCGCCCGGAAGGGCTGGTTGACCCGGCAGGATGTCATTAATTGTCTGCCCCTGGGCAAGGTGGAAGCAGCCTTGGCCGCAAAGCGCGGACGGTAATCGCAGTCCTGCGGACGGGTCTTGCATCGGGACGCAGACCAGCTAGCCTCGCGCGTATGCTTCGTTTTTTGGAATCGGTCTGGCTGGGGTTTTTCCTCGGGGGATTACTGTTGCTGGGAGTCTTTGGCACTTGGTCCGAGACCGCGCCCTTCTGGTACGGCGCCGGCCTTATCGGCGTGGCCGGAGTGGGGGCGGTGGTGTCCCGGCAGGGCCGGACCGCAGAGTCCATCGGATGGGGCTGCCTCGTCGTGATGCTGGTTTTTGCCGGGTATGTGGGATGGCGCGGGTTCACCTCGGAGGTTCGGTGGCTGGCACGGCAGGATCTCGTTTTTGCCGGCACCGCACTGGTGGCTTACGGCCTGGTGGCGGTGCGTTTCACCACCCGGCGGGCACGCCTGGCGGTGCTGGCAGTGCTGCTGCTGCTGGTGGCCGCCAATGCCGGAGTGGGTCTTTACCAGTATTTTGAAAACCCCCGGTGGACCGTATTCCGCTGGTTCGGGCTGCGCCGGGCGGCGGAAGTTTCCGCCGGTGGGTTTTTCGAGAGCGGCAACCATCTGGCTGGATTCATGACCCTGGCCGGACTGCCGCTGCTGGGAGTGGCGGTGCTGGGCCGGGAGCTGGGAGGTTTTGTCAGGGCGATGGGCGGATTGGGCTTTTTGCTGGCCGGGACGGGGGTGGCCTTTTCCACCAGCCGCGGCGGGACGGTCGGCTTTTTTGGAGGAATGGCTTTGCTGATCGGGGTATCCATCCTGTTCTGGTGGAGTGAGCGGAAGCAACGCCGGGGCGGACCGCGGGGCCGGACCGGCTGGTGGCTGATGGGCTTGGCATTCGCCTTTACCGGCCTGCTCGGCGTGGCCAGCCTGAACCTGCGGAAATTTTTTGACGGGGGCCTGTCGATCACTTCGCTCAATGGGCGCGGACCCATGTGGGACGCGGCCTTGGAGCAATGGCAGACCTCTCCTCTGATCGGCACCGGAGCCCGCAGTTATGAATACATGGAGCGCGGTTTCCGCACCCTGGAAACGAAGTGGGCGACCTACTCCGGGGAAGTCGACGCGATTTTTGCCCACAATGACTATCTCCAATGCCTCGGCGATTACGGGCTGGTGGGGTTGGGGTTGGTCCTGCTGGTGGCCGGCTGGCACACCTGCCATGCGATGGTGGCCCTCCTGAAGGCATCCAGCCGTAAGGATGCCCCGCACGGAAACGGGCTGGCGGCCGGATTGGTGGTGGGTTCCGTGGCTGCTCTGGCCGGGCTCATGGTGCAGGCGCTGGTGGAGTTCAATCTGCACATCGGGGTCAATGCCGTGATGACCGGTGTACTGCTGGGATTCATGGCGACTCCGGGGTTCAAATCGCAGGCCATGCCCGCCAGCAGCCGCCGGCCGGGAGAGCCGGAACCACGCCCCAAGGCAGGGGCCGGGATTTGTGGGCGGCGGTTGGCCATGGGTGGAATATTGGCAGCGATCTCGCTCGTCCTCCTGGAAACTGGATGGCGCCTCGCCCCGGGGGATTTTGCCTGGCGCGAGGGCAACCGGCAGCTCAGCACCGCCGTGACCCTGCCGGAACTGATCACCACCAGCGCGACCTTCCAGCGGGCCACCTCGCTGGATCCTGACAATGGCCAGGCGTGGTATTTGCGGGGACTGGTCACCCTGGAAATCGCCAGCCGGACCGCCGATAAATACGCCGCGCCCTTTTACGAAGCCTCCCTGACACAATTGGAGCGATGCCTTGAGGTCTACCCCAAACATCCCTACGCGGCCTCCCAGGCGGGGAAACTGGCCGGGTATCTGGGCCGCCCGGAGGCCGCGGAGGCGCACTTCAAAACCGCCCTGCGCTGGGGACTCAATATTCAGAGTGTGAACGAGCTCTACGGTGACCATCTGATGCAGCAGAAGGAATATTACAAGGCGTTGGGCTATCTGGTGATGGGCCTGCACCTGAGTTCCGACACCGACGTGCGCTCCAACCTGGAAAAGAAACTCAACCGGTGCCTCGAACGCCTGAAGCAGCAGGGCATTACCCCGCCCCCGGAGGCCTTTCTGACCCCGGGAACAAAGCCCCCCGCGCGCTGAAACCCGGGCGGGAAACCGCCGTATCGTGTTTGCCTGTGGGTCTGGGGCAACTACTTCAGGACCGGCAACGGCGTGATGAGGCCGCGCAGGAAAGCCATCAAATCGCGCAGGTCGCGTTTGGTCAGGCTGAGCCCGACCGGAGGCATGGGCGAGACCGGCGGCAGCTGCTCCCTGATGGTGGACCTGGCGACCGCTTTGCTTTCACCTTCCGCCGTGCGGAGTGTGAGGGTTTCGGCCGTTTCGGCCATCACGGTGCCCACCAGAACGGTGCCATCCTGCAGGGTCACCACTGAAATACCGAAGCCGGGTACAACAATGTTATTCGGATACAACACCGAGTCGAGCATCTGCGCAGGCTGGGAAACCAGGGCCAGCCCCGTCAGACGCGGACCGGCGCTGCCACCTTCGCCTTCGGCCCGGTGGCATTTCAGACAAGTCCCCTGGTTGGCGAAGACCTCCCGCCCCCTCGCCGGATCCCCTCCCTGAAGAGTCAGGTCGTAAACACTGTGACCGTCCTTGGCGAGCGAGGTTTCGTAGGCGGCCAGCTTTGCCTTCAGCTCCGGCTCGGGACGCAGCGAAGCGGCTTCGAGGAGATCCAGCCGCAGGGCTTCCGGCACGTTGCCGGCGCCAAGCCTATCAAGTTCTGCGGCCAGCAGGGCTGCGGATGCGGGCGTGGCGACCGTTCCCAGGATATGGTAGGCAGCCAGCAGATCTGTGGCGGAGGCCCGCTGGAGGAGGTCCGTGGCCAGCCCGGCGGCTTTGTCGGGGAATGCAGCGGCCGCCTGGCGCGCCGCCGCAGCCCGCAGTTCCGGATGTTCGTGAGTAGCAAAGCCCAGTGCCTGCGCGGGCGGAAGGTGCGCCAATGCCGAAAGGCGCAGCACTGACGGTTGTGCCCCATCCGCGGCCCACGCCGTCAGTTTTTCCAAAGCCACCGGCAGGCCCAAAGTCACACTCAGGGTAAGCGCAGGCGCTTTGACCCCGCCCGGCGCTTCATCCAACACTTTGCCGAGGGTGGCGGCGACTGCGGTCCGGACCATGGCGGCATCGCGCGGCGGCAGGGGACGCCAGAGTCCATTGGTAGGATCGATAGGCGGCGGGTTCACAAAATTCTGCAGGGTGCGCAGGGCCAGCACCCGGTGCTGTTCGGACAGCGTGCGGGTCGCGGCGAGACTGGCCAACGCGCTGGCGGCGGCGGCATTGCCCTCGATCTGCAGCGATCTCAGCACACGTCGGAATTGGATGTCATCGGTCAGGAAATCCGGGGCATCCACCCCGGTCAGGCGCTGGGCCGTTTCCCTCAATGCGGGCCGGGCCGCCGGAATCGGCGCATCCGCGATGGCCCGGACGGCTTCACCCGCGATCACAGGATCGGGATCAGCCAGGAATGAGGCAATCCCCTCGTGTTTCAGGCGGCGCAGGGCCAGCACGGCGGACAGACGCACTCCCGGAACCGGGTGGTCAGCGAGCGCGGCCAGTTCCTCCGGCCTCGCACAGCCTGTCAGGGCCATCACCCCGCTATGCCGCAGAAAGGGATCGGCGGAACCTTGCCCCGTGATCATGGAAAGAATGTCCGGGACCGCTCCGGCAGTGCCCAACCGGCCCAAGGCGAGGGCCGCCAGACTGCGCACCCGCGGCGACTCATCGCGCAACAATTCAACGATACCGGACGAAGCCCCGGCATCCCGGAGGTGGCCAAGGGTCCGGGCGGCCTGGGCGCGGGTTTCAGCATCCGGATTGGTCAGATAAGGCCGGAGTTCCTGCAGGGCCTGAAGTTGCCCGAGGGTCCAGATTCCGCTCCAACGCGCCACCCCTTCCGACTTGGCAGTCCAGGCTGCAACTTCGGCGACAGCTTCCTTCCCCTGCCCGGCCAAAGCAGCGGAAGCCCGCAGCCGGAGGCGTTGGTCAGGATGTCCCAGCAGCCGGGTCAGTTCGTCCGTCTTCAGGCCGCCCATCCCCTGTTTCAGCAAGGCCTCCGTTTCCGCCACCACCGGACGGGCCTGGCCTTCCGGCCATTCCATGGTGTAGATGCCGCCTTTGCCGGAGGGCTCCCAGCCGCCGCCAAAATCCAGCACATACAGTTTCCCGTCCGGGCCGAAGTCCGCGTCGGAATTTGTGATGCCCGCGTGGTAAAGATGCTGATCCTTCACCGCATAACCCGCGCCTTCCGGAGAGACTTTGAAGTTCCATAGGAAACACTGGTTGGAGGTGCCCTTGTAGTCGCAGATGAAAAAGCTGTTTTGATAGCGGTCCGGCAGCGACAGCCCGGAAGTGAACGTCAGACCGGAAGGGCCGTCGGTGAAATTCATCAGCGGCGGCAGAATCCACTGCGGCTGGCCCTGGTGGGAGGGCTGCCAGAGCTTCTCCGCGAGCCAGTGCGGCGATTGGGCAAAACCGCCGTCCTTCAGGTAGGCCTTGTAGGTCGTCAGGGCCTGATGCCCGAGATGCCAACCGGTTTCCCCACCTTCCATCAGGTAACAGATCCGCGCCCCGTCCCCCTGGTCACAATTGTTGTCCACCGTGAACAGATCCCCTCGCTCATTGAAGGCCAGTTCCTGGGGATTGCGCAGCCCATGATAAATCTGCTCCACCCCGGTGCCATCGGGACGGCACCGGAAGGCCGCTCCAGTGTCCGGGCTGGAAAACGTGACTCCCTCCTTGGTGGTGAAATGATAGCCGCGGTCCCCCATCGAAAAATACAGCATCCCATCGGGACCCCAGACCAGCCCATGCAGATCGTGTCCGGACAGACTGGTGCGGATTCCCAGACCATCAAGGAGCACTTCCCGGGCCTCGGCCTTGCCGTCCCCGTCGGCATCCTTCAACCGCCAGAGTTTCGGCGAGCAGGTCAGGTAGAGATCCTTGTTGCCGTTCAATCCCTGCAGGACGCCAATCGCCGGGCCGTCCACCGTATCCCGGAAGTCCCCGGCGAATTCCCCGCTTTCGTCCGCCGTGCCATCCCCATTCCGATCCACCAGCCGCACGACCCGATCCGCCTTCGCCGTGAAATACCCCGGCGTAAAGTCCCCCGCATATTTGGTCAGCATCGCCCGGCGCTCCTCCAGATTCTTCACCGCCAGATCATCCAAGATCCAGTTGGTGTGCCGCCGGTTGTCCTCCACCCCATTGGCAAAACGATATGTCTCGCAGACATACACCTCCCCGCCATCGGTAATGGTCAGGGCAGTGCCGTTCTGCACCTGGGGCTCCTTGGCAAACGGACGGATCTTCAACCCGAGCAGGCGCGAGGCCGGTTCGGATTTCTTGATCTCCGCAAAGGGATCAATCTTCTCCGGGGCGGCGGCGGCAGGCGCGGCGGCGGCCGGCACCGCGAAAGCAGTCACCGGGACGAAGGCGGAACAACAGAGGGCGGAAAGAGCAAGGCGGCGCATGGCGGAAAAGTAGGAACTCCATACGACAAATGCGCCATCCCATTTGCAAGGGCAACGCGGATCAGGACCGGATCGTGCCCTTTGACGACACCCGGCCCGCCGGATTCCGGGTGGCAGGCCCCTCCCGTCCGCGATTGCACCCCGCCACCCCCTGCGCTGTTCTGTCCAGTGATCTTTCTAGCCGAATACCTCCACCGCCTCAATCCCGTTCTCCTGCGTCTGACCGACAGCATCCAGCTCCGGTGGTATGGCATCGCCTACGTCATGGGATTCATCGCCGGTTATTGGCTGCTGGTCCGCTGGGCCCGCAAGGGGGTGGGCGAACTCAAGGAATCCGAAGTCGCGGACTTTATCACTTATGCCGCCCTCTTCGGCGTCCTGCTCGGGGGACGGCTCGGTTACATGCTGCTTTATACACGGGACGAATTCCTCGCCCATCCGCTCTCCTTCTTCCAGATCACCAACGGGGGCATGGCCAGCCATGGCGGCATCGCCGGACTGTTCTTTTTCACCCTCTATTTTGCGCTCAAACACAAGCGGTCGTGGCCCGGATTGGGCGACAATCTGGTGTGCGCCGCCCCCCTCGGCCTATTTTTCGGGAGAATCGCCAACTTCATCAATGGCGAGCTCTACGGCCGTGCGGCCTCGGTGCCCTGGGCCATGAAATTCCCCGAGGAGGCCACCCGCTGGTATCCCGATGCGCTCGATCCCGAGATCGCGTCAAAAGCGGAGGCGGTGCGCGTGCTGGCGCTGCAAAACGGTGCGAATCCCGAATCCTGGCACCAGCAGATCATGTCCCTTTCGCGCACCAGCGACGCCTTTGCGGAAGGCCTGCGTCCGCTTCTCACCGCCCGCCACCCTTCCCAGCTCTACGCCGCCGCCCTCGAAGGACTCCTGCTTTTCGCCATCCTGTTCATCGTCCGGGAAAAATACCCGCGGGCGCCGCACGGGCTGCTCACCGGGCTGTTTTTCATCTGTTATGCGCTGCTCCGCATCTTCGATGAGCAGTTCCGCGAACCCGACCGGCTGATCCACGGCTTCACTGAAGGCCAATATTATTCCCTCTTCATGATCCTCGTCGGAGCCGCTTTTCTGATTTATGCCAAACGGCAAAAACCGCGCCAGGCCAGTTCAGCCTCCGCTGCGGGATAACACTCCGGCCTTGCCCTCCGGCCATGCGGCTCCCTGGACGATCCAGCGGCGCAGGATGGCGAGTTCCGGGTTTGTCAGCCGGTTCCCCACCGGAGGCATGGAAATGACGGATTTGTGGGTGCTTTCGGGATTCAGGAACAGCGGACTTTTGTCCGGATAGCCCGGGACAATTCTGGGTCCGGAGGCCCCCGGTTGAAACGCGGTGCTGCGGTCCGTCAGGTTGTAGAGGCCGATCATGAACTTCCCGTCATGGCAAGGCAGGCAGCGCATCGCCAAAATCGGGGCGATCTGGGTGCGGAAATCCACTTTACCGGCCAACGCGGCTTCCTGCACCGAGGCCGGCAGCACCGGCGGTCCGACCGGAGCCGTCTCCGACGTATCGGCGGAAGGCGTGGAACAGGAACTCAAGCCAAGGCTCAGCATACCGCAGGAGATCAGCAGAACGTTTTTCATGGAGCAGCAATAAAGGTTTAAGTTTTAATGACTATCATACATCCCGGCAATTCCCAAGCCTAAAATGCCCATCCGCAGGCTGACAAACAATCCAGCCGATTCATTGCAGAATCACCATCAGGTGCTATAATTTCCACTTTGCATGATTCAGGCTTCCTTTGAAAAAACCGGCGCGGGCAAGTTGCCGGTCTACGTGATTGGTCATAAAAACCCAGATACCGACGCGATCTGCTCCGCCATCGGCTGTGCGGAACTCCTCCGCCTCACCCGGTATCCGGACGCTGTGGCCGCCTGCTGCGGTGGGCTGAATCCCCGCACCCGCTGGGTGCTGGCGCGGGCCGGACTGGAAGCTCCCCATCTAATCATGGACCTGCGGCCCACTGCTGAGACCATTTGCCGAGCCGATGTCATCCAAGCCCGCGAGCATGAAACGTTTCTCGATGTCTACCAGCGCATGGAACGCGCCGAAGTCCGCACCATTCCCATCGTGAATGCCGAAGGCCAAGTCACCGGCCTCGCCAGCATCCAGGACCTGCTCAAACTCCTCCTCCACAACATCGAGGACAAGGCCGAGGCCCGCCGTGTCCGCACCACTCTCGCCAACATGGCGCGAACCCTCGAAGGGCACATCGCCTGCGGCACCGACCTCGATACCGAACTGGATTTCATCCTCACCGTTAGCGCCTCCAGTGAAGAAACGGTGGAGGACCGGCTCCATGAATACCCCCGCGAGCAGCTCGTCGTGGTGGTGGGCGACCGCCCGGAAGTGCACCGCATGGCCCTTGATGTCAAAGTCCGCGCCATTGTCCTCACCGGCGGAGCCCAGATGGCGCCGGAGCTGCTGGAGCGTGCCCGGAAGGAAGGCTGCGCGGTCATTTCCTGCAATCACGATACCGCCAGCACCACCCAGCTGATCCGCTGTTCCCGCCGCATTGCCGATGCCGTGGACCGCACCTTCAAATCCTTCGGCGCCAAGACCCACATCGCCAATCTGCGGACCGAGATCCAGCACACCCCCCAATCCCTCTTCCCCGTGGTCCGCGAGGACACCGGCAAGCTGGTTGGCGTTTTTTCCAAGTCCGACCTGCTCGAACCGCCCCGCCAACGCCTCGTCCTGGTGGACCATAACGAACTCTCCCAGGCCGTCCCCGGAGCTGCCGATGCCAATATTCTGGAAGTGCTCGACCACCACCGGCTCAGTGGCAATCTGGTCTCGCGCGAACCAATCCGGTTCATCAATGAGCCCGTCGGCTCGACCTGCACCATCGTCGCCCGCCTTTATCAGCTATCCGGCCTCCGTCCTTCCCCCGCAGTTGCCATCTGCCTCTGCGGCGGGCTGATCAGCGATACCTTGAATCTGACTTCCCCCACCACCACCAGCACCGACCGCGAGATCCTCGGCTGGCTGGCCGGCCAGGCGGGAATTGTGGTCGATGAATTCTCCCGCGACTTCTTTGCCGCCGGCTCCCTGCTCCGTTCCTCCCCGGCCGAAACCATCCTCAACACCGACCGCAAGGAATTCATAGAGAATGGCTGGAACATCAGCATCAGCCAGATCGAAGAGCTGAGTCTGGAACACTTTGCCAGCCGCGCGGACGAACTCCGCCAGGCACTGCATGCCATGGCCACCGACCGGCAGTATGACTTCGCCTGCCTGATCATCACCGATATCCGCAAGCACTACAGCCTGCTCCTCACCACTGGCAGCCAGTCCGTGGTCGATGAAATCGACTTCCCCCACCTCGCCCCCGACCTCTTTGAGATGGACGGAGTGGTCAGCCGCAAGAAACAATTCTTCCCCTTCATCTGCCGCGTCCTCGCCCGTGCCACCAAGGGGTGAGGCTGCGAATCGGTCCGATCCATGAAAACGGACGGGGTTCGCAGCCGCGGACACCGGGGCATGTCGTTTGCGTTTGATGATGGGAAAAAGCGGCGCTGCCGCGCCGAATTCTCTCAGAGCAACTGGATCAAGTTCCGGGGAGCAGGCCACTTTGTCAGCTAAACGAGTCCGCAAAGATATTGTCAGCCCATTGGAACATTTGCTGCATGCCGTCCGAGGAGGGCCCGGGAGCCTCGGCGAAGGAAGATTCGACGCGCTTCATGGCCTGGGTGGCCGGATCATACTGGAAGGAGGCCGTGAGCCACGCCGCCGTGCTGGCGGTGATGGGACTGAAGCACGCGGAGCTGGTGACCGGCGCGGGATCGGGAGCCTCGCCATTGAAGGCGCGGATGATGGCATCAGCGCACACCTTGGCCTGCGAGTTCGCCATGTGGCCGGACTTCGGCTGGCCCGTGGCCTGCGAGTCACCCAGGATGTGAATGTCAGGATGCACGGTGGAGGCATAGTTGAGTGGATTCACCACGGACCAGCGGCCGGTGGGATCGTTCGCGAGGCCGGCGTTCGTGATGATCTGGCCCGCACGCTGGTTCGGGATGACGTTGAGCACCGCGCCTTTGAAGGTGCCCTGCGAAGTGATAATGGTCTTTGTGGAGGAGTCCACACTGGTGACGGCGGCGTTCGGCACATAGGTGAGCACGCCCTTGTAGGTGTTGTTGAAGGCGTTGCCAAAATTCACCGGCTCGGCCGTGATCGAGGCATTCGCGTCGAGCACGATGATCTTGGCGCCACTCTTTTTGCGCTTCAAGTAATCGGCCACGGCGCAGGCACGCTCGTAAGGTCCGGGCGGGCAGCGGTAGGGTGCTTTCGGAATGGTCATAACAAAGGTCTGACCCTTCGTCATCGCGGAAAGCTGGTTCTTCAGCAGCAGCGTCTGCGGCCCGGCCTTCCACGCGTGCGGCGTGAGCTGGTCGTTGTAATTGCCAGCCGGGTTCATGAACTCGATACCGGGAGCGAGCACGAGCTTGTCATACGAGTAGGCGTAATAAGCGGTGCCGATCTGGACGGTAACTTCCTTGGCCACCGGATCGACGGACAACGCTTCGCCCTGCGCAAAATTCACCCCGCGCTTTGTCTGCAGGTTCGTATAACCGAGCTGGATTCGGCTCATCGGCAGCGCTCCGGTGACGACCAGGTTGGAGAGGATGCAGGCGTAGTGGATGGAGCTGCGGTCGATGAGAGTCACGTCGATGTTGCCGCCCCACATTTTGAGATACTTCGCCACGGTGGCACCGCCAAAACCGCCGCCGATGACGACCACATGGGGAGCCACGGTGGCGGCGCTGACGGCGCTGGGCAGCGCCCACGAGGCAGAGGCGAGCCCGGCCATTTTGAGAAAGTTGCGACGATCTGATTTCATAAGAGTCTGGAAAGTTAAAAAGTGTAGGACGAGGCGGGGCTCACGGAGCCGTGGGCGGGGTCGTCGGCAGCGTGGCGAGGTAGTTCGCGATCTGGCGGAGCTGCTCGGGGGTGAAGGCGCGGGCCTGGAGGTCCATGATGTTCTCCGGGCGGCGCTGGCTCAGCTCGAGCAGCGTTTTGTACATGTCCGAGGCACTTCTACCGGTGATCGATTCAAAGCCGGAGACGGCTTGACCGTTCGTGCCGTGGCACTGGTAGCACATCGAGGCGAGGAGCTGGCCCTGCGGCGGGGCGGCAGGCAGCGTGGTGGCGGCGAAAGCCGCACCAACAGCGACGGCCGGGCGTAGCAAGGAAGGGAAGGCAGGAGATGAGGAGGTCACGGTGTTCATGGGCGGAGGTGGAGTGAATGTTCCAATGCTTCGAGCATATTACACCCATCACAGCCGGCCCGTCACATTACCGATTCGTAATGAGGTAACCGTTCAGTTACCTTTGCTAATCCGCCACGATCCACCAGTCCCGGCGGGCATTCCTGCTTTAAACGCACAGCACATACACCTCCAACCCGTCGAAGATAACACCGCTTGCCCGACATGAATATTCCCCTGACTCACCGGTCCGGGTCCCGCCAATGACGGCGAAGACTCAGATTAAAATGACGCCGGAGGTGTCGGCAGGGAGTGGGGTGGTTGACTCAAAATGGATGACACCCTGAGACGGGTTTGATTTTGAGCTAGTTTGGATGCCGAGGCGGGTTCAAGAGGCGCGCAAGCGGGGGGGGAGCGCAGGGGGTGAAGCGTCTTATCGGTCAGATTCGTGAAAACGGGCAGGGTTGCCCGCCGCCGCGTGACGTCGCCATCCCAGGATGGACTCCCTCCCCACCGGCTATGGCGCCCCCGCCGCCAGCCGCCACTGGGCCGCGGCTTCCGGGTCGTGACGTTCGATTCCCTTCACAACCGCAAGAATGGCGGCCCGGCGCCACGGCGCCGGGCGCGGCACGACATCCAGCCATTCCGAGGCTGATAGCGGATCCGTTTGCGTCCACTGTTTCATCAGCGTTTCCGCGGTAGCCACCGCCGCCAAGGGGTGAGAATGCTTATTGGTCGAATTGGCCGGAGTATTCGACCGGCGTCGGCGGAGCTGGAGAGCCGTCACCTGGCGACGACCAGCCAGGTCGCAGCAACAGGAAAACCCAGCGGGACTGAAATTCCTTGAACCTCCCGGTCCAACAGATGTCAAAAGGTGGGTTGCCTCCCTCTTGGTTGTCCGCCAGACGCCAGCCTTTTAACCATGATCCGCCAGCAGAAACAACTGACCGCCCTTGTTGCGGCGGCTATTCTGGGGGCTACTTTTTTCCTCACCCGCAAGCCAAAGGCAGGGATGACACATGCACCGGCCGTATCGGGAGACAAACTTGTCGCCATTAACCGCCCCGCGGTGGATACTCAACCCACCCAAGGGACCGCTTCAGCCGCGCCCGACCCATCTGCCATCCTTGCGGCTGCAGCTGCGTCAGCGCTTAAGGCAGAGGCTTCTGATCCCATTCGGCTTCAGGCGGCCCGTGAGGCCTTTCTCGGTCTCATCAAAATCTGGGAAGGCCAAAACGCCACCCCTCTCAAGGGAATCCCGGGAGCGGACGTTGGTGGTATGATCATCATGCATCTGCCCCCGGTGGATGAAGCCACTTTGGCGTCTGCTACCCGTTTGCTGGATGAACACGGCATTCCGGAAGGCCAGCGAAAAAAGAAATTCTTTGAGTGGGCAGGGTTGGTGGGCAAACACCGCTATGTAAGCTATATAGTCAATCCTGCGGACCCGGCAGGGACCAGGGATACCATGTGGATGGCCTGCATGGGGGACACCGACAGCGTCCGCATCGATCCCCTAACCGGGGCTCTGGAGATGACTCCCCGGATGCCCGGAGACGCTGTGTTGGATCTTCCTCTGAAGGATGGTCTGGAGCGGTATTCCCATCTTTTTTCCTTCTCCACAGCAGAATAACAATTAAAATCGCAACCCAAATTACGAAGGAGAAACGCCGCGTGAAGGCGCCATCCGTGGATTGACTTCCCCACCGGCTAGGGCGCCCCCGCCGCCAGCCGCCATTGGGCCGCGGCCTCTGGGTCGTGACGCTCGATTCCTTTCACAAATGCAAGGATGGCGGCACGGCGCCACGGCGCCAGGCGCGGCACGACATCCAGCCATTCCGAAGCTGATAACGGATCCGTCTCAGTCCACTGCTTCATCAGCGTTTCTGCGGTAGCCACCGCCGCCGCTGGACTCACTTGTGCCAGGATCCAGTCCGCCTTCGGCCCCGCCGCTTCCTCCAGGTCCCGTCCCGCCGCCTCCCGCAAAATCGTATCATAAAGCGCCGTCCCCGGTTCCGCGATCCGCCCGATCAGCCGCTGCACTCCCTCGAAGCCCTGGCTGGTTTCCACTTCCTTGGCAAATTTCGCCAACTGCACCTCTTTGTCAGGAGGCGAAGTCTCCCGCACTACCTCCAACCAGGAATTTTGCCCGGAGGGAGTTTTGGAAGCATCATCAGCCCATTCGCCGGCCACCCGGCCCAGCACCCCCCATTCCCTGGCACAATCAAACCGGGCCGCAATATCGTCCCCGGCGGCACCCCTCAGCACTCTGTCCAAAATGTTCTTGCCGACATCCTTTCCATGGTATTTTTCGCCGACAATCCGCCAAGTCGCTTCGGGATCTATCCGGGCGCATTCTCCCAGCGCGTGTGATTCATGCCAGCCATTATATTCATGCGTCTGGTCATGCGGAATCCGCAACGCCAGGAAAGGGTTTTGTTTGATCAACTCATTATATGCATGGTTTTGCAGTAGCCGGCGCATCTCGGTGTCCGAGCTTTGCCAATCCATGCTTCCAATGGTTAAGTTGTAGGTATCCGCAGCCGCAGTCAGGCAGATCGCTAAAAGCTCCTCCGGCGAAAGGGTCTTGAGGTGGGCATCATAGGACGCCAGTTTTTCCAAAGCATTGCCCCCCGCAACTATCAACGCTTGTTCCGCCTGGTGGGCCTCCGCGATCCAATGCTCAATGAATTCCGCTGCCTCCAGCGGAGTCCATCCCCCCAGATCAGGGTTGGACTTGTCCGTTGCCGCGGGGTGTGCGGACATGGCACCGGTCCCGGCACTGGCTACCCGCCCTGGAAGCCGGGAGCCCTCCCCGGTAAGCCGCCGCTCCTGCTGCCAGCCACGGTAATAAAAACCGAAACAAACGGCGAGAGCCAGGACCACCAGCAAAATAGGCAGGAACCTTTTCATGGCACGGAAAGGTTGAGTTCGCGGGCGATAGCGTCACGGCGTTGCGGATTTCGGATGCCGTAAAGCCACTTCCCTGCTAACGCGGGGTCCTGCGTTGCGGCCAGCCTCAGCGACTTCTCGGTAATGGCATCCACCACGTCCTCGGATTCCAAGGGCACCATTCTTCCCGTTTCGGAAGCGGGCGCTTCGTTTTGCCGCAGCCAACTGGTCAGTATGTCAAGGTGATCCCCGCCAGCACTGCCGTTATTAATAAGATTCAGGGCTTTGGATACGTTGCCTCCTATTTCCGCGGAATAGGTGCTCGCGGCAGCTTCCAGGATGACTTCTCTTCTCACCGGCTCCGGAAACCGGGCATCACTGAAAAAGGCACGCACTGAGGCATCTTCCTCATGTCGACCGATCTCCACCGCCAGACTTTTGAGCAATCTGGTGCGTCCGACCGCATCAGGCACTCCGGTGAGCAAATCGAATGCCGTATCCCGTTCTGACGGGCGACAAAGAAATTCCGTCATTCCCAGCAGGTAATCCGCGGCGGCAGGCGTACCGGCCGCCTCGCGGCACAGCCGGATGGCTTCTGGCAGATCATTGCGGGCCGCCAAACCCGCCGCAATCCCCTGGCGGAGGGCCTTCGCCGGATCCGCCCCGAATTTGACCGCCGGCAATACCGAGGAATGGCTCAACATAGCAAAAGCGGATTCGAGCGATCCCCCGGTTTCGGATCCGGCCCAACGACGGGCGATGTTCATAAAGGTCGTATCCGACATCCGATAGCGGATGGCCTGCACGAGGGCCTCCTCCGGATCCTTCTTGACCAAAAACCTTTCAATGAGATGTGATCTGGCCCGGCTTTTGATGCCGGCCCCGCCGGGGGACTGATCCATCTCCTCCAACAGTTGCAGCAACTCCTTGGTGCTCATTCCTGCCAGGCGATCATCCACTTTTGTGGTCGTGTAGGTTCCATCCAGGTCCCTGTGTAATCCGCTCGGACTCCTGATCGCGTTCAGCAGCGAAAGGACTGTCACCGGTCCCGATTCCTCGTCTGGTTTCTGACCGGGCCTGGTGGTGACGCCCAATTGATTTTCTACATTTCCGGGAGTCCCCTGACTGGGAAGCGGAGCTTTTCCCTCCAGGGCAACCGGCGATTTCTCCAGCGCTGCTCTGAGGTGATCGATCCGGCCTGACTGGAAATGCAGGGAAATCAATATTAGAAGCAATAGCACCAGCGAGAGAGGTAAGAGTTTCCCTGAAGTCATGACGGCGAGAAGAACGTTGAGTTTGGAAGCTGTGACGGCAGCGCCGGTGCTGGCTGCTGCGGCGGCGGCGGCTCCCAAACCAGCCGGAGCAGCGTGGGACCATTGTGCCCCCAAACCGGAAGCCAGAGCGGCGATGGTGACAGTTACGTCCTGGCGCTTTAGAACACTGGAGAGCTTTTCGAGAATGCGGGTTAGTTTCATGCGCACGGCGTCGGGCGTGCTGCCACGTCGCTCCGCCAGTTCCTGGAAGCTGCGGCCTTCAAAAAACCGGCTGAGGATCAATTCGCGCTCACGCTCCCGCAGGCCATGCAGGGCTTCATCGAGTTGAGCTCGGAGGACTTCGGAAAAACCGGCGGAAGGCTCGTCATGGACCACGGATTGCTCCGCAGTCCATGCTTCTAGGTGTTTCCGCCGACGGCTTTCCAACCGAAGGAAATTGGAGGACTCCAGCATAGCAGCACGGTGAAACCAAGCCGCCGGAAACTTCACCCCGGCGAGGATGTCCTGTTTGCGGAAGGCGGTCAGGAAAACATTCTGCGTCACTTCCCGGGCACCTTCGGTATCCCCGCCGAGCTTCCGCAGCGCGGTGCTGAACACGAGGCTTGAATAAGCCTCCATCACTTCGGCAAACACGATTTCATCTCCGGCAACAGACTGCTCCACGCCGTCTACTGACGCGGAAGCAGCGGAATGGGAAGTTATCGGGTAAGTAGCCACGAAGATAGTTTTCCCTTAAAAGCGTCCCGCCGGCGACCAAACCGAACATATTTCTTTTGCGGGAGGCTGAAAGGACCCCATTGCGGGCCGGTTTCTTGCGCTGTCCCCAGGACGGTCAGGAACCCGCTAAGGCAGGTAGAGGCCTTCGAGGAACATCTGCACCGCGACCACGACCAGCAGCAAGCCCATCAGGCGCTCCACAGCCATCAGGCCGCGCCGCCGCAGCTCTCCGGCGAAAAACGGGGCGCGGAGGAGGACGAGGCTGCTGACCACCCACGCGCCCAGCGCCGCCATGAATGCCGGGATATTTCCCAACGGATCCATCACCAGCATCAGCGTCAACGCGGTCGAAAGCACATCCATGCGGCATTCTGCCGTGCCCCCTGCCCTTGTCGAGCGGCGGAATGGGAGGGAAAATCAAGCCAGAGGCCAATCCTGCCGGGCGAGGCCAGCGATTGACGCCATCCCCGGCGGGTGTTCCTTCCGGGGTGGAAAGCCGGTTGCCTGAGGAATTGATGGAGGACGTGCCCAGAGGCAGGTCGGACTTCGGCACGCCTGCGCCGGATGCCCTGACCGGACTGGCGAAGGAAATGCACGAGGCGTTCTCCCCGGAGGGGATGCTGGCGAAGTCGCCGGACTTTGAATACCGCGCGGAGCAGCAGCGGATGGCCGTGGAAGTGGGGCAGGCTTTGGAGAAAAAACGGCCGGTGATCATCGAGGCCGGGACGGGGGTAGGCAAGTCCCTGGCCTACCTGCTACCCGCCATCCTGACGGCCACCCGGCAGCAGCGGAAGGCGGTGATTTCCACCCATACCATCAACCTGCAGGAACAACTCATCGCCAAGGACATTCCCATCGTCCAGAAGCTGGTGGGCACGCCATTTTCCGCGGTGCTGCTGAAGGGCCGGGGAAACTATCTTTGCCCGCAGCGGCTTTCCCGGTCGATGCGCGCCACCGGGGACCTTTTCAGCACCGCCGAGCATGACGAGCTGCGGGCGCTCTGGAAATGGAAACAGGAAACCAAGGACGGCACCTTGAGTGATCTGAATTTCTCGCCTTCGCCCAATGTCTGGTCGCAGGTGTGCAGTGAGGCGCATGTCTGCACTCCGCGCAGCTGCGGGCCGGACAGCGGCTGTTATTATCAGGACGCCCGCCGCGCCGCCGCCGAAGCCCATGTGCTGGTGCTGAACCACACGCTCTTCTTCACCCTGCTGTCCTCTCAGGATGAAATGGGGGTCGAAGGCGAGGGTTTTTTGTTTGCCAATGATTTTGTGATTCTGGATGAGGCCCATACCCTGGAAAACACCGCGGCCCGCCAGTTGGGGCTGAATCTCTCCCAAACCAGCCTGCGTTTTGACCTGAACCGGCTTTACAATCCAAGGACCCAGAAAGGACTCTTTGCCGTGGCCAAAAGTCCGGAAGGCGTCACCAGCACCGCCCGGGTGCTGGAACAGGTGGAGGGATTTTTCGAATCGGTGAAGGACGCGGCGAAGTTTTCCCCGGCAGGCCGGGAATACCGGGTGCGCAGCGCCGGGCTGGTGGAAAACACCCTGCACGGGGCTCTGCTGGATGTGGTGCAATGCGTCAGGAAACTCACGGATGACAAGGAGAACCCGGATGCCTCCCTGACTGAACTGGCGGAGATGGGGCGCCGCCTCGCGGAGACCCGCGCCGGGCTGGAGGAATTCCTCACCATGGCCCGGCCGGGGCATGTCTACTGGGTGGAGCGCAGCGGAATTGAGAACCGGAATGTCAGCCTGCACGCCGCTCCGGTGGATGTCAGCGGGCTGCTCCGGCAGTTATTTTTCAGCGGCACCAAAACCTGCATCCTCACCAGTGCCACCTTCGGCGCGGGCGAACCCAACCTGCGCTACTTCCGGCGCCGCTGCGGAGCGGAAAAAGTGAGGGCGGTGCAGATCGGCAGCCCCTTCGACTGGGAAAACCAGATGAAGCTGCACCTCGTGCGGCAGATGCCGGACCCCAATGCGCCGGGCTACGATGCCGCGCTGGAAGCATGGGTGAAACATTTTCTGGAGCAATCCCAGGGCCGGGCCTTTGTGCTGTTCACCAGCTACAAGCTGATGGAAAATCTGGCCTCCCGCATGGAGCGGTGGTTCCAGCAAAAAGGCTGGGAACTGCTGGTGCAGGGCAAAGGCCGCCCGCGCCATCAGTTATTGCAGGATTTCAAAGAGGATGTCAGCAGCGTGCTGTTCGGGACCGAAAGCTTCTGGACCGGCGTGGATGTCCCAGGCGAAGCGTTGTCCAATGTCATCATCACCCGCCTGCCCTTCGCCGTGCCGGACCATCCGTTGACCGCGGCACGCATCGAACACATTGAGGACCACGGCGGCAATCCCTTCAGCGAATATTCAGTGCCCGAAGCCGTCCTGAAATTGCGTCAGGGCATCGGCCGGCTGATCCGCACCCGGAAGGACCGCGGCATCGCGGTGATCCTCGATCCCCGCGTGCTGACCAAGAGTTATGGCAAGATCTTCCTCGACGCCCTGCCCCCGGCCCCGCGGGTGATCGCGGATTGACGGAGCGCGGACTGGCAGTCCGCCCCGGAGCATCGGCAAAGCCCTGGCCAGCAGGAACCATGAAAAAACCGGATCGTTGGTGAAAAAACCGGATCGCTGGAAAAGGCTGCCGGGGCGGACTGCAAATCCGCGCTCCGTATTGTGCCATCCCGGACTGGACGCCCGCCGGTCCTGCGCTACCCTCCCGCCATGCCCAAGGTCCTCACTGGTCTGGATGTTCTGGTTTCACAACACTTCGCCCCGTTGCAGGGGTTAAAGATCGGCCTCGTGGTGCATCCGGCTTCGGTGGATGCGCAGGTGCGTCATGCGATTGATCTGTTCTCTGCCGCGCCCGCCCTTGCCCTTACTGCCATTTTCGGACCCGAGCACGGATTGATGGGCCAGGCCCAGGACCTGATCCATGTCGCCGAGCATGAGTCCACCGGTCATGCCGCGGAAGACGTCCGGCTCCATAGCCTCTACGGCACCAGTGCGGCCAGCCTCCGGCCCACCGCCGATTCCCTTCGTGGGCTGGATATTTTGGTCATCGATCTCCAGGATGTGGGCAGCCGGTATTATACTTTCCAAGCGACCATGCTGTATTGTCTGGAGGCAGCCCTGCCCCTTGGTCTGCCCGTAATGATCCTCGACCGGCCCAATCCTATCGGCGGCACGGCGGTGGAAGGTCCGGCGCTTCAGCCGGGATTTGAAAGCTTCGTGGGCTGTGCGGATCTGGCCACCCGCCATGGCCTGACCATGGGCGAATTGGCCACGCTCTATGTCAGGGAACGCGGTCTGGATGGGGCGCCGCTGACCGTGGTGAAATGCAGGAACTGGGAGCGCGGCATGTTCTTCGAGGACACTGGTTTGCCCTGGGTCCTGCCCTCCCCGAACATGCCCACTCCGGACACCGCGGTGGTTTATCCCGGAGCCTGTCTGGTGGAAGGCACCAACCTGAGCGAAGGCCGCGGCAGCACCCGGCCGTTTGAAATCATGGGGGCCCCGTGGCTGCCGGGCCGCCTGCTTGCGGAAAAACTGAATGCCGCCCATCTGCCTGGAGTGAACTTCCGCCCCCTCACCTACCGGCCAACTTTTCAAAAACACGCCGGCAAGGACTGCGGCGGGGTTCAATTCCACGTGACGGACCGCCGCACTTTCCTGCCCGTCCGCACCGGTTATGCATTCCTCCAGATCGCCCGCGCCCTCAGCCCTGGCGACTTCCAATGGCGCACGGAAATCTACGAATACGTCACCAATCCGATCGCGATCGATCTCCTCTTTGGAAGTGCCCGGGAACGGCTGGCCATTGAGCAGGGAATTCCCTGGCAGGACGCCTGCCGCGCTTGGGAACCGGAGGAACGAACCTTCCGCCAGCGCCGCGAACCGGCATTGTTATACCAGTGACGGCCCAGCGGTTTCAGGGCTGGGCGAGGCGGAAGAAAAGACGGCCGGCGGGAGACGGCAAAGTCAGGCTTTTCAGGGTACCATTGTCCTCCACGCCTGCGGAAGCAGTCCACGGACCGGTGCCGGGAGCCGCGTTTTGCTGGAGGAAACACCACGAAAATGACGAGGGCCAGGAAACGGTGACGGCATCTGGCGTGCCGGCAATATTCAGGTCAGGCACGAGGCGGGAGGTGACGGAGGAAAACGTGGCCCCGACCCGGATTTCGTCAAAAGTCCCGGAGCCGGCGGCCAATGCCACGGGTGTGGTGGTGGCGCCGCCGGAGAAGGGACGCAGCGTGGTGATGGCCCCCATGTCGAAGTTCTCGTTATCCACATACGGGGTCAGGGCATTTTCATCGGCGACGCTGGAGGGATCGACGTAAACGCGGACTCGGTCGTTGATGCCGCTGGTGTCGAAATCAATCCGGATGATCACCTGATGGGGCACCCCGGTGCCCATGGGGATGGGTGTGACGCCTCCGGATCCGATCACCAGATTTCCTGGGTTGGAGTTCAAAAATACGGCCGCCAAATTGCCTTCGGAGGTCGCGCCCACCGCAGCGGTGGCATATTGGCCGAAGCCGAACTTTTCAACCGTGCCGGCGAACAGGGCAAAGTTGATCGTGCGGATGGAATCCGTCAGCCGCTGGATGGTGAAACTGAAATAGAGGGACCCGCTATCGACGGTTTGCCCGAGGGAGCGACCGGCCGTGCCGGCGTTGACCTGAATGCGGTTTCCCACTGCCGGGGCGGGGCCCGGGAGACTGCCCGCCACCACCGTGGTATTGGTCACCACAAAGGGCGCGGTGGTCACCCCATTTCCCCAAAGCGTGGTGTTCGGCTGCGCCGGATCCCCGGAAGCATTCCATCCGGCACCCCGGTTGTTGAGGTTCAGATTGGAATCCGTGGCGGGGTTGCTGGCATCCACCACCGTGGCGTAATCGAACGGTTCGTAGGCGGTCCCGCTGTAGGGGGCAGCCTGGGCAGCGAAGGGGAGCAGGCCCAAAAGCACGATCCGGCCTCGATTGGTGAAATTTTTTTTCATCTCCGCTTAAGATAATGCTTTTGTCATAAGAAAGTCGATGCTGATCGGTCAATGAATTTAAAGGGGTTGGCCACAACGGACGGCCGTGGCTCAAAAGCCGGTGGCCGGTCCGCCGGAAGGACGCCGGGCTCAACGAGCCCGCAGTTCCGGCGAACAAACGGGTTGCTGCCGCCGGTGCTGCGTGGACGGTAGGGCTTAACCTGATTCTTTTCCCCATGGTCACCCGTCTCCTCCACACCCGCTACCGCGTCGCCGATCTGGCGCGCACCGTGGATTTCTACACCAAGGTGCTCGGTCTCAAAGAAGTCCGCCGCCACAAATCCCCCCGGGGTTCGGAACTCGTTTTTCTCGAGACTCCCGGCAGCGAGGAACTCATTGAGATCTGCCAATACGATGGCAGCGGCCCGGTCGTGGTTGGCCCGGACCTGACCCACCTGGCCTTTGAAGTGGAAGACCTTGAGGCGTTCGCGGCTCATGCCGCCGCCCTCGGTTACCCGCTCTCGGATGGCCCCACCACGGCAAGTTCCGGCACTACTTTTGCCTTCATCGACGCTCCCGAAGGGTATGAGATCGAACTCATTCAGCGCCGCCCGGATGCCTCCCGCCTCCCCGTCTGATCCTTCCCTCTCTCTTAACTACACCTTACCGCTGATGGACTTCGACTGGCTGGACGCCCCTTTTGACCTCAAGGTCATTCCACCCCGTGAGATAGAGGAATCCTACGAAGATCCGTTCTCGCTGCGTCTGCTGCCGGAGCGGGAGAATGAAGCCACGGAAGCCCGTTATTTCTGCCTCGGCAAAACGGTGGGCAACCAGCCGATTTTCAGCATCTTCTGGACCGATGGCAAGAAATACCGGGTGCTTTTTGCCCGTTCCATGACTCCGGACGAACTCAGCTTCTACGAGCGTAAGAACACAGAGTTCCTCTGATCCACCCTCCTCTTTCCTTTCAATGAAAAAAATCATGTCATGGCGCGAAGTCCCCGACTTCGCCGACGAAGAGGAAGAAGCCGTCTTCTGGTCCACCCACCAGCTCGACGCCCGGCTGATGAACAGTGCCCTGCACCGGCCCGATGTCCGGGAAAGCACCACGATTACCCTGCGCTTCGATCCCCGGATGCTGGCCCGCATCAAGCGGCTCGCCCGCTCCCGCTATCTGAACTATCAAAGCATGATCAAGCAGTGGCTCAGCGAGCGCCTCGAATCAGAGCTGCACAATGGACCCCGCTGAGCACCAGGCCCCACCCGCAGCAGCGCCCCGGACCGCCCGTCCTTTCCTGGAACAGCCGCGCAGCTGGGCCATCGCCTGGCTGGGCTGGTTCATCGTTTTGGCAATCCTGTCGTCCCTCAGCCATCCGGGACCGAAGATTGACGTCGTCGGAATCGATAAAATCGAACACGCCATTTATTTTGCCGTGGGCGGCACCTGTCTGGTAATGTCCCTCGCCCTGCGGGGGAAACCGGCCCATGAGGCCTTGCTGACCGCTCCCTGGCGGAAGCTGGCGCTGATCGCCCTGCTCACAGGGGCCGTGGTGGGGTGGTCGGATGAATGGCACCAAAGTTTTACACCTGGCCGGAAGGGGCTGGATGTTTACGATTGGACGGCGGACGTGCTGGGGAGCCTGGCAGCAGTGCCACTGGCACGTCTGGTGCTCCGTTGGCTGGCCTTGCGCGGCGGACGGGCTTGATGTTTTTCTTTGGCCGAAGGCCATGCCTTCTTCAACCCCCATGGTACCTCCGTCCAATTTCCCTGTCTCCTGCCCCGGCTGCAGGACATCCTACCAGGTGCCTGTTTCCATGGCTGGGCTGGCCGTGACCTGCGAGACCTGCGGCGAGGACTTCACGCTCGACAGCCCCCCTCCCCTGCCACCGGATGCCCCTGTCATGGTGGAAATGGCGGAGTGTCCATCCCCGGAACTCCCCCAGCCAGGTCCCGCCAGACGCCTGCTGAAAAACAGCCTGTTGCTGGTGATGGGAGCAGGCATCGTCGTGGCCGCTTCCACACTCCTGAATGCGCCGCCTGTTTCCCAAGTCACTCCCGCTCTCACTGAGCCAGCGCCGCACGCCTCCAGCGCGGCCTTCATTCCCCCATCCGTGGTGGTCCCTGCCCTGCCGGAGGTAGCAGAGCAGCCAATGGATGGCATGATTCCAGAAGACCCGGTTCCTCCAGTCCAGCCAGTCGATTCTGAAGCCACACCTCCCTCCCTCACGATGCCGGACCTGCCAGCATCAGCCGTGACGGGACCGACGACACCGGTTCCACCCGAAACGGTGGCCGCTCCTCCGTTGGTGCCCCCTCCGCCAGCTCTTCCCCCAGCGCCGGAGGAGGCAAGATCCGTATCCAGCACGCCGGTTCCTCCGCCTTGGCTTCCTTCCGGTCCCCTTCCCAGTCCAAATCCTGTTCTCCATCCGGAACCCACTTCCCCCGCGGTTTCCCCGGTCCTTCCCCAAAGCGATCCTGCCATTTCACGGAAGGATTCCCGCAAGACGCTGGAGCAGTTTCTCAAGGCATCCACCATGGAGGAACGGTTGGCATATTCGCAGCGTCCGGACAAAACCCGCAAGGAAATGGCCCTCTATTCCGAGACTCATCCGCCGGCTCCTTTTACGGTGCAGGAAATCAATTTCCTGACGGAGGGGGAAGTGCCGGACAGTTCCCGGAAATTTCACCTCTATAACGTGCTGCTGAAGGATCGGGCGGCCCCGATCCCCATGGCCGTGGAGGAGACCGCCGATGGTTACCGGGTCGATTGGTCAGCCTTCGTCGAAAGCTACAGCCACCGCCTGCGGGCCTTCTTTGACGCCCCCACCGAATCCCCCGGCCGCTTCCGCGTCATGCTGCGGCGCGCCCACTATTTTGGACCCGCGGTTCCGGGGCAGGATTCGGTGCGGCTCGCCTACACCGTGGAACCGCCCATGCGGGACGAGACTTTTCACGTCTGGGTGGACAAGGAGAGCCTCGTTTATCAGGAAAAACTGGCTACCGGCGAACGAAGCGGCTGGGACGCCGAATCCTATGTGATCGTGGAACTCAGGTGGCAGGGAGACGATCAGCAGGGCCGTTGGGTCGGTCTGCACCGCATCACCTCGGATAGTTGGCGGGCCGATTGAAGTGCTCCCGCCAAACCAACCACCCAATTTTGCCTTCCCCCCTTGACCCTGTGGCATGGCGCGTCCTACCTCAGTGTCACTGAGGTGATTTCCAACGATGAGCGATTTTCTGAAACATGAGTGCGGAGTGGCGTTTGTGCGCCTGCGGAAACCGCTGCAACATTACATCGAGAAGTATCAAAACCCCCTCTGGGGATTCCATAAGCTGTTCCTGCTGATGGAGAAGCAGCATAACCGGGGGCATGATGGCGTGGGGATCGGCTGCACGAAGATCGATGCGCCCCAAGGCTTCCCCTACATGTTCCGGGCGCGGTCGGCGAAGACGGATTCGCTGGGATTGGTGTTCCGGGCGCAGATGGCAGCTTATGACCAACTGGTGAAAAAAGGACGGCTGGATCCGAAAGATGGAGCCAGTGTGAAGCAGCACTTCGACTTCGGTGGGGAGTGCCTGATGGGGCATCTGCGTTATGGCACCAGCGGGGAATTTTCGACGGGAAGTTGCCACCCTTATCTGCGCCGGTCGAACTGGCCGACGAAATCGCTCATGGTGCTGGGAAACTTCAACATGACGAACACCCGGGAGCTGAATCAGCTGATGGTGGACCGGGGACAGCATCCCGTATTCGGCACCGACACCCAGACCGTCCTTGAGGAGATCGGGTTCCACCTCGACGAGGCGCATACGGACATTTACCGGGAAATGCGGGACAAAGGCACGCCCGGGGCGGAGATCCCGGCCGTGATCAGTGCCCGGCTGGATATCGCCCAGATCATCCAGCAGTCCGCCTGCCGCTGGGATGGGGGCTACACCATCGCGGGGCAGATTGGGAACGGGGATTCCTTCGTGCTGCGGGACCCACGGGGGATCCGTCCCTGTTTCCTTTACGAGAGTGATGAAGTGTTCGCGGTGGCGAGTGAACGGGTGCCTCTGATGACGGTTTTCGATGCGTCCTCGGAGTCGATCCGTGAGGTGCCGCCCGGGCATGTCCTGATCATCCGGCGGGATGGGACGGCCACTGTGGAACCGTTCGCCGCGCCTGCGCCGTTTTCACCTTGTTCCTTTGAGCGGATTTATTTCTCGCGGGGGAATGATCCTGGCATCTACCAGGAACGGAAGCGGCTGGGAGCAGCCTTGGTGCCCCAGGTGATGGAGGCGATTGGCGGGGACCTGGAGCATGCGGTATTTTCCTTCATCCCCAACACCGCCGAGGTAGCCTACCACGGATTGATGGAAGGCTCGCGCCTGCACCGGCGGACGGAAGTGAAGGAGGCTATCCTGGCGGCCGCCCAGCAGGGCACTCTGAACGAGGAATTGATCGATGATCTGATTCTGAGGAACTGGCCACGGGGGGAAAAGATTCTCCACAAGGACATCAAGCTGCGGACCTTTATCAGTCAGGAAAGCAGCCGCCTCCAAATGGCCAGCCACGTCTATGACATCACCTATGGCGAGGTGAATCCTCACCGGGACAGTCTGGTGGTGATCGATGACTCCATCGTGCGCGGCACCACCCTGAAACAGAGCATTCTGAAGATGCTGACGCGGGCGATGCCGAAACGGATGGTGGTGTGCTCGACGGCCCCGCAGATCCGCTATCCGGATTGTTACGGCATCGATATGGCCGAGATCGGAAAGTTCATCGCCTTCCAGGCGGCGGTGGAACTATTGAAGGCGACCGGACAGGAAGCCACCATCACGGCGGTGTATGAGGCCTGTCAGGCGGAATTGAAAAAGCCGGCAGCGGCCCAGAGGAATGCCGTGCAGGATCTTTATGCGCCCTTCAGCGATGAGCAAATTTCGAGCAAAGTCAGTGAGTTTGTCTATCCTGACAATGACTGGAACGGCGAACTGGTGGTGATCTTCCAGACGGTGGCCAACCTGCACGCGGCCATTGCGCCCGAGGCGGGCGATTGGTATTTCACTGGAAACTATCCCACCCACGGCGGAATCGATGTCTGCAACCGGTCCTACGTTCACTGGTATGAGAAGAAATCAGGCCGGGTCTATGATGTCTGACCAGGTCCTTGCCTGGCCCGCGGCCGGGCCGTAGCCCCGAGACAGGCCATGCTTGCCGTGGCAGGGGAAGGATGAGTCCGGCGGCCCCCTGCCCTGTCATTTCACGGGGAAGTGACTTTGACGCGGAGGAAGCGCCGGACCGGATTACCCAGCGGAGCAGTATCTGTGACCCTCACGGTTTCGGTGGCGCCGTCATCAGCGAGCAGGGTCTCGGTCAATTCACCGGGCGTGGGCAGACGGAAGCTGTTGAGCCCATCCGAGATCTCCACCAGATAGGTCACGCCTGCCGCGGGTTTGTGGCGCTGATAGGTGAGGGTCATGCGATTGCCCTGTACGCCCGCCAGTGGAGGCTCGCTGCCAGTGGCGGCAGACGGGTTGGTGAAGAGGGCGAACTCCAGGAAATTGCTCCGCCCGTCCTTGTCGGAATCATCCGTGGCGGTACCGATTGTGGGATACCGATTCAGGAAGGCCGCCATGGTGTCAACCAGTTGGATGGTGGCTTCATCATAGGAGGTGACGGCATTGACCGTGAGGGTAAGGCGGACCTGGTAGGTGCCCGGGAGGCTGGCGGCAGCGGTGGTGACGGCCTGGGCAGGATCAGCGAAAGTGATCGTCCCGGGACCACTGATTTTGGACCAGGCGAGCACAGGAGTGCCCGGGGAGGTGCTGCCCATGATCTGGCCGCGGAGTTGCAGGGTATCATCCATGGTCCCGGTGATATCGGGCCCTGCCGAAAGGGGAACGCTGGCCGCATCCCATGACCCGGGTGATCCCCCCAGGCTGGAGCTGGCACGCCAGGCCGCGGCCGCATTGGAATCGAGAGGGTAGGCTTCGTAGGCGACCAGGGTGGCCCCATCCCCATCCGAGGAAGGCACCCAACTATCAACATAATCGACCGAGAAAATAACAGCGGAGGTGGCACTGAGCAGGGTGACATTTTCATCACTGTTTGCCAGGTCACCGATCCACGGACCACTCACCACCAGCGCATTCCCATAACGGGCGGCGAAGGCGGCAGGATTGGAGGCGATGATGACGCTTTCGCCGATTCCCATGCTCCGGGCGGCACCACCTGTGAAGTTGAAGGTGATCCCACGGGAGAAGGAGGCTCCCGTCAGATTGATGATGCGCCCGCTGATGTTGCGGATTTCGAGAAACTCAAAATCTTCATCAGTCCACAAAGGATTGATGGCAAGTTCCGCAGAAGTGGGATTGGCAGGATGATAGTTGATTTCGGAGAGAATCAGGTCACCTGGAGCCGCGGGGCTTTCGGTGGTATAGCTCACATCGACAGGACCACCCCACTGGCTGGCCAGAGCAGGATTGTTGGCGCCGGTCTTGATGCTGGGTTTGAGAGCCGTCGTATTTGTTGAATCATAAGCACGGGCGCGCAGGCGGGTATTCGTATTGATCGCCACCGGCCCCGTGTAAAGCAGGGGTCCGGCACCGGGCGCCGCCCCGCCGGACGGGCGGGGATCGCTGCCATCCAAGGTATAATAAACCGGCACGCCCGCAGGTCCGGTGAGAGTCACTGTGGAGCCGGCCGCGAGGAAACCGGAAGGGGCCGAGGCGGTGACACGCCCCACCCATTGGCTGTCCATGAATCCGGCACGCTGCCGCATATAGTCTTTCAGCCGCTGCACCTCCGCTGCCTGACTGGCGGCAATGGTATTATTTTCCGGCGCAGGGAAAGGCCGGGTCCAGGAACGTTTGCCCTGGGCCCAGCGGGCAACATCCCGGGTGATGGCTTCGGGGGTAATTTGAGCGTTCAAGGAATCGATCAGGGCTTCCAGCGCGGGGCGGCCGAGCGGGCCAGCCCGGAGCTCCTGCCAGCGGTCGATATATTTCTGATAGAAGTCAGGGTCGAGGAAGAGCCGGTTCCACCAGGGATAATTGAAGAAGTCAGTCCCGAGATCAGGCACGGTGGAGCGCCACGTCAGGGGATTGGCATCCCGGCCATCGGTGGAGGAAAGCGTGCGGTCAAAATCCCAGATGGGACCGGGGAACACCTTGCCGCCGCGGTCCTTTGTCCAGTAGCCGCTGAGGCGCAGGGCATCGACGTTGAAGGCCCACACGTTGAGCAGGTGGTGGTCGATGGCCGCAGGGACATCCAGTTTCGCTGCATAACCAAGCACCGGGTCCTTCCAGTTGGTGGCCGACTGAAGGCGGGTATTGAGATCATTGAGGTAAGCAGTGAGGGCCTTTTCCTGAGGGTCGCGCTGCGGTGATTTGATATCCCGCTCCTTCGGATAATAATACGCAAAGGACTGGCCTCCGGCGGAGAATCCAGTGTCGCCGGCGTCGAGGCGGTCGATTTTGAAAATATATCCCCCGCTGTTTCTTACAGCATCATTGTCGTAAGTGTCCAATCGGGTAATATCAACCCGGTCACTCCCCCTCCGGATTTTCTCCATCACGTTATAGACGCCGAAGTAATCGCCGGAAGCATTGCCGGCAAAGCTGAGCCCGGCGCTGTTGACGTCCACGAAGACTTCCGCCATCCGGTTCCGCACTGCGTAGCGTCCGGCAGAATTGCTGAGGGCATACATGAGGGGATTGTGCAGGAGGGAACGGTCGAAGTTGTAGGGAGCATGGAAGACCCAGTCGGAATGGGAGGGCATGCCCAGCAGGGAAAAGTCCTGTTCATCCTCATCGGAAGGTTTACGGGTCTCCACGTTCAGGCTGAATTTGGGATTCCCCAGCGTGCTGGAGCCCCGCTTGTCAATGACCGAGCGGCTGGCGATGACGGGAGGATTGGTGAAGCGGGCGCGGTTGTCCGGAGCCGCGGGCTCCCACACCCACATAAAGGATGGAAGGTCGGCATCATCCGGCGGAGTTCCCCCGAAACTGCTGATGACCACGATGGGCATGGCGGAACTGAAAGTCCGGGCATTGGTCTCCAATTTAAGGAAGCACTGGGTATTGGTTGGGCCCGGCAATAACCCCGGCTTGAAAACCCGGGCCCGGACCATCTGGGTGTTATTAATCGCCAAAGGAGCAATATAAGGAAGGGCATTGATGTCCGGAATATCCACCACGCCTTTGGGCGAGATCGTCCATGCGGCATTCGTGTTCGGGTTGTAGAGTTCAGCCGTCGCCAGGGAAGTGCTGCCATTCGCGCCTCCTGCCGCGAATACCCGGCCATTATTCAGCAGGTTCGTGGTATGATAGGCCCGGACGCCCCCAAGGGAACCGGCCGTGGCCCAGGTGTTGGAAAGGGGATCGTAAAGTTGTGCGCTGTTAAGCGCGGGGGAAGGCACTGCCGTAATGCTGCTGGTCCCGCCCGCCACCAATACTTTGCCGCCCGGCAACCGGGTGGCGCTGTGGAGGCGGCGGGCTGCCGTGAAAGCCCCGGCGTCCGTCCAGGCATTCGTGGCCGGATCATAAAGCTCCGCGGAGGCAAGATTGCTGAAGACCGGGCCAGGGATGGAGGTGAGTCCGCCGGCCACGAGGACTTTGCCGTCTGTCAGGACGGTCGCGGTATGCTGCTGGCGCAGAGTGGTCAGGGGAGCCGCCCCAGTCCAAAGGCCTGTCGCCGGGTCATAAATTTCGCTGCTATTGAGAATGTCTGCATCCAGCCCTCCGGTCACGAGGACTTTGCCACTGACAAGCAGGCTGGCGGTGTGCAACTGACGGGCCGAAGCGAGAGACCCGGAAGCGGTCCAGGTATTGGAAGCCGGATCATACAGTTCGCTGGTGCTGACAGCGGCGGCCCCAAGACCACCCGCCACAAGCACCTTCCCATCGGGCAGCAGGGTGGCAGTATGCAATTGACGGGCCGTGGCCAGAGAACCCGCCGCACTCCAGGCATTTGTCACAGGATCATACAACTCCGCAGTGGAAAGCGCCCCGCCGCTGCCGAGCCCGCCAACCACGAGAACCTTGCCGTTGGACAAGGGGGTGGCGGAATGAAGGCGCCGGGCCACAGCCAGACTGGCCGCCGGCAATGAATTGGTGGCGGCTGGATCAAAAATCTCACTGCTGGCGAGCAACACGCTGCTCAATCCACCGGTGATGAGAATCCTGCCGCCCGGCAACTCCGTGGCGGTATGCTGCTGCCGCACTGAACCAAGGTTGCTGAATCCGGTGGTGTAAAGGATCTGAGCCGCAGGATCAGGAACCGCCTGGGACAGACTGAGGTTAACGAGTGTGTCTGTGGCCGAAGTGTTGAAGGCGCGGCTGGCTTCACTGAAGATCACGCCACCCGCCACCCCCGCGCCGGTGTAGCGGTTGTTTTTTTCACCCGGAGTCGGTCTGGTGTAAAAACCAACCAACGCAGGAGCGATCGCGATATCAGAATCGTCACGGCCCCACGAGACATTAGCTGTCTGAGCAGGATAATTCGAGATGGTGGAGACGACGGTGTTGCCGCTGTTCAACAAACTGAGGGTGCTGCCCGCAGCGGCAGGGAGCGTGAAACTGGCGTGAAGCGGGGCGGTGACCACGGTCCGGTTTTTCCCCGATGCCCAAATGAGGATCCTCTCATCCGGCATGATCTGGATGGTGGGAATCGTCCAGATGGTGGCGACCCCCGGACTGGGCGGGGTACTGGAAAGTTTGTAGCCCGTCAGGGAAAAAACGGCTGTCAGGCTGGGATTCCAGATCTCGATCCAGCCTTGGGGGGAGAGGTCCTCATCCGTGATACCGTTGGTGTTGACCGCGAGAAACTCTGTCAGACGCGGCTGCTGGGCCCGGGCCGCAGAGGGCAGCACAAGCTGGAGGCAAAGCAGTACAAGGAACAGCGGCGCCCAAGCCAATGGACGGAAGCTGAAAAGAAGCGGAGGGAAGGAAGGACGTGGGGGAGTTTTCACTGAATCAGGAGTGGGGGGAGCGCGGTGATGTACCGTTCTTAAGGAATTAGCGCATCAGATTAAGCTATTTTCCTAGGACTTTTGATTCTGGAAAAGAAGCATAAATGCCCGGACAGATCTCTTTTTTTGATCAAAGTCCCCTGCCCGTGTCCAGAAGCGGGGTATTTCCCCGGCCCGCCCGCCTTCCCCATCAGATTCCGAGGACCTGCCGCTGCCAATTCAGAAACAGCTCCTCGACGCGTTCCGGTTGAAAGCAGATGGCTTCCAACGAAGCCCGGGAACCGATCAGGGAAGGATCAATGTCCAATTCCCTCCCAAGATGGTCGCGCTTTTCCTTGAGTGCTTCAAATCGCCTTTCTGCTTCCGGATTGCGGTCGTAGCGCAACCGCGGAGGACGCTGGGGCCACGTGGAATGGTCTGCCTCGCGGGCATCCCTTACTGCTTTGTGGAAGCGACGATGAAACGGAGGGGGAAAACGGGAGTGGAGATCGGCTTCACCTCCATTCTCCAAGGCTTCCGCCCAATTAAGAAGATCTACATTCCCCGTCACTTTGAAGGCCGGCCGGTCCAGACGCAGGGCTTCGGCATCGCGCCACTGCCAGAGGGCACGGAGATAATTCATCCCACAGGCGCGAAGCTTTCCGCTCCCGGAAATCCTCCACTGCTCATCAGGATCCGCCGCCGGCCGGTTCAGCACGGTCTCGCGGGCATCCCGGCAGGATTCCAGAAACCACTCCTCCCTCCCAAGGCCCCGCAACCGGGCCACGAACCGGTCCGCCAGTTCCAGAATATAATGCACATCATTCAGGGCATACTCGATCATCTTTTCGGAAAGAGGGCGCCTCCCCCAATCCGCCCGCTGGGACTGCTTGGAAAGGGCCACTCCGAACCCGGATTCCACAAGATGGGCCAATCCGAACTGCTTTTCCCCGCAGAGCCGGGCCGCCGTTTGGGTGTCAAAAATACGCTCTGGAATGACATCAAACGTCCGCTTCATCAGCGTCATGTCAAAATCGGCCCCGTGCATCCAGATTTCAACCTCCTGCAGCCATCTTACCAACGGAGACAAATCCGGAATACTCAAAGGATCAATGATGACCTTTTCTTCCCCGCAAGCCAACTGGATCAGACAGAGCTTTTCTCTGTAGGAATGCAGACTGTCCGCTTCGGTATCGATCGCACAACGAACTCCTGGACCAGCCGGAATACGCGACAGCAGGGCCGCCAGCGCTTCAGGAGTGGCAATATAGTGATCAGAAAGAGCGGAATCAGGCACCGGGTGAAATCAAGGGAAAGAGTAAAATTGAGGGGCAGCAACCCCATCGGACCAAGGCCCTAAGGCATGTCCCGGTTCAGCGCAACCCCGTCAGGAGCAGTTCGGCATTTCCCGGGGTGGCTTTCAGGTGCTTGATCAGGACCTCCATGGCCTCACCTGCCGGCAATTGGGAGAGCTGCCGCCGGATGGCGCTGATGCGCCGGAACTCATCCGGATGGTAGAGCAATTCGTCCTTCCTCGTACCCGTCTTCTGCACATGGATTGCCGGGTAAATCCGCCGTTCTGCCATCTCCCGGTCGATGTGGATCTCCATGTTGCCGGTTCCCTTGAATTCCTCAAAGATCACCTCATCCATTTTGGAATCGGTTTCGATCAACGCCGTAGCCAGCAATGTCAGACTGCCACCTTCCTCGACCTTGCGGGCGGAACCAAAAAATTTTCTCGCCCGCTGCAGCGCCACGGGGTTCATCCCCCCGGACATCAGGCCCCCCTTCCCGGAAAGCATGTTGTTATAACCCCGGCTCAAACGGGTAAGACTGTCCAGCAGAATCACGACGTCCCGTTTCATTTCAACCAGACGCTTGGCCCGTTCCATCACCAATTCCGCCACTTGGATATGACGTGTCGCCGGTTCATCAAAAGTCGAGGCAAAAACATGCCCCCCCACCGTCTCGACAAAATCCGTAACCTCCTCCGGCCGCTCGTCGAGCAGAAGGACGATCAATTCCACCTCTTTGTGGTTTTCCCGGATGGAACTGGCAATTTCCTTCAAAAGAATCGTTTTGCCCCCGCGGGGAGGCGCACAGATCAATCCGCGCTGACCCTTCCCCAAGGGGGCGACGATGTCGACCACCCGCGGGGCGATGGCCCGGGTACGGCGATTTTCGAGAATAATGCGTTCCGTAGGGAAAAGGGGCGTCAGTTTCTCAAATGCCACAGGCGGCACGTAATCTTCGACCGGAATTCCTTCGACGCTGACAACAGACTCCACCGAGATGAACTTGTCCTTGGGATCCCGCGGAGCCCGGCAGATGACCTTGAGGGAAAGACCTGCCTGCAGATTATAGCGGCGGAGATTCGACGGAGAAATAAACACATCATCCGGATAGGAGGCAAAGTTGAAACGGGGGTCCCGGATCAGCCCGAACCCTTCGCGCATGATCTCCAGTATCCCTTCGGCCTCGATGACGGCCCCATTGCGGCCGTAAAAACTGACAATTTCAAAGATGAGAAAATGTTTGGACCGGGTGCCACCGACCCGCAGGCCAAGCGATTCCCCAAGATCATATAATTGCGCCAGAGTGTGCCCCAGAAAGTCGTTCAGCCTTACTTTTTCCGGGATCGCAGGACGCGTTTCTGCAGGAGTGGCCTCTCCAGAAGTAACTGCAGATACGGTCTTACCGTCCAGAACGGAAGGTGGCGCCGGCACGGCAGATTCGGGACCGGTTGCTGGACCGGAGCCGGTCAGGTTGTCATTTTGCTCTTGAGCCATGTCGAAAAAGTGAAGGTTTGCCGGCGGAGGGCGGCCGGGGAACCGCCATTCCAGATGACCGCACCGGCCAAGGCGACCTTCTCCAGGATGGGAAGTTGCGCCCCGATGATGCGATCCGCCAGATCCGGCGGAAAGGGGTTCCGCGCCATCAGGCGCTCCCGTTGGGTCGCCGGCCCGCACGCCACAACAATCTCAAGATCGCGTGGCATCGGAAAGGCTGATTCATACAACAGAGGCACATCCATCAGAAAAAACAAGATGCCGGGCGAGTGCTGCGCCTGCTGATGAGCCAGCCGGCATGCTTCCCGCACCAGCGGATGCAGAATTTCTTCCAGCGTGCGCCTGCTCCCCTGGTCCTGAAACACCCGCTCCCGCAACCGGCTTTTGTCAAGCTGTCCATCGGAACCGGCGAGGTCCATTCCCAGAGAGGAGAGGATCATCCGGGCAACCTTCGGCTTTGTCAATAGCTCATGGACACACTGATCACAGTCAAAGAACACCGTTTCCGGAAGGGCCTCCATCAACAACCGGGCAAAACTCGATTTGCCGGTGGCAATGCCGCCGGTAAGGGCAAGAGTCAAAACCATGGGGGACATTTCAGCAGAACCGTCTCACATCTCACCGGGAAAAGAAACAGGGCGGGAGTTGCCTCCCGCCCTGTCCGAATGAATGAGTCCTTGCGGCTTATTTGTCACCGACTGGCATGATGCCAGTGGGGAAGAGCGGGGCGGCAGGTCCACCCTCGATCGGGACTTCCATTTCTTCGCTGTCGCTCTTGGAAGCATTGATCGGCTGTCCAGCAGGATCGATCAGAGTGCCCGTCACGTAAATCATCAGATTCTTCTTGAAGTGCTCGTCTGATTTGGTGCGGAACAATCGGCCCACCAAAGGAATGTCACCGAACAGTGGCACCTTGTCTTCGACTGACTGGACGTCCTCGCGGATCAATCCACCGATCCCAACCGTCTGACGATCCCAGATCAGGACCTGGGTAGCCAGTTTGCGGGTGGCAAACACGGGCTGGAGAATCTTGTTGTCGGTCAACACCACCGGCTCGCTCTGACCGAGGGCATTGATGCCGGTGGTCTGAATTGGGCTGCCGTAATTGATGAAACCTTCGAACTCGATCACTTCCGGAGCCAAATTGAGATCGATGGTGTAGCCATCGTCCGCCACCGTTGCTTCCACTTCCATGGTCACACCGGTGTTTTTGAACTCGAAGCTCTGTGGTGTAGTAGGGGTGACCGGGAAGCTCCCGCCCGTCTGGGTGCCGCCGCCTTGACCACCGAGGGAAGTGCTGCCCCCGAAGGTTTGTGGAATCTGAGGTGGATCGAATTCGGTTGGGTAAGGGAATTCTCGGATCACCTCGATTTTGGATTTCTGTCCGCCGCGGACAATCACGCTCGGTGCCGTCATGAGGTCGACCCCCTTCTTCTGGGAAAGGGCCCGCATCATGATCTGGAATTGAGGATCGGTAAACACGCCGGCCAAAGCAAAGGTGGCAGGAGTTACAGCAGAGGCACCCGAGGCTGTTCCACCAGCGATGAGGGAATCAATCGCGTTGCGGGAAAGCGCGTCAGCACCAAAACGAAGGCCACGGGAAATCGGGCTGCCTCCGACAGGGCCACCACCGGGGCTGATCACAGAGTAGTCACCGCTGTTGAGCGGAGATGCCGTGCCGGATGTTCCACCGGCACCGTAGACACCGCTGCTGCCCAGATTGAAGGCACCAATCAGCGTGTCGAATCCAAGTTCGTCGGTGTTGCGCTGGGTCACTTCAACAAATTTGGTGGTGATGAAGACCTGCTTCACGCTCGATTTGAACATGGTATCAATCACGCTTTCGGCGTTATCGAGTTGTTCGAGGGTGTTGCGGATCACCAGGCGGGAAGTGCCGGCACTGAAGGTGGCAGTAGCTCCCTCGCCAAATTCCACACCAAGCTGCTGCATGACGGTTTTGGCATCAGGGCGTTTCACCAAAGCAGAACCCGTCGGGGCTCCACCGCCGAAGGGATCGGCTGGCGCAGCGGCGTCAGCACCTTCCGCTGCTCCACCACTCCCCTTGGACAAAAAGTCAGGCGGCACGCGGAAAACACGGGTTTGAAGGCCACCGGAACCTGCACTGGTCACCGGCATGATGACTACCGCATTCGGCTCGAAGCGGTAACGCATTCCGGCCTGATCACAGACGCTCTTGATGGCGTTGATCAATTTGGAGCCGCGCAGGTCGAGAGTCACGGGGCGGGCACCTTCGGAAGAGGTGAGAATAAAGTCAACGCCCTTGCGGTTCGGGTCGGTTTCCACCGTGTCGGCTTCGATGCTCTTGCGGCGGAGGTAATCGACCACTTCCTGGATGCTGGCATCCGAGAATTGCAGTCGGTCCAGGGTGATATTATTCAGTTTGAAGATGATGGCCTGGGAACCGGAAGGCTCATCCGTCGTCGTCGTGGCCAATGCGGTTGGAGCCTTGGCGGTCCCGGGAACCGGGGTCACCCAAAGGCTATCCACATCGTTCAGCATTTTGATGCGGGTGTGGTCACGGGCGGCACGCAGGTAATTGTTCACTTCGCGTTCCGTCTTCTCAAGTTGACGGCGCGCCGCAGTGTTGGTCGGGTCAATGGCGAGCACCCGGTTGAACTGCTCTTCAGCTTCCTTGAACTGGCCAAGATCATAATAACCCAACCCCATCCGGAAGAGACGGCGCACTTCCTCGGTGTTCGTGTAGTGCTTCTCGCTCATGGCCTGGTTGAACTTGTCGGGATCCTCCAAGTCCTTCAGCAGGTTGCGGGCGGCCACGTTGCCGGGGTCGACATTTTCGGAAAGCACCCCGTTGAGCAGGCTCCGGGCCTTGGCGAAGGCTCCACGATTGCCCAGCTCCCGGGCATGGATCACGCACACTTTGGCATACTTGTTGATGACCCGCTGACGGTCAGCATAGGAGACGTTCCCCAAAGGAAGCAGGTCGAGAGCTTCGCGATATTTGGCAATCGCCCCCTCGTAGTCCTGCTCAGCCATCAGGCGATCCCCGTCGGCTTCCGCCGTCAACGCATCAGCGATGCGTTTCTGACGTTTGATCACTTCCTGCCCAACGATGGACGACTCGTATCCACCTCCATCTCCGGCCCGGACAACGGGAGCGGGGAGGGCGGTGGCACACGCGATGCCGACGATCAGGGCCTGACTTTGCAACGATAACACTGGCTTTCTCATGAACTTTTTTTGGATGGCAGAATTGAAATAAAGGGGGTCTGGAAGGATGGGAAGTAAAATCTTAGGCAAATTTACCGTTTCCCGAATTTGATGATTATTTAATCTTCAACTCCTGCTCCTGCCTCTCCGTCTTACCGGGGAGGATGAAGCTGAGGGTGAGGGATTCCTCGCTGACTTTGGAAACGAGAATCTTGGTCCCGGGCATTTTGGGCAATTCGAATTCCTGGCCTTCGCGCAGCACAAAATCCTTGCCTGAAAGCTCGTCGGTAATTTTGGCGGAGAGATTTGGACGCTCGACCGTCTGCCCAAGCTGGATCTCAAGGGGCGGTGCATTTTTGGCCTCGGAGTCTTCGATGATGAGAACAGGCTGGCGTCCGGTGATGCCGCCCTTTTCAATTTCCCGCATCTCGACCTTCGCGATCTTGAACCGGGGATCGACAGGAAAGACATCCCCCTCTTTGAGGAAGGCAGATCTCGATGGTTTCGGCTCCGTGCGGGAAAGTTGGATCTCTCCGTTGTTGTAGATGGCGAATTTAAGGGAAAGCGGGTCCTTTACGCATTCCTTGTAGCGCAGTTTGGTATAAAATGGGGGAACATCCGTCCGGCTGCGTGGATTGCTCTTACCCTCGAACTCCTCCAGATTGGTGTAGCCATCGCCATCATTATCGAGTTGAGCAATATCATCGCGGGTCAGATCCAGCTCGTTATTATAGAGCCAGATATTGTCGATCGGGGGACGCAACTGGGGAGCTGTTTCGTCGAGCAAGGCAATCACCTGTCCGTCTGCGGTCTTGATCACCGGGGTGGAGACAAAAAGATCAGCCAACTTGCCACCAGGAAGCTGCAGGGCTTTACGGGCCGCTTTGGTTTCGAGCACAGTTTCCGCTTTGGCAACGTCCGTGGATTTGTCGGGCCCCAGATCGGCTGGTTTCTCACCGGCCTTGGGGGGTGGTGAAAATTGGCTATTGAACGAGACGATATTCAAAATGAGCATCGCACCGATAACCAGAGCAATTAGGGCACAGAGACCGAGCAGAATGCGGTCGTATTTAGTCTTGATGGCTTCCATGGATTGGGAAAATCTTTCGGGTCCGTATGTTATTTCTTGGCTTCGGCCACTTCGGGTGAACCGGCAAACCGGATGAGGTCCAATCCAAGGTGAACCTGGATCTTTTCTACCCCGAAGATGTAGACAGAGTCCCGTTTGAAGGGTTTCTGGGTATCAGGATCATTTTGTTCCTGAATGGTGACTGGCGCGGAAGTTTCGGCGCCGGTTTTCTGCTCATTCTCGATTCGCAGGACCCGGATATTGTAGAAATAAGGGGAATTGCTGCTGGTTCCTGAACTAGCCAAGGCGGTCAGCAGGTCGTTCAGGGCACGGTTGGAGGTCGTGAAAGTGATATTGAAGGGGTACCGCTCAAGAACCAGTTTCTCATCAATGACCGCCACTGGCGCCGCTTCCACAGGCTTTTTGCCTTTTGCGGCGGTAGTGGCCGGTTTGGGTGCAGGTTTGGCTTTTTCCCCGGCTGCTGGAGCATCATCCTTCTTTTCAAAGTTCAATTCCGGCCGGTCGATGGCATTGATTTCCTTTACCCCGCTGGCCACCAGCAAGGTGAAGAAATGTTGGATTCCTTCCATCCATGCATTGAGTTGCGGGACGGCCTGGGTTTCAGGGAAAGTTGAGAGGTAGGTGGCAAATCCAAGATCGAACTTCTCAGGAAGTTTGACGCCGGCATTTTTCGCGTCGACCACAATGGCATCACGCGTTTTCTGCAACTTTGCCTGGAAGTCGGCGCTCGTCATCGCGTCCGCCAGTGGTGTCTGGACGGCGCTGAGTTTGTTGTTCAACTCCCCTACCTTGGCGGCATAGGCATCCACCTGGGTTTTCTTGGCTTCCACATTTTCCTGTTTTGGAAAAATAGGGGCTTTTTGCAGCGCGAGGAGCTTTGCCTTGGTGGTGGTGTATTTTTCCTCGGCCTCGGTGGTGGCGGAGGAGGATGACCATGCCAGATAGCCCAAGCCAGCCGCACCTGCGGCCAGAATGGCGAAATAGCCGGTCAGAAAGGTATTCTGCTTTGCCTTACTCATGAATGGTTCGAAATTCGAAAGGTTATTTTTTCGTGATGGGCTTGAACGGCACCGGAACGTCCATTTTCTGCTTCAGGGGAAGCAGCATTTGGAAATCATACCCTTCCTTGGTGCTGATGGAGCCAACTTGGTTGTAGACGTAGTCCCGGATGAGATCATCATCCGTCTTGCTGGAATCGAACTCAAAGTAGTCCTTCAAATTCTCCCTGATTTTGGCAAACAATGTAGGAACATCCTCACCAACCCCACGGTTGATCCCCGCAATGTGAAGTGCCGTTACTGGCATGGTCTGCCCTTTTACGGGCGGGGGAGCGGTGGTGGCCTTCACCCCGGTGCCAAAAACTCCATAGGAAACCGCATTGCTGAACAAGCCGTCCACGGTTTGTTCGCCTTTGGGTCCGACCATCGAAATCTGGGTAATCCAGATCTTCTCGTTGGCGAATTGGGCGTTCAACGCGTTCATCATATTGACCCAGAAACTGCGCTGGTTGATGACATTGGCCAAATAGCCGGCCCGGGTCTCTTCAATCTTCTGCCGTTTTTCCTGAGCTTTGATCTGGTCGTCGTATTTGGCAAATTTCTCGACTTCGAGCTCATATTTACCCGTTTCGCGGGCAAAGGCGGAAGCCGCGCTCTTGTTGTAGATCATGATGCTGCCCAAACCGGCCAGCAAACAGGCGGCGGCAATGTAGAGGCGTGGTTTTTTGGCACCCACATCCTTGGCGGCCTTCACCGAATGCGGTGACAGATCCAGCTCCATCGGGCAGGCCATTTCACGCAAAGCCAAACCCACCAACTCGCCCAAGGTATGAGCCTCGGCCCCGACCTGTTCGACATTGACCCGTGGACCCACCGCGACATTGCGCAGCGGATTGAAATACTCGACGGGCAGGCGGAGTTTTTCTTCGAAAACTTCCTTGAGGTAAGGCAGGGACGCCCCAGCTCCGGCAAGGTAGACGACACTCGGAGCGCTGCCACCCTGCTGACTGCGGTAGGCATTGGTGCGGCGGGTAATTTCCCCATGCACCTTGAGGAGGGCATTGCGGATCACCTTGGACATGCCATCCACTTCAGGATCTTCGTGGTCCGCATAGTTGCCTCCCAGATTGACAAATCCTTCCTGAACCTTGCGGCCTTCGGCGGAATCAAAATCCATGCCCATTTCCCGGGCAATACTCTGGGTGATGGAGGCGCCCCCGGTCTGGAAGCTGTTGATGAAGGCCCGGTGGCCTTCAATGAAAATCAAATTGGTGGTGCGGGCGCCCAGATCGATCAGCAGGGAACAACCCTGGGCATCCGGGTAGTTGTAGCGGAAAGCATTGTACAAGGCGACCGGAGCCGCATCGACCAGTTGCGCATCCAAACCGGAACTTTCCACGGCGGCATGCATCTCGCTGAGATGCTCCGAGCGGATGGCGACAATCCCGACTTCAACCTCGCCGCCGGATTTGCCCATCAATTGATAGTCCCAAACCGTCTCGGCGAGAGGAAAGGGCACGGCCTGCTGCGCTTCAAAGCCGACTATTTTATCAACCTGATCCTCGGCCAGCGGCGGAAGTTTGACAAATTTGGCGATCAGGAACTGGCCGGGAACCGCGTAATTGACATCCGAGTCCGCAGCTTTGAACTGGGCTACCAGTTGTTTGACTGCTTCGGTCAGACTATTGCGTCGGGTGCCGTCCGCTGTGGGATCGCCGGCCATTTCGGTGAAAGCGTAGTCCTTAAGCAGAACGCCGCCTTTGCCGCTGATCCCGAAACGTGCCATGCCGACGCGCTGGGAGCCCAGATTTAGTGTGAGGATAGATTTCTTCTCGGCCATCGTGATCGTCTTTTAGAGCGGTGAAAGTCCGCAGCGTCAATGGGAAAGCCCTTTAATTCCCAAGGGACGGCTGCGAAACGCGTGGTTAATAGTGCCGCAGGGATTATTTGGGTTTGACGTCCGCGTGGAAATCGCCCCAGAGCGGTCCGAAGGGGGACTGTGGCTTCGAAAGGAGCGCGGGCTCCTGCGGTGGCGCGCTGGCCGCTGACCACCACTTCGCGCCATTTTCATTCGGACTCTTTGAAACACCTTTGGGACCTTTGCTGTAGAAACCAACGGTCTCACTCCCCGCCACAACCTCGACCGCATAATAGCTGACCAAGCTCACATTGCCTTCCGGCCGGCCGGTGACCTTCAGGATGGTGGAAGGGGAAATGTAAACCACGCTGTGCGACACTTCATCGATCGGCACGTTGGTGTGGGTGACCTCAGCCGTCAGCACCCGGGCGTTCTCCTTGACACTGCTGTTCAGGAAAACATAATATTTAAAGGTCAACTCCGGGACCACTTCTGATTTCTTTTCCCCAGCCGGGCGCTCGGTTTTAAATTCCGGCTCAATCTCAATCCAGTCCTTGGGTTTCCACCGCTTGTCGGTGGTGGTTCCTTTGGTGGCGAAGTCAGGAGTCTTTTGGACCTGGACCTTGATGTCCTTGAATTCCACCAACTTTTCCTGGGCTTTGGCCGGTGTGGCCGGGGCATCCTGGGCGTGGCTTGCTGCGGCAAAGCCGGCTAGCACGAAGGCAGCAAGGGAGAATCGGGACGGTAATTTCATGCGGGGCTCAAATGGGTGTTGGGAATATTAACGGACGTTGGCGGGTTTTTCGCGGCAAGGCTACAAAAAAATCCTACGGCCCCTCAGGTTTTTAAGCCGTTCGGGGCAAACTGCTTCAACTTCATTTGAAATTAATTTTCAACAGTCCACTCCTTCCCCTTTGAGAGCGGTTTTGATGCCTTCCGGCGACACCTTTTCCATAGATCGTCCCTCCCCCTGCGTATTACCCGATACCTAACCGCCCAATGCACCCGTCCTTTTCCCTTTCCGCCCTCGGTTTCCTCCTGCTTGGAACCTCCTGCCTGCTGTCCGCCACGGAACTCGACGGCGTCCGCGCCGCCGCCACCGGCCCCTGCCCGACCGTGGAGGAGGCCATCGCCGCAATGTCGGTCCCGGATGGCTACGCGGTCCGCTGTTTCGCCAGCGAACCCATGATTATCAACCCGGTCGCCATGACCTGGGACCACCGCGGCCGGCTGTGGGTGGTGGAGTTGTATGAATACCCCAGCGGGGCGGCCACCCCGAACGACTACTCCAAAACGGCCACCGACGAGCAATTTCGCCCCGTCATTCCGCAGCAAAAAGACTCCCCACGCGACCGCGTCATCATTCTCGAAGACACCGACAACGACGGCAAAGCCGACAAACGCACCGTTTTTGCGGAAGGCCTGAACCTCGCCACCGCCATCCTCTGCGGCCACGGCGGCGTTTATATTGGCCAGGCTCCCAACCTGTTTTTCTTCCGGGACACCAACGGGGACGACAAAGCAGACGAATATAAGACCGTGCTCACGGGTTTCGGCCTGGAGGACCGGCACGAACTCCTTAACAGCTTCACCTGGGGCCCGGATGGCTGGATGTATTTCACCCACGGCGTCTTCACCCACAGCAAGGTCCGCCGTCCCGAACAAAAACCCGAAGAAGGATTCACCCTGAATGCCGGGATTTTCCGGGTGAAACTCAGCACCGAAAACAACAGCCCCCGCGCCGACGACTATGAGGTCTATGCCGATGGCACCAGCAATCCCTGGGGGGTCGATTTCGATGCCCGCGGCAATGCCTTCGTGGAAGCCTGCGTCATCGACCACTTCTTCCATATGGCTCCCGGGGGCATCTACGCCCGCCAGGGAGGCGCCCCGGAAAATCCCTACGCCTACGAACTGCTTCCCAGCATCGTCGGCAAGGATCACCCCGGCCACTTCCGCGCCGCCTACGCCGGCATCAGCATCTACCAAGGCGGCATCTACCCCGCCGATACCCACGGCCACGCCTTCTTCGGCAACATCCACGACAACGCCATCCACGAGGAAGCCATGGACCCGGTCGGCGCCACCTTCAAAGCCCGCCCCATCCGCGACTTCCTCCGCGCCAACAACGGCTGGTTCCGCCCCGTCAGCATCCAGACCGGCCCCGACGGCTTCCTCTGGGTGATGGACTGGTGCGACAAATACCCCTGCTACCAAAACGCCCTCGCCAACCCCGAAGGTGTGGACCGGGAGAAGGGGAGGATCTGGCGGGTTTGTTATACCGGCAGCCCGGAGGGCAAGGAATTGGAGGGGAAATCGCGGGGGGAGAAGGAGCTTGATTTGGGAAAACTCAAACCAACACAACTGGCATCCCTCGTGACCCATACAAATAGCTGGCTCGCACGCGCTGGCATCATGGAAATGAAGTTTCGTTCCGCCAAATCGAAAGAAATCTATCGTGAACTGGCAAACGCATCGCGCCCTGAGCCCGGGGCGGAATTTGACGCGGATTGCATCAAAAAGCTGAACGCATTTTATGCGATTACTCCGGGTAAAACTCCTTATCCCATGTGGACCAGCATCTCAAACCTGGCGGTCGATCTCAATGACTCGATTCAACTTAATAACGCAGAGTTCGCAAGGGATGCAGCCAGATGGATCGGCCTTTTGGACAATGAATACGAATACCATTTACTGGAACAAATCATCACTGCATTCAATGACCCCATAGTTGTAAACGAGGTTATGGTAGCACTGCGACGTTGGAATCGCCATCCAAGCACCACTGAAAATTCAATTATCCAGCAGCGGATTCTTGCTATCGCGATCAGCAAAAGCGCCAATAGCGATGCAACCACCGCGTTTTCCGTGTGGCAGGCCATGGAGCCACAACTGAGCCGGTTTCCCAAGGCGGTGCTGGAAAATTTCTGGTTTCTCGCCCGAAACACCAAACCCCTCTCGCTGACCCTCACCAACAAATCCGCCCGACGCATCATCGACACCCGCTCGCCCGCCAATGTCGATCTGCTCCTGACCTTCCTCGACCAGATCAAGGACCACGACGATCTCACCGCTGCCGCGCTGGAAGGCATGTTGAAAGCCCAGGAAGCCGGGCCGGTGAAACCGGACAAAACCGATCCCGCGCCCTTTTTCGTGCGCTGGTCGCAGAGTGCTTCCTCTGACGTCAAAAACCGCGCCGCCCGTCTCGCCACGCTTTGGGGCGATCCGACGGCCGTCGCCGCCGTGATCGCTGAAGCCGCCACAGCGGACACTCCCCTGCCCCGCCGCATCGAGTTGCTGGACACCCTGCGCAAGCTCCGCACTCCCGCGACCAAACAAGCCGTGCTGGATCTCCTCACCGCCGGTGGTCCTGACAATTGGCTGATTCCCGTCCTGCGCGCCGCCGCCGAGGTCGGGTCCGGCGATGAATTCAGCACCCCGGCCCTCAAACTCTGGCCCGCCGCTTCCCCGGCCCTGCGCACCGCCGCGGCGCAGTTCCTGACCGGCCGGGCTGAGTGGCAGCAGCGCTTCCTTGCTGCCGTGGAAAAGCCCGATCCCGCTACCGGCATCCGCATCCCCGCCGGAGAATTCCCGGCCACCACCCGCCGGTTCTTCGCCACCCACAGTGATGCCGCCCTCCGCGCCTCCGCCGAAAAACTGCTGGGCCGCTGGAGCGATTCCACTGACGAAACCAAGGCCCTCATCGCCGCCAAGCGGAAGGCCCTCATCGAAGGCGAGCCGGATATGGCGCTCGGCAAGGTGCTTTTCACCGCCACCTGCGCCACCTGCCACAAATTCCACGGCGGTGGCCAGGAAGTCGGGCCGGAACTGATCGGCTCCGGCCGCTCCAATCTGGATGCCATCCTCGCCAACGTGATCGATCCCAATCAGATCATCGGCAACGGCTATCAAAACTTCCTCATCACCACCAAGGACGGCCGCACCCTCGGCGGGCGCATCATTGAGGACACCCCCACCCAAGTGACCCTGCTCGGCATCGGCGGCAGCCGCGAAGTTGTCCCCACTGCGGAGATCGCCAAACGGGAGGACACCGGCCTCAGCCTCATGCCCATGGGATTTGGCTCGCTGCCGGACGATCAGTTCCGCAGCCTGATCTGGTATATCCTCGCTCCCCCGGAGGAAGGCCCTCTGACCAAGGAAAAGAAAGAGGAACTGATCAAAGGAGCCGAGGCGGAGGCCGCCACTCCGGTCAAAACCGAAGCCAAAGCCGCCCCCCGGATCGACTGGGAAAGTGTCTCCCTCTGGAATCCGGACTGGAAAGTCACCGCTCCCGAATTCGAAGGCACCCCGAAAAAGCTCGCCGACTTCGCCGGCCGGAAAAACGTACTGCAGCTGCATCCCTTCCCTGACAAAAAGTCCCCCTCCTCCCTCAGCCGGAAATTCGCGGTCCCTGCCACTGGAAAGCCAGTGCTCAGCTTTGACGCCGCTGCCAAGTCCGGTTCCGACTGGGATCTCGTGGTCCGCGTGAACGGCAAGGAGGCTTCGCGTAAAGCCATCAACGCTGAAGGCGGGGATTGGAAACATCAGTCCGTCGACCTTTCTCCCTGGCTTGGCCAGACCATTGAAATCCAACTCGAAAACCACCCCACCGGGTGGTCCTGGGAATTCAGTTATTGGAGCGACCTCAAAATCACCCCGTGACCCCTGCCTCGACTGATGAGACTTCTCCTCCTTGCCCTGCTTTCCGCGGTTTGGCTCACTCCCTCACACGCCAAACTGACCGCCGGACCAAAGGCCACCGTGCTCAAGAACGGCCAGCCCTTCCGCGCCATCGGCATCAACTACTTCAACTGTTTCCTGCGCACCCTGGAGAAAGCGGAGGACACCAGTTACGAGGCCGGTTTCGCCACGTTGGCGGCAAAGCACATTCCTTTCGCCCGCTTCTGTGCCACCGGTTTCTGGCCGGCCGACATGAAACTCTACCAGGAAAACCGGAGCGAATATTTCCGCCGACTTGATGCCGTGGTCAACGCCGCACAGAAACACGGCATTGGCCTCATCCCCTCGCTGTTCTGGAATCACTCCTGTGTGCCGGATCTGGTGGGCGAACCAATGGATCAGTGGGCCAATCCCCAAAGCAAAACCCAGGTGTGGATGCGGCAGTATGTGCGGGAGGTAGTCACCCGTTACCGCGATCATCCAGCCATCCAGGCCTGGGAATTCGGCAACGAATATTCCCTCCAGGCCAGCCTGCCCAATGCCAGGGAGCATCGTCCCGCCAACCAGCCCACCCTGGGCACTCCGGCCACCCGCAGCGCGCAGGATGATCTCAGCTTTGCCATGGTGCGCCGCGCCTACACCTTCTTTGCCACGGAGGTCCGCCGGCACGATCCCGACCGGCTGATTTTCAGCGGCGACAGCTTTCCGCGGCTCTCGGCGTGGCATCAGGAGCATGAAAACACCTGGACCACTGACACGCCGGAACAGTTTGCTGAAAATCTCACCCTGGCCAATCCCGACCCGGTGAACACCCTCAGCGTACACGCCTACGAAAACGACGATCAGCGTTTTGCGTCAGCGATGGAGGTGTCGCGTAAAATCAACAAACCCCTGTTTGTGGGGGAATTCGGCGTGCCGGGGGACACCCCGGAACAGGCCGCGACCTGCCGCCGGCTGCTGAAGGGCATCGTGGATCACCGCATCCCGCTGGCCGCGCTTTGGGTTTTTGACTTCCCGAACCAGCAGGACTTCAATGTCACGACCAGCAACCCCAGGTCATGGCAGCTGGATCTCATCGCAGAAGCCAACCGGCAGTTCCAACCCTAGGCGGCTGCCGGGTTTATCGGATGAAACCATTCAACGCCGGCGGTTTCCAGTGGCGGCTCCGGTAAACTCACCACTTACCTGGTTCACGGATCAGGCCCAAGCTCCAGCGTGGATGGCCCCGGCAACCTTTTCCTTGCCGCCACCGCCTTCGCTCTTCATGGATAAGCGCATTCCCCCGTCCGCCTGTGCCCGACCCTCCCATTCCTCACTCCTCCGATCCTGGAGAAGTTGCGCCTGCCCAAGAAGGCGCACGCGCGCAAGCCCCGGCCGTCACCCCGCCGCCCGCCCTGCCACGCCTCCGGACCGCAGGAAAGTTTTTCCAGGCCGGGGACGAAAAGTTCTTCCTCCATGGGGCCACCTACGGCCCGTTTGGCCCCGCCGACCGCAATCACGGGCTGCGCGACGCCGCCAGCACCGCCCGGGACCTGGACGACATGCTGGCGTGGGGAGCCAATACAGTGCGCCTCTATCATGTGCCGCCGGAGTGGTTTCTGGAACTGTGCACCGCCCGCGCCCTGCGCGTGGTGGTCTCGCTCCCCTGGGGCGATCACGTCGATTTCCTCCGCCGGTCCTCCTCCCGCCGGGCGGTGCGCCAACTGGTCCGCGATGCCGCGGCCCGCTTGTCAGGATGGCCCGTCGTCGCGGCCCTGCTGGTGGGCAATGAAATCCCCTCCACCCTCGTCCGCTGGCTGGGGCCCCGGCGGGTGCAGGATTTTCTGGAGGACTTGGTCGATACCGCACGCGCCGCCGCGCCTGACACCCTGATCGCTTACGCCAATTACCCCGGCACCGAATTCCTCCAGCCCGCCAACGCCGATTTCATCGGCTTCAACGTCTATCTGGAGGACCGCCACACTTTTGAAAAGTATACCGCCCGCCTGCAGAACCTCGCCGGCGACCGCCCGCTGGTGATCACCGAGTTCGGCGTGGACTCCCTCAGCCATGGTCCGGAGCGCCAGGCGGAGATCCTGAAATGGGAGCGCCAGGTCTGTCTGGCGATGGGCGTGGCGGGAAACCTGATCTTCTCCTGGACCGACGAATGGTTCCGCGGCGGCGATTGGGTCACCGGCTGGGCCTTTGGCCTGACCGCCCGGAGCCGCACCCCGCGTCCGGCCTGGCACGCTCTGGCTGGAGGACCGCTGCGCCCGCCGGACCTGCTGGGGCCAAACCCGTCACGCGTTTCGGTCATTGTCTGCACCCGCAATGGGGCGCCCACGCTCCGTGCCTGCCTGGAAAGCCTCCGCCACCTCCACTATCCAAACTACGAAGTCATCCTCGTGGACGATGGCTCCACCGACGCGGTACCGGACATTGCCGGGGATTTTTCCAACGTGCAATACCTCCGCCAGGAGGCCGCCGGGCTCAGCGTGGCCCGCAATGCCGGGGCGGACGCGGCCACCGGCGAGATCCTGGCATATACCGATGACGACTGCCAAGCGGACCCGGATTGGCTGATCTACCTGACCCGCGCCCTCGCCGACCCAGTCATGACCGCCGCGGGCGGACCCAACATCCCTCCCCCGGCCCGTTCCCTCGCCCAGGCCTGTGTCATGGCGGCACCCGGCGGCCCCGCCCATGTGCTGCTCAGCGACCTGCTCGCCGAACACATCCCGGGCTGTAATTTGGCCGTGAAACGCACCGCCTTCGACAGCATCAACGGGTTCCGTCCCAAGTATCACGCGGCAGGCGACGACGTCGATTTTTGCTGGCGGCTGCAGGAAGCCGGCGGCGGCATCGCGTTTGCTCCCGCGGCCATGGTCTGGCATGACCGGCGCACCACCGTGGGCGCCTTCCTCCAACAACAGCGGGGTTATGGCAAAGCGGAAGCACTCTTGATGTCCCGGCACGCCGCCCGCTTCGGTCAGATGGGCGGAGCCCGCTGGCGGGGGGTGGTTTACCAGCCCGCCATGCTCCGCCTGACCCAGCATGCCGGCCGCATCTACACCGGTCTGTTTGGCTATGCGCCGTTTCAAGCCATGTATCGCCCGGCACTCCCGGCCGCAGGCTGGCTCGTCACCGGATTCCCCTGGTGGGTGCTGGCAGCCGTCATCGCGGCTCAAGGTTATTGGTCACCCGCCGCCCGCTGGCTGGCGGCCTCCATGCTGCTGATCACCCTGACCTGCACCGGGCGGCAGGCCTGGCTGCTGCGGCCGGCCCGGCCTTGGCCCGCATTGCCCGCTTTTTTTCTGTTATGGTTCCTGCTGATCGCCCAGCCCCTCACCCGGGGCTGGTCCCGCTTCATTTGGAATATCCGCCTCGGCTCGGCTCCCCGGGGCCCATGGTGGCCCGCCTTCTCCCTGCCCGGCCGCGGCCCCAGCCCCGCCAAATCCGTCACCGAACTCGCCTTCTGGAGTGAAACCGGCACCGGCCGTGATGAGTTGCTGGCCGCCCTCACTGATGACCTCCAGCAATGCGGCGCCCGCCCCCGGACCGACGATGGCTGGCGCGATTGGGACCTTGAAGCCAGCCTGATCCGCTGGTGGCGCATCCGCTTCGCCACCGTCACGGAATACCACGACTCGCCCCGCCGCCTGACCCGGGTCCGGCTCAGCAGCCGGGTGACCCTCAGTTGGGCGATCCTGCAATTGCTGGCCGCCGCCGGTTGTGCCTCGCTGGTCCCCCTCACCAAAATGCACCCGCTCTGGGCCGTCGGATTATTCTTTGTCTGGAGCATCGTTTTCGAAATGCGGCACCACCGGGCCATCTCCCGCGCCGCGGCCCTCGCCACCACCGCCGCCGCCCGCTGCGGCATGATCCCTTATGTCCCTTCCCGCCCGGCCCCCGCCCCCACGGAAGCCGATGCGGAGTCCGATCCCCTGCCGCCATGACGGAACGCCCTTCCACCCTCATCACCGGAGCCTCCAGCGGCATCGGGTCCGCTCTCGCCTGGCAGGCGGCGGCAGCCGGGCACGACCTCGTCCTCACAGCCCGGCGTGGTTACCTCCTGACCGAACTCGCCGAAACCCTCACCGCCCGCCACGGCGGCCGCGTTCTCACCGTCGAAGCTGACCTTTCCCTGCCGGATGGCGCAGACCGTCTGGTGAATGAAGTGCTGGCTTCCGGCTGGCAGATCGACCACCTGATCAACAATGCCGGCCTGGGAGCCTGCGGTCCCGTGGCCGGCCTGCCCCTTGGCCGTCTCCACGAACTCCTACAGGTCAACCTCGTCAGTCTCACCACCCTGACCCGCCTCCTGCTCCCCTCCATGTTGGCCCGGGGCGCCGGCGGCATCCTCAACGTCGCGTCCCTCGCCGCCTTCCAGCCCGGTCCTGACATGGCCGCCTATTACGCCTCGAAGGCTTATGTTCTCAGCCTCAGCGAAGCCCTCCATGAAGAAACCCGCGGCAGCGGCGTCCGCATTTCCTGCCTCTGCCCCGGCCCCACCAGCACTGGCTTTTCCCGCGAAGCCGCCATGGAGGACTCCCGCCTGTTCCGTTATGGGCTCATGACCGCCGAAGCTGTTGCCCAGGAAGGCTGGAAGGAGTTCAGCAGGGGGAAACGTGTCATCATCCCCGGCTGGAAAAACAAACTCCTCGCCACTCTCGGCCACCTCACTCCACACGTGATCTCCCTCCGCGTCATCCGCCGGCTCCACGAACGCGCCTGATCCGGTGGGCGGCACCTTGTGGGTGTCCGGGCCTCAGATTGACTTGTCCCATTCCACCGGGAAACCCGCGCCTCCGGCCCAACCGAAAATTCCCCTTGGCATCCGCGCCATCAGTATTACGTTCTCTTCTGTTCGTAATACCCAATGCCTAAACCCACCGACAAGTCCCCCGCTGATCCCATCCAGCGGATGAGCGTCACCATTCCGGAAAGCCTGCTTCGTTCGCTCGACCAAATGGTCGCCGACCGTGGCTTCGAGAACCGCTCCCAGGCGGTCGCGGAACTCATTCACGACCGGGTCACCGAGCACCAGCAAGCGACCGGCAACGCCATCATGGCCGGGTCAATCACCTTGTTCTACGACCAGACCAAAAACAATCTGCTCACCCAGCTGGCCGAGCTGCAACGCCAGCACGTGGCCGAGGTCATTTCCTCCCTGCACGTCCAACTGGAGCTGAATTTTATGATGGAAGTCATTTTAGTACAGGGTCCGGCACAGAAACTGAAGCAGATCACCCATGCCCTCGTGGCCTGCAAAGGGGTCAAAGCCGGCAAACTGACCTTGACCACCACCGTCCTGCCGCCTCTCCACGAAAAACCCCTCCGCCCGTCCAAAACCAAGTCCTCTGCATGAATCCGCCCCTATCGACTCCCCTCCTGACCACGACGATCCGCGGCGGCGGTTATTGGTCCATGATTCTGCCCCGCCACACCGCCTTGCGCCTCACGGATCCCCGGGGCGGGGCCAATGCCGCGGCCCTCTTTTACAATGCCGACCAACTGACCGAGCGCTACAATATGCCGGACACTCTCAAGGCCCAGCACACCGCCAAGCTCACCGCCGGACACGTCCTCTACTCCGACAGGGGGCGCATTCTTTGCTCCATCACGGAAGATTCGCTCGGTTGGCACGATCCCATCGCCGGCCACAGCAATGCTGAAACCGTCCGGGCCAAATACGGCGAAGGCTCCTATCAGGAACTCCGCAATGACTGGTTCCGCAACAGCCATGATCTCTTCCTCGTGGAACTGGGCAAACATGATCTCGGCCTCCGCGACCTTGTCCCCAACGCCAATTTCTTCAGCAAAGTCGTGGTGCAGCCGGACGGATCGCTAACCTACATCCCGGGCCACTCCCCTCCCGGCAGCACCGTGGTCCTGCGCATGGAAATGAACGTCCTCGTCGTCCTGAACACCTGCCAGCACCCGCTCGACCCCAACCCCGCCTACGCCCCGCAGCCGGTCGAACTGACCATCCACCACACCACGCCGCCGGCCGCAGATGACCTTTGCCGCCAGTCCTGCCCCGAAAATGGCCGTGGTTTCACGAACACCGAATCCTACTTCTCCCTCCGTCCTTCATGAGCGCTATAGCCACACACAGCCTGCACGACCCCTCCCGTGCTGTCCACCAGACCATTGTGAAGGCCGGTGACCCATGGTTCCACCGGATCACGAAAGGCCAGACCTTCCGCATCACCGATCTCGAAGGCAATCAGGCCGTGGATACGCTCTTTTACAATGCCGACGACCCCACCGAACGCTACAGCGCCGATGAGACCATCCGTGCCCAACGCAACATCTACCTGACCACCGGCAGTGTGCTCCTCTCCAACCGGTGCCAGCCACTGCTCACCATCACCGCCGACACCTGCGGCCGTCACGACAGCCTCGGGGGCGGCTGCAGTGCGGAGAGCAACACCGTCCGCTACAGCCTGGACAAGAAGTTCATGCACAGCTGCCGGGACAGCTTCCTGCTCGGACTCAGCAAGGCCCCCATCCCGATGGGCATCCGGGACCTCGTTCCCAATATCAACTTTTTCATGAACGTTCCCGTCACCCCGGAGGGCGGACTGGAATTTGCGGATGGCATTTCCGCCCCCGGGCGCTACGTCGAAATGACCGCTCAACGCGACGTCTTCTGCCTGATTTCGAACTGCCCCCAGCTCAACAACCCCTGCAACGGCTACAACCCCACCCCGGCGGGCATCCTGATCTGGGACTAGCCGCACCGCGGAAAGAAAAACCGACGGGCCACAGCCCCCTCTTCCTGTCCTCCGTGCCCTTCTGTTCAAATTCTCCACGTCCCATGTTCACCACTGTCCTCATCGCCAACCGGGGCGCTATCGCCTGCCGCATCATCCGAACGCTGAGGCGCATGGGCATCCGTTCGGTCGCGGTTTATTCGGAAGCGGATGCCGACTCCCTGCACGTCCGCCTCGCCGATGAAGCCGTCGCCCTGGGCGATCCGGTCGCGGCGCGCAGTTACCTCGATTCCATCAAAATCCTCGCTGCAGCCAAGGCCACTGGCGCCCAGGCCATCCACCCTGGATATGGTTTTCTCAGTGAAAACGCCGCCTTCGCTGCCTCCTGTGCAGAGGCCGGCATCGTTTTCATCGGCCCCCGTCCTGAACATATGACGATGTTCGGCCTCAAGCACGAGGCCCGCAGACTTGCCGAATTGGCTGGCGTGCCCATGCTCACCGGCAGCCCCTTGCTGGATACCGAGGAGGAAGCTTTGGCGGCGGCGGAAAAAGTGGGCTATCCGGTCATGCTGAAAAGCACGGCCGGAGGCGGCGGCATCGGCATGTCCCTTTGTCCTGACGCCGCATCCCTCACCCAATCCTTCGCTGCCGTCAGGCGCATGGGCAGTGCCAACTTTGGCAATGGCGGGGTCTTCCTGGAACGCGCGGTTTCCAAGGCCCGCCACATCGAAGTCCAGATCTTCGGCGATGGCCAGGGCAAGGTGCTCGCCCTCACTGAGCGCGATTGCTCCACCCAGCGACGCAATCAAAAAGTCATCGAGGAAACCCCCGCGCCCGGGATCACTCCTGAAACCCGGCGCGAGCTCCTCGACTGTGCCCGCCGGCTCGGCGAAAGTGCCTCCTACGAATCAGCCGGCACCGTGGAATTCCTTTATGACGATGAGCGCGGCGACTTCTTCTTTCTTGAGGTCAACACCCGCCTCCAGGTGGAGCATGGGGTCACCGAGGAAATCCATAACATCGATCTCGTCGAGTGGATGATCCGTCAGGCCGCCGGCACTCTCAGCCTGCCTGATACCATCGAACCGGTGGGGCACTCCATTCAGGTCAGGCTGTATGCCGAGGACCCCAACAAGGATTTCCAGCCTTCCACCGGACTGCTCACCGGGGTGGCTTTTGCTCCTGAACTGCGGGTCGAAACGTGGGTCGAGCATGGCAGCGAAGTCACCGCGTATTACGACCCGATGCTCGCCAAACTCATTGCCACCGGACCGGACCGGACCTCGGCTCTGGCAAAACTAAGCACCGGGCTCGCCGATTCCCGTGTTCATGGCATCGAGACCAACCTCAGCTATCTGAAAGCCATTCTCGGTGGAGAAGCCTTCACCGCCGGAACGATCACCACGAGGTTCCTCTCAACATTCACCTGGCAGCCCTCCACCTTCGATGTGTTGGACGGAGGACTCGAAACCCTCGTAGTGGATGAGCCCGGCCGCATTGGTTATTGGCACGTCGGCGTGCCTCCTTCGGGACCGATGGACCCGTTGAATTTCCGTCTGGGCAACCGCCTCCTCGGCAATCCCGAAGGCGAATCCGGCCTCGAAATCACGGCGGCCGGGCCGACCCTGCGCTTCAATGGTCCGACCAGGATCTGCCTCACCGGCGCCGACCTTCAGGCGACCCTCGATGGTCAGCCTGTGGAACGCTACACGGTCATCCCTATCACCCCTGGCCAGGTCCTGAAAACCAAATCCATCGCAGGTCCCGGCCAACGTGCTGCGCTGCTCATCGCCGGAGGCATCGACGTCCCGGCTTATCTCGGAAGCAAAACCACCTTCGCCCTGGGCAAGTTCGGCGGCCACAGCGGACGGCGCCTGCTCCCCGGAGATGTCATCCACCTGACCAAGGCTGATGCATCAGCCTCCCTGCTTTCCCTGCCAGAACCGGCCCGCCCCGCCCTCACCCACGACTGGACCTGCCGGGTGCTCTACGGCCCGCATGGAGCTCCCGATTTCTTCACCGATGAAGACATCACCATGTTCTTCAGCACCGCCTGGGAAGTCCACTACAACTCCGCCCGCACCGGCGTCAGACTCATCGGCCCCAAACCCAAATGGGCCCGGGAAGACGGAGGCGAGGCCGGCCTGCATCCCTCCAATCTCCATGACAACGCCTACAGCATCGGCGCCGTGGACTTCACGGGCGACATGCCCGTTATCCTCGGTCCGGACGGACCTTCGTTAGGCGGCTTTGTCTGTCCCGCCACTATTGTTTCCGCCGACCTCTGGATCATGGGGCAGTTGAAACCCGGTGACCACATCCGTTTCCAATGCATCGCCGCCTGCGAAGCCGTCCTGCTCGAGCAACAACAGGCCCAGGCCATCCGCACCCTCGGCGCAATGCCGCCTTTCACATCCAAAAACGGAGCGCTGCCCGGTTCTCCCCTCCTCGGAGGCCTGCCGGCCCAAGGTGACCGTCCCGAAGTGGTCTACCGTCAAAGCGGTGACCGTGCCGTGCTGGTCGAATATGGCCCGATGGTCCTCGATATCGACCTCCGTTTCCGCGTCCATGCCCTCATGACCTGGCTGGAGGCCCACCGCCAGCCGGGATTGTTGGAATTCACCCCCGGCATCCGCTCCCTCCAAGTCCGCTTTGATCTGCGGCTCACCACCAGTGCAGCGGTGCTGGCGCTGCTGCGTGATGCCGAAAATGCCCTGACGGACATCGCGGACATGGCCGTGCCGGCCAGCATTGTCCATCTCCCTCTCGCGTGGGACGACCCCTCCACCCGCCTCGCGATTGAGAAATACCAATCCGTCCGCAAAGACGCCCCCTGGTGTCCCAGCAACATCGAGTTCATCCGCCGCATCAACGGTCTGGACAGCGTGGACGACGTTTACCGGATTGTCTTTGAGGCCAGCTACCTCGTGATGGGGCTCGGGGATGTCTATCTCGGCGCCCCCGTCGCCACGCCCATTGATCCCCGGCACCGGCTCGTCACCACCAAGTACAATCCGGCCCGCACCTGGACGCCCGAGAATGCCGTCGGCATCGGCGGAGCCTATCTCTGCGTTTACGGCATGGAAGGCCCAGGTGGCTATCAATTTGTGGGCCGCACCGTGCCCATGTGGAACCGCTTCCGGGTCACCGCTGACTTCCCGGAAGGCACCCCGTGGCTGCTGCGTTTCTTCGACCAGATCCGCTTCTATCCGGTCAGCGAAGCAGAGCTGAAAGTCCTGCGCCGCGACCTCCTCACCGGTCAATTCAAACTGAAGATCGAGGAAACCACCTTCAGCCTCGCGGCCTACCGGAAATTCCTCGCGGACCACGAGGCGTCCATCACCGCCTTCAAAACCACTCAACAAGCCGCCTTTGAAGCAGAGCGCGAACGCTGGAGGGCCAACGGCCAGCTCACCTACGAAGCCCCGGAGGCGCCACCCGAACCCGAAGGCGAGCCCATCCCGGAAGGCAGCGAAGTGGTCTTCAATCCCATCGCCGGCAACGTCTGGAAGGTGCTGGTGGAAATCGGCGATGAAGTCACGGAAGGCCAACCCGTGGTCATCATCGAAAGCATGAAAATGGAAATCACCATTCCCTCCACCATCGGCGGCAACGTCACGGCCCTGCTCTGCCGTCCGGACACTCCCGTCAAACCCGGCCAGCCCCTCCTCGCCGTCCACCCCTCCGCCTGAATCCCTGACATGACAATCAACGATCTTCTGCAATCCTACCGGACCGGCCGGACCACACCCCGTGCCCTGCTGGCGGACCTCCTGCAGCGCCTCCGCACGGATGCCGATCAGGCCATCTTCATCCATCTCCTGACTGATTCCGAAATCGAACCCTATCTTGCCGCGCTCGATGGCAGGGATCCGTCGTCCTTGCCACTCTTCGGTGTCCCCTTCGCCATCAAGGACAACATCGACCTCGCGCAGATCCCCACCACGGCCGCGTGTCCGGAATTCGCCTACACGCCGGAGCGCAGTGCCACCGTCGTGCAGCGGCTGCTCGACGCGGGCGCGATCCCCCTGGGAAAGACGAATCTGGATCAGTTTGCCACCGGCCTCGTGGGCGTGCGCTCACCTTACGGCGTGCCGGTGAATCCCTTCCACCCTGACTATATCCCCGGTGGTTCCAGTTCCGGATCGGCCGTTGCCGTTTCGCGGGGCTTTGCCGCCTTTTCCCTCGGCACCGACACCGCCGGCTCCGGCCGCGTGCCGGCTTCTTTCAATAATCTGATCGGAGTGAAGCCCACCTGCGGCCTGCTCAGCACCACCGGAGTCGTGCCCGCCTGCCGCACCCTGGATTGCGTCAGCATTTTCGCCCACACTACCGCCGACGCCGCGCTGGTGCTCGGCATCACGGCGGGATTCGATCCCATCGATCCTTACTCCCGCCCTCTGCCCGGCCAGCCCGCGAAGTCATGGTCCAGCAGGCTCCGCCTTGGTGTGCCGCGGGCCGATCAATTGGAATTCTTCGGCAATGCCGATGCGGCAGCACTCTTCGACGGGGCCATTGAAACCGCCCGGGCCGGTGGAGCCGAAATCGTGGAGATCGACCTTGATCCATTCCTCGAAACCGCCCGCCTGCTTTACGAAGGCCCCTGGGTGGCGGAACGATACCTCACGGCAAAACCACTGCTCGACACCAACCCCGGAGCGCTGCTGCCGGTCACCCGCGAAATCATTGCCGGAGGGGCCCGGGGCACCGCCGCCGCCGCCTTTGCGGCTTTCTATCAACTCCAGGAAAACAAACGGCGCAGCGCCGCCGTGTGGGAAGCGGTCGATGCCATCCTGACGCCAACGGCCGGCACCATTTACACCAAGGCAGAACTGGCCGCCGAACCCCTCAAACTCAACTCCCAGCTCGGCCGCTACACCAACTTCATGAACTTGCTGGACCTCGCGGCCCTGGCCCTGCCTGCGGGATTCCTGCCAGCCGGATTGCCGTGGGGGGTCACTCTTTTCGCTCCTGCTTTCACCGATTGGCATCTCCTCGACTTCTCCAGCCGCTGGCCCTCCTATAGCAATAACGCCGCGACCTGCCCTGCCCCAACCAGCACCCCGGTGCATCCTCCGGTACCGGTTCTGGAAATTGCGGTTTGTGGCGCCCATCTCAGCGGCCTGCCGCTGAATCACCAACTGACTTCGCGTGGTGCCTGGTTGGCCCGGACCACCAAAACCGCCCCTGTCTATCAAATGGTGAAACTCCCCGGCGGCCCCCCTCACCGCCCGGGCCTGATCCGCCGGGCCCAGGGTGGCGGGGCCATCGAGGTGGAAGTCTGGGCCGTGCCCCTGCCCGCGGTGGGCAGTTTCCTCGAAGGCATTCCCTCCCCCCTCGGACTGGGCCGCGTCCAGTTGGAAGACGGCTCCACCGTCTGTGGATTTGTGTGTGAAGCCATGGCCGCGGAGGTCGCGGAGGATATCACGGCCCTGGGGAGTTGGCGGGTTTGGCTGAACCGATAATCCGGCACGAGGAGCGCACCCTCGTCCCCCCTCCCGGCACTTCGTTTCATCCAAGGGGCCTCGAACCTGCCTTTCCGCTGGCATCCAGGCAGAATCCCGGCCTTCATCCTGCCATGGATCCCCTCACTCACTCCGTCTTCGGCGTCGCCTGCGCCATCGCCGGAACCCGTCAAAAAGTATCCCGCCGGGCCGCCGCCCTCGCAGGGCTGGCGGGTGGACTGTTGCCGGATGCCGACGTGCTGCTGCGCTCGGCCTCGGACCCGCTGTTCACCCTCGAGTATCACCGCCACTTCACCCACAGTTTCGCCTTTGCCCCGGTCATCGCGCTGATGGGCGCCATCATCGCCTCGCTGATCCTGCGCGCCTTCAAGCATACCGTGCCATGGCACTGGCTCATTTTTCCGGCGCTGCTCGGAGGGTTGAGCCATCTTTTCTGCGATGCCTGGACCAGTTATGGCACCCGGCTGTGGTGGCCGTTTGCCCAGACGCGGGTGGGCTTGGACTGGATTTCCATCATCGATCCGGTGCTGACCGTTCCCTTGGTGGCCTGCATCGCGCTGGCGGTGCGTTATGCCAGCCGGAAGGCAGCATCCGTTGGTCTGGCGTGGGTGGCCCTGTATCTTGGTTTTTGTCTGGTGCAGCGGCACCGGGCGTCGGCCACCCTTGACCAATGGCTGGCCGCCTCACCGATGAAAAATATCGACCGCCGCGAATTGAAACCGTCCTTCGGAAATGTGGTGGTGTGGCGGGTGCTGCTCCAGGCCGGACAGGAATGTCACGTCATGGCGATCCGCTGTCCCTTGTTTGGTGAACCTGTCGTTTTGCCGGGCACTTCCCAGCCCATGTTTGCCACCGCGGAGGCCGCGGTGCTGGCCCTGCAGGTGCCGCCCGGCTCCCGGCAAGCAAAGGACATCCAACGGTTCCACGATTTCTCGGATGGCTGGATCGGGCAGCATCATTCCGATCCCCTGGTCCTGGGCGATCTGCGCTATTCCAGCCTGCCCACCGAAATCCGTCCTCTCTGGGGCATCCAAGTGAATCCCGCGGCGCCGGAAACCCATGTCGCCATGCGCAACTTCCAGGCCGACCGCACGCCCAGCCTGAACCGCTTGATGAAAATGGTGCAGGGCACGCCCGCGGTTCCGGCCGCCCTGCCCTGACCCATGCCACCGGCTCACCCCTTTTCCGTCCCGTCCGCTTCCTCTGATGAAAATCGATATTGTCACCCTGTTTCCTGAGATGTGCCGCGTGCCCCTGGGCGAAAGCATTCTGGGCAAGGCCCAGGCCCGCGGCCTGTGGGAACTCGGCGTGCATGACTTGCGCCAATGGAGCACGGACAAACACCGCCGGGTGGACGACACGCCCTTTGGCGGAGGCCAGGGCATGGTGATGGCCTGTGCTCCGCTTTTCGCCGCGGTGGAGGCGCTGCGCACCCCGGACTGCCGCGTCGTCCTCATGACCCCGCAGGGCCGCCGACTTGACCAGCGGCTGGTGGAATCGTTCACCGCCTGTCCCCATCTGATCATTCTCTGCGGCCACTACGAAGGCATCGACCACCGCGTGGTGGAAGCGCTGGTGGATGATGAAATCTCCCTGGGCGACTACATCCTGACCAACGGCGCCATCGCCGCCAACATCTTCACCGATGCCGTGGTCCGTCTCCTGCCCGGGGTACTGGGCGATGAGCGCTCGCCTGCCGAGGAGTCCTTCAGCGCCGCCACCGGACTGCTCGAAGCGCCCTGTTATACCCGGCCTCCGGAGTTCCGCGGCATGAAGGTGCCGGAGATCCTGCTGGGAGGGCACCATGCCAAAATCACTGCCTGGAAGACCGCGCAAGGCCTCGCCCGCACCAAGTCGCTCCGTCCCGATTTGTTGGGGGAATGAATGCCGTGGGGGGAAGAACCGCCTGCCCACGGACTCAGGGCAATTCCACTTCAAAAAAGTCGCGCAGAACCTTCTGATAGACGCCCCGCTTGAATTCCGGGAGCCAGCGCAGGTCAAACTCATGCGGGAGGATCCACTTCCACCGGCGGAATTCGGGATGGGCGGTTTCCAGATTCAGCAGGGACTCCGGCCCGAGAAAGCGGCAGAGGAAATACACCTGCTCCTGGCCCACAAATTTCCCCCGCTTCCGGTGCCGTTCCGGAAAGTGATAACGATAACCGGCCCGTTCGGTTTTGATCTCGTAGGAACCCACCGGCAAAGAGGTCTCCTCCATCAATTCCCGCACCAGGGCCTCGCGGGGCGATTCCCCGGCATCGATCCCGCCCTGGGGAAACTGCCAGCTTTCCGCAAAGTCGCGCCGCTCGCAGACCAGGATCATCCCGGCAGCATTCTGCAGCAACGCCGCCACACAGGGACGGTAGCGTTCGGCAGGGAGTCGGTCGGGCATGGCAGGCATCTTTTTTCTTAAGCGTCCGGCGTCCCTGGCGTCAACCGGGTTTCCCCCCACCGTCAGGATTTGCCGTGGGAATTTCCCCAAGGGCACCGATGGTCCTGCATCGCCGCCTCCCTCTTCCCTCCCATGACCCGACGCCACTTTTTCCTCCTTGCCCTGATCCCGCTGTTGATGTTCACCGCGTGGCATTTCCTGAATCCGGGGGCACAATTGAAATCGGCCCAGGCCCGCCTGCTCCGGGCCATCTCCCAGAAAGATGCGGCCGCCTGCGGCAAACTGATCCATCCGGATTACACCGACCAATGGAACGTCACGGCCGGGGACTGGCCCGGGATTCTTAAGGACCTGCGCACCCTCAGTCCCATTCTGGAAGTCACCATGGTCAACCCGGCGATCGATTCCGGGAGTGGCGTGGTCGATACCAGCCTGCGGGTCCAATCCAACGGAAGCCCCGCGGCCGGCATGATCTCCGAGAAAGCCTTGGAATTGCAGGAAATGACCCGCTTCATCTGGAAACGTGAAGCCTGGCGGCCGTGGAGCTGGCAGCTGGTCAGCGTGCAGAATCCTGCGCTCGACATCCCTTCCGACTACCGTCCCGGCAACCTCACGGCGATGCCTGCCTTCTGACCCTGTGAAAAAATCGTGAGTTGCATCCGGCCCGGGTGCCGCTTCCGTAGAGCGGCGGGAATCCTGTCCCGTCCTCCACCCCCAACCTTCCAGTTATTATGCCCCACACTCTTCCTGCCCTGCCCTATGCCCTGAATGCTCTGGAGCCTCACATCGATGCCCGGACCATGGAAATCCATCACGGCAAACACCACCAGGCCTATATCACCAATCTCAACACCGCCCTCGCCGGAAACGCCGAACTCGAAGCGAAGTCCATCGACGATCTTATCGCCAACCTTGATGCCGTCCCCGAAGCCATCCGCACCGTGGTGCGTAACAATGGTGGCGGTCATGCCAATCACAGCCTCTTCTGGACCATCATCGGCCCCGGCAAAGGGGGCGCGCCGACCGGAGCCCTCGCCGACGCCATCACGGCCGCTTTTGGCAGCTTTGATGCCTTCAAGGAAGCCTTCAACAAAGCCGCCACGACCCGTTTCGGCAGCGGCTGGGCCTGGCTCAGCCTGAAGGACGGCAAACTCGCCATCAGCAGCACCGCCAACCAGGACAGCCCCATCATGGAAGGCGCCAAACCCCTGCTCGGCCTCGACGTCTGGGAACACGCCTACTATCTCCACTACCAGAACCGCCGCCCCGAATACATTGCGGCCTTCTGGAACCTCGTGGACTGGGACGCCGTCGCCGCCCGTTTCGCCGCCTGATCGGAGCCCCCTCCTGATTCCATCCCAAGCCGGACTCCCTTCACAGGAGTCCGGCTTTTTTCTGGTTGGACCGGACCGCCCCAGCCCGGCCTGATTGAAGGTTTTTTGAAAATCCCGCCTTCAAGGAGTGGTGGTAAATCGGATCCGGAAAAACCGGCCGGTTACAGGACCCCTCACTTCAAAGCGGATGGACTGGTCATCCATGGTCCGCAGGACATCAGCCTCCGCTACCGCCTGCCAGTCATTCAGATTAGCGCCGGCTTCCAGAGAGGGGACCATCTCAGCAGCATCTGGATTCCGGGGCAAGGAGAGGACCAATGGCGCCAAGGAAACGAGGCGCAACTGGCTGGCACTGGCATCGGCCAGGAGAGGGTCGCTGCCAGTCGCATATTCCAGGGAATTGGTGATGCCATCCCCGTCAGGATCACCCGGCCCGGTCTGTGCGGAGGCTTCTGGAGGAGTGGCGCTGAAGACGGCCCCGGCCCAGCCGGCATAGCCCGCCGCCATGGCGGTGCTAAGCCGGACCAGCCCATCGCGCCGCTGATTGTCCACCTGCGTGAAATTACCGGCGACCCACACCCCATCCGGAACCGCCAGGAGGTCCGCGAGAGACTTCAAGTCACCATAGTTATTCTGCGCGGTATTCAGCAATCCCATCTGACTCATGACCTGGGTGGCGGCCCCTTCCGGCAGCGGTTGTTTGTCCACCGGAGCACAGCGGAAAGCCGGATCAGGACGCCCATCGCCTCTCAGACGCCGCACCAGAGGAATCACCCGCAGACTGTCCCCTGGCACAGAATAACGTGCCAGCAGGCCGCCGTGCCCATCCGGCCTCAGCTGCTCCACCCTGGCACCGGATGGCAAGGGAAGCGCAAAGGTTTCATCCCATACCCCTGATGGCAAAAGGGCCCGCAGGCCCACGCCCGAAACGTGAAACACCACCCGTCCGTCATCCAACAAACAGGGGATTGGCGCGCTGATGCTGCCGGTCCCGGAGTTGTTGGCGGGAAGGCCCGGCACCACTCCATCCCTGACCCCATTCCTCAGATAACGCTCTCCCCCGATCCAGAATCGGCCATCTGGCATGACCGGACCCACTTTTCCTCCGCCCCCTATAATGGTGAAGCCCGCTTCCACCTCGCCCCGGGCGGTCAAGGAACGCCATGCGGCGTTGCTGACTTCAGCCCAGGGGTTGCTGGACCATACCAGGACCGCCCCCTCCGGGAATACCGCCATTCCGCCCACTTCACCCACCCTGCTCAGCCCAGCGCCCCCGGCAGAGGAAGGCACCAGCCCCTCAAATGGAGTAAAGTCAGGATCCATCATTCCAGTGGCCAGCAGGCGGATCAGCCGGGTTGGTGAGGCCGGGTCGGGAGCCAATTCCCTTCTTTCCAAAAGAAAGAGCCGCCCATCGGCGAGCGATTGAATATCCAGGATCACGCCAGCGACCAGTGGATCCAATAGGAAACCGGGATCAGGGGCTCCACTGCGGTCCAGCCGGACGATCCGGCTGCGGGCTTGGCCATTGATGCTGACAAAATCGCCCGCCGCATAAATCCCCCCGTCCGGGGCGGCCGCGAGTTTCCTCATCCTCGCCGGACGGCGGGCTTCCGGAGTTTGCCAGGAAGGATCCGGCAAACCGTCCGCGAGGTAGCGGCCGGTTCCGACGATCATGCGCCCATCCGCCATGCCCATCCAGGCAGATCCGGCCGGATAACGCACCGGGGAAAAGCCCGGGTCCACCGTCCCATCCTGGGCCATCCGCCTCAACCGGGCCGGATCGGTATCGAGGTTTGTCAGGAGGGCTCCGTCAGGCGTTCCCTCCACCCTCAGTTCCAACAACCGGCTCTGGCTTCCGGCATTGAAGGATGAACCCGCTCCGTCAGGCATAAAAACACGGATCTTTACCGGCAGGCTGCCCGAAGGCGGCCATTCTCCGAGCGAACGCTGGTCTGTTTCCAGCACCGCCAGTTTCCCCTCCGGAAGCGGTTGGAAACTCTGGCTGTGGCCCCGTGGAAACGGCAAGGCAGGGAAGGTTTCATCGGTGGACCCGTCCCCCTTGATCCGCCACACCAGTTTGGCCGTTCCAGGCACGGAGAAAGGCACCTCCGGATCCACCACCGCATCATCACCGGCCACCCACCAACGGCCGTCCCCCGTCGGCCAAGCCCGCAGCGGCTGTGGACCGGTGGTCCTCGTGTGGCTCCAGAGCGTCTGGCCGCCGGCCAGCGCGACGGCCCGTAGTTCCGCGGTCGGCGAACCCGGGCCTGCGAGGGTGCTGACGGGCCGCGTGATGATACCGACTACAAGCTGGCCTGGACCGGTTCCCTCGGCGTGGACTTGCGTCCTGATGCCCGTGGGCAATGCCGCCAAATCTCCCAGGGATACGTGCCCCTGCGGGCCCAGCACGGTCCAAAGGCTGTCTCCTCTCCTTACCTCCATCCACATTCGTCCATCCGGCAGCGGCAACAGGGTCGCCGCCGGCCAGTCTACCCCCCCGTTGTGATTCCCCAGGGACTCGAGGCCCTCCTCTATCATCAGTCCAATCTCCGGCACAAAGCCCGGATCCCTCAGTCCAGTGGCCTCCAAACGTGCCAGACCTGGAACGGCGGTTCCATTCAGCCACCAGAAATCACCGCCTACCACGACGCGGCCATCGGCCTGCCGGGCAGCCACCACCACCCGCGCCTCCGCCCGCAGTTCCAGTGGAGCGGCATGGGGGTCCAAGCCTCCCGGAGCCGCCTCCAACCGGAGCAACAGGCCACCGTTTCCACCACAAATCATGAGAATGATCCGGGCAGGATGGAACAGAGCTGACCGGTTCACGCTATCTGTCTATCTGTTTTTCCGGCAACGGGTCAAGCTAACTTTCATCAAAAAGCCCCCGGCACCACGACTGGAGATTCGCCCCGCACGTGACATCTTGCCGGCTGCCGGCATTTGCGGCTTTAAGCAATAACCCTCCAGCCGCAGTCCGGGCATCCCCGGACCTTTGGCCCCGGCCGTCAGCTTGACGTGGGCAGCGGACGGATTTCCTGCTCTGGGACCATGGAATCGCAGACCCGGAAGCAGGCCGGCCTCCCTGTGAAAAAGGCGGTGTCCGGGCTGTGGCGGAAGCGCTGTGCCAGCAAGCGCAGGTCCACACCTCCGGCCGGGTGGGAGGCGGGGGAGCGGGTGGCGCCAGTTGTGCTGAGTTTCATGCGCGGATGCCCTTGCCCGCCAAGACTGGGCGGCAGAGACCAGGTAGAATTTCCAGCGAATCGTACCCAGCCCGGCTTTGACATGAAAATTCCCCGCATCCTCGATACCGGCGTCGAACTCCCGCCGCATGAGGCTGCCTGCCAACGGTCTGGCGGCAAAGCAGTGACCTGCTTCGACAGCACCATGGTGGAAATGGAAACGGATGCGGGCCTCGTGGGCCATGGCGGAGGCTGTCCGCTCAGCCCATTTCATCTGCCAGCGCCTGCGGAAGCGGTGCGGGCGGGCCTGCCTGAACTTGGGCCACACATCCTGGCCTGGGCATCAGGCCGAAAATGGACTTTCCTGCAAACCCCATCTCCGGCGTTGAATAACTTTCCACCACGATGAAGTCCATCCACCTCACCCTCGCCGCCACGCTCATGGCCACACTCATTTTGCCTGCCGAAGACGCGCCGGATTTGAAAGCCCTCACCGACCGGGCCAGGAGTGGCGATATCGCGGCCCAGCTGGATCTGGCCTACCGCTACCGCGATGGAAAGGGCACGGCAAAGGACGATGTGCAGGCGCTTCAGTGGGCGCACCGGGCGGCGGACAACGGCCATGCAGATGCGATGGATTTTGTTGGCTTTGCCTACCTGCGGGGTGCTGTGGTGGAGCGAAGTCCCGGGATTGCCTTTGGCTATTTCAAGACGGCAGCCGGAAAATCGGCGCAGGCGGCTTTCAACCTTGGGCAATGTTACTTCGGCGCCCAAGGCACGGAGCTGGAGATCCCCAAGGCTCTTGAAGTTTGGAAGCAGGCGGCGGCGCAGGGACACGGGCGGGCGGCTTCGGCAGCAGCAATGGCATATCTTTCCGGCGAAGGCGTGGCGCCGGATACCGTGCAGGCCCGGCGCCTCGCAGAGCGGGCCGCGGAGTTGAACGATCCCTCAGGCCTCGTGGTGCTGGGTGAAATCCAGTTCCAAGCTGGCGACCCCGACGCCGCAAAAGCCAACTGGACGAAGGTCTCGAAGCTCCGGCCCACCGGCCCCACCGGTCACCCGGCGCAACCATCCGACAGCGCCTGCGCCCAGCAGGGGGCGGATCTCTTGAAGCTGACCGGATATCGCCGGCAAAAAGGCGAACCGGGGAAATTTGCCTTCGTGCCAATGCCGCACATCCACCAAGGTTATAACAACTGCGGATCCACCGCCTGCGCCACCTTCGCCCGCTTCCAGGGCAGCACGATCGGCGGCTGGGACTTCAAACGGCTCTGTCCCTCGCCCCCCGGCACCGGCACCGACTGGGGCCACCTCCTCGATGCCTCGGAAAAAATCGGCCAGAAGTGGAGGCTCATCACTTTCACGCCGGACGACCCGGGCTTTGACCAGGCCACCGCCTTTCTGAAAAGCGAACTGGATGCCGGCCGACCGGTGGTCGTGGATTTCAAATATATCGGACCGCAATACCCCGGCGGCAGCGCCGGCCACACGCTCAACGTTTGTGGTTACATCGCGGAGCAGGACCTCTACATCCTCTGCAATCCCGCCGTTGCCACGCCCGGCCTTCAACTCATCACCGCGGATGATCTCAAAAACTTCTGGCGCTCCGACCACTATGGCGCCCTATCCAAAGGGGTCCTCTCCCGTCCGGCCTTTGTGATGGATCAACCCTGAAACCCGCGAACCCGGACGCCCTTGGTTGGCGGACCAGGCCCGCACCTCCACCACCCCATGAGTATCCGCACTGCCCTCTTCGCCTTCATTTCACTCATGGGCTTCCACGCGGCCGCGGCGGAAAAGCCGAACATTCTCATCATCGTCAGTGACGACCAAGGTTATGCCGATGCCGGATTCCAGGACAGCAAGGAGGCCATCACGCCGCATCTCGATGCGCTGGCAAAGTCCGGGGTGCGTTGCACCAGCGGCTATGTCACTTTTCCGGTCTGCTCCCCTTCGCGGGCCGGGCTGCTCACGGGGCGTTATCAGTCGCGCTTCGGGCATGAGAACAATCCGGTCTATGACCCGCTCGACCCGAAGGAGGGTCTGCCGCTCACGGAAAAATTGCTGCCGCAATTTCTCAAGGGAGCGGGCTATCGCACAGGCTGGGTTGGGAAATGGCATCTGGGCTCGGCGCCGGCCTTCGTGCCGTGGGCGCGCGGGTTCGATGAATCGTTCGGCTTCATCGGCGGCGGTCATCGCTTCACCGGCTGGAAGCCTAACGGGCGGCAGTATACGCTCCCGCTCATCCGTGGAGGCGGAATCATCAACGACGTGCCGCCGCATCTCACCACCGCGTTCGGCGACGAGGCCGCCGGTTTCATCCGCCGCCACAAGGAGAAGCCATGGATGCTCTATCTGCCCTTCAACGCGCCGCACACGCCGCACGAGCCACCCCTGGAGCGCTTGGAAGCGTTTGCGGATATCAAGAACCAGGGGCGCCGGCGGTATCTTGCGCAGTTGAGCCTGCTGGATGATGCCATCGGCACCGTGACCGCCGCCCTCACTGAAACCGGCCAGCGTGGACGGACCCTGATTTTCTTTTTCAGCGACAACGGTGGCCACACGCCCAGCGGCGCGGACAACCGTCCGCTGCGGGGTATGAAGGGCACGCTTCACGAGGGCGGCGTGCGCGTGCCATTCCTCGTCAGCTGGCCCGCGAAACTGCCGGCCGGCACGACCTTCGACCAGCCGGTATCGTCGCTCGATGTCTTCGCCAGCGCCCTTGCCGCCGCCGGGCTTGCGATGCCCACGGACAAAAAATATGACGGAGTGAACCTCGTCCCGCATCTCGCCGGCGAAGCAAAAATGCCGCCGCATGAGCGCCTGTTCTGGCGGATGCCCGGCAAGCAGTCCTACGCCGTCCGCGCGGGCAACTGGAAACTCATCCGCACCGGTGAAACCCCGCCGGAACTCTACGACCTCGCCTCCGACCCCAGTGAGAAAAACAACGCCGCTGCCGCGAACGCCGAAGTGGCCACCCGCCTCACGACGGCGGTTGAAGGGTGGCGCAAGGAACTGATCCCGCCTGTCTTCCCCGGCTCCAGCGTGAAGAACGAGGACTGGGGCCCCGGCGGCGCCAATCAGAAGAACGCCCCACCGCAAAAGAACGCCAAGCCATGAAACTGCTGCTCACACTCATCACCACGCTGGCCCTCGCGGCCCAGCTTCAGGCCAAACCGCTCCAGGTTTTCATCCTCGCCGGACAGTCCAACATGCAGGGCCACGCCCAGGTCAGCACCTTCGAGCACATCGGCATGGACCCGGCGACGAAGCCGATGCTGGCGGAAATGCTCGGTCCGGACGGGAAACCGAAGGTCTGCGGGCGGGTGTGGATTTCGTCCATCGGCTGCGCGGACGCGGAGCAGACAGGGAAACTGACGGCGGGGTTTGGGGCATCGGCCGGGAAGATCGGGCCCGAGTTCACGTTCGGGATTTATATGGAGAAGTTTACGGACGCGCCCATTTTGCTCATCAAGACTTCATGGGGTGGCAAGAGCTTGCACACGGATTTCCGCCCCCCGGGGGCGGGGCCTTATGTGTTCAGCGAGGCGCAGCTCGCGGCTTTTTTAAGCAAGGGCAAGGACGTGGCAGCCATGAAGGAGGAAAAGGCGGCAGCGACGGGCGTGAGTTACCGGCTGATGGTGGGGCATGTGAAAATGGTGCTCGCCGACCTCAAGCGCGTGGTGCCGGATTACGATGTGGCGCAGGGCTACGAGCTGGCGGGCTTTGCGTGGTTCCAAGGCTGGAACGACATGGTGGACGGCGACACGTATCCGCAGCGCGACAAGCCGGGCGGATACGATGTCTACAGCGGGGCGATGGTGCATTTTATCCGTGACGTGCGCAAAGATTTGAACGCTCCGAAGCTGCCCTTTGTCATCGGGGTGCTCGGCGTGGGCGGACCGACGGCGGAGTATGGCCCCGGCCAGCTGCGATACCAAGCGACGCATCAAAATTTCCGCGACGCGATGGCGGCCCCGGCATCGCTGCCGGAGTTCAAAGGCAACGTCGCGACGGTGCTGGCGGAAAAGTATTGGGACCTCGAACTATCCACCGCCAAGGCAAAGGAAAACGAAATCAACCAGCGGGCAAAAAAGCTGGCGGAGGACGGCAACCAGACGCCCGCCGATGACCAGGCCACGCTGGAGAAACTCCGCGCCGGGGGACTGACCGAGCGCGAGAGGCTGGTGATTGAGAAGGGGATTTCCAACCTCGAATTCCATTACCTGGGATCAGCTAAAATCCTCGGCGGCGTCGGCAAGGGCTTCGCCGAGGCGATGGCGGAACTCAAACACTTCAAAAAGACAAAATCATGAAAACCACCTTCATTTCCCTCACCCTCGCGGCCATCCTCGTCACGCCCTTTCCGGCTTTGGCCGGGGAAAATGGCAAGGCCATGGCGATACCTGACTTCACCAAGGGTGAGGCCATTCCTGCAGGTGCGACACACGACTGGAATCTCGGCTCCACGGGGCTGCGCGGCTGGATATTTTGCGATAAGATGGTGACCTCCGATGCGCGGCAGGTCGCCATCACCAAAGTTGAAAAAGGTTCGCCCGCCGATGGCATTCTCGTGGCCGGGGATGTCATCCTGGGCGTGGGCGGCAAGGCATTTTCCTACGACCCGCGCACGGAGTTGGGCAAGGCCCTCTCCGCAGCCGAATCGGACACGGGAGGCGGCAAGCTGGCGCTCACGCGCTGGAGGACTGGCAAGGCGGAGGAGGTCGTGGTCAAGCTCGCGGTGCTCGGCAGTTACAGTGCCACCGCGCCGTTTGCCTGCCCAAAGTCGAAGCGGATTTTTGAACAAAGCATCAAGGCGCTCGCGGTGCGGGTGGCGGAACCGGACTACGGCAAGGAGCTGGACCCCATCCCCCGGTCACTCAATGCGCTCGCGCTGCTGTCCAGCGGCGATGCGTCCCATTTACCGCTGGTAAAAAAAGAGGCGGGGTGGGCGGCGGACTTCTCCGCGAAGAGCATGCAGACGTGGCACTATGGCTACGTGATGATGCTGCTTTCCGAGTATGTGTTGGCCACCGATGACCTTTCAGTCATGCCAGGCCTGAAGCGGCTCGCCCTGGAAGCGGCCAGGGGGCAGAGTGCGGTCGGTTCCTGGGGACATGGTTTCGCGCTGCCAGGGGGACGGCTCGGCGGTTACGGGATGATGAACTCTCCGGGGCTGCCACTGACGATTTCACTGGTGATGGCCCGTGCTGCGGGCGTGCAGGACCCGGCCGTGGATGTGGCGATCGAACGCAGCGCAAAGCTGCTGCGCTTTTACACCGGCAAGGGCGCGATCCCCTATGGGGACCACCACCCGTGGATTGAGAACCACGAGGACAACGGCAAGTGTGGCATGGCAGCGGTCCTCTTCAATCTGCTCGGTGAAACCAGGGGCGCGGAGTTCTTTTCCCGCATGAGCGTCGCTTCCCACGGACCGGAGCGCGACTGCGGGCACACGGGGAACTTCTTCAACATGCTCTGGGCGATGCCGGGCATCGCCCAGTCCGGCCCTCAAGCCACGGGCGCGTGGATGCAGGAATTTGGCGGCTGGTATTTCGACCTCGCGCGGCGATGGGACGGCTCCTTCCGGCATCAGGGACCGCCGGAAGCGGGCAATGACAGCTACGCGGGCTGGGACTGCACCGGCGGCTTTCTGCTGGCATATGCCATGCCGCTGAAGAAAATATATCTAACAGGAAAACGCCCGGGCACTACTGCCCAGCTCGACGCCGCCGCGGCACATTCCCTGATTCTCGATGGGAAAGGATGGAGCAACAAGGACCGCAACAGCGCCTATGACCAATTGAGCACCGACCAGCTCATGGCACGCCTCGGCAGTTGGTCACCAGTAGTCCGCGAGCGGTCGGCCTTGGCGCTGGCCCGCCGCAAGGATGTCCCCATTCCACCTCTGCTCAGGATGCTCGATGCTCCCCGCCTCGAATCCCAGTATGGTGCCTGCCAGGCTCTGATCGCGCTTCGCGGGCGGGGGGCCTCTGCCGTGTCAATATTGCGGAAATCACTGGCCGCAAAAGACCTGTGGTTGCGCATCAAAGCAGCGGAGGCCCTGGCCGCCATTGGCGCCCCGGCCATGCCGGCAGTACCCGAACTCCTGGAGCTGCTGGCTCAGGCCGACCCGGCGGACGATCCCCGCGGAATGCAGCAGCGGTATCTTTCCTTCGCCCTTTTCGATCGCGACGGCGGAATGCTCAGCCAGTCGCTGGATGGCGTGGATCTGGATGCTCTTTACAAAGCGGTAAGGGCCGGACTCAAGAACCAGGATGGCCGCGCGCGGGGCAGCATCGGCTCCGTCTACCGGAATTTATCCTCCGGGAAAATCCAACCCCTGTTGCCCGCCATTTATCAGGCGATCATCGAGCCGGCTCCCAGCGGGGAAATGTTTGCCGACTCCATCCGGGTGGAGGGGCTCCGGCTTTTAGCCAAACACCGGATCAGCGAAGGAATCACCGCCTGTGTGAAATACACGCGCGATCAGAATCCATGGGCCAGCCAGGAGCGGACCCCGGAATTGATGGAAATCCTCCTCAGCTACGGCGCCCACGCCAAGCTGGTCATTCCGGAACTGAGACGGATCGCCGACTACTTCGAAAAAGAGGAAAAGGATTTCCCTGCCGAATTGATGGCCATGAAAGCCAAGTGCGTCCGCGATACCATCCTGGCGATTGAAGCCTCGACGGACCGTCCGGAACTTTTCCCTCTCAAGCAGTAGCATAAAACCCGGGCAAGGCATGGATACAGGCTCATGAAAAGGTTCCGGGAACCCCACTGGAAGAAACCTCGTGCCTCCCGCGATCCGGCAGAACCCGGGCCAGCATCATCAAAATAAAATACGGAATGGCCAAAACATGAGAGACTGAGAATATGGGCGGTATTCTCTATTCATGCAGGTTCATCTGTTATTGGCTCATCGCAGCTGCGGTGGCTCTGGAAGTCCGCGCGGAGCAACTGGAGCACGCCCCTTCGCCTGCCGACAATCCGCTCAAGGGGCTCGTGCCGTATTCAGGCATGGCGGGGGAGACTTTTCCCCACAGCATGGAATTTGAGTATCTGCGGCTGTCGGACCTGATGAAGGGCGACTCGGTTTTTGATTGGCAACCCATGGAGGTGCTGTTGACCGGCATCGCCTCGCGGGGGAATCAGGCCATCTTCCGGGTGTGGGTGGAGTATCCGGGAAAGGAGTCCGGCCTGCCCAAGTTCCTCGTCGAGCAGGGGGTGAAAGTCACGCGGTGGAAGAACGACTCGGAGAAACCAACTGCCGAAGTCAGCTACAGCCCCGACTATGCAGACGGGCGGCTGGTGCAGGCCTTGGAGAGCTTCATCACTGCACTCGGCCAGCGCTATGATGGCGATCCACGCATCGCCTACATCACCGCCGGGCTGCTCGGCTCCTGGGGCGAGTGGCACACCTGGCCGCGGGAGGATTTGTTTGCCCCGGTGACGACCCAGCAGCGCCTGCTGGCGGCCTATGAACGGGCAATGATACGCACGCCGGTACTGCTGCGCTATCCAGCGGGCGGGACTCACAATGGCTTCGCTCCGAATGCGAACCTCCCCTTTGGCTATCATGACGACTCCTTCGCCTGGGGCACCCTCGACTCGGGCAAGGAGAGCGACCGTTGGTTCTACCTGGCGACATTGAAAGCAGCGGGAGACAGCGCTTTGAACAAATGGCGCACACACCCCATCGGTGGCGAGGTGAGGCCTGAGATCTGGGGCCAGGTGCATGATGCCAAACCAGAGCACGCGAAAGCGCAGGACTTTCTCACCTGCGTGGAGCAAACGCATGTCACCTGGCTCATGGAGAGCGGTCTCTTCGAAAAGAGAGCGGCACCTGAGCGCTATCGCCGCGCCGTGGAGCATGTCCGGCGCATGGGCTACGATTTCCATGTGCCCAATGCCACGATCACTAACGAGGGCGGGCGCGTGAAGGTCAGCGTGAGCGTGGTCAATCAAGGGGTCGCCCCGTTTTACCAGGATTGGGGCATGGAACTGGCCGCGCTGGATGCGGAGGGCCACCCCGTGCAGCGCTGGCCGGTGGATTGGAAAATCACAGGCCTCCTGCCGGGCGATGCGCCGCGTGAATGGAGCGCCGCCTTGCCTTTGCCAAAGCAGCCCACCGGGAAACTCACCCTCGCCCTCTGCGTCATCAACCCGTTGCCAAACGGCAAACCTCTGCGTTTCGCCAATGCCGGGCAGGACCGTCATGCTCCCGGTTGGTTGAGCCTGGGCCCATTGCCGTAATCACCACCCCCACGCCGCACCGGATGAAATTGTCGCTTACCTGCCTGCTCCTCATGGTGCCGCCCGCCTGGGTTCACGCTGCCGATGCGCCGCAGGAAAGGGGCAAACCCAACATCGTCCTGATCCTCGCGGACGACCTCGGCTATGGCGACGTGGGTTGCTACAACCCCGGGTCGAAAGTGCCCACGCCGAATCTCGACCGCCTCTCGGGCGAAGGCATGAGGTTCACCGATGCCCACAGCCCGGCCACCGTCTGCACGCCATCGCGCTACAGCCTGATGACGGGCCAGATGGCGTTTCGTGTGCCGGGCGCGGCTTCGGGCAGCGCGAAGGATTTCAGCGTGGGCGTCGCGTAGCTGTTTCCGCCGGAGTCGCGGTGGGCGATGTATTTCCATGGGCCCGCCGGATGGAAAGCGTGCGGCCCCCCGCCGAAGGCCTGCGTCAGCAGATACGGGCGGATCGGGGCGCTGGCTTTGCCCTCCAGCGCGGGCCGCAGGTTGAAGCTGTCCCCGGCGGCATCACGTGGCAGTTCCGCGCCGGTGATGGCGGCGAGGGTGGCCATCACATCGGTGAGACTGGCAAGTTGACCGCTGATGGTGCCGCTTTTCACATGGCCAGGCCAGCGCACGATGAGCGGCACGCGATGGCCGCCTTCCCAATTGTCGCGTTTCATGCCACGCCACGGTCCCGCACCGTCGTGCGCATAGTCGGCGCGCATGGGGACAACGCTGGTGGTTTCGGGGCCGTTGTCGCTGGAGAACATCACCAGCGTGCGGTCCGCGATTCCTAGCTTTTCAAGGTGCTTCCTCAGTTCGCCGACGATGTGATCCAACTCGAAGATGAAATCGCCGTGCGGCCCGGCCTGTGATTTGCCTTGGAACGCTTTGCTCTGCGGCCTTCGGTCTTCGATTTCCCGGGCTGGGCTGTTAGTTCGGCCACGAGTTCGGGATGTTTGAAATAGAGGTTGGTGGTTTCACCGGGGTCGGATTCGAGGTGGTAAAGCTGTCCCGGAGCGCCCCCCCCGCCGATTCAGCAATAAATCCTGGCTCCACTTTCAAGGACGCTCCAGCATCATGAAATCTGCCCCTCACCCATCCCGTCCTCACGCTCACACACGGCCTGTGCTCGGCGCCGCCATGGGGCCGACGCTTCCGTTGAACCCAGGCAGCGACCTGGAGCGGCGACCGGCCCGCGTTTGGATTGAGCACCAGTCCCCGGCGCGCATCGTCGTGCGGGTGCACCCGGAGTATGACATCGCCCATGACGACGTAAAAACAGGAGCGCCTGGCAAAGACGGCCAAGACTCCGTCATCCGGCTGAACCGCACGCTCGACTTGAACGTGTTCGACGAGTACTTCGTTGGTATGGCCAGCATCCCGAACCGCCCATGAAATCCATCCATTTCCTGTTCTTTGCGCTATCTGCGTTCTTTTGCGGCCATTCCTTCACCGCCTTGGCCGCGCCGCCGCGGGATGCGCTGGCCCTCGATATCCCAACGTGGCCGCAAAACTTCCGGCTGCATCTTGATGGAGCGGCACGCATCCGCCTGGCGGATGATTTGACCATCGCGCTTGATGCGAACGGCCCGCATGACATCGCGCTGGAGCATCCCGGGGATGGTGCGCCGGTGCTGCGCGTGTGGTCGGGCGGGAAACTCGTGCGCGGGCCGGAGGATGCGCCCTCCCTGGCAGGAACCCTCGCGAAGGATTTCCCCGATGCAGAACTGGATCTCGGCGCGGACTTCACGGCGATGGCGTCTTTTGAGTCCGGCGGCGATGGCACGCTGTTCTCGATCTGCGCGCCGTCCGGCAAGTGGTCGGCGGGCGCGAAGGCGCTGTTCATCCGCGGCGGGCGGCTGGTGTATGACATCGGCTGGCTCGGCGCGATGAACGGTGGCGGCGAAGTGGTCGACGGCAAACCTCACACCGCCGTGCTCAGCGTACGCGAAGGCGCCGCGCGGCTCTGGCTTGATGGGAAAGTCATCGCAGAGAAGGCGGGCTTCACCAAGCCGGATGCTCCAGGGCACGTCTTCAAAGTGGGACGCGCCGCGCCGGATTTCGCGGGCAATTTTGTAAAGGGAACCATCCGTGCCGTGCGTGTGTGGAAACGTGCGCTGCCTGACGACGAGGTCGCGCTGCTTTTCAAAAACGAAGGCGCAGGCGCGAACACGCCGGACTTCACGCATCAGCCCAAAGCGGGCGGCAAGCCAGTCATCGAGAGCGGCACTGGCTGGGTGCAGGCGCTGGAACGCAGCGACCACGCGGACATCGTCGCCGGCTGGAACGACAGGACACTTGCGGAGGGCGCAGAGATTTACAAAACGCTGTGCGTCATCTGCCACGGCACGAAGGAGCAGCCGGGCTCCCTGCCAACCGCCCTGCGCTTCACGGAGGGGGCATTCAAAAACGGCGCGGACCCCTATTCCATGTTTGCCACGATGACGAAGGGCTACGGCCAGATGGTGCCTCAGCCGCAATACACCACGGCGCAGAAATACGCTGTCATCCAATACATCCGCGAGACGTTCCTGCGTCCATACAACAAGTCGCAGTTCACCGAAATCACGCCCGCTTATCTCGCGTCGCTGCCGCGCGGGCTGGCGCGCGTGGCAGCGGAAAAGGAGGACCGCTCGCTGCCGCCCTACCAGCAGATGGATTTCGGCCCGGCGCTGTTTTGGACATACGAAGCCGCTCCGGGAAACATCGCTCAAAAAGGAATCGCGGTGCGTCTTGATGACGGCCCCGGCGGTATCAGCAAAGGGCGCGCCTGGATGGTCTATGACCACGACACGATGCGCGTGGCCGCGGCGACGACAGGCGATTTCGTGGATTGGAAAGGCATCGCCTTCGACGGCAGCCACGGCACGCATACCTCGCTCACAGGCGAACGGCACTTCATCAATCCCGCCACCCCCGGCTGGGCGTCGCCGGAGGGAAAATGGGACGACGACGCCCGCGTCATCGGCAAAGACGGCAAACGTTATGGCCCGCTGCCGGGAACGTGGGCGCGCTTCGAGGGGATGTATCTGCACGGCAGCCGTGCCGTCATCGCCGCGGGCATCGGCGGCGTGCGCGTGCTGGAATCGCCTGGCTGGCTCGACTATGGCACGACGCCCGTTTTCACGCGCACGCTGAATGTCGCGGCCTCCGCAAAACCACTGCTGCTCCGCGTCGCACCAGACACGGTGAACGTCGCGCTCACCGGCGACGGCACTTTGAAAAAGGACGGTGGCTTTTGGATCGCCTCGCTGCCCGGCGGCGCGAAGTCGCGCCTCTTCATCTCGCGCGTGGATGCGGCATCGCTCGACGCGCTGGCGAAGAACAATACCACCGCGCCCGACCTCGCGCCACTCACGCTCGGTGGCCCCCCGCAGTGGACTCAGGAAGTCACCACAACCTCGGAGGCCGGCCAGAGCGACGGCGCTTTTATCGCCGACAATTTCCCGCTGCCCGTCGGGAATCCGTGGCAAAGCTGGCTGCGCCCCGGCGGCTTTGACTTCACGCCGGATGGAAAAGCGGCCATCGTTGCGATGTGGAATGGCGACGTGTGGCGCGTGGATGGAGTGATGGACCAAGCGCCCGCAAAGCTGACGTGGAAGCGCATCGCCACGGGACTCTTCCAGCCGCTCGGCGTGAAGTTCCGCGGCGACGACCTCTTCATCACCTGCCGCGACCAGCTGGCGCGCCTGCGCGACCTCAATGGCGACGGCGGGACGGACTTCATCGAGTGCTTCAATGACGACGCGCAAGTCACCGAGCATTTCCACGAATTTGCGATGGGCCTGCAGACGGACGCCGCGGGCAATTTCTATTACGCCAAGTCCGGCCGCCATGCGCTCGACAGCGTTGTGCCGCACCACGGCACGCTGCTCCGGGTGAGCGCCGACGGCTCGCATACGGACATTCTGGCAACGGGATTCCGCGCCGCGAACGGCGTGTGTCTCAATGAAGACGGGACCTTTTTCGTCACCGACCAGGAAGGCTTCTGGACGCCGAAAAACCGCATCAACCGCGTAAAAACCGGCGGCTTTTACGGCAACATGTTCGGCTATACGAGCGTCACCGACCCCGCCGATTCCGCGATGGAGCCGCCGATGGTCTGGATCACGAACGACAAAGACCGCAGTCCCGCCGAACTCATCACCGTCCCCAAAAACGCATGGGGCACGCTTGGCGGCAGCCTGCTGAATCTCAGTTACGGCACCGGCCGCGCGTTCATCGTGCCGAACGAGGAGGTCAGGGACGTGTGGCAGGGCGCGGTGTGCGAATTGCCCATGCCCGCCTTCGCCACCGGCATCATGCGTGGGCGCTTCGCCGCCGACGGGGCGCTCTACACCTGCGGCATGTTTGCGTGGGCTGGAAATGCCACCGCGCCCGGCGGCTTCCACCGCATCCGCCGCACGGAAAAACCCGCGCAAATGCCGGTGGCCGTCCACGCCACGAAGGGCGCGCTAACCGTGACCTTCAGCGATCCCATGGCGATCCCTGAGTGTGCGATGAAAGTCTGGTCGCTCAAACGAACAAAAAACTACGGCTCCCAGCACTACGACGAACGCGAACTGCCCATCCGCGCCGTGAAAACCAGCAACGACCAACGCACGTTGACCATCGAAATCCCCGACCTCGCGCCGACCCATTGCTACGAGTTGAAAATCGGCGACCGCGTGCTGCACGGCACCATTCATCAACTCAAATGAGCCCCATGCTTTTAACATGAAATCACTCGCCTGCCTCACAATCACCATGGCAATCTCCGCCCTCTCCGCCGCTCCCTTCACCGAAAAAAAACCTGTTACCGACGAATATCACGGCGTGCGCATCGTGGACGAATACCGCTGGCTGGAGGAGACGGGTTCTCCTGCGGTGAAGGCTTGGACGGAGGCACAGAACGCACACTCGCGGGCGTGGTTCAAAGCCCGGACTGAGCGCGCGGACATCGAAGCGAAGCTCACGGCGCTCTACGCCAAGGATACGCCTTCGCACAGCGGAATGGTCGCGCGCCCCGGGCGGATCTTTGCACTGAAATTCCAACCACCCAGGCAGCAACGGCTGCTCGTCACGCTCGCGTCGCCGGATGATGCCGCATCGGAAAAAACCGTGCTCGACCCGAATGAACTCGAGCCGAACGGACAAGTCTCGATGGACTGGTTTGTGCCCTCGCCGGATGGGAAGCTCATTGCCGTGTGCCTCTCCGAGAATGGCAGCGAAGAAGGGACGCTCCATTTCTTCCGCACGGAGACCGGCGAGCAGTTGCCGGATCGGATCGCCCGCGTGCAATACCCCACGGGCGGCGGCAGCGCGGCCTGGACGGCGGATGGCAGTGCCGTGTTTTACACCCGCTATCCACACAAGGGCGAGAAGCCGGAGGCGGACTTGAACTTCTACCAGCAGATCTATTTCCACAAACTGGGCGCGCCCGCCACGGCGGATGAATACTCGGCCGGACGTGAGTTTCCGCGCATCGCGGAGATCGAGCTGGAGACTTCCCATGACGGGCGCTGGCTGCTCGCCAGTGTGGCGAATGGCGACGGTGGGGAGTTCTCCCATTACGTCAGGGCCATGAAGGAGGGCGCGGCCTGGCGGCAACTCACGCGACATGAAGACGGCGTGAAGGCAGTGGTGTTCAGCCACGATGGCGAGGCGCTTTATCTCCGCTCGGTGAAGGACGCGCCGCGTGGAAAAGTGCTTCGTATTTCTGCGACCGGCTCACTGGGCGATGCCGAGACAGTCGTGCCCGAAAGCGATGCTGTCATCGAAGGCCTCACGCCCACGTCGAAGTTCCTTTTTGTGAACGATCTCCTCGGCGGGCCGTCGCGGGTACGGCAGTTCACGCTCGATGGAAAAGATAGCCGCATCCTGCCATTGCCGGAAGCATCGGGCGTCGGCGGGCTCATTGATTTGGGCGGCCGCATCGTGTTCCGCCAGACGAGTTTCATCGCGCCCTCCGCATGGATGACCTACGACCCGGCGGGCGGAGTGATGAAAAAGTCCGCCCTCTTCAACACCTCGCCCGTAGACTTCAGCGACATCGAGGTCGTGCGGGAATTCGCTGTGAGCAAGGACGGCACGCGCGTCCCGGTGAACATCCTGCAGCGCAAAGGCACCAAGCTCGATGGCAACAACCCCGCGCTGCTCTACGCCTACGGCGGCTACGGCCACAGCATGAGGCCTTCCTTCGATTTCGAGAATCGCCTGTGGTTTGACCGCGGCGGAATCTATGTCGTCGCCAACCTGCGCGGCGGGGGCGAATTCGGCGAAGAGTGGCACCTCGCGGGCAATCTGACCAGGAAGCAAAACGTGTTCGATGACTTCGCGGCGTGTGCGCAACACCTGATCGGACGCGGCTACACCCGGTCCGGAAAACTCGCCGTCGAAGGCGGCAGCAACGGCGGCCTGCTCATGGGCGCCTTCCTCACGCAACATCCGGCGCTTGCCCGCGCCGTGGTCGCCCACGTCGGCCTCTACGACATGCTCCGCGTCGAACTCGATCCGAACGGCGCCTTCAACGTCACCGAATTCGGTACCGTGAAAGACCCCGCGCAGTTCCGCGCGCTGCACGCCTATTCACCCTATCACCAAGTGAAGGACGGCACCGGCTATCCTGCCGTCTTCTTCCTTGCCGGCGAAACCGACGGCCGCGTGAACCCTGCCCACTCACGGAGAATGACCGCCCGCCTGCAAGCCGCCACCGCATCCCAAAATCCCATCCTTGTCCGGCTCAGCTCATCCTCCGGCCATGGAATGGGCACGGCCCTCACCGAAAAAATCGCGCAGCAGGCGGATGTCTTCGCATTTCTTTTCGACCAGCTCGGGATGTAAATTCCGTCCACTCCCTCCATTCCCTCATGAGACACATCCTCACGCTCCTTGCCGCACTGATACTGGCTCCAGCAGTCCCCGGTGCCGGAACCACAAAACCTGACAACGACACCAAAACGCTGCGCGTGTTTATTTTCGCAGGCCAGTCGAACATGGTCGGTTCGGACTCAAAAGTGAAGGACATCAACCGCTTCCCTCCTTTTGCCGGTTTGGACAAGGCTCAGGACAAAGTCCTGTTCTCCTATAATATCGGGCGTGAGGAAAAACTGACGTCGAAGGGTTGGGTCGCGTTGCAGCCGGTGGACGATATCGTCGGCCCGGAACTCAGCTTTGCCCGGCGGGTTTCGCAGGAAACCACGGCGCCCATCGCCATCATCAAGTGCGCCGCCGGTGGCACGACTTTGGGAGCAGATTGGAATCCCGACGCCCCCAGTGGTTTCAAGCTCTATCCGCTGGCATTGCAGTTGATTCAATCATCCCTGGCTGAACTGGACCGGAAGGGAGTCCCTTACCGGATCGAGGGCTTCATGTGGCATCAAGGAGAGAACGATATGTTCGACGACAGGTTCAGGCCGGACTACGGCAAGAACCTCAAGAACTTCCTCGCAAGCTGGCGGCGTGACCTCCGGACGCCCGGCCTGAAATTCTATATTGGTGAGCTTTGCACCAAAACAATTTGGGGCATGGACAACCGTGCGAATATGTATGCCATCCGGGCGGGGCAGAAGGCCGTCACTGAGACGGATGCGCTGGCGGAATACATTCCCACCTCCCACGATGCGGTGGAAATCGGCGGCGGGGAAGGATTGCATTATCACTATGGTACCCTGGGACAACTGGAGCACGGCGTAAACTACGCGGATGCCTACCTGCGGACGATAGGAAAGATGCCCGCCAGCGGCCGGCCGCTCAAGGTCTGGCCGTATGGGAAGGGAAGCCCGGTCAAGCTCTTCATCCTCGCCGGACACCGCAATATGGAGGGCGAGCGGGCTTTTGCCCAGGAACTGAAAACGCTGCCCGGCCAGGGGACGCTGGCGGAAGATAACAGCAAAATCGCTTTCAAATACAGCCTGGGTGGTTACAAAATTTCGAAGGGCTGGGAGCCTCTCGGCCCCGCCGGACCCTACGAAACCTTCGGTCCCGAACTCAGCTTCGGAAGGACCCTGCAAGGCAAAGTTGCCGGCAATATCGCCATCGCCAAATTCACCCACAGCGGTTCACAGATGAACGATTGGACTCCTGAGGGAACGGACGCGAAAGACCGAAACCTCTACCCGCAGTTCATCGCGTACATTCAGGAATCCATCCGGGAGCTTCAGGCCAAAGGTCATCAGGTGGAACTGGCCGGTATCCTGTATCATGCCGGGGAGAATGACATGGCCTTTGGGCCCTACCGGAACCAAGCGGCCAAATGGCTGCAATCCACGGTCGCTCAGAGCCGTGTGGATCTGGCGCTTCCTTCGCTGAAGTGGCATGTCAGCCAGCAACTGCCTCCCGATGAGAAGGGTCTCAACGCCTTGGATGTCACCGCCAATCTGGCAGCCCTCGCCGCTGCAGACCCTGCCTTCATTCACCTCAAAGTTTTCAATCTTCCGCCGCAGGAAGAGAAGCTGGTCATCACCACGGCGGGCATGGTGCAATTGGGGGAATTGCTTGCCCAAAGCTACCTCACGCACCGGTGATCAGCCTGATATTTGACGGCATGATGGACCTCTTTTTTTATTTGTCATCGCTCTGATGATGAATCTGGAATCCCCGCCCCTGATCCTGACCGCTATTCCGGCCCGCCGCCCGGCCGGTTTTCAGCTGCTCCGTGAACGCAATCCTTTTTCAACAGGTCCGCAAGGATGGAAACGGGATTTTCCATGAGGAGATTGGCGCCGCTCCTTCCCCATGCTCCCTCGGCCAAAGACTGAACGATGGCCCGGATTACGCAGGCAGGGCGCTCAGCCAGCCACAAAACGCAAATCCTTGACCACCGCCGGACCAAACCGCGACTGCAGCCGCTGGAGAATCTCCCGCTTCAGATTCCGCTCCAGGTCATAGCGCACCGCCGACTGAAGCACGGCCACCTGCAGTACCCCACCACGCAGGCCGGTGGGCTTGGACTGGCCCGCGAGGAAGTCACCGACAATCACCGACCACTCACGGGTCACCGTTTCCTCCGCCAAACGATCATTCAGACCCGCCCGTTTGAGCACCTGCTCCACCACATCTCCCACTTTGCGCTCAAACCGGCTGAGATCCGGCGCTTCGTAAACGCCGCGCCACTCCGCACGCATCCTGCGGTACCGCAGTTGCTGTGCGGTTTCCTGGGGTCGGCCTCTCGGTTCTGCCATGATGAACTGATACGGAGCCCAGGCCAGGACGCAAAACAAAAACCGCCCCCGTCGCTCAGGACCGGGGCGGTTTGGAAAAATCAGACCTGAGCGGCCCGGGACTATTCGTCGCCGTCGTTGCCGATCGCTTCAACCGGACAGCCCTGCATCGCCTCTTCGCAGGCCGCCACTTCTTCAGGGGTTTCAGGTTGTTTGAAAACGTAGGAATACCCAGCATCATCCTGCCTCGTGAAATTGGCAGGAGCGGTTTCGCGGCAGAGATCGCAATCAATGCATTGATCATCCACGTAGAACTTTCCGGACTTGTTTTCGCTGTTTTTGTTGTCTCTGTCGGCCATTTTAAATGTTTGGGGGAATTAGCTTGCAAAATAGGAAGGACTTGGGGTCATGCAATCCATTTTTTCGCTTCCCACCCTCCTTATTTCCCTCTTGGAATACCCTGCCCCACGCTTATGAAGGGGCTCAGCCTGGGCCGTCGTCGTGACGATTCGGGGGCTGTTCTCAAATCCTGCATCCGCACCCAATTTTCCCGGCATGGCACAACCACCCCGCAAATCATCCTCATCGCGCCGCTCCCAGGAGACGCCCCCCCCGGAAGATCTCTTTGCGGGTGATGCAGCAGCCTCTGCAGCAGAGGAGTGGACGCTGGATGAACCGGCGGCGGCCGGATCCAATCTTCCCCCACGTCCCAGAGCCGGGGCCCTGCCCGCCCAGCCGATCCCGCCCGCCCAGACCGGAGGATTTGAGTCGAATCCGAACGCTCAGGACAAAATCGACCCCTCTCCCGAAATTCCGGCAGCACTCCCTCTGCCAGCCGCGCCCGCGCCGCCAGCCGTGCCCGACACCGGGGTTTCCGATCCTTTTGAAATTGACGACGAGCTGCCGGTCGTGGCGCCGGTTGTCCGGGTCACTCCGCCCACGCCGGAAACCGGGCCGGAACCCGAATTTGAAGTGAGCGCCCGCCCCGGCCAAACCGAAAGCCCGGAGGCACCGGAACCTGCCCCGGCCCGGCCCGACCGCTTTGGCCTGGCAACGGCGGCCGCCCTCCTCACGACTTTACTGGTCATTTTCGGGGCGATCCTTTACGTCAACCGCCCCGCTTCCGAGCCCGCCAGTTCCCGCGCGCTTCCTGATCTGCCCATCATCGGCAACATTGTGACCCTCACCGAGATCAAATCGGGTTGGCGCTCCCGCCAACCTGCCGACCGGGTCAGCACCGTGGACGTCACCCTGCCCACCCCCTCCCGGCAGCAACCTGCCTTGTTGCCGGTGGTGCAGTTCACCTGCGACCCCACTTCAGGCAAAACCGGCTTCCTGCGCTTCATCTTCTTCGATCCTGACGGAAAAATCAGCGGCGATGTCCGCGTCGTGAAGCTCTCCGATGGCAGCATCGACCCTCTCAGCAGCGGCGCGGTGGTCGCCGGTCCTGGCGGCGCCCTCGTTTATGGCTCGCTCGGTTTTATGGACCGCCCCGGTTTTGTGGCCTATGCCAGCAGCAGTTCCCCCCGATGGTCCGTGGAAGTGAGGGAAAGCAGCGATTACAACGCCAAGGAAGCCGGCTGGACCCTCCTGCAGACCTTTGACATCCGCAACGCCGTCGATCCCTGACCTCCTGCGGCTGGCGTTTCTGCTGCAGCGCTGGCCGCGGTCATTCCGGAGATCCCGCCCCCCGAATTGCAGTCCACCTTTTCCCCTATCATGTCCAACCCCGCCCCCACCCCGCTCCCTGCCGCCCCACCCGCCGTCATCCCCACCGAAGGCTGGCACGTCCTCCATCTCTTCTATCACATGGAGCGCGGACAATGGGAGCAGTATTCCCCGGAGGAGCGCGCCCATGCCAAAAAGAAATTCGCGCGCCTCATCGCTGACATCAGGGCCACCGATAAAACCCAACTGCTGACTTTCAGCGTGGTTTCCCCCAAGGCGGACCTCGCCTTCATGCTGCTCACCCCGGACCTCCAGCAGGCCAACGCCTTTGAGAAAAAGCTGACCAACGGTCTCGGTCCCGATGTCCTCAGCCCGGTCTACAGCTATCTTTCCATGACGGAATGGACGGAGTATTTCACCACCGAGGAGGAATACTCCGCCAAAATGGTGAAGGAAAAATCCCTCACTCCCGGCACCCCGGAAATGGAGGCGGAACTCGTCACCTACCGCGCCCATATGGCCAAGTATCATTCCGACCGGCTCTATCCGAATCTCCCCGACTGGCCGGTCATGTGTTTCTATCCCATGAGCAAGCGGCGCGGCGAAGTGAACAACTGGTATGGCCAGCCGCATGATCAGCGGAAAGCCCTCATGGCCGGCCATGCCAACACCGGCCGCAAATACTCCGGGAAAATCCGCCAGCTGATCACAGGGTCCACCGGCCTCGATGAACACGAGTGGGGCGTCACCCTCTTCGCCCATAACACCTTCGACATCAAAGCCATTGTCTATGAAATGCGCTTCGATGAGGTCACCACCCGCTTTGGCGAGTTCGGCGACTTCCTCATCAGCCTGCAGCTTCCGGTGGAGGACATCTTCCGCCGCCTTGGAGTTTAATCGGAAGACCGCAGGTTTCAGGAGCCGGCATCAGCTTCCTGTTTCTCAAACCCGGGCCCCGAACCCTTTCGTCCCATGTTAAGAATCGCCGACCGCACCTTCACCTCCCGGCTCCTCGCCGGCACGGGCAAGTATCCGTCTCCCGAAGCCATGCGCGATGGCCTCGAGGCCTCCGGCACCGAAATTGTCACCGTGGCCCTCCGCCGTGCTGATTTGTCAGGGAAAGCCGATCCCTTCGCCAACATCCTCGAGTTCATCGATCCCAAAAAATACCTCCTCCTGCCCAACACCAGCGGAGCCAACACGGCGGAGGAAGCGGTCCGGCTTGCCAGACTCGCCGTCACCGCCGGCCTGCCCAACTGGGTAAAACTCGAAATCCACCCGGACCCGCGGTTCCTCCTGCCCGATCCTATCGAAACCTTCAAAGCCGCTGAAATCCTCGTGCGCGAAGGATTTGTGGTGCTGCCCTACATCAATGCCGACCCCGTCCTCGCCAAACGCCTCCAGGACATCGGCACCGCCACCGTGATGCCCCTGGGGGCTCCCATCGGCTCCAACCGCGGTATTGAGACCCGCCGTCAGATCGAAATCATCATCGAACAAGCCACCGTCCCCGTCATCATCGATGCCGGCCTCGGGGCTCCCAGCCACGCGGCTGAAGCCATGGAAATGGGTGCCGATGCCGTGCTCATCAATACGGCCCTGGCCATCTCCCGCGATCCTGTCCGGATCGCCCGGGCTTTCCGTCAGGCCATCGAAGCAGGCCGCACAGCGTATGAATTGGGCCTCCCCAGCCCCAGCGCCGAGGCCAGCCCTACCAGCCCTTTGACGGGTTTCCTCTTCCCTGGATAAGGCAAAGAGAAAGGGCTACACCCGGCGGCCTTCATCAAAATCGTAATAATCAAAGAACGTCAGGATATCGGCGCGGTGCCCCAGGCCCGAGTTCGCTTTATTCTGCTCCAGCCGGCCGGTGGCCCCGGTATCGTCATCGCGCCAGCCGGTTTTGGAGGCATATTTATTCCAAATCAGGATTTCCTCTGCAGTGGGGCGGCGGCCCTGCTGGAAACACCATTCAAGAATTTCCTCATCCCTCCCGCCCTCGGCGGCCCGGTCGCGCACGTCCGCATAATTGACCTGGAGGAAAAGGCAGACCCGCCCATCAAAGCCCTCTCCGATCATGGGAAGATAGTCGGCGGGCAAGGTACCCGCCCGGACGAGGCGCATCTTGTCAATCATGCGCGCGAAGTAGATGAGGCCAAGGGTGGCGTCGTGGGCAGAACGGGGGAAGGACATGGGAAAAGGGAGGGAAACAGGAAACTGGCGGAAGGCCACTTATCCGATGGCAGATCAACCCTGGGAAAGCAGTTTTTCCAGAATGGGCGAGGCTTGATTGGAGAGAATGGAATAGTGGCCGTCGTTGGTTTTCCTGAAATCGGCAAGAGGGAGACGCGAGGCGAATTCCTCGGCTCCGAGACAGGCAAAGTTTCGGTCCTGGGTGCCATGCCAGATGGTGGATGGGACCTGGGTTTCTGCTGGATCGAAGGGCCAGGGGCTGGAGTAGGGTTTCCCATCCTCCCATAATCCTGACATTCCGGAACGCATCGCGGCGAGGAACCCGGGGTAGAAGTGGGAGAAGTTCTGCTTCGGCCAGAGCGCGGCCCGGTCACTCGGACCCAATGTGCGCAAACCCAGCCAGAGCACCGGCCGCGGCGGGGGGATTCTCGCCATGCGCACGGCAGGAATCAGCGCGGACTGCAGCAGCCACGGCATATGATCATGCATTGCCAGCATGCCCTGATAAACCGGGGATAAATGACGCCGTCCGGGCCCCGGGGCGGCCGGCAAGGCCCCGCAGACGGTAGCAAATGAGGACACCCGGCGCCCCAGCGCCCACGCACAGGCATGCGCATAAGGTCCACCCCCGGACAGGCCCAGCACCCGGAAGCGGTCAATCCCCAGGGCATCCGCCAGCGCCGCCACCGCCGGAGGCCAATCCAACAAAGTGCGGTCGGGTTGCGGCGAGGACCCGCCCACCCCGGGCCGGTTGGGCGCAATCAGCCTCACTCCCTGTTCCAGGGCGGCTTGGTGAATCAGCATTGCCTGTTGGCTCTCTCCCGGCCAGCCATGGAAAAAAAAGACCGGCTGGCCACCGGGAGCGCCATATTCCCGGAAGGTGAGCACGCCACCAGCGGGCAAGGAAAGGGTCTGCAGCATTCCCAAATCAATCGCCAGACGGGCAAAAAAGCAACGGTCCGTCCATCCTGGACTTCCCCGCTGAATAGCCCATTCCCAGCAGAGCGACTTCCCGCACGGCACATTAAAAAGCGACGGCAGTGAACGAGGGAACGCCGGTCAGCGCAGCCGTTCCCATCCAGTGACCCGGTTGCGGCTGAACCGGACGACGGCGGCTGTCATCGGCACATAGTCAGGTCCGGTGTCCACCGCGACAAAGCCCGGATGGTAATAACGCCGCCCGCCGTAGCCGTATGGCCCGTAGCCGTAGCCATAACCCATTCCGGCCACCACGCTGGAATGATAGACCGGCTGCAGTTCAGTATAACGCCACAGTTCATAAGGGGTTCCATTTTCGCTTCCCCGCGTCACCCGGTCCGGTCTGCCCCAAGCGAGATAGACCGCATCCGGCGTCATGCCTTCGATCACCCGGCCCTCCAGCACGGCCTGCTTTTGGCTCGCGGTCAGCGCCTCGAACAACTGGGGCGCCTGGGCCACCCGGCTGCCCGGCGTGGAGGCCGCACAAGCCGCCAAGAGCAGCGCCACCCCGGCGACCGCACTCCGGACCAGTTTCATGGAGATCTTTTTCACAATTATTTCAAGGCTGGGAAGAAGGGACGACGCTTGATTTCCGGCTGCATATGCCGAAAACCCTGCTGAACTAAGCGTAACGTGCAAGACACTTTTGGCCATCAAATTTCCTACCTGCGGCTCAGCATCACCGACCGGTGCAATGAGCGTTGCCACTATTGCATGCCGGAGGAGCTGCAGACCTGGCTGCCCCGCGCCGATCTCCTGACGTATGAGGAAATCCTTCGCACCGTCCGCGCCGGAGCCTCGCTCGGCATCCGCAAGCTCCGGGTCACCGGCGGCGAACCGCTGACCCGCCGGGATGTCATTCCCTTCATCGCCCAGCTGAAAGCCATCCCGGGCATCGACGACATCGGACTCTCCACCAACGGCACCCTGCTGGCCGATCTGAAAGGGGATGGCCGCACCACCGCCGCCCACCTCCGCGATGCCGGCGTCCGTACCGTCAATATTTCCCTGGATACCCTCGACCCCGCCGCCTACGCCGCCGTGACCGGGCGCGATTTCCACCACAAGGTTCTCGCCGGCATTGATGCCTGCCACGCCGCTGGTTTTGAGCAGATCAAACTCAACTGCGTCCTCATGAAGGCCGCGCACAACGATCCAGATGCCCTGCCTGCCCTGCTCGACTTTGCCCACCAGCAGGGCTGTCTGCTCCGCTTCATCGAACTGATGCCCGTCACTTCCCGCGAGTTGTTGGAGGACAGCAGCTTCCTCCCCACCGCGACCGCCCGCCGTCTCATCGAAGCCCGCACCGGCCCGCTCATCCCGAGGCCCGGCTATAAAACCAACGGCCCCGCCAGCTACTATGAAGTCCCCGGCCACGACCAGCTGGTCGGTTTTATCGGAGCCATGACCAACCTCCACTTCTGCGAGAGCTGCAACAAACTCCGCCTCACCTCCGATGGCAAGCTCCGCCCCTGCCTCGGCAGCCACCTCGAATTCGACCTCCGCCAGGTCCTGCGCGATGGGAGCGATGACGAAGCGCTCAAAAACTTTTTCCTATCCGTGGTCGCCCGCAAACCCAAGGAGCACGACTTCCGCACCACCTACCTGCCCGGCCGCCATATGACAGCCATTGGCGGTTGAGGAAATCGACCGGTCCAGTTCCGGAAATGGACTGACCCGATGGCCCATCGCGCACTTGGTTGCTTGGATCTGCATGGCTCCTCCACTCAGGAACAGATGAGAATCAGGACTCCTCCCGGGAGAGACCGGCCCAGCCCCAAAGTGGCTCCACCGGGAATCGAACCCAGATTTGAAAAGAAGCATTTTGAAATCAGGAGATTACGTTGATAAACAGGCACTTACGAGATGCGTCAGACTCCCCAGGCAACCCCACGCATACCAGATTATTCTTATTTAATTCTTGCTTTTCCGGTGTGGGATTGATATTGCCACGGCATGGCCTCTCTCTGGAAACATCCGAACAGCAACTACTACACCGCCTGCTTCACTGACATCCATAACCGCCAACGGAAGCGGTCAACCAAGGTCGAGGTGGTTCCCAAAAAATCGAAGGACAAGCCACTGGTGCTACGCAAAAAGGCTCAAGCCATCGCTGACGAATATGAAGCCATCGCCCGGGGCCACCGAAGCGCCGCCAAGATTCGTTCAGTAATTCTGGAACTCCAAGCCTTGGTAAGCGGCGATACTTTCAGGGCCATGACGGTAAACCGGGCCGTTGAAGAATGGCTGGGCAGAAGGAAGGCAGAGACCTCGGATGCAACGATCAAGTTTTACACTTTCGTGACGGGGAAGTTGACCAAATTCCTGGGCTCTCGGGCGGACCATGATATTTCCACCGTGACCCGTCAGGACATTTTCAATTTTCGGGCTTCCCGTCTGCGGGATGTAACTCCATCCACTGTTAACCACGAAGTGAAGGCTTTACGGATGTTTTTCAAAGCGGCCAAGTTGGAAGGCTGGGTCTCTGAAAATCCCCTTGATGGAGTTGAGAGCGTAAAGGTTGTCGCTGATGCCAGCAAGGAGGAGCGCCGGCCGTTCACAATGGAGGAGGTGGAGGCAGTGCTTCTTGTGGCTGATGAAGAGTGGAAATCCCTTATCACCTGCGGGCTTTACACCCTACAACGGCTCGGGGATCTCTGCCGCCTGCCTTGGAAGGGAAATGACAACTGGTCTGGCGTGTTCTTTGATCAGGGCTACGTCAGGCTGATCGCCCAAAAGACCGGGAAAAAGATGACCATTCCTATGGCCCCGCCGCTGAGGGATATGCTGAAAGAGCGCAGGGAGGAGATGTCGGATGCTGATCTGGTGCATCCCGGCTTTGCAGAATTGATCAAGGGCACCAGCGGACGGGTTTCAAAGCAGTTCGGCAAGCTCCTTATTCAGGCAAAGCTGCGGGTCCAGAAGGAGAAGCTGGAAGGCTCCAGGCGGGCCAGTTATGATCTGAGCTTCCACTGTCTGCGCCACGCTGGGATTTCGATGATGAAGGCCGCTGGGATTCCACAGAGCGTCGTGATGGAGTTGGCTGGTCACTCCACTGTGGAGATGTCAAATACTTACACCCATACCGGCGAGGCCGCCCTGCTCGCGGCCGTCAATTCTCTGCCGCAACTGGCAGGCTCCACCGTTCCCCCCGAGCCAGCCCCTCCAACAGACGTGCCGTCGTAACGACTACCGCCTCACCATTCTCCCGCCGGGCCAGCCACAGGTGATCTGCCGTAGCCGGCGCCGTGCGCCCGTCTTCCAATCGGATCTGAAACACAGCTCTCACACCCTGGGGAAAAGTTCCCCTCACGCGCTGCGTCCCGCCGTCCGGGTCACTGATCAGGTCACCCACCCGCAGCGCACCGATCGCCACCGGCCCCTGCGGGGTCATCACATCGGCATCCACCGGCTGCGCACGCCCGTTGCGGGCCGGCAGGCTATATTGATCTGCGCCAGGGGATTTGAGACGCGTCGCCGCTGCCACCGCATCGTCCCATGAGGCCACCACAGGTGCGTCCCCCCTGCGGTATTCCACCGGCGTTCCGGTGTAGCGCATGAACACCACATCGGGTTGCCCCCCGTTGAATTTCTGATAGGTCGCCTTATCCCAGCCGGCTGGCTGCTGCTCGTCATCCCACTTCAAACGGGTCACCGGGGCGAACCCTTTGGCCGCGTAGATTCCGGGCAGGATGGTGTCAAAGCCATTCAGCCACTTGACCTTGCCGGTGGCGATGGCGGCCTCAAAGGCAGCGTCCACCATGGACTTGTCGGCCCTCGCGGACTTCGTCACTGATCCGATCTCGCCCGAGGTGGAAATGCTGGCGGTGGCGGTTTCGCCCCCGCGCTCAATCATGATCAGATCGTAGTCCGCATAATCGGCCGCCGGGTATACATCCACTGATGTCCCGAACGGGTGGCCCTCACGGTTCGCCTTTCCAGCCGCCGCGAACTCATCGGCCGTCAGATCCCGCCGAACGCCGTCCTGATCATTTCCAGTGCTTCGGCCCGGTCCTTGGCGTCCCCGTTGGCGATAAGCGACCTTACCGCCAATTCGTCGCCCGATGGCACCATGTCGCAGGTCGACAGATCCAGCCCGGCTTCCCCCGCCATCGGTCCCCCCATCATCGCCAGCTGCTCCAGCGGGTGCAGCTCGTTCGCCGAAGCTGAGGAGGTAGGCGTCGAACCGGGCACGCTGTTCCGCAGTGAGGTCGTCTGTCCAGGGGCGGTTGCGTTCGGCTCCGGTTTCATCTTTTGATAGTGCAATTTTCCGTTTCAGCGCCTTCTCCAGCGCCTTCGTGTTATAGAAAGCCTTTACCTGCCCGGCCGTGAAAATCGCATGTTCGCCCGGGGAAGTCAACAATTCCCGGCTGAACCGCCCATCATACCAGTAGACCACCCCGTAGTCGATCTGGTTGAACTTGCCCTGCTGCACCCCCACCGCCGGGGAGGTGGTCGTGGTGGTCGTCTTCGGTTTGTTGCTGTCGTAGGCCTGATACCCACTCACCGCGATCTTCGCCAAAGCCGCCGCCGTCTCACTGTTTCGGCTCGCCGCGTTCTGGGAGGCCTGTCCTTCGGCCGAGAGCTGCTGATTCACCAGCTGCGCCTGACTCAGCGCCCCGCCCGCCGTGTATTGCGCCTGGGTGATTTCAGAGTTGATCGCCATCTCCGGCCGGATGCCGAAGAAGTCAAAAATGTCCGCCGGGTTGATCAGCTTCACAGAGTCCCGGTATCCGTTATACAGGGACTGGTATTCCTGGATCCCCTGGGTGGCCAGCGCCTCCTGCGTCAGCCCCAGACGCTGCCCGCGGCGGCGTGCCGGCTGAACTGCTATCTGCTGCCGGGCCTGTATGTGAAGGAGCTGACCATCCCGGCGGGAGTGGTGCTGTCCGGCCACACGCACCTGACGGAGCATGCCTTCATTGTGAGCAAAGGGGACCATTCCTTTTGGACGGCGGAGACGGGGGCGGTGCGGGTGCAGGCGCCCTTCTTTGGGATCACGAAGCCAGGGACGCCCCGTCATCGCATCGTCTGCCGCCCCGGGCCCGAGATCCGTCACCCCACTGCCCAGCAGCTTCCGGCCCACCTCCGCCCGCGTGCTCGCGCTCAGCCGCCCCGCCAGGTGATCCTCCACCACCCCATTGGCGGCCGTCCGTTGTTTCGCATAGGCATCCCCTCCCCCGAAGAGCTTCGCCATGGCCTCTTCCACATCCGCCACCGCCTGCCGGTTGAAATCGGCCGCCGTCCGGATCGCCATGCTTTTCCCCGGGCGGTCCGGTCCTCCGCCGTCGCCGTGTCCATGGTGCCATACGTGGCAGAGAGCAGGGCCCGGCTGCTATGGATCGTCAGGCCCGTGCACCCGATCCATTCCCGCAGTTGTTCGGTGCTCGTGATGCACTGCCCCGCGGGGAACGGAGGCACGTCCAGGAAAAAGCGGAACCGCTCCACAGCGGTCTGTTGGGCAAAGGGTGGTAGGTCCATCGGAGGAAAGGAAGCATCTTCATTTTTTGGCAGAACGTTTTAGAGCACCGGACCGGCGACGATGGAAGCTTGGATTCAAAGAAGGAGGTTAACGCCGGCTCGGTGCCTCGGCTCGTTCGCTTTCTTTTCGATGCTTCTTGATGCGACCCAACGCCTCAGCGGTTGTTATCCATTCGGTCTTCTTGGTCTCTCGATCTAGGAGCCACTCGACTTTCCCGTCCTTGGCTGGCATAAAAGAATAGTTCCAATCAACGCCGCGATAAAATCCGTCGCCGACCTTCTTTAGCAGTAAAAGATATTCACCTGCCTCGAGACGATAATCTGTGCCCGCTGATACCTTGCCGCCGCAAATGGACAACGTAGTCTGTGGCTCACCCAGGAGGACTTTAAACTTGTTGATCTTGGCGATTCGAGTGAATCTCCCGCTCCACTTGGGCTTCTCAAATGGGTCTGAAAAATCCGGCAGATCCTTGGCACCATCGACAATTCCTAAAACTACGATATCCGCCTCCGAACAAGCTTCGGACTCGCGCAGGAAGATGGGGCGACCAGCTGACGCAACGAATGACGTGGTGATCATGCAAATGGCTACGAATTGGGCAGTCTTCATTTTTCGTGCGAACGTCTAGCTCATCCACGGCGGGGAGGGAAGCCCGAATTTAAACTGGAGGGTTACCCGCCGTTGGATGGAGCATCTTGTTAGCCTTCTTCATTTTGAGTGGTATTCGATTGCAACGCCTCGGAAGGAAGCCTCTTTCTTGAATGCTCGGGCACTCCCTTCAAGAATCACGACGATCTTGGAGTCACCGGCCCAAGAAGCCTTCGCAGATCCGCTGTCGATGATGAAGGCGCTTCCGGGCTCATTCGGCAACACGTCGCCTCGGTTTAAGATCGTTCCTTGTGTATTGAAACCTGTAGTCGCGCCGCAATTCCGGGAGAACAGAACAATCTTCTTGGTTCCATCTGGCGATATGACTTCCGCGATCGGTTCGTTGGAGCACTCAGTTCCCACGCAACCGGCGAAGGAGAAGAGCGTCAGACAGATTGCGAAGGACCGGATCATTTCTTGGCTAACAGTCTACTATGCCATTAGGGGTAGTGGGATATCCATTTGGCGGGTAGCATATTTCGGGTGGGGGTGGGGGTGGGGGTGGGGGTGGGGGTGGGGTTCCAAGTGATTGATGGACAACCATTTAGCACAGGCGGTGGCAGCATATCCAAACCAAACCGGATTTGCAAGAAATTATTGGGAAGGTTCGGAAATGTTAATGGAGAGGAAAGCCACAGCCGGAGCGCAGCGGAGACAGCCGGAGGCAAATGCCACCGATCAGGGCCGCTTATTCGACGGGAGTGCCAGCTTCGTCAGTGACCAGCTCAGCTGGAGGGGCAAGAGGAGCAACCACCGCAGCAGCCTCGTCAGTGACAGGAGTGGTCACCACCGGGGCTTCCACCTCCACCGGAGGATTCATCCGGTCACGCTCCGCGCCCAGCGCCGCATCCAGCTTCGCATCCGCATCGGCAAACTTCTGGTTCGCAGCGTGCAGCACATCCAATTGGCCCTGCAGGGCCGCATTCTGTTCCGCCAGGGGCTGGGCCACCTTCAGCACTTCGGCCAGCGCGGCCTGACTTTCGGCCAGAGCCTGACGGCCACTGACTACGGCGTCGCCCAGAGCGGCGACTACGGCGAGGGATTCTTCATCGGTGAGGGAATACATATCGGTTTGATTTGGATTGAGGGAGTGGGTTAGGGAAAGCAGGCGCGTTTGCGCGAGGATCTTTTGGTGCAGTTTGGGGAACAGCACCGCGAAGAGGGTAAGTCCAAAGATTCTCACAGGCAGGGTTCCGGCTTTTCCAGTGTGCGAGCATTGTATCCATATGGAGCAGGCGCGCAATGGATTTCGCTGCAATGTTCCTTCCCGGCCGCCCGCGTGTTGATGCCATCCGGACTGGCCTTCGGCTCCCCGGTCTCCATCGCCATCCCCGCGAAGCTGACCTGCCCCGTGATCCGGATCCACGGTGTCACTTCGTAGAAGGGCCGCTCCACCGGAGGCGCCGGCGGATTCATCCGCGGCAGCCGCAGCGGTGCCGGCACCTGGATGTCATCACTTCCCGCCACCGCTCGCCAACAATCATCGTTCGTCTCATTCGCCACAAACCAGCGCACCGGAGCCCGTCCGTCCTGCTGCCACCACCCTTCCACCGTCACGCGTCCCTTCACCTCATCCAGCCGCAGCGCGCAGGAGGCATAAGGCTTCGGCCGGTAGGGCATATCAAAATCACTGGCCCGCAGCTTCACCAGCGTTTCGATCCGCCGGGGCACCTCGCCCACATCCGGCCCCTCCGTCCCCAACTCATAAAGTCGGTGCACCCCATCATCATCCAGGCTGATCGCCCAGCAGTGCGGCACCCCCTTGATCGTGCCCGTAATCAGACACACCGGAAAAATGCCCGTCCACAGCCCATCCCACACCGGCGCCTCCCTGACCACACTCGGCCTTTCCTGCAGGGCAACCATCCCACGATGCCGCACCCGGGTCGGTTCCTCGGCACTGTTCCCCGGCACCCGCTCCGGTTCCACCGTCATCAGCGTGCGCCCGTCATGCCGCGCCGCCCAGCGGCGGAAGAGGTGCGTCCCATCGCCCCCCGCATACAACGGCCACACCGCGTTATCGAAGAGAGATAGCCGCGCATCCTCATCCCGGCGCAGCGCCGCCTTCAGGCTCATGATGCGCCCATCATGCGCCGTGAAAATCACATCATCCCCGCGCGCCACCAGACTGTTCGGCGCCCCCCCGCCCGTCTCGGGCAGCGGCGTGCTCGTGATGTCCACCGTCGTCCACGTCTCCCGCGGCAGGCTCACATTATAAGCCCTCACCCCTTTTTCGCAGAATACCAGCAGCGGCCCCTGATCTCCATTCCTCCCCAACGCCGGCGCGAAGATGATCCCCGTGATCAGTCCCAGCGATCCCGGGATTTCAAACCACCGGGCATTTTTGAAATACTCCGTGTCCTCTGTGAAGCTCAGCACACTGTCCCGCGTCGGATCATTCTCATGGTCGGAAAACTGAATGCGCCGCCGCCCCGGCATCACCACTGCCGTCCGCCCCCAGCCATCCGCCATCATCTCCCCCGTCGGGAATCCTCTCGTGGGATCAGTCCCCTGCACCGCCGCATCTCCCGTCAGGA
>JAZKDC010000011.1:0-245569 GCA_040387795.1 Verrucomicrobiota bacterium
CATAAAACCATCCCCACCCCCGGGGCCCCCGCGCAAGCGGGGGGCGGCGTCCGCTTGCGCGCCTCGTGAACCCGCCCCAGCATCGAAACTAACTCAAAATCAAACCCGTCTCAGGGTGTCATCCATTTTGAGTCAACCACCCCACCCCTTCCCGACACCTCCGGTGTCATTTTAATCTGAGTCATCGCGGGGCTGGGTTCTTTTGTGCGGGCGGACCGGGGGATGGAACTTGGCAAAGGACGGGGGGTGTGCTTTCCTCCACGCGGTTCGCCATCCCACTCCACCCGACGTGTCTTCCAAACTTTTACGCCGACTCCTGCTCGCTCCGGTGGTCCTCTTTCTGATTCTCGAACTGATCCTGTGGATTTTTGTCAGGATTCCCCTGGAACCTTTGAAGCGGCTGGACCTGGCCAATAACCTGCCGGGACTGAAGGCCGATGTCAGGCTGGTGTTCGACCGGAATCTGACCCGGTATCTGGATGATGCTGCCGGGAAAAAGCCGCCCGGCACGATCCGGATTCTCTGCCTGGGCGGGAGCGCCACCTTCGCCATGCTGCAGAACGCGGAGGATACCTGGTGGGGACAGTTGGGCCGGCAACTGCAGTCCAAAGGCCATCCGGTGCAGGTCGCGGCGTGGGGGCAGGACCGCACCGGCATTGTGGCCTCCACGGCGGTGGCCGCGGTCCTGATGGATGAGTGGCAACCGGATGTGGTGATCGGGAATTTTGGTTTTGATGACGTGGTGGGTCAGCCGCTGGAATATACCTATCAGCCGGAGAAAGCCCGGGGCATGCCGGGACCCGCCCGCACCGCGGGATGGAAAACGGCCATTCTGAAGGTCAGCCAGACGGCCCGGCTCTCCCGGTGGTGGGCCCGCCGCAATGAAGCTTCCCGGATTCAGAATGAGATCGGCCGCCGGGATCACTGGAAAAACCAGTTCAACCAGATGAAGAAAAAGGTCAATGAAACTGCGGTCCAGCCCCTGCCGGCCCGGGATCCCCGGCAGGACCCGATGATGGAGTTCATCGATGGATGGCGCGTCCTGCGGGACCTCTGCAACCAGCACGGGGCGGCTCTCGTCATGACCGGTGAGGCCAGCCTGCATGATTCGACCAACAACCTCTCCCAGCAGGAAAATCTGATGGCCTTGGTTCCCCTGAAAGCCGACCCCGGTCCGGATGCGAAATACGTCAGGCCTGAACCCGCCTGGGTGGAGCGGGAAATGTCCCGATATGCGGCGGCGGCCGAGACCTTTGCGGCCTCAGCCGGGCTGCCCTGGGTCAATCTGAATGGACGGGTGCCACGGGATCTGGATCATTTTTTCAATGACGTCATCCTGACCGATGCCGGATCGGCGGCGTTCACGAAGGAAGTGCTTCCTGCGGTGGAGCCGGTGGTCCAGGCCCGGCGCCGCTAGCCTGCCCCCATGGGCGAAACCGGGGCGGCCATCCGCGGGCCGGTCCGTCGTTATTCCCGGGGAATCAACGGGCAGGCGATTCAGTTTGTCCCCGCTGTTCCCGGGCCAGCAAGGTGGTCAGGCCGCCTCCAAATTTAAGCCTGATCCCGACGGCGAGGGCTACGGCGAGAGTTCCAAAAACCCACGGCCACCATGGCATGGCCACCGCGAGCAGGTGCATGTCGGTCTGTTGTTTGTCCATGCCGGCCATGACCTCCTTTTCACTGGCGCGCAGCGCCCAGGTCTGCGCCTGATAGGCCAGCATGATGGTGCCGTACGCCAGATTCATGGTCAGTCCTTTGAAACTGAGCACCGTGGCCCGGGTGGAGGGTTCGCTGACGCGGTTGAGGTATTGGGAGATGAAATAATGGAGGGAGCGCATTCCCAGCCAGAACGGCACGACAAACAGCACTCCTGCCCAACCGGGGATCATCATCGAAATACCGGACAGCCCCACCAGAATCAACACCGCCACCATGCCCATGTTCCGTGACGGCGTGGCTTTGCCCACCAGTTTCTCCACCATCAGCGCAGTCCCGATGCCCAGGATGGAACTGGCGGCGAGGATGACGCCATTCCATGCCTCATCAATGCCGAGCAGCCGGTAATAATTGCTGCCGACGGTGTAAAACAGGCGCAGAAAGGAATCGAAGAGCAGGCCCGTCAGGATGATCACCATGGCCGCCGGACTGCGCAGGATGTAGCGGGCGGCCTGCATCATCTGATGGAAGCTGGAGCGGATCAGGAGCCGCAGCCCTGACATGTCCGGGGCATGTTCATGGGTGTCCTGGAACCGGAGGCTGACCCGCACCGCGGCGCACGCCATGAGCAGATTGAGCACCAGCGGGATTCTCATGCAGAGCTCCTTGGTGAATGTGAAATCCAGATGGAGGAAGTGCGCGGCCCGGTTCATGAAATCCGCGCTGTAGGTGGCAGCCCCGACAAGGGCCACCAGCATGAAGGTGAGGGATTGCCAGCGCATCAGACGTGCCAGCACCCGCGTCCAGGCTTCATCACGGCCGGCGGAGGGCAGGGCATCATAAACGAGCGCCTCATCGGCCCCCGAACAACAGGCCTCAGCGAGGCCACTGATGATCCGGTTGAGCGCCATCAGCGGCCAGACCCAGGCTCCGCCGATGGGCATCACACACAGCAGCCCCATTTCCACCACCATCAGCCAGGTGGAGAAGACCACCAGCCGTTTGCGCCCGAGTTTGTCGGCCAAGGCGCCGGAAGGCACCTCAAAGATCACAATGCTGGCGGCCCACAAGGCATTCAGTGCCGCGAAGTCTTCGATCGACAGCCCGAAGTCGAGAAACAGAATCGTGAAGATCGGATAGTAGAACCGGGAGTTGAAGAGTACCCGGAACCACAGGAAGGCCCGGATATTCCGCTCGGCGGGGTCAGGGGAGGAATCGCTCACGGAGGCCTGGTTTCCGGTCAAGGGGGAGGGAGAGGTAGCAGAAGCGATGGATGGTTAGCGGTCGCTGCGCAGAGCCCGGGCCGGGTCCATGCGTCCCACCAGCCAGGCGGGAGGCACGGCGGCAAGGGTGCAGAGCACGAAAGCAATCCCACAGATCATCAGGTTGTCCACCAACCGTGGGTCGGCGGGGATTTCGCGCAGGCCGTAGATGCGCTCGTCGAAGATCTGCCAGTTGAACGTGCTGCTGATCCAGCGCCGCAGATCGTTCCGGTAATGCAGGACCATGCTCCCCAGCAGATATCCGCTGCCGACCCCGAACCCCGCGACGATCAGTCCCTTCACCACAAACAGGCCGACAATCTGGGAGGTTTTCGCACCGAGCGCGCGCATCATGCCGATCTCCTTCCGCTTCTGCACCGCCATGGTGATCATGGTGTTCATGATGCAGAATGCTGCCACCACCGAGATGAATCCCAGCACCAGATACATCATGCCGCGTTCGTTGGCGATGGCGTCAAAAAACCGTTGGTTCCGTTCCATCCAGGTTTGTGGCATCCAGCCTTGCAGGGTGTCCTTTTCCATCAGGGCGAATTTGACTTCCCCGGCGCGGTAGGCATCCGCCAGCTCCACGGTCAGACCATCGATGGACTTGCCTTTGCCGGCCAGTTTCTGGGCATTTTTCAGGGAGATAAATCCCGTCAATTGATCCCCCATTTTTTCATCCTCCAGCACGCCCTGCACCACAAATTCCTCCGGCAGCGGGAGGTCGCGGTCCTTGTTTTCCACGGCTTCCTTTTTGGAGGGATCATCACTCTTTTTCGCCCGTTGCTGCTCCTGATAGTAGGTCCGGTATTCCCGCAGGAAGGAGGGGCCGAAAACATTCACTGCACTTTCGCCCAGCGTCAGGCCAAGGGTGCGTCCCAGCTTGTTCGCCAGCGCCCGGCTGATCACAATGTTGTCCCCCGCCAGTTCAAAACTGCCGCTGCCCTGATCGGTCATCAGCTTCTGCAGCCGTTCCATCTGCACCGTGTCCTGAGGGTCCACTCCGATCAAAAGACACTGGGCTTCATCAGTGCCGGTGCCGCTGGCTTCCAATTCCTTTTCCTCCTCCTCGGTCGGCTTCTTCTCCAGCACCGCCGTCACCGTCACGACGGGCGAGACCGATTTCACCTCGGGATGCTGCCGCACGGACGTGGCGATCGACCGCCACGCCGGGATGCCTTCCTCCGCCGGGGCATCCGGGAAGTCGCGGTCGGGATTCTGGACGATCAAGGCCGGTTCGGACTTGAGCAGCTCCTCTTTGATCTTTTTTTCAAACCCGCTCATCACCGCGATCACCACCAGCAGCACTCCCACGCCCAGCGCCACCCCGGCGACGGAAATCAGGGTGATCACGGACACGAAGGTGCCCTTCGGCTTTAAATACCGCAGAGCGATGAACCAACTGAATTTCATGCGCCGGGATTACCGCCGGACCAGGAGCACCGCAAGCGCTTCCCCCCAGCCAGGGAGGAGGGTCGGGGAGTTTGAGCAGCAGCTCAACAAGCCGGCATCAGCGCGCCCCTGCGGCTCGAAGGGGGGCACCACCCATCCGATTGAATAAAAGCAAGGAGGTGGTGGCGTATGGGAGTCAAGGCGCAGGCCAGTGGCACAGGCGTAAATGCGGGTGTCATTGATGCGCGTCAGTTCAAATCCCCCTTCATGAAAATCGTCCACCTCACGCCCGGCACCGGTAATTTCCACTGCGGCTCCTGCCTGCGGGACAATCATCTCGTGAAAGCCCTGCGCCGGATGGGCCACGAGGTCACCATGGTGCCGCTTTACCTGCCGCTGGTCACAGATGACGAACCGGCCAGCGGGTCCGCTCCGGTGCAGGTGGGCGGGATCAATCTCTACCTGCGGCAAAAGCTATCCCTGTTCCGCTTTTTGCCACGGGTCCTGTTCCGGTTTCTGGACAAGCCCGGCGTGCTCCGCGCGGCGGCCGACCGGGCCAGCATGACCAGTGCGAAGGAACTGGGGGAAATGACCCTCGAAACCCTGCGGGGACAAAATGGACGTCAGGCGGAGGATTGGCAGCGCTTGGTGGACTGGATCGGCACCGAGGGAAAACCGGATCTGATTTCCCTCTCCAATGGGCTGCTCAGTGGCCTCGCGCCTGCCATCCGGAAAACCCTCGGCGTGCCGGTGCTGTGTTCGCTGCAGGGGGAGGACTCCTTCCTCGATACCCTGCCGGAGCCTTATAAAACCGGGGCCTGGGACGCGTTCCGGGCCAACAATTCCAGCGTCGCCCGGTATCTGGCCACCAGTGCTTACTACCGCGGCGTGATGAAGGATCGGCTTCAACTGGCGGACAATCAGATCGTCACGGTCCGGAATGGCATGGACTTCACCGGATACACTCCTGCCGCGACGCCCCCGGCCGTGCCGGTGATTGGGTATCTGGCGCGGCTTTGCTATGGGAAGGGACTGCAGACCCTCGTGGACGCCTTTGTCCTGCTGGCGCCCCGGCTGCCGGAGGCCCGCCTCGCGATTGCGGGAACGACCACCGCGGCGGATGCGCCGTTTATTGCCTCACAAAAGGCAACCCTGGCCAAGGCGGGGCTGACGGAGCGCGTAACCTGGCAGGAAAACCTCAGCTTCGGGGAGAAGGTGCGGCACCTGCAAAGTCTCAGCGTGCTCAGTGTGCCGGCAACGTATGGGGAAGCCTTCGGCCTTTACGTCATCGAAGCCCTCGCCTGCGGGGTGCCTGTGGTGGAACCGGAGCACGCCGGATTGACCGAAGTCGTCCATGCGACCGGAGGCGGGGTGCTCTGTGCCCCGGATGATCCGGGGGCCCTCGCCGGCGCCTTGGAGGCGCTGCTGCGGGACGAACCCCGCCGTCAGGAATTGGCGGCGAGGGGACGGGAAACAGTGCTCCGCGAATTCACCTCGGACCGCATGGCGCGCGACTTCGCGGCCGTGGCGGTTCAGTTGAAATAGAGGACTGCCGGCCGGGTCCGCCGGTGGGCTGTCCACCGGGGGGCGCGGGAGGTGGAAAAAGGGCTCCGAAACCCGGAAGACAACTGTTTGTTGCCAAGCCGGTTGCGGCGGGGTATGAAGGCGGCCCCTCCTACGCCTGCGGCCCGCTGTTTCAGGCTTTTCCCTTCTGAATCCCTATGATGATCGATGTGCAAAACCTGACGAAACGCTTTTCGGGGCGGACGGCGGTGAACGGAATTTCGTTTCAGGTGCAGCCGGGGGAGATTGTCGGGTTTCTGGGGCCCAACGGGGCAGGGAAGTCCACCACCATGCGGATGTTGACCGGCTACTTGCCGCCCACCAGCGGATCGGCGGCAATCAATGGGCACGATGTTTTTAATGATTCCCTGAAGGCACGGCGGGAAATTGGCTACATGCCGGAAAATGTCCCGCTCTATGAGGACATGCGGGTGGGCGAATACCTCAGCTTCCGGGCGGCCCTCAAGGGGGTGAAGATCCGGGAAGTGCGCAGCAGTGTGGACCGGGCGGTGGAATATTGCGGCTTGGGCGAGGTGAAGAAAAAAATGATCGGCACCCTCTCCAAGGGCTTCCGGCAACGGGTGGGCCTCGCGGATGCCCTCGTGCACCGGCCCCGACTGCTGATCCTTGATGAGCCGACCAACGGACTGGATCCGAACCAAATCCGCGCCGTGCGCGGGCTGATCACGCAATTGGCCGGGGAACACACCATTTTGCTTTCGACCCACATTTTGAGCGAGGTGCAGTTGAATTGCCGCCGCGTCATCATCATCAACAAAGGCGAGATTCGCGCTGACAATACGCCGGACGCCCTCGCGGAAAGCCTCCAATCCAGCGGCACCGTGACCGTGGAATTAAAGGCCGTGCCGGCCCAGGCGGAGGAAAAACTCCAGGCGCTGGCGCATGTGCGGCGGCTCTCCTTTTCCGAAGCCGGTGGCGGCTGGCACCGCTACGAGATGCGCGTGGAACCCGGCGAGGAAGTGCGCCTCGCTATTTCGGAACTGGCCCGCGCCCAAAACTGGCCGTTGCGCGAACTGACGCAGCACACTGCCACCCTTGAGGATGTTTTTGTGGAACTGACCCAACGTGACTGAATCCCCCCCGCGGGAGCTGAATTTCTGACCCTATGCGAACCTTCTTTATTCTGCTCGTCAAAGAGTTGCGGGCCTTCTTCCTGTCGCCGGTGGCGTGGGTGGTGCTGGCTTTGTTCATGGTGATTACCGGCCAGTCCTTCAGTCTGTCCATCGGCCTGCTGCGGGAGAAACCATCGGACTTTTCCATCGTGCGCTGGACCTTTTTCCCCCAGTGGTTCTGGTACTATTATTTCTTCTTATTCCCGCTCATCACCATGCGGCTTTTTGCCGAGGAACAGCGGCAGGGCACCCTTGAAAGCCTCCTGACCGCTCCCGTCCGCACCTGGCAGGTGTTGTTGGCAAAATACGGCTCGGCGGTGATTTTTTATTGTGTGCTCTGGCTCCCGGCGTTGCTCTATTTTGGTTTGCTGCACTGGGTGATGCGCGGTGACGTGGAAATACCGCTCGGCGCGCTGGGCGGCAGCTACCTGATTTTGTTTGCCACGGGATTATTTCATCTGGCGCTGGGTTGCCTGGCCTCGGCCCTGACGCGGAACCAGATCATCGCGGCGATTCTGGGATACGCCCTCATCCTGCTTCATTTCCTCGCCGGCACTTTCCTGATGTATCTTTCGCAGGACAATCCCGACCGGCTGCGTCCCCTGTTGGATCAAGCCGTGACCATGCGGCACATGGATTATTTCACGCTCGGACTCATCGATACCCGCCCCCTTGCCTACTACTTCAGCGGGGCTGTCCTGATCCTCCTGATCACCCATCAGGTGCTCGAATACCGCCGCTGGAAGGCCTGAGTTCTTCTGCTTTCCGATCACTCCTTTTTTGTCCCTCCCATGACGCCGGATTCCCCTCCTGAACCCCCTGCCGCCTCCGTGGTGGAAGCTGCCGTGCCCCGCATCCAGCGGCTCCGCATCGGCGTGAATGTCTTTGTCCAGTTCCTCCTGCTGCTGGTGTTGTTCGGGCTCGCCAACTACCTCGCCGCCCGGCATTTCAAACAATGGGACTACACCTTCGACCGGAAATTCACCCTCGCTCCCAGCACGGTGGACTATCTGAAAAAGGTCACCGTCCCCATTAAAATCACCGCCCTCACGGTAAGGGGATCCGAGCCGGAAAAGGATCTCAGCGCCCTCCTGCAGCAATACAAGGAAGCCACCAAGGGCCGGGTGGAGGTGAAGGTGATCGACACCCGCCGCGACGTTCAAGCGTACGAGGCCTTCAAGGCCCAGCTGTTCAAATCACGTTTTCCCACGGAATTGACCAACGGGATTCTGGTCCAGGCCGAGGGACCGGCCGGCAGCAAAGGCGGGCAGAATCCTTACAAATTCATCACTGAGGATTCCATGTACGAGGTGGACCCGGTGAAAAAGACCGCCACCGCATTCAAGGGCGAGAGTCTGCTGAATTCCGCAATCCGCGGGGTCACCAGCCTAGACCGGCCCACCATCGGCATTGTCGCCGGATTGGGCACCTGGCGGCAACTGCCCAACATGACTTCGGTCTACGATGAACTGAAACGCATCAGCGGGTTGCAGAACATTGATCTCGAACCGTTCCCGATTCTGGCCGAAACCGAAGTGCCGGCCCATCTCAACGGTCTGCTCTGGATTGCGGCCGAAGATATCAGCGACCGTGAGCAGGAGATCCTGACACGGTTTTTTGAAACCCCGGGGCATTCCCTGATGCTGATGCTCAACCCGGCCAACCGGACGCCGACCCTTGATAAATTTCTCGCCACCTACGGCATATCCCCGCAGGAGGACCGGGTGCTGACGGCCAAGAGCACTGCCTCCGGGCCCGTGAAACGGTTTGATGTGGATGCGAGATTCCTCGACGGAACGCCGCTTACCCAGGGCATCGTTTCCCAGAATACTATCTTCCTCGATCAAACCCGGTCCCTCAAAATCGAGACCGGCACCGAAAAGCAGCGGGCGGAAAATATTGAAGTGAAACCCCTGCTTTCGCCCAATGCCGGCGACTATTGGGGCGAAAAGAATTTCGATGAAGCACTGCCGGTCTATAATGCCGGGGTCGACAATGCCGCGCCGGTTTACATCGCCGCCGCGGCCGAACGCGGGGCGGCCAAGGACCCCCGGGTCCAGGTCAAAAGCTCGCGCCTGCTGGTGTTTGGCAACAGCGCCTTTGCAGATCCTGACAGCATCACTCCCCAGAACTACGACTTCATGACCCGCAGCCTGAATTGGATGCTGCACCGGGATGTTGTCGCGCCCAATGACAGCAGCACTGACAAATCCAAGCACCGGTTCCGCATCATGATCAAACCGGAGCAGTGGCAGCGCATCTTCTGGACCACCACCATCATCCTGCCCCTCGCCGCCCTCATGACCGGCCTGATGGTCTGGAGTTCCCGCCGGAACTAGCTGATTTACCCCCTCCTGTGAAACTGCGCACCACCCTCCTGCTTTTCCTGCTCACGGCGGGCCTGATTACCTACGTGCTGCTGCATGAACGCCGGCAGCCGCCGCGTGATCTCGCTGGCTTCCTCCTCTTTGATCTGGAAGGGGATATCCTGCGGGATGAAGCCGTGTCGCTGGAGATCACCCCGGATGAGATCGGCGGAATTGATGTGAACAGCGCCGGGACCCAGCTGGCCTTCCGCCGCAGTGAGGACGGCACCTGGGAGATGGCCCGGGGGGTCAAGGACCGGGCCAGCCGTGAATCGGTGAAGCTGCTGCTCGATTTTGTGACCAAGGCCCGCATCCTCGACACCCTCGACCGGGACGAGGTCCGTTCCGGCAAGGTCAAGGAATCCACCATCGGCCTGGATGACAGCAGTGCGGTGGAAATCACTTACCGCCGGCCCGGTGGCGCCCGCCTCGTGGAATTGAAGGTAGGCCGCACCGCCCCCCTCGGGAAAGCGATGTATGTCCAGTTCCCCGATGTCAAAACCCGTGAAGATGTCTACATCGTCAGCCCGGATCTGCGCGATTTTCTGATGCAGCCGCCGGATGAATTCCGGGACCGGGCGCTGGCTAAATATCCCGCCGAACGCATCCGGAAATTCGCCGTGAAACGCGGAGAGGGCGAGATCGAGATCAGCCGTGAATCCACCAATGATGCCGATGGCACTCCCTGGGTCATCTCCCGCCCGCTGCCCAACGCCCGGGCGGATCAGGCCGTGGTCAAGGATTTCCTCAACATGATCACGGGCGCCAAACTGACCGGCTTCGCGCCCACCACCGGAAGTGGCACCGCTTTGCCCGCCGGTCAGACTCTTGCCGAGGTCACGCTGTGGCCGGATGGGGCGTATGACCGCAAGGGAATCACCCTGACGTTTTTCCCGGACCCGGATCCGGCCTCCAAGGAAGCCATCTGCCGCGACCGCGAGCGCAAGGTAGAATTCAAGGTGGAGCGTGAACTGGTGGACTCGATCGCCCTCGCTGACAGTCCCAACACGTTCCGCGACCGGCAGCTGGGCAACATTGATCCTGCCAAAGTGGCCACATTGGAGGTGGAGGTGGTCAACGGCGACAGCGTGGGGATTTACCGGGTGGGTGACCGTTGGGCGGTCCGGAAGAAAGGCGCGGAGGAATTCCAGGCGGCCTCGGGTGACGTGGTGGACAAACTGATCAAAGCGCTCAACGCGGCGGAGATTCTGGAATTCACCAGTGATTCCCTGATGGACAAGGCGCTGTATGGTCTGGATCAGCCGGCCCTCACCCTGACCTTTGCCACGGGAAAACATGCCAGCCTGAAGAAGCTTGCTCCCCTGACCACCGACAATAGCCGGATTCTGCGTTTTGGCATCATGCCCACCGGGAAAGTGTATGCCAATTTTGCCGGCGAACCCTTCGTCTATCAGGTGGGCCCGGAAGTCGCCGGGCTGGTGCCGCGCCAGCTCATCCGCTGGCGCACCCTCCAGTTGCCCGGGTTCGGGCGCATGAATTTGCGTGCCCTCCGGCAGACGCTCGGGGCCGCGCCGGCGGTGGAACTGAAGGCGGAAGCCAACTCCTTCACATGGACCGCCCAGCGCGCGGGAGAAACCGTCACCCCTCTCCTGAACCAGCCCGCCGCCGAAACGCTGGCAGCCCGGCTCGGCAGTCTTCAGGCCACTTCCTGGCAGGGGGAATCCGATGCCAGTCTGCGCGCCCTGGCGCTCGCTCCCATTGTCATCGAAGCGGCCTACGAAACGCCTGCCGAAGGGACTGAGGTTCCCAAGGTGAATCAGGTCCGCCTCGAATTTGCCCCGATGTCCACGGAGGAACGCGCGCCCCTTTATTACGGCCGCCACAGTGCCGTGCCCGGCGTCTTCCTCATCGATGCCCAGTCGGTGCGTGACCTGAGTGCCCAGCTGCTGAAAACGGCCCCCTGATCCGTGGTTCCCCGTTCGACAATCCCTCCAGTGCAGGCGTAGTTCACTCAGGATATGAAGCTCATCAAAGTCGCCGCTGCCTTGCTCAACCAGATCCCGCTGGATTGGGCGGGCAACCTGGCCCGCATCCGCGGGGCGCTCGCCCAGGCGCGGGAGCAGGGCGCCTCCGTGGTGTGCCTGCCGGAACTCTGCCTGACCGGTTATGGTTGTGAGGATGCCTTTCACGCTCCCGGGGTCGCCCGCAAGGCCTGGCAAGTCCTGCATGAACTTGCGCCGGAAACGCGCGGGCTTGTGGTCACGCTCGGGCTGCCGGTCTGGCACCTGAAATCGCTTTATAACATGGTGGCGCTGGTGGTAAACGGGCGCATCGCCGGGTTTGCCGCCAAGCGCCATCTGGCGGGCGATGGCATCCATTACGAACCCCGCTGGTTCAAGGCCTGGCCGGAAGGCGTCACGGCGCTCCTGACCGATGACGAGGGCCGCGCCTATCTGGCGGGCGATCTGGTGTTCGATGCCGGCGGGGTCCGCTTTGGTTTTGAGATTTGTGAGGATGCCTGGTCCGCTGACCGTCCCGGCATCAGTCTGTGCCGGCGCGGGGTGGATGTGATCCTGAACCCCAGTGCCAGCCACTTCGCCTTCGGCAAGAATGCGGTGCGCCAACGTTTTATCCTCGAAGGCAGCCGGGCCTTCCACGCCGCCTACGTTTATGCCAATCTGCTGGGCAACGAGTCCGGCCGTGCCATCTTTGACGGCGAGGCCATGATTGCCTGCGGGGGGCGGCTGGTCGCCACCGCCGAACGGTTTTCCTATCAGGACTTCAGCGTCATCAGCGCCCAGGTGGACCTGGATCTGGGCCGCGTCGCCCAGGGGCGCAGTTTTTCGGCGATCCCCGACCTGACCGGACAGGAAGCCGGGTGCCTGACGGCGCCTTTTGTCTGGCCGGACCTTGATCCCGAGCCCGCCGGACGTGAAGCCGAGCCATGGGAAGCCGCGCCGGATTTGAAACTGGAGGAGTTCTCCCGCGCGGTGCCCCTGGCGCTATTTGATTATCTGCGCAAGAGCCGCTCCCGCGGTTTTGTGGTTTCACTCAGCGGCGGCGCGGACAGCACGTCCCTGGTGGTCCTGATCCGGCTCATGGTGGAGCTGGGGACGGAGGAATTGGGGATTGAGGGTTTTAAGAAAAAGCTGGCGTGGCATGCCGAAGTGCAGGCCGCCCCAGATCCTGCCGGGCTGGTCCGGGCCCTGCTGACCACCGCCTACCAGGCCAGTGGGAATAGTGGCAGCGTGACCCGGGAAGCCGCCCGGGCCGTGGCGGAAGCCACCGGTGCCCGTCATTTGGAATTTGATATCAGCAGCTTGGTCGCCGGCTACACCGCGATGGTGGAAGGTGGCATCGGCCGTCCCCTCACTTGGGAAGGTGATGACGTGACGCTGCAGAATATCCAAGCCCGGGTGCGCAGTCCGGGGATCTGGATGGTCGCCAATCTCCAGGGCGCTCTCCTGCTTTCCACCAGCAACCGCAGCGAGGCCGCAGTGGGCTACGCCACCATGGATGGCGACACCAGCGGCGGACTCAGCCCCATTGCCGGCATCGACAAGGCATGGCTGCGGGATTGGCTGCGCTGGATGGAACATCACGGTCCGGCGGAGCGCCATCCCCTGCCGGTGCTGGGATTGGTCAATGTCCAAGCGCCCACCGCTGAATTGCGGCCGCCGGGAAGCCACCAGACGGATGAGGATGACCTGATGCCTTATCCATTATTGGATGCCATCGAGCGCGCCGCGATCCGCGACAAATTCATGCCGCTCGACGTGCTGCGCCAGATGGTGCTGCGTTTCCCGCAATATTCCTTGTCACAGCTCACCGGCTGGGTGGATCGTTTTTTCACGCTATGGTGCCGCAACCAGTGGAAGCGCGAGCGTTACGCGCCCTCCTTCCATCTGGATGACGAGAACCTCGACCCCAAGACCTGGTGCCGCTTCCCGATCCTCAGCAGTGGTTTCACGGCCGAACTCGCGGAAATGAGGGATTGGTCGTCCCGGCAAAAATAAGCCCCCTTCCGGTTCCGGGCCGCAATTCGCGGCCCCCGGCCCTGCCTTTCGTCTTGATTCAGCACGGGTCCCGCCTAAGTCCCGGTGCCATGGCCTATCTCAACGAAAACTATTTCAAACTCAAAGCTGGATATCTCTTCCCGGAAATCGCCCGCCGGGTGGCGGCATTCACTTCGGATCATAAAGAAGCGGCGGCCCGCCTGATCCGTTGTGGGATCGGTGATGTGACGGAGGCCCTGCCAGCTGCCGCACGGGAAGCCATGAAGGCGGCGGTGGATGAACTGGGCGACCGGAACACCTTCCGGGGTTATGGACCCGAGCAGGGGTATGCGTTTCTGCGGGAGGCCATCGCCGAACACGCCTATGCGCCTCTGGGATGCAAGATTTCCCCGGACGAGATTTTCATTTCCGATGGCTCCAAGTGTGACACCGGCAACATCCTCGACATCTTTGGTTCGAAGAACAAAATCGCCATCACCGATCCGGTGTATCCAGTCTATGTGGACACCAACGTCATGTGTGGCCAGACCGGCGACGCCGACGCGGCGGGCGCCTACGCGGGGCTGGTTTATCTGCCATGCACTCCGGCCAACGGCTTTGTGCCATCGCTGCCGAAGGAGAAGGTTGATCTGATCTATCTCTGTTATCCCAACAACCCGACCGGGGCGACCGCCACCTATGAGGAGCTCTCGGCCTGGGTGCAGTTTGCGAGGGAGAACCAGGCCATCATTCTGTTTGATGCCGCCTATGAAGCCTACATCACGGAGCCGGGCGTGCCGCATTCCATCTTCGAGATCGAAGGGGCCGAGGAATGTGCCATCGAGTTCCGGAGCTTCTCCAAACATGGCGGATTCACGGGGGTGCGCTGTGCTTTCACGGTGGTGCCGAAAAACCTGATGGCCTCCTCCCTGGATGGGAAAAGGCACCGGCTGCACCCCTTGTGGTCACGGCGCCAGAGCACGAAATTCAATGGCGTGTCCTATCCAGTCCAGCGCGCGGCGGAGGCCTTGTTCAGCACAGCGGGTCAAAAGGAGGTCAACGATTTGATCGCCCACTATCTGGGGAATGCCACTATCCTGCGGGAGGCCTGTACCGCCGCCGGGCTGAAAGTCTTCGGCGGGGTGAATGCCCCTTACATCTGGGTGCAATGCCCGGAAGGCGTGAAGAGCTGGGAATTGTTCGACCGGATGCTGCAGGAGGCCAATGTGGTGATCACTCCCGGGGCCGGCTTCGGGGCCGCGGGGGAAGGTTATTTCCGCATCAGTGCCTTCAACAGCCGCGCCAATGTCGAGGAAGTGGCCCGGAGAATCGCAGCGATGAAATGGTAGGCGGTGGGGCCGGCCGGTCCTTGTTCTACCGGGTGGCCAACGCCGCGCCCTGACGGAATTGCGGATGTTCCCGGATCTGGCGGGCGAAGGCGGCGTGCGCCTCGCCCGGAAGATCCTCCGGAAATTGGACATGGGATCGCTCCCAGCGTCCCAGCCAGGTATTCCCCAGCAGCGGCCACGGGCCGGGGGCCGCCGGTGGACTGAGGGCGATCGTGGTTTCGCTTTTTACCCCGGTGCCGACGCCCTTGGCGACGTGCCATCCGGTGGCCAGCAGCGCGACCCGCGAGGCGGTCGAAGTGCTGTAGGTGAAGAGCGCGCAGGGGTGATGGCCGCAGGCGTCAAAGAGCCGCTGGAAGGCCCCGAGCGTCCAGGCCGAGGCATGGGTGCGGCGCGAGAAAAGATCGTAGAAAATGAGATCCGGCAGCGCCGGGGCTTCGGTCAGGGTCTCATGGAAATCACCGGTGATGAGATGCCAGGACAGGCGGGGGAAGCGGCGGGAGTGCCATTGGCGGCGGATCGCGAGGGCATCCGCCGCGCCGTGCTGGAGATAGGGAAAACGCCGTTTGTGGCGCAGGGCCAGCCGCAGGGGATCCAGATCGTTTTCAAAACTGATGATCTGCAGGCCACGCACCGGGCCGATGGCGGCGAGGGATTCATACACTTCCAGCGCCGCCATGGCGTTGGCGGCGGCTCCCAGACCGACGTCCCAGATGACGAGGGGCGCGGCCGTTTCGGCGGACTCGCCGGGAAGCAGTTTGACGCGTTCGGCAAAACGGGATTGGTCCACGTAGAGGACGCGCGCCTCCTCCATCGGCGGAGTATGCGCATGCATGATCTCGCCGGAGGTGGTGTGCCGGATGCTGGCAAATCCTTCCTGGGCGGTGTGCACTTCATAGGCCCCGAGGGTCAGGGGACGGCTGGTGGGCGCCTGTTTGGCGGCGGGCGGGGAAGGATGGTCCAGGTCCTCCAGCCCGAGGGTCTGGCGGGCCGTGTGGTAATAGTCAAGGAAACGTCCTGACAGGATGGCACTGCGCATTTCCCGCATCAGCTGGTGGTAGAACCAGATGTTATGCTGTCCCATCAGCTGCCAGCCCAGGGTCTCCTGGGTTTTGGTCAGGTGATGCAGGTAGGCGCGGCTGTATTTGGCGCAGACGGGGCAGGTGCAGGCAGGATCGGCAGGGAGGTCCTGGAATTTGTAGACGCTGCGCCGGAGCTGGACGATTCCCCGGGAGGTGAAGAGAGTGCCGCGTTTGGCCACCTGGGTTGGAATGATGCAGTCGAACATATCGACACCGCGATGCACCGCTTCCAGTACGTCCAGCGGAGTGCCGACCCCCATCAGATAGCGCGGTCGGTCGGCCGGAAGCAGTCCGGCGGTGAATTCGCAGGTGTCCTCGCGTTGCGCTTTTTCCTCCCCGACGGCCAGCCCCCCGATGGCAAATCCATCAAAGGGCAGGGCGGTCAGACCGTTGGCGCTTTCCTCCCGGAGATCATGATAGAGGGCGCCCTGGATGATGGCGAACATCGATTGCAGCGAGTCCCCCCGTGCGGCCAGGCTGCGTTCGGCCCAGCGCTGGGTGATGCCCAGGGCGGCCCGCGCGGAGCGGCGGTCGGCGGTGGAGGGGATGCATTGATCCAGCACCATCATGATGTCGCTGCCGATGCTGCGTTGAGTCAGGATGGAGCGTTCCGGGCTGAGCAGGATGGTTTTGCCATCGACATAACTTTGGAACACCGCGCCTTCCTCACTCATGGAGCGGGAATGCGGCAGGGAAAAAATCTGGAAGCCGCCGGAATCGGTCAGAACCGACCGGTCCCATTTCATGAATCCATGAATCCCGCCGAGCCGCTCAAACACCTCCGGTCCCGGCCGCAGCAGCAGGTGATAGGTATTGGCCAGCAGGATCAGGGAACCGGCTTCCTCGAGGGCTTCGGGGAGCTGCGCTTTTACCGTCGCCTGCGTGCCCACCGGCATGAACAGAGGGGTGCGCACTTCATTGTGCAGGGTGCGGAAGACAGCGGCCCGGGCACGGGAGCCGTCCGCCACCGCTTCGAGGCGGAAATCCAATCGGGAAGGGGTCATCAGCCGGTTCCCATGCCACCGATTGGCGGGGAGTCGAGCGGCAAAGCGCGGCCAACGGAGGGTGCCGGCCCCATTTGAGCCGCTCCCGGCGTGAGGAAGCGCCCGGGGAAAGTGTGTGAGTTAAAATGAGGAAAGGGTGAGTTTTTTTCATGGACTTCATGAATTGCGACAAACTATTCATTCCCAATGCCTGTTTTTTCCCTTCGTTTCCTTCCCGCTTCTCTCCTTTTTCTGACTCTCACCGCTCCCCTCCACGCCCAGACGGCCACGACGCCCGCAATTGACCATGGCGATACCGCCTGGCTTCTGACCTCCTCCGCATTGGTCCTCTTCATGATGATCCCGGGGCTGGCCCTGTTTTATGCGGGCCTGGTGAAATCGAGGAATGTCCTTTCCATTTTCATGCAGTGTTTTGTGCTGACCTGCGCCCTGAGTGTGCTTTGGATGATTTGTGGATACTCCCTGGCCTTCACCGACGGGGGAACCCTCGTGGGTGGCAGCTCCCGGCTCTTCTTCCAGGGAATTTCGGTGGATTCCGTGCGCAGCGGAATGGTGGCAGGCGCCACCGGTCCGGTCCTGGCTTCGCAGACGGTCCCTGAAATTGTCTTCGCGTTGTTCCAGATGATGTTTTTCATGATCACCCCGGGCCTCTTCATCGGAGCTTTCGCCGAGCGCATGAAATTCAGCGCGATCCTCATTTTCAGCCTGCTCTGGAGTCTGCTGGTCTATGTTCCGGTTTGTTATGGTGTCTGGCACAATGGCCCCGCGAAACTGGCGGGCACTTTTTTCGGCCTGACTGATGTCATCGATCTAGCGGGGGGGGTCGTGGTGCATATCACGGCCGGCATCGCGGCCCTCGTGGCCTGTATTATGGTCGGTCCGCGCAAGGGATTTCCCACCATGCCTTTCATGCCTCACAATCTTCCTTTTACGATCGTGGGGGCGGGGATGCTCTGGGTCGGGTGGTTCGGATTCAATGGCGGCAGCCAGACCGCCGCCAATGGGGCGGCGGGTATGACGATCGTGGTCACCCATCTGTCAGCCTCCGCCGCCGCGTTGACGTGGATGGCGATCGAGTGGTTCAAGAATGGCAAGCCCAGCGCCCTTGGGATCGCCACCGGGAGCATCGCCGGACTGGCCGCGGTCACGCCGGCTGCTGGGTATGTGGCTCCGTCCGGAGCGCTCGCCATCGGTGCGGTCTCCGCCGCCCTGTGCTGGTTCTGTTGTTCAAAGCTGAAGCACCGTTTCCGTTACGATGACTCCCTCGACGTATTCGGCGTGCACGGCATCGGAGGCATCGTGGGGACCGTGCTGGTGGCGGTCTTCGGTTCGGCTACGATGGGCGGTTCCGGCCAATTCAACATCGGCTCCCAACTGGTCACCCAATGCCTGGCTGCAGTCTATACCGCAGGACTGTCCGGCGTGGTGACGTGGGGGCTGCTGAGCGTGCTGCGCCTGACCATTGGCTTGCGGGTGGATGAAGCCGCGGAGGCTGAGGGTCTCGATATCAGCGAGCATGGGGAAACCGGTTACAGCGTCCAGTAGGTTACTTCAATTCCAGAACGGTATAACGCATCGCACCTTGTTTGGATTGCTTCCACCCCATAGGGCGTTGGAAGTCAGTTGCCGTCTTCAGGGAAGGGATTGGCGCTCAGCCGCAGGGCCGTTTCGTCAACGGGAGTCTCCACTGGTCCGACTTCCGTGACCACAGCCCGGGGGTTGCCGGGGGCGGGCTCAGAAGGCAGGGTGCGGAGGGAAAATGAGAGGACCGCGATGCCACTCAGGATCACTATCGCCAATCCTCCCGCCCACCGGCGTCCGGCGCGTTGACCTGCTGGAAGCAGGCGCTCGATTCTTTGGCCAAGGGGCGATTTCAGGGCCATGCCTGCAGCGGAAGCGGGCATCCGGGCAGCGTTCAAAGAGAGGAGGAATTCGACATATTCCCGGGGACTGTGTCCGGAGCAGGCCAGGACAGCGCGGTCGCAGAGGGCTTCACTTTCGGCATGAAACTGACGTTTCAGCCAATGGGCCAGTGGATGCCACCAATAGAAACAGTGCACGAGGCGCGGCAGCCAGGCCAGCTGCAGATCCTGTTGGCGGAGGTGCTGCTGTTCATGGGCGATCACCATTTGCCATTGGGAAGGCGTCCAGGTCAGGGCGCTGTCAGGAAGGAGCAGCACGGGCTTGCGGCCACGGGCCACGCAGGGGCCGGAGATGGCGGAGGATTGCAAGACCGTGATTTCATGTGGCAGGGCAGGGGAGCCGCCCCACGGACGGGCCCGGCGGATCAGTTGGTGCAGCGCCCGGGCTTCCAGCAGCACCCGGGTCAATGCCAGGGTGGTGCCCCCGAGCCAGAGTCCTGCGGCGAGGGTGGACCATGCGGCAGGGAAGGTTTTGTCAGGCGCCGTTGCCGGGGCCGCCGCGGTGCTGGCATGGCCCAGGCCCCACCAGCCGGCCAGCCAGGGGGCGGCCAGCAGCCCGGCGGCGATCCCCAGCAGCACCTTGCGGCGCAGCGCGGGTTGGGACGCCGGCAGGAATTTCCAGGCAGCAAACAATCCCGCCAGGAGCAGGGTCGCCCGCAGCGCCGCCTGCATCAGCCAGTCGGTGGCGGGGCTCATGGGGTCCCTCCTGTCTGAGGGGAGGCATCGTGTTCGTCCAGCAGTTGGCGGACCCGCGCGACTTCGGCGGCGGAGAGCGGGCCGTCCACGGGATCCAACAGGCTTTGCACCAGCTGCTCCGGCGAGCCGTCGAAAAAGGTGGCCAGCAACCGTTTCAGCGCCCCTTTCCGGGCGCGCACCGGCGAGACGGTGGGTTCATAAACATACTTCCGGGATTCGCGGGTGTGTTTCACCACGCCTTTCTCCTCCAATACCGCCAGCAGGGAACGCACCGCCGAATATTGAGGCCGGTCCGGCAAGGCTTCCAGTACCTCCTGGGCGGTGGCCCGGTTCCGTTGGTACAACACATCCATCACCTGCCTCTCCCGGCGGCTGAGCTCTGTTTCGTTCGCGGCCATCTGCGTCCTTTTACGCATTTGCACCCGGAATACAAGGGAAACTCCATTTAAATGCAGTAAAAGCAGCATTAAAACTTGCATTCAGAAATAAAGTGCGGATTTTACCGCACTTGAGCCGGGCCCGGCCTTTATTATCCTCAAATCATCTGCTTCCATCCACCTATGAAAATCCATCTGAGTCCTGTTTTCCGTTGTCTGCTGCTGGCGGCGGCGGTGCTGCCTTTGGCCAACTGTGCTTCCGGCCCGGGCACCGCCGCTTTGCCGGCGCCGGCGCCGATGGCCGAATCGGTTGGCTATGCGGCCCCCTCTGCTCCTCTGGCGGCGTCACGGGAAACATCCTCTCCCACTTTGGCCAAACGCAACAAGTCGCGTCCGGGCCTCGCGACCAAAGCGGGGGATGAGACCTGGTCCGCCGTTGCCGACCTCCCTTTCTACCGGAAAACCACCGGCCAGCCGGATGCGGTGGATTCCTTTCACTACAATGACGAAACCGGTGCGCGGGCCATGGTGGAAGCGCTGGGCGGAGGCCACCGGAGGAGCGGCTCCTTTTCCATGGCCGGTGGACGTTTGGACGTGGCTTTGAAGGGTACCTATTCCGGCCCCTATCAACGTTATGAAGCGGCAGGAAAGCGGATCGTGATCGGCACTCCCGGCAGCAGTTACGGGATTTTGCTGTCCAACCGGACCAAACATACGGTGGAAGTGGTGGCCAGTGTGGACAGCCTGGATGTGATGGACGGCAAGCCGGCTTCCGTGAGGAAGCGCGGTTACATCATTCCGGCGAAAAGCGAGCTGGCCATTGAAGGTTTCCGGGTGAATGCGCAGAAGGTGAAGAGTTTTGTGTTCGGCAGCGTGGATGCATCGGCCGCCGCGAAGGCCGGGGTGGCCCGCAATGTCGGCGTAATCGGGCTGGCGGTTTATGATGAGGATGAGGCGCAGTCGAAGCTGGCCCGGCTCGTGGAATCACAGAAGCGCGGCGCGGCGGATCCCTTCGCGGTCCCGGCCCGCTGATGCAGCCTGGGCTTCCACTTTGAGGGGTGGCAGGATCGGAGTTTGCCGTGTTTTGTAAGAAACCGCGCCGGGCGGCTTCCTACTTCCCAAAGCGTGAACTCTCCGGAACAACATCAACTCTTCGACTGCTGGACGCGGGAGCACGGGGCCATTCTTCATCATGTGGCCCACGGATTCGCCGAAGGGGACGACCGGCAGGACCTGATGCAGGAACTGCTGCTGGCGGTGTGGAAAGCGATCCCGGCGTTCCGCCACGACGCGCAACCGTCCACCTTCATCTACCGGGTGACGCATAACGCCGCCATGACGTGGCAGCGCACCCGGCGGAACTACCGCCGCAAGGTGGAGCAGTTCAGTGCTCTGATGCCGGTGGCGGAAGCGGGCGGGGCAGCGGCCCCGGATGCGGAGCGCCTGGAAGCGCTCTATGCCGCGATCCGGGAACTGCCTCCGCTCGACCGCTCGCTCATCCTCCTTTCCCTCGACGGCCTGTCCTACCGTGGGATGGCGGCCCTGCATGGCCTCAGCGAGGGAAATGTGGGAGCCCGGCTCACCCGGCTGCGCCAAAAACTAGCCATAACCCTGAAGGAGACCTGCCATGAAACCTGATGCTCTCGACCACCTGTGGCGTTCGCCACACAACCAGCCGTCCGCGGCACAACTCGAACAAAACAAAATGCAATTCCTCACCGATCTCCGCCGCCGTCATCGCGGGGCCGTTATTTTCATGATCTGGATCCTCATGGTCCTGACCTTCATCACGGGTAAAGTGGCGGTTCAGCTGCTCTGGCCGAATCCGGCCATGGACCGGATCGATCCCGCCCGGGAATGGGGCTTCCTGCTGCTCCTGGCCTTGCCCTGGGCTTGCCTGTTCCTCTTCTTCCGGCGCTACCGGCAACACCGGGCCCGGCATGGGGACTTCGCGCAATCCATCAGCGCCAGCCTGCGGGCCTTGCTGGATGAAAACCGGATCGCGCGGGACCGGCAGAAATGGGTGGCCTGGCTATGGGCTTTTATGATGGGATTGATGCCGCTGATAGTGCATCAATTGCGGGCGGCCGGGAAAGCCGGCGATGAAATCCTGGTCCCGGCTTTTGTCATGCTGCCGTTGCTCATGCTGGCAGTCTTCGGGTGGATGTTATGGCGGGACCGGCAGATCCTCGGGCCAAGGCAGCGTCATTTGGAATCCCTCCTCGCCAGTTATGACGGAGCGGCTCCTCCGGTGGGGAAGTAAACTCGCACCGGCGGCGGGGGGATGAACCGGGGTATGATGAAACCGAAAATACGGCTTCTTCCTTCCCGGTTCATCCTGCATACTCCCTCTCATGTCCCACGATCACGATCGCGATATCCGATTTTCCCATAGTGTGCTCCCGGCGCGGGTCATGGAGCAGGAACCGCTGTCGGCGGGCCCGGTCACCCGCAAGATTCTGCGCGCGGAGAATGCCCTGCAGCAGCGGGTGGAATTCGAAGCCCTCGTCTCGCGGATATCGAGTTTGTTTGTCCGGCTGAAGAGTGAGGAGATCGACCGGGGGATTTATGAGGCGCTGCGGGAAATGGGGGAGTTTCTGGGGGTGGATCATTGTCATTTGTGCCGGGTGGATGGAAGCGGGGAATGGGTGGATCACACCCATGAATGGGCCGCCGGTGGGCGGCCGCATCCGTGGGCCGGCACCCGGGGACTGCGCCTCGATGAGCATTTGCCATGGTCGGCGGTGCGGCTGCGGCGGCTGGATGGGATCGCGATCTATTCGGTGGATACCCTGAGTGGGGAGGCGGCGGTGGATCAGGCGACCTTTAGGGCGCAGGGGATCAAATCGGTGATTTTTGTCCCCATGGCGGTGGGCGGCCGGTTGGTGGGATTCATTGGATTGGATTCGACAGAACTGGAGATGCATTGGACGGAGGATGCGATTTCGCTGCTGAAAATCGTGGGAGGAATCCTCGCGGATGCGTTGGACAGGCGGCGGGCCGAGGATGCGCTGCGCAAGGAAAACGACTTCACCCAGGCGCTGCTGAACGCGACCGGGGCCCTGTTCATTGTGTTGGATGCCGAGGGCAAAATCGTGCGGTTCAATCATGCCGCCGAATCCGTCAGCGGTTACATGCAGGACGATGTGCTGGGGAAAGTCCCCTGGGACCTGTTCATCCCGCGCGATGAACGGGTGGCGGCGAGGCGGAGCTTCAAGCAGCTGACCACTGCCGCCACGGCGAGTGCCTTCGAGGGCGGAGTGGTGTCGCGTTTCGGCAAGCGGCGGGTGATCTCCTGGTCCAATACCGCATTGCTTTCCGAGGATGGGCGGACCGTGGAATATATCATCATGAGCGGGATTGATGTCACCGACACCAAAAGGCTGGAGGCCGAGGTGCTCAACGTGGCCGAGCGGGAGCAGAGCCGGTTTGGGCATGATCTGCATGATGGCCTGGGCCAGCATTTGACCGGGATCGAATTCATGAGTCAGGTGCTTTCGCAGCGGTTGGCGGCCCGTGGCCGGCCCGAGGAAGCGGCGGATTTGGACCAGATCACGGGATTGATCCGCGAAGCGATCGGGCAGACGCGGGATCTGGCGCGGGGCCTGTCTCCGGTGGTGCTGCAGAGCAAGGGACTGGCAGTGGCGCTGCAGGATCTGGCTGCCAGTGCCACCAAACACCTGCGGTTGGAATGTCTGTGCCGGCTCCCCGCCGAGAGCCCCGGGGCCGTGGAGGATCCGGAGATGGCGATCCACCTTTACCGGATCGCCCAGGAGGCGGTGGCCAATGCGGCCAAACATGGCAAGGCCTCCCAGGTGACGCTTTCTTTGGGCAATATCGAGGGCCGCGTGGAATTGACCGTGGAGGATAACGGCATCGGTCTGCCCCCTGATTTCACCGGAGGCAGCGGCGGCATGGGGCTGCGGGTAATGCAGTACCGCGCCGGTTTGATCGGGGGCACCCTGCACATCGGGACCCGCCAGGGCGGCGGAGTGGCGATCACCTGTGCCATCGAGCCTCCGCGGATGCCCCGGGACGTCCGTCTGAAACGTTAGCCGGAAGTGGTCAAATTCCTCGACAAACCCTCCGATCCCCGGCATTCAAGTAAGCAGCCCATGTCCAAAAAACGCGTTCTTATCGTCGATGACCACCCCCTGATGCGTCAGGGATTGGCCCAATTGATCAACCACGAGCCCGGCCTGCTGGTCGTGGGAGAAGCCAGCGATGCCGCTGCCGGCCTCTCGGCCGTGATCGAACTCCAGCCGGATCTGGTCATCATCGACATCTCCCTGCCGGGCAAAAATGGCCTCGAACTGATCAAGGACATCCGCGCCTGCACCAAGGAGCCCGCCCTGCTGGTGCACTCCATGCATGACGAAAGCCTCTACGTGGAGCGCGTCCTGCGCGCCGGGGGGCAGGGGTACATCATGAAACAGGAGGGCGGCAAAAAGATGATGGAGGCGATCCAGAAGATCCTGGAGGGGGAGATTTATGTCAGTCCGGCCATGTCCGGGAAAATCATCGAAATCTTCTCCGGCCGGCGCGGGGCCTCCACCGATCCCGTCGAGGCCCTCAGTGACCGGCAGTTTGAGATTTTCCAGATGATCGGCCATGGCAAAGGCACCCGCTCCATCGCCGAGGAATTGAAGGTCTCCATCAAAACGGTGGACGCCCACCGCGCCAATATCAAAGACAAACTGCTGCTGAAGAGCGGCAATGAATTGGTGCGGTATGCCGTCCGCTGGGTGGAAAATCAGAAATTAAGCTGACTCTGTCCACGATCCCCCCCCGGTTTTCATCTTCCCTTCAGGCCACATCCTTAAGGTTTGCGATGGACCGTTGTCCTTAAATCGGATTAAGATTCCCCCGTTATCCTTTTCCCGTCCCCTTCGTCCCCGCGCCATGTCCCGCTCCACGCCTCTGCTGTCCCTGTCGTTCTGCCGCACGCTCATCCCCGTGCTGGGGATGGCCCTGCTGCCCCTGCCTCTCACCGCGGGGAATCAATCCGGCCCCGGCTGGCAGCAGAGCAAGCCCAAGGCCAACGCCAAATCAACCAAGTCAAAAGCCGCCCCCGCCAAAGCCTCCCCCACGCCCCGCGCCGCCGGGGTCCGGGGCCCCGCCCTTGATCCCGTCCTGCCGTCCGGTTCCGCGATTCCCGTGGCTCCCCAGCGCACCGCCCCGGATGAAGGATCGATTCAGCGCAGCGTTCCCGGCACCGGCCCTCTTGGGGAAGACGATCTCATCCGGTTGGCCATCGCCAACAATGCCGAACTCGCCCGCCGCCGCTCGGAAATTCTGATCGCCCGGGCCAAGGCCAAAGGCGCCGGCGACTGGGAAAACCCGGAACTGCGGATCGGTTATGTGTGGGATCAGGACGACCGGCTCAGCGAACCCTTTACCGAGCAGGCCACCGAGCGCATCACGGCCCGCGAAAGCTATTCCTCCCTGGAGCGCCAGCGCAATCTGGCCCCGGAATTCTTCCCCGGATATGGCGAGTCCTCCCTCCAGCGCACCAGTGGCAGCGTGAATACCAGCCGCTACCGCACCATCGAGCGCAAAGTCACCCCGGGCCAGTTCCGGGATGTCGTGGAAACCACTGTGTATGAACAGCGGAAGGCGGGCGAAAGCTCCCTTCAAAACACTGCCGACACCGGCCAGGGCGTCACCCTGAACAGCCGGGAGGCCCGCTCCCAGCAGACCAACCGCCGCATCGTGGAACGCTCCCGCGAAGTGATCAATCACCCCGACGAATATTCCCGCGATGACGAGTTTGGCCTGTTGATCCGTTTCCGCATCCCCAATCCCTGGGAGCGCAAAGCCAACCTGGAAATCGCCGCCGCCGAGACCGCCCGGGCCGAATCCGACTATCTCATCGAAGAAGATAAAGTGGTGCGCACGGTCCGCGCCATGTATGAAGACCTGAACATGGCCGAAAGCGTGGCCCGCAGCACCGGCGCCCGCCGCGCCCTCAATGAGAAATTCCGCGATGAAATCGACGCCACCAATCTCCCGGGGCTGGCCGATTTGGGAGCCGACATCCGCTTGGGCGTGGGTAAGACCATCCGGGAGCAACGGGAATTCCGCAGCGACATCGCGCGCCTGCGCCAGGAACTGGCCACCCTCTGCGGTCTCCCCCATCCCGAGCGCATCTCCGTGATTGGCAAGCCCACCCGCCGCCTCGTGTCCCTCGAATCCCTCGACGTGGATTACCTCATCAGCATGGCCCAGTTGCACCGCTCCGACTTGTTGGACCTGAAAGCCAGGCTGGCTTTGGCCAAGGCTGAACTCATGGGCGCCAAGGCTGCCAAAATCCCCTTCTTCACCTTTGTGGATGGCGGTTGGTCCACGGCTCAGACCTCCGGGCGCTCCGGAGAGAATGAGGAATGGGCCGTCCGGGCCGGCATCAGCCTGCCGCTCTTCGATTGGTTCGGGATCAACAAGGCCCACCTCGAGCACGAAACGGCCTCCACCGCCTACAGTCAGCAGATTGAGGAACAGAGCCGCCTCATCGCCACCGATATCCGTCAAGCCATCGACCGCATCCGCGCTGCCGCCAAGGAACTGTCCGTCTACGAATCTGACCTCGCCCGCGTCAAAGCAGATTCCCGGAAAAGCATCGAACAAACCTCGATCGATCCCATCCGCAGCCTGAAAACCCGCTATCAGACCGAGGAACTGGTCTTTAAATTTGAGGAAGACCGCTACGAGGTCTGGTCCGACTATTATAAAGCGGTCATGGAACTGGAGCGCGCCCTCGGCACCCGCCTCGAACGCGTCCTCAGCCGCTAACCGTCCCGCTTTCCGGGGGCTTACCTTCAAGGACCTCCCCCCGGCAGCTTCATCAGCATCCGCATCCGCGCTGTGGGAGCGAAAGGAGCGGGACCGTGGTGCGACCCTATCGTCGCCCTCGTCACCTGATCCTGACCCCCGGCCGGGAACCCCGGTCCACTAACCCCAAGCCCACCATGGAAGGGAAAAAAGGAGCGCGGACTTGCAGTCCGCCCCGGCAACCATGGCCCCTCTCACTACCGATGCTCTGCGGATGCTCTGCGGATGCTCCGGGGCGGACTGCAAGTCCGCGCTCCATAAGCTGCCCCCGGCCCAGGAGGTGGACGAGAGTCCGCGCGGGTTTCCCAGAGCCCCCGCCCCCGGAAAACCATCCTCCCAAGGTCAATTTGCGGTCGCCCCATAACACGGGGAAAGCTCTTTTGCCCTCACTCATGACCATGTCCCCCCGCACTCATGATCATGTTCCCCTGCACTCATGGTCATGTCCCCCCGCACACATGATTATGTTCCCCTGCACTCATGATCATGTCCCCCCGCACTCATGGTCATGTCTCCCTGCACACATGATCATGTTCCCCCGCACACATGATCATGTTCCCCTGCACACATGATCATGTTCCCCTGCACACATGATCATGTTCCCCCGCACACATGATCATGTTCCCCTGCACACATGATCATGTTCCCCCGCACTCATGATCATGTCCCCCCGCATACATGATCATGTTCCCCCACCCACATGATCGTGTTTTCCGGAAAACATGATCATGTTTTTCAAAAAACACGATCATGAGTGCCTTCAAATGAGCTTTCCCAGGGTTTTGTGTAAAGGGCTGTGGTTCAACCTTTTGACTCGTGGATAGGCCGTTTGTGGTCCTAAACAGGTTCTGGTAATTACGAAAGTTATGGAAATACCTTGCCTTGGACAGGCCTGTCCGTTAGCTTGGCAGTGCTCACGGCATCCTCCCGTCAGGGGTCCGGAGCTTCACCAACTAAACAGACCAAACCGGGTCCGGGCCCAACCATCATAAACGGATGAAAAAAGTAACTAAACCAGTCATCGCCGCAGCCAAGCCTGCCAAGGCGCCCTCCCGGTCAGCCGGCCGCACTCCTGCCAAACCCAAAGCAGGCGAAGTCCGCTCCCGCCCTATCCCGGCCTCCCTCCGCGGTCTGACCGGCGTCGCCCTGCCCACCCCCGCCCAGGGCGCTATCAAGCTGGCCTTCCCCATGACCCCGGCCGTGCTCGCCACCCTCATCCGCAGTGTTGGGAGTGGACTGAAGGGCAACCTGAACTACCCTGACTTCGAAAACTGGGAAGCCGTCCTGCTCGCCACCGAAGGCGCCCTCGTGGGCTCCATGGACGACGTCACTACCGCCGAGCAGGCGGCCAAGGCCGCCCGCTCCGCCCGGGATCTCGAAGTCCTCAACGCCGAAACCAACCTGCGGAATGTCGCCATCGCCTGCGAAGCGGTGGACCGCCGGGAGGAAGCCCTCCTCAGCGCCGGTTGGGAGCTGCGCCGCGCGGGTGGTGGACCGAAGCCCCTGCCGGCTCCCGTCCGCATCGCTGCCAAGAACCTCCCCTATGAAGGCCAGGTCGAAGTCCGGTGGAGTTCCGTCACCAACAAAAAATACTACGAAGTCCAGGCCATCACCGGCGGCCCGGACCCTGCCGACAACCTCTGGGAGACCCTCCCCATCGTCCCGGAAGGCCGCGTCAACAAAGTGTTCCATGGCCTCCCCGTCGGCAGCTACCTCAGCGTGCGCGTCCGCGCCATCGGCTCCCGCGGCCCCAGTCCCTGGACCGAAATCGCCACCATCCGCGTGAACTGACCCCGGCCAGCCCCCGCTCCCTCGCGGAGCCCTCACCCCAGGCCCGTCCTCCCCACCGTGGGAGGGCGGGTTTTGTGTTGGAGGCCTGGTTCCCGAGGTGTGAGGGAAAAAGGAGGAGCGCGAACTTCCAGTCCGCCCCGGCAACCCCGGCCCCTTTCCCTCCCGATGCTCTGTCGATGCCCTGCCGATGCTCCGGGGCGGACTGCAAGTCCGCGCTCCATCCCCCTCCCGCCGTCCGGGTTTTTCTTTCAGGCAATCGTCCGCCTGCCCCGAAAGATTCCGTCAGGAATATCTTGTCGGAGGAATTCTATTCAAAATCTTCGATGGTCAATTGCAGCAAGTGCCCGACAACTGCAACGATGCGCTTTGGACCGCGTGAGCGGAATGACGAATGACGAATAGCAATCACGGCTGAAACACTGTTGCTCCATGCCTTCTCCCGAGTCACCGCCTTATATCATTACTCCTGCAATCCTCTCGCTGGTGGCGGAGATTGCGGGCGGGCTGGGACGCATCGGGGCTATTTCCGGCTCCGGCAATGTGCCCACCCTCCGCCGCGCGAACCGCATCCGCAGCATTCATGCCTCCCTCGCCATCGAGAATAACACACTCACGTTGGACCAGGTCACGGCCGTCATTGCGGGAAAGCGGGTCCTTGGACCGCCGGATGAAATCCAAGAGGTCCGCAATGCCTTCGCCACCTACGAGGCCATGCCGGATTGGAGCCCCACCTCCTCCAGCGACCTCCTCGCTGCTCATAAGCTGATGCTCCGCGGCCTCGCCGATGATGCGGGCCGCTTCCGCTCCCGAGCGGTCGGCATTGCCCAGGGGAGTCGCGTCGTTCATCTCGCGCCGCCCGCCGGGCGCGTTCCTGGCCTCGTGAAGAACCTCCTTGCCTGGCTCCGCCGCACCGATGCCCACCCGCTTATCGCCAGTTCGGTTTTCCACTACGAACTGGAATTCATTCATCCCTTCAGTGATGGGAATGGGCGCCTCGGCCGCTTCTGGCAAACCCTCATTCTCTCCCGTTGGAATCCGCACCTCGCCTGGCTCCCCGTGGAATCCGTCATCCATGACCGCCAAGCGGATTACTACCGCGCCCTCGCCGTCTGCGACAATGCCGGAAACTCCACCGCATTCATTGAATTCCTCCTTGCCGCCCTCCTCCAAGCCCTCGGCGACGCCACCGGCACCGACCCAGTCGGCGACCCGGTCACCGACCAAGTCGCGGCGCTGCTCCGCCTCCTGGGAAAAACCGGCCCCTTGGCGGTATCGGAAGCCATGAAGCGCCTCAAGCTCGCCCACCGCCCCACCTTCCGCGCCAACTACCTCCGTCCCGCCATCGCCGCCGGCCTCGTTGAACCTACCCTTCCGGACAAACCCAACAGCCGCCTCCAGAAATACCGCCTCACTGACAGAGGGCGGATGAGGAATGAAAAATGACGAAACAGAAATGACTGGTGCCGAATGGGAGGATAGTGGGGCGGCGGATTCCTGTGTTTTGCGGTAGGACGGGGTGGTTTATGATTTGGAGGAGCGGACGGTGCGGTTTGGGGAGGCGATGATTGATTTTTGTGCGGGCATCCCTTTGGGGCCCCGGACGACTACGAAGTCCAGGCCATCACCGGCGGACCGGACCCTGCCGACAACCTCTGGGAGACCCTACCCACGGTCTCGGAAGGCCGCGTCAACAAAGTGTTCCATGGCCTCCCCGTCGGCAGCTACCTCAGCGTGCGCGTCCGCGCCATCGGCTCCCGCGGCCCCAGTCCCTGGACCGAAATCGCCACCATCCGCGTGAACTGACCCCGGCCAGCCCCCGCTCCCTCGCGGAGCCCTCACCCCCGGCCCGTCCTCCCCACCGTGGGAGGGCGGGTTTTGTGTTGGGGGCCTGGTGCCTGCTGTGCGTGGGGAAAAAGGAAGAGCGCGAACTTGCAGTCCGCCCCGGCAACCCCGGCCCCTTTCCCTCCCGATGCTCTGTCGGTCGCCGGCAGCCCCGTCCTCGGCGCCCTGCCTCCCGTCACTCCTGTCCAGGGCGCAGTGCGTCTGGAGCTGACGGGCCTCAACGCCGTGGGCCTCCTTGCCTACGTGCATACCCTCATCGATGGCCTGACCGATAACGCCTACTACACCGGCATGGGGCTCTCCATCGAGGCCCTCCTCGCCAAGGAGAGGGAACTGATCAGCCTGATTGATAGCCGGAATCTGCTCGACCAGCAATCCCGCTCCCTCAGCGCCGTCCTCGAAGCCGAACTCATCTCCACCAGCGACCTGATCCGCAACACCGCCCGCACCTGTGAGAGTGCCGATTCCAGCGACGAGGCCCTGCTCAGTGCCGGCTGGGGCTTGCGCCGTGCGCCCACCCCGCCGCAGGTGTTGCCTGCTCCGATCCAGCTCCGGGTGGAGAAGACCCCCTTCTCCGGCGAAGTCCGCGCCCGCTGGCGGGTCGTCACCAACAGCCGGTGTTATGAAGTGCAGTCCCTCCCGGTGACCGATGCCAGCCGTCCCGCCCTCTGGGAAGAGAGCACCGCCGGAGTCAGCCCCCGGGCCAACCACACCTTCAAGGACCTCCCCTCCGGCAGCTTTGTCAGCATCCGCATCCGCGCCGTGGGAGCCAAAGGAGCCGGACCCTGGTGCGACCCCATCGTCGCCCGCGTCCCCTGATCCGGACCCCCGGCCCAGAACTCCGGCCCACTAACCCCAGGCCCGTCCTCCCTTCGTGGGAGGGCGGGTTTTGTGTTGGGGACCTGGTGCCCACCATGGAAGGGAGAAGGAGCGCGGACTTCCAGTCCGCCCCGGCAACCCCGGCCCCTTTTCCTCCCGATGCCCTGCCGATGCTCCGGGGCGGACTACAAGTCCGCGCTCCATCCCATCCCGCCGTCCGGTTCACCCCGGGCGGCGGGGTTCCCTTTCAGGGAATCCTTCACTTCCCCGAAATATCAGTTGAGGAACACCTTGTCAGATTCCCAAGTCCTCCTTAACGTCCGCGAGTTTCCTGCGTCAAACTCATGCCGGCCCGCTACAAGCCCACCTCAGACTCCGGTTCCCCCGGTAGTGCAGCCACGCATCTGCCGGGAAGCACCGCTGTGCCGCCACAGACCAAAGGTGATGACGCTGCAATCCCCTCTCCTCGAAGTTCGGTCCTTCGGGAGGACGGCATTGAATCCGGTTTCATCGGCAAGCTCCAGGATCTCAAATACGACTACCGCCCGGACATCACCAACCGCGCCTCACTGGAAAAGAACTTCCAGGAAAAATTCGAGGCCCTGAACCGTGTCCACCTCACGGATGGCGAGTTCGCCCGTCTGCTCGACGAGATCGTTACCCCTGATGTCTTCGCCGTCTCCAAAACCCTGCGGAGCATCAATTCCTTCACCCGGGACGATGGTACGCCGCTGAACTACACCCTCGTCAATCTCAAGGACTGGTGCAAAAACCATTTCGAAGTGATCAACCAGCTGCGCATCAACACGGACCACAGCCACCACCGCTACGATGTCATCCTGCTAATCAATGGCGTGCCCGTGGTGCAGATCGAATTGAAGACCCTCGGCATCAATCCACGCCGGGCCATGGAGCAAATTGTTGAATACAAGAACGACCCTGGCAACGGCTACAGCCGGACGCTGCTCTGCTTCCTCCAACTTTTCATCGTCAGTAACCGGGACCGCACCTACTATTTCGCCAACAACAACACTCGGCACTTCGCCTTCAATGCTGAGGAGCGCTTTCTGCCCGTTTATGAATTCGCGGGCGAAGACAACAAAAAGATTACCCGTCTCGACGAGTTCGCAGAGCGTTTCCTGAAAAAATGCGACCTGGGCAGAACCATCAGCCGTTACATGGTGCTGATCGCCAGTGAGCAGAAGCTGATGATCATGCGGCCTTACCAAGTCTATGCTGTGCAGCACATGGTGAAATGCATCGACGATGACAACGGCAACGGCTACATCTGGCACACCACCGGCAGCGGGAAAACTCTCACGTCCTTCAAGGCCTCCACCCTGCTCAAGGAAAACGACAACATCCACAAATGTCTGTTCGTCGTGGACCGTAAGGACCTCGACCGCCAGACTCGCGAAGAATTCAACCGCTTCCAGGAAGGCTGCGTCGAGGAAAACACCAACACAGCCGCCCTCGTGCGGCGACTGCTTTCCGATGACTATGCGGACAAGGTGATCGTCACCACCATTCAGAAACTCGGCCTTGCGCTGGATGAAACCAGCAAGCGCAACAAACAGCGGAAAAAGAACGACCAGCCTACTTTCAAAGAGCTGTTGAAGCCTCTGAGAGATAAGCGTTTCGTCTTTATTTTCGATGAATGCCACCGCTCCCAATTTGGTGAGAACCATAAGTCCATTAAGGAGTTCTTCCCCAGAGCCCAGCTCTTCGGCTTCACCGGCACACCCATCTTTCCGAAAAACGCCAGCATTGTAAAAGTAGAAGGGGAGGAAGCTTCACTGCAGACCACGGTGGACCTTTTCCAGAAAGAACTTCACGCCTACACAATCACCCACGCCATTGAGGACGGAAACGTCCTTCGCTTCCATATCGATTACTTCAAACCCGAAGGCAAAAACGTTCCCAAGAAGGGAGAACCCATTGAGAAGGAAAAGATCATCGGGGCTATCCTGTCTAAGCATGACGCCGCGACATGGGGTCGCCGCTTTAATGCCCTGCTCGCTACTTCCTCCATTAATGATGCCATCGAGTATTACGATCTCTTCAAAATCGCGCAAAAGGATAAACAGAAAACAGATCCCGGATTTAAGCCGCTAAACATCGCCTGCGTGTTCTCGCCCCCCGCGGAGGGCAATCTGGATGTGAAGCAGATCCAAGAGGACCTGCCTCAGGAATCACTCGAATACACTATCCAAGCCGGTGAAGATGCTGAAAAGAAGAAGCAGGAAATAGAGCGGAAAAAAGAAGCCCTCAAAGCGAACCTTATCGAATACAACGCCCGGTTCGGAACGAACCACACCGTCTTCGAATTCGATCTCTACTACCAGGATGTGCAAAAGCGCATCAAGGATCAGCAGTGGCCAAATGCCGACTACCCCGCCGCGCAGAAGATCGACATTACCATCGTGGTGGACATGCTGCTCACCGGCTTCGATTCCAAGTTCCTGAACACCCTCTACGTGGACAAGAAGCTCAAGCACCACGGTTTGATCCAGGCCTTCTCCCGCACTAACCGCGTGCTCAACGGCACCAAACCCTACGGTAACATCCTCGACTTCCGCCAGCAGCAGGCCGCTGTTGACGAGGCCATCGCCCTCTTCTCCGGTGAAAAGACCAGTGAGCAGGCGAGGGAAATTTGGCTCGTGGACAAGGCTCCCGTGGTCATTGAGAAACTGCAGACTGCGGTGCAAACGCTTGAAGACTTTATGAAGTCCCAAGGCCTCGACTGCACGCCGTCAGCGGTGGCGAATTTAAAGGGTGATGCCGCAAAGATTGCGTTCTGCTCGCAGTTCAAGGAAGTCCAGCGACTCACGACCCAACTCGACCAATACACCGACCTCACCGGGGAAGATAAGAAGAAAATTGAGAAGGTGCTGACTGAGGAAGATCGGCGCGGCTTTAGAGGCCAGTATCTGGAAACCGCCAAGAAGCTCAAAGATCCGCAGCGCAAGGACGGCGGCGAAGGCGGCTCCACCGACGATCCGGTGGATCAGCTTGATTTCGAGTTCGTCCTCTTCGCCTCCGCCGTCATTGATTACGACTACATCATGGAACTCATCGCCAAGTTTGCCAACCCATCTCCAGGCAAAGTGAAGATGAGCCGTGATGAACTCGTTGCACTAATTCGTGGGCAATCCAACTTAATGGACGATAGCCAGGACATTGTTGATTATGTGGACTCGCTCAATGAAGTGAAAGGTGTCACTGACACGGCCATCCGTGAAGGTTACACCCGCTTCATAGCGGAAAAAAACGCCAAGGAACTCGCTGCTACCGCCGCGCGGCATGGACTAGCCACGGTCGCTCTGCAAAGCTTCGTGGACGGCATCCTCGACCGCATGATCTTCGATGGCGAGCGGCTCAGCGACCTCATGGCCCCGCTCGAACTCGGGTGGAAAGCTCGCGCTCAGGCCGAACTCGCCCTCATGGAAGACCTGCACCCCCTCCTCACCAAACGCGCCGGGGGCCGCGACATCTCAGGACTCAGCGCCTATGACCAGTAAGACGAAAACCACCGCCACACAGGGAGAGTCAACGCTAGCGCTCGTGCCGAAACTGCGATTTCCGGAGTTCCGGAAGGCGGCGGGATGGGAGCCGCTAACGCTGCAAGAAGTGTCGCTGCCAGTGGCCGAACGAGTGGGAAAACGGAAACTGACGCCCGTAAGCATTTCTGCTGGAATTGGATTTGTGCCGCAGTCTGAAAAGTTCGGTCGGGATATTTCAGGCAATCAGTATCAGCTCTACACCTTAGTCCGTGATGGCGACTTTGTTTTCAACAAAGGGAACTCGCTCAAGTTCCCGCAAGGCTGCGTTTACCTTTTGCGGGGATGGGGACAAGTCGCAGCACCGAATGTCTTCATCTGTTTCCGACTGAAAGATGGCTACTCGAACGGCTTCTTTCAAAATTGCTTTGAGCAAAACCAACACGGCCGGCAACTCAAGAGGCACATCACGAGCGGTGCGCGGAGTAACGGCTTGCTGAACATCAGCAAGGAGACCTTCTTTGGTGTCGAAATCCCGACTCCAAGCCTACCTGAGCAACAAAAAATTGCCGAGTGCCTGAGTTCGGTGGACGAGCTGATGGCCGCGCAAGCGCGGAAACTTGAAGCGCTCAAGACTCATAAAAAAGGGCTGATGCAGCTGCTTTTCCCCCGCGAAGGCGAAACCCAACCCCGCCTCCGCTTCCCCGAATTCCAAAATGCCGGGGAGTGGGAGGAAAGCCCCGTGGAAGAATTGATTGTTACGGTTACGCCCCCCAAAAAGCTCCAAACCTCGGACTACCAACCGGAAGGCCAGTTTCCTATCGTTGATCAATCACAGGACTACATTTGCGGTTGGACCAATGACAGCGAGGCTGTGATCGACAAAGGGTTGCCGGTCATAGTCTTTGGAGACCATACATGCGCGTTGAAGTTTATTGTCCAACCTTTTGTGCAAGGCGCAGACGGAATCAAAATCCTGAGAGCAAAGCGCGGGATCGACATTCGATTCCTCTTTTGCGCGTTCGAGGCCGATCCTGTAGTGCAGGAAAGTTACAAACGGCACTTCTCCATGCTGAAGGAGAAGAAGATGTCCTATCCCGATCCCAGGTCGGGCGAACAACAACGCATTGCTGGCTGCCTCACCACCCTCGACGAACTCATCGCCGCGCAAACGCAAAAGCTCGAAGCTCTCAAGACCCGCAAGAAAGGGCTGATGCAGCAGCTTTTCCCATGCTCGAAGGAGGTCGAGGCATGAGCGGTATCCGAACTTACCAAAGCCTGCGCAATCTGGTGAGACGTCTGCGCGACGATTTGAACAATCCTACGAAGCCGACGCAGCTCGTTCTGCTCTACGCCTACAACCGCACTGGCAAGACGCGGCTTTCCATGGAGTTCAAGGACGAGGGGAAGCGTAAGAACAACGGAAATGCCGATACGCTCTACTTCAACGCCTACACCGAGGACCTGTTCACTTGGGAGAATGATCTGGCCGGTGACACGGCCCGCCATCTTCGGCTCAATCCCGACTCCACTTTCTTCAACGGCCTGAAAGACCTCGCACTCGACGAGACGATTGCAGGCTACCTCAGCCGCTATGCCGACTTTGAATTCGATATCGACTACGGGACCTGGAAGGTCAAATTCCGCAAAGGCGAGGCGGAAAACATCAAGATTTCCCGAGGCGAGCAAAACATCTTCATCTGGTGCCTCTTCATGGCCATCTGCGAGCGGATGCTTGATGGTCACGTATCGTATCAGTCGAACAAATTCCTGTACATCGACGACCCCATCTCGTCGCTGGATGACAACAACTCCATTGCTGTCGCCTGCGACCTTGCCCAACTCCTGCGCCGCGCTGCGAGCCGAAAAGACCAGACTGGCGCTGCCGCACCCATCAAAGTTGTTTTCTCTTCCCACCACGCCCTTTTCTTCAATGTGATGTGCAATGAGATCGGCAGGGCGAAAGAGGGGGAGCCAAAAGTGACTCACAAGCGCTATTTCCTGCACAGGCCCAATGGAGACGGCGTGTTTACACTCCGCGCCACCGAGGACACGCCATTCTTCCATCACGTCGCGACCCTTGCAGAACTCCAACTGGCCGCCGATCCCAGCACCGGAAAGCTCTACACATTCCATTTCAACGCTCTGCGTAGCATCATGGAGAAGACGGCGGCATTCTTTGGGCACGCGGACATTTCCTTCTGCCTCAAAGCTCTCGGTAACGAGGAAGACAAAGCGCTCTACAACCGCGCCCTGAACCTTCTCAGCCACGGCAAATACGCCATCCACGAACCAACCGAGATGGGGGACGACAACCAGGATCTGTTTCGGCGTATCCTTACGGACTTCACAACCAAGTTTCAATTCGACCTGCCAGACATTCTTGAGGCGGCACCAACCGCAGTCGCCGCCGCACCTGCCACGACCACATGAACGATTACAATCAAAAACAGCTCAATCAGACCCTCTGGAGCATCGCCGACCAACTGCGCGGGGCCATGGATGCGGACGACTTCCGCGACTACATGCTGTCCTTCCTCTTCCTGCGCTACCTCTCCGACAACTACGAGACGGCTGCGAAGAAGGAACTGGGGCGGGTACCCGGATGTGGGCGGAGACGCGCGCAAGGTGCCGCTGGCGGTCTGGTATGCCAACAACGAGGACGACATCCCGGAGTTCGAGAAGCAGATGCGGCGCAAGGTGCATTACGTCATCCAGCCCGCGCACCTCTGGAACAGCATCGCCAACCTAGCCCGCAAGCAGGAGAAAGATCTGCTGAACACGTTGCAAGCGGGCTTCAAATACATCGAGACGGAATCCTTCCAGAGCACCTTCCAAGGCCTGTTCTCTGAGATTGACCTGAGTTCTCCCAAGCTGGGCAAGAAGTATGAGGACCGGAACGCCAAGCTCGGCACCATCATCCAGAAGATCGCCGAAGGGCTGGCGGAGTTCTCCACAGACATTGACGCGCTGGGAGATGCCTATGAATACCTGATCGGCCAGTTCGCCGCCGGGTCCGGCAAGAAGGCGGGCGAGTTCTACACCCCGCAGCAAATTTCCGATATCCTCTCCGCCATCGTTACGCTGGACAGCCAGGAACCGAAGACCGGGACGAAGAAGCGGCTCGAGAGCGTGATGGACTTCGCCTGCGGCTCCGGTTCCCTGCTCCTGAACGTGCGCAAGAAGGTGAACAAGGCAGGAGGCACCATCGGCAAAATCTTCGGGCAGGAAAAGAACATCACCACCTACAACCTCGCCCGCATGAACATGCTTCTGCACGGGGTGAAGGACACGGAGTTTGAAATCTTCCACGGCGACACCCTGCTCAACGAGTGGGACATGATGCGCGAACAGAATCCGGCCAAGAAGCCGAGCTTCGATGCCATCGTCGCCAACCCACCTTTTAGCTATCGTTGGGAACCCACCGACGCGCTCGCCGACGACGTGCGCTTCAAAAGCCACGGCCTCGCCCCCAAGTCCGCCGCCGACTTCGCCTTCCTGCTGCACGGTTTCCACTTCCTCAAAGACGAAGGCGTAATGGCGATCATCCTGCCCCACGGCGTGCTCTTCCGTGGCGGAGCCGAGGAACGCATCCGCACAAAGCTGCTCAAGGACGGCCACATCGACACCGTGATCGGCCTGCCAGCCAACCTCTTCTATTCCGCCGGGATCGCGGTTGTCATCCTAGTGCTGAAGAAGTGCAAAAAGCCCGACGACGTGCTCTTCATCAACGCCTCCGAGCACTTCTTGAAAGGCAAGCGCCAGAACCAACTCACGCCTGAGCACATAGCCAAGATCATCGACACTTACCAGCACCGGAAGGAGGAGCCCCGCTACTCCCGACTGGTGGACATGGATGAGATCATAAAAAACGACTTCAACCTGAACATCTCCCGCTACATCAGCACCGCCGTGGGCGACGCTGAGATCAGTCTGGAGTCGACTCATGGCGAACTGGTGGGTATTGAGAGCGCGATCATCAAGGCAACAGAGAAGCATAATGCATTCCTGAAAGAGCTAGGCCTGCCACCCTTGCCATAGCCCGATGGCACCGCGTCGTCCGCGACAAGCCATGGGGTGCGGGCCAGTTGTTCCCGAGGGCAGGCTTTCCAAACCTCGCAGACAAACCGGCCTGGTGCGCTGCGTTGAAGGGGGATGCCTGTTCCGCGCTTTTTCCTGCTTTTGCCCACTCTCCTGCTCACGGCGGCTGCCCCGGCCGTTTGATGGGAAGACGTTGGCAGCGTGGTTAGCGGCGGGCCAGGCGGTAGAAGGCGCGGCCTTCCGGCGGGGCGGGATCCCGGAACAGGAAGTGGCCATCTTCCGGGATGACGAGGTCTTCCCCGACCTGCTGCCAGCCGCCAACCCCCGTGAGGGAGCGCTGCATCAGATAGGTGCTCCCGGGTGTGGCGAGTCCCCGGATGACGACCGTGCCCAGAAGCATTTCGATGGAGCGCAGGGATTCCCCCGGAGGCAGAGTGGTGAGGTCGTAGAACCAAGCGCTGCCGGCGTTCAGGTTGTTGGCGTAGTCATCGTAATCCGCCCCGACCAGAAGGGTGTTGCCGGACATCGCGAGGGAGACGCCGAACTGATCATCCTTTTCCCCATCGGGAGCCTCGATCGTTAGCTGCGGCCGCCACACCCCGCCAGAACGGGAGAAGACCCGGACGACGCCCCGCTCGCCCTTGGGGAAGCCATTGGCGGCTTCCTCCGTGTCCTTGATTGGGGCTCCCACGGCGGCGGTGTCGCCATCCAAGGCCACTGAATAACCAAAGAAGTCAAGTTCTGCCCGCGTGGCGGCGAATAGCTCCGCCTGAAGGGACCAGACGGTGCCGTTTCTGACGAAGACGCAGGCTTTCCCAGCGGAACTGATATTGGGCAGAACATCCGCCCCGGGAGCGCCGACCAGCACGGTATCACCCGAAATGGCCACGCCCTCCCCGAATAAGTCGCTTTGGTAGGCATCTGGGGCCAGCAATTTGGCCTGTTGGGTCCAGGTAGTGCCGCTGCGCACAAACACGTAGGCGCTTCCCGCGCTCTGGCCGGCGGCGGTTTCATCGTCCCTATGACCAATGAGGACGGTATCCCCGTGAATGGCCACGCAATTGCCGAAACCCTGCCGGGGGGCGGGACTATCCGGGACGAGCCGGGCCTGCCGCGTCCAGGTGGTGCCGGTGCGCACAAACACATAGGCCGCGCCGCTGTTGTCCCCGGCAGGGGTGTTTTCTCCAACCGCCGTCACTGCGGCTGTGTCGCCATCCACCGCGACCGCATATCCAAAATATCCAAAAGACGCCGCTTCGGCCGCTTCCAGTTTGGCCTGCAGCGTCCAAGTGGTGCCTTCCCGGACGAAGACCCTGGCGAAATAATTGCCTCCCTCCGATTGCATTCCTATCAGCGCGGTATTGCCGGAGAGCGCCACCGTAATCCCGAAGTAATCCCTGTCGGCCCCATCCAAGGCCGTGATCCGTTGTTGGAAATTCCAGCCGCTGGCCTCCCGCACAAAGACATAGGCGGCTCCATCCTGAATTTTTCCCGGGCTGGAATCGAGGTAAGCTCCGATCACAGCGGTATTGCCGGACAGGGCGACCGCGTGTCCAAAGAAATTGGAATAACCGCCGGTGCCGGAGGCTTTCGGGGAAACCACTTTCTGCTCTGTGGAAGTAATCAGGGGATCGACGGTGAGGGGATAAGCGGCCCCGGCATCCGCGATGAGAATGGCAATGGTGCCGCCGGGTGCTTCCAGCCGGGCGGGAATGGACTTGCCTGTGGCGTCCCAGACTTTCAGGCCGTCGTACCGCAAGACGGGTTGGCCGCTGGCGGGATGGACCAATTCCAGTGCCCCTTCCCGGCCCGGCGTCGCGTCGGCACGGGCTGTCAGTCCTGCCACCTCCACGTGCAAACAGACTTCCGGGCCGCCCGCAAGGGTCTGCGGACGCCGGGCAAGGTGGAAGCCGTGCTCCCAGCCTTCCGCCCGGTTGAGATACCACTCCGTAACCCCGGCACCGTGCTCAAACTCAATCCCATTTCCGCCGGCCTGCGGCAAGGCTGCGGCCGTGTTGCCGATGGCGGAGGCTTCCGAAGAGTGATAACGGAAGGTAGCCTGCCATGTGCTATCGCCTTCCTTGCCAAATTGAACCGATCCCGCCCGGAACCGGGCGCTCAATCCCTGGCCGGGATTGGAACCCAGATAATGCACCCCTTGGTAGGCAGGGTTTACAGTTTCATCAGCATCGGGAGGGCGGAGCGCAAGCCTGGCTTGGGCAAAAGCCACCGCCAGGGAAGGGGACCCGGACGCTGCTAATGTCCGAGGCACGTGCGGCTCTGCAGACACTGAAGCGGTGGTGATGTCAGGCAAGGGGAGGTGGAGCCTATCCGGGGCGGCTGCGGCCTTGTCCAAGGCCGGTGGGATCAGGCCCAACCTTGGAGGCGGCGCGAGGAGGGGCTGGGTGTGATCAACGCGCGGAAAAAAGTGCCATGGCCATGCTTCCCGGAAAACTCCCAGCACCAGCACCAGTCCCAAAGCCACTGTGAGGGGGCGCTTCCATCTTCCGCAGCTGGCAGGCCGTAAAGCTGATCCGGCGGTCGCGGTGGCCCTCTTTCGTCGTCTGCCGGAGGTGGGGAAGGGGGAGGTTCCTGACCGAGTTGGGGGGATAGGCATGTTGAAGCAAGGAAGGCAGAAGGAGGCACACGGGGCAACGCTAAAATTACGGCCACCTGAGGGAGGGCAGGGCAGACTTCCCGAACCTGACAGACAAACCGGCAGGGTCCGCTGCGTTGAAGGGGGATGCCTGTTCCGCGCTTTTTCCTGCTTTTGCCCACTCTCCTGCTCACGGCTGCTGCGTCTGCTGCTCCGGTGCCCTTGTTTGATGGGAAGACTTTGGCCGGTTGGGAGGGCGGGGCGACGTGGCGGGTGGAGGAGGGCACCATCACGGGGGGCTCGGCGGCGGGGAATCCGCAGAACGAATTCCTCGCCACGGCGCAGTCCTACCGGAATTTCCGGCTGACGTTGGAATACAAACTCACCGGGACGGAGGGGTTTGTGAATGGCGGGGTGCAGTTCCGCAGCCAGCGCATCGCGGAGCCTCCGAATGAAATGATGGGGTATCAGGCGGATATCGGGGCGGGTTACAGCGGTTGCCTCTATGATGAATCGCGCCGCAAGACGATGCTTGCCAAACCGGAGGCGGCGGTGATCCAGCAGGCGGAAAAGCCCGGGGAATGGAATCGTTATGAAATCCGGGCCGCCGACGAGCGCATCCAGTTGTTTGTGAATGGGGTGCGAACGGTGAATTACACCGAAGCCAGCCCGGGCATCCCCTTGGAGGGCCGCATCGCCCTGCAAATCCATGGCCAGTGCAAGGCGGTGATCTCCTTCCGGAATATCCAGATCGAAGCGCTGCCGGACAACCTGGTTCCGGGGGCGGAGGAAATCCTCAACCGCTTTGGGGATTCCCCCCTGGCGGCAGTCGCCCCGGCGGCGTTCCAGAACGGGAAATTCAGCGTCACTCCGCAGGAGGTGATTGTGCTGGCGGGGGCGACCAATCTGGTGCGGACGCAGAAGTCCGGGGATCTCGAAGCCCGGCTGGGACTGGCGCTGGCCCGCGAGGCCCCGCGTTTCCGCAGCATGGCCTGGGAAGGCGACACCGTGTATGAACAATGGCGGGATCTGAACTTCGGCGACTGGAAGGACCAGCTCACAGCGGTGGGCGCGGGCATGGTGGTGGCCCAGTTTGGTCAGTTGGAATCGTTTGATGGCCCGGGCCGGATTCCGGAATTCACCGCGGCCTATCACCGGCTGCTGGATCAGTTTGCGGCCCGCACCCCGCGCCTGGTGCTGCTTTCGCCCATCCCGTTTGAGAAACCGGTCGCGTCCCATGCTCCGGACCTGACGCAGCGGAATGGGGACGTGGCGGCCTACGCCAAAGCCGTGGAGGCCATCGCCCGGCAGCGGGGCGCGGTCTATGTGGATCTCTTCACCGCCCTCTCCCAACGGCCGGCCGGGGCGCCCCGGCTGACCGACAACGGCCAGCACCTCAATGCCGAAGGGCTGCGGGTGGTGGCGGACCTCACGGCCTCCCAGCTCGGCCTGGCCTGGAGCGGGGCGGATGATTTGTCAGGATTGAAGGAAGCCATCGTGGAAAAGAACCGGCTGTGGTTTGACTGCTGGCGTCCGGCCAACTGGTCCTTTGTGTATGGCGACCGGGTGACCCAGCTCTTCGGCAAACCCGGAGCCGCGGGTCCATCGCTGCGGGCGAGTTTTGAAAGTCACAAACCACTCATTGCCGCGCTGGATGACCGCATTGCCGCCATCGCCCAGGGGAAACCGGTGGTGGCCCTGCCACCGCCCGCTCCGGCGCCCGCGTCCCCGGCGGTGCAGACCCCGGAGCAGGAGCAGGCGGGATTCACGGTGGCGGAGGGTTATCAAATCAATCTCTTTGCCTCCGAAGCGGAAGGCGTGGCCAAGCCGGTGCAGATCGCCTGGGATGAACGCGGCCGTTGTTATGTGGCCTGCTCCCCGACCTACCCGCAGACCCTGCCGGGGGAAAAACCTACCGATTACATCCTCGTGCTGGAGGACACCGACCACGATGGCAAGGCGGACCGGCAGACCCGTTTTGCGGAAGGCCTGACCATGGTCCAGGGCGTCGAGCCCGGCGACGGCGGGGTGTATGTCTGCGACTTCGACCAACTGCTGCATTTCAAGGACACCAATGGCGATGGCAAAGCGGACCAGCGCCGCGTGGTCTTCTCCGGTTTCGGCATCGGGGACACCCATCAACTGATCAATTCCATCAGCCATGGCCCGGATGGCACCCTCTGGTTCACCCAGGGCCTGCATGCCTTCTCCCGGGTGGAAACGGCCCACGGTCTGGCGGTGCTGGAGCGCTCCGGCCTCTGGCGTTTCAATCCGCGCACGGAACAGATGGAAGGGTACTTCAATGGCGCCAAAGCCGGCCACAACTGCTGGGGGGTGGCCTTCGATGACTACCTCCAGGTCTTCCACAAAAGCGGGGACCGCCCGGCCGGTTATTACAGCACCCCGGGTCTGATCGCGATGAAGGATCCTGACGAATACCATCCCACCGGGGCCCTCTTCGATACCAACCCCAAGACCACCTCCATCGACTTCATCGGCACCAAGGCGCTGCCGGACGACCTCCAGGGCTGCGCGCTGATCGGGGGGTATTTCGGCGGGGTGGTGGAGCGGCACCGGCTGGAGGACGAGGGCTCCGGATTCAAGTCCACCCAGCTCCCGAAACTCCTCACCAGCCGCGATGGCTCCTTCCGTCCGGTGGATGTGAGCGTGGGGCCGGACGGAGCCATTTATCTGTGTGACTGGTTCAATCCCCTGATCGGTCACTATCAAACCAGCTATGCCGATGCCGGACGCGACCGCCGCCATGGCCGGATCTGGCGTCTCAGTGCCACCGGCCGCGCGCCCATCCGCCAGCCGGACCTCGCGGCCATGTCTCCCGCGCAGCTTCTGGAACAACTGCGCTCCCCGGAACGCTGGACGCGTTATCAGGCCAAGCGCCTGCTCTTCGACGGGGCGCCCGCCGCGGTCCTGGCCGCCTGCGATGCCTTCCTGGCGACGGCCTCGGAAGAGCGTCTGCTGATGGAACTCTGCGGCGTGTATGAATCGCACCAGGCCCCGCGTCCCGCCCTGCTGCAGCGTCTTCTTGCCGCCACCGATCCCCGCGTCCGCGCTTACGGTGCCCGGGTGACCGGAGCCTGGGCTCCGCACCTGCCGGATGTCCTGACGCTTTTGGAGAAGAGCGCCCATGATCCCCATCCCCGCGTCCGGCTCGAAGCCGTGGTCGCCTGCGCCCGGGTGCCCCGGCCGGAAACGGTCACCGTCGCGGTGCAGGTGCTGGATCATCCCACGGACAAATTCCTCGACTACGCCCTGCGCCAGACGGTGCGGGCGCTGCAGCCGCTGTGGCAACCCACCCTCGCCACGCTCAAGTTCGGCCCCGCTCCGGCCGGACAGGCTTATGTCAAAGCCCTCGCCACCGCCCCGCCGGCGGTGGTTCATCCTGGCAAGATCATCTACGACGCCCTGTGCCTGAATTGCCATCAGCCCGAAGGCAACGGGCTGCCCGGGATCTATCCGCCCATTGCCAACAGCGACTGGGTCACTGGCTCTCCCGACCGCCTCGTCAAGGTGCTCCGGCACGGCCTGAGTGGCCCCATCCACATCAACGGCCAGCTCTTCCCCCAGGTCACCCCGCTGCCCATGCCGCCGATGGGGCTGGATGACCAGCAGATGGCGGATGTCCTCAGTTACCTCCGCAGCCATTTCGGCCACACGGCGGGTCCGGTGACGGTGGAAACGATCCAACAGATCCGCACTCGGACGGCGGACCGCAGCACGCCGTGGACCGAGGCGGAGCTGGCTCCCTGACGGGTGGGATGAGGGCTGAAGCGGGGGAAGCCCGGAGCGATGTCCCTTGCAGGATCAGGGCGCGAACGCGACCGTGGCGCGGATCGGGAAGTGGTCGGAGGGATAGTTGCCGTCGCGATTGTTGTGCAGGATGGCGGCGTCGATCAGCGTGGTGCCTTTGGGCACGAAGACGTAGTCGATCTTGGCTTCGTGACGCACGCCGGTGAAAGTGTGGAAGGTGCCGGACTCGGTGGCCGGCACGTCGGGATGGAGCAGACGCCACGAATCGACGGCCTGGAGCGGACTGTTCTTAATGCTGGTGATGACGGGATTGTCTTCCCCGGCATTGAAGTCACCGGTGAGGACCCACGGGGTGGCTGCGGTATGGGCTTCCATATGCTTCAGGACCTGGAGGGTGCCTTTGAGACGGGCTTCCTGGGACTCGTGGTCGAGGTGCACATTGTAAAAATGCACCACCTTGCCGGTGGGTTTGTCGAGCAGCCGGGCCCAGGTGCAGATGCGGGTGATCTTGTTGCCCCAGGTCATGGAATTGGGGATTTCCGGAGTGTCGGAAAGCCAGAAGGTGCCGGATTCCTGGACGGTGAAACGTTCCTTCCGGATCCACAGCGCGGAGTATTCGCCCTTGGTCTTGCCGTCCTCGCGGCCGACGCCGATCTCCTGATAACCCGGCACTTTCTGGCCCAGCTCATCCAGCATGGGCCGCAGGGCTTCCTGATAGCCGATGAGGTCCGGGCGGTCCTCCTTGATCAACTGGGCCGCGAGGTCGCGGCGGACCGTCCAGTTGCGCCCCTCCTTGTCGTTGGAGTTGGCATAACGGATGTTGAAGCTGAGCACCCGGAGGGGATTCGGGGGATCGGCGGCGAGGCCGGCTGAGGGAAGGCTGAGGACGGCGAGGAGACAGAGGGTGTTAAGATGGCGGCGGTTCACTTGGAGTTAAACGGTGGGGGGTTTCGGCCTCTGTCAGGGGACGCGGAGGGCTTTGAGACGGAGGAATTGCCGGGGTCCCGCGGCAGGGGCAGGGTGCCGGTAAAGCTGGGTGGTGGTGCCGTCCAGATTTTGGATCGCGGCCCCGACGGGCAGGGCTGGCAGCCAGCCGGGGGTGAGGTCGGTGGAGGACTCGACCGTGAGCGCGGCATTGTCCCGGCCTGGAGGGCGGGTGAGCGCGACGGTGAGCCAGGAGCCGGGCAGGCCATCGACCACCAGCGGCTGGAGGAGGGGGACCAGCGGAGGATTGGTGGCGGAGCCGGGCGGGGTGCCGAGGGCGTATTCGATCAGATTGGGCAGGCCGTCCGAGTCGGGATCGAGCAAGCCATCAGGATCGGTCAGGGTGTTGGCGGCGGCCCAGGTGCTGTAGGGGTAGGCATCGCCGGTGCCGGGGAGGGCAAGGGCGGTGCTGCGCCGCCAGTTGGCCGGATCGGTATGATCGGGATTCAGCGCCGGATTAATCAGCACCAGACCGGCCCCACTGCCATCGGCGGCTTCGGGCCAAGGGGATTTGTTGTTGTAGGTGAAGGATTTGATGGGCAGACCATCGGCAGCGAGCAGTTCCAGCGGCTCGCCATCGTTGCTGAGGGCGGTTTCACCAGTGAAGGCCCCCGCGATTTGCCCGGCCGGGATGGCAGGGTAGGCGGCCTGGAAGGCGGCGGGGTCGCGCACGATCAGAATTCGGGCCCCGGGTTGCAGGAGGTATTTGTCAGGGAAAGTGAACCCGATGCCGGCCGAGAAGGTGCAGTTGGTCAGGTCCACCGGACTGCTGCTGATGTTCATGACTTCGAGATACTCCTCCAAGCCGGCGACGGTGGCGGGCCGGTAGTGGATCTGGGAGATGACGGTATTGGAGGCACTGGCGAGGGTGCCGATGAGATACTGGCTGCTGGTGAGCGCGCTCCACACGGAACCGGTGGGATTGAAGGCGCGGGCCTGCACCGTGGTGGTGCCGGTGAGGGGGACATCGAAGGGGCTGGTGCCGGTGAGGGCGCCGGGGGCGATGGTTCCGCCGGGGAGGCGGGGGTCGCTGCCATCCAGGGTATAATAAATCACGCCGGTGGCCGCGCTGAGCCGGACGGTGGTGCCAGCGGAGAAGCTGCCGCCATAGTGGGGCTGGTCGCTGGTGGTGAGGAATAAGGGGGCGGCGAGGGCTGGATATAGGCCATCGGTCCGGAGTTGCGCCAGCACCGTGGCAGTGCGGCCGGGGAGGATGCTGGTTTTGACGGTGTTGATTGCATCCTGCCAGTCGGCCACGATGTAGCGCGGGGGATGACCGGCGGGCAGGCCGGAGATCACCTGGGCATCACCCCAGCGGGCGGACTCGGTTTTCATGGCTTTTTCCAGCTGGTTGGCCCGCGCCTGGAAGCGTGCCAGGGTCGCGGTGGGAGTGAGGGCTCCGCCGTCGAAGAAATGTTTCCTGACATGATCCGCGAAGCGCAGTTTGTATTCCGGACTGGACATGAGGTCCTGGTGCATCCGCTGGGGATTGCTGTAGGTGAAATCGTTCACATAGGACCCGCCCCACGGACCGGTCTGGTCCACCACCCACGAAGGCGTGCCCAAGGTGTGTTCGGAATCCCGGAGGAAAAAGCGGAAGCCATCGGTGCCGGAGCGGCGGTAGACGCTGAACCAGTTATTGGGGCGGTCATGGCCGAGGAAGTTTGAGAGGACCGCGTCGCCGTCGCCGGAGAAGAAGATGCACAACATTTCGTCGATCAGGTTGTCGATATCGAGCAGGACGGGCAGGGCAGGGTTCCGGCTGCCGTCAGGATGTCGCCCCAGGATTTCGAAGTATTTGGCAAGGGTGGCGCCGGTGGTGGCGATGGCGCGGGTCTTGTTCCAGAGGGACTGCCAGGCGGTGAGGGTGCCATCGGTGGCTTCGGTCTGGAAGTTGGCGATGTGATTGCCGCACTTCACCGCATCGTAATCCTCATCGGCTCCGCCAAAATAGCTGGCGGCGAATTCGGCTTCGGCCCGTTCCTCGGTGTAGTAGAGGCCCCAGTAGTGGCCATTGAGATAGACATGGTAATAACGGCTCTTGGTGTAGGGCTGGCCGAGGGCGCCCTGGGTATCGCGGCAGAAGGGATCGCGGACCATGGTGTTGAAACGGCCGCTGCTGTAGGCGGATTCGCGGTACCAGCCATAGTTCGAGCCGGTGCCGAGGTCGAGTTTGCCGAACTCATTGGTCCCCTCCTTGCCGAAGAGCGGGTAGTTCAGTTTCCCGTCGTATTTGCCGGAGAAGAAAAGCCGCATCCCGTGTTTGAAGAACTGGTCGTTCCGGCTGTAACCACCCCGCATCCGCAGGCCGGCATTGATCTGGAAGCCTGCCGCATTGCCGTCAGGACTGACATAGCCGGGAGGGTGGATCAGTTCGAGGGAGATGGGACGTTCCCAGGCGGAACCATGCTGGTCCGCGTTCACATAAATGCCGGTGGCGGCATTGGTCAGGTGGGCCTGATCGGTGACCACGGAGAGGGTGGGCAGGGAATGCAGGCTCTCCAGCATCTCCGGCGCGGTGAAGGAGGAGATGACAGCCGGGTCCATGCCGAAGTTGAAGACCTGGCCGTTCACGGGGGAGGTTGGCCAGCCTTTGGCGGTGGCGTTTGCCGGAGTCTGCGCCAGCACCTGGGTGGAAAAAAGATAGGTCTGGGTGTCGGTATTGGTGGGGGAATAACCCGTGAGGAAGGCCGCCGCCCTGAGGGTGGTCACCCCGCCGATGCTGGCGAGATTCACGCCCGTGGCCCCGGCCGGCACCGTGCCGGGATGGATGGTCAGGGTGACCGACGGCGGGGTGGTGGCATTGGCCGGGGCCACCTGCACCCCATTGGTCAGGGTGGGTTCGCTGCCATTGATGGTATAGATGAGGGTGGCTCCGGGAGTGCTGGCGGAGAGGGTGGTGGTGACCGCTTCGCTGTAGAAACCGCGGCCGACGGTGAACTTGGTGTCATCGGTCCGGTCGAGGAACCCGAGGACGCTGGAATTGTTGGCCGCGCCGGGCGTCGGGACAGAGAAATAACCTGATTGGAGCGGGGTCCCGGACCAGCCGTAGGAGATGTCAGGATACTGGGGCGGATAGGCCGGGGAAAAGGAGGAGAGGATTTCGCCGGTGGTGGTCCGTTCCAGGGAAAGGGCCTCCCCGGCATTGTTCAGGCTGAAGCTGGTATGCAGGGCGACGGCGGGATCGGTCCGGTTGATGCCGCTGGCAAAAACGATGCGGTAGCCGAGGGCCGGAATGCTGGAGCCGGCGGGGAAATCCCAGAAAGTGGTGGAATCGCGCAGCCGCAGGCCCTGGAGATCGATGCCATAGGGATTGGGATTGTAGATTTCGATCCAGTCCGGGGTGGTGCCATCGGTCTCGGCGAGGTTGCCTTCGTTGTCCGCGAGGAATTCATTCAGCCGGGGGGGCAGGGGAGTCGCGCCCACATGGATGGTGACGGTTTTGGTGGACGTGGTGCCGATGCTGTTGGTGGCCGTAAGGGTATAGGTGGTGGTGCTGGCCGGCGCGACCACGGCGGTGCCGGACAAGGTGGGCGCGGTGGCGAGGACTCCCTGGTCGATGCTGACGGTGGCGGTCTGGTGGGTGGTCCAGGCGAGGGTGACGCTGCCTCCGGCCGGGGAGAGCACTCCGCCTTCCGAGCTGATGCCGCCGGCGGTGGTGGTGGCGGAGAAATTGGTGATTACCGGATCGGGGGAGGCGAAGGTGGTCGGGAGATTGTATTTGGTTTGCAGGTAATAACCCACCGCGTTGAGCCCGGGGGCGGAGAGGGTGCCGTCATAGATGAGGATCTCCGCGACACTGCCTTTCCAATACCGGGAGAGGCTGCTGCTGGCATTGCCGAGCCAGAAGGTGGAATAGTTTTTCTGGGATCCGGCAGTGGCCACCACCAGATGGGGGACGCCCTGGGTGAAGGTGGCGCCGGGACCATTATTCACGATCAGGGTGCCGGTGGGGGTGCCGTTGCCGGTGAAGTCATTGACATCCTGGGCCTGCGCGGGGGAACGGTAGGCGGCGGCGGTCCCATTGCGGCGGAGGTTCAGCCCGTCGGCTCCATTGGAGATCAGTCCGGAGAGACTGACGCTGCCGGTCTCCGAGGTGGTGACCGCAAAAATGGTGCGCGCCGGCAGGTTGGCGGCGGATTTGGTCATCAGATCGTTGATGCCATCAAACCGGACCACCGGCTTGTTATTGAAAAGAGGATCGCTCAGGAGGAAGACCGGCTGGGAGGTCCCGGCTGCCGTCAGGGGTCCCCAGGCGGGCACCACCGCATTGTTGGCCAAGGCGAGATCGCCCGCTTTGAGGTGCAGGGTCACCGTCCCGTGATCGCCAGGCTGGAAGTCCTGGGCGGACAAGGAGGCACAGGCGAAAAGCGACAACGCCGCAGCCGCGTGAAAAAGGCGGAATTTCATGGGGGATCAAAAGGGGACAGGCCGGACAGGACGATCCGGATCTGTTCCAGCAAATCAAATTACCGGGGGCGGTGTAAAGGCTTATCCCGCGGCTCCATGCGACGGGGGCGCCCCTTCATCCGCGCTGCACTCTTCGTTGCGCCCGGCGGGCAGCGGGTTACGTTCCCCCTACTATGAAGCTGAAATTCCTCTCCTTTTTCACCGGCCTCACCGCTCTGCTGCTCTTTGCCGCGCCGCCTGCGCTCCGGGCGGCGGATGAAAAGGAGGAGGATGCCGCCGAGCCCCCGGAGGAGGAATCCCAGCGGCAGTTGTCCCCCGAAGAAATCCAGGAGCGCCTGAAGCAGTTGCGGGAGCTGGAGCAGACGCAGATCACCAAAATGATGAAGGTGTTCCAATCCCTTGAAGGCAGCTGGACGGGGCGCGAATCCCTCCGCTTCGAGGAGGAAGGCCGTCCCGCCCAATCCTGGAAGGACGAGTGGGAAGGCAAGTTCACCATGGGCGGCCGGTATTTTGAAATGGCGGGCCAGACGCAGGGCGAAGACCTGAATTCCTCCTACAAGTGGATCTGCACCTACGATGCGGCAGAGCAGCGCTACCGCGCCTGGTATTTCGGCGACAACTCGCAGAACGAATACGGCGGCAAGCTTTCCCAGGATGGCAAACACGTCATCTGGACCGTGAAGAGCGAAATCAACGGGGCGGAAAGCCGGTTCACCATGAAAGCGGAGGGCAACCGGGTGAAATGCCACGGCACCGATACCCTCGTCGATGGCACTCTCTTTTCCACCCAGACCTCCGAATACACCCGCAAACGGGTGGAACTCTAATTCTTATCACTCCCTACATGCCAGACGCCGACGATGCGGAATTCGATTCCGTGGAAGATGTTATTGCTGAGATCAAAGCCGGCCGCCTCGTGGTGGTCACGGATGACGAGGACCGGGAGAATGAAGGCGACCTGATCGGTGCGGCCGCGCTGCTCACCCCGGAGAAAGTGAACTTCATGATCACGGAGGGACGCGGCATGCTGTGCGCACCCGTTTCCCAGGAAATCGCGGAACGCCTCGGCCTCGGCCCCATGGTGGCCCGGAACCGAGAGCAGTTTCACACCAACTACACTGTCACCATCGACGCCGCCAAAGGCATCACCACCGGAGTCAGTGCGCCGGACCGCTGCCACACCATCAAGCTGCTGGCCGAAGCGGAGACCATCGCGGCCGACCTTTCCCAGCCGGGCCATGTCAATCCGCTGGTCGCGCGTCCCGGCGGCGTGCTGCGCCGGGCTGGCCACACCGAGGCTGCGGTGGATCTCGCCAAGCTGGCCGGCCTCCCCGCCGCCGCCGCCATCATTGAAATCCTCAACACCGACGGCAACCCCGCCCGCCTCCCGGAATTGCGGGTCTTTGCCCAGAAACACGGTCTGAAAATCACCAGCATCGCTGCCCTGATCGAATACCGCCGGCACCTTGAGAAACTGGTGGTACGGGAGCAGGTCATCAAAATGCCCACCGATTTCGGGGAGTTCGATCTGTATCTGTTCCGCAGTACCGTCGATGGCCAAGAGCACCTCGCCATGGTCAAAGGCGAGGTCGCGGATGGGGAACCGGTTCTGGTGAGGGTGCACAGCGAATGCCTCACCGGCGATGTTTTCGGCTCCCGCCGCTGCGACTGCGGCTGGCAGCTCCACACCGCCATGCAGCGCATCTCGGATGAAGGCCGCGGGGTGCTGCTTTACATGCGTCAGGAAGGCCGCGGGATCGGCCTTGCCGCCAAGATCCACGCCTACAAACTCCAGGAGGAGGGTTACGACACCGTCGAAGCCAATATCAAACTGGGGTTCCCGATGGATCTGCGCGACTACGGCATGGGGGCCCAGATGCTGCACGATATCGGGGTGCGCAAGATCCGCCTCATGACCAACAACCCGAAAAAGGTGGTCGGTCTCGAAGGCCACAGCCTGGAAATCGTGGAACAGCTCGGCATCATTTCCGAAGCCCACCCTGACAACGCCCGATACCTCGCCACCAAACGCGAGAAAATGGGCCACGTGCTGTAACCGGGGGCCGGCTCCGGCATCCCCGCGGGCCCGGGTCGCCATTTCTTCGAGCACGGATAAGCCAAAGCCTTATATCCCAATAGCTTGACCGGATCCGTATTGTCCGGCACGCTCCCCTGGTCAGTCAGACGGGGGTCCACCGGGGCAAATGGACTGCCTCACAGCGCCATACACCAAGCCGAAGCCATGAGTACTCCAATCACGCGGGAAATGCCTATCATGGATGTCATCGAAGGAAGGCTGGCCGGCATCCTCCGCCGCACTTGGTGGCTGTTGCTGCTGCGCGGGCTGATGGCCATTGCCTTCGGGGTCCTGTCGTGGGTCCAGCCGGGCATTTCGCTGGCGGCGCTGGTGATGCTGTTTGGAGTTTATGCCCTCATCGATGGGGTGGCCGGCGTCTGGTCCTCCCTGGCCGGGCACAAGGATGACGGGCACTGGTGGGTTCTGCTGCTTTGGGGGGTCGTGGGAGTTGGAGTCGGGACTCTCACCCTGAGTGCTCCCGGGATCACAGCCTTGGCCTTGTTGTTTTATATTGCTCTCTGGGCCGTCGCCACTGGCGTGCTGCAGATTGTGGCGGCCGTGCGGCTGCGCAAGGAAATCGAAGGGGAATGGCTGCTGGGACTGAGCGGCCTGGCCTCGGTCGCTTTTGGCGTCGTGCTGATGGCGAGACCCATGGCCGGGGCGGTCGCGCTGCTGTGGATCATCGCCACCTATGCCATCCTTTTCGGCATCCTGCTCGTCGTCCTGGCCTTCAAGGCCCGCAGCTTTGGCCGCACGCTGGGCCGCCCGGTCTGATGCCGCAGAAACGGTCTGGCCACGGACAGCCTGGACTGGGGGATTGATTTTTCAGCTTCCTCCCGGAGGGCATCGGTGTATCACTGCCGGAAGGGGCGGAGCCCTGCCGTCAGGCATATCCCGCCCTGACGCACCTGCCCGCCCACCCCGGCGGGTTTCCTCTGCCGATCCTTCTGCCGCATGAATGACCCCGAACCAAACCCCATGCCGGAACCGGCGCACCCGCATTCCGGCTCCGGGGCCAAGGCCCCCAAAACCAAGCCCCGCCGCCGCCTGTGGATCACCCTTTTTGTTCTCTTCAGTCATCTCGTGGGCCTGCTCACGTCCGTGCATGCCATCATGGGGGTGCGCACCGCACAGGGAGCCATTGCCTGGGTGGTTTCCCTGAATACTTTTCCCTACGGGGCGGTGCCCGCCTACTGGATTCTGGGACGCAGTAAATTCAACGGTTATGTGACGGCGCGGCGTCTCGGAGACGTCAAAGTGGCGGAATTGGCGCGGGGTTATGTAAAAACCCTGACCGAACGAAAGCTGATTGAGCAACCAGACCGCGACCGGGCCTTTCTGGTGGAGAAGCTGGCCAAACTTCCCTTCACCACCGGCAATGATGCCGAACTGCTGGTGGATGGCGATGCCACCTTTCAATCCATTTTCGAAGGGATCTCGAAAGCGGAGAAATATGTTCTGGTGCAGTTCTATATCATCCAGAATGACGAGGTGGGCCAGGAACTGAAGACCCGTCTGCTGGAGCGGGCCAAGGCCGGTGTCCGTTGTTATCTGCTCTACGATGAAATCGGCAGCCGGCTGCCGCGCGCCTACACCGATGAATTGAAGCAGGCGGGCATCCCCGTATTTCCCTTCAATACCAGGCAGGGCGAGGCCAACCGATTCCAGATCAATTTCCGCAATCACCGGAAAATCGTGATCACGGATGGCCGCGCAGCCTGGGTCGGCGGGCTCAACGTCGGCCGGGAATACAAGGGCCTTGATCCGAAGTTCGGCTATTGGCGCGACACCCACCTGCGCCTCGCCGGTCCGGTGGTGCAGAGCATCCAGGTGTCCTTCATGGAGGACTGGCAGTGGGCCTCGGGCGGCCCGGTCGACGGGCTGAACTGGGATCCCCAACCCGCGGCTTCCGGGGTCTCCCGTCCGGTCCTGTGTCTGCCCTCCGGCCCGGCGGACCCGCTGGAAAGCTGCACCCTCTTTTTCCTCAATGCCATCAATATGGCGAAGACCCGGCTCTGGATTGCCAGCCCTTACTTTGTGCCGGATGAACAATTCATCAGCGCCCTCCAGCTGGCGGCGCTGCGGGGAGCGGATGTCCGCATCCTGATTCCTGAAAAAGCCGACAATCCGCTGGTCCAGTACTCCGCCTGGTCCTATCTGGAGGCCCTGCAGAAGGCCGGCATCAAGGTCTATCGTTATACCAGGGGATTCATGCATCATAAAGTCGTGGTGGTGGACGACGCGTATTGCACCGTGGGCACCGCCAATTTTGATAACCGTTCCTTCCGGCTCAACTTCGAAATCACCATGGCCTTTGCCGACCGGGAGTTCACCCGGCAGGTGACCGCCATGCTGGAGAATGACTTCGGCAATGCCCGGCTGGTCCGGCAAGGGGAACTCCAGGAACACAGCTTCTGGTTCCGCCTCGCCGTGCAGGCCGCCCGCCTGACGGCGCCGGTGCAATAAACTCCGGACGGACGGATCGTGCCGCCGGAAGCTAGCGCAGGGAGCCGGGGGAGCCCTCCGGCCCGGCCGCGGTCCATCCAAAGATATCTTCGGGACCGTCGATTTCGTCGATCTGGGAACCGATGCGGCGGAAGCCCAGCCGGGCAATCAGCCCGAGGGAAGCTGTATTGTCAGGGCTGGAGGAGAGGACGAAGTTCCGGATCCCGTGTTGGAGTTGAGCCCATTGCATCAGGCCCCGGCAGGCCTCGAAGGCGATGCCCTGCCGGCGGTGTTCCGGGAAGACAGTGTAGCCGAACTCGACGCCGCCGGGACTGAGCAGCTGGAGATAGTCCGGCCCCGGTGGGGTGTGGCATCCGATAAATCCTGCCATCTCCCCGGTGGCCCGCAGCCGGATCGCCCGGGGCAGCCATGGCTGTGAAGTGGCACCAGTGCGGTAGTTGTCCAGCCGCAGGGCGGCAAAGTCCGCCAATTCGAACCAATCGTCCGGAATCTTCAGTTCCAGCAAGGCTTCCGCGGCGGCGCGATGACCGGCCATGGTGCATTCAAGGAACTCCGGGGTCATGGAGCGGAGCTCCAGCCGGTCCGTTGAAATCACGTCGTTCATGGGGGCTTCCGGGTTAGGATTTTCACTGCGAATCTGGCACCCGCCGGGGCTGCGGCAAGGGAGGAAGCGGGCGCGGGATGGGGACGATTCCCCCCTGAAATTCTCCGGCAGGAATTGTTGCCGAGTTTCCGGGTAGCGGTAATTTGCGCTGCTCCGCCAGAGGCTCCTGACTGGTTAAGCGGTCTGGTTTCTGAATAACCTACTGAACTATGAAATCAAATGCTCCTCTCCTGATCTGCAGCGCCGCCCTCGGGCTGGCAGCCGTCGTCTCCCTGACTGGCCAGGAGGCCGCTCCGGGAACCGCCACGCCAGGCTCCGTCAAAGTCTTCCAAAACGTGCGCATCTTTGACGGGAAATCCGCCACCCTTTCCGCTCCCTCCAACGTGCTGGTCCGCGGCAATCTGATCGAAACAATCTCCACCAGCCCCATCCCCACCGACCGCCGCGCGGATACCGTGATCATTGAGGGAGGCGGCAAAACGCTGATGCCCGGGCTGATTGATGCCCATGTGCACACCATGATGGAAAGCATTTCCCTCAGCGCCGGCCTGAGTTCCGATATCAGTTATGTCACTCTCGTCGCGGCGCGGGCGGCCGAGCGGCAGCTGCTGCGCGGATTCACCACCGTGCGCGATCTGGGCGGCGCCTCGATGAGTCTTAAAGCCGCCATCGACCAGGGCCTTCACCACGGCCCGCGCATCTACCCATCCGGGGCCACCATTTCCCAGACCGGTGGCCACGGCGATTTCCGCATGCCCAACGAAGTGCCGGAAGATAGCCTCGCCCCCCTCAGCTACATGGAGAAGACTGGCATGACCATGATAGCGGACGGCGCGGACGAAGTCCTGAAGCGGGTCCGTGAACAACTCCGAAATGGGGCCACTCAGATCAAACTGATGGCCGGCGGCGGAGTCGCTTCCAGTTATGACCCTCTCGATGTCACCCAGTATACTTCCGCCGAGTTCGCCGCCGCGGTCAGTGCGGCGGAAAACTGGGGCACCTACGTCACCGTCCACGCTTACAAGCCCAAGGCCATCCGCAGCGCCGTTGAAGCGGGGGTGAAGTGTCTGGAGCATGGCCAGCTGATTGATGAGGACACCGCGAAGTTCATCGCCGACAAGGGCGTCTGGTGGAGCCTCCAGCCCTTCATGGACGATCCCGACGCGCCGTCCGCCTTTCCGGAGGGCTCGCCGAACCGCCTCAAGCAGAAGGAGATGTTCGCCGGCACGGATACCGCCTATCAGCTCGCGAGAAAGTATAAAATCAAGACCGCCTTCGGAACCGACAATCTCTTCAGCGCCGCGAATGCCTCCACCCAGGGCAAGCAGCTCGTCCGCCTGAAGAAATGGTACACGCCGGCCGAGGCCCTGATCATGGCCACCTCCACCAACGCCGAACTCCTGGCTCAAAGCGGCCCGCGCAATCCCTATCCGGGCAAGCTTGGCGTGGTCGAGGAAGGCGCCTACGCCGACCTGCTGCTGGTGGATGGCAATCCGCTCGAGAACCTCGATCTCGTTGCCGATCCCGGCAAAAACTTCACGGTGATCATGAAGGATGGCGTGATTTACAAGGACAGCCGGAAATAAACCTGCGCTGAGGCCGGTTCACCGTTTCCGGGCCATTTCTCCGACCGCCCAGCGTAGCGCGGAGAACTCGCCTTCCAAGGCGAGGAGGTCGGCGTATTTGGCGATGACAGGATCGGGCATTTCGCCGAGGAACCGGGTGACGGCCGATTCCTGGCGTAGGAGGGCTTCCTCTTCCGGGGGATGGAGACGGCGCTGGTCCAGGTATTCCCTGACGCTTTGGCCGGTCTCCGGGATCACCGCATCAGGGTCGCGCTCCAGCAGCATGCTCACGGACATGTTCTCCAATTGTGCCAGACGCTGCTGGAAGCGGACGGTAAGGCCGGGCACCTGGGCGAGGTGCTGGCTGGCCTGGATGCTGAGTTCCGTCAATGCCCGATCGGCGGGGGATTGGGACGTCTTTTCCCTGGTGAATGCCAGGCGGTTAATGAATTTGGATTCCATCGAAGCGAGGCTGGCCCCATTCATGGAGAGCCGGGCGGCCTCCCGCGGGGAAGCCCCGGCGGCCAGCGCTGCTTCCTTGAGCACCATCCGGCGTTGGAAGAGATAGCGGTCAGGCACTCCGGGTTTTGACAGGGCAGTCTGCAGGGTGGCGGTGAGGGTTTCGACGTAGCCTGGATTGGGTGGTTCCCAGGTGGACGAGGGCAGCTGATCCAGAAAATACGCTTCCCAGTAATAACTCATGGGATTGTCCGGGGCGGCGGCGATGAGGCGGTCCACCTGGAGCTGGGCTTCCTCCACGGACATGCGGGCCGGGTTTGTCAGCCAGTGATCCAGCAGGGCGGTGCAGATCTGCGGGTCGTCCGGGAATCTGGCAGCGGCTTCGCGCAGGTAGGTTTCGTCGCCGCTGATATCCCACAGCGCCAGCAGGCCGGGGGCATCGCGGTGCCGTGCTTCCAGCCAGGAGGCGCTGCCCTGAACCAGCATCTTTTTGAATTCCGCGGATCCAAAGACCGGAGGAGGCGCCGGTTTCCGGGCCAGCGCGGGGAGGGCGGCGGCCTGACGCGGGGCGGGGGGCGCCAGGGGCAGGGCAGGGGAATTCGGTTGCCGCATCATCAGCAGCCAGATCATCCAGCCGCCTGCCAGCAGCACCAGCACAGCTCCGGCCAAGGTGTTTTTGGAGGGCTGCATGGGGCCATGTTACACTCATGGCCGCTTTTTGCCAGTCCTTTCCTGTCAGGCGTTCCACCACAAACCCCGGCCGTGAAAGGTGCCAGGATCCACGTTTTAAACAGATCTTGCCAGATTCCGAAAAAAATTGAAGCTTTCGTCTGGCCTGTCTGATGGCTTTGAGATACGGATGGCCCGCCGTCTGCCGTGCCGGTGTCTGGCCATCCTCTCCTCCCCTGACGGCCGCCGGCGTGACCACCCTCGCTCCCAGATCTCCATGAAATTCCAATTCCGCTCCCTGCTCCTGGCCGTTTCGCTGGCCGTCACCAGTTGCTCCCACTACTCCACCGTCAAGGAAAAGCAGCCCGACTACCGGTCGTCCACCCCGGCGGGTCAGTTGGCCAGCCAGGCGCTGAAGGACCGGGACGCCCCGCCCCAGGCCAGGATCGGACGGTATCTGGATGCCGCCGCCTCGGCAGATGCGGTGCTGCAGAAAACCCCTGACGATGCCCAGGCCCGTGCGGACTATAATTTTGCGGTCGCCCGGATTTTTGATGTCATCCGCGAAGCTGGTCTGGAACCGTGGAAGGCGCCGTTGGTGTGCCAAGGGGCCACCCAGACCTGGAATTTCTCCCTCAAGGCCGATCTCCGGCCGGGTTATCATCCCTCCAATTTTGAGCTGCGGACCGCCGACCGATATCAGTTCAAGGGCCGGTTGGTGGTGGACCAGGCGCAGAAGGAAGGGATCGGCGCGCCGCTGGTGGCGGTGAGCAAAAATATCGACCCCACCAAGGTGGATGCCTTTGCCCAGGGGAAACACGTTTATTATGGCATGACCGGGCTCATCGACATCAAGGGCCGCGACTGCACCGCCACCCTGGTGGATCCGCTCTCCCACGAAACCGTCACCCTGTCCGGCCGGACTTATCCGCTGGCGGCGAATTTCACCGCCCCCATCGCTCTGGCCCTTGCGGAGTTGAAACCCCGGAAAAGGGAACTGGGTGGTCTGTTCAAACCTGAGGAGTTCGCCACCGGTCCCCGCCTCGCCCGGCTCCAGCCCTACGACCCGAAAAAGATCCCCATCCTGTGTGTACATGGCCTCGGCGATTCCCAGGCCACGTGGGCGCCCATGATCGAATCCCTCCGCTCCGATCCGGTGATCCGGGCCAACTACCAAGTCTGGTTTTTCAGTTATGCCTCCGGTTATCCCTACCCCCTCACCGCCGCCAACCTGCGGAAGCAACTGGACGCCATCGACGCCCGCTATCCCGATCACAAGGAAATCGTCCTGCTCGGCCACAGCATGGGCGGCATGATCAGCCGGACCCTGATGACCGACAGCGGCATGACGCTCTGGAATGCCACCTACGACAAGCCGCCCGGCGAAATGCCCTTCTCCGCGGAGACCCGGCAGATCATGACCGATGCCCTCATTTTCAAACCCCGGACGGATATCGCGCGGGTCATCTTCCTCTCCCCCTCCCACCGCGGGGCCAATATGGCCACCGGCTTCATGGGCCGGCTCGGCTCCAAGCTGATTGGCGGTCCCAAGAACATGTTGAATGGCGACACCAGTGTCCTCGCCCTCGCCAAACCCAACTCCACCACCGCCCAGTTGAAGCGCATGCCCAACAGCGTGGACTTCCTCAATCCGGAAAACCGCTTCGTGAAGACCCTCGCCACCCTGCCGGTGGCCAAGGGGATTCCCTATCATTCAATCCTCGGAGACCGGGGCAAGGGCGGGAACCGCGACCACACCAAACCCGAAAGCAGCGATGGCATTGTCCCCTACTGGAGCAGCCACCTCGATGGCGCGGAAAGCGAAGTCGTGATCCCCAGCGGCCACTGGACCAACCAGCACCCGCAGGGCATCGCCGAGGTGAAGCGGATTCTTTATCTGCACCTCGGGCGGAAATAAGCCATCAGGCTTCAGCCGTCAGACCGCTCCCACCTTTCCTGGCCTGAAAGGTAGCGGGATGCGTGTGGCGGGAAACTGCCGGGACAATTTTCCAGTTTTCGGATTTTGGGATTGATTTAGAGCTTTCCTGAATGCCAGAAAGGGTTATGAGTGTCCGGGTTCCGTTCCGATTCACACCGGAATGAACCTATGCTACCGGTTACCATGATCTGGTCCAAAAATGGGAGGGCCGGAGATCGGCATCTGGCTGCATCAAAATATCAAGAACCCGGGGAGGATGAAAACGTGGTCTGAAAAGTGCAAATTTCCGAATTCTGAATTCTGAAAACGGTCTGCCAACTGATCCACCTCCATGAAAACAAAAAGCCAAGCCCCGCGGCCTTCGTGGCTGCGTTCCATCGCCGTCGGCGCATTCGCGCTGGCGGTTTCATCGTCGAGCCTCTTCGCACAAACGAAGAAACCGAACATCCTCGTCATCTGGGGCGACGATATCGGCACGACCAACGTCAGTGCCTACAGCGGCGGCCTGATGGGCTACGAAACGCCCCACATCGACCGCATCGGCCGCGAGGGCATCCGCTTCCAGCATTACTACGGCGAGCAGTCCTGCACCGCCGGACGTGCGGCCTTCCTCACCGGCCAGCACGGCATCCGCACCGGCCTGACCAAGGTCGGTTTCCCCGGGGCGCCGATGGGTTTGAGCCAGCTCGACCCCACCATCGGCGGCTTGATGAAAAGTCTCGGTTACCACACCGGGCAGTTCGGCAAGAACCACGTCGGCGACCGCAACGAAACCCTGCCCACCGTCAACGGTTTCGACGAATTCTTCGGCAATCTTTATCACCTCAACGCCGAGGAGGAGCCCGAGCTGCCGGACTATCCGAAGGACCCGGGCTTCAGGACCCGGTGGGGTCCGCGCGGCGTCCTCAAATGCAAGGCGGTCGACGTCGACGACACTTCTGAAGACCCGCGCTTCGGCAAGGTCGGCAAACAGACCATCGAAGACACCGGCCCGCTGACGAAGAAGCGCATGGAAACGATCGATGACGAGACTTCCGCCGCGGCAATCGATTTCATTCAGCGCCAGCACGGGGCAGGGAACCCGTTCTTCTGCTGGTGGAACGGCACCCGCATGCACCTGCGCACCCATGTGAAGCAGGAGAACCGCGGCAAGTATCAGCACAGCGACAGCGAATACCTCGATGGCATGATCGAGCACGACAACCACGTCGGCCTGCTGCTCAAGGCACTGGACGACCTCGGCATCGCCAACGACACGCTCGTGGTCTATTCCACCGACAACGGCCCGCACATGAACACCTGGCCCGATGGCGCCATGACGCCGTTCCGCTCGGAAAAAAACACCAACTGGGAAGGAGCCTTCCGTGTGCCGTGCCTGGTCCGCTGGCCCGGCAGGATCAAGCCCGGCACCGTCACCAACCAGCTCATGAGCCACAATGACTGGATTCCCACCTTCTGCGCCATCGCCGGCGAGTCCGAGATTGTCGCCAAGTGCCTCAAGGGTTATGAAGCCAATGGCAGGACTTACAAAGTCCACCTTGACGGCTTCGATCAGAGCCAATTCCTCACCAACATCGAAGGCACCGCCGGGAACAACAACGGCGTCAAAAGCGCGCGCGACAAATTCTACTACACCGACGACGACGGTTTGCTCGTCGGCATGCGCACCGGCGACTACAAGGCCAGCTTCGCCGAGCAGCGCATGGCTGGCACGATGGGCGTCTGGGGCGAGCCGTTCACCAAGCTGCGGATGACCAAACTCTACAACCTCATGCAGGATCCCTTCGAGCGGGCCGACATCACCTCCAACAGCTACTGGGAGTGGCTCGTCAACCACATCCCGCAGGCTTATCAGGCGGTGGAGGGTGTCGCCTCGTTCATGGCCACGTTCAAGGATTATCCCCCGCGCTCCGTGCCGCCGAGCTTCAATCCCGCCAACATGCTGGAAGACGAGCTGCGCGACATCCAAGCCAAACAAAAAATCGAACGCGCCTTCCCCATGCTCCGCCCGGAAGCCGGGAAATAATCCACGAAGGGCTGCAATGGCCGGGCTCCCGCTCCGGGGGGCCGTCTCTGCCCGTCACCATCAACCCAATCCCAAATCATCATGAGTGCCTTCAAATACAATCGTCTCGACAAAAACGACTGCGCTGTACTGCTGGTGGATCACCAGTCCGGCCTGACCAACTGCGTCCAGGATTTCTCCCCGGACGACTTCAAGAACAACGTCCTCGCCCTGGCCGATGCGGCGAAATACTTCAAGCTCCCCACCATCCTCACCACCAGCTTCGAGGACGGTCCGAATGGACCGCTGGTGCCCGAGCTGAAGGCGCTCTTTCCGGACGCGCCCTATATCGCACGGCCCGGGAACATCAACGCGTGGGACAACGAGGATTTCGTGAAAGCGGTCAAGGCCACCGGCAAGAAGCAATTGCTCATCGCGGGCATCGTCACGGAAGTTTGCGTCGCTTTCCCCGCGCTCTCGGCGCGGGAGGAAGGCTACGAGGTCTTCGTCTGCACCGACGCATCCGGCACCTTCAACCAGACCACGCGGGATGCCGCGTGGTCGCGCATGGAACAGGCGGGCTGCCAGCTCATGAGCTGGTTCGGCATCGCCTGCGAACTGCATCGCGACTGGCGCAACGACATCGAGGGTCTCGGCACCCTCTTCTCCAATCACCTGCCGTCCTACCGCTGCCTCATCACCAGCTACATGGCGGGAAAAGCGTCAGCCCGGAAACCATGATCCAATATGACAGCCAAACTCTCCACTCTCGCTCTCGCTTCCTTGCTCCTAGCCTCCGCATTCGCGCAGGAAGAGAAGTCATCCACCGCCACCGAACTTGGCGAACGCATGCAGCACCGCCGCGCGGTTGAGGCCGTCATCTGGGGGATGCCGGCCGTCAATTTCGAGCGAATGCTCCAGGCGGCGGGCGAGCACGGCGCGAAGCTGAATCAGGTCGTCTATTGGTCGCGCCCGCTGACTTGGAAGAACCAGACCCTCACGCCCAACCCCGACACGATCTATCTGATGCCGTTCTTCAACACGAAGGACGCCGGACCGATGGTGCTGGAAATTCCACCGGCGGAAGAGGGCGCTTCGATCACGGGCAGCATTGATGACGGGTGGCAGGTTGCGCTGGAGGATGTCGGCCCCGCCGGGGTGGACAAGGGGAAGGGTGGCAAATACCTGATCCTGCCACCGGGCTACAAGGACAAGGCTCCCGAGGGCTACATCGCGCTGCCCTCGAACACATACGCCGGCTTTGCGATCCTGCGCTCCAACCTCAAGAGCGGAGCCGACGCCGATGTCGCCAAGGCGGTAGCCTATGGCAAGCGCGTCCGGTTCTATCCGCTCGCGCAGGCCACCAATCCCGCGCCGACGGTCTTCGTTGATGCGATCGATGTGCTCTTCGACAGCACCATCCCTTATGACCTGCGCTTCTTCCAGGCGCTCGATCGAGTCGTGCAGCGCGAGCCATGGTTGACGCGCGACAAGGCGATGATCGACCCGCTCAGGACCATCGGCATCGAGAAGGGCAAGCCCTTCAACCCCGACACGGAGACACAGAGAATTCTCACCGACGCCGCGCGCGAAGCCCACGCCTGGTTCGACCTGAAATACGAGGGCATCTTTTCGCCGCCGTTCAACGAGGGCACCCACTGGGCCTTGCCCGCCACCCGCGAGGCGTCCGAGGGTATCATGTCCGACTTCGCCGATCCCAATGCCTATGCCGTGGACGGACGCGGCATCACCTATTCCATGGCCTACTTCAGCGCCAAGCGCATTGGCACGGGACAATACTATCTCATGACCATCGTGGATAAGGATGGCAAACCCTTCGACGGCACCGCCACCTATCGACTCAACGTTCCGCCGGACGCGCCGGTGAAACTCTACTGGTCGGCGACGGTTTACGATCGCGCGACCCACGCCCTCATCCGCGATCAGAAATGGGCGAGCCGTTCCTCCCTTACTGAAGGTTTGAAGAAGAACAGCGATGGCTCAGTGGACATCTACTTCGGGGCCAAGGCGCCCGCAGGCAAGGAAAGCAACTGGGTTCCGACGAACGCGGCGGGGCAGTTCGAAGTGCTCTTCCGCCTCTACGGTCCCGAGAAACCATTCTTCGAAAAGACCTGGAAGCTGCCGGACATTGAAAAGGTGAATTAACCAACCCGCACACCCCCAACGTCAACAACCATGACATACACCCCATCCTCACTGCTTCGCGTGACGGCGGCCGTTACGCTCCTCGTGCTACCAACGGAGGTGAAATCGCAAACGGTTCAATCCGGCATCGGCCCGATCGAATTGCAGAGCGGCTATCCGAGCGATGCGAGCGTCACGAAGATCTACGATACGCTCGACTTCCAGCGTGCCTGCCAGGCCTACATCTGGGCGATCCCCATCGTGTCGATCAATGAACTGCACGTCGGCAACCAACGCGACTGGGGTATAAACTTCAACGACGTCGGGATCTGCGACCGCTATACCACTCCCGCCGTTGCCGCGCTGACGGGCAACAACACTACCATCTACGGCATCTCGTTTGTGGACCTCACCAACGGGCCCGTCATCATCGATTCCCCGCAGGGTGCCTATGGCGTGATCGACGACTTTTGGCAGCGCCCCATCGTGGAGGTCGGCCCCTTTGGTCCCGACCGGGGGAAAGGCGGCAAATTCCTCCTATTGCCTCCGGACTTCAAAGGCGAGTCGCCCACGGGTTACTTCACCGCCCGCTCCAAAACGAACAAGGCGATCTATCTCGGCCGCACCTTTGTGAAAGACGGGAACATTGCCGCCGCCGTGGAGACGCTGAAAAAGATCCGCGTCTATCCCTTCGCGCAAAAGGATAACCCGCCCGAAACCAAAGTCGTCCTGAGCGGCGACCGCCCCATGAACTCCATCGCGCCCCGTGGCTTCGAGTATTGGGAGCGCGTCGCCTCGCTCATCAACAGTGAACCCGTGGAAGCGCGCGACCGATTTTTCCACGCGTTCCTCAAGCCGCTCGGTATCGAGAAAGGGAAGCCCTTCAATCCCGATGCCCGCCAAAAGAAGATCCTCACCGACGCTGCCGAGGCCGGCTTTTTTATGGCCCAGACCATCAGCATGGAGCCACGCTTCGAGGGCGTCAGCGTCTATCCTGGCACCCGCTGGGAATACGCGCTCATGCTCAAGCCTGACCAGGAATCGGAGAATTACAGCCAGCTCGACGAACGCACCGACTACACCTTCGAGGCCATCACCGTAGCCGAGGGCATGATCAAGAAACTCGTCGGCGCGGGTTCCCAGTATCTCAGCAGCGCCAAGGACAATACCGGTGCGTGGCTCGATGGCGGCCGGACCTACAAGCTCACCATCCCCGCCAACCCTCCGGTCAAGGAATTCTGGGCCGTCACGGTTTACGACAATCTCACGCGCTCGATGATCAAGACCGACACCATGCAGGCCGGGCATTCCAGCCACGACAAACTGCAGGCGAATGCGGACGGCAGCATCGATCTTTGGTTCGGTCCTGAAGCACCCGCCGGCAAGGAAAGCAACTGGACCAGGACCTTGCCCGGCAAAGGGTGGTTCGCCTACTTCCGCGCCTACAGCCCTACCGAGGCCTTCTTCGATAAGACGTGGAAGCTGCCGGACATCGAACAGGTGAAGTGAACCGCACATCAAAGCAAGGACTCTGAAAACAAAACTCACAGCCCCCGCCCCGGGCTTCATACAGGGCGAAATCCTCACCGTCCCCGCCTTCGCACAGGAAAAAACCGCGTCTGCCGACCCCCATGCCTGGATCAGCGCGGAGACGGTCTAGACCCGCTTCGGCGACATCGAGGGCCTCGGCACACTCTTCTCCAATCACCTGCCGTCCCACCGCTGCCTAAGCACCAGCTGCATAGCGGGAAAAGCAGCCGTAAAACAGTAGCCTATCCACCCTTGGATCGGGACTGACTTGTTCACCGTCCTGCGGGCCGGAGTGAGGATCAAGACCGGCTCAATGATAGCTTGATCTGCCCCTGGTGGCAGGATAAGCATCCGGTGTGTTGGAGTTCCGGTCATGGCATCCCTTGAATTTCCACCTCCGCCGGGTGGGTAGGGTGTGGCGTGCGGGCTTCCTGGCCAGGGTGGTCATGGCCCTGATGGCCACGGGAATGATAACGGGGGCGACGGAACCTCCGCGGGTATTGATGTTGTTTTCCAATGACCGGCTGCTGCCGGCAAATCAACGTTACGATGAGGGGATCCGCCGGGCGCTGGACCCGCAGGCAGGGCAGGTGGGGGTGACGTTGTTCGCGGAATTTTTGGATGCGGTCCGTTTCAGCGGTCCGGAACGCGAGGCGGCCATGGAGAACCATCTGAAAGTGCGCTATGGAGAGGTTCCACCGCAGGTGCTGGTGGCGTTGGGCCCCGAGGCGTTGGATTTCTTTCTGAAGCGGCGGGACTCGCTCTTTCCCGGAACGCCGCTGCTGTTCGGCGGGGTGAGTCAGGAACGGCTGGAGGAGTTCAGGAACCTGCCAGGAGTGGTGGGTTTGCCGATGGAGCTGACTGTGCTTCCCGTGGCGGAGGCCTTGCTGGCGATGCGGCCCCAGACGCGGGAGATCCTGCTGGTGCATGGCACGGCGGTATTGGACCGCAGTTGGCGGGATACCGCGCTGCGACAGTTGGCCCCACTGAGCCCGCGGGTGAAGATCACCGCTTTTCCGGAGCTGGCCCTTGAAGAACTGAAGCTCCGTCTCGCGGAATTTTCCGAAGAGCAGGCCGTGCTGTATTTGACCTACTTCCAGGGACCGGGCGGGGAAACTTATACGCCGGCCAATGTCGCAGTGGACATCGCGGAAGCATCGCCGGTGCCGGTGATCGGCCCATATGATACGTATCTCGGCTCCGGCGTGCTGGGCGTGAGCGTTTCGCCTTTTGAGGAGGAGGGGCGGGAACTCGGGAAAATGATCCGGCGCGTGCTGGATGGGGAAAAACCGGAGAACATCGGGATTCTACCTCCGACCCCTCCGCGTCTGATTCTGGATCACCGCGCCATCAAACGGTGGGGGATCAAGTCAGTGCCGCCCGGGGCGGAATTGCGCTACCGCGAGCCGACGTTATGGGAGGAGCACCGGACCGGAGTCATCGTCGCAGTTTCGGTGGTGGCCCTGCAGACGCTGCTGATTACCGGGCTGATTCTTTCGCGGCGGCGGCATCAGCGGGCAGAACAGGAACTGCGGCTCTCCGAGGCGCGCTTTGCCGGGGTATTCCGGGGCAGCCCGGCCGCCTTGAGCATCATCCGCCAATCGGACGGGCGCGTGGTGGATGCCAATCCGGGTTGGGAAGCCGCCACGGGTGTCGTGCGCGCCGACGCGATCGGCCGGACGCCGCTGGAGGCCGGCATGGTGATTGAGGGGGACGGGGAGAGCCGCTTCCAGCAATTTCTCGCCTCCGGCAAGTCGTTGCAGGATTACGAGCAGATCGTCCGCACTCCCGACGGCCGCGTCCGCTGGCTGAGCCTTTCGACCGAACTGATCACGCTGCATGATGAACCGTGTTTTGTGGTGGTGGCCAAGGACGTGACCGGCCCCCATCTGGAGGAACAGGCCCGCCAGCAGATCGCCCACACTTCGCGCCTGGCCATGCTGGGGGAAATGACGGCGTCCATCGCTCACGAAGTGAATCAACCGCTGGGGGCCATTCTCAGCAACACCGACGCCGCCGAAATGTTGTTGGAGCGGCCGGATCCACCGCTGGGTGAGGTGAGGCAGATTCTTTGCGATATCCGTCGGGACGACCTCCGGGCCAGCGCGGTGATCAAGCGGGTGCGTGCCCTCATCGGCGGCCAGGAAGTGGCCCGGGTCCCCGTCGACTTGAACGAGGTGATTTCTGATACCCTGAAGCTGGTCCTGCCCGATGCCAGACGCCGGGGCGTCACGCTGATCCAGGAATTGGGCCATGATCTTCCGCCGATCCTCGCCGACCCCGTGCAGATCGGACAGGTGGTGCTCAATCTCCTGCTCAACGGAATGGAAGCCATGAAGGACACGCCGGTGGCCGGCCGGCGGCTGGTGGTGCGTTCGGCGCGGCATAACGGCAACTCCGTGGATGCCAGTGTGGAGGACCGCGGTCACGGGATTCCGCCGGAACAGCTGAACCGGGTTTTTGATTCTTTTTATACCACCAAGGAAGGTGGGATGGGCCTGGGCCTGGCTCTGGCCCGGTCCATCGCAGAGGCGCATGGCGGATCCCTCTTTGCGGAAAATAACGCTTTCGCCGGAGCTGTTTTCCATCTCATCCTACCCGTGAATTCCTCCGATTCCCCATGACGGCCGCTGCCCTCACAACTCCCCTCGTCCATCTGGTGGATGACGACGAATCCCTGCGGACGGCGCTGACCCGCTTGCTGCGTGCGGCGGGTTATGAAGTGCGCGCCTATGCCTCGACCGCGGATTTCCTGCTGGCCCGCCAAGGGGTGCTGCGCGGTTGTCTGATCCTCGACGTCAGGATGCCCGGTGGCCCCAGCGGCCTGGAGCTCCAGAAGGCCCTGACCCGTCAGAGGGAAACCCTCCCGGTCATCTTCCTTACCGGGCACGGGGATATCCCCATGTGCGTGCAGGCGATCAAGGACGGGGCCTTCGACTTCCTCACCAAACCGGTGGGGCGCGAAATCCTGCTGACGGCGGTCGGCAACGCCTTTGCCCGCGAGGAGGCCGCCCTCCAGGCGTCCGCGCAGCAGCGCGGCCTGACCGCGAGGGCCGCCCGTCTCACCCCCACGGAACGCGAGGTTTTCCACCGGGTGGTGGAAGGCCAGCCAAACAAGCAGATCGCTGCCGGACTCGGGTGCTGCGAGCGCACCGTCAAAGCCCACCGCTCCCAGGTGATGGCCAAGATGGAAGCCACTTCCCTGGCGGATCTGGTCCAGTTGTCCACGAGGTTGAACCAGCTGACCGCCTGACCCCGCCTGCCGGCCCGGTCCCGGATTGCCCCTGGGGGCAATACATTCGCCCCACTGGTCAATACCGGGTCAGGACTTCCGCTGCCAACATGATCCCATGTTATCCGGGGGGATAGAGATCATCGTCGTCGATGACGATGCCAGTATGAGCCAGGCCATTGGGCGCCTGCTCTCCGCCGTGGGCTGGAAGTCCCGGTCCTTCGCCTCAGCGGAAGCGCTGCTCGCCTCCGGGGCGTCCGCCGGGGCCACGGTGCTGATTTTCGATATCCATCTTCCCGGCATGTCCGGACTGGAGCTGCACCGCCAACTCACCGCCGGAGGACCCGTGGCACCCGTCATCTTCATCACCGCGCAGGACCGGGCGGAGACGCGGGATCTCGCCCGCCAGTCGGGAGCCGCCGCCTACTTCACCAAGCCTTTTGCCGGCAGAGAGCTGATCCAGGCGATCCGCCATCACCTCCCCGCCGCCTGATTTTTCCCCACGCCCATGAACCCACGAAGAAACCAACACCCATGAACCCGACCACCAACCTACGACGCTGCGGCATGTCAGTCCTGACTGCCGCCGCCGCCCTCTTCGGCGCCCTTGCCGCCGCGGACGCCCAGACCAAAAAGCCCAACGTCCTCGTGATCTGGGGCGACGACATCGGCACCTGGAACATCAGCCATAATAACCGCGGCATGATGGGCTATCAGACGCCGAACATCGACCGCATCGCCCGGGAAGGCGTCGCCTTCACCGACTATTATGCGCAACAGAGCTGCACGGCGGGTCGCGCCGCTTTTATCAGCGGATCGGTTCCCGTCCGTTCCGGCATGACTAAAGTCGGCATGCCCAACGCTCCGCAAGGCTGGCAGAAGGCCGATGTCACCATGGCCACCGTGCTGAAAAGCCAGGGTTACGCCACCGGCCAGTTCGGCAAGAACCATCAGGGTGACCGCGATGAACATTTGCCGACCATGCACGGCTTTGACGAGTTCCTCGGCAGTCTCTACCACCTCAATGCCGAGGAAGAACCGGAGAACCGCGACTACCCGCGGGACATGAAACTGGCCAATGGCAAAACCTTCCTGGAAACCTTCGGGCCGCGCGGCGTGCTGAAATCCAAGTCCGATGGCAAGGGTGGCCAGACCATCGAAAACCTCGGACCGCTCACCAAAAAGCGGATGGAAACCATCGATGATGAATCCATGGCCGCTGCCAAGGACTTCATCAACCGTCAGGCCAAGGCCAATCAGCCGTTTTTCTGCTGGTGGAACGGCACCCGGATGCACTTCCGCACCCACGTAAAACCCGAGCACAAAAACCTGGCCGGTCCAAACTCCGATGAATACAGCGACGGCATGGTTGAGCACGACCTGCACGTCGGCGAACTGCTCAAACTGATTGATGACCTCGGCCTCGCCGACAACACGATCGTCCAATACTCCACCGACAACGGTCCGCACTACAACACCTGGCCTGATGCCGGCACCACGCCCTTCCGCAGCGAGAAAAATTCCAACTGGGAAGGTGCTTTCCGCGTGCCCTGCTTCATCAAGTGGCCCGGCCATTTCCCTGCGGGAGTGACCCTCAACGGCATCGTTTCGCACGAAGACTGGCTGCCGACCTTCGCCGCCGCCGCCGGTGCCCCCGACATCAAGGAAAAGCTGCTCAAGGGTGGCGTGGAACTCAACGGCCGGACCTACAAGAACCACATCGACGGCTACAACCTGACCGACTACCTCAGCGGAAAGGTTAAGGAATCGCCGCGCAACGAGTTCATCTATGTGGGCGACGACGGCGACATGATGTCCATCCGCGTAGGCGACTGGAAGGCGACTTACCTTGAAAACCGCGCTGAGCAACTGCAAGTCTGGCGCGAGCCTCTCATCAAGCTGCGCCTGCCGCTGCTCTTCAATTTGCGCCGCGATCCATTTGAGAGATCCCAGCACAATTCGAACACTTATCACGACTGGATGATCGACCGCGCCTATGTGCTTGGACCCATGCAGATGGTTGCCAGCAAGTTCCTCATGACCATGAAGGATTTTCCACCCAGCCAGGTGCCGGGTGATTGGAGTCTCGAATCGCTGGAGAAGCAGATTAAGAGCATGACGATTGGCGGTAAATAGCCTAACCACGGACACGGGGTGCCACCGGCCACGGTGGCACCCCGTGTTTTTCCAACTCAATAACTGCCATGAGAAATCGCTTCATCACTCTAATCGCACTACTCGCCTTCGGCCTGGTGAAGGCCCTGGCCCAGGAGACAACATCGCCAACTACCGCGATCGACATCCTGCTGGAGCCGGACGCCACGATGCTCAGGCATGCGGAAATCAACAACGCCGCCTTGCTCAAAGTTTACCCGAAGGGTTTTTCCCTCGACGCGGCCCACACGCCGCACATCACGCTGCTCCAGTGTTTCGCCCGCACTTCCGATCTCGACAAGCTCTATGCCGCCGCCGGACAAGTGTTGGCTGATGCCAAGGTGACAACCTGGAAGCTGGAGGCCTTCAAATACTACTACGCCCCGGCCGGGGCGGACGGTGTCGCCGGCATTTGCGCCAGACCGACCCCGGAAATCCTCAAGCTGCAGGCCGACATCATCGCTGCGGTGAAACCTTTCCTGGCCGAAACCGGCCCGATCGATGCCTTCACCGCTCCCCACGACAACCCCGCGTTGGACGCTGCCCTGATCGCCTACGTCTCGACCTTCGATCCGAAGATGTCCGGCAAGAATTTCAATCCGCACGTCAGCACCGGAGTCGCCCCCCGCGATTACCTGGACAAGATGCTCAAGGAACCTTTCGAGCCCTTCACCTTTTCGCCCTCGGGTGCCGCCGTCTACCAGCTCGGCCCCTTCGGAACCGCCGCCAGGCAACTCAAAAAATGGAATTTGAAACCATGAAAACGCCATCCTCCCCGAATCTGTTCACTGCCGCAGTCGCTGTCGCGCTCGCATTCACCATCACCTTCCTGAGAGCAGAGGATCCCCTGCCTTCATGGAATGACACCGCACCAAAACAGGCCATCACCGCCTTCGTGGAAAAGGTGACGAAGGAGGGCACGCCCGATTTTGTGCCGGTGGCGGAACGCATCGCCACTTTTGATAACGACGGCACGCTCTGGTCCGAGCAGCCGATGTATTTCCAGCTCTTCTTCGCCCTCGACCGCGTGAAGGCCCTCGCCCCGCAGCATCCGGAATGGCAGGAAAAGGAACCCTTCGCCTCCGTGCTGAAGGGCGAAATAAAAGCCGTGATGGCCGGCGGCGAAAAGGCCCTCGTCTCCTTGATCATGTCCACTCACGCCGGGATGACGTCGGAGGAATTCGAAAAGGTCGTCAACGATTGGATCACGACCGCCAAACATCCCAAAACCGGAAAGCTTTACACGGAAATGGTCTTCCAGCCGATGCTGGAGCTCCTCACCTATCTGCGGGCCAATGGCTTCAAGACCTACATCGTCTCCGGTGGCGGCATCGAGTTCATGCGCCCCTGGGCGGAACGCGTTTATGGCATCCCGCCGGAACAGGTGATCGGCAGCAGCGGCGGTCTGAAGTATGAACTCCGCGACGGCCGGCCCGTGCTCGTGAAGCTGCCCGAAATTGTCCTCAACGACGACAAGGACGGCAAACCCGTCGGCATCCAGCGCCACATCGGGCGCCGTCCGATTGCCGCTTTTGGGAATTCCGACGGCGACTTCCAGATGCTGGAATGGACCACCGCCGGCAAGGGGGCGCGGCTGGGCCTGATCGTCCACCACACCGACGCCGCCCGCGAAGCCGCCTACGACCGCGAGTCCCCCATCGGCAAACTCGCCCGGGGATTGGACGAAGCCAAAACCAGAGGCTGGGCCGTCGTCAGCATGAAGGACGACTGGAAGGTGATCTATCCAGCCACCGCTCCATAACACGCGCTTCAGCAGGAAAACCCCGTTGGCGACCTTCGCGGGAATGAACGGCGCGGTTACTTCCCCTTCAGCTTTTCCTGGTCCAGCGATTTCCTGATGGCGTCGTTGAAGTTCTTTTGGAATTCCTCCGGACTCAGCGTGGCACCGGTGGTGGCCGGCTGCGGGTATTCGCCGCCCTCCCAGCGCAGGTTGCGGATTTCGCGCGGGCCCTGCCATGCCTTGCCATCGGCGTTGATTTTCCGGCCGTTTTCCACCGTGGTGCCGCTGGGCGAAATGCTGAATTCGGTGACGGTCCTCCAGTTAGGGAGCGGAGCCGTGACGTCCGGGTCGGAGGCGGTGAGTTCGCCGGTTTTAACGGATAGGGTCTGCCAGTCCGGGGAGGCGTTCAATCTTTTGATGACCGTGTAATCCACGGCGGGCTGGCCCGGAATCATGGCACCCCACGCGTTGCAGTTGAAGGTGAGGACGAGCTGGTTGCCGGTCAGGCTTTTGACTTCAAAAAGCAGCGTGGCGCCGTCGGGGCCGCGCCATTTGGGGTCTTTCAGCTTGCGGGTGGTGGCGGTCCAAAGCGGCGGATGCCCCCAGTTCAGGAGATACCAATCGTGCCAGCCGCGGGTGCCGTCGTCGATCAGGCGGTCGGCCTGGTCCGTGGCCTTCACCCCGGCCGCGGCCAACGCCGCCGGACCGGCCGAAAGCACGCGCGAGCTGATGGCAAAGGTGCCGCCGGGGGTCTGCCCCGCCATGAGCGCGCCGGTTTGATAGGCGGCCGGCGTTGCATAGACGACGTTGGCATAGGCGAAGACCGGTTGCTCAGGATGCATCACGGGACAGGCGGCCTGCCATTGCCGGCCCGACTTCACAGCCTTGGCATCGCGCCAGAAACGGGTGAGGGCATGCGGGTCGATCGAGTAGTAAAGGTCCACCCGCTGCACGGGCTGCGAGTCATCCGGCGTGACGGTGAGACGCGGCACCCCGTCGGCCGTCTTGAGTTCCAACACCATCCGCGGCGTCGCCGGCATCCTGAAGGCAGCGCCCTTCAGGTGCTGCTCAAACCACAGATATTCGGTGATGGCATGCTCGTCCGTGTGACGGTGATTCAAATGCGGGGAAATGCTGAAGCGCAGGCGGTCATCGGGCAGGTTCCGCCAGTTCCACGCCATTTTGTCGATATTCGCGTGGAAGTCGTTGGTGGGCGAGAGCCAGAGCACCGGACAGGTGATGAGCGGGATATAGGCGTTATCGGAAATGCAGGCCAGTTCCATGGTCGAGCGCCTGGTCCGGCTGCCACCGGGCACCACGGCTTCGCTTTCCACCAGGTCGCCCGAGCCGCCGCACGAGGGCACCGCGGCTTTGATGCGCTGGTCGATTCCGGCCAGGTTGGTCGTGAGCTTGCCGCCCATGGAATGCCCGTGCGCCCCGATCCTTGCCGCGTCCACTTCGGGCTGCTGTTCCAGAAAAGTGATGGCGCGGCGTGCCGCCGTCAGCACGAGGAACCAGTTGCTGTTCCGGGGCGACTCGACCGCATCCAGGGTGAATTCATCCGGCGTCAGGGAGCCGGCGAAATGGTTCGCCTGGTTGCGTTGCGGCGGATGCGTGGCGTCGAGCCTGCCCCAGTCGGTCTGCGGTCCGCCCCAGGTCTCCCCGCCGGGACTCATCTGGTTGCCGCCCCAGTTGAGCGAGAGGCTGGCATACCCCCGCTTCGCGTAGGTCACCACGCTGTCGAGCGACGCCGACTGGCCGCCCCCGTGCATTTCGAGAATTGCGGGGAGTTCCGCTCCTCCCTTCGGAAACGCGTAAAACGCAGCGACCCGCGACGGCGCCCCTTTGAAAATGCCGACCTGATAGCGCACGATCCGGCAGACCACCCCGTCCTGCTCCCACTCCTTGAGCACTTCGATGTCGAGCGGGGTGGTCCGGTCGAGTTCCGCAAAGCCTTCCCAGAGTTGAGGCAAAGTCTGCGGAATCCCCGGCGTCCCGGCGGAGGCCCCGGACCATGGCAGTGCCAGCGCCGCTCCAGCGGCAAAGAGAAAATGGCGGCGGGGCAGCGCAGGGTTCATGATAGGGTGGCTGGGGGATGGCTTGCGTGACAGCTTCGGGGGTGGGATGGCGGATGCCGGTCTTTTTCCACTCCACGCGAATGGCGCGGAGAACGGCCAGGTCGATCCGGTGAAACCGTCCCCCCAGGAAATACCCCCGCGGCAGGGCGTTGCTGTCAGCCCGATCCCACGGCGATTGCCACCAGCTTGGAATGGGCCACCGGCGGAACAGGATCGGGGAAGCGGTCAGGCGGCGGCGGATTCTGCCAGGGTGCCTGCGGTGGGGAGGCCCATGCCCATCAGCAGGGTGGTCTGGAGGAGGTCGCGCCGGATGTTGGATAACATTTCTTCAAACAGCAGGAACCCCTGGGTGCGGTATTCCACCAGCGGATCTTTTTGGGCGACGTATTGGAGGTGGATCCCATCCCTCAGGGAGTCCATGGAGCGAAGGTGCTCGCGCCAGTGGGCATCCAGGATGGAAATGAGCGGGCGGCTCATCCACCGGAGGTCTGCTTCCGCGCCCCGGGCGGAGCCGGTGCGGCTGAGCCAGGCCTGGGCCTGACGGGTCAGGCGGTTGAGGATGGCATCCGCCTGCAGGGAACAGGCTGGAGCGTCCTGCCATGTCGTGGAGTCATGGAAAACCCGGTCTCCCCAGTCCAGCAGATCCCGGGCGGCGGATTCATCCGCATCGCGGCCGAGCACCGCGTGGACATGATCGGCGAGGGCATCGGCCAGCAGGTCGGAGAGGAGGGCCGGGATACTCTCAGGCTCCATGGCTTCATTTCTCAGGCCATAGATGATTTTGCGTTGGCGGTTCAGCACGTCATCCATATCCAGGGTGTGCTTCCGCTGGGAAAAGTGGGATTGTTCCAGCTTCCGCTGGGCGGCATCGAGGGCGGTGGCGATCCGGGGATGATTGACCTGGCTGGCTCCCTGGCTGACGAGGTCCGCGAGCCGTTTGGTGCTGTCCGATTGCTGGAGGAGGGTGTCCTCCAGACTTAGCAGGAAGAGGCTTTCGCCGGGGTCGCCCTGGCGCCCGCAACGCCCGCGGAGCTGCCGGTCGATGCGGCGGCTTTCATAACGTTCGGTGCCCAGCACCAGCAGGCCGCCGAGGGCATCGACACCGGGGCCGAGTTTGATATCGGTGCCGCGGCCGGCCATGTTGGTGGAGACCGTCACCACCCCGGGCTGGCCGGCTTGTTCGATGAGTTCGGCCTCCCGGGCGTGATTGACGGCATTGAGGATCTGGTGGGGAATGCCTTCGCGCCGGAGCAGGCGGGCCAGCGTTTCCGAGGCTTCCACACTGGCGGTGCCCACCAGCACCGGCTGACCGGCGGCCTGACGGGTTTTGATCGTCTCCACGGCCGCGGCGAACTTGGCGCGCCGGGTGGCGAAGACGAGGGAATTCCGGTCCTGCCGCCGCAGAGCCCGATGGGGCGGGATGACCGCCACATCCATGCCGTAGATGTTGTGGAACTCGGCGGCCTCGGTTTCGGCGGTGCCGGTCATGCCGGCGAGGCGGCGGTAGAGGCGGAAGAAATTCTGCAGGGTGATGGTGGCGAGGGTGTGGTTTTCATCCTGGATGCGCAGGCCTTCCTTGGCTTCCACGGCCTGGTGCAGCCCGTCGCTCCACCGGCGGCCCGGCATCTTGCGCCCGGTGTTTTCGTCCACAATGACCACGCCGCCGTCCTCAATGACATAATCCACATTCCGTTCATAGGCGGCATGGGCCCGGAGCAGCTGCAGGGTGTTATGCTGCCGGAGATTTTCGCTTTCCACCTGCTGCAGCAGACGGGCGAGCTGGCCGGCATGGGTGCCGTCCTCCGGCTGGTGCCGTGCCGTGTTTTCCAGTGAGCTGGACAGTTCGGCCAGACGGGTGCCTGACTGATCGTCCGGCCGGATCAGCTGGCGGCCGGCTTCCGTGAGATCCACCTGCCGTTTGGTGGGGTCCACCGTGTAGAAGAGTTGTTCCTTGAACTGGGGAAACAGGTGCTTGCGGGTGCCGGCCTTGTAACTGGTGGTGCTCTTTTCCAGTGCCGCCATGCAGTCCGGCGACTCCAGCAGGCGCAGCAGGACCCGGTGCCGGGGATTCCCCAGCTTCAGCAGCAGCAGCAACTCTCCCAGCCGGGAGGACCCCGGGCCGGCCGCGAGGTCTCCCGCCTCCCTCGCCAGCCGGTTCAGCACTTCCCCCTGACGCCGCAGCAGCGCTGCCACCAGCGGTTTGAATTCGGCATAATGGTTGGCGGTGGACTCCGACGGGCCGGTGATGATGAGCGGGGTCCGGGCTTCATCGATCAGCACGGAATCCACTTCATCCACCACCGCGCACCAATGCCCGCGCTGGACCCGCTCCGCCGGGGAGAGGGCGATCCCGTTATCCCGGAGGTAGTCGAATCCCATCTCCGTGCTGGTGCCATAGGTGACATCGCAGGCGTATTGGGCGCGGCGTTGGCCGGGGGATTGATCCTGCAGGACACACCCCACGCTCAGCCCCAGGGAGCGGAGCAGGAATCCGGTGCTTTCCGAATCCCGCCGCGCCAGGTAGTCATTGACCGTCACCAGATGCACGCCGCGTCCGGCGAGGGCATTCAGATAGAGTGGCAGGGCGGCCGCGAGGGACTTGCCCTCGCCGGTAGCCATTTCCGCCACCTTCCCCTGGTGCATGGCGATGCCTGCCATCAGCTGGGTATCGTAAGGGATCATGCCCCAGACTTCCGGGCGTCCGCACACCGTCATCGTCTGGCCCATCAGCAGGCGTGCCGCCTGTTTCACCGCGGCGAAGGCGTCCGGCAGGAGGCGGTCGAGCTTCCGCTGCACGTCCCGGGGGTCCGTCACGCCGGCCAATTCTGCTTTCCACTGCAACGTCCGTGCCTGCAGCGATTCCAGCGTCGCTTCCTTCAATCCGGCCTCTGCCCGGCGGATGCCGGAGATGATGCCGGCGAACTGTTTGAGATCCTTCTGGTTTTTAGATAGGAAAAAAGAGGTCAGAAGGGCGGAGATCATGAATGGAGGGTGGAGGACGCTTCCACACCGCCGGGGTGGCAGGAAGCGTCTGGCGGAGGTAGCGCAGGGCAGGCGAAGGCTTGTCCATGAATTTCTCCCCGGAAAAAATGCCGTTATTTCAATAACAGCATTTTCCCGCCCCCCGGTCCATCTCTCAACCCGTCCGGCAGGAATTCATGGGGCGTCGCCGACCTTGAGCTGCGGCGGCTACTCAAGGTCAGGGCCGGCGGTAGCCAGTGAGGGAAAGCAGGGACGACTGGAAGGCCATCTACCGGCAATAACACTGCCATCCGCTGCGGAACCCTATCCCAGGGACCCATAAAAAGAGGCCACCCCGGTGCGGGGTGGCCTCCATCGAATTGGCTTTTTCAAGCCGGGCAACACGAGGTGTCACCGGTTGGTCTAGTCGTCCTTTTCTTTTTTCTTGATTTTGATTTCGTCGCCATCGTCGTCCACCTCGACCTCGAATTTCACCGAGGGGATCTGGATGGAATCAACCACCTTGTAGGTTTTGTCGATAGCCACCACGTTGCCACCGGCGACGTAATAACGCACTTCGGGGGTGGGAGGCGGAAGCACTTTCACCAAGGCAGGAGGGGCTTCCATCAGGAAGGGGCGGACATCTTCTGCGAAGACTGTGCCTGGAGCGACCCGGGTGGTCCTCCACGCCGCAGGGATCTGCTTGAGCTTCATCTGAGTGGACCACTCCGGAGGAAGCCCATTGGGGCTGGTTTTGTAAGTTTCGAAATACTGGACCACTTTCGTTTGGGCTTCTGGTTTGAAAATGGTTGTCGTGGTGGTGGTTTCGCTGACGGAACCGTCAGGGTTGACCGTGGTGGATTTTTCGGTGGTTGTCTCCTTGACTTGCGCCGTGGCGGACAGGAGCAAAGCGAGAGAGAAGCAACTCAGGGTTGGAATCAATTTCATGGTTGTGGGGGGGAGGTTTGCAACCCTGCCGGCCAGAATGGCGCGGTAGACTTGCATGACCTGGCATTGCAAAAGGCGTGCCACCTCGTTTTTGGCCCGATCTTACGGGCATCGCGTGAGAAACGATCCATCTGCGCGTGTCGAACCCGTGCAAAATGCCGCTATGGTCCGCCGAGGGCATGGCGTTTTGCCGTTCTCTCCTGATGCAGGGCAGGAGGCAGCGGAATGCCACGCTTTTTCCCGGGGTGACTTCCGGCTGGCACCGGCAATGCGGGACGGGAATTGCCCCGGCGGACCGTGTTGGTGGGTCCGTGATCATACGGGAGCCGGGGTGCAGATGGCACAGACTTCAGGACTGGTTATCCTGCTGGGGGGCAGGGGTTCTCCTTCATTTAAAGGCTGATGAAGGAGGGACTTATTGATGGGGAAACGATCCGGTAGAAAGCTTGCCATCATGACACGGTATGACATCGTGACATTCACTTTGAGCAGAAGCCGTGTCGTTGTTATTTTGACGGGTGAGGCTTGCGCCGCCGACGCCGTGGCGAGGGTCGAGCAGGCCTCCCAACTCCGCTGGCCTCAGCACATCAGGGTGATCTGCCGGGAGACCGCGGACGGTGAGGCGCACTTTACCGGGACGAGCGATAAAATCGTTTCCATCCTCCAAGGGTGCCCCATGGAACACCTCCGGGGCCTGGTCACCGGGGAGATCGTCGTATAGCCCCGCAGGCCAGCGAATTTGCCCCGCAGTCCTTCATGCCTGACGGTCCCCTTGGGCCTCCTGCTGCCGGGAGCTGTCGACCGGCCTGCCTGGAGGGGGCGGCAGACACAAATGGACGGCTTCAGGACCCTGGGTAATTATCATCTCATAGGCGTTTCTGGTGATTTCTACTGCCACCCAGTCTCCGAGTTGGAAACCCGAGGAGGCGCCATGGGATTGCGCTTCGCATAAGGTTTGGCCCGCGCCGTAAGCACGGCCAATTTTAGAAGGAGGGATGAGGGCGATGAATCTCATAGTGGGGGGAAGGTTCAAGGAAGGGATCGGGATCAAGCATCTGCACCAATTTGGCTCTGCAAAAAAGATGCCGGGGCCTGAATGGCCCGAACCCGGGACGGGATGGACCCGCCGCACCACTGGCAAAATGCCTGACTTGGCGGGATGGAGACGGCAATCTGCAAAGTCTGACCGCCCGCTCCTTTGACGCCCCTCGTGCCGCATCACTCTTCCCCCCGGCGGCACAGCCCAAGGGGGGGAAGGGCCTTGGCCCAAAGAGGTGGACGAGGCTCCTGCCGAGTACCCAGTGCCCAGCCCCAGAACCTTGGATCCGTGCCTATCCGGGCCATCTGTGGTTAACCTCAAATGCCCTTTCCCGGCCCCCCGTGCCCGTCACTTGGGCCGCGGCGATTCCACGTCGTGCCCCGGGCTTTCCCTCCCTTTTCTCATTTCCCTCACCGCTTCCATCAGGGTGGTGGCGGCGTTGGCGGCCTCCTGCATGAACGCCGCGTCCCGGTCCAGCGCTTCGTGGCTGGTCGCATACGGCTCGAAGTAGCCGATGTAGCGGCCGAACTCCGCCGCCGGTCCTGCGGGCACCAGCTCCATCGCCGTCAGCCAATCGTGCAGCACCTGACGCACGCCATCCGTGCCTTCGGTGTCCCCATGGACGATGACCGAGAAAATCCGTCCTGCCAAATGGCGCGGGTAGGGCCATCCCGCCAGCTCCAGTGCCTTGGCCTTCGCGGCATCCTTGCCATCCGTCGTGGTGGGATCCGGGTTCCCGCCATCGGCACAGACCAGCCGGTCCATCATCAGCTTCAGTCCACTGGGCACCTGGTTCCAGTGCACCGGCGTCACGATCATCACCCCGTGCGCCGCCACCCACTGCGGATAGATTTCCTGCATCCAGTCATGCACCTGGCCCAGCCCGTGGTGCGGATAACACGAGCATGGCCAATGGCACAGCGGCATTGCCGTGGAGACACATCCCTTGCAGGGGAAAATCTTCCGGCCGTATTCCGAGCCCAGCCGGCTCAGGTCCAGCAAATCCGTGGTGAAGCCACCGGCCCGGCCGATCTGCGCGCACAGTTCCGTCGCGATCCGGAAGGTCTTGGACATCTCGCCGGGACAGGTCTCGTCCGTGCGCGGTGACGCACAGATCACGAGGATCCGCGCCTCTCCCGCGCCGTCCTGCTGTTTCGCCTCCGCCTCCCGGATCGCGGCCCGGGTTGCCAGCCATTCCACCGAAAGCTCCTGCGCCGCGTCCGCAAACTCCGGCCCCGCGGGCTGGGTGCGGGCGCTCTTCCTGCCCTCCAGATACGCCTCCCACGCGATCTCCGTCAGCCGGCCGATCTCTTCTTTCACCCCATCGAAGGCGGGATCATAAAACTGCCTCCCATAGCGCCTCCCGAATTCCTCGCGGGTCAGTTGGGTGGATCCTTGCCCGGTGCGAACGGACGGAACGGCGGTGGGGGGAGGGGAGGGTTTCATGGGTCATCCACCGTAACGCGTTTGGCGGGGATATCCACTTTTCCCACCCGGGGCTGTTAAAGGGGGGGACGAAGCTCCCGCCGGGTTCCCGGCGCCCGCACCCCGCCCGCTCCTTTTAGTGCTTGTCGACATTGGCTGAAATTTCGAGGGTGAGGGCACTCGAGCTTGAAATTTCCTGTGTTCAGGCCGAAAGGAATTTGCTTACGCGGGTAGCTTCATTGGCGGGAACGGAAGTTCAATTTGCCACCTAAGTTCAAATTGCCAGTTCGCCGCATCGCACCTGCGACGATGACCTTGTGCTCAAGCGCATCGAAGCCAGGAATGGTTTCGGCACGGGCGGGACGCTCGTGAGATCGTCCAGCCGCACCGTGCCGATCTTGCGGCCTGCAAACTTCACGCCTTGGATTTTGCCGCTCGCCTTCGCACGTTTCCGCGTAACATCTCCGACTTCTCCGCGCGGGAGCACGCGCTCCAAAGAAAAGTTTTCCATTCCGCAGCAAAGGAGATAGCCTGCGACAAAGTCGAAAAGTAATCCAGGACCGGTCCCCAAAACCGCTCACCACCCATCCGCAGCCCCTGAAATCGAACCACCGCTCCCCGCTGCTGGCCTTGTGGCTGGGCCTCCTGCTGCTCTGCGGCTCCGCCAATCCCCTGCGGGCCGACGTGTCCGGACTGTTCACCTATCAGGTGATCGATGGCACTCAGGTCACGATCACGGATTACCCCAACAACGCCGCCGGTGCCGTCACCATTCCCGAGCAGATCGGCGGCCTGCCCGTCACCTCCATCGGTGACTCCGCGTTCTCCAGATGCACCCGGCCGACCAGCGTCACTATTCCCCCCAGTGTTACGAGCATCGGCGAAGGCGCGTTCCAATTCTGCACCGGGCTGACCAGCGTCACCCTCCCCGCCAGCGTTACCTCTATCGGCGAAGGCGCGTTCCAATCCTGCACCGGGCTGACCAGAGTCACCCTCCCCGCCAGCGTCACCAGCATCGGCGTCTCCGCGTTCTCCGGCTGCACCGGGCTGACCAGCGTCACCATCCCCGCCAGCATCACCTCCATTGGCGGATTAGCGTTCTCCGGCTGCACCGGGCTGACCAGCGTCACCCTCCCCACCAGTGTCACCTCCATCGGCTACGCCTCGTTCTACGGCTGCACCGGGCTGACCAGTGTGACCATCCCCGCCAGTGTCACCTCCATCGGCGACTCTGCGTTCTCCGGCTGCACCGGGCTGACCAGCGTCACCATCCCCGCCAGCATCACCTCCATTGGCGGATTCGCCTTCTCCGGTTGCACCGGACTGACCAGCGTCACCCTCCCCGCCAGCGTCACCTCCATCGGCGACTCTGCGTTCCGATACTGCACCGGGCTGACCAGCGTCACCCTCCCCGCCAGCGTCACCTCCATCGGCGGCGGCGCATTCTCCGGCTGCACCGGGCTGACCAGCGTCACCCTCCCCGCCAGCGTCACCTCCATCGGCTCCTACGCGTTCCAATCCTGCACCGGGCTAACCAGCGTCACCCTCCCCGCCAGCATCACCTCCATTGGCGGATTAGCGTTCTCCGGCTGCACCGGGCTGACTTCTTTCGAGGTCTCTCCGGGCAACTCGCATTTCTCCAGCGTGGATGGCTCACTTTGCAATGCCTCAGGAACTTCGTTACTCGTCTACCCTGGCGGCAGAACAGGGGGCTACTCCATCCCCGCCAGCGTCACCTCCATCGGCGACTACGCGTTCTACTACTGCACCAGGCTGACCAGCGTCACCCTCCCCGCCAGCGTTACCTCCATCGGCGGCGCCGCATTCTACGGCTGCACCGGGCTGAAGTCGGCGGTTTTTCAGGGCAACGCACCGGGTAGCTTCGGCGACTCAGTGTTCAACAACACCGCCTTGGGATTCATGGTCTATTACTTCACAAACGGCACAGGATTCACCTCCCCGACGTGGAAAGGCTACCCGACCATCGGCCTCACGGCGCCGCTCCCGCTCACGGCATCGTGGCTGCTGGCGCATGGCCTGCCGTATAATACCAGCCTCCAGCAGGACCCGGACGGGGATGGCGTCTCCCTGCTGATGGCCTACGCCCTGAACCTCGACCCACGGCAGAATCTAAAGGGCCTGCTGCCCACCCCGGTGCTGGGCAATGATTCCCTGAGCATCCGCTACTACGCCGCCACGCCGGGCATCACCTACCGGGTGGAAACCAGCCGCGACCTGAGTCAGTGGACCACCACCGGCGTCACCCTCTCCGCCTTGGATGCGGAGAATCAGCGAACCGCCTCCGTGCCGCGGGATGCCGCCGGCCGGTTCCTGCGCCTGGTGGTGCAGTAGCGGGAGCCGCCGCCCGCTTGGCCTGATCACGGGAAATCTCAAGATCGAGTGCCTTCACCCTCGGAATTTCAGCCAATGTCGACAAGCCTGGGAAAAGCACAGGGCGGGTCAGCGAATCTGGACCTCGACGGGGAGCCAGTGATGGATGAGATAGCTGCCGCGGTCGTCGTGGTGCTCCGGCGGCTGGGTGCGTCCTGCGGAATCGGTGGCACGGGCCATGAGCACGGTTTTACCGGGAGCGGCGGGAACGGCCCAATCGAATTCCCACAGCCGCCAGGCATGGTTGACGGAATCGCCTGGCAACCGGGCTTCGTTCCAGGTCGCGCCGGAGTCGGTGCTCACTTCCACGCGGACGATCTCCGCTCCGCTGGTCCACGCCGCGCCGTGGACGCGGTAGGGTTGACCGGCAGCCACCGCCTCGGCGAAACCCGGCCGCGCGATTTGGGCCTTCACCCGCATTTCGGTGATCGGGAGCAGCGTGGGCGAGGTGGACCCGCGCTCCCAGTAGGCGTAATCGATGGTCTGATAATAGCCGTGATAGGGCTCGCTGCTGACGACGATGCGCTGGAGCCATTTCACGGCAGCCATGCCATACCAGCCGGGCACGATAGCCCGCAGGGGGAAGCCGTGGGAAGGCTCCAGCGGCAGGCCGTTCATCCGGTAGGCGAGCAGCACATCATCCATGGCCTTGCACAGCGGCACGCTGCGTGAGTAGTGAATTTTTCCCTGAGGCCGCGGCGGTTCCTTGATCGCGCCGAGGTCCGCGCCTATCAGAATGACCTCGCGGGCCGCGGGACTGACACCGGCGCGGGCCAGCACGTCGGCCAGCGGGACCCCGGTCCATTCCGCGGTTCCCACGGCTCCCCCTTCCCACTGTGCGCCGTCGCGTTGGGGTTCAAGGAAAGCCCGGCCGTTGCCCGCGCATTCCATCGTCGAGGTGATGGTGCGGGTTTGCATGGCGGCGAGTTCGGCGTAAGTGAGTTTGTACGGCTGGTCCACATCGCCGGTGATTTCCAGCTCCCATGTCTCGCGATCTAGCTTCGGAATAGGATGATGACAGCGGACGTAAAAGCGTTCGACCGGCGTGATGAAGGCATCGAGCGACGAGAAGGGCATTTCCAGATTCACGGGTTCCTTCTCCCGGACGATCATCCCGGAAAAAGAAGGTGCGGCGCGGTCTTTCTGTTCTTGGGTCATGGGTGGTTTCCTACAGGGAATAAGATGCCTGGCCCGGGGAGTTCAGGCACCGCGGGGACGGGTGTCCTCCTTGCGGGCGGAGCGGATCGCCATCCAGCCTCCAATGATAAAGAGGATGCCCGAGGCGAGGAAGGCGTAATCAAAAATCGACTGCCCATGGCTCTCCACGACGTGGTGAATGTTGAGGATATGGTGGTTGATCACACCCTCCACCAAGTTGAAAAGTCCCCACCCCACGAAAAACGCTCCGGTAAAGGTTTTTCCAGACCACGGCACATCGCTGCGCGCCCCGGCTTTCCAAAGCAACACCAGGCCTATCAGGGTCATGGTGTAGGTCAGGCAATGAAACAGGCCATCCCAGAACATGTTGATCTCCATGTTTGCGATGCTGGTTTTCGGAAATTTCGCCGATAGCATGTTGTGCACCTGAAGCAGTTGATGAAAAAGGATGCCATCAAAGAAACCTCCCAGTCCGATCCCCATGAAGGTTCCCGACATGACAAGTGGAGTGGAGTTGGTTGGTTGGTTCATAACCTGGGGTGTTAAGTTGAGTTCCGGGAGGAGGATCGATGGTCCAATCGCGTCAGGCCGGAATGCATCGCCGCGAGCAGGATCAGGAGGACGGGAAAGGGCAGGAGCACCATGAGGAAGGTGGGCCAGAACTCGTCGTTGAAGAGTCCAGCGCGCACCTGCTGCCCGGTTTCCGTATTGCAAAGCGGACAGGCGGACGCCGCCATGGGCAGCAGGAAAACCCCAGCGATCATCCTCGTAAAACGTGCCCCTCCGCGTCTGAGGGATGGAAGGCTGTCATTCATGAGTAATCACGTTGGGTCATGGGTGGATATGCTAGGAGGGGAAAGCGCGTTCCAGGAAATACAGGAAGACGGTCAGCAGCGCGGCAAAGCCGAAGGCAAACGGCAGGCGTGGAACATGGAGCAGGTCCGGCAGCATGAGTTTGTCCTTGTCGCCCCATTTCTCCACGGTGCGCTTGAGCCAGGCGGACATTTCCGCGAACAGATACGACCCCGCTATCAAACCGGCGATGCCGAAAATCACGTCCCAGCTTCCCTGTCCGAGCGCCGCCGTACCGGTGCCGGGACAGTAGGCGATGAGGGCGAAGCCAGCGCCGAAGAGCGATCCGCCGATGATCTGCGCTCCGATCCGGGTGGGCTTGAGATGCAGATTCACTTTCGCAAAATGGTGCAGCGTGAAAACTCCCACCATCCCCACCACGACCGCGGACATCATGATTTTTACGACCGTGTAATCCTGAAGGAGCAGCTGGCCTATCAGGACATTGTATTTCCCTACGCCGCCTTTTTGCAGCAGAAATCCGAAGGCGAGACCGAACAGGATCGCGCCCGCGATTTTTCCACCGCCCATTGGCTTGGGGGGCGGCTCGCTGGACTGCTTCACGATGGCTCCGGGGTCGCTCATAAGAAGGTGAATAACAACATGGCAGTGGCCACCGCCGCGAGGAACATGCAGATGACGGTGAGCCAGGAACCGGCATTGAGCTGGAGCGTCCCACTGATGCCGTGGCCGCTGGTGCATCCTCCCGCCAGACGGGCGCCAAACGCCATCAGCACACCACCTGCGAAACCAATGATGCCCCGCAGGGTGATGCTGTTGCCGAAGCGGTCCACCCACATCGGGTGCAGCCATTCGTTGCGGATCTCACCGCCGGTCCAAGCCGCCAAAAATCCTCCGAGGATGGTGGAAAAAACGAACACCAATCCCCAGTCGAGCTTGGGCGGGTTGGTTTTGAAATAGGCGAGCGATTCGGTGTGCCGCCTGGCGACCAGCTTGCCGATGAAGCCTGCGAGCGTGGCATAAAAGGAAGAGGCTCCGATGGGTTTGTCCGAAAAGTAAAACGTCAGCCAGGAAAGCACTCCGATGCCCGCCCCCGCGAGGTAGGGCGACCAAGCTCCACCGTCGTAGTCCCGCGCATCAACGCCGAAGTCGGCCGCTCCCGCGAGCGCAGTGAGAAATAAGAGCAGGGTGAAAACGAGCCGTTTCATGAGTCGCCTTTCTGGATGGGGTATTTCGCATTCTTCCACGCCTGCCAACTTCCCGGGACGTTGGAGACCAGAGTAAAGCCCTCCTGCTTGAGGATGCTGGTGGCGATGCTCGCACGGTAGCCGCTATCGCAATAAACCGCGACGGGCTGCAGTTTGCCGAGGATGCTGGATTTTTCGCGGAGCTCCGGCAGGAAAATATGGGTGGCACCCGGCACATGGCCCTCTTTCCACTCGCCCGGGGAGCGCACGTCCACCACCTGCAGCGGCGTCACCGGCTCCTTGATGTCATGCACCGTCAACTGGCCGACCGCCTCCAGGGGGAATCCGGCGTTGTCCCACGCCGTCATGCCGCCCACCAGATAGCCCGCAAATTTGGTAAAGCCAGTGCGCAGAAAGAGCTTCACCACCTCCTCCACCTTGTTGTCAGCATCCAGCACCAGCAGGATCGGTTCCTCCGGGTCCAGCAACCAACCCACCCAGATCGAAAGCATTGGCGTCCCGCCGATGTTCAGCGCCCCCGGGATGTGGCCGCCCCCGAACGCCAGCATCAGCCGGGTATCCACCAGCACGCCTTCTTTCTTCTCCACCGCTTCCTGAAAGGTCCTCGCCGGCAGGCCGGGCACGTGCGGCAGATTTCCGAGGATTTCGGGTCCCTTCGCGTTCACCTTTTTCATCAGCGGATAGTATTTCGGCACCGGCGGCGCACTGCCGAGCGCGTGCTCCTTGAACTTCCCGAAGTCGGTGAACTGGAGATAGGGGTTGAACTTCCGCTCGTAGCCAATGGTACTCTGAAGGCGGTCTCCGATGTCCGCCCCGCAAGGCGAACCATGGCCGTGAGCGGGGAAAATCGCGACCCCGTCGGGCAGTGCGAGGTAGAAGCCGCGGAGGGTTTCGAAAAGCTGGCGGGTGAGGGCCTCGGTTTCACTGGAACCCAGCAGATCCGGGCGGCCTGCGGAATTCACAAACAGCGAGTCGCCGGTCAGCACTCCCCATGGGTTCTCCGCGTGGTCTTTTTCCGCGATCAGATAGCTGACGTGCTCCGGGGTGTGACCAGGCGTGTGTCTCACCGTGACCATCGATTTGCCGAAGGTGAATTGGTCGCCATCCGCCAGTTTCTCATGCACGAAGCCGTAACGCGCCTCACCCTCATGACTGAGGAATATTTTCGCCGAGCCCAGCCTGGCGCAGAGCTCCCGCGCCCCGCTGACGAGATCCGCATGAATGTGTGTTTCGAAGATGTGGGTGATGGAAACCTTTTTTTCACGCGCCAGCGTCAGGTATTTCTCCACATCCGGCGTGGGATCGAAGACCGCGGCGACTCCCGCGCTGTCATCGCCCAGCAGATAAGAGAGTTCGGCGATCCCTTCGGTTTGGATCCTTTCGAAGACGAGGGGCATGGCGGGGATGGATGGGCAACTGACCGTTGCCGGTTTTATGAGGATTCCACTTGAGCTGCCGGTTGATGCGATCTGTCTTCCATAACTTGCCGGCCCCATCGCCGGCCGTGGGCTAATAACCCTGGTAGGTCCGGGTGGTGGTTCTGCGGTAGGTCGTGCTGGGCACAGGATCCCCGTAGTAGGGTCTGGTGTAGGAGGGGGGAGTGGACCCGGAGTATCGCTCCACCACCACGGGAGGTTCCTCCACATAGCGGTGACGCTCTACCCTCACCGGTTCGCCAGGGATGACCCGGGGTCCGACCGGATGCAGGTGCGCTTCTTCAGCGTAATAAGTATCCGCACAGGAACTCAGCAGCAGGGCCGAGGCCGCGGCCAGCAGGGCAGGGAGGATCTTCATGAGCGGTAAAGGAGGGAGTGGTTTTCCGGGCCAGGAGCTTGAAACTTCCACCCGGCCAGGCTGGGGGATTGACTGGTGGCCGGGTTGGCAGCCGGCCAAGGGCGCATCGCTGGGGGGGCAGGGGTGCGGCCCTTGGCTTGACTGACAGGACTCAGACCGGGGGCGGGGAAGTCCGGCCTTTGGTGACGAGACGGTAGAGGAGGAGCAGCAGGATCGCTCCGATCACGGAAGCGATAAATCCGGCCGGTTCACCCCTGCCATACCATCCCAGAGCGCCGCCGAGATATCCTGCCAGCAGGGCTCCCACGATCCCGATCAGCATCGTGATCAGGATGCCTCCCGGATCCTTGCCTGGCATGAGGAATTTGGCGATGGCGCCGACGATGAGACCAATCATTAACATCCAGATGAGTTCCATAATGATAGCGGGTTGTTGGGTTTGGTTGTTTCGTTGGAGGAGAGGGCAGTCAGCGGTTGCGCTGGTTTTTCAGCAGCTTGGCCGCGGCCAGGGTGAGGGCACCCACCACCACCGGGTTTCCCATGGCCTTGACGAAGCGGTTCATGAAGTCATCGATGGTCTGGGCCATGGTGTTGAATCGATTATTGGTTGAAAAAATGAGGGCCCCTCAGCGGCGTTCTGGTTATTCCGGTGGGTTGGTCATGTCGGGGGTCCGGGCGTTCAGCTGGGCTGTCCCCACCTTCCGGGGCGGGGTGCAGGGCGCGTAGGCCACTACCGTGAGGTCTTCGCCGGGGAACTGGGCGGCCATTTTGGTCAACATCAGCTTCATCAGGGCAGGGACCTTTGCCAGTTCCACGGAAGGGTCCAGAATGAGTCCCAGTTCGTTCTGCTCATTGAGCAGAGCCCGTTCGATGGACTGGAAATTCGGATCCGCCTTCCGGATCTCATTCAGGAAGGCGGCTTGTTTTGCCCGGTCTCCGCCGCCTGCGGTCACCGTGCCCGGGCCCGGAAGCGCCGCAGAGCCCGGAGCCAGCGTGGCTGGCCTGTCGCATCCTGCCAAGGCCAGGCAAGCGCCCATCACCGCCACCGTCCTTCCCCGGCACCACGGACCCGGGTTTCGTTCCTCTGACCCACCACCGATCTCATGCCCGGCAAGGGAAGACGAGCCCGCTTGGCCCGGCGTTTCCGGGTCAGCGCCGACAGGTCTTTCCTGATGTTCCGGGGAAGAGTGCATCGCGTTCCAATGGTAGGAGGGGTTTCATCTACTGGACGGGTCTGTGGAGGGAAATCTGCACTTCCGGCCCGCAGCGGGGGGACTGACGGAACCGGAAGGCAGGACTCTTTTTTGCATGGACTGTTCCACTCCGTTATTTTTCCTCCATCGGGGCCATTTCTACGGGGAAATCCCCTCGTCCCCCCGGCGGGATGACCGGGCCGTTACTGGCGGAATGCAATGTTACCCGTGCCACGCCCCGCATTTCGCGAAGACTTCCCGGCAGAAAGCCCTGGCGCCCCCCAATCCCTCGAAAATCCTCTCCCAACCTGTTGCCCGGAAGCAAGCCCTCCGTCCAATCCCATGAAGCCCCGTTGGCGCCTTCGGCCGATCCCGGAATAGCCGTTGCTGAGCCTCATCACTGGCATCCTGGAGGAGCCTTCGGGAATTCTCCATTGAGTGGCAAAGTTTCCCATGAGCCATGGGATAGTGGCATTATGCAATGAGGACGAGCTGCGTGCATCGGGGAAAAGCCCCGGCATAGTTTTTGCAGAATGGCGCGAGGGAAATGCATGCCGAACCCTCCCCAGACTTCCCCCAACTCCCTTTATCACAATGGATTCCATCAATCGCCTCCAATCGGAAGAAAACCATAAAGATCTATCCGGCCCTGACGCCATCAGTAAAATCAAAGACCTGATCGGAAAAACTCCGACCTGTTTTTTCTGCACGGCCATGTCCAGTGGTCCTTCTCTTGGCACCCGTCCCATGAGCGTGCTGGAGGTGGATGAGGAGGGCGACCTCTGGTTTTTGAGTGCATCGGATAGCCATAAAAACCAGGAGGTTTCGGTTAACCCGCAAGTGAACTTGTACTTTCAGGGATCCGCCCATTCGGATTTTCTATATCTGAAGGGTCGCGCCACCGTCATGCACGACAAAAACAAGATCATTCATCTGTGGAAATTTATTCTCAAAAACTGGTTCACCGAAGGGGTGAATGATCCGCGGATCACGGTCATAAGGGTGACCCCCGCCGAAGGCTACTATTGGGACAACAAACATGACAATGCCGTTGCCGGCATCAAAATCCTGCTCGGTTCGGTGTTGGGAAGAACCATGGATGATTCCATGGAAGGAAAAGTGCTCCCCGGATAAGGCGCAGGGCACCGCGGGGTCAACGGGACCAAGGATTATCACACCTCACCCCGGTAGTAGGCCACTGTCCTGGGCTCCTGCCGAAAGCCGATCATTCCCCCATTTCCAGTCTTCCCATTTTCTGAATTTTGATTATTTTCATCCCATGCAACCTACTGATATTGGCTGGAGGCAGGTGAGGATTTTCACCTCGGATTTCTCAGCCAAGGGCTACTTTGGACTCCTTACCACCTTTGCCAAGGCTTTTGCCGAAAAGTATCCCGAAACCCCTTTTTGGTTTTCACGATATGCTTTGAGGGTGGGAGTGGATGACGCCGATACGGATATCAGTGCACTGCCTCCCACGTTCCTGCATCCACTCGACCTGCATTTCAGCATACGGTTCCGGTTCCGTCCGGCGGGCGACGAGGAGATTTTCCTGGAATCGCTTTTCGGTCCCACTTTTTGGCGCTCGGACTTTCGGATCTACGATGTTCTGGGCGAACTCGGTAGTGAGCGATTTTGTCCAAACCCTGATTTGCAAAATCGCCTCAGGCGGGTTGCCCTCTTATCCCGGCTGCTCCATTCCCATTGCCTTTTCCTTTTGGACACCATCGGGCCGGACAGCACGTTCGAGGTGAATGGTCATGAGCAAAATCATTTCTACAAGAGCACCTTCCTATCGACGCTGCACTTGTTCAACAATGTGGTTGGCCAATCGGGGGGAGAGGGCTTCAACCTCTATGCGCTCGACAAGCCCCTTACCGGTACGGATTTAAAGTACGTCTCGATTTAATACCCTTAGCAATGTTTCGCCTCAGACGAGGTAGCTGCGGATGGGAATACAATCGCTGAGTTCGCATTGGGGCTACTCAGCACGGCCGACGTTGGTGTCGCTTTGAAAGAATTCGCCGTCGGACAGCCCCCTCCACAAACTCCGGCCCCGCCGGCTGGGTGCGGGCGCTTTTCCGGCCCGCCAGATTCGCCTCCCACGCCATCTCCGTCAGCCGGCCGATCTCCGCCTTCACCCCATCGAAGGCGGGATCATAAAACTGCCTCCCATAGCGCCTCCCGAATTCCTCGCGCGGCAGCCGGGTGGATCCTTGCCCGGTGCGGACGGACGGAACGGCGCTGTTGGCAGGGGACGGTTTCATGCATCATCCACCTTACCGCGTCTGGTGGAGATATCCACTTTTACGACGTGGCTGTGTCAGCCATCGGCCTCAGCCAGTCCGGGCGCTCCAAGCATGAGAACGAAGCTCATCGCAAAACCAACCAAGAGGCGTTGAGAGTTCCAAAACATTCCGTCAGGAATAACTTGTCAGCCCTGATCATCGCCGCCAGGATGCGGAAACGGCCCTTTGCGCCGTCCCTCCTCTCTTCCTCTGCTGAACTGCATGCCCGACTTGCCCCCTGAGCAAAAAGCCCGTCAGCAGATTGACGCGCAACTCAGCGCGTGTGGCTGGCAGGTTCAGGACTACAAAGCCTTCGATCCCTCCGCCGCTCCCGGTATCGCGCTGCGGGAGGTGCCGCTGAAATCCGGTCGCTGCGACTACTTGTTACTGGTGAATCGTAAGCCCGTCGGGGTCGTCGAGGCCAAGAAGGAAGGCGCCAAATTATCCATCGTCGCCGAACAATCGGGCCACTACGCCAAAAACCTTCCCGACTTCCTGGCGGTAGCTCTCGGCAGCGCTGAATTGCCGTTCCGCTATGAGTCCACCGGCGTCGAGACTTTCTTCCGGGATGACCGGGACCCGCATCCCCGTCCACGCCGCCTGTTCAGTTTCCACCAGCCCGAAACACTCGCTCTCTGGCAGGCCGAAGGCAAAACCCTGCGCCATCTGCTCGGAGAAATGCCATTTGCCCATCCGCTGAATACCATCGGCATGAGGGATTGCCAAGTCGAGGGCATCACCGGTTTGGAGCAGTCGTTCGCTTCCGACCAGCCGCGTTCCCTCATCCAGATGGCCACTGGCTCCGGAAAAACCTTCACTGCCTGCGCCTTCACGTATCGGCTGATCAAATTCGCCAAAGCCAAACGGGTACTCTTTCTCGTGGACCGCGCCAATCTCGGCAGGCAGGCCAAGACTGAGTTCGATCAATACGTGCTGCCCGACGATGGCCGGAAGTTCACCGCCGTTTACAACGTCCAACGCCTCACTTCCAACAAACTGGACGACGTCTGCCGCGTCACCATCTGCACGATCCAGCGGCTTTACTCCATGCTGCGCGGTGAGGAACTGCCGGAGGAAGCTGACGAACTCTCCGGCTACGAGGTCAGCACCGCCGACGACCGTCCCAAGGACGTGGCCTACAATGCAGCCATCCCTATCGAGACTTTCGACTTCATCGTCACGGACGAGTGTCATCGCTCCATCTATGGCCTCTGGCGTCAGGTGCTGGAGTATTTCGATGCCCACCTTATTGGCCTCACCGCCACTCCATCGAAGCAGACCATCGGTTTCTTCAATCAGAACCTCGTCATGGAATACGGCCACGAGCGCGCTGTCGCGGATGGCGTGAATGTCGGTTATGAAGTCTATCGTATCCGCACCCGGGTCACGGAAGGCGGGGATACTGTGGAAAAAGGCTTCTACGTGGACCGCCGGGAAAAGGCCACCCGCCGCAAGCGCTGGGAGCAGTTGGACGAAGACCTTGCCTTCACGGGCAAGGAACTGGACCGCAGCATCGTCGTGCCCTCTCAGATCCGCACCGTGCTCGGAGCTTTCCGGGATGCCCTCTTCACAGAGCTGTTCCCTGGCCGCGCCCTGGTGCCGAAGACGCTCATCTTCGCCAAGGACGACAGCCATGCCGAGGACATCGTGCATCTGGTCTGGGAAGTTTTTGGCAAAGGCACCGACTTCTGCAAAAAGATCACCTATCAGGCCAAGCACCCGGTCACGGGGAAGCCTGCCAAAAGCGAGGACCTCATCGCCGAGTTCCGCACTTCCCCTCAGCTCCGCATCGCCGTCACCGTGGACATGATCGCCACCGGCACCGATATCAAACCGCTGGAGTGCCTGCTCTTCCTCCGGGATGTGCGCAGCCGCGTCTATTTCGAGCAGATGAAAGGCCGCGGCACCCGCGTCCTCACCCCCACCGACTTGCAATCAGTCTCCGGGGCGGAAGCCGGGGCCAAAACCCACTTCGTGATCGTCGATGCCGTCGGCGTCTGTGAGAGCGACAAGACGGAATCCCGCCCGCTGGAGCGGAAGCCTACGGTGGCCTTCGATAAACTCCTCCTTGGCGTCGCCCTTGGAAAGCGGGATGAGGATAGCCTCACCTCCCTCGCCGGACGTCTCGCCCGTCTGTCCTGCCAACTCACCCCGGCCCAGCAAAAAGAAATCGCCGCCACCAGCGGCGGCCAGACCCTCAGCCACTTGTCTTCCGGCCTGCTGCGCGCCTTCGATCCCGATGCCGTCGCCGAGCACGCCACCGGCATCAAAGGCAAGGAACCGCAGGAAATTGATGCTTCGACCTTCACCAAAGCCCAGACGGAAATGATCACCGCCGCCTGTGCCCCCTTCGACAAACCCGCGCTACGCGATCTTCTGACCAAAGCCAAACAGGACAGCGAACAAACCATCGCCACCTCCGTCATCGACGAAGTGATCAATCAAGGCTTCAGCGCTGCCGCCAAAGACAAGGCGGCCGCTCTGGCCAAATCCTTCCGCGACTACATCGACTCGCACCAGTCCGAGATCGCCGCCCTGCAAATCCTCTACAGCCGCCCCTACGCCCAGCGCCTCACTGAGCCCATGCTCAAGGAACTGGAAAAGAAGCTCCGGGAAAACCACGCCGCCTGGACTGAGGACCGCCTCTGGGAAGCCTTCGCCGTCACTGCCCCCTGGAAGGTCAAGGGCCGCAGTCAGGCGGGCCGCTTCGCCGATCTCGTCTCCCTCGTCCGCTTTGCCTTGGAGCAGCAGCCCGTCCTCGCCCCCTTCGCTGATTCCGTGCAAGAGCGCTTCGCCCAATGGCTCGCCCAAAAGACTGCCTCCGTCTCTCAACCATCAACTCTCAGCCCTCAACCAGCTTCGCAGGTGTATTCGCCGGAGCAGCTTCGCTGGCTCCATTCCATCCGCGACCACATCGCCACCAGCCTCAGCATCGAGCTTGACGACCTCGATTACACCCCTTTCAACCAGGAAGGCGGTCTGGGAAAAGCGCATCAACTTTTCGGTGATCAGTTGCCGAAGCTGCTGGAAGAACTTAACGAAGCCCTCGCCGCATGAATACAAAAAACCAGCGAATTGCAGATTTCCAAGCACTCGTGGCTGCAAATCATGGCAACATTACTGATGCCTTCACCAAGGCGTGGGAGAGTGTTGGCTCGGTTGGAGAGGTGCCAAGGTTGCGTGAGTTCCTCAGCGGTGCCAATAAAGGAGTGCATCTTCTGAATCACGAATTGCCGAAACATTTCGTTTCGAGGGGGTTCGAGTTGAAGTTTGCAGCCATCCTTGTTCATGCCAAACCGATTGTTATACCGTTGGAAAATCTGAAGACAGGTGCCATCAAAACTGGGCTGCCCGCAAATCCCGAACTGGGCGACCTCAATGTAGTGTTTCTGTTTCTTGATCGGGCCAAGAACGTCAAAATGGCACGATCCATATTATATCAGGCTAAGACGGTTAGGAAATCGCTTTCCCAGGCTATTCAGGATCCTCATCAGATTTACCTTTATGACAAGGCTCAAGGGTATAAATATCGGGACGGACCTTATGCGGGAGAGGTAAGGCAACTTCCGATTGCTGGCCAGCGCCGCAAGGGCCTGCACTATTTGTTTGTTTCCGAAAACCCTGTTGCTTGCTCCGCCAGTCCGGCAGACCGCCCGGCATACTCTAATTGGTCAGAGTCAATGTTTCGACTCTTAATGGACGCGGAAGGTATCGGTATTGCGGCGGGGCAAGCGAGAGGCAGTGGTTGGAGTAAGATCAATGAGGATTTAGTGCATATTTTTAAGCACGACGCAAAGCTGCGAGCCAGTAACCTTTCAGAACTCGCCTCATGGTTCAATAGTTTCAAAGATCCCAATCATTGGTTCGAAGAAGCCAGTAAGGAAGCAAAAGGCATAAATACAATGTTCGTGATTATTCGAGACCAAAAGCTGCCCGCCGGCGATGAGGAGGTGCCTGAGCCGCCCAAATTAGTCCGTCGGGAATACATTCCGCCCTTCGAGACCATGCGAACATCAAGCTATTGATCATGTCCCTCGAATCCACCATCACAGACATTATCTCCCGATTGCGGCAGGGATTGTTTCCCAACGAGCAATCCATTTCCCAAGGCATTGTTCTGCGTGCTCTTCAACATCTGGGCTGGGAGTCATGGGACACCACGGTCGTTTGGCCCGAATATCAAACGCGTGAAGGGCGTGCCGACTTTGCCCTTTGCCATCCTCCGACAAAGCCCACGATTTTTGTGGAAGTGAAGGGACCCGGCAAAGCAGAGGATGGCATACGCCAGGCGCTCGACTACGCGTTTCATTCCGGCGGAGTTCCTTTTGTCGTGCTCACGGATGGAAAGACATGGAGCTTCTATTTGACGATGGAACAGGGCAGTTATGAAGAACGGCGAGTGTTTAAACTCGACCTCTTTGAGCGCGAACCTGCTGAATCTGCCGCAGTTCTGGACCGCTATCTGAACCGGCATCGCGTCCAGTCTGGAGCCGCTTTGGAAACAGCCCGGTTGGAATACCGCAGCCGGAACCGCAGTGCCCAGGCACGGGCTGCTATTCCCGAAGCATGGAAGGAATTGGTCGAAAAGGGAGATGAAGTGCTGGTCGATCTTCTCACAGGTGCTGTGGAGTCCAAAGCCGGAATCCGGCCCGATCCAGAGGACGTGACCGGATTCCTCATGGCTTTGCAGAAGCCTTCAAACGGCCAGCCCCTGCGACATCCACAACTACGAACTGTTTCACGGCCGATCAGTGTCCCTCTCGTTGCGGAACCCGTGGCATCCCCTGCCTCCGCAGCCTCCCTCCCAGTGCCAGCGGTGCCTGTCCAAACGCAAATAGAACCACCTTTGGCGGCTTCATCACGAAGTGGAACCTTGACTATCCGGGGCCGGTCAGTCCGCTACAATACTGCAATCGAGGCTTTGGTCACCATTCTGACTGCACTTGCAGAGGAAGATCCAACCTTCCTTCAGCGGTGCGCCCAACACCCCGATGTGCAGGGCCGCTTACGCAAGTATCTTGGACGCAGCTCCGAGGAACTCTATCCGCACCGCGAGGACCTCCGTGAACTGGTTGCAGCACTCCCCGGTGGATGGCTTCTCGCGACCAATCTCAACAATCTGACCAAAAAGAATATCATCAAAGTCGGTGCCGAAGTTGCGGGGATTGAGTATGGCAAAGATATCACAGTAGAATTCTGATTTGATGCCTGCCAGCAAAACCGCCAAAGCCCCAAAGGGGCGAACCATCCCATCCCGGGGCATCGCCCTGGGTAATCCGCCGCGCATGGATGTGAGCCCTGAGCCGGAGCGCAGCGGAGACAGACCGCCGACAGGCGGCCTCACAGGGGTGACCGAAGGGAATCAACGGGCGGCCCATCTCCCGTCAGGCTGGCGCTGGGTCACCCTTCGTGAAATTGCAGAAATCTCCGGCGGTGTCACCAAGGGCCAAAAGCGAAAGCCCCACGATGTCGTCAGGAGCGTTCCTTATCTCCGGGTCGCCAATGTCCAGCGCGGCTACATCGACCTGACCGAGGTTAAGGAAATTGAGGTCACGGAACGCGAGATCCAAGCGCATACATTGCTTCCCGGAGATATCCTTTTCAACGAGGGTGGGGACCGGGACAAACTGGGCCGGGGCTGGGTCTGGAATGGCGAAATCAAGGAATGCATCCATCAAAACCACGTCTTCAGAGCACGCCTGCGGAATTCTGACGACAGCCCCAAGTTCGTCTCCTACTACGGCAACTCCGGCGGGAAGCAGTATTTCTTCGATCAGGGCAAGCACACCACCAATCTGGCCTCGATCAACCTGACGAAGCTGGGTGGCCTGCCGATTCCTTTCCCACCTCCGGAAGTCCAGCACCGCATCGTCGCGGAAATTGAAAAACATTTCACCCGCCTGGATGCAGGAGTGGCAGCCTTGAGGCGGGCGCAGGCCAACCTTAAACGCTACCGCGCCGCCGTCCTCAAAGCCGCCTGCGAAGGTCGCCTTGTCCCCACTGAAGCCGAACTCCACAAAAGTAGAAGCTGCGTCCTGCCGCTTTCTTCCAACAAAAGGCGACAGGATGCCGATTCTACCTTCGAAACCGGCCATCAACTCCTCCTCCGCATCCTCACCGAACGCCGCCAAAACTGGCAAGGCCGAGGGAAATACAAGGTGCCGGATGAACCAGACACATCGATACTCAATGCACTTCCGGAAGGATGGACATGGGCAACTGTCGAACAGCTCTCATCGCGTGTGCAATATGGCAGCTCTGCCAAGACGAAAGAAGATCCAAACGGGGTTCCTGTATTGCGGATGGGAAATATAAAAGACGGCAAATTCGATTTCGAAAAACTAAAGTATCTCCCGCGAGAACATAACGAATTCCCTGAACTGTTGTTGACTAAAGGTGATTTACTTTTTAACCGCACAAATAGTGCCGACCTGGTTGGGAAGACAGCTGTTTACAACGAGGCTCTGACCCGTTGCTCGTTTGCATCGTATTTGATTCGAGTCCAGATCATAGGCGGATGTGCGCCCGATTTTGTGAGCTTTTTCATCAACTCGGTATTCGGGCGTGCTTGGATTAATCAGGTTGTGAGTCAACAAGTTGGCCAAGCGAACGTAAATGGAACGAAGCTTCAGGCGCTTGCAGTGCCTCTTCCCCCCCTTGCCGAACAATCCCGCATTGTGGCCGAAGTTGAGCGGCGCTTCAGTATTGTGGATGAAATGGAATTCTTGGTGTCCGCCAATCTACAGCGCGCAACCAGTTTGCGCCGAGCAATATGCAATAGTGCATTTAATAAAAGTAAGTTATGATTTCAGAAGTTACTATAAAGCGATTCAAAAATATTGAGGAAGTCACGTTGCCTCTTCAACGTATTAATTTGTTGGTGGGGTCTAATAACTCGGGGAAAAGCAGTATTCTCCAAGCGATTCAGTTTGGGGTTTCTATTGCACAAACACTGAAGCTCTCCGGTTCTGAGTGGAAGAGGGGCGTAATGAAACGGTCAATGCCGTCAAGTCAACTTGTATACACGCCATTGCGTGATATAGCATCACTGCGGCGAAATCGAGCTTTTAGGGAAACGTATAGCGGCGTAGAAATAGTTTTGGAAGGAGTTTCACCTAAGGGGCCGGCACAGCCTGGAGGTCCTCCTGTTCCTCCTGCGCCAAAAAGTATAATAACAATGAATAAAGGACGTGGTGAGTTTATTGTGTGCGCAGTTTCAGGCCTTGCGCTAGGCAGAGAGCTTGCTCCGATAAATCCTCCGTTCTCGGTTTACGTTCCAGGGCTTGCGGGAATCCCCGTGTTCGAGGAGTATCGATCGGATGTGTTGATCCGCAGGGCAGCTGCTCGAGGTGATGCAAATAGCGTATTTCGAAACATTCTTTGGTTGCTGAAAAATGACACGGCGCAATGGGTCTTATTTACCCAAGATTTGAAACGGATTTTTCCTGAGGTTTCTATAATCGTTTCATTTAACCTTGCCAATGACGAACACATAAACGCGCAAATAAAGGTGGGCGGAACTTTTCTGCCGATTGATGCTGCGGGAACCGGTGTTTTGCAAGCAATTCAAATTCTTGCTTATGTAAATCTTTATAAGCCACAGTTATTGATTTTGGATGAGCCAGATGCACATTTGCATCCAAATAATCAACGTCGACTTGCCCAAGTTCTGATTGATTTGGCTGAGATGAGGAAATTCCAAATTGTATTATCGACTCATTCACGCCATCTGCTGGATGCAATGCAAAATGATGCAAAAGTTCACTGGATCTGCAAAGGAAAACGAATCGCTGATGAAGAATATTCTGACCTAGCTGTTTTGATGGATGTGGGCGCTTTGGATAAAGGTGATTTATTGAAGGCGGGGTTAATAAAATGCATTGTTTTGACCGAAGACGAAGACGTGGTCTGCATTAGAACGCTCTGTGAAGCTGCTGGCTTTGATATGGATGAGACGGAATTTTGGTCGTATAAGGGTTGCACGAATATTGACACGGCTCTCGCGCTTCATGGATTCATCTCGAATCATGCAGCAGCTGTAAAGATTCTTGTTCACCGTGACCGCGATTACTACAATCAATCGGAAGTGGAATCCTTTGAAGTATCGCTCAAAAAGGGGGCGCCAAATGGATTCGTATACATAACAAATGGAACGGATGCGGAATCACACTTCCTTAATCCGAAGCACTTCGTGGTGTTAGATTCAAAGTTGGAGTTGGATGTTGTTTCCAGGCTTATTGATGAGGCGACCAACGAAACATCGGAATATTCGATTGGTAAATTCATTAATTCCCGAACGCCATTAGAGATGGCTAGCCTCCGTAAAGAGGGTAAGCAAATTGACAATGCGAAATTGGCATCTGCGTGCCGCATTGATTACCATGATAACACCGCAAGATACAGACATGGCAAAAAGGTGCTGAAAACCCTGCGAAATCTTCTTCAAGTCAGCAAACTGGCCAATCCGGATCCATTTCAGACTTCGTTACATATCAAAGATCCAGCGCTCGAGAAAATTGCTGAAGCTATTTGGTCTGCTTGAATCAATATCCAGTTTTAGTTATATGACTTCCCCCACCGCCCTCGTCGCCAAGCTCTGGAACTACTGCAGCATCCTGCGCGATGACGGGCTCTCGTATGGCGACTACGTCGAGCAACTGACCTTTCTGCTGTTCCTGAAGATGGCGGATGAGCAGTCGCGGCTGCGCGGCACGCCCAGCGCGATTCCGGCGGGGAAGGATTGGCCTTCGCTGTTGGCCCGGGATGGTGATGAACTGGAGGTGCATTACCGGCACACGTTGGATGAATTGGGGAAGTGTTCCGGGATGCTGGGTATCATCTTCCGCAAAGCACAGAACAAGATCCAGGACCCGGCGAAGCTGCGGCGCTTGATTGTGGATTTGATCGACAAGGAGCAGTGGTCCAGCCTTTCCTCCGATGTGAAGGGCGATGCCTACGAGGGCCTGCTGCAAAAGAACGCAGAGGACGTGAAGGGCGGCGCCGGGCAATACTTCACCCCGCGGTCCCTCATCGCCGCGATGGTGGACACGGTGGCCCCGCACCCCGGCGAAACCATTTGTGATCCCTCCTGCGGCACCGGCGGTTTCCTGCTGGCGGCGCATGATTACCTGGCGAATCATTACCAACTGGACCGTGCCCAGAAGAAGCAGCTCAAGAGTGGCACCTTCCACGGGATCGAGCTGGTGGACAGTGTGACCCGCCTCTGTGCCATGAACCTGCTGCTGCACGGCATCGGGTCCGAGACCGGCGATGAATTGCCCGTCACCACCAAAGACGCGCTCTCTGGCAAGCATGGCGAATACGAAATCGTCCTGGCCAATCCGCCCTTCGGCAAAAAGAGCAGTGTCACTATCATCGGAGCCGATGGTGAGCAGTCCAAGGAATCCCTGACGATCAACCGCGACGACTTCTGGGCGACCACGAGCAACAAACAGCTCAACTTCCTCCAGCACATCTTCACCATCCTGAAAATGCACGGACGCGCGGCGGTGGTGCTGCCGGACAACGTGCTCTTTGAAGGCGGGGCGGGCGAAACCATCCGCCGGGAACTCCTCAAACAAGCCGATGTCCACACCCTGCTGCGCCTGCCCACCGGCATCTTCTACGCCCAGGGCGTGAAGGCGAATGTCCTCTTCTTCGACCGCAAGCCCGCGCAGGAAAAACCGTGGACGAAAAAGCTGTGGATCTACGACCTCCGCACGAACCACCATTTCACCCTCAAGGAAAATCCCCTCAAGCGGGCGGACCTGGATGATTTTGTCGAGTGTTATAACGGAAAACCTGGCGGCAGGAAAAACGCTCCCGGCAGCCGCCACGACCGCAAGGAATCGGAACGCTTCAAAGCTTTCGCCTACGAGGACCTGATCAAGCGCGACAAGATCAACCTGGACATCTTCTGGCTGAAGGACGACGCCTTGGAAGAAAGCGCCAACCTCCCGGCCCCGGGCATCATCGCCCTCGACATCATGGAAGACCTGCAAGCCGCCCTGGAGCAGTTCGCCACCATCGCGGAGGATTTGAAAGAAGGGTGACCGGATCGCAGACGATGACAAATGATCCTCCAACGACGGATGCCTGGGCTGCGGCCATCGGCTACTTCATGCTCAATTTTGGAATGGTGGAATACCACACATTCATGTTTCTGGAGGGGAGGCTGACAGCAGAAGAGTTTAGCCGGGTCAAAAAGTGGCACCTCCAAGACCGTCTCGGATGGATCGGGAAGTATCTTAAGGACCAGAACTTTCCGGAAACCGACCAGGAATCATTTGCCCATCTGACGGGAAGGATTGCGCCTGTCCGTGACTTGAGAAACCTCATCGCACACGGGTATTTATACGGGCGCTACGATCCCGGGACCAAGAGCTCTGCCGTCGCGTTGTCCCCCGCCAAGGATCTCGATGTCGCGCATCTCCCGGAGTCACGCAGCGTGGAGTTTGAGGAGATATGTGCCGCCTTGAACACCCTTCAGGAATTGCTGGAACCCTTAAGCCGGCTGGCGGGATTTGAGCCCGACCCGGACCCATTTGGTATTTTGATATGATAGCCAGTCTTCCGCCCGATCTGCATCCCCTGATCACAATGCCTGGTGGAAATGAGGATAGCGGCAGGGTTCGACCGCAGGGGAAGATTGATCACGTGAGGTATTTGGCAAAAAACCCCGCCGCCCGGGGTGAACCGGACGGCGGGGTGGGCTTCTGATTTTAGTTGGAGGGAAGGGCCGCAGGGGAGGGGGGAGACGGGTGACCGGCGGGGGGGGGGCTTCCCTGACTGGCTTGATTTTCCCTGACTGGTCCTGCTTAAAGGACCATGGCGACGACTTCCTGGGACCAGGGGCTGGCGCCCTTCGATCCGACGGTGCGGACGCGGACATACATCCTTTGCCCGATGTCGGCCTTGGGGAAGGTGTCGCTGGAGAGGGTGTTGCTGCGGAAGGGGACGTTCTCCCAGTCGGGGGCGGCGCTGGCCTGATCCAGGACGACCATCTGGATTTCATAGAACCGGAAATTGGTGACACGGCGCCAGCGGGCGGTCATGACGCCGGGGAACGCGGTGGACTTCAGGACGAGGCGGTCGGGGGCGGGGAGGACCACGGAGGGACTGGGGGGGCGGCGCAGATTCCACCCGGCGCTGGCGAGGCCTTCATCGGTATTGTCGGCGGACTCACAGTAGCGGGCGGCGGCGCGGACGATGTCCTTGGAGTTCAAGGTCTCGGCTTCCTCGGCGAGGCGGGCGGTCTTCAGCTGCTGCTCGAGGCTGGCGATGAGGTCGGCCCGGGCACGGAGGCCATTGTAGGAGGCGGTGAGGGCATCCACGTGTTCCTTGTCGTCAGGGTAATAGGAGTTATCGGTCATGCCTTCCCGGGCGGTAAGGGTGATAGCCATGACGGTGGCGGGGGTGGCCCCGGCGATATCGAGGCGGATCTTTCCCTGGGTGGGGATGGCGGGCGAGCCACCGATGACGGCGAGGAGCGCGGCGTCCCTGGCAGAACGGCGGGCAACGGCGGCGGAACGGGCCTTGGCGATAGGATCCACCGCGGGGAGGCGGCTGGTTTTACGGACTGCGGGGGATTTGGATTTGGACTTGGGATTGGATTTTGGTTTCATGGGAATAACTGGCATATGATTTCATTTTTTAAACGCCCCCTGCCGTTCCGCAGAAGTGCGGCGACGGGGAACAGGGTGAAACTAACGGTGAGACTCCGGAATGGCAAGAATTAATTATAAAGCCCATAAAAAGAATATCTTCTGGAAGATATCAACACCCCTCCCGGGCCTGGCGGAAGCCGGTCCAGGGGGTGCCGGATAGGGTGAAAGGTGTTATTTTCCCCTGCCGGGGACGATGGACCGGACGGGGCGGGGAAGGGGATTTTCCCCGTAAAACCTTGTGATTCAACAGGTCCGCGGATTGTTGGAACCGCCGGCCCCGCCTGGGACGAGGTCTTCCAAAAGGATGCCGCTTTTTCCCCGGAGTGTGATCAGCCTTTGGTCAGACCCTGGTCAAGGTCTGACGAAACCTTGATCAAGGTCTGACTGGACCTTGATAAAGGTCTGACCGGAGTGTGGTCAAGTTGGGGTGGATCCTGGTCAATCGGGGCCTGACTTTGATCAAAGTCAGGGGACACTTTGATCAAAAGTGGGGGTGACATGGATCAAGATGTCAGCGGACCCTGGTCAAGGTGGGACGGAACTTGCGGCAAGCTGGCCGGAACTCTACCAGGGTAGGGAGGGAAGTGGACCAAGGGTGTGAGGGAAGTGGATCACAGGGGAGACCGACTTGGATCAAAGGAGGGGGTCCATTATATAAAAGGAGGCGATGGGTGTGGGAGAAGGGAAGGGTGAGGTTGATCCCAAAGGACGCGGCCTTTGATCAAGGTCAGGGTAAAGGGTGGGAGAAGGAGCCGGGGAGTTTGGCAAAACCCTCCCTGGAAGTGGGGCAAACCTCCGCGTGGGTTGGATCAAGGGGCGGGACAATCCTGGGCAAAGCTGGTGCGGGAGTTGGGCAGCCTTGGTAGATGAAAGGGGCGAACCGCAGAGAGCGCAGAGAGCGCGGCACGCCCAGTGGTGGATCAGCCCTTCAAGGGTCACGGGGAGCGGGGCGGTCGGCTCCACTTTGCCCGAATTCAATCGGCCCTTTTTCCGTTTTGGCCCAGCCGAGATTGCGCACTTTCTCCGCTGGAACGGGATGTGAGGAGATGACCGTGATGAGCCGCAGGCCATCGGTGATGTAGGGATCGCCGGTAAGGTTGGTGCGCGGGTGCCCGGGGGGCGCGGGGGCGAAGGCGCGGACGAAGCCGAAGGTCCCGACGCGGTAACGGAAGAGCAGGCTCTCGAGCAGATACTGGCGGGCTTCGTCCACCATCGGATCAATGACGTGCGTGGTCAGGGTGGAGGATTTCCGGGTGAGCTTCATGCCGATATCGCGGCTGACCTGGCCGACCCATACCGGGCTCCCTTCGAAGGTGTAAGGAGCGAGCCAGAGGCGCATGTGATTCCGCTGCGCGATGTTCTGGCGCGAGCGCTGAAAGGCGAGGTCCTGCTTCCGGCCGAAGAGATAGAGCGAACTCACGGGCGCGGTCAGGTAGGGTTTGCCTCTCAGGGCGGCGGAGATCATGTGCCGGACGGTGGTGCCGTCGATCCGATGGGTGAAGGACCAGCCGCATTCCGACAGCGCGGCCATGATCTGCGCGGACTCTCCGACGAGGACGATATTGAGCGGATCGCCCGCCGCAGAGCCGGTGGCGTTGGTGGCGGTGGCTGGCAGTTCCTCGAGGCGCTGGCGCAATTGGCTGCGGGTGAGGCCTGGCCGCTTTTCCCCGGCGTAGATTTTCGCTGGATCCATCTTCTCGAAGTCGAAATGCCCGTCGGGCGTGCGCAGGGGAAAACCAAAACGCCGCTCCCGTCCGTTCCCGTTGATGGTCACCTGGACGAAGCGCCCGCCCGCGCTGCGCGGCAGCAGGATATGGCCTTCATACGTCCCGCCGGGGGCGAGCCGCGAGCGCATGGCGAGATCGCGGAAGCGCTGTTGGGTGCGTTCCAATCCGAGCCGGCCCCACCCGCCGCGGAAGAGATAGGCGGCCTCGTCCGCGGTGAAATACTCCGGGTCCATGTTGGCGGTGAGCAGCCAGTTTTGGTCCGGGGTGTGATTCACGACGCGCAGCCAGACGGCTTGCAGTCCTTTGCTGGCGAGGTTCACGCCGTAATGCCGGCGCGCTTCATCATCAGGCAGCAGGTCTGCGGAAACGGTCACCCCATCGATGGCCTGGGTCTGGATGCGATCCGCGCTGGCCAGAACGGCCCCTGCCGCGGGTCCGGAGCGCCCGGCGGGTGAGGCGCAAGCGCCGAGCAGAAGCAGGCAGAGACCAGCGAGCGCGGCGCGGCCGGGGAAGGCCGGGCATCGGGGGCTGCTGGTGAGGGATTCCGGTGGCGGGGGAGGCATCGTGTTGCAGAAAAGCCGCCGGCTAAAATCCGATGACTTTGTCGACCTTCAGCTGCCACTTGGCCTCATCAGGCACAAGCTGGGATTGCAGCTGGCGGAGCCTGGCGGTGGGTGGGGAGGCGGGCAGCTTGGGTGGATGAAGGGGGGAAACCACAGAGAACGCAGAGATCGCGGAGGGTCCTGGTGGAGGGCAGCGGTCAGTGGTCAGTGGTCAGTGGCAGGATCTCCCACCCGCCGTGGCCTGGCGCTCATCCGGCTCTGGGCCATTCCCGCTGAATCATGACGAGACTGGCCAAGGCAAATTGCAGGACTGAGAAGCAGAATGCAGCGGGTTGCTGGGGTCGGCAGGTTGGTCTGCCCCGATCCTGAGCGGGCGCGCCATTGGCATGGGGCCTGCAAATTTGCTACCCGCTTCTTTGAAGCCGAACCCAAACCCAAACCCCCCATCGAAGCCATGAAACCGATCACAACCCTCTGCAGACTTTCAGTCCTGCTCCTGGCCTTTGCAGGGCTGTCCCCGCAGCCAGCTCCGGCCAATGAACCAGCACCCACCCAGGCGGCTACCGTATTCGAGGTGAACTTCATGACCGGCATGATCCACCATCACCTGATGGGAGTGGAAATGGCCGAAATCTGTCTCGAAAATGCCGTCACCCCCGAACTGGAGGATCTGTGTCACAGCATCGTCGAAGTCCAAACCGCCGAAGCCGAGACCATGAAAAACTGGCTGAACGATTGGTATGGCATCGAATACGAAGACAAACCAAAACCCGGGCATATGAAAGCCATGGCCCGTCTGGCGGGACTGACCGGGGCGGCATTCGAGATCGAATTCATGGAAATGATGATCCGGCACCACGCTGCGGCGATCCGCGAGGCTGGCCACTGCGAGCGCCGCGGTTACCATGAGGCCCTGAAGGAACTGTGCGCCTCCATCGCCGAATCCCAGGCGGAGGAGATCGAACTGATGGAGAGCTGGCTCTGCGATTGGTATGGCGAGTGCCACTGAGAACCCTTTCAGATCAAGGGTAACCCGATCTGGAACAGCGGGCCGGGCGGATGGCACCCGGCCCGCTGCCGGCCAGGAACCCAACGCCATCAACCTCAATCCCACAACCTGACGCCATGAACCCGAACTCAAACCAATCGTGTATCAATGCCTGCCAAGCCTGCATCCTCGCCTGTGAGGAGTGCTTCGCCGCCATGGTCACCCGTGGATCGGACAATCGATGTCCGGCCTGCTGCCGCGAGTGCGTCCAGATCTGCGCGCTGTATATCAGTGCCATGATCGGCGATAGTCCCTTCAGCCCGCAGATTTGCCGCCTTTGCGCCGAAATCTGCGAAGACTGCGCGGTCAACTGCCGCGCGCATGAACATGACCACTGCCAGCGCTGTGCCGATGCCTGCGAGGCCTGCGCCCGTGTGTGCCAGGACATGTCCTGACATGCGATGACATGAGATGAGATGACCCAATCAACCGGGACTGGGAAGTCGGATCGTGCTTTCACCCCTCCAGGGTGGGGGGTTCTCGTTTCGTTGATTCCGGTGGTTTCGCTCACGCTCAATCACCGGCTAATAGCTAAGATCCCTCCGGGATGCGCCGCCCCGCCGCACGGACTACATCCGTTCGAAAGGGATGCGGCCGCAAGGCCGAGGCGGCATAACATCCCGGGCCACCTTGCTTCCGGGGGACGGGCCTGTCAGAAGGACGGGTTTTTTTGAGGGTGACGAAGACAAATGCAATATAACAGGCCAACAGGACAAATCCGCGCCAGCGACCCAGCCATCCGCTCCGGCCTGGCCAGATCATCAGGGTAGTGACGACGCCGAAGATAAGACCCGGCATGAGCTCCGGCCGTTTCACGGGAAACGGATGAATGAGGGCCGCGAGGGCCGCGATGAAGAGGGCGTTGAAGATATTGCTGCCCAGAATATTGCCCAAGCCTACATCGTGATGCCCGCGGATCCGCGAAATGATGGTGGTCGCCAACTCCGGGGTGCCGGTGGCGACCGCGACGACCACGGCTCCGACGAGGAAAGGACTCCAGCCGAGGGCGAGGGCGACCCCTTTCCCTCCATGCACCACGAGCTGGGCCGCTGCGATGAGCAATGCCAGCCCGCCCACCACCCGCAGGACAATGGTGAGGGGAGCCGCCCGGCCTGCCTCGAGCACTTCCTCGACATTCCTCGCCCGGTGCCGCCGGGCATGCCGCACCACCATGGTCAGCCACAGGGCAAAAAGTCCCATCAGGATCAAGGCATCTAACCGCGAGAACCACCCATCCCACAGCACCGCAGCCAGGACAAAGGGGACGGCGAGGGCGCAGGCCCAGTCCCGGCGCACGCCGGCATCCTCCGCCTTCATGCCGGACCACGACAGCACCAGGGCCAGGACCAGGGCGATGTTCAGCACGTTGCTCCCCACCACATCGCCCAACGAAATTTCCGGCACCCCATCCGCTGCGGCTTGAATGGCGACCATCAGCTCCGGCGATGAAGTGCCAAATGCGGCCACGGTCACCCCGATCACGGCCACCGGCCAGCGGGCCCATCTTGCCAGACCGACTGACCCATCCACAAAAAGCGAACCACCGAACCAGGCCAGTACCACACCGGCCAACAGGAGTAGAATGGAGTATGTCATGGAGAGGGAAGCCACAGGACCCGCCCCATGCTGGCCCACCAGCGGCTGCTGGCAAGTGAATGGACACTCCCTGGGGTCGGCCTCGGCCAGCCATCCCGTCACCTGGAAGGACGGAGAAATCTTCAGGAAGGCCCTGAAATACCACTAGCAGGCCCGGGCAGGGATCGCTGAAAATACCGCAAATCAATCGCCGCGGTTTGCCGGCACCAGCCGGAGCCCTCCCGGACTACCGGACGACCCGCCTCCACCAAAAAATCACGTCATCATGAAAACCAGCCATCTCCTGCCGCTCCTGTTTTCCTCCGCCGTGCTCGTGGGGACGGTCGTGTTGAACTCCCAGGAACCCACTGTCAGGACCCCCACGGTGGAGGACCTGGCGAAGGACAATAAACTCTTCCTTTCCCTCGCCTCCAAAACCCTGAAGTGGGAAGAGCCTGCCCCACCCGTGCAGATCGCCGGACCGCTCTATTTTGTGGGCACCAAAGGACTGGGCGCCTATCTCTTTGTCACCTCCGCGGGGAATATCCTGCTTAACACCGGGATGCCTTCGTCCGGGCCGATGATCGTCGAGTCGATCCGGAAACTCGGCTTCAAGCCGGAGGACATCAAGCTGCTGATCAACGGCCACGCGCACTCGGACCATGCGGGGGCGCATGCTTTCTTCCGGGAGCTGACCGGAGCGCGGACCGCCATCATGCGGGAGGACGTGCGGGCCATGGAAGATGGCGGAAAGGATGACTTCCACTACGGCTGGGATTGGCAGGTGATGGGCTTCCCACCGTGCCCGGTGGATCGCGTCCTGCGCGATGGCGACACCATCACGATGGGGGACGTGCAGCTGACGGCGCTGCACACGCCGGGCCACACCCGTGGCGCTACGACCTGGGTGGCCAACCTGGTGGCCGACGGCCAGGCGCTCACGGTCGTCTGGCCGGACGGGGGCGGCTTCAACCCCGGCTACCGCGTGGCGAAGGATCCGTCCTATCCGGGTATCACCGACGACTACCGCCGCACCCTTCATCGTCTCGAAATGCTCAAGCCTGACATTTTCGTTGCCGCGCATACCGAGTGGTTTGGCTATGAGGAGAAGCAAAAACGGGCCGCGACCGAAGGAGTGGGGGCGTGGATCAATCCCGGGGAATACCGGCGCTTTGTGGCGAAGCAGAAGATCGCCTTTGAACAACAGGTGGATCGGGAATGGGGGGGCGCGGAGCCCACGGGCCGCTGATCCAGCCAGCTCCTCAGGGCTGGGGACGACGGTAGCCGACGAGGTAAAGCATGGTGCCTTTCGGGGCCTTGAATTCCGTGGGAAAGGCGGTGCCGGAAAGATCATAACAGACGCGCAGCGATTCCGCGTTTTTCATCTCGTAGATGGCGAGGAAGGTCTTGCCCTTGTTGGGCCCGGAGGTGCTGGTGATGGTCATGCGTTTGGGGGTGGTGGTCAGGTCCAGCACACAACTGCCCCGGTCCGGTTCTGCCTCGCCGGTCACCGCGACTTCATACTGGTCCCCCGTGATCTTCAGGGTGATGGCCTGGAGCGCCGCCTCCGGCAACCGCACCCCGCCCATCACCGCCGCGATCGGTTTCCAGGTTCCTTCCTGCGTCGGCAGAAGGGGTTTGGCGGCCTCTGGCGTCGCTGGCGCCGGCACTTCCGCGGCCGGGGCTGGCAGGCCGGATCCTGCGAAGAACAGGCCGAGACACAAGAAGTGAGGAATGGTCATGGCGGACAGAGTGACGGGAATGCGGTGGGGTGTCGACAGAAAACCGGTCACGGCTGGAGGATTTCGTGCCCGGGCTCATACCAGGTCTGCCTTGTGAGGGGCAGGCCCAGCTGGCCGGAGGCGGGGAGTTTGGCGAGGAGCGTTTGATAGAGGGCGAGACCGCCATACTCAAAGGCGTGGGCGCTGCCTGCCATATAAAGCCGCCAGACGCGGTAGGTGGCTTCATTGACATACTTCAGGGCTTCCTCGTGCTGGGCGGCGAGGCGGCGGCCCCAGTGGCGCAAAGTCAGGGCGTAGTGCTCGCGCAGGTTTTCCACATCCCGCACTTCAAACCCCGCCGCCTCCGCATCCGCCGTGGTGGCCCGGATGGGCGGCAGATCGGTGTCAGGGAAGACGTATTCATTGATGAAGGAAGGGCCCTGGGACGGCCGGTAGCGCGGGCCTTCCCCGATGGCGTGATTCAGGAACAGGCCACCGGGCTTCAACAGCCCATACACCGTCCGGAAATAGGCAGGCAGGTTTTCCAGGCCGACATGCTCGGCCATGCCCACACTCACGATCGCGTCGAACCCTTCCGGTTCCTCAATTTCCCGGTAATCCAGCAGATCCAGATGGATGTGGCCGGTCAGGCCCTCGCGTTTCACCCGGGCGGTGCCCTCCTCATACTGCCGTCCGCTCAACGTCACGCCCACGACTTCCACGCCATAGTGCTGGGCGGCATAGACCGCGAAGCCGCCCCAGCCGCAGCCGATGTCCAGCACCCGTTGGCCGGGGCGCAGCTGGAGCTTCCGGCAGAGCAGGGCGAACTTGGCGGTCTGGGCGTTTTCCAGACTCTGGTCTGCGTGCTGGAAATAGGCGCAGGAATAGACCATATTTGCATCCAGCCACAGTTTGTAGAAATCATTCGACACATCATAGTGGAAGGAAACTGCCTCGCGGTCACGTGTCAGGGTGTGGTGCTTTTTTTGACGGCTGAAAAAAGACCGGCCACCGGCGGCGGCAGGGCCGGAGTGAGGGAGCTGGCGCAGCAGATTCGCCAGCTGGAGGGATTGGGTCCAGCCCAGCCCTTTGGCGAGGACGTCGGACAATTCAAAAGCGGTTTCGAATTCCCCCTCAATATCGAAATCATGGTGCACATAGGCTTCGGCCAGCCCCATCTCGGAGCCTTGGGAAAACATGCTGCGCAGGGCGCCGGGGTGGTTGAGTTGCAGGGTCGCGGGCCGGGGAGCGCCGTCCGGCCAGCAGGTGCCGTCCCACAGCCGGATGCCCACCCTCGGCAGCTCCGTGCTGGCAAACAGCTGATCCAGAAAACGCACGCTGGCCTCGGTGGCGACACCAACCGGGGGCAGGGCGGGCGGGACGGTGGGAAGGGAGCTCGTATTCATGGGTTTGGATTTCCGGGGTTTCAGGGAAAGCGGAGAAGAGAAATCATGCGCCGCCGCCGCGGTGCCGGGGCGGGGCCACCGCATGCCCCGCCGTGGCAGGTCTCAAATAAATTGCCAATTTCATAGCAAGATTGAGGGTATCGACCGGTCCGGGCTAACTTCACCAAGGATACCGCCGCCGTGCGCTGCGGCAGCCAGGGACTGGGATAGGTCTATTTATAGCCTGGATAGAATCCTTTGGCAAGAAGCGGGCTGGTGCAACTTGGGGCCGGGGCCGTGCTCGGGAGCCTCCGCCCCCCCCGCTTTTCACTGCCCTTATAACCCTCATGCGGTCTCCACCCCTGAAGGCATCACTTCCTTCATCTCCCGTTGGGAATCCTCCGGTGGTTCTGAAAAAGCCAACTGCGCTCTGTTCCCGTGATAGGAGATGTGGGACCCCTGGTGCTGGCAGATTGAGCGGATGGGGCCGGGAAACGCCCGGCAGAATTTCCCGTATTGTCCGTAGCCAGACAAGAGCCCTGCCGCCGGGCCTATCTGCATTTCTCATTGACAGCCAAGGCTTTCGGTAGGAAGGAACGGGCCTTTGGCGCCCCCCCCGATGGTCCTTGCATAAGGACCATGCCGCCAAACTGAGATGCCAAGGCTGGCGGGGAACTGATGCCCCCCCTGCCAATGATGCCCTCCACTTTACCCAGCCGGGAAGGATCCCGTCTGGCCGCCCTCCACAGTTATGAAGTGCTGGACACTTTGCCTGAGGAGTCGCTGGATGACCTGACCAAACTCGCGGCCCACATCTGCGGGGTGCCGACCGCTTTGATTTCCCTGATCGATGAAAACCGGCAGTGGTTCAAATCCCGCGTCGGCCTGGAGGTGGTGGAAACGCCGTTGGATGTTTCTTTCTGCCTGCATGCGATCCAAAAGCCAGGGCTGTTTATTGTGCCTGATGCCTCCAAGGATGCGCGGTTCGCCCAGAACCCGTTGGTGATGCGTGAGCCTCACATCCGTTTTTATGCGGGGACCTCTTTGATCAGTCCCGAGGGGCAGGCCCTGGGGACATTGTGTGTCATTGATCATCGACCCCGCAATCTGACGAGTGAGCAGGAGGAGGCCCTGCGGGTACTGGGACGGCAGGTAATGATCCAATTGGAAACGCGTCGTCAGAACCGCGCCCTGCTTGCCAGCCAGGCGGAACGGGCGGATATTCTGGCTTCGGCGATGGACGCCATTGTCGTGATGGATGGGCAGGGAATCATCCGGGAATTCAACCCGGCGGCGGAGATCATGTTTGGCTGGACCGCCGAAAGTGTCATTGGGCAGCTGCTGGCGGAAGTTATCGTGCCTCCCGCACTGCGTCAGCGGCATGGGGACGGGCTGCGTCATCGTCTGAAGACCGGGGAAGGCCCCATTGCCGGACAACGCTCGGAATTGATGGCGCTCCGGGCGGATGGCAGCGTTTTTCCGGTGGAGTTGAGTGTGATGCGCAGCCGGGGCCATGGGCCGCCCATGTTTATCGGCTTCATGCGCGATATCTCAGTGCGTCAGGCGGCGGAAGAGGCGCTGCGGGAAAGTGAGGAAAGGTTCCGGGGAACCTTCGAGCAGGCGGCGGTCGGGATCGCCCACATCTGCCCGGAGGGTCGGTTCCTGTGGGTGAATGACAAACTGTGCGGCATTCTCGGTTACACGAGGGAGGAATTACTGGGGAGGATTTCCGCTGATTTTACTGTGCCTCAGGACCATGTGGCCGCTCAGGAAGCCCGCCGCTGCATGCTGGCGGGAGAACGCGCCTCCTACACGCTCGAAAAACGCTACCGCCGGAAGTCAGGGGAACAAATCTGGGTCAACTTGATCGCAACCCTGGAACGTACCGGGTCGGGTGATCCGAAGTATTTCACCCACGTCTCGGAGGACATCACGGCGCGGAAACTCGTGGAGGTCCGGCTGCGCCGCTTGAACCGGCTGCATACCGTGCTCAGCAAAATCGGCGGGGCGATCGTGCGGACCCCGGGGCGGGAGCCGCTTTATGCAGCGGTGTGCCGGATCCTTGTGGAGGACGGCCTGCTGCGCATGGCCTTCATTGCCGAAGTGGACCCGGAGGATGGCTTTGTCCATCCGGTGGCCGGCTGCGGCGTGGGTTTGCAATATCTGGACGGCCTGACCATCACCACGGACGACAGTTGCTTCAGTCAGGGCAGCGTAGGCACGGTCATGCGCACCGGGGTGCATGATGTCTGCAATGACTTCGCCGCCGACCCGCGGATGCTGCCGTGGCGGGATCGCGCCGCGTTGCACGGCTTTCTCGCGACGGCTGCCTTTCCCCTGAAACTGGGGGGCACCACCATCGGTGCCCTGGTCCTGTTTTCCGCGGAGGCCGGTTACTTCCAGGAGGACGAGGTCCGTCTCATGGTCGACGTGGCCAACAGCATGTCCTTCGCGCTGGAAGCCCAGCGCCGGGAGCAGCGCCGGGAGCAGGCAGTGAGCGCTCTGCGGGCCAGCACCACGGATCTCATCCGGGCGCAACGCATCGCCCATCTGGGCAGCTGGGTGCACACGCTGGCCACGGGCAGGCTGCAGTGGTCGGAGGAAACCTACCGGATCTTCGGGGTGGATGCCTCCAGTTTCGCGGTCAGTTATGAGTCCTTCCTCCTCGCCGTGCATCCGGAAGACCGGGACCGCCTGAGGGAAGCCCATCAACGCGCCATCTCCGGTGCCGGGGGGCTGGATACGGAACACCGTGTGGTGAGGCCTGACGGGACCTGGCGCTGGGTGCATGAGCTGGGGGAACTGGAGTGGGACAGCGGGGGGCAGCCGATCCGGCTCACGGGCACCACCCTGGATATTACCTTGCGCAAGACGGCCTCCCGGGCCCTGGAATGGAGTGAGGGCCAACTGCGTGCCCTCGCCGCTCAGTTGCAGACGGAACAGGCGCGTCTGGTGGAAGCCCAGGCCCTCGCCAAGGTGGGCAGTTGGGAGACCGGCCTGACCACCATGGATGTCATCTGGTCGGAGGAGGTCTATCGGATTTGCGGTAAAGATCCCGCACACTTCAAACCGACCCATCAGGGTTTCCTGAACATCGTCCATCCCGAGGACCTCGAGATGGTGCACCAGGCCTTTTTGCAATCGCTGGGACAGTCCTCGGCCTGCACCCTCGAACACCGGCTGCTGCTGCCTGACGGACGGATCAAGTTTGTCGAAGAGTGCTGGCAAAGCATCTGCGACGCCCGGGGAATGCCCCGCCGTGTTTTCGGCACCTGCCGGGATGTCACGGAACCCAGGAAAGTGGCCGCTGAGGCGCAGCGTACGTCCGCCCTGCTCCGGGCGGTGGCCGACGGCACCCCCGACTCCGTATTCGTCAAGGACCTCTCGGGTTGCTACCTGCTCATGAATGAAGCAGGGGCACGTCTGGCCGGCCGGCCCGTGGAAGATATCCTGGGCAAGGATGATACCGCTATTTTCGGAACGGAAGGCGCCCGCATCACCATGCAAAGTGACCACCGGGTGATGATATCGGATCGACCGCACACCACGGAGGAAGTCCTCACGGCCGCCGGTGTGACGCGCACCTATCTGGCGACCAAAGCCCCCTACCGCGATGAACGCGGAAATGTTGTGGGAATGATAGGGATTTCACGCGATATCACGGAACGGAAGGAAGCCATGGAGCGCATCGCCGAGCAGGCCGCGCTCATCGACGAAGCCCGCGACGCCATCTACGTGCGGGATTTGGACCACCGTATCACCTTTTGGAGCAAAGGCGCCGAACGGCTGTTCGGGTGGACGGCGGAGGCGGCACTCGGCAGACTTGTCAGGGAGGTGCTGCCGGTGACTCCGGAGGAATTTGCCGAAGCGGACCGGGCCATCCGGGCCGCCGGGGTGTGGCAGGGGGAATTGCGGTTCACCAGCCGGGCCGGTGCCGCCGTCACCCTGGATAGCCGGTGGACTCTGATGCGTGACGCCCGGGGAGAGCCAAAGTCCATCCTGACCATTGATACCGACATCACCGAGAGCCGGAATCTCCGGCAGCAATTCCTCCGCTCTCAGCGGATGGAAAGCATCGGAACCCTTGCCGGGGGCATCGCGCATGACCTGAACAACGCCCTCGCTCCTATTATCATGTCGCTGGATCTGCTGAAAATGCGCTTCCCCGATGAAGAGAGCATGGATTTGCTGGGCATCATCCGTTCCAGTGCGCAACGCGGGGCGGATATGGTGCGGCAGGTGCTTTCCTTTGCGCGCGGGGTCGAAGGCCGGCACGAGGTAGTACGGATTCCCCCTCTGGTTGAAGAAGTTGCCAAAATCGCCAACGAAACCTTTCTCAAGCACATCCGCATCGAAACCACCCTCGCCGCCGGGCTTTGGACCGTCATGGGCGATCCTACCCAACTGCATCAGGTGCTGCTCAATCTCTGCGTCAATGCGCGGGATGCCATGCCGCAGGGAGGCACCCTGACGATCTCCGCGGAAAACGTCAGTATCGACGAGCAATACGCCGGGCTTTATGATGGCGCCCAACCGGGCTCGCATCTCCTGCTCCAGGTGGAAGACACCGGCACGGGGATGCCTCCCGGGTTGATCGAAAAAATCTTTGACCCCTTTTTCACCACCAAAGAGTTGGGGAAAGGAACCGGACTGGGTCTCTCCACTTCCATCGCCATTCTCAAAAGTCATGGTGGGTTCATGCGCGTGGAAAGCACGGTGGGGGTGGGGAGCCGCTTCAAAATCTACCTGCCCGCACAGGTTTGCGTGGACACTGATTCGCTGGTGTCCGAAGGGAAGGACTTGCCCCGTGGCCACGGTGAGTTGATCCTCGTGGTCGATGACGAACTGCGGGTCCGGGAAATCACCCAACAGACCCTGGAAGCCTTTGGTTACCGCGTGGTGCTGGCAAATGACGGGGCCGATGCCGTGGCGGTGTACGCCAGCCGTTCCTCCGAAATCTCCGCTGTCCTGACCGATATGATGATGCCCGTGATGGACGGCCCCACGGCAATCCTGGTGCTGCGCCGCCTGAATCCCCACCTGCCCATCCTTGCTGCCAGCGGCCTGGCCATCGACGAACATGTGGCCAAAGTCGCCTCCCTTGGGGTCAAACATTTCCTGCCCAAACCATATACCGCTCAAGCCCTGTTGGTGATGCTTCAGGAGTTGATTGGAGCAGGCACAAATCCGCTGCTTGGAGATGGTATAAATGCCGGGGATGAGTGAACGCAGGCCATGAGCAGGCAATTGGGCGGTCTGAAGCGCATTGGCGCCACTAATTGCCCTATGGTTTGTAATAAATGCAACCCGCTCAGGGCACCAAAGAGCCTATCCAGGAGTGAAAGGCCGCGGGAGCGCCACCGACCACGGTCTGGAGCGCGGCATCCCTGGCAGAACGGCGGGCGGCGACGGCGGAACGGGCCTTCGCGGCTGGATCCGCCACGGGGAGGCGGCTGGTTTTACGGAGGGCGGGGCAGCGGGGGGATCAAGGTGGACCGGGAAGTTGGGTGAAGGGGATGCCGCCTTGGATCAAAGGAGGCGGTGCCTGCGGGAGAAGGGACGTGTTCAGGGGTTTGGATTTTCAGGGATTCAGGAAAGGGCGGGCCGGTCAGGGGCCGCTGCCGCGGTGCGGTCATTGGTCGGGCGGGAAGACTCCCGCTTGGGCCCGGGAGGTTTCGTTGGGGGGGCGCTGGCCACAGTGGCGCCGCGGGGCCGCGGCAGGAAAGCGGCAGCAGGCGGCTCCCGGTTCAAGTCAGAGAAATGCCCCTCACAGCCCCTTTTGTTTTTTCAGTGGCCCCGCAACACGGCTATGACCGGACTGGTCCACGGGATGCGGGAATTCTGCAAAAACCAGCGCGCTGGAGTTGCCGTGTCCCGAAAATGATGATACTCCCCTCGAAATAATCCATCAATCCTCCATGAAACAAATTGCCCTGCTGCTGTCCGGAGCCTCCATCGCCATCCTCTTCTCCTCCTGCGCGGCCGGCGTGGTGGACCGCACCGAAGACCGCTACGACCGCCGGGAAGACCGGGTGGACCGCCGCCACTACTCCGGTCCCGGCGACCGGGCCGAAGATTACTATGACAAACGGGAGAATGTGAATGACAAGCTCCGCGGGCGCCGCGGGCTGCGTTACTAACCTCTGCCGTGCCGCGGCCTGAAAGTCCTGGGTGCCTCCGGCCGCCTCCCTTCCTGCATACCGTTCCTTATGTTCTTTTGGATTTACGATATTCCAACCTGGCAGCTGGGGCTGCTGTTTGCGGTGCTCTTCGTGGGCATCACCTGGGCGGGGATCTTTTTTGTCACTCCGTTTCTGAAACTCTGGCTGAAAGGCCAGGAGGGCATCAATGATCTGGTGGGGTATGCACTCTCCGGCTTTGGGGTATTTTATGGGCTGCTGCTGGGATTGCTGGCGGTGGCCACGTATCAGAATTCCACAGACGTCAGTGCCACCGTATCCAAGGAAGCTGCCTCCCTCGGGGCTCTCTACCGGGATATCTCAGCGTATCCGGAACCGGTCCGGACGGAACTTACGGGGCGGCTGCGCACCTATACGGAATTTGTGATCAAAAAGGCCTGGCCCTCCCAGCGCAAAGGAGAGGTGCCCCAGGGCAGTGTGCAGATGATGGATGATTTCCAGCGGGTGCTCACCAGCTTTGAGCCCACCACCAAAGGACAGGAACTGCTGCATGGGGAGGCCCTGCGGCAATACAATGATATGATCCTGCTGCGCCGGCAGCGCATCCAGAGCATCGGCACCGGAATCCCCGGGGTGATGTGGTATGTGGTCGGAGTGGGCGCGGTGATCAATACCCTGCTCATCCTATGTTTCCGCATGAGATTGGATATCCATCTGGTGATCGGAGGGGCTCTGTCGTTTTTCGTGGGGGTGCTGATTTTCCTGGTGGCCGCGATGGACTATCCCTTCCGGGGAGAGGTCAGCATCGGGCCGGAACCTTTCCAGCTGATCTATACTACCTTAATGTCCCAATGAAGCCCCGCTCCTGGATTCCTGCATATGGCTACCTTTGAAATCGAAAGCTCCGAGGGCACCCGCTGGGCAAAAGTCACCCTGAGTGATGAAACCGTGGTCGCGGAACGCGGCGCCCTCTCCTGGATGACCGGTGATATCCAGATGAAGGCGAAGCTGCCCGGCCCGATCCGGCTGATCCGCGCCGCGCTGTCCGGCGAAGAGGCCTTCCGTCCCAGCTATACCGGTACCGGACTGCTGTATCTGGAATCCAGCCTCGGCGGATTCCATGAGCTGGACCTGCCCGGAGACGAGGCGTGGGTGATCGAAAGCGGGGCCTACTGGGCCTCCGAAGCCAAGGTGCATCAGACCTTCATCCGTGAAAAAATGATGACTTCCCTCAGGACCGGCGAGGGGTTCCTGAGCTTCCAGACCAAGGTGTCCGGGAAGGGGAAGGTGATGTTGTGTTCCCCGGGTCCGGTGGAGGAAGTGGTGCTCTCCAAATCCGCGCCGAACCGTGGCCGCATCGTGGCGGATGGCAAACAAGTACTGGCCCGCACGGCCGGAGTGAAATATTCCGTCAGTCTGCCCGGCTGGATGCCATGGAGCAGGATGACGTCCGGGGAGCAGTTGCTGCGCACCTATGAAGGGGAGGGACGGCTTTTGATGTGCACCACTCCTTTCTGGCGGTTTAAAATGTCCCAACTGAAGCAACAGCAGCAGGATCCCGATCTGGACATCCAATAACCCAGCCCCATCCTCCGGCACCCCCCATGAAAACCCGACCAACATGCCTGGTGCCCACCACGCTGGGTTGCCCCGAGCGGTTATGGTGGAGTTGAGGTGCTTTGGTTCCTTTCCTGAAAATGGCTATTAAACACTCCCGCTTCCAGCCCATGAATTTATCCCGTTTCCCCTTTGGCACCACCTGCAGCCTGCTGGTCCTGGCGGTTTCCCCCGTCCTGGCAGGCTCCGCACCGGCTCCGGCTTCCTCCCCGGCTGCGGCGGTGGGGGCCAGTGCAGAAGTCGACCTCGCCAAACAACTGGCCAATCCGGTCGCCAGCCTCATTTCGGTGCCGTTCCAGGGGAACTGGGATTTTGGCATCGGGATCAATGATGCCACCCGCTTCACCCTCAATGTTCAGCCGGTCATCCCGGTCAGCCTGACGGAAGATTGGAACCTCATCATCCGCACCATCCTGCCGGTGATTGATGCGGAGTCCCCCGCTCCCGGGATCGACGATGACTCGGGTCTGGGCGACACCGTGCAGAGTTTTTTCTTTTCCCCCAGGGAGCCCGTCAATGGCTGGATCCTCGCCGCCGGTCCCGTCGCGCTCTGGCCGACCGCCACCGACAGTCTGCTGGGCGGGGAGAAGTGGGGCGCGGGTCCCACCGGTCTGGCGCTGAAACAATCCGGCCCCTGGACCTACGGGGTGCTCACGAATCATCTCTGGTCCTTTGCCGGGGAGGATGACCGCAGCGAGGTGAATGCCACCTTCATCCAGCCCTTCTGTTCGTATATCACCAGCACCAAGACCACCTTCACGATCAATTCGGAATCCACCTATGACTGGACGAACGAACAATGGTCCATGCCCTTCAACTTTGTGATCTCCCAGCTTTTCAAAGTCGGCGGTCAGCCCATGCAGGCCTTTGTCGGGGGCCGCTATTATGCGGATGCGCCGCAGGGTGGACCCGAGTGGGGGCTCCGCGCGGGATTGATCCTGCTCTTCCCCAAAAGTTAGGCCAGGCTTGCCACCCCCCCCTTTCTCCCATCGTCTCCTCAAGCAAACAGCGCTGCAGGCTCCGGCCGCTTTTGGTCTCCACGCGGCTTCCCGGTGAGCTCTGTCCGCAAAACAATCCACTCCATGAAAACACGCCCGTTATTGCTCCGCTTTCTTTCCTCCGCCGTCCTATGCGGTTCCGCCGCCATCATGCTGGCGGCCGATCCCGCGACCCAGCCCGCCCCGGCCGCCGACGCCGCTGCTCCCGCGGAAAAGGAACCCGCCGCGGTGGACCCTCAGGCTCTCACCATTCTGAAACGCGCCGTCGACCTGCTGGCGGGAGCCGCGCAGTTCTCCGTCAGCGCGGAAATCTGGGAGGAGGTGCTCCTTGAAAATGGCACCGTCGCCCAGACCGCCAAAACCGCGGACATCAGACCGCGCCGGCCTGACCGCCTGCAGGTGGATGTCAAAACCACCAAACCCAAACGGAGTTTTTTCTATGACGGCAAAACCCTCAGTGTGGTGGACCGGCAGAAAAACTACTTTGGGGCCACCGCCGTGCCGGCCACCATCGACGAAACGTTGAACAAGGCCAGCGAGGTCTATGGCATCAACTTCCCGCTGGAGGATCTTCTGCTCAGCCGGCCTTTTGGGGACGGCGGAGCCAAGGCGGCCGCCGGGGATTATCTTGGCCCCCAGATGGTGTTGGGCACCCTCTGCCATCATCTCGCCTTCCGCAGCGAATCGGTGGACTGGCAGGTCTGGATCCAGGACGGGCCCGTGCCCGTGATCCGGAAAGCAGTGCTCGCTTCCGGCGGGGAAGAGGAAGCTGCCAAGGTCACCTTCCTTTTCATCCACTGGGATATGACCACGCCATTGCCGGACTTCCTTTTCACCTACGATCCTCCTGCGGATGCCACCAAGGTGGAAATCCTGCCTGAGCCGGCCCAGCCTGCCGCCGAACCCGCCAAATAACCCACCCACCTTTCCTGTGTTATGAAAACCACTCTTGCTGTCTCTCTCCGGACCACCCTCGTCCTGGCGTTGGTCGCCGCGCCACTCGCCAATGTCCTCGCCTATCCGCGGGTGAACCGGAATGTGAACGTGAACCGGAACGTCAACGTCAACCGGGGCAACGTGAATGTGAACCGGAACGTCAACGTAAACCGCAACGTGAATGTGAACCGGAACTACAACTACCACCGCCACGTCGATGTGGACGTCCACCGCCATGGCGGCTTCGGAGTCGGGGTGGCTGCCGGTCTGGTCACCGGAGCGGTGATCGGTGCGGCGGTGGCCTCTCCGCCCCGTGGCTATGCCACGGTCTATTACGGCAATTCGTCTTATGCCTATTATGGCGGCACCTACTATCAACCCGGGCCCTCCGGCTACGTGGTGGTGGCGCCTCCCGTGGGAGTGGTGGTTCCGATGCTGCCGCCCGGCTGTGCGCCCTACGTGGTCAATGGCATCACCTACTATGGATTGAACGGCCTCTATTATCAGCCGGTAATGGTCGGCGGAGTGATCCAATACCGGACCGTGATCCTATAGCGGCGTAATTTGATGGCACGTGCTTCCGCTTCGCGGGGCACGTGCCTTTTTTTTGGATATTGTTGCCGGATCCAGTGCAGGCACACCCGTCCACGGTTTCTCCTGGAAGATTGACCGGGATGGCCTGGATGAGGGCGTGGCCCTTTGGGGGCTGCTTAAGGCCAGGAACTATTCGTCCTTGGCCTTCTCTTTTTCCTTCCAGGTGCTCTGGATGTAGACTTCCCGCAGCGCCTTGAAGTCGATCTTCGTGGGGCTGTCAGTCATGAGATCGGCTCCCTTGTTGTTCTTGGGGAAGGCAATCACTTCGCGGATGCTGTCCTCACCGCTCACCAGCATGGCGATACGGTCGAGCCCAAGGGCGAGGCCACCGTGGGGCGGGGCTCCGAAACGGAAGGCATCGAGGAGGTGGCTGAATTTTTCCTGCTGCTCCTCGGCGCTGATGCCGAGCACACTGAACATCTTGGCCTGGAGGTCTTTTTCGTGGATCCGGATGGATCCGCCGCCGAGTTCATAACCATTGAGCACGACGTCGTAAGCCACGGCGCGGACCTTGGCGTAGTCGCCGGCTTCGAGGTGAGGGATGTCCTCGGCTTTCGGGCGGGTGAACGGATGGTGCACGGCGACCCAGGCGTTGTCTTCGGCACTGAAGGCGAGCAGGGGAAAATCGACCACCCACAGGAAGTTGAAGGCGGTGCTGTTCTTGTTGATTTCCATCATCCCGGCCACATCGAGCCGGGTGCGGCCGAGGACGTTGCTGACCATTTCCCAGGCACCCGCGACAAAAAAGACGATATCCCCTTCTTCGATGCTGAGTGTGCTGATGATGTCGGCCTTTTCGGTATCGGTGAAGAACTTCCAGAGAGGTGACTTGTATTCGCCGCCCTCACACTTGATGAAGGCGAGGGTCTTGACCGGCAGGCCCGACTGGATGGCCAGTTCGTTCAGGCGGTTCATCTGGCCGGTGGTGATGCCGGCGAAACCCTTGGCGTTGATGGCCCGGACCGTGCCGCCATTATCCAGGGTGCTGCGGAAGATCTTGAACTCGGTCTTGGCGAAGACGCCGCCGAGGTCGATGATCTTCATGCCGAAGCGGGTGTCCGGTTTGTCGCTGCCGTAGGTGTCCATGGCTTCCTGCCAGGTCATGCGGGGGAAGGGACGCGGGATGTCGAGGTCCAGTCCGGCTTTGAACATGCGGGCGAGCAGGCCTTCGATCAGCGGATAGATGTCTTCCTCACCGATGAAGGAGGCTTCGATATCGATCTGGGTGAATTCCGGCTGGCGGTCGGCGCGCAGGTCTTCATCGCGGAAGCAGCGGGCGATCTGGAAATACTTTTCCAATCCGGCCACCTGGAGCATTTGTTTATACTGCTGCGGGGCCTGGGGCAGGGCATAGAAGCGGCCGGGGCTGAGGCGGGAGGGCACGAGGAAGTCGCGGGCGCCTTCCGGGGTGGGGTTGGAGAGGATCGGGGTTTCGACTTCGATGAAGCCGGTTTCGTCGAGGAAGTTCCGGGCCGCGGTGGTGATCTTGTGGCGCAGGCGGATGTTGCGCGTCATGCGCGGGCGGCGCAGATCGAGGTAGCGGTATTTCAGGCGGAGGTCCTCGTTCGACAGTTCCTTGTCGAGCTGGAAGGGCAGGACATCGGCTTTGTTGAGAATGGTGAGTCCGGAGGCCACCAGTTCGATTTCCCCGGTGAGCACTTTGGCGTTTTCGGTGCCGGCGAGGCGGGCGGAGACCCGGCCCGTGACCATGATCACATCCTCATCCCGCAGCTTGTGGCTGATGTCCGCCACGGCGGCATTTTCCTCGGGACGGAAGACGATCTGGGTGATGCCCTCGCGGTCGCGCAGGTCCACAAAAATCACCCCATGGTGGTCGCGCACACTATTCACCCAACCGGCGAGAGTCACGGTCTGACCAATCTGGGCGGGGCGGAGTTCATAACAATGGTGCGTGCGATACATGGTGATTCAGGGAAAAAATTTGGGGACGCGCAGCCTGCCTTGAAATCCGGGGGCGGCAAGCGGTGGTTTTTCGCCCGGATTCCAGTGCTGGCATCCGCCCGGTGACCGATGCCAGCCGTCCCCTGAGCCTGCCCCACGGGCTGTAACCCCGGCCCCCCAACACCAGGCCCTTCCTCCCTTCGTGGGAGGGCGGGTTTTGTGTTGGGGGGGGCTGGTGCCCAGTCTATAAGGGAGCAGGAGCGCGGACTTGCAGTCCGCCCCGGCAACCCTTGCTCCTCTCACGACCGATGCCCTGCCAATGCTCCGGGGCGGACTGCAAGTCCGCGCTCCATCCCCCCACCCTCCCATGCCCGCCGTCCGATGCCCCCGGGCGGCGGGGTTTTCGTTTACTGGCTGAAGCATCTGCCCCTCCACTTCCTTCAAGGGCTCCGCGGTGGTTGATCCAGGACCGCTGAACCTTCCTTCTTCTCCCGCCCTCATTCCCGGGATTTCCCTTCCCAGCTCCATCGTTCAACCCTGACGATTTCAGACGAAGCATCCTTCCTGATCTTCAGGGCCCGTTTAAAATTCCTGAATTTCTTGCAGATCCTGTTGGGGCCGGATAGGGTCAGGAATAGCCAATCGTATCGATTGAGGCACAAACTTTTACAAACCACCAGCCACTCCTATTATGCCTCCTCTTGAAATGGATGTCCCACCAGATCTGGTGGCATATTAGACTGTCCGGAAGAAATGAATATGCGTCAACTACTCACCCGAAATCACTGGCCCGTCATTGCCGTGGTGTTTGTGGCGTGCTTTATCGCCGTCGTCTGGTACATGGACCCGTTTATTCTAATGATGCTTGGCATCGTCGTCGCATGGATAGGAATACCCGCGTTACTTGTCGCTGGAATTCTCTGGTTGTTTGCCTTTCACTACGGACGCTCAAACCGCCCAGCATTGACGATTCTTTTGATAGTTGCGACTTCCGGCTGCTTTGCCGGACTCGCCATTCCATCGAATCGGTTCGTCCAGCAGCGCGCCGTCGTGGCCGCCAAGGATTATCCATCGCGTGTCGCGCCGTTGCTGGAGGCTTACCGCAGCACCCACGGAACATACCCGACGAACCTTGCGCAGCTTCCAACCAAGCCCTCCCTTCCACGTCTGCTTCGCAGCTCTTACGGCTATCGTTCAGATGGGGGCAGTTACTCGTTCTCATTCCCCCAGCCTGGTGGCTTGATCGACACATGGGAATACTCCAGCGAGACAAAGACATGGTATCTATCAACATGAAGTCCCAAAACAGAATGAAGCCGAACTCGTCGTGGGTGGAAACGGCGGACAAGCTCTCTCATTCGCTTCGCTCTGTCAGTCCTGCGCCGCCGTGCCAACCACATTTAACGTTCACTGGAAATATGAAACACCAATTTGCCATCTGCTTAGCCGCCTTCATGATCGCTGGATGCTCCGGGAGGGACAAGAACCAAGCGGATAATTCCCCGAAGCCGGAGACACTGATCGAGGAATACGATGAAGCCGCAATGGATGCGGCAATAGGCACCGCCCGAAACCGGGTCGATGATTTTTTGAAGATCCTTGCAGAGAACGGGGCGGACTCCTTCTCAGTCAAGGCTGCAATCCAAGATGGAGATGAGACCGAGCATTTTTGGATCGTCAACGTTTCATACGCGGAGGGAGTATTTTCCGGTGAGATCGGTAATGACCCAGGTATTGTTAAGAACGTGAAGGCTGGTCAGGCATGGAAGGTCAAGAAAGATGAGATTTCGGACTGGATGTATACCAAAGGAGACCTAATCCACGGTGGATTCACTATTGATCCTCTGTTGGGATCTTTTCCCAAGGACAAAGCGGACGCCCTGCGATCAAAACTTGTCCGGTAATCCTCTCAAACGAACAAGACGTCTCTCCCAACGCCCGACCCGCCGCCAGATCCAGTGGTCGTGACCTTCCAATCTCCAACCCGTTAGCCAAATCCACCCACGCCTATGTTTGATCGCCTGAAGAAGCTTTTCGGAGCCACCAAACCCCAACCGGCCGAAGACCCGACGGCGGAGCTGGCCGAAGCGTGGAACGACCAAAAATCGAAGCTCATGGAGGCTGCGCTTGGTCCCGAGCACAACATGGTAATGCATGCCATGATTCCATTCGCCGTTGGTGGCTTTCTCGATCTTTACTATTATCCACATGGACTGCCAGGCACTGCCGTTGCCACGAAAGAACTTTCCGAATTGCCGGGCCAAGGATCGTCGAATGAAGCGTTTTCCAGCTACGAACTCGCCATGTTCACCCGCCACACCCTCAATCTCGACGAGGCGCGGGATGAATCCACGGCCTTCGGGCAGGCTCACGCGACGATCAATCGAGTCCTGAACCATATGGCCCGATACAGTGTCTCTGCCACCCTCAATCGCAATGAGACGTGTGCGTTTCCTGTCGAGATGAAACATGTCGGAGGCAAGTGCTTGATATTCGATGCTTACGGCATCCCGGATGACGGCAAGCTCCGCACCTTCGGTATCCTCGCTGTAATCGAAGTCCATCCTTCTGAGATGGACTTCGCCCGCGCCGGAGGCGGTTCCGAGTTGATCGCGCGACTCAAGAACGCGGGTCATTATCCTTACTCTGATTTAGACCGTGAACCCGTGGTATGATCCGGCTGATGACCATGGGCTGCAGCGAACGGCTCCGGCTGTCACGCGGGCTGCTCCACCGCCTTGGCCCGCGCAGCCATCGCGCCAGCCTCTCTGATCGCTGAGCTTGGGTCAGGACTTGCGCGAGCCTCGGCGCAGAGCCCACCATCGACTGGGCTCCACCCAGACAGTTGGCGGTGAGGAATCTCAAGAACCGAAGGCAAGGGCCGATTTTAGTTGCTTGTCGGACCGGGATGGAGGCATATTTCTTAGTCATGAAACCTTTTTCTGTGCTCTTCCTTTTGACGTTGATCTCCGGCTTCCTGAGCGGCTGTGCGGAGACGGCTACCCAGCCCGGCAGTGCGCTGCCTATTGAGCATCAGGACACTTCCGCCACGGTGCCGGGGAATGCGCCCATCGTGGACCGGATGGGGGTGGATGGCACCCAGCATTACCACCGCAAGGTGACGACGGTGCAGTAGAGGAAAGCAGAGGGCAGGGGGAAGAAGTCAGAAGTCAGAGGGCAGCGGTCAGACAAACGCTGCCGGCGGCGAGGCGTTTGAGGCATACCGGACACGGTTTGGGGCGCAGCCCCGCAGGCGCGGTGAGCGCCGGAGTCATTGCAGAGCTCAGGCAAACGCAGTCGACAGATGCAGCCGAAGATCTATAGGAGTGGCTCGGAGCGCCCGTGGAGTGGGATGGTCATTTGGGCTGGCGGATCCATTGCAGGAGGTCGGCCATTTGTTGGGGGGTGAGGGCGGACTCGAAGCCGGGGGGCATCAGGGAGCCGGGGACGGGCTGCATGGCGGTGATGTCGCTGCGGAGCACGGCTTGTTCGGCGCCGCCGGGGAGGCGGAGCACGAGGTTGTTGACGGTCTCGGCGGAGATGACGCCGCTGAGGACGGGGCCGGACTGGAGGGTGACGGTCCAGCCGCGGTAACGGGCTTCCACGGTCTGGGCGGGGTCGAGGATATTCGCGAGGAGCCAGTCGGTGGGTTTGCTGGCAGTCATGTCCAGATCGGGGCCGACCTCGTGGCCTTGGCCGCGCAGCCGGTGACAGAGGGCGCAGAGGGACTCAAACAGCGGCAGGCCGGCGGCGGCGTTGCCGGGGAGTTTTCCCACGGCGGCATAAGTGGCGATGACTTTTTCCCGGTCGGGGGAACTGGATTGGAGGACGGGAGAGCGGACGGCGGCGGGAATGACTTCCTTTTGTTTCAGGCGGTGGAAGAAGGGGCTGTCAGGACGAAGGGAGGACATGACGGCCACCCGTACGTCTTCATCGGGGTGGGCTGACAATTCGGCGAGGACGGGTTCGCTGAGGTCCGGGGGCCAGAAGCCGAGGGTGAACGCGGCCTGCAGGAGCACGGCGGGATCGGGATCGCGGGCGAGGGCGGCGACGGCGGGGAAGAGGGACTGGACCGGGAAGGCCTCACTTTCCCGCAGGGTGGCGCAGCGGACCCAGGGGTGGGGATCCGTCAGGGCGGTGCTGAGGGTGGCTTCGTCCAGGGCACCCAGCGCACCCAACGTGGCGAGGGCCTGCAAGCGGACCTGTGGCAGATGGGCAGGGGTGAGCAGGGCCCGGAGCGGGGCGGGGGCGGCGGGATCCCTCCGCTCGAGGAGGATGCGCTGGGCCATGTCGCGCTGCCAGCCATTGCTGCTGTTCAGGGCCGCCACGAGGGCCGGGGCGGGCAGGGTGGACAGGTCTGGCACCGGGCGGCGCGGGGCATCCACGGGCGCGATGCGGTAAAGGCGGCCGCGGTCCGAACCGGCGCGCAGATCCACCCGGGCCTGCATTTCCGGGGAGATCCATTCCGGATGCTCCAGCACGAAGCGGTAATAATCCGCTACCCAGAGGGCGCCATCCGGACCGGTGCGGAGGAAGACCGGACGGAACCAGTTGTCCGTGCTGGCGAGAAACTCCCGGGTTTCCTCCCCGGCGGCGCGCTGGCTGCGGAAGCCACTGCCCTCGCGCGACAGGACCTCGCGGTGCACGGTGTTATGCACGGGTTCGGCGATGAAGACGCTGTCGGCAAAGGCCGGGCCAAACAAGGTGTCGCGGTAGGGAGTGGGGGAGCAGGCGCTGGTGACGTGATTCAGGGACCACGGCTGATTGGGCCGCTCGAGGGGCGGGCTGGCGGGAAAGACGCGGGTGGCGTCGGGGTAGTTGGCGAGGGGCTTTTTGACGCGTTTCACCGCGAGTTGGGGATTCCGTTTCAGATAACGTTCCGGGAGGGTCACCTGCCAGAGCCAGGCCGGATTGTTGTTGCCGAACCAGTGCCCCCAGTCATCGCGGCGCAGGCCGTATTGCGTCATACCGGAGACGGTTTCGATTTCCCCGGTGTCAGGACGGAAGCGCACATCGCGTCCGCTGATGGCGAGGGTTTTCCCGGTTTTGACGGAAGTCACGGTGCCGCCGCTGTCGCCATTGGCGGCATAGATCCAGCCGTCGAGGCCCCACTCGAAGCCATTGAAGCGGTGCTGCTGGTTGCCCGGGGTGAATCCGGTGAACAACACCTCACGGGTTTCCGCCCGGCCATCGCCATCCTGGTCCACGGCGTAAATGATGTCAGGGGCGGCCGCGATCAGAGCGCCCTGGCGCCAAGGCATGACGCCGGTGGGAAAGGGCAGCTGATCGGCAAACACGGTGGTGTGCTCATAACGGCCATCGCGGTCGCGGTCGGTCAGGATCTTCACCACCCCGCCGGGCTGGCCTTTCCCATCCATGCCGGTGGGATAGTCATTCATCTGCACCACCCAGAGGCGGCCATCGGGGCCCCAGTCGAAGGCGGCGGGATCGGTGATCTGCGGCTCGTGGGCCACCAACTCCGCGCGGAAGCCATCGGGCAGGCGGAGGGATAACAGACCCTGTTCCGGCGACAGCGGGGGCGGCATGGGCAGGGCGATCAAAGTCTTCGCGGTCAGTGTGGTTTTGGGGCCGGTGGGCGATTGGATGGAGAGGATGCCGTCTTTTACCGACACGTTGGTCCCGGTGAGGGGCGGCAAGCGGTCCGGCGCTGTGGTGCGGGGGGCGCTGCGCACCTGTTGGGACCAACCGGGCAGCCAGCCGAGATCCGCCCGGGCCTGCTTTGTCCAGAGGTGGATGGCTTCATGGGTTTCATCGGCAAACAGGAGATCGGCCAGGCCATCGCCATTCAAATCAGCAAACCGGATTCCACTGTCAGGAGCCTCCCCTGACGGAACCGGCACCCCGGCGGGCCGCGGGAATTGGCCCGCCATTTTCCCGCCGGTCACGGTGATGCCGTCTGCTGCGATCTGCACCTGCTCGGCGGTGCTGTCACCGTCGAGGTCGGTGCGCAGGGTGAAGGGGCCGGCCGCCCCCACGGGCAGGGCAGGGAGGAGAAGCGTCAGGGCGAAGCGTTTCATTGGGAGAGCTTTTCCAGGATATTGCGGGTGATGCGGTCCACCATGGGATCGCCGCCGCGAAGCCCGTGCGCCCAGTCGGTGCTGCCGCAGGTGAAGACGGTGCCGCCGCGTTGATAGACGCCGAGCACGGCATTGCCCTTGCGGCCATTCTCCCAGCGCTCATACCACTGGCAATCATCCGGATGCCACTGCGCCGGGGCGCTGGCGAGGATTTCAAAGGTGTCAGGGGTGCCATCGCGGTGGGTGGGGAAGGGCAGGCCTTCCTTCCAGTCGATTTCGCAGCCGTCGCACTCATAACCGACAATGGTGTCCTTCGCACCGAAGGAGTCGGCGCGCTTCAGGCTGGTGCCCTGATAGATCCAATGGTCCGGCCGGTGCACCGTGAAGGCCCCGCTGCCATCCATGAGCTGCCCGTGGCTTTTGTGATAGCCGCCCCAGAGGAACCCGACCCCGGTGAGCTGGTTTTCCGGCCGCTGCACCAGATGATGACTCCAGAGCGAGGACAGAGTGGCATACCCCGTGCGGGCCCCATACACTGGATCGCTGGGGAAGTTCTGCTTCCAACAGGTGAGGGACTGGCCGTCCGGGCTGGAGCGCACCTGCCAGCAGCAGGTATTGCCACTGAAAAAGGCCACATTGCCGCCGTCACCGATGAACTTTTCCAGATGGTCGCGCATGGGGGCCGACCAGTATTCATCATGACCCACGCTGAGCACCAGCCGGTAGTGTTGGAGGATCTCGGGATGGAACTCGAGGTCGCTGTTGGCGGCATATTCCAAGGTGAAACCACTGCGCTCCGCCCATTCGACAAAGGGCTGTTCCCAATTGCTGAACTGGCTGGCGGGAGGCCGCTGGAAGGAAACCTGATGCCCCTGATTGCCGCCGCGGCCGTTGTAGGCATAAAGGCTGAAGCCGCCCCAGTTGTTGTAGGCATTGTAGGTGTTGGTGCTCAGTTGCAGGAGGATGCGCGAGGACCGGCCCGGCTCGGCGGCGCGCAGGACAAAAAAGCAGGAAGCTTCGGCCGGGGTGGGGGCCTCCGCCGGGGTGGCGGCGGGCCGGACTCCATGGAGCCTGACTTGATAATAACCACTGCGCCAACCAGCGGGGATTTTCACGGTGAGGGCCTGCGGCCAACGGCAGCCCATGGACGAGCTGTCCTCCGGCACGGGGTATTCCTTGCCGGCGACGTTCTGTTGTTCCCACACCTTTTCCGGCTTGAGGCCATGCCGGGTGATCTCCGCCGCGAAGGTGGGCAGGTTGGTGGAGACATGCAGGGTGATCTCCTCCCCGGGGGCATAACTCACTTTTCCCGTATAACCTGCGAGGGTGGGAGGCGGCAGATTGTCCGCGGCGGAAGACAGGAGGGCTGACAGGCAGAGGATCCAGACGGAGAGGAGCAGCTTCATTTGTAGCCAGTCTACTGGCGCTGCCCGGCCGGATGCAAGCCTGGCGGTACCCGAAGATGCGCTCCGTCCGCAGGCTTGCCATGGAGGGGCCGGAAGGCTACAAGGACGGTTCCTTCCCCAGCGCTCCATGATAAAAACCCTCCTGCTCTGCCTCTTTTCATTTGTGTTCACCGGGCAGGCGAAGCCGCTGCCGACGTGATCCCCTCCCTGATGCCACCCCATCCCTGTGGTCCTGGCATACTGCTTCCCCGGTTCTCCCGCCCCTCTTTGCATGAAATTACCTGCCTGCCTTTTCCTGCTCGTTCTGAGTCTCTGCCCGGTCGCGGCGGCCCCGGTCAAAGTCTTCATCCTCGCCGGACAATCCAACATGGAAGGCCAGGCCGTGGTGGACCTGAAGGGCAAGGACTACAACGAGGGCAGGGGCACCCTGACGACGCTGCTGGCCGATCCCGCCAAGGCGGCCGGGTTGCAGCATCTGAGGAATCCTGACGGCAGCTGGCGGGTGCGGGATGACGTGTGGGTGCGCTATCAACGGGAGGAAAAACCACTGCTGGCCGGGCCCCTGACCTTTGGATTTTCCGTCTATGGGGATGTCCATCACTTCGGACCCGAATTGCAGTTTGGGCACGTGATGGGCGACTTTTTTCCAGAGCCGGTGCTGCTCATCAAAACGGCGTGGGGCGGCAAGAGCCTCTATCGCGATTTTCGCCCGCCCTCTTCCGGTGGGGCCGTGGGACCGTATTACACCCTCATGATCGCGCAGGTGCGTGAGGCCCTCGCGAAGATGGAAAAGGAGTTTCCGGCCACGCAGGGCCTCGGTCATGAACTCGCGGGATTTGTGTGGTATCAGGGATGGAACGATGGGGTGGATCCGAAGAACGCGGTGCCGGAGTATGAGCAGAATCTGGTGCACCTGATCCACGATGTCCGCCGTGAGCTGCAGGCGCCGGAGCTTCCGGTAGTGATAGGTGAACTCACCGGGGCGTGGGTGCAGGCGCCGCCGGAATGGGAGCAGCTCCGGGCCGCTCAGGCCGCCGCGGCGGCAAGGCCGGAGTTCGCCGGCAATGTGGTCTTTGTGCCGACCCGCGACTTTGTCCGGAAACCGGAAGACTCGCCGAATCCCGGCCATGGCCATCATGAGTTCGGCAATGCGGAGACTTATTTCCTGGTTGGGGATGCCCTGGGCAAAGCCATGACCACTCTTTTGTCAGGCCGCCTGTCGCTGGCCAGCCCGCTGGACTATCAAGTCATCCAGCGGAACCACCGCAACACCGGCACCATCACCATCAGCGGCAAATCTCAGGGGGGCGTGATCGAAGCGAGGATCGGCCCGGGGGGAGATTGGAAACACCTTGATGCCGAAACCGGAAACGGAACCTTCCACACCACCATGGAGGCGGCCGCCGGCGGCTGGCACCGGCTGGACGTCCGGTCTTTGAAGGAGGGCAAGGTCACCGGCAAGGCGTCTGTGGCGCACGTCGGCATCGGTGAGGTTTTTGTGGTCGCCGGGCAGTCCAACTCCGCCAATCACGGGGAGGAGAAGCAAACCACGAAGACCGGCCGCGTTGCTGCCTTCGACGGTCAGGGCTGGCGGCTGGCCAACGATCCGCAACCCGGGGCCAGTGGCGGCGGCGGCAGTTTCATGCCCCCCCTTGGCGATGCCCTGGTGCGGCAGTTGGACGTGCCGGTGGGTTTTATCGCCTGTGGCATCGGGGCCACCAGCGTGCGCGAGTGGCTGCCGCAAGGAACGGTTTTCCCCTATCCGCCCACCATTGAATCCCGCGTGCAGAAACGCCCTGACGGATCGTGGGAGAGCAAAGGCGAGGCTTTCGAATCGTTCGTGGCCCGGTTGAAACAGGCCGGCCCCCTTGGATTCCGGGCGGTGCTCTGGCATCAGGGCGAGAGTGACGCCAACCAGCAGGATCCCACCCGCACCCTGGCGGGGAACCTCTATCGCGCGTATCTCGAAAAGTTGATCCGGGATTCCCGCCGGGAGACCGGCTGGGAAGCGCCATGGTTTGTCGCGCAGGCCAGCTATCATGTCCCCGGCGATGAGTCCTCCCCCGAAATCCGGGCCGCCCAGGCCTCGTTATGGAAGGATGGCATCGCGTTGGAAGGCCCGGACAGCGATGCCCTGAAGGGCGCGCTCCGCGACAGCAACGGCCAGGGGGTGCACTTCAGTGGCGAGGGCCTGCGCGGGCATGCCGCCCGCTGGGCGGAGAAAATCACGCCATGGTTGATGGAGCAGTTGAAGTGATGCGTCCGCCCGGCGCGGAGGCAGTTCCGGCCGGGAGGGATGGCCGTGGCCTCCGGTCCCTTGGTATATCCTGACTTAAATCGGCGGGTCACTTGAGCGGGCAACCAGCCGGGAAATTTTCCAGGGTAAACTCCCCGGCTGGTACGACGGATGCTGCGTGAGCAACCGCCACCCCCCGCGCCAGCCGGGCCGGATCAATCCGGGCTCCCGGTCCCCAAAAAAACCGATCACTTCACTGGATCAATAGTGGGTGCATCATGCCCAGCCATAAATGCCAACCATATGAAAAATCCTCATCCCGCCAGCAGGCACCGCCTGCCCAGCCTTGAATCCGTTCATCCATCCGGTCCTGCATTTTTGTCAGGAAACATTGCGTCCGGTCCGGCACGCCGGTGGCTCCTCGGGGCGGCCGCGTGTGCCCTCCTGTCCACCGCATTTCCTTCCGCCGCTTCGGCCAAACAGGTGGAGGTAAAATTCGATCTGGGCACCGCGACCCTGGAGGAAGTGCAGCAGGCGATGGACGCCGGGGCCTTGACCAGCGTCCAGTTGGTGACGCTCTACCTGCGCCGGATCGAACTTTACGATCAGGGCGGCGCGCCCTTTTTGAACTCGGTGATGTTCCTGAGTCCGGACCTCATGGATCAGGCCCGCAAGGCAGATCAACTGCGGGCAGAAGGCAAGAAGCTGGGAGCGCTGCATGGGATTCCTTGTTTCGTCAAAGGTTCCTACAGCGTGAAAGGCCTGCCCACTTCCGCGGGGACCACGGCATGGGCGGATCTTATTGCGCCGGAGGATTGTTTCCTCGTGGCCAAACTCCGGGCGGCCGGCGCCATCATCATGGGTCAGGCCAACATGGATACCTGGGCGAACTCGGGGCAAAGCTCCAGCTCGCAGATCAAGGGCGCGGTCAAGAACGCCTATGTGCTGGGAACCACCTCCGGCGGAAGCAGCGGGGGGTCCGGGGTGGCGGCGGCCGCGAACTTTGCCTTCTTCACCTTTGGCGGGGAAACCGGCGCGTCTATCCGGGGTCCTTCCGACCGCAATGGGCTGGCGGGCCAACGGCCGACAGCAGGGGCCATGCCCTCCAACCACATCGTCAACCTCAGTCCGGAGCGGGACGTGGTGGGTCCGATGGCGCGGAATGTCAGCGATATCGCTTCCATCCGGGATGCGGTTTCCTTCGAAGATCCGGAAGATCCCTGGGCACCAATCCTACCGTTGTTCCAGGATGGCCGACCCTTTCCGAAGGGCTTCAACAGTGCGCTGGCCACAGCGACTCTGGCCGGAAAGAAGCTGGGCATTGTCGGCACCTACATCGGACTGCCCCATCCATCGCCAGGCACGGGCGCAACTGCCAACACCACCACCGTCAGTGTCACCCGTCCGGAGATTTTTGCCAATCTCGAGCTATCAAAATCCCAGATGACCGCGGCCGGGGCCACGGTCAGCGTGGTCTTCCTGCCGCCTGACGTGAGCACCACCTTTGACCGTGGTCCGGGGGCGCCCCAGCGGGTGCTGTCCACCAACCCCACCAGCGGCCGATTCACCGCCAATGCGCACAAAGGAATGATCGAATTCCTCGTGAAAACCCCCACCGACACACCCGAAACACTGGCCGCCAAAGTGATGGCGAAAGCGGCACTGCCGACCGGCAACACCGGTGCCCGCACCATCTCTGATACGACGATCAGCTACATGTATACCTTCGGGCCGGGTGGCGAAGTCACCGGCACCAACGCGCTGTCGTTTGCCTCCCCGCAGGCGACGGAACACTACACCGCTCTCCGGGACATCCGCCGCAAACTCGAAGCCTGGATGGACGCGGAAGGATTGGATGCGCTGGTCTTCCCGGTCGATTCCGGAAAGACCACCACCGTCGGTTCGGTGAATGGCCGCGATCCCATCAATGCCATGCACATCCCCGGGACGGTGGTGCCGAATGGGGCTCTTCCGGATGGTGAGCCGACCTGCCTGATCTTCGTCGGGAGAGGTTATGACGACGTCCAGATCTTCAAACTCGCCTATGCGTTCGAACAGGTCTCGAAGAAACGTTATGCCACTCCGTTGGCTCCGGCGCTGCCTGAGGAAAGCTTCACCTACGTCCTGAAAAACGAGCCGCGGGTGAATCCGGGGGCGGATCCGATCATCACGATTTCGGCCAAACCCACCATCACCGGCAGCGGTTCCACGGCCAAGGTGAGCATCAGGGGCAAAATCATTCCATCGGCCGGGCTGGCGCAGGTCTCCGTCTTTGTGAATGGCAAGCGGGTCCCTTCTTCGTTCACCTCCGGACCTGGCGGGAAGGATTGGACGGCTACCTTCCCCATCTCCGCAGTGGGATCCTTGATTGGCAGCTCCAACACCATCTCCATCACGGTTGAGGTGGTTGATGTGGACGGCAATACCGACGTCGAGATCAAAAAGGTCAAACTTGATGCCAGGCCCTATCTCTCCTGATCAGTCCCATGGCCAAGGGAGCGGGGGAGCAACCTTCCTCCGCTCCTTTGGCTCTGCCATGGGCCTGGCTTTGGATCCCGTAATTCCGACTCCATGCTGACATCTTTCAAATCGCGGGCTCTGGCCCTTGGTGTTGCGGCAGGCCTGCTGGTGGCTGCCGTCCTTTTTTACCATTCCGGTCCTGCGGACAGACCAACGTCGCAGGTCGCCGCTGCCGGGAAACCCGCCGGGCCCGTGCCGCCGCCGCCGGCTTCATCCGGGGCGGTCCCTCTTTCCGCAGCTGATTGGATGGAAAAGATCCGCCAGACTCCCGCTTCCGGCCGTGCCGGACTGATGCGCCGGATCCTCAAAATCGCGGATGAGGGCCTGCGCAACGAGATGGCGACGGCGCTCGCGCTCGAATGGATGTCCAGCGATCTGAATGAATATCTCGCGTTTCTGGATGCGTTGGTGGTCGATGGCGGGCTGTCCGCGGATACCATGAAACGTTTTTCGGTGGCCCTGATGCGGAGCTTTGAAAAGGTCTCCGGAAAAGCAGAACTTGAAGGGAAGATGCGTTATATCGCGGAAGTCATCGTGAATTACCTGATCGCAAATGATCCCGGCGGAGCGGAGTCCTGGGCCCGGACATTCCTCGTTGGCTTGGATTTGGACAACGCCCTGGGCAGACTGGCCCCCGCGATGGTTGCGCAGTCGCCGGAAAAGGCCTTGGAGATTTTTGCCAGCATCAAGTCCGTGGCGCCGCGTCTGACGGCGGCCCCGGAACTGGGTGCGGCTCTGGCGAGACGCGATCCTGACGCCGCCCTGAAATGGGTGGGCTCGATCGGCGCGCACAGTGAGCGGACCATGGCCATGGGGGGAGTGGTGACGGTCATGGCCGGATCCGATCCTGCCAGAGCGGCCATGCATCTGAAGGAGTTTCTCGGGAAAATCCAAAACGAATACACCCAGCTCCGGGAAAAGGACCGGATGCAGGCAGGAGTGAAGGCGGAGGATGAATTCCAGACTCCGGAACTATACCTCGAATATCTTGAAACGAACGGCTTTGTGCTGATGCCTCCGGACACGCCCGAAGCGGACTATCTGTTGAAGGCAGGGGAACAAATTGGGTTCCTCCTGGCGAAAACCGATCCGGCAGGCGCCATCGCCTGGGCGGAATCGCTGGCGGTAGGCCTTTCGCAGGCGCACGCCATCAGTGGGGCGCTCTCCGGTTGGAGCACCACCGCTCCGCGGGAAGCGGTGGACTACTATCTGAAAAATTATGGTTATGATGCCGGGATGCCCCGGTCTCTTTTCGAACATTGGGCGGGGCAGGATCCTGACGCTGCGGTGTCCGCGATTGGCCGTCTGCAAAATGACGGGCAGAAATCCTCCGCCATCCAGGGAGTGACCCAGGGTTGGTTGGAATCGGAACGTGATGTGGGCGGCTTGATCGAATGGGTCGGACAATTGCCGGAGGGAACGGACCGGGACCGGGCGAACCTGGCGGTCATCTCGCAAACCAGCGACACCAATCCTTCGGGTGCCTGGGAGCTTGTCAAGGAGATCTCGGAACCCATGGCCCGGAAGCAGGTGGCCAGCGATGTTTTTTCACTGCTGGCGGTGGAGAATCCTGCCGTGGCCCGTGCCGTGCTCGACCGGTATGAGGCTCCGGCCGAAGAAATCGCCGCCCTCGGCCGGATTCTTTCGGTCGCCGAAGCGCCACGGTAATTCGCGGCCACCGCTTTGCCGGCGGATGCGGAAGCTTTGCTTCCATCACTTGGAAACATCAAATCAGAGTCCGGGGCGTTTTGTGTCTTGCCGGTCGGGGTGATTTCGTTTCCAGTGGCGGTCATGGAAAATGTTACCCACGAAGAACGGTATGCCGCGCTAGGCCTTGAACTCCCCCCAGCCCCGAAACCGGTGGCGGTTTACCGCCCGGTGGTGGTGGTGCAGCAGATGGCGTATGTGTCAGGGCATGGGCCGGTGCGGCTGGATGGTTCGCTGATCACGGGCCGGGTGGGTGCGGAGCTTTCCCTGGAGGAAGGGTATGCGGCGGCCCGGCAGGTGGGGCTGGCCCTGTTGGCGACGCTGCGGTCGCACTTCGGCTCGCTCAATGCCATCGGCCGGGTGGTCAAGGTGCTGGGGATGGTGAATTCCGCTGCGGATTTTTATGATCATCCCAAGGTGATCAATGGATGCAGCGAATTGTTTGTGGAGGTGTTCGGGGCAGAGCAGGGCATCGGCGCCCGCAGCGCGGTGGGCATGGGGCCGCTGCCAGGAAACATCGCGGTGGAGATCGAAGTGATTTTTGAACTGGCCTGACCTCATGAGCAAGGCTCCCCTGACGGTATCGAACGAGGACCGCGTGGCGTCGCCCGCACTGATCCTGCATTGGGAAAGCGTGGAGGAAAATCTGCGGCGGATGATTGCCCTGGCGGGCGATCCGGCGCGGCTGCGGCCGCATGTGAAAACCCACAAGCTGCCCCAGATTGTGGCCCGGCAGGTGGCCCTGGGCATCACCAAGTGCAAATGCGCCACCATTGCCGAAGCCGAGATGTCCGCGGCCGCAGGAGCGCCGGACGTGCTGCTGGCGGCTCCTCTCGTGGGACCGAATATTGGCAGGTTCCTGGCCCTGCAGGCGGCCTTTCCACAGGTGGTGTTCTCCGCGCTGGCGGATGACGGGAACGCGGTGCAGGCGGTGAGCGACGCCGCCGTGGCGGCGGGGCAGCAGGTGACCTTGCTGCTGGATCTGGACGTGGGGCAGGGACGCACCGGCGTGCGGCCGGATGAGGCGGCGGCATTGTTTTACCAGAGCATGGCGGCCTTGCCGGGTATCCGGCCTGGGGGGCTGCACGCCTACGATGGCCACCTGCATCAATCCGATGTGGCCGCGCGCACGGCGGCCTGCGATGAGGGATTTGCCAGAGTGGCCGCGCTGCGGGACCGGCTCACCAACGCGGGGCTGCTGGTGCCTGCGGTGGTGGTGGGCGGCACCCCGACATTTCCCATGCATGCCCGCCGGGCGGGCGTGGAATGCAGCCCGGGCACCTGTGTGTTATGGGATGCGGGTTATGCGGCCAACCTGCCGGACCTTGATTTTTTGCCCGCGGCCATCCTGCTCACGCGGGTCATCAGCCGGCCGGCCCCTGACCGGCTCTGCCTGGACCTGGGGCACAAAGCCGTGGCCAGCGAGATGCCGCATCCGCGCGTGATTTTCCCGGCGCTGCCGGAAGCCAAAGCCGTGATGCACAATGAGGAACATCTCGTGCTGGAAACGCCCCGGGCCGCTGAATTTCCGGTGGGCTCGGTGCTTTATGGCATTCCCTGGCATATTTGTCCGACGGTGGCCCTGCATGGGCATGTCCATCTGGCGCAGGACGGGGTTGCCGTGGAGACTTGGCCGGTGGTGGCCCGGGCCCGGCAGATCACCTATTAAGTCATGTCCGCTTCGTCTGTTACACTTTTGTTGTTGGCCCTGGGAGCCATCGCCGTGCTGGTCCTGCTGGTGACATGGCGGAAGATGAACGCCTTTCTGGCGCTGTTCCTCGCTTCGCTGGTGGTGGGGACCGGGGCCGGACTGACGCCCCTGACCGTGCTGAAACATTTCCAGGAGGGACTGGGGGCCACCATGGGCGGGATTGCGGCCGTGATCGCGCTGGGGGCGATGCTGGGCAAACTGCTGGCGGAGTCCGGGGCGGCGCAGGTGCTTGCGGAACGGTTCAGTGCTTTTTTTGGACCGGCCCGGGTGGGCTGGTGTGTGGCCGCGCTGGCGGTTTCGGTGGGACTGGTGACCTGGTTTGCGGTGGGCCTGCTGCTGCTGCTGCCGATCATCGTGACCCTTTCGCGGGAAACGAAGCGGCCCTTCCTGCTGCTGGCGATTCCGCTGCTCTCTTTTCTTTCGGTGATGCACGGGCTGATGCCGCCGCATCCCGGTCCCGTGGCGGCGATTGCCGCGCTGGGGGCGAATACCGGAGCGGTGCTTGGTTGGGGATTCCTGATTGGATTGCCGACCGCGGCGGTGGCCGGCCCGTGGTTCGCCCGGATGGCGGTGCGGCGGCTGCAAGTGGATCCGCCAGTGCTGGCGGTGGACCCGGCGGCGGGCCGTCCGCGGCCCTCGTTTGCAGCGACCCTTCTGGTGGTCTGCCTGCCCATCGGCCTGATGATGATGTCCACGGTCGCGGAACTGCGGCTGGGAGAGGGCGGGCTGCGAACCACCCTGACTTCCCTCGGACATCCGGTGTTTGCCCTGACGATCGCGGTGCTGGTGGCGGCCTGGTTGTTCCGGCGGGCTTGCGGGTTCAGCCGGGCCACGATTCTAAGATTCACCGAGCAGAGTGTCGGTGGGATCGGCATGGCCCTGCTGGTGGTCGCGGGCGGCGGCGGTTTTGCCCGGGTGCTGCGCGAAGCGGGGGTGGCCGATGCCCTCGGCAGCCTGGCGGGAACCCTGCACCTGCCGCCATTGATATATGGCTGGATGGTGGCGGCCTTCATCCGGGTGGCCACCGGCTCGGCGACCGTGGCCATCACCACGGCGGCGGGAATTCTGGCCCCGATGGCGGCAGCGGATCCCACGATTCACCGGGAGATGCTGGTGTTGTCGATCGGCTGCGGTTCACTTTTTCTATCCCATCTGAATGACGGCGGATTTTGGATCGTCAAGGAATCGCTGGGTCTCACGGTGGGGCAGACCCTGCGCACGTGGACGGTGACCGAGACCCTGATCGGACTGGTGGGACTGGGGGCGGTGATCGTGGTGGATGCTCTTTTATAACCTTTGACCCTGCTGCCATTGCACCACTCCATGAACCCGCCTTTGATTTTTGATGTCCATCTGGATCTGGCTCTGAATGCCATTGAATGGAACCGCGATCTGCGGCTGCCCCTGACAGAAGTGCGGCGGGTGGAGGCGCATTTGAATGACAAACCCGGCCGTGGGCGCGGCACCGTGACCCTGCCGGAAATGCGGCGGGCGAGGATCGGGCTCTGTGTCGCCACCCAGCTGGCCCGGCTGGAGCACGATGCCTACAGTCCGGTCTTTGGCTGGCGCTCGGCCCCGCAGGCATGGGCGATGACCCAGGGCCAGCTGGCGTGGTACCGGGCCATGGAGGAACTGGGGGAGATGGTGCAGATCCGCGATGCCGCCGGCCTGGAAAAACATCTCGCGGCCTGGGAAGCGGCAGATGATGAAACCGCGGCCCGGCTGCCGGTCGGTTATGTGCTCAGTCTGGAAGGGGCGGACTCTCTGGTTAGGGTTGCGCATCTGGAGCGCGCCTGGGAGCAGGGTTTGCGCGCGATCGGACCGGCGCATTACGGGCCGGGGGTCTATGCCCAGGGGACTGATTCCATCGGTGGATTTCCGGCGAGGGGATTGGACCTGCTCCGGGAATGCGGCCGCTTGGGCATGATCCTCGATGTGACCCATTTGAGCGATGATTGTTTTTGGCAGGCGCTGGAAGTGTTTGAGGGGCCGGTGTGGGCCAGTCATCACAACGCGCGGGCCCTCGTCCCGCATCAGCGCCAGCTTAGCGATGAGATGTTCCGCGCCCTCGTGGAGCGCGATGCGGTGACTGGTCTGGCGCTGGATGCCTGGATGATGGTGCCCGGCTGGCAGCGCGGGCAGACCACGCCGTCATCAGCCGGCCTGCACCTGGAAAAGCTGGTGGAGCATCTGGATCATTACTGCCAGTTGGCCGGCAATGCCCGGCATGTTGGGCTGGGGACGGATCTGGATGGTTGTTTTGGCACTGAGCAGACGCCGCAGGGGCTGGATTCCATTGCCGATCTGCAAAAGCTCCCGGCGCTGCTGGCGGCACGCGGGTATACCGAAGCGGATATCGCGGGGGTGATGTCTGGTAACTTCCTGCGCCGCCTCCGCACGGCGTGGGGCACGTAAATCCGCCGGGCACCAAGCACTGCTTCCTTCTTATTTATGAACCGGGCCAGCCTCCTCCTTCTCATCCTCGCTGCCGCAGGCGCGTCCGCTGAACCGGCCAAGGTCTGGCAGAATACCCGTTTGTCAGGATCGCCGGAAGCCCCGCCCCCGCTGCGGGCGGTCCGGGCTTATCCGAAGCTGGCGGTGCAACGGCCGGTGGCGCTCGAGTGGGAGCCGGGGACGGGGAATCTGCTGATGCTGCAGAACTATGCGTGGAGTGAGGACCGGACGATCCTCAAACGGTTCGCTGCCGGGCCGGAGGTGGCCGCCGCAGAAACCCTCCTCGAATTGCCGGAGATGGCCTACACCATCTGCTTCCATCCGCGTTATGCGGAAAATGGTTATCTGTATCTGGGCCGGAATGGTCCTGGTCCCGGACCCGGGAAATCCTCGCGCCTCGTGCGCTACACCGTTTCCCGGCAGGCGCCCTTCCAACTGGTGGAAGGATCGGCCACGGTGATCATCGAGTGGTCCTCGGATGGCCATAACGGAGCGGCCGCCGCTTTCGGCCGGGATGGCATGCTCTATGTCACCAGCGGCGATGGCACGGCCCAGTCCGATGCCGATCAGGCTGGTCAGGATACCGCTTCGATGCGGTCCAAGGTCCTGCGGATTGATGTGGATGGCGCGCCACCGGGGCAGTCTTACGTGGTGCCTCCTGACAATCCCTTTCTGGGCAATCCGCAGGTGCGGCCCGAGACCTGGGCCTACGGATTCCGCAATCCATGGCGGATCACCTCCGATCCGGAGAGCGGGCAGATCTGGGTCGGACAAAATGGTCAGGACCTCCGCGAATACGCCAACCTCCTGGAGCGCGGGGCCAACTATGGCTGGAGCGAATACGAAGGCAGCCGGGAGTTCATCCCCGGGCGGCTGAAGGGACCGGCTCCCTTCACGCCGCCCACCATCGAACATGATCACGCCGCCTTCCGTTCGCTCACCGGCGGTTTTGTCTACCGGGGGAAGCGTTTCCCCGAATTGACCGGCGCCTATCTCTACGGTGACTACGGCACCGGGCGGGTCTGGGCGGCGAAACATGATGGGAAGCAATTGTTGTGGAACCGGGAGATCGCCGACACCCCGGCAGCCATCGCCGGTTTCGGGACCAATTCGGAAGGTGATATTCTGATCGCGGACCATCTCGGGAATACCATCCTCAAGCTTGAGCCAGCTCCCGCCGCCGACCCGGGAGCGAAGCCTTTTCCCAACCTGTTGAGCGATACCGGGCTCTTTGCCGATGTGGCGGCGTTGCAACCCATGGAAGGGATTCATCCTTACGAAATCAATGCGCCGGCCTGGCATGATGGCGCCATGGGAGACCGGCTTTTGGCGTTGCCGGACACCGCCTGCGCCGAATTTTTCCCGGCCCATGAAACCGGGGCAGCCTGGAAATCGTGGAATCTTCCTGACGGAACGGTGGTGGTGCAGACTCTCACTTTGCCGGAAGAGGGAGCCCGTCCGGCCCGGCGCATGGAGACGCGCCTGCTGGTCAAGGAACACAGCGACTGGGCGGCTTACAGTTATCTCTGGAATGAGGCCCAGACGGATGCCACCCTCGTGCCGAAGGAAGGCACCCGGGTGGCGGTGGGAGGGAGGGAATGGCTCGTGCCAAGCCGGGGCGATTGCGTGGCCTGTCATGGCCGGGGGGCCAACTATGTGTTGAGTTTGACCAATGCCCAGCTGAACCGGGAGGTCAGGAGGGAAGGGGGGCTGCAGCATCAACTCGAATCCTTTGCGCAGGCCGGATGGGTGCAGACCAAAACCGGCGAAGGTCAATTTTCCCCGGGCCTGCCCAAGCCGGTGCCGGAACAGCCGCGGCTGGTGGATCCCGCTGACCCCACGGCTGCACTGGCCGACCGAGCCAAGGCCTGGCTGGCCACCAACTGCTCCCATTGCCATCTGCCGGAAGGCGGCGGCAACAGTGCCATGAACCTGGCGCCCTGGGCGTCCGGGGCCGATCAGCATTTGTTGAATGCCACGCCCCAGCACGGGGATCTGGGCCTTTCCGATGCCCGTCTGATCACGCCCGGGGACGTCGGCCGCTCCGTGTTGCCTGTCCGTGTGATGAGCCGGGGTCCCGGCCAGATGCCGCCCATCGGCACTCTGCAGATCGACCCGGCCGGGCTGCAGTTGCTGATCGCCTGGCTGCAAAACCTGCCTCCGGCGCCGGGGCGGTGAGTCCGGGGTGGCCCCGGAAATCCGCCGGAGGATGGCAGTGAAACAATCAGCTAGGGGCGCAGAAATCCGGCCAGTCCAGCGAGATCATCGGTGCCAATCAGATCCACTCCAGCGGCCTGCAATTCGCGCCACACTCCGGGTCGGTCGGGGGTGTTCCAGAAGCGGAGCTGCCGGCCTTGGGCATGGACGCGGGCGGTGAGTTGAGCGAGGCTGGTACGGACCTCCGCGGGCATTTCGCCGGTCCAACGCCAATTGAATTCAGTGGCCCAGTTCACACTGATCCAGGGCACGAGGTCAGGGGAAACGTTTTTCTCCAGATCCTCCGTCCTTCCGTCAATCGCCGCATACCGCACCAATTGGGCGGCGGGTTCGGCGCGGGCGCGGTTGCCGGAAATGATAACGCTGACGGCACCGGGTCCGGATTTGCCATTCCGGTGGATGGTCAGGATGTCCGCATAACCCTGGAGCACGCGGTCGAGGGCGGCATAGGTCGTCACGGCTTCGGATTTCACATCAACCAACAGGGTCAGGACCGGTCCCCCTGGATAGACCCGGCCACCATGGGCCTGCACCTGCCGGCGCAGGGGATCAAGATACAGCGCCTCCAAGGTGCGTGCCGTTTGGGTGTCCTTCAGGTCATGGGCCACGAGGAGTTGGCCTTCGACCAGATAAATGTCAGCTTCGATGGAGCAGAAGCCGTGCTGCAGGGCATCGAGCAGGGGCCGGGGGTGGGCGTAGTCGTTATGGGCATGGGCCTGCGGCAGTGGCACCGGTTCTGCCGCACCGCACAGGCAGCTCAAAGCAAACAGGAGGGCGCAGCAACGGACGATTATCAGGACGGGTCGTGGAAATAGAGGAGTCAAGGCTTGGAAAATAGGGGGCCTATCATGCGATGACAAGAAAATCCGGCACGATGTGAGATTGCAAAGCGGGTGGGAATGCATGAGACAATCCTATGAAGCTGCTACTTATCCCGATTCTTCATGGCATCACCACACTGGCCCTGGGCGAGGAGGCCGGCCCGCTGAAAATCTGGAGGGAGAAGGTCCTGCCAATTGTGCCGCAGCAATACCTCTGCCATTACACCGCAACTCCCTTGGTGGTGGATGGGAAAATGGACGAGGCGGCATGGACGGCGGCGCCGTGGACGGCCGATTTCCAGGATATTGAGGGCGACGCCAAACCGAAGCCCACCTTCCGCACCCGCGCGAAGATGCTGTGGGATGAACAGTTTTTCTACATCGCCGCGCAAATGGAGGAACCTCATGTGTGGGGAACCCTGACGAAACACGACGAGGTGATTTTTGCCGACCCGGACTTTGAGGTGTTCCTCGATCCTGATGGCGACACCCACGAGTATTACGAGTTTGAGATGAATGCTCTGAATACCGGGTGGGATCTCTTTTTGCCCAAACCCTACAAGGATGGCGGCAAGGCGCAGAATGAATGGGAGATTCCAGGTTTGAAGACTGCCGTCCAAGTGCGCGGCACGTTGAACAACCCCTCCGACAAGGATGAAGGGTGGGATGTGGAGCTCGCCATTCCGTGGAAGGTGCTGGCCGAATTCGCCCACCGTCCAGCCCCGCCTTTGGAAGGGGATCAATGGCGGGCAGGCTTCTCGCGGGTGGAGTGGCAGATTGAAATCAAGGACGGCAAATATGTGAAGATCCCCAAAACCCCGGAGAACAACTGGGTGTGGTCGCCCCAGGGAGTGATCGACATGCACCGGCCGGAGACCTGGGGGTATGTGCAGTTCACCAAATTGGCCCCGGGGGCGGTGGAGTTCAAAGCGGACCCTTCCGCCAAAGTGCGTTATGAATTGATGGAGGTGTATTATGCCCAGGTGGAATATTTCAAAAAGCACTCCCGCTGGTCGCTCGATTTCAAGGAGCTGGGCGTAACCCCTGCCACCACCGAGGGAACGGGCGGTTGGACCCTGCGGGCCACTCCGGAAGGTTATGAATGCTCGGTGGCGTGGACATCCCCGGCCGGCGGCACGGCGCAGCGCTGGTCCATCCAGCAGGACTCCCACCTCCAGCAGATTAAATAAGTCATGATCAAGTCCCTTTTCTTTTTCCTGGCCATGGCCCTGCTGCCGGTCCGGGCGGCCGGTCCGTGGTGGCCGGAGCCGGTGGCGGCGGCCCTGTCGAACTCTGCCGGGAATCTGGCGGAACTGACCCGGGCCCTGACGGAAGTGCCCGAAGCGCAGCGGGTGGGCATGGGCTTCCTCATCGAGAATATGCCGGTGGTGGACCTGCAGTCACTCAAGGCGGACTTCCTGCTTGGTCATGTGGCCCGGACTTACGAGACGATGGCCGGAGTGCCGTGGAGCCAGCAGGTGCCGCCTGACATTTTTCTGAATGACATCCTGCCTTATGCCAGTCTCAATGAAGCCCGGGACGGTGGACGCCAGCGGATGCGGGAGATCGCGGCCCCTTTGGTGAAGGAATGTAAAACGCCGGGCGAAGCGGCCATGGTGCTCAATCAAAAATTGTTTGGCACCATCAATGTAAAATATTCCACCACGCGGCGGAAACCGGATCAGAGCGCCCTCGAAAGCATGCAAAGCGGCGTGGCCACCTGCAGCGGGCTTTCCATCCTGCTGGTTGACGCCTGCCGTGCGGTGGGTGTGCCGGCCCGGGTGGTGGGCACGCCGATGTGGACCAACCTGCGCGGAAACCACACCTGGGTGGAAGTCTGGGATGGCGACTGGAAATTTGCCGGCGCCGCCGAACCGGACGCCAAGGGACTCAATCACGGTTGGTTTGCCGGCGATGCGGCCACCGCCGTGGCCGACGTGCCGCGTCATGCGATTTATGCCAGCAGTTTCAAGAAAACGGGACTTTCCTTTCCTCTGGTGTGGGACCGCGGCCTGGACTGGGTAGGGGCGGTCAATGTCACGGCGCGTTATGCCCGGAATGCCGCTCCTCTGCCGGCGGGAAAAGTGCGTCTCCTCGTGAAGGTGCTGGACCGGCCGGCGGGCCAGCGCGTCGCGGCGAAGGTCACCCTGGAGGAGGCCGGGGGCGGGGCCGTGAAGCTGGAAGGCGTCAGCCGGGATGAACAGGCCGACCTCAATAACATCCTGCCCTTCACCCTCGATCCAGGCCGGGAGTATCTCCTCCGGGTGGAGCTTGAGGGTAAAACAGTGGAGCAAAAAGTCCTGACAGAAAAAGCGGCCGAACAAACCGTGACCATTCCCCTCGCCTCCGCTTCCCCTGATCCCTCCCCGCCGGACCCTGCCGCCACCTCCGCCCAGGCGGTGGTGGAGTTCAAAGCCTGGGTCGCCCCCGCCCGCGATCTGCGCCCTGATCTGCAAGGCACCGGATTTGCCGGAAAGGCCCTCTCGAAGGGGGATGCCGTCCTCGTGCAGGCCGGATTGTGGGAGGATCACCAGGCTTTGATCCGGGAAACTCGCACCACGGAGATGGCCGCCAAAACCATCGAGCTGAAAGGAAAGGTCATGAAGTTCGAAACGGTGGATTTTCCGGCCAAAACGGTGACCGCTCCGCGTGGCCGGAGTCTGTTCATTTCCATGCACGGCGGCGGCGGGGCGCCACCGCAGGTCAACGAATCCCAGTGGCGGAATCAGATCAAGCTGGGGAAGGGGTATGCTCCGGAAGAAGGAATCTACCTCGCTCCCCGCGCCCCCACGGATACGTGGAACCTGTGGCACGAAGCGCACATCGATGCCTTTTTCGACCGGATCATCGAGAACCTTGTGGTGCTGGAAAAGGTGAATCCCGACCGGGTGTATCTGCTCGGTTATTCCGCGGGAGGGGATGGCGTCTATCAATTGGCGCCGCGCATGGCCGACCGCTGGGCGGCGGTTTCCATGATGGCCGGACACCCCAATGAAACCTCGCCCGTGGGTCTGCGGAATGTGCCCTTTGCCCTCCAGGTGGGCGGCAATGACGCCGCCTACCGGCGCAATGAAATTGCCGCCGAATGGGGCGGGAAGCTGGATGCCCTTCAGCAGGCCGACCCGTCAGGATACCCTCACTTCACCGAAGTGCATGCCGGCAAGGGACACTGGATGGAGATGGCCGACCGGAAGGCGATTCCCTGGATGGAGAAATTCACCCGGCAGCCGTTTCCGGAAAAGATTGTGTGGCTGCAGGACGATGTCACCCACGACCGTCTCTATTGGCTGGAGGTTCCCCGGGGACAGGCCGCGGCCGGTCAGGAAATCACGGCGGTGCGCTCCGGCCAGACCATCAGCCTGACCGCCTCCGCCGGGGTCCGCCGCGTCACCGTGTTGTTGAACGATGCCATGCTTGATCTGGACCAGACGGTCATCATCAAGGCTGGAGGAACGGAAGTGTTTTCCGGCCGCCTCCCCCGCACCGCCGCGACCCTTGAACGCACCCTGTCAGACCGGGGCGACCCCCGCTCTGTCTTCAGCGCGTCGGTCACGGTGAGCTTGCCTTGAGTTCTGCTGCGGCAGAGCACCGGCTGGTCCATTTAAAATCTACTTCGCCGGGGGAGCCGTGGGTTTCGGCTGGGCGGCCTCCACTTCCGCCTGGGTGGCTAGTTTCAGCTCCTGCAGCAGGACAAAAACGCCCTTTTTGTTGCCCACCACGACATCCGGCAGCTGGTCGCCATTGATGTCCCCGGTCACCACCTGGGTGCCGACTCCAGAGTTGTTATCAATGCGGTGGGGGATGAAGTCCACCTCCGCCCCCCGCTTCAGTTCAAACCAATACAGCACCGCCTCATCGTTCCGGTCCGGATCGCCCATCCGGCCATGGGACCAGAAGCGTTTTCCGGTGACGATGTCCTTGAGTCCGTCACCGTTCATGTCCACCAGATCAATGGCATGGAGTTCCGAAAACTTGACACCATAGCGGCTTTCCTCGGGCTTCTGACCGATGATGAGATGAGATTTGAAACTGCCATCCGCGGCCTGCTCATACCATGCGAGGCCAAAACCATGCGCGGCCAGACTGGTGATGACATCATTCCGTCCATCGCCATTGACGTCATAGGCATACATCTGGGCGCCGCCGGCCTTGGCAAAGGCCACTTCATGGTGCTGCCACTCCGGATCCCCTGCCAGGGAGGCGGGTTGCTCATACCACCCGTCCTTTTCCAGAAGGTCGGCGCGGCCATCGCCGTTCACATCGCCTACCCCCATGCCGTGCGTGAAATTCCCGTATTTTTTGTCCGGGGAAATGCGGTGCCAATCCCACGGCGCCGTCGGATTGCCCGGGTTGGGTGTGGCATAACCGTAGGCTCCCGCGGTGATGCAAACCAGTTCCGGTTTCCCGTCCCCGGTCAGGTCAGTGTAAGTGGGCGATTCGTTGTCGGTCTGCGGGAAGATGGGGTGTTTTGTCCAGTGGCGTTCTGTGGTTTTCGGGTTTTCGAACCACGAGGTGAATTGACCTGGAAAACCCACCACGAGGAGGTCCATCCACCCATCCCCGTTGAAGTCCTGAGGGAAGGCGAAAAAATTGTCAGAATAAGTGTTTTTCCTGCCCAGTCCCCCCTCGAAGCCAGGCACGGTCACATGGGTCTGCTCGCCCAGCGCGAGCTGGAAGGTGGCGGCCGGGGCGTAGATCTCATGGCGTTTCGCAAAGTCCGGCCCTTCCCACCACCACGGCCCGGCCACAATGTCATTTTTCCCGTCCTTGTTGAAATCTGCAAAGGCCGCGCCCTCACACCAGAATTGGTCGGAAAGCACAATCCGTTTGAAGTTGCGCAGCACCGGAGACGAGGCCTCAGGAGCGGCGATGGCCAGAAAGGCGGCCCCGCCGAGAGCGGTGAGGGCGAGCAGAGGGGTGGTGGCAGGTGGAAGTTTCATGGGTGTTATGTTCAGAAGGATGCCGCTGCCGCCCGGCAATCCGGTCCTGCAGGAGACCCCTTCACGGGATGCTGCTGCTGGCAAAGCATGGAAAGAATACCACCGGAGGGCAGGGAATGTTTCCGGAAAAGAGGATCTCCGCCTGCCATGGCCATCCTTCCGCAACGCGGTTACCGGCGCCGGCGGGTGGCCGACAAGCCGAGTGCCGCGAGGGCCAGCATGGCTGCCGTGGGTTCTGGAACCTGCTGGACCAACAGGTTGTCGAACACCGCATTCACACTGTCGCCAATGGCGCGGGTCTGGCCGGTCAGGATCACTTTATACTCGGAGGGGAAGTTGCTGAATCCCTGGACGGCCTGGAGGACTCCATCCAACCTGATCTCGACGTTGAACTGCCCGGCAACACCGGTGGGAATGACGTTGAGGCCCATTTCATGGGAGCCGGTATCGGCATCCAGGCTGTCGGCGAGCGCCAGATTGTTGCCGCTGCCGGTGGCCGAGGCCGCGCCGGTTCCTCCAACGTCCTTGGCGTTGTAACCCCAGCCCCCTTCATTGAAGTTTTGGGAGAAGTGGAGGTAGTGATCCGCATCGCCATAGATCCATAGGCTGGAGCGGAAGGCGGTGCCTGATCCTGTCAGGGAAACGCGGTCCACGGAGATTTCCGTTTCCAGTGAGCTGTTGAAGGACAGGTTCGATTCGATGCTGCTGCCAAACCAGTATTGGGAGGTCACCGTGCCCCCGAGGACCACCTGATTGCCGGCCGTGGAGGGGGCATTGAGTCCGGCGGGACCCACGTTTTCCAGTCCACGCTCGGTCGCGGTCCAGTTGGCCAGGCCGCTGGAGAAATTATCCGAGAGGACTGGGGCGAGGACGGCGGCCGCAGGAGAACCCGGGGCGTTGGCCGGAGTGTAGATGCCGCGGGCGATCCCGGAGACGGAGGTGACGGGGACCGCCGAGGTCCAGGTGGCGACATCGCTGAGGCGGCCCTGCCATCCCTCGCCTCCGGCGGCGGCATCGCCTCCGAAGTAGAGCGGCGTTCCGGCATCCAGGTTTTCGGTGCCTGTGGAGACGACATTGCCCAGAGCGATGCCGTTGCGGAAGTAGGTCATGAGCCGTCCCTGCTTGACCACCGAATTGTGAGTCCAGGTGGACGCCGTGAAATCCGGGTAATTGATGTTATCGTTGAAGGTGACCGGCGCGTTGTCGCGGTATTCAAATTGATTGGGGGTGAACTTGGCCCAGCCGCTGTCAGGCTGGCGGTTCCCGACCATGATATCATTGTTCAACGGCTGGGCGGCATCCGCCTTGGACCAGAAGGCCCACGTGAAATTCGACGCCGGGGTGATGACCCCAACGGTTCCGGCGGCGATGTAGGTTCCGGCGGCCCCGTTGAATTCCGCCACCGTGCCCCGCTGCGGATCGGTAACCCAATTCACCCCTCCATTCAGGGTTCCATTGCTGCCGGTGCCGGCATTCACCGCCACGGTGCCGCTGCCGTCGTTCAGCGGCCAGTAACTATCAGCGGCAGCGAGGCTGGCGTGGGTGGAAAGTCCGAGCAGGGAGCAGACCAGTAAGTTGGATTTCAGGGAGGTCATGGTGTTTCAGGAAATAGGGAGGAAATAAGGAGGAAATGGGGATGGTGGAGGATCCCATCCGGGGATGGGGCAGGGTTCGTTGTTCCCGGTATCAGGGAGCGGCGAAGGCGCGGATTTGGTAGAAAATGCGGTTTTCCGTGGCGGTGTTGGGGTTGCCGCCTGGCTGGACCGTGTAGGTACCCGTGGTCAGGGCATCCACCACTTCTTTCCAGAGGCCCGGATCCGTGGGATCCGTGGAAGCCCAGACGGCATAGGTGAAGCCCGGTGAAGTGGGCCAGGTGAGGGTCACCCGGCGTGCCGTGTCCATGCTCACGCTGGAGATGGCGAAGCCGTCCGTGGGCAATGTGGTATCGGCCACCACCGCGGCGATCTGGGCATCCGTCAGGGCGGTGGAGAACAACCGGATGTCGGAGAGGTAGCCACTCCAGTTTTCCACTCCCTGCCCGCCAAAAAAGAGCGGAAGGTCGAGGTCCGGGGCTCCGGTGAGGGTGACCGTGGCGGTGGGAATGCCATCACGGTAGGTAGTCAGGGAGGGCCCGTCCTTGACGACGGAGAAGTGCATCCACACACTTTGGGGCAGGTCGGGAATATCGGCATTTTCGCCGATTCCATTCCAATGCCATTCAAAGGCGGAAGTGGTCAGTTTGATGAACTGGCGGGGCACAAATTCCGCGCCGAAGGCGTCGAAACGGTTGCCGATGATGATGTCGTTGTTGGGGCCCTGGTTCGATTTGACCCGGCACGTCAGGGTGAAGTCTCCGGAAAGGCCAGGCGCCGGGAAGTTGCCGGAATCAGGCGGGGAACCGACCGTGACAAAAGCCCCGGTGGCGTCCACCCCATTGAAGCTGAGCACCATGCCGTGTCCCGGTTCCGTCACCCAGGCGGCGCCATCCAATCCCAGACCGCCAAATTGATCATTGCTCAGGGTGCCGGGAGCCGCTGGTCCGGAGACCGACCGGACCACGGTCCCGGCTCCGTCGTTGAGCGGCCACCATCCGTAGAGTGTGGTGGGGGGAGCCGTCGATTCCTGGATCCGCAGGCTGATGGTGGCTTCCGAAGTCAGGCCACCGGGATCGGTGACGCGCACCCTCATGCTGGCGACCCCGGTATCTCCGGCGGTGGGGGTGCCGCTCAGGGCTCCGTTGGGAGCCAGGCTCAACCAAGCCGGACCGGAAAGTGCGGTAAAAGTCAGGGTGCCGCTTTCCGGGTCGGTGGCGCGCCCGGCGAGTGTTGCGGTATAGGCGGTGCCGGCGGTGGCGGTGGCCAGCACATAGGAGGGGGAGGAAAAAACCGGTGGAAGGTTCGCCACGGGCAGGCGGGTGACCTGCACATCGTCAAACTGGGCGGTCACGAGGTCCCCGATGGCCCGGGCCTGTCCGGTCAGGATGACTTTGAAGTTGTTGGGAAAATTGGTGAATCCCTGCACCCCGGCCAGATTGCCGTCGACGAACATTTGGATATTCACACTGCCGGGAGCAGCTCCCGGGATCAGGCGCAGGCTCATGACGTGCTCGCCTCCGTCGCCATCCAGAGGGTCCAGCAGCGCGAGATTGTTGCCGCCGCCGGTCGGCAGCAAGGTGCCGGCGCCGCCGTCGTCCCGGGCATTGTACTGCCAGCCATTTTCCCCCCGGTTCTGGGAGAAGTGCAGGTAATGGGCATTGTCTCCTAAAATCCAGAGACTGGACCGGCCGGCAGTGCCGGTGTAATCAAGCAGGACCCGTTTGACCGAGACCTCGGTCTCGATCCGGGAATCGAAGGTATCTACGGATTCCAAGCTGGTGCCGAACCAGTATTGGGAGTTGGTGGTGCCCCCGAGGGTCACAGTTCCCAAATTCACCAGCGGGGCATCATAGCCGGCGGCGGCATTGCTTTCCAAGCCCCGGGTGGTGGCGGTCCATTTGGACAGATCACCGGAAAAGTTGTCTGACATGATCGGGGTCAAGGCCGGAGCCGGGACGATCAGGGGGGCCGTGTCCGGTTTGTAGGTTCCCGCGGCAAGGCCCTGAATGGCCCGGAGCGGCAGGGCGGCTTTCCAAGTGGCTACTTCATCCATCAGTCCCTGCCAGCCTTCGCCGGTGGCAACGGCGTCCCCTCCGAAATACATCGGGGTGAGTTCGGGCAGGGTGCCAGTGGCCACGCCGCCGACCAAAGCAATCCCGTTGCGGTAGTAGGTGAAGTCCGCCCCGCTTTTCACCACGGCGTTATGCACCCAGGTGCCAGTGGCGAAATCTGGATAGTTCAGTCCCGTGTTGAAAGTGGGGGTAATGTCGCGGTACTCAAATTGGGTTGGCGTGAACTTGGTCCAGCCCGCGTCCGGCTGGCGGTTGCCCAGGATGACGTCGTTGTTCACCGGCTGGGCAGGATCGGCGTTGGACCAGAACGTCCAGGTGAAATCCTGGGTGGTGGAGATCGGACCGATCTGGGCGGCGTTGACGTAGGTTCCGGCGATGCCATCGAAGCCCAGCACGGACCCGCGCGTGGCATCCGTGACCCAGGAAACTCCGCCATTCAGCTGGGCGGTATTCCCCGCGGGGACGGCATTGGCGGTAGTGGTGCCGGTGCCTTCTTCCATGCTCCAATAATTGGTCATGGCACGGAGGACCTGGCCGCGGATTTCCCCGGCCGGGAAGTCGCCGGTGTGCAGATTGATGTACCACAACCCGGCGAGCAGATCCGCCGCCTGCACCGGCGTAATCGTGGCGCTGCCGGAGATGGGATTGCTGGCGGTACCGATCCCGACCTGAACGCCGGCATCGGCCCCGGGGGCAGCCGGGCCGTGAAAATGCAGCTGATCGGCGGAACTGGTGATGTCCTTCCAGGACACGGTCCAAGTGAGTTGCCCGGTGGCATCGTTGTAACTGACCAGTCCCTTGCCCGTGGCTGCGGAACCGGTGGCGGACTGGACGCCATCCAGGTCAGCCTGCAGCCAGGTGACCGCGGCTCCCGCGGAGAGGGTGGAACAGGTGAGCAGCGCAAGACTGCCGATCCAGAGGCGGGGGGAGGATGAGTTCATGACAAATATTGCTGAAAGGGATACGAAGATGAATGGAACGCGTTTCAGAGTGTGCAACGCTCTGCCGTAAATGTCACTTTCAATTTAACATGTCTTCCCTCTCCCCCCGATACCGCCTCCTGATTGTCAAGGGATTTGCTCTTGCCGCAGCGTTGACCACCGCCAGCCGGGGGGCGGACAGTGTGGTGATTTTCAATGAGGTGCAATATCACCCCGCCGCAGGCGGGACGGAATGGGTCGAGCTGAGGAATCTGAATGGAGTCAATGTTGACGTCTCTGGTTGGCGCTTGAGCAGCGCGGTCGATTTCCGGTTTCCTGAAGGGATCGTGATTCCCGGGCATGGATTCCTGCTGGTGGCGGCCAATCCAGCGCATCCATCCCTCGCTGGGAAAGCGGCGTTGGGTCCCTTCACAGGATCCCTCGCCAACAGTGGAGAAACGCTGCGCCTGCGGAATCAAACCGACCGCATCATGGATGAAATGACCTGGTCGGATGGCGGGGACTGGCCGGTAGGGGCGGATGGCTCGGGTTCCACTCTGGCAAGGACGCAGCAGGGCACCGCGGCCGCCGGGCCGGAAAACTGGACTGCCAGTCCGGAGGCTGGGGGCACGCCCAAGGCCTCCAATTTCGCCGCCGCCGGAGCGCCCGCGGCGGTGACTCAGGTGATCTCCCGCACCGATAACTGGAAGGCCCGGGCGGAAAACACCGCGCCCCCGGCCGGTTGGAAGGCCATTGGCTTTGATGATAGCACGTGGACCAGTGGGGCGGCGGCCTTTTATGCAGGCACCCCGGCCTCGTCGGGAGCCGGTGAAGGCCTGCTGGCGTGGTGGCCTCTGAACGAAACCACTGGCACCACCGCCGCCAACGCCGCTCCGGGAGGGGCGGCCGCCAGCCTGCAGGGAGCCACGTGGATCAACGACGCGATCAGGGGACGGGTGCTGTCGCTGGAAGGCGCCAGCGACTACGTTGCCGCCGGGGCCACCGCAGTGCCGGTGATGACCCTGACCAATGATTTCACCTGGGCATTCCACGCCTGGAGCGGGGAAACCGGGACCAGCAATGTCATCCTGGGCAACCGCTACAGTCCTTCGGGCAGCGATTTCAACCCCCGCGAGTTCATCAAATTCACCCCTGGCCAGTTTGAGTTCCACCGGAATGGCGGGGGCGAAAACATCGATTACCCTGACCTCCCCACCGGTAGCTGGGTGCACCATGCCGTGGTGAAGAAGGGGGCCTCCATCACCTATTACCGGAATGGGACCACCGCCGGTTCGGCCACTATCACTCAACCCACCCAAAATCCGCAGCCGTTGTATTTCGGGGGCGACCGCACCGCGGAAAACTGGTCGGGCCGGCTCGACGACGTCGCGCTGTGGACGAAGGCGCTCCCGGCCTCCTCCGTGGCAGGATTGGCCTCGGGTTCGTTCACGCCACTGACCACTCCCACGGATCCTGACGGAGGGGCCAGCCTGACGACAGCCCTGTCGGCGGGCAGTAGCACCTTTTATTTCCGGAAGACCTTTTCCTTCTCCGGCAACCCCGCCCTGACCACGCTGACGCTCGAACATCTGGTCGACGATGGCGCGGTTTTCCATCTCAACGGCGTTGAAATCCAGCGGGTGAATTTACCAGCGGGGGCGGTCTCCCATGGCACCCTGGCGACCGGGGAAATCACGGACGCCGCCTGGTCCGGGGCCATCACCCTGCCAGGCACCGCCCTGGTTTCCGGGACCAATGTCCTGGCGGTGGAAGTGCACCAGCAGGCGGCGGTGGACCCTGACATGCTTTTTGCGGCTTCCCTGAGCACCGCAGAGGAACCTGCTCCCTTGCCCGGATTGGTTCCCGGTCTGGTCCTCAACGAGATCACTTCTGCCACTGATCCCGCCTTCCGGGTGGAACTCGCCAACGAAGGCACCCAGCCAGTCGTCCTGACGGGCTGGACGCTGCGTTCCTCCAGTGGAGCCTCGGTTTCCCTGCCGGCCCAGTCCCTGGCGGCGGGAGGATTTCTCTCCCTGGATGCGGGGGCACTGGGTTTTACCCCGCTGGATGGAGACCGGTTGTTTTTGATCGCTCCGGATGGCCTCCTGACCGATGCGCGGGCGGTGACCAACCGCCTCCGCGGCCGCCTCGACGGGCAATGGTTATACCCCGCGTCCTCCACGCCGGGCACGGCGAATGCCTTCGCGCCCGCCAGCGAGGTGGTGATTAATGAAATCATGTATCACGCCCGCCCGCTGGCGGCCATGCCCGGAACTCCGGCGACTTATGGCACCAGTTCCCTGCTGGGCTGGAATGCGGTCTGGCGTTATCTGGCGGATGGCTCCAACCCCGGCGACACCTGGGAAACCGTGGCCCATCCTGCCGGCGGAGGCTGGCTCACGGGCACCGGGCCGATGGGTTATGAATCGTCGCCCGGAGTGCCGGTGCATCCCTTCATGACCACACTGGCAGCACCGGCGGGGCAAAGCCCGTTTGTGAGGACGTATTTTTTTGAAAGCGGGTTCACCCTGACTGCGGCGCAGATCGCGGCGATTTCTGCCCTGCAGATCACTCATGAATTTGACGACGGGGCCATCATTCATCTCAATGGGACCGAGGTGCACCGCTTTCAAATGCCGGCGGAACCGGTCACCGCGGCCTCTTTCGCCACCGGCACCGGCGATGCGGTCCTGACTGGACCCGTGGTGCTCCCCGGGGCGGCCGCGCTCCTCGTGCCGGGCCTGAACCGGATTTCAGTGGAGGTCCATCAGGGCAGCGAGGGCAGCAGCGATGTCGTTTTTGCCCTGTCGCTGGAAGCCTTGGCGGAATTGACGCCCGCGGTCCCGGCGCAACCTTTCCGGGATTCGGATGAACAATGGATCGAGCTGTATAACAAAGGCACGGCTGCGGTGGACCTCGCCGGCTGGAAGCTAGGCGGGGCGGTGGATTTCACCTTTTTGCCGGGCGCTTCCCTCGCCCCGGGAGGATATCTCGTGGTGTCGGGCAATGCGGCGGTGTTCACTGCCGCGCATCCCGGACAGCCTCTGGCGGGCGTCTGGAGCGGGAATTTGTCAGGCAGCGGGGAGCGGATCGATCTGCTGGATGCGGCAGGCAACCCGGCGGATACCGTGGATTACCATGATGGGGGCCGCTGGCCGGAAGCGGCGGACGGCGCGGGTTCCAGCCTTGAATTGCGTGACCCCCGGTCCGGCAATCAGGGTCCGGATGCCTGGGCCTCCAGCAACGAAAGAGCACGCACCGCCTGGCAGACCGTCAGCTACACCAGCGCCGCCACCAATGGTCAGGGGGATCCCACGCTGTATAACGAATTGATCCTTGGCCTGCTGGATGCTGGGGAAATCCTGTTGGATGACATTTCGGTGATCGAGGATCCCAATGGAACGGCCCGGCAGCTGATTCAGAACGGAAATTTCAGCGGTGGCACCACCAGTTCCTGGCGGATGCTGGGAACGCATCGTCACACCGCAGTGATCGATGATCCGGACAGTCCCGGAAACAAGGTGCTCCATCTCACCGCCAGCGGGTCAGCCGAACACATGCACAATCACGCGGAAACCACCTTGAAAAGTGGAGCCAGTTTCGTCACCATCAACAGTGCCCAGACCTACCGGATCAGCTACCGGGTGCGTTGGCTCAGTGGGTCGAATCTGCTGAACAGCCGGCTCTATTTCAACCGGGCGGCCCGCACCACGGTATTGAATGCGCCTTTGACCGCAGGCACGCCCGGATTGGTGAACTCCACCCATGTGGCCAATGCCGGACCCGGCGGGCAGGGGCTGATTCATGCCCCGGCGGTGCCCGCGGCCGGGCAGGCGGCGGTGGTTTCGGTGGAACTGGCCGATCCTGACGGCATTGCGGCTGCGACCTTGTTTTATGCGGTGAATGGCGGGGCCTTCACGTCCACCGCCATGGCCAATCAGGGCGGCGGCGCCTGGACCGGCACCATCCCGGCGCAAGGCTCCGGAGCCAAAGTGCAATTTTATGTCAGGGCGGTGGACGTTTTGGGCGCGGAATCGTTCCTGCCCGCCGGCGGACCGGACTCCCGGGCCATGGTGCCCTGGGCGGATGGCCAGGCGAATCTGGACTATGGGGACTGCCAGCCCAACAATCTGCGCATCGTGATGACCACCGCCGACGCGGATTTCATGCACACTCCGGCTCAGGTGATGAGCAATGACCGGATCCCCTGCACCATCATCTATAATGAAAGCCAGATCTACTACGGATGCGGCGTGCGCCTGAAGGGAAGCCAGCGCGGCCGCCCCCAGGATGTGCGGGTGGGATACAGCATCAGTTTTCCCCCGGACCAGTTGTTTCTGGGAGCCCATGGCACCATCGCGGTGGACCGTTCCGGCTCCGGCGATCAATTCAGTCAGAAGGAAATCCTGATCAAACACGCCATCAACCACGCCGGAGGCATCCCCGGCATGGAGGACGATCTCATCCGCATCATCGCGCCCCGCTCAACCCACACCGGCTCCGCCATCCTGCTGAAGTCGCGCTTTGACAAGGAGTGGAGCGATAACCAATACGACAATGGCAGTGACGGCCGGATGTTCGAGTATGAGCTGATTTATTACGCCACCACCACCACCGGCGGCGTGGAAGGGCTGAAACTGCCCAATCCTGACAATGTCTCGGGCGTGGCGATGCGGACGCAGGGCGGCCTGGACAAGGAGCTTTACCGGTGGCATTGGCTGATCGACAGCAACAAGGACGCGGACGATTACAGTGGATTGATCGGCATGCTGGAGGCCCTGGGCCTGTCTGGCACCGCCTTCCGCGACACCATGGACCAGCGGGTGGATGTGGACCAGTGGCTGCGCGCCTTTGCGGTGCAGGCCCTCTTCGGCATGGGCGACAGCTACAGCTCCGGCTCGCAGCACAATCTGCTGCTCTATTTTCGTCCGGACGACGGGAAGGCCATGTATTTCCCCTGGGACATGGACTTTGCCTTCAGCAACGGGGCCACTTCGGGAGTCACTGACAATGGGGACCTGGGCCGGTTGCTGGCCGCCAGTCCGGCATGGGAGCGCGCCTACTACGGACACCTCCGCGATATCATCACCACCACGTTCAATACCACCTACATGACGCCGTGGGCGCAGCATTATTCCTGCTTCCTCCCCACCGAGGATCTCACTGGTTATCTTTCCTATATCAATACCCGGCGCACCACGGTGCTCGGGCTCATCAGTGCTGCGGTGGCCCAGGTGCCTTACCGCATCAACTCCCCCGATGGCACCCCCACCAGCCAATCCACCGTGCTCCTGCAAGGGGACGCCTGGGTGGATGTGGCCGAAATCCGCCTCGCCTCCACCGGTCTTCCCCTGATTCTGACATGGACGGATGACAATTCGTGGCAAGCCTCGGTGCCGGTTCCATCCGGTAATTCCGTGGTGGTGCTGAACGCCTATGACCGTCAGGGAAATCTGATCGGTTCCGACACCGTCCAAGTGAGCAGCACCAGCAGCGCGGCCCTGGCCGGACCGGAGAATCTGGCCATTTCGGAGATTATGTACCATCCTGCCGACCCCACCCCTGCGGAGCTGGCAGCGGGCTTTTCGGATGCCGATGACTTCGAGTTCATCGAGGTCGCAAACCTCTCTGCCGGTTCCGTGGCGCTGGGCAGTGCCGGCCTGACGGATGGCGTGACCCTGACATTGCCAGCCTCCACGCTGCCGGCCGGGGGCCGGGCGGTGATTGTCAAAAACGCCGTGGCTTTCCGGGCCCGTTATGGAACTGCGATCGCCATCGCTGGCGAATATGGTTCGTCGTTGTCACCTTCCCTCAGCAATGCCGGGGAGCACCTCCAACTGAATTCGGCCAACGGAGTGCCCATTGCCGGAGTGGAGTGGAGCGACACCGCCCCCTGGCCCGCCGGAGCGGATGGCGCGGGTTATTCGATGGTGCTCATGGGGCCCGGTTCCCGGGATCCGGCTTTGCCGCAAAACTGGCGGCACAGCCAAAGCCCGGGCGGCAGTCCCGGGGCAGATGACGCCATTCCCCTCGCCGCCTGGATGAGCCAGAGGGGCATCAGCAATCCTTTGTCGGATGACGATCTTGATGGGGAGACCGCCCTCGCGGAATACACGACAGGCGGGGAACCTGACGGTTCTGTTTCGCCGGGCGCCCAGTCCGGTTCCATGGAAGCCACCACCGATGGTGTTTATTTCACCATCGCTCTCCGGGTGCGCAGCGGGGCCGACGGGGCCGACGTCACGGCGGAGTTTGCCAACGCCCTCCAGACCTGGAACAATCCAGCTCAGGCTCCCCCGGTCTTTCTCGGCCGCATGGTGGAGGAAGGAGGATTTGAGACCATCCGTTACCGCTCCGGCATCCCCGCCGGTCCTGGTCCCCAGTTTCTGCGGTTCCGCTTTACAGTGGGAGGGACAGCTCCCTGACGAGGGGCGGCTGGCTGGCCTGAAGTTTCATAACCTGTTGAAAATCAGTGGGCCCGGTGGGGTTCGAACCCACGACCAAGGGATTATGAGTCTCCTGCTCTAACCGCTGAGCTACAGGCCCGTAGGCGGGGGAAACCCCTGCCACGGTTGCAGCCATAGCCAAGGGCCACCGGTATTGCAAGGGCCGTGCGGGGCCGGATTGTCGTTTCCGGGCCGTTGGCGATTGACTCCCGGCACCGTCCGCGCTACCGCCCGATGTCCAGTTGGTGGGGATTCTGCTACAAAAGCGGCCCTCACTGGACATTCCCACCCGCAATTCGCATCACCTATTATGATCAAAATCGGCATCAACGGCTTCGGGCGCATCGGCCGCCTCGTCTTCCGCGCAATCTGTGACCAAGGCCTCCTGGGCAAGGAAATCGAAGTTGTTGCGGTCAACGACCTCGTCGGCGCAGACAATCTCGCCTACCTCGTGAAATATGATTCCACCCAGGGCAAGGCGGACGAAGTGATTTCCAGCAAAAAGTCCGATCCTTCTCTCGAAGAGGACGATATCCTCGTGGTCGATGGCCATGAGATCAAATGCCTCGCCGTGCGCGAAGGCCCGACCGCGCTGCCCTGGAAGGAACTCGGCGTGGACATCGTGATCGAATCCACTGGTCTCTTCACCGAGCGCAGCAAGGCCCAGGGCCACATCACGGCCGGTGCGAAGAAGGTCATCATTTCCGCTCCCGGCAAGGACGAGGACATCACGGTCGTCATGGGCGTGAACCACGAGAAATATGAGGCCGCCAACCACCACATCATTTCCAACGCCTCCTGCACCACCAACTGTCTGGCCCCGATCGTCCACGTCCTTCTCAAGGAAGGTTTCGGCGTCGATGAAGGCCTCATGACCACGGTGCACAGCTACACCGCCACCCAGAAAACGGTGGATGGTCCGAGCAAGAAGGACTGGAAGGGTGGCCGCTCCGCCGCCATCAACATCATCCCATCCGGCACCGGGGCCGCCCGTGCCGTGGGTCTCGCCATTCCTGAAGTGAAGGGCAAGCTGACCGGCATGTCCTTCCGGGTGCCGACCCCGACCGTCTCCGTGGTGGATCTCACCGTGAAGACCGTCAAGGAAACCTCCTACAAGGAAATCTGCGCCGCCATGAAACGCGCCAGCGAAACCTATATGAAAGGCATCCTCGCCTACACCGAGGACGAAGTGGTCAGCTCCGACTTCATCCACGACACCCACAGCTCCATCTTCGACGCCGGCAGCGGCATCGAGCTGAACAGCAAGTTCTTCAAGTTGATCAGCTGGTATGACAACGAGTGGGGCTACAGCAACCGCGTGGTCGATCTCGTGAAATACATCGCCTCGAAGTAATTCCCGGTCACAGATCAGATTCATTTCAGCCGCCCGGCCGCTTCACCGCGCCGGGCGGTTTTTTTGGTCCAGAGCATTGGCAGGGAATCAGGGGGGCTCAGGGTTTGGAGAGTTTCACCGCGGTGTATTTGTAGGACGGCTGGCGGGACCAGGGATCCACTTCCTGACGGGTCAGGAGATTGGTCTCGGCGTAGTGCATGGGCATGAAGACCTGGCCGGGCTGGACAATGGGGGTAACGACGGCGGTGGCCCGGACGCTGAGGCGGCGGGAAGTGATAGTCACCTGGCTCAGGGGTTCGATGCCCAGCGCCATGGCGTCGTCGGGATGGATCTCCACATAGACGTTCTCCGGATAGAGCTGGCGCAGCACATCGGACTTGCTGGTGCGGGTCTGGGTGTGCCATTGCGAGGTGGTGCCTCGGCCGGTCAGGAGGATGAAGGGATAGGTTTCGTCGGTGGGTTCGGCCATGGGGCGGGGGGACTCGAAGATGAATTTGGCCCGGCCATCCGCGGTGAAGAATTGGCCATCGCCGAAGAGCCGTCGTTGTGGAGCGGGCTCAGTCAGACCGGCCGGGCAGGGCCACTGCACTCCGCCCCGGGCCTCCAGCATGGCATAGTCGGTGATTCCGGTGATATCGCAGGGCTGGCCGGTGGAGAGGCGCTTCATGATACGGAAGGCGGCTTCCGGGCTGTTCCATTCCGCGAAGAGCGGCGCAACCCCCCAGGATTCGGCGAGCAGGCGGAAGATATGGAAATCCGCGAGCGCCTGGCCGGGGGCTTTGGAGACTTTCCGCAGCAGGCCGAAGCGCCGTTCACTGTTGATGAAGGTGCCGTCCTTCTCGCCCCAGCCGGCGGCCGGAAGCACCAGATCGGCCATCTGGGCGGTTTCCGTGCTGTGATACATGTCCTGCACCACGAGGAATTCCAGCTTCTCCCTGATCTTCGCGAAGCGGCCGCTGTTGATCCACGAATGAGCGGTATTGGTGGCAATGATCCACAGTCCTTTGATCCGGCCGGACTCGATGCCATCGATGATTTGATCGTAGGCGAGGCTGTTGGTCTCCGGGATCCGGGACACGTCGAGGCCCAGGGCACTGGCAATTTTTTGCCGGTGTTCCGGATTGGTGAAATCGTGGCCCCCGAGGAGGTTGGTGGTGTTCGAAAAGAGTCGCGAACCCATCGCGTTGCACTGGCCGGTGATGGAGTTGGCTCCGGTGCCGGGGCGGCCGATATGGCCGGTCATCAGGGCCAGATTGATGATGGCCTGGGCGGTGCGGACGGCTTCGTGGCTTTGGTTTACGCCCATCGTCCACCAGAAGGAGACGCGTTTTCCCCTGACGATGGAAGTGATGAAATGGTCGAATCCGGCACGGTCCAAGCCGGCCGCCTCACAGGTTTTCTCCGGTGTGTAACTGGCCACGAATTCCGCGAAAGCCTCGTACCCGATGGTGTGCTGGCTGATGAAATCCGGGTCCACCGCTCCCGCCGCGATGAGGGCCTGCGCGGTGCCATAGAGAAAGGCGAGGTCGCTCTTCGGCGCAATGGCCAGATGCTGGGTGGCCGCCATCGCCGTCTCGGTGCGGCGGGGGTCGATCACGATAATGTCAGGCTGATGCCGGTTCCGGAGCACCCGCTGCCACAGGATGGGGTGGGCGATGGCGAGATTCGATCCGATGAAAACGAGGCAATCGCTCTCCTCGAAATCCTGATAGGTGTAGGGCGGGGCATCGAAACCGAAGGACTCCTTGTAGGCCACCACGGCGGTGGCCATGCATTGGCGGGTATTGCCATCGCCGTGTTGGAAGCCCATCCCGAATTTGGCAAGAGCTCCCAGAAACGCCATCTCCTCGGTGGGGATCTGACCGGTGCTGATGAATGCGAGGCTATCGGGGCCGTGAGTCGCCTGAATGGATTTCAGCCGTTCCGCAAACAGAGTGGCGGCCGTGGTCCAGTCGATCGGCTGGAGGGTGCCGGAGGCATCGCGCCGCAGCGGCGTGGTGGCGCGGTCGGGAGCCCGGAGCGGGGTCAGGGCTTCCCAGCCTTTGGGGCAGGCCATGCCGAGATTGACCGGATAGTCCGCGTTGGGGGAAAGGTTGACCGCCTGGCCTTCACGCAGATGGATGCGGAGATTGCAGCCGGTGGAACAGTAGCCGCAGACGGAGTTCACCACGGCATCGGGGCGTTGGTGGCCGGGCACCAGGCCTAGACCGAATTCACCCGGTTTCTGCACCAGATCACGCGTCAGCGGACCGGTCCACTCACGTAGGGTCAGGGCAGGGAGCAGGGGCAGGGCCATCGGATTGGATTGGGGCGGAGGGAAAACCGTTTTGCGGGGGAGGGGCGGTCAATGGCGAGGCCGCGCCCGGGGGATGCCGGGCATTTTCAGGGCCACCACCGCCTGGAAAAAGAGCAGGCGTTCCGCGAATTCAGAGAGGAGCACGAGGGCAAAGGCCATCGCGGGGAAGTGCCAGATCAGGGCTGCGGCGGCCATGGCGGCGAAGAGCCGGCCGTGCCACCACGGGCTGAGCCGGCCATACATCAGGAGGGAGGATTTGGCGTGGGGGTGCGACTGCGGTTCTTCCTCCCGCCAGCGGTGGGTGAAGCGGGACACGGCGAGGGTGCGGACCATCAGCAAACCCATGGTGGCGCCGCAAAGCAGCGGGTGACCGGTCAGCCAGGCTGCGGCGGTGGCGGCCACCGTGAGGGTGCAGCCGGCCATGCTGAAGGTGGTGATAGGGAACTTCCAGAGCGCGCGCCGGGTATCCGCGTAAACCATGACCGAGCAAAAGACACTGATGGCAGCGGTCAGGACCGCGATGGTGCAGGTGGCCGTGACGAAAACCGGTGAAGCGAGGAACGCGATGATATCCGGGAATGAGCTGGCCAGGGAGGGGAGGTAAGTCGTCAGCAGACCAGCCAGCCCCGGGGCGATCACTGCCAGGCCGGCGGCTGGAGCGGCGGCACCGAAGGCGAGGATTTCGCGGCTGAGCCAGGATTTCCGCCAGCCCAGGAAGGCGCGCCAGGCCTTGAGCGGCTGGCCCAGATGGGTGGTGCTGGCGATCACGCCCAGAGTCAGGGTGATCGCGCCGGCCAGACGCAGGGCTGGCGGATGGTCCGGCAACAGGGCCGCGGCGAGCAGGAGACCGGTGGCGGTCTGAGTGAGGAATAACATGACAACCAGCGGCCAGTGGGCGTGCTGGGGTTCGACGGCGGCGGCATCCGCCGCGCGCAGTTCCCTCGTGGAATCGATCCCGGTGAAGATCGTGGAAGGGCGGGTGTAGGAGGAGTCCGCGCTGTCCGGCGTGAGGCGTTCCGCCCGGGCGGCGGTGTCGAAAAGGCTGCTCCGGCTCACGGTGACGATCCGGATGGCCTCGTTGGGGCAGGCCTGGACGCAGGCGGGAGCCTCGCCTTCGGCGAGACGGGTGATGCACATGTCGCATTTCCTGACAATCCCACGCGCCTTGCTGTATTTCGGCACATCGTAGGGGCATTTCAGGATGCAATATTGGCAGCCGATGCACTGGTCATCCAGGTGGCGCACGATGCCGGTTTCTTCATCCTTTTCGTAGGCGAGGACCGGGCAGCCATTGGCGCAGGCGGGATCGGCACAGTGATGGCAGGCAGTGGTGACCACCTGTTGGACCGGTGACTTCCGGTTGCCGCCGAGCAGCAGGCCGACATCGCGCCAGGTTTCATTTTCATCGAGTCCATTGAGGCTGTGGCAGGCACTTACACAAGCCTTGCAGCCTGTGCAGGCACTGACATCGACCTCAAAGGCATACTGTTCGCCGGCTCCAGGTTTGGCGGCGGGAATGAGGCGGCGGTAGTGCGGGGCCAGGGCCGGGGATTTATCATGCCACGCGGCGAAGGCTTCGACCGGCGTCAGGGTCTGTTGGGTTTCGATCAGTTCGTCGATCAGGGTGCGGAGGGCATCGCCGGAAGGAAGCGGGGCGGGGCTGGCGATGCTCATGGGTGGGGAAGTTGTCAGTGGGCGGTCGTCGGCAGTCAGTTGAGGCTACGAAGCCGCGAGGGCTTTGAGTTCCTCCGGCGTGTGGCGGGTGGTGAAGGTCTGGAAGGATTCGTGGTCCTGCCGGTTTTTGGTCCAGCCGTTGAGCAGGCCGGCGAGGGCGGGTTTGAGTTCCTCCAGGGTGAGGGCCTGGAAGATCTGCCGGCCGAGGGCTTTCTGTTTGCCGAATCCGCCGCCGGTGAAGACGTGGAAAGACTCGGCTCCGGCGGCATTTTTGGCACCAAGCAGGCCGATGTCTCCGATGTAGTGCTGGGCGCAGGAATGCGGGCAGCCGGTGACGTGGACATTGACCGGCTCCGGGAGGGTCACGGTGGCGTCAAGATAATCCATCAGGGCGACCGCCGACCCCTTGGTGTTGGCCGCGGCGAATTTGCAGTAAGCATTGCCGGTGCAGGCGACGAAACCGGTGCGCACGTTGGACTGGCGGCAGGGGAATCCGAGGGCTTCCATGGCCGCTTTGAGGGCCGGGATGCGGGCCTCCGGGACGTGGGGCAGCAGGAAATTTTCCCAGACGGTCAGGCGGATCTCGCCCTGCCCATACTCTTCAGCGAGGCCGGCGACCGCCAGCATTTGGTCCGGGGACATTTCACCTACCGGGACATGGACGCCGAGGTAACGCAGGCCGGGCTGGCTCTGCGGATAGTCCCCGATGTGCGCATGGGGCATGGCCGGGATGGTGTGAGGTAATTCCACCGCGGAAGTGGCACGGGTCAGCGTCCATCCGAGCAGCTTTTCGGTGGCGGCGAGGTATTCCGGCAGAGGCATCTTCTCGAGCAGATACTTGAGCCGGGCGCGTTTGCGATCGCTGCGGTTGCCATGCTGGATGAAGATCCTCACCAAAGCCGCGCAGACCTCCACGGCCTGCTCCGGAGCGATCAGCACACCACAATCTTCGGCAAAGGACTTCAAACCGGTGGCACCGCCGAGGGCCAGGCGGAACCAGATGCCGGGGGCAATCCCTTCGCGGTTGGGCCCGACCCTGACTGCGCGCAGGCCGATGTCGTTGGTGTCTTCCAGCGAGCCGATTACACCCGCTCCGTCGATGGCGATGTTGAACTTCCGCGGAAGGTCGTAGAATTCCGGAGTGCTCAGGATGTAGTGGCCGAGCTGTTGGATCAGCGGCAGGGTATCGATCAATTCGTGGGGATCAAAACCGGCGGCCGGCCCGATCGTCAGGTTGCGGATGTTGTCGGCTCCCGAGCCTTTGGTGTGCAGGCCCACGCTTTGGATGCGGCGGAGGAATTCCGGAGCGTCTTTCGGCTCGATCAGGCGGACCTGGAGGTTTGAGCGGGTGGTGATCTGGCAATAACCGGTCGTGAGATCCCTGGCGGTGTGGGCGATCTCGCGGAGTTGCCAGGATTTCAGCATCCCTCCGGGGATGCGCAGGCGGGCCATGAAGGCGCCTTTGATGGGCGACAGGTAAAAAAGGCCGCTCCATTTATAACGGAAAATATCCTCCTTCTCCGGCGGCGTATTGGTGGCGGCGTATTGCAGAATGTTCGGATAGAAATCGAGCGGGTTCAGTGCCTTCTTGATGGATTCCTCAATGGTCAGGTCCTCGTCATCAGTAGAATCGGCAGCGGGCACGGGATCAGCCACCAGGTCACCGAAGCGGAACCCTCGTGCCGCGACGCCTGCGAAAAAACCGTCGAGGTATTGCTGCTGCACCGGAGTGACGGGTTGGCCGGCGATTTGGGTTAGAGGAAAGGTGCGGGAGGACATGGCGGGGATGGGGGCGGTGGGCAGGTTTCAGCAGGGCTCCGGGATGGACGATTCAGTAAACATCGCGTTGGTAGCGGCCTTCGGCTTTGAGTTGGGAGATGGCAGCGGCGGCGGCTTCGGGGGAGAGGTGGCCGACGGTTTCGTAGATTTGATGGAGGGCGCGGTCCACGTCCTTGGCCATCCGGGACGCATCCCCGCAGACGTAGAAGTGGGCTCCTTTTTCCAGCCAGGCATGGAGTTCGGCGGAGCGTTCCAGCATCCGGTTCTGCACGTAGATCTTGGTGGCCTGGTCGCGGGAAAAGGCGGTGTCAAGGTGGGTCAGGCACGCGGTCTGTTGCAGGGCCTCCAGCTCCTCCCGGTAGTAGAAATCGCTGGCTGCGTGCTGGTCTCCAAAGAAGAGCCAGTTGCCGCCGGTGGCCTTGGTCGCCTGGCGTTCATAGAGGAAAGCGCGGAAGGGGGCGATGCCGGTGCCCGGACCGACCATGATGACCGGGCGGCTGCCGTCGGCGGGGAGACGGAAGCCCGGGGAGCTGTGGAAATAAATTGGCACTCCCGCCGTGAGGGCGCGGTCGGCGAGGAAGGTGGAACAGACCCCCTTGCGGCTGCGGCCGTGGGCGTCATAACGGACCGCGCCCACGGTCAGGTGGACCTGTCCGGCGTGGGCCTTGGGGCTTGAGGAAATGCTATACAACCGGGGCTGCAGCTTGCGCAGCAGCTTGGGGAGCGCCGCAGTGGAAGGCGGGGCGGGGCATTCGCGGATCACGTCGGCCACGTCGCGGCCGTACAGCCAGGAGGTCAGGTTTTCGCCTTCGCGGTCCGGCAGACCGGCGAGGGCCAGCAGTTCCGGGGAAGGCTTGAGGAGATCATACCGGCTGAGCAGGGCGGCGTGCAGGGTGAGCTCATCGCAGGGTTCCTCGCCGCTGGCACCGAGCAAGGCGAGGCATTCCTCCACCAGGGCGGGGCAATTGGAGGGCATGATGCCGAGGGCATCGCCTGCTTCATAGGTCAGGCCGGAGTCGCCGAGATCGATTTCAAAATGCCGCACCTCCTTGCCGGAGCCTTCGGTGTTCAGCAGGCGGTTGGTGAGGAGTTTGGCCGGATAGGGTTTCTTTTTCGACCAGAGCGGCGCGGCGGGTTCTTTTTCGATTTCATCGAAGGGAGTGGCGGCCGGGGCGGCGGCCAGGGTGGCGAGCACCGCTTCCATCCACGCGGCGGCCGGCTCGTCGTAGTCCACATCGCAGTCGGTGCGCGGGTGCAGGCGGGTCGCTCCAAGGGCTTCGAGGCGGGCATCGAAATCCTTGCCAGCCTGACAGAACTTGGTGTAGTTGGAATCCCCGAGGGCCAGCACCGAAAAGCGGGTGTCCTTGAGCGGCGGGGCGGCGTCGGAGGCGAGGATCTCCCAGAACGTCTGGGCGTTGTCAGGCATCTCGCCATCCCCGTAAGTGCTGGTGATGATCAGGACATTGGGCTCCCGGGCGAGATCCACCGTGGCATGTTTGGCCATATCGATGACCCGCGCGTCGATGGCGCGCTTTTTGGCGGCGGCGGCGATTTTTTTGGAGAGGCTGGCGGCGGAGCCGGTCTGCGTGCCGTAGAGGATCGTCAGGGGCACTGACGGGGCGGCCGCGGGCAGGGCGGTTCCAGCGGAGGATTGCTCTGCCTGGGAGAACAACCCGGCGAAATAGCCGTCCAACCAGAGGCGCTGTTCGGCGGAGAAGGGAGCGGAGGCGGGGATGGAAGGCAGCGGGATCATGGCGGGGGAACCTGCCAGCTTAACAAGCAGGGGAGGTGCCATGGTGGGTGCCATGGTGGAATACCGGGCCCCTTTGGCGGTGAATATGCATCATTGGAGCGATGAATATGATTCATGCATGGGGTCCGTAATGGCTGGGAGCATGAATGCGGTGCCCTGCCGCCGCGCTGGACGGATCAGGGGGCTGTGCCACGGTGCGCCATGGTGAAGGCAATTCTCAAGGCAGCAGCGCAGTTCATGACCGACCCGAAGCTGTGGCTCGTCATCGCCGGGTCGGCGGTGGTGTCCCTGCTCTGTTTTTCCGGGATCTGGTGGGGCGTGCGGGAAGGTGTGGCCTGGGTCGCAGCCCACTGGCCCAAGTATGCCGGCTGGCTCAAATGGGGACAGGGCACCCTGGGTTTCCTCACGGCCCTACTGTTGTTTCCGGCCACCTTTGTCCTCGTGGCGAGCTTCTTCCAGGAGACCGTGGCCGACGCCGTGGAGTCGCGTCATTATCCCGCGCTGGGGAATGCCGATGGCGCGGGGCTGAAGGCCAGTGTGTTCGCCGCGATGCGCTTTTTCCTGCTCATGATCACGGTGAATCTGGTCGCCCTGCCGTTTTACCTCGCTTTGATGTGGCTGGCAGGTTCGGGCGCCCTCCTCATGCTGGCCGTGAACGGAATGCTGGCGGGCCGCGAGTATTATGAAATTGTTGCCCTGCGCCGCATGTCCCGTCAGGAAATGGACGCCTCCCGCCGCCAAAATCGCGGCGCCTATTTCCTGACCGGGGTCTGCATCGCGGCCCTGGGCCTGGTGCCCGTGGTCAATCTGCTGGCGCCGGTCCTCGGCATTGCCGTGATGGTGCACGTCTTCCACAGCAGGCGGGTCTGACGGCCCTGAGGCCTTCCCCGGGGACGCTGGGTCCCTGCATGCCGGCCGCCTTGTCAGGTCATGATATCGCGGATGACCCGCCCCGAGACATCCGTCAGGCGATAATCCCGGCCGCTGTAGCGGTAGGTGAGTTTTTCGTGATCGAGGCCCATCAGGTGGAGCACGGTGGCATGGAGATCGTGGACATGGACCCGGTTTTCCACCGCCCTCATCCCGAAGTTGTCGGTGGCCCCGAAGCTCAGGCCGCCCTTCACACCGCCGCCGGCCATCCAGGTGGTGAAGCCGTAATGATTGTGATCCCGGCCTTTGACCCCTTCCGAGGTCGGGGCACGGCCGAATTCGCCGCCCCACAGCACCAGGGTTTCATCCAGCAGCCCGCGGCCCTTCAGATCGCGCAGCAGGGCGGCAATGCCCCGGTCGCAGGAGTCGGCCAGCCGCTGGTGTCCGCCGGCAATGTCCTCGTGGCCGGTGTCCCAGGGAATGTCGTAGTCATCGATGGAAATCGAGAGCTGCACCACCCGGACCCCGCGTTCGGAAAGCCTCCGGGCGATCAGACAGCCCTTGGCAAAATCGCCGGGTCCATACAGCGCCAGGGTTTCCGCGCTTTCCCTGGTAGTGTCGAAGGCATCGGGCACTGCGAATTGCATGCGGAAGGCCATTTCCATGGCCCGGATGCTGGCCTCGAGACCGGCGTCGCCTTCCTGCCGTTGGAGGTCCATCTGGTTGAGTCGGGCTAGCAGGTCGGCCTGCTGCCGCTGCACCGTCCGGGGGGCGCGGGGATTGAGATCGCGCAGGATCGACTCCGGCGTCATCTTCCCCAGATTGACATGGCAGCCGCCATATTCGCCAGGCAGAAACGAATTCCCCCAGTTGGCGCGGCCGCCGCGGGGCTCGGCCCGGGGGCACATGGACACAAATCCTGGCAGATCCTGGCTTTCCGATCCCAGACCGTAGACCAGCCATGAGCCCATGCTGGGACGGGTCGGCTGCAGGGCCCCGAGATTCATCATCATGATGCCGCTGGCATGTTCCGGGATGTCGGTGTGCATCGAGTGGATGAAGCAGATATCGTCCACGCAGCTGCCCACGTGAGGAAAGATGTCGCTGACCCACTTGCCGCACTGGCCGTAGGGTTTGAAGCCGAAGGGCGATTTCAGCAGGCCGCCTTTGGTGTTCCGCAGTGACTTGAAATCCACTTCGCTGGGGCGCTGTCCTTCAAATTTGGCAATGTCAGGCTTGTAGTCGAAGGTATCGACATGGGAGGGGCCGCCCGGCATGAAGAGCTGGATGATCCGCTTGGCCTTGCCGGGGAAAGGCGGCACCAGCGGGGGCGAGGCCGGACCGCTGGCCGGACCGGCGAAGGCCCCGGCTTGTCCCATGACCCCGGCGAGCCCGACCGAGCCCAGGCCCGCTCCGAGCCGGCGCAGCATGGCCCGCCGCGACAGGCCGGAGTTTTGATGGAAGGGAAGGTATTGCATAAGCGGACAGGGTTACCTGACAAAGAGGAATTCATTGCTGCTCAGCAGCACCTGGGCATAGCTTTCCCATGCGGCCGGCGGGGGAGGGCCGCCGGGCGTCTCCCTTGTCAGGAACGCCAGGCCGGCCTCCGTCTCCGGTCCGGTCGGCGGGCGGCCGTGGATCAGGCGGTAGGCCGCCGCGATGCGGGCTCCGGGCGTGTCACCGGTCAGGCGGGCCACGAGGGCCTGGGCGCGGGCCGTCATGAAGGGGTTGTTCAACATGAACAAAAACTGTTGGGGCACGATGCTGGTGGTGCGTCCGGCACTGGTGGCCCGGGCACTGGGGAGGTCGAAGAGGCGCAGGAAATCGTCGGATTCGAAGCGGTCGCCGTTGCGGCTGATGATGCTGTAGAGGGTCCGGCGCGGGCTCTGCAGGATGGTTTCCGTGGACGGCCCGCCCGTGGTGGGATCCAGCCCCCCGGTCACCGCCAGCAGGGCGTCGCGCCAGGCTTCCGCATCCAGCCGCCGGGGTTCCATCCGCCAGATCAGCCGGTTGTCGGCATCCCGCTCCATGGCCCGGGGATCGGTCCGCGTGCTCATCTGCCAGGCGGCTGACAGCAGGATGGTGCGGTGCAGCTTTTTCAGCGACCAGCCGGAATCGATGAAATGGCGCGCCAGCCAGTCCAGCAATTCCGGCTGGGTGGGTTTTTCGCCCACCGCCCCGAAGTTGTCAGGGGTCCGCACCAGCGCCCGCCCAAAATGGTGCCTCCACACCCGGTTCACCATGACCCGGGCGGTAAGGGGATTTTCCGGATCGACGATGGTTTCGGCTAGTTCGAGCCGTCCGCTGCCGCGGGTGAAGAGACGCGGCGAGGCTCCGGCCACAATGCGCAGGAACCGGCGCGGGGCATTTTCACCCGGCTTCAGCAGATTGCCCCGCAGTGCGATCTTCATGTCCTCATTCCCGGAGTCCGCCACGGCATGCACGACCGGATAGGGCGGTGCGGCTGCCGTCCGCAGGGCGGTGAGTTCTTTTTCCTTGGCCGCGACCGCCTCCTTTTCTGTGTCTCCCGCTTCCGCCTTGGCCTGTTTGGCGGCTTCCTTGAGCGCGTTGAGCTGCTTTTCACCTTCATGGATCGCCGCCTGGCTCCGCTCATAATTATCAATCACCGTCTGGGGCGTCCCCGGCGCGCTCCGGTCGTCGTTCCGCGTGTTTTGGAATACCCCGGCGATCGAATAATAATCCTGCGTCGGGATGGGATCGAATTTGTGGTCATGACAACGGGCGCAGGAAACCGTCAGGCCCAGCAGCCCGCGGGTCACGGTGTCCACCCGGTCATCCAGCGTCTCCGCCTGCGCCACAGCCTTGCCCTCGTCGGTATTGCCATCGGAAATATAACTCGGCCCGAGCGCCAGGAATCCCGTCGCCGTCACATTGCCTTCCGGCATCAGATCACCGGCCAGCTGGTGCTTCACAAATTGATCGAAGGGCAGGTCGCGGTTCAGCGCCTCCACCACCCAGTCGCGGTACCGCCACGCCTCGGCGCGTTTGCCCTGACCATCCAGAAATCCACCCAGGCCATCGCTGTAGCGGGCCACGTCCAGCCAATGCCGGCCCCAGCGTTCCCCATAGTGGGGCGACGCCAGCAAGCGGTCCACCACCCGCGCAAAAGCGTCAGGCTGCGGGTCGTTCACAAAAGCCTCCGTCTCCTCCACCGTCGGCGGGAGTCCGGTCAGATCGAAGCTGGCGCGGCGGATCAGGGTCAGGCGGTCCGCCTCCGGGGCGGGCGGAATTCCCGCCGCTTCCAGACCCGCGAGGATGAACGCATCCACCGGACCGCGGGGCCAGCCGCTATTCCTGACCGATGACGGCACGGGCCGCGCCATCGGCTGGAAAGCCCAGTGGTTTTGCCGCAGCTCCTCCCAGTTCCACGCCACCTCCTCCATGGCCATGGCTGCCGGCTCCGCGGGCCAGGGCGCCCCCATTGTCACCCATTGTTCAAAGTTGGCGATGATCCCCTCCTCCAGCTTCGCCCGGGGAGGCATCGCGGTGTCAGGATCATGGTATTTCATGGCCTGATAGAGCAGGCTCCCGGTGGGATCGCCTACCACCATGGCGGGCCCGCTCCCGCCCCCTTTGAGGATTCCTTCCAGGCTGTCCAGCCTCAAGCCGGCCTTGAGTTTTTTGGCCTGGGCGGAATGACAGTCATAACACTGCGTGGCCAACACCGGCCGGATTTTTGTTTCGAAAAATTCAAGCTGCTCCGGCGGAAAAGTGGCGGCGGCGGCGGGCAGCAGGGTGGCGCTGCAGCACAGCCCCAGCAGTCCGGACACGGCCCGGCCCGCCGCCGGTTTCCATGCCGCCGGGGTCTGGGAAATGTGCTGTGAGGGCATCCTTTCGATAGTCGCCGGGCATCCACCATGCCCAGCCCCCAGCCCATACGCTTTCAGGCACCCCGCTGTATCACTCCTTCCCCCGTGGTGTCCCCGTCGCCTCCGGGGGGGAATCCAGGTTCTTTCCAGGCCGCAGGCACCCTCCCCGGGCCGGGCCGCCCGCCCCTTCATCTCCGCTGACACGGCGCCGGATCCGTGGTATGGGTTTGCCAAATGAAGGCATTCCCCGATTCCGTCGCTTCCTTCGCCAGGGAGCAGACCTCTGGCGGGTGTGATACCCTCCGCCACCTGCTGCACGGACTGCGGGATCATCAGGGCCGGATTGAAGATGAGGTCCATGCCATCCGCAAGCTCGGCAAATCCGTGCGCGGTGGATTTGCCCTGTTCTGCCTCGAAAAATCAGCCGCCCGGGAAATCCAGGCGGTGGGGCGTCTGCTCTCCGGGCCGCGGGACGCCGTGACCCGCTGGCATACCTGGAACAAGCTGGAATGGCACGGAGAGATCCCACTGGCCGCCGCCGTGGCGGCCCGGCTGGAGCAGCAGACCCACTCCGCCGCCCGCCGTCCCCCGCCGGAGACCATCGCCTGGTGTGCCGACCGCGTCGGCACCGCCCAGCAGGCCCTGCAGGATGTCTCCGCGGACGAACTCCCGGAACGGCTCCGGAAAGGCCTTGCCAGGCTGCACCGGCGGGTCCGCCAGCGCTGTGCCCGGCTGGACCACGGGGTGGAGACCGATTTCCACGAGGCCCGCAAGGCCGTCAAGGCCTGGCTCGGGGCCGTCGGATTCCTGCCAGCCGGGGTGATCCCCGCCCATCCTCCAATGGATGAACTGGCCGAATGGCTGGGCGATGAAAACGACCTCGCCATCCTGTCCGTCTGGCTGGCGGACCACGGGTTCAACCCACGCTTCGCCCCCGGTCTCTGGAAAACCCTCCGCACCGCCCGCCGCCGCATCCAGCGCAAGATCATCCAACACCTCGATAGTCGTGAGGGCCGGGAGTTGATGCGGCTCCGGCCCGGCTGAACCTTGCTATCAGGGAGAACGCCGGGGACCCTGCCGCGCCCTTGGCCTGCGGCGGGCACCGCGGCGCTCCTGTTGTCGTTCCTTCCCCGTGGTTTCAGCTGATCAGCAGCAGGCGCGGCGGCTCGCCGGGCAGGGTTTCCGGCGCCCGGTGGATGCAGGGCGGGACGGGACAGCCGGGGTAGTCCACCGCGATGCGCCACAGGTTGCCATGGCCAAAGGAAAACGGCTGCGCCTGTCCGGCCGGGGCGTAGTGCAGGTCATAGCAATTCTCGTTCAGGTATTCCAGGAAGTCATCGTCATCCTCCCCGCCATATTCCTTCAGGAGTTCCGCCCGGGTTTCCGGCACGTCCACCCACCGTTGCGCCTCCTCATTGCGCAGGCCCTCGCTGGAGGGCCCATGGTAGGTGCAGAGCCAAGTATCCGCCTCCTCCGTCGCACTGTCCGCGTGGAAGGAATAAACATCCGTGCGCACCGCCCCCGGCTCCTCCTCCCGGGGGTAATTCTGGATGCAGTCGAGGATCGGGGATAGCCCGTGCTCCCGCAGCAGCCGCTGGTCCTCCAGCAGCATCGCGACCGCCTCCCGCCCCGCCGCGCTCAGGGTCAGCCCCTCCAGCCGCTCCTCATCCAGCGTCGTGATCCCTCCGCTCACGCCCAGTTGGGCCACCACCTCACTGAAATCCCCCGGCAGGGTGCGCGCCCAGCACAGCGCATTCACACCGTCTTCAAACGGGGTCGTCACCAGTTCATGGAAACTATGCACCAGCTTGATGCGGGGATAGCCGGAGGGCAGGGGAAAAGAAGTCATGCGCGGCCCAAAAAGGGACAAGGAAGCGCGGGCGGAAACCGCGATTTGCGGGGCCGGTGGGAGGGGGATTTGTCTAGCGCCGGAGACCAAGCCTGGTATAAATGGAGCATGATCAAAATCACTTCTGCTTGGTTTGCTATCACCGCCCTCAGCTTCGGGGCTGTGTTCACAGGTCCATCCTATGCTCAAGCTACGGAAAAGGCGGCAGTCAAGGAAAGCAAAACTACCCCCTCAGCCGAGGCGATCACGGCCGCTTCAAGGATATTGGAAGCGACGGGGCAATTGCAGCAAATCCACGAGGAAATGCAGAATATCCTGAAATTCCAAACCGCAATGAAGGAGGGGGAGGATAAGGAACTGCTTCAGGCGTTCGATGCGGCCTTCTCCAAGAAGGAGAACATCGCCAAGCTTCAGCAAATCATGGGGGAGAAAATTGCCAGCCATTTTAGCATTGATGATCTGCAGCAATTGGCTGTGTTTTTTGAATCACCACTCGGTAGGCGATTTTCCGAAAAACAAATTATTATCGTCGCTGAAGCAGCCGATGCCGCGAGAGCCTGGGGCAGGCAGTTGGGGGAGGAGACCGCCGAACGACTGAAGAAAAAGCAGCTTGATTTGGAGGGTTAAGAAGAAACCTACTTCAAAGTTGCTGTGGCATCACGCCGGGGCGTGTTGCGTGGGTCTCACCTTCTATTCTCCATCACCTCATTAACCACGGTGCCGCCCGACCAAACTAACCAGCCTCTTGCCTTGGCGGCCAATCTCCTGCAGGGTTTCCATGATGCCACCCCACCCCCTGATTGCCACTCTCGACGATGCGGTTGAGGCCCTTTATAATTTAAACGTGAGCGTGGTGGGACAGGGGAGCGACCGTCACGAGCGACCTCACAAAGCGTGCCTGCTGCTGGCGGTATTGGATCTGTTGGCCAGAGGGAGCGCGGTGCCTGACCGCATCCCGTGGAGTCCAATCCTGAGAGACCGGTTCGGCCTCTACTTTGAAATGGTGAGAACTCCCCTGGATCAGCGGGCCCCGGAACTGCCTTTCCTGCATTTAAAGAGCGAGGGCTGGTGGATTCCTTGGCAAGGGAATGGGCCAAATCCGCAACCCCTTGTCGCCACCCCCACCGTGGGCGACGCCAAGGACGGCACTGTCTTTGCCTCACTTCTCGGAGGCATGGAGCGTTTTGTCCTCTCGGCAGTGGACCGGTTCCACCTGCGGCATGCCCTCGTGACCCGTTATTTCCCCCGGTCCCGCGGCTTGCTCCTGCCCTTGTTTGCCGAAGGCGCCGGAAACTTGCCTCCGGAAGAAACCTCCAATCGTTTCCAGGAAGATCCGTCCCCGTCCATCACCGGACGCAGCTCCGCGTTCCGCCGCAAGATCCTGGAGATTTATGATTGCCAATGCGCCGCATGCGGCCTGCGCATCCGCTTGCCGGAAGTGGATGGTCTCACTTTCGTGGATGCCGCCCACCTCATCCCCTTCGAGCAAAACCAAAACGACCACCCGACCAACGGCATCGCCCTCTGTAAGAACCACCACTGGGCCATGGACCGCTTCCTCATCGCCCCCACCCCTGATCTCGCGTGGATCGTCTCCCCCCACCGCCTGGCCCACCGGTCCGATGGTGAAAAATCCCTTCTCGCCCTCCAAGGCCAACGCGTCCTCCCTCCCCACGAACGCGCCTTTGCCCCTTCCCGGGAATCTTTGCAGTGGCGAATGGATCGGCTACTGGCATGAGCGAAAGAAGCGATTCTGATGTCTTTCCCTCCGGACTTATTTTCCGGGGGGAGATGGAAATCCTTGAAGTGGTTTTCATGGTTGGCGGGTAATGTCACGTCAGCAAATAGGTCGCCAGCAGTTTTTGGATGGCGATGATATCCGTGCCCTTCTTAATTTCCTTTTTGATGGGCACAGGGTTGCTCGAGATGTAGATTTTGAGTTCGGCATCCATGTCAAATCGACCAGCCGTCTCCACTGAGAATTGGCTGATCGATTTGTAGGGTATAGAGTGATATTCGACCTTCTTTCCGGTCACCCCCTGCTTGTCAGCCAGAATGAGCCTGCATTGGGTGAAAACAATGAGATCACGGATGATTTTGAAAGCTCCGGTGATTTCCTCACCCTGGATCAGGATAGGGGAGAACTCTGCCTGGAGTTCTCTGGTGTCAATCTGCGAGGCAATACCAAAGACGGCGTTTAGAAAACTCATAAATTCAGATGATCGAAGTTGCCTCGTTGAAGCTGGCCGCGTATTTCGGACGGAATGGGAAAATAACCAATGATTTTTTTGATCGCAGGCTTTTCAGCGGACTATGGACGATAGTCACGCAGCATTGCCACTAAAACTGGCTCGTGGGAGTATCGACACCCTGTCGGCTTTAGCGTGCGGCAAGGTATCATTCGCATGTGGAAGAGAGGGGATTCCCGGGCCGTTTGGGCTTCATGACATTCCTCCGCTGCTCCATGGTTTTGATTTCTGCCTGCGTTGGGACTGGTTTCGTGACCTCCCCAAACCAGGCCGCAGCGGCCGGGCGGCCCAAAGGCGTCAATCCTAACTCGCCGGACACCATCGAACTGACGCGGAAGATCCGGGATCATATTGTGGAGACCAGCGGGGGGGGCACGGAAGCGGATCTCAAGGCCTATGAGGGCTGGATGACGAAGATGGCGGTTCCCCGGAGGTTTCCGATGGTGCCGATCCCGGCGGGGGAGTTTTTGATGGGGAGTCCGGCCACGGAAGCGAAACGCCATCCGGACGAAGGGCCGCAGGTGAAAGTGAAGCTGGATGCCTTTTGGATGGGGGCCACGGAGGTGACGTGGGACCTCTACAAGCCCTTCATGGACACGGCCGTGATGCGTTGGAAGGATGGCAGCAAGAAGGAGCCGGTGCCAGATGAGAAGCCGGTGGATGCGATCAGCCGTCCCACCGCGCCCTACTCGGACATGACCTTTGGGATGGGGGAGTCCGGTTATCCCGCGATCTGCATGACGGAGCACGCCGCCAATAAATTCTGTCAGTGGCTCAGTGCGCAGACCGGACAATTTTACCGGCTGCCCACGGAGGCGGAGTGGGAATATGCCGCCCGGGCCGGGACCACCACCGCCTACTCGTTCGGCGATGACGTTTCGAAGCTGGGGGAATATGCCTGGTATTGGGAGAACAGCGACGCGACCACTCATCCGGTCGGGAAAAAGCTGCCCAATCCCTGGGGGCTTTACGACACGCACGGCAACGTGGTCGAGTGGGTGCTGGACCAATACCGCCCTGACTTCTACGCGGCCCTCACCGCCCAGTCCCAGGGGGGGACAGTGGCCAATCCCTTCAACCAGCCGGTGACACCCTATCCCCGGGTGGTGCGGGGCGGAACGTGGGATGACGATGCTGACCGGCTGCGCAGTGCCTGCCGCCGGGGATCCAAGGACGTCTGGAAAGTGATGGATCCCCAATTGCCGAAGAGCCGCTGGTTCCACACCAGCGCCCAATGGCTGGGATTCAGAGTGGTCCGTCCCCTCAAAGTGCCCTCCCTCCAGGAAATGCACGACGCCTGGAACCGCTGCGTTATCGTTGAAAAATAACACCAGGAATTTTCCCGGGGAAGAGCCTTTGTTTTCCCGGAACCGTGTTCAGTTGGGCGGCCCTGCCATGCAAGCCGCTTTTGCCATGCCGGGTGGGTAGCAGTGGCTTTGTTCCGTCAAGTAAGTGAAATCTCCGCCGCTGCTAAATGGCGGCAACGGTTATACCAGCCATCCGACAGGCGTTTGACGAGCAATTCCAGGTTTTCCACTTCCCGCACCGGGATGCGTAGCAGAGGAACGCCGATGTGGGCGAAGAGGTTACTGACGAACCAATCGCGTTTCCGTCGTTCGGCACGATTGTGCGAGGCGTCGTCCACCTCGATGGCCAGCATGGGCATCCAGTCGCCGGGTCGGCACACGAGAAAATCGACATGCTTTTGGCTGATGGCCTGAAAGGCTCCTTGTTCTTTGGCATGATCGATCAGGTCGGCCAGGCGGGGCTTGCAGACAATGTGCACCCGGTCGCCTGAGATCTGGGCAAGTATCTCGAAAAACTTGGCTTCGACCTCGGTCAACAGTGGTTTGGCCGCGTAATCGTGTTTCAGCGCAGCAAGCCGGGTTCCGGGTTCGGGGGCGATCAAATTCATCAGATTATTGTGAATGCTAACTATCCGGGGCTGCGACGATGTGGCGGAAAGTCCTGGGATATGATCCAAGTCAGGAATGCACCGGGGCAGGGGAGAGGCGCAGAGAGGTGGTGGCGTTGAGCCGGTCCTTGGCCGTTTTGATGATTTCCTCCAGCAAGTAATTGGTGGTGCTGGTGTTGAGGAATTTAGCCATGGTAATTCTGGTAATTATAGACCATCTTTCCTGACCGTCAACGCCTACTTTGTTATTCCTGCCATGTCCGGACCGCCCAGCGAAATCCCTCTTCCCCTCAACCATGTTTTTGTGGACTTTGAGAATGTCCGTCAGATCGACTTTTCGGTGATGGGGTCCAAGCCGGCCCACTTCACGCTATTGGTGGGGGCCCAGCAGTCCCGGATGGACGTTGTTTTGGTGCAGCAGTTGTTGAAGCATGCGGACTCGGTGGAACTGGTGCGCCTGACTTCACCCGGTCAGAAAGCCCTCGATTTCGCCCTCGCTTATTATGTGGGGCGGGCCGCGGCGGGAGATCCCACGGGCTACTTCCACATTGTCTCCAAAGATAAGGGATTTGATCCGCTGATCGAACATCTGCGGAGTCAGCACATCCGGGCCCGGCGCCACGATGTTTTCGCTACCCTGACTTTTTCTGCTCCCGGGAAAACGCCCTCCACGCTGCCGGAAGCGCCCCTGGAGCGGGCCTTGGAACATCTCAGGAGACACCCTGACAACCGACCGAAACGCAGGGAAACTCTGGTCAGTCATGTGCGAAGCCTGCTCGGCAAAAGTGCCACCGAAACTGAGGCGCTGGATGTGGTGACAGAACTGGAGAAGGGCGGACACCTCATCCTGGAAGAAAAGGACCGGGTGAATTATCGGTTCTGACCGGGCTAAAGAAGATCTTGGTGAGGGGTGAAAAAGGTGATGTTTCCGGCAAAAGGGGCATCGGGGGCGGCTGACTGGAGGCGGACGAGGGGGCTCCCGTTTTTGGAGCCGGATCTTTGGCCTGGGTTCCAAGGGACGAGTGGGGACACCCGTCACGCGTCGGTGGGGGCTTTGGGAAACCGCGAAGATTCTACACCCGGGAACCGCCCGTGCCGCAGAATGCACGGGAGGCGGCGGCGGGAGTGGACAGGATGCGCGGTTAGGGGCACCACTTGCCCCGTGTTTCCCCGTGGAGGTGCTTTGGCCCGATTCCGGCAGAAGAGATGATTAATCCCTTATTCATACCCGAACCCGCCTGCCATCATGAAACTCCCTCCACGCTACATCCGGATCCTGGTTCAGCTTTTTTGCCTGATGGGCATCATGTCCTGCCAGACTCGCAAACCGGAGACCGCTCCCCCCACCAACCAAGGCAAACCTGATCCTGTTTCCACCAGCGACATGAAATCCATGGACCATGCCAAGGACAAAATGTGAGCTGCCCCCCGGGGCGCCGCCTGACCTGGCTGCGCTCCAGTCAAAAATGATATTAATTTTCATCCCCCAGATTTTCCCATGACCACCCTCCCTCCCATCCTCATCGTCACCGACCGCGGCCACTTCGTCGCCTACCATGTGACCTCCGCCAGCGTGCCCGAGGTCATTGACCGGGCCGTCTTCAGCGAAGGCACAGAGAAAATCAGCGAGCTGGTGACGGATCAGGCGGGCCGGTTCCCCTCAGGCGGAACTGATGGCCACCGGCAGTCGGCGATAGAACGCCCCCGGCTGGAACTGGAACTGCAGATGCGCTGCGTGCGCCACATCGCGGAACGCATTACGGAACTGCTGAGCACCCACTCCGGAGGCTGGGCGCTGGCCGCGCCGGGTGAAATCCTTCAGCCCATCCTGGAACATTTGCCGGTGGAACTCACCAGCCGCCACAAACTGAGTCTGCCCAAGGATCTGGTGAAAATTCCCGCCACGGAGATTGCCGATCATTTCCTGAAGGCCCGGCAGCACGCCTGAACTCCATATTACCCAAAAACCTAACTCTATGAGAACGAATCGCTCCCCGGATAAGACATCGCCTGCGCCAATGGATACTCCCGTCAACACGGAGAAGGATACTGACTCCCTGGGCGGGGTACCGATCATCGAAACCGATAACCTCGATGAAACGGTGCTTGGGGCCGCTGCGGTGGGCCACCCGGACCAGGTGCCGCCTGAAGTCGTGCGGGGAACGGAGGAGTTGACGGAGTGGGACGAGCCAGCGGATACGTCGGGAACCTGGACCCCGCGGGAGGGCCGGGATGACGGAACGCTGGAGGCGGAGCGGTTGGTCGAAGCGGGGAATGAGGAGGCCGACCGCGAAAGACGTCTGGCGGCCGGGGATACAGAAGATTGAATGCTATGCGACTGGGAATGGCCGGGAAGCTACGAGTGCAGGGCATCCTGCGTTAAGCGGATCGAGCAGCAGAATTGCGGCCGGAAAGCGGCAGGGGGATTGCCCGCTGTGCAAAGCCGGGGGCAGGGAAAAGGGCTCTGGGGTCCGAGTGGGAACACTCGGCTCACATTCCCTTGGGGGGCAACTTCTCGGCCAAGGATCTGGAGATCCAGCGGGCCCTCGTCCACCTTGGGATCTGCTCCATTATTCGCGTTAAGCGGGCCTGTGCCTTAGTTGTAGGCAAGGACTTCCACGTGGCGATGCAGGGGCGGCAGGAGTCCATCCCGGATGGCGTCCTTGACCACATGGTCAACGTTATGGTCCAGCAGGGCTTCATGGTATTCACGGACGCCATGTTTTTCGCCTTGGAGCAGCGCGGCGATGGCGGAGTCCTCGCCAAACCAAGCAGCCACGGTTTCAACCGTGCCGGCGAGGCTGCCCCACGAGCCGGAAGAAGTGGAGGGTTCTCCGCCGTGCTGCTTGATGAGATCCCGGAGGATTTGTGCACTACTTATGTGTTCCCGGCGGATCTCGCACAGAACGGAATGCAGGGGGGACCCGGTGAACTTGTGAATGGCGTGGCCGTAGGTTTCGATGGCGGAGAGTTCACCGCGCAGGAGGGAATCAAGGATTCCGTTGGTGTGTTCGGTGGTGTTCATGATATAAAAAAAGCGGAGCCTGACTCCTCTCTTTTGCAGGGAAAATGCCAGGCGGCCGATTCCGGGGAAATACCGGGACCAAAGCACCCTATCCCAGTGTCACCGGGGGCTATGGGCCTGGCGGGTGGAAGAGCAGGGCCGGCGGCCCGGCAGTGCGGCCTGCAAAGTGCGGCACGGCGTTATCCGCAGGGTGGCAAATTGCCGCTGCGGGACCTGCCGCGATGAGGGGGCGGGAGGTCAGGGGATGGGGAACTCCAAGATGGAATTCCCCAGGCCGGGGGGAAACCAGGGCCGGGGAATGGATTTCACCCCGGGCCAGCCCCTGCCTGACGGCTGGACGGGGCCCGGAGGGGGCAAGTCCTTTACTGCGGGAAGACGCGGTAGAAGCGGCGGGTGGTGTTGGCGGGGATGGTGTTGTCCAGGAAGCTGGTGGTGCCTGCATCTCCGTTGATGGAGGTGGCGACGTTGACCCACGAGGCCGGGGTGTCCATGGTGGAGGAGGCTTGGAGGGTGTAGAGCCGGCCGGCGGTGGAAGTCCAAGTGATGGTGGCCTCGCGGAAAAGGGCATCATAACTGAAGGCGGTGATGGCGATAGGGGCCGCCGGAGAGGCACTGCCGATGCGGATGTAGTCGATCTCCACGGTACGGCCGCTGACAACGCCGGGGTCGATCCGCAGTTGGGTCAGGTTCCCTTCGAAAACGCCCGCAAAGCTGACCTGATAGGTGTGGAACTGACCATCACCGATTATCTGGCTGGAGGGAATCTCCGTGCGGCGGGCCGCAGCAATGCCGCCGCTGCCATCACCCCAAAAGATTTCCACAAGTTCACTGTCGGTCTGACGGAGGCGGATTTCGAGGAGGGTGCCGGTGGTAGCCGGATCCACCGCCAGTCCCCCGCGGAACATTTGCGGATCGGCCACCGTGGTGGTGACGGTGAGCAGGCCGCCGGCAGCAGCTCCCGTGGCATTGGTGAAGGTCCAGGTGTCGTTGTTGCCATCAGTTTCCCACTCACCGAGACTGGTGAAACTGCCGATGGCCGGGCCATCGGCGGCGATAAAGGCGGGCACCGATTTCACCCGCAGGGAGAGGGTGGTGGTGGAGTCCGGATAGCCGGTGTAGTCCGCAGTGATGGTGTAGAGGGTGGTCGGAGTCAGGACGTTGGGAGTGCCGCTGATGGTGCCGCTGAATGGATCGAGAAACAGGCCTTCCGGGAGCCCGGGGGTGATGGTGAAGACGTCGGGAGCAGGCCCGGCGAGAACCGGGGTGTTGTCGGTGATGGCGGCGCCGATATTGTAGATGGCAGGGGAAATGCCATAACTCAAAATGCCGGGGTCGCGCACTTCGAGAGTCAGGGCATAGGTGTTGGTGACGCCTCCGGAGAAGGTGGCGGTGATGTCATATGCGGTGGCGGGGCTGAGAACGGTGGGGGTGCCGCTGATGACGCCGGTGGCAGGGTTCAGCACCAGCCCCGCCGGCAGGGCGGGCAGGATGCTGAAACTGCTGGCAGTGCCGTTGACCACGGAGGGGGTATTGGGCTCGATCGGCTGATTCCGGATGTAGGTGGCAGGGAAGACCTGATAGCTGGTGATCTGAGGATTGGGGAAACTGCCCGCCCCGTTGGGATCGCTGCCGAAGGCGACTTCGATGCCATCGGAGAAGGTATCGCCATCGGAGTCGGCCACGTTGGGCTTACTGCCGGTGTCGGTGGAACTGACAAAAATGCCGGTGTTGGTTTCCACGAGGTCGGCGAGGCCGTCGCCATCGGTATCCGGGGCGACCATGCCCAGGCGGACGTAATCAATATCAAAGGTTTTGGTGGCGGCGAGATCGGCTACGGGGTCAAGGCGGAGGCTGGTGATATTCCCATTCAGGAAATCCCCGAGGCGGGCCTGATAGACGTGGAATTGCCCATCGCCCGGGCTGGTCAAGTTGCTGGTGCGGCGGGTGCCGGCAAAACCTCCGGCGGTATCGGCCCAGAACAGGTCGATGCGGCTGGTTTCATCAAGGGCCTTCCTCATGCGGATCTCGACCATGGGAGTGTTGGCCGTGTTGAGGGCGAGGGCGGCGAGATTGCCCCGGGTCAGGGTAGGGTCCACGCCGACGGAGTTCCCGGAGAGGAATCCGGAGGCGGCGGTGAGCCCGGTGACGTGCGCGCTGCCGGCCCAGTTTTCCAGATCGCCTGCGGTATTCCATTCGCCCAGTGAAGTGTAGAGATTCAGCGGCTTCTCCGGGTCCATCACCATGCCCCCGGAGGTGATTTTCAGACGGACGTAGTCGAAATCGAGGGGCGAGCCGGTGGCCTGGCTGGCGTCGATCCGCAGGCCTTTGAGCGCGCCGTTGAGGGGAGCGTTATTGGTGGAGCGGATGGTGAGGCGCAGGGTGTGGAAATTGCCATCGGCGGGGATTGCGTTTACGCCGGTGGCCACGGCACTGCGGGATTCCGCGAAGCCGCCGGCATTGTCCGACCAGTAAATCTGAAAGGGGGTGGTGTCGGTGGCGGCGCGGCGGAGACGGACTTCCAGGGTGACCACCGACAACAGGACGGCCGGGTAGGGCGTGGGGAAGGGATTGAGCGCCAGGGTGGTGTCGCCCCCGGTGGTGGTGCCTGATAGGTTGCCGGCGGCGACCACGGGCAGGTCGAGTTGGCCGGGCAGCCAGCCCTCGGTGTCATCGGGAGTATTCCATTCGCCGAGGCTGATGGTATCGGTCAGGGCATCGACGGGATCGAGGGTGTAGGTGCTCTGGGCAAGGGTGGAGGTGGCGCCGGCCAGCAGCCAGCCAACGGCCAGGGCGGTACCGGCCGCGAGGGATGGGTTTCGTTTCATAAGGAAAGGTGGGCGGTGGAAAAAAGGGCGGCGGGAGGGCGGTTAGTAGGAATGAAGCCGGATAAACTGGCGGAGGGAGGGGCTGGGGGGCACGGACACTTCGAGCGGGCTGCCGGTGCCTGGGAGGGGCGGACCCGACGGCGCCCAGGTGCCCAGATCAGGGGACGTCTCGACCTGGTAGAGCCCACCCGGAATGGTGGTGAATTGCAAGTTGAAACTCATCTCTGACCACGTCGCGGAGAGGATGGACGGCAGGGCCGGGGGGAGGGAGGCAGGGTTGGTGGTGCCGGGGCTGGCCGTGAGGCCATAACCAGAGGTGCCGCTGCCGTCCGGCGTGCGCCGGAGGGCGACCCCTGAGGTTTGCGGGCCGAAGACCACGCGGTCGATTTCGGTGCCGTCCGGGGCGGAGAGGATGAGGGTTTCCCCGCCTGCGCCGAGGCGGAAGTCCACGTGGAGATCCGGCCGGACCAAGGGAGCGTTCTGGAAGGATTCCCCATCGGCCCAGACCAGACGGAAGCCTTGGGCGGGCACGGTGAATCCGGCGGGTATGCGGAAGAGCCGGGGATCGTCCGGTTGGTCGCTGAGATACCAGCCTTCGAGGGCGACGTTGGCGGCGGTAGGATTATAAAGTTCCATCCAGTCATCCGATTTGCCATCGGCGGGATCGGTGAAGCCGGAGCTGGCCGGATTGCCGGCCATGATTTCATTGAGCCGCAGGGCGGGCCACTGGGGCAGGCCGGTGTATTGAATGGTGAGGGTGGTGGAGCCGAGCAGGGTGCCGCTGCGGTTCCGGGCTTCCACCAGCAGGGTGTTGGCCCCCGGCAGGAGGGCGGTTTTGGCGGTCCACTGATTGATGCCCGACCATGTCAGGGCCAACGGGGTGCCATTGACCGTGATGGTGTCCGTGGCCAGCGGTCCGGTCCCATTGAGAGTGGTCAGGACAAGCGCACTGGTGGCGGGACCCGCAGCCGAGAAGGCCACATTTTTCCCGGCCAGCTGGGTCTGGAGAAAGGCCCGGCGCTGGGTGATCCATTCGGGGACCGACAGGTTGTAGGGCCCGCTGGGGCTGAAGGGCGAAGTGACCGCCGCGCCATTGGAGGTGAGGGCGGTGTGGGTTTCCTGGAGGATGGTATTGATGGCGGTGCCGGTGCCGGCCGTGAAGAAGCTGGCGAGGGATTCATCCAGAGCCTGCCAATAGTCCCTCACAATTTCAGGCCGGGCATACATCCGGGCGATGGCAGGGTCCACCCCGCCGGCGAACAGGGGGTAATCCACCGGGTCGTTGAACACTCCGAGGCCGACATCCATGTCCCAGGTGACGACACTCCAGCGGCCGGTGGCGAGGGATTCGAAGAGATAGGCGTTCTTCGAGCCGGGATTGCCGAAGGTGTCCCAGAAGGACGCGAGGTCATTCATGGCGAAAGTGCGCATCCACTGGCGGAGATCGGCGCGGGTGTTGAGGGTGGCGGCGAGTTGGGAATCCGGAGCCTGGCTGGCATCGATCAGCGCACTGATGCCGGAGAAGTCATGGCCGGAATCGTGCCCCGCGGCGTGGGACCAGGTCCAGCGGTAGCGCGGCAGCTTCAACGCATTGCCAGTGGTGCGGAAGTGCTGGAGGCGGTTGGCCACGCTACTGTTGATTTGCACGGCGCCTGCGGCGGTGAATTCAAACCACGGGTTCATTTTGGTGAGGCGGCCGGGATCGGCAAACCATTCGTCCATGACATCCTGGTTGGGTTTCTGCACGTCCTCCATGATGAGCTGGTCGCGCTTGGAGCCATTCAGATAGACGTGGACGTAGCGGCGGTGGAGGTTGGGCAGGCCCAGCTTTTCAAGGAACCAGAACATGAGCCGTTCCCGCTGGCGGGTGGCGTCGCGGGTGGTCTCCCGGTCGAGGGTCATCTTCTGCACATTGAGGAAGACCTCATCGGCGGGCAGGTTGATGTTATAACCGCAGGGATCCCCAGTGGGAGAATTATAAATGGTGACGCCATTCTGGCTCCCGGCATAGGAAACCCCGGCATTGTAGATGACACGGCCATCACTGACGAAGGTGGCATCGATATCCAGATTGCTGGAACGCACCCGGTCGCGCCAGATGTCATGGTTGGCTTTGGTGAGCCAGAGGCGGGTGGTGCTGAAGACCCCGGCGGGAGTGACTTCCCCCACCCTGACATGGCATTCGCGCACCGGCGCGTCGGAAGGGAAGAGGGAGATCAGGCCGGGAGTGGCGGAATCAATCGCGGTGAGGTGGAAGGCGATCATGGTGCCCGTGGTCTGGGCGGGAATGAGGCCCGTGTAGATGCCGTCGCCCGCCCGGGCATCGCCCTGGGCGAGGCCGTCATCGCTCATGGTGATCTGATTGATGGTGGTGGCGGGGTCCAGCCGGTAGCGGAGACGGACGGAGGTGATATTGTCAGGATCGGCGACGCGGGCGGTGATGGTGATCGGTTGTCCGGCCTGCGGCAGCAGCGGGGCATGCGAGACGCCGGTGATGGCTGGTCCGGTATTTCCGGTGCCGGCATTGGCCGCGCCGGGGGTGCCCGCATTGGCCGGGACGGGCAGGGTGCCGGCGGCTTCCAGGAAACCGCCATTCAACCCCAGCAGAAGGTGCGGACTGCCGGAAACCCAGCGGACCCGGGCGCGCAGGGTGGCGGTGGCATTGGCCGGGATCGCGGTTGTCAGGGGCGTTTCCACGATGTTGGCAAGGTCGCCGCCATCGGTGGCGATGAGGCGCATGGCTCCGTTTTCCACCACACTGGGGCTGTGGGTGCCATAACGGGTCCAACCGGTCACCCCAGTGGCAAAGGTGCCGTTGGCGACGCGGTTCTGGCCGGAGACCAGCACCTCCACATCATCCACCACGGCCTCGCCGGCGCCGGTCAGCATCATGAAGAAGCGGGTGGCGCTGGTGGTGATAGGATGCCCGAGATCCAGCACCCCGGTGTGCTCCACGGTGATGGTGCTGGCTTTCGCGGATTCATCCGCGGCCGTCCACGAAGGGGCGAGGGAATTGTCGGCGCGGGGATCGATCAGCTGCAGGGAAGTCCCGTCGCCATCGGCCCGGGCCGGCCAGCGGCCGCCGTCGGCATAAGTGACTTCATCCGCAATGACCTGCCAGGTTTTGCTGACCGGGCCGTCAGGGCCGGGGACGAGGCCGGAGCGGGAAAAAGTCAGGGTGAGGCGCTCGCCTCCATTGGACAGGGTTCCGGAATAATCGCCTTGAACCATGGCGGGTGCCAGGGCCGGTTGCAGGGTGATCAGGCGGGCCCGGTCTTTGGCGACCACCAGGAATCCCCCGGGAGCGATCACCGTGCCCGGGGCGAAGGCAAAACCAATGCCCCCACCGAGTTGCCAGCCAGTCAGATCGGCGGGGGCGGGGCCATGGTTGTAAAGTTCGATGAATTCCGCGCCATCATCATCCCCGGAGGGATGATAGTGGATTTCATTGATGACCACTGGCCGCTCGAAGCCCGGAGCATTGACGGTTCCGGAAGTGGGTGCGGTGAGTTCCCGCCATTCTCCTGACAATAGCGGCACGGGCCCGTGGGGGCGTCCGCTGTCCTGACCGCCGTAGCGGCGGGCCTGGAGGACCTTCAGCCCGTCCGGCGCGCGCAGGAAGAGGTCGCCGCCGGAATCGTCAGGGGAAAAGCCCAGGGTAGCTTCCGGAAAGGAGAGAAAGCCGCCGGCGGCGAGCCGGGTGCCGGGGGGAACCGTAAAACCGGCAAGAGCCCGGTCGGGAGAGAGCCGGCAGCCTGACAAATCGGCGGAGCCGGGACCGGGATTGTACAATTCCACAAAATCGCCTCCGGGGGCAGGGCTGGAGGCGAGGATTTCGCTGATCACCACGCGTTCGAGGGCGGTCTGGGGAGCGGGAGTGAGGGTGCGGGCATCCACGGTCCCGGGCGAGCCTCCGGGGCTGGCGCTGGCCGACCAGGCGGCGGGCTGGGATTCGCCAAAAGCAGGCCGGGCCAGCACCAGCGAGTGTCCGGCGCCATCGGCCGCCAGAGGCCAGGGCGGGTCATCACCGTAAACGGTTTCCAGCACGATGCCTCCCGAGGCCTTGATGAACCGGACGGTGCCGCTTCCGTTAGGCAACGTCCCGGTCCACGGGCCGAGCACGGTCCCGGTGGCTCCGGCTCCCTGCAGGGCGGCAGGGGTGGCCGCGATGGTGAGGAAGCGTCCCCCGGCGAGGCGGGTGCCTGCGGGAATGGTGTAGTCCACACTGCCCCGGAGGGTCCAGCCTGACAGGTCCTCGCTGATGGGACTGGAATTGTAGAGTTCGATGAATTCGAGATTGGCCGCGAGCGGATCACCGGCCGGGGCATACATGATTTCCGAAAGCACGATACTGGTGCGCCGGGTGCCAAGGCCGGTGTAAACAGGGTCCTGAGCCGGGGATAAGCAGGCGGCTGCGGCAAGGAGGGCCGTCAGTGGCCACGCGGAAACGGGGGGACGCATGGGGGGAAATAAAGGGGGGAAGGGGCTTGAGACTCACGGAGGAAAAATCCTGATTCAGGTCCTCACCGATGGTATTCCCGATGACGGTATTTTGTGAATCATTAAAAAGCACGGAATTTGTCCGGAATTAATGGGCTCCACTCCAACATTTCCGGGGCATTGTTGACCGGCGTGCTGCGGTTAGCCTCTCTGGCAGGATTTGGTAATTATAGAAATTTGACATTCCGGGAATGGAAACCCTGTGCGGGGCAGGACTGGAATGAACCACGGGTCTGTGGCTGATTCCGCTGGCGACGGATGGCCCCGTGGGGACGGTGATTTCTTTTGGGAAGCAGGATGAAATAAATTAGTGGCGCAGCAATTAATTAGCTGATATGTCAGTTTTCCCTGAGCGGAAGGCGCTCTCCGTTTTTCTCCAACTTCCATCCACCGCACCCATGTCCACCCACAAACTCTCCCTCTGCCTTCCTCTCATTGCCATGGGGTGCTTCGCGGCCTCTTCCCAGGCGGCGTTGGTCTCCTTTGAATTCAATACCGCCGGCAGCACCGAAGGATGGACGGCTTCCGCCGCCCCGGCCAATGCACTGGTGACCGGTTTCAAACAAGCCACCGGGATTGATGGCACCACCGGCGTCATTACCTCGGAGGATGTCGATATCGATCCCCAGGTCATCCTCTCCGGGGCAGGAAATATTATCACCCTCCCGGCCGGGGAAAAGTGGAGCTCCTTTCAGGTCCGCTTCCGCCATCTGACTGGCAATCCAGGCACGGTGGGGGTCGCCGGGACGCCCTATGATGGGAATGGAACCATCCTCTTTTTCAATGCCTCAACCGTCAATCTGGGGGTCGGTCCCCTGTCCACCAAAACCGTCTCCGGCACCGGAGCCTATGCCGCCGATGTTTACACCATGACGCTCACCGCGGATCCCTCCGGTGGGGAGTGGCAATTGTTGAACGTGGACTTCTCTGCCGCACCGACACTGAACAGCGCCAACATTACGGCCGTGCGGTTGGACCCGGTCGGTAACAGTGCCGCCAAGAACTTCGAAGTGGACTACATCCGGGTCGCCTCGGTGCCAGAGCCCACCGGCTCAATGCTCGCTTTGCTGGGCACCGGGATCGGTCTGCTCCGCCGCCGCCGTTAGGTCGGTTGATTGATTCCCGGCAGGAAGGCAGTCCATGGCCGCCTTCCGGTGCTGCCATGGCATATCCTGGGGAACGAAGGCTTCCCTTGGAAAACCATCTCTGCTACTGGAGACCTGGTCCACGGTGATATTCCCGCGCTCGCAGCGGCGGATCGCGACTAATCCGTGGGTCTGTCCCTGCCTTGAAGTCCAATCTTTCCATGAAGCCATCGGTTCCTACCCTCAAATTGCTCTGCGGCCTGCTGCTGCTGGCCGTGTCACCGCTCGGGGCTGCGGACAAAACCAACCTGGTGTTCATCCTCGCGGATGATCTGGGCTGGGCGGACACCACGCTTTACGGGCACACGCGGTATTACAAAACGCCCCATCTCGAACGTCTGGCGAAGCGGGGCATGACCTTCTCCCGCGCCTATTCTGCCAGCCCGCTGTGTTCGCCTACCCGAGCCAGCATCCTCACCGGTCTGAGTCCCGCCCGGTTGGGCCTGACGACTCCGAATTGCCATGTCCCGCAGGTGGTGCTGCAGGCAGCCACCGGCAAAAAAGCGGCGCCAGGCCAGAAGGCCATCCAGCCCGATCCGGTGACCCGTCTCCTCACCACCTATCAGACGCTGGGGAAGACCATGAAGGCCGCAGGTTATGCCACCGGTCACTTCGGTAAGTGGCATCTCGGCCCCGATCCCTTTTCGCCCCTGCAGCAGGGTTTTGATGTCGACCTGCCCCATACCGCCGGCCCGGGACCGGCGGGCAGTTATGTGGCACCCTGGAAATATAAAGGATTTGACCCCGATCCGACCATTCCGGACCAACACATCGAAGACCGCATGGCCAGGGAAGCCACCGCCTTTCTGGAAAAGAACAAGGACCGCCCGTTTTTCCTCAATTACTGGATGTTCAGTGTCCATGCGCCCTTCGACGCCAAAAAGGCCCTCATCGAAAAGTACCGGGCCACCGCCAATCCTGACGAACCCCAGCGCAGCCCCACCTATGCCGCCATGATCGAAAGCATGGACGATGCCGTGGGTACCCTGCTCGATACCCTCGACCGGCTCCAGCTCACGGAGAAGACCATGATCGTGTTTTACTCTGACAATGGAGGGAACATGTACAACGAAATCGACGGCACTGTCCCCACCAGCAACACTCCGCTGCGGGGCGGCAAGGCCACCGTTTATGAAGGCGGCATCCGCGTGCCCTGCATCGTCAGTCTGCCCGGTACCACTGCTCCGGGGTCGCGAAGCGATGCCGTGGTGCAGAGCACCGACTTTTTCCCCACCCTCGTGGAAAGTCTGCACCTCCCGCCCCCCGCCGGAGTGGTCTTCGACGGGATCAGTATCCTGCCCGCGCTCAAGGGCCAGCCGCTCCCCCGTGAGGCCATCTTCACGTATTTCCCGCATGATCCGCCCGTGCCCGATTGGCTGCCGCCCTCCGTGGTGGTGACCGAGGGGGATTGGAAGCTGATCCGCCTGTTCTTCCAAGGCGAGGCCGGTGCCCACCGCTGGCAGCTTTACAATCTGCGCGAGGATCCCGGCGAAAAAAACAATCTGGCGGCCAAGGAACCCGGCCGGGTCCAACAAATGGACGGGCTGATCGTAAATTTCCTCACTGAAACCAAGGCGATCCAACCGGTTCCCAATCCGCAGTTTGACCCCTCAAAGTATCAACCGGAAATCGAAGGGATCGGGAGAATGCGCGAAGGTGGCAAAGCCTCCGCGAAACCACCGGCGCCTTCCGTCAGTGCAGAGAACAATCCGCAACTCCAGGGCTGGAAGGCCCGCAATTGCAGCGCTTCGGTGAAGGACGGCATCGTGACCCTGACCAGCGAGGAGGCGTCGCCCTTCCTCGGGGTGGGGGCCAATGCCCGTGGCCCTGCAGTGGTGAAACTGCGGGTCCGCGCGGCCGGCGGAGGGGAGGGCAAAATCGAATGGCTGGCTCCCGGCAAGGCCGCGGACGCAGCGCAGGCCGTGGCGTTTTCCCTCAAACCCGGGGATTGGCAGGAACTCAACGTCAAGCTCCCCGCGGAGGGGCCGTGGGGGATTCTGCGCGTCTATCTCCCTGTCCAAACCCAGCCGGTCGAGCTGGATTGGATCGAACTGGAAGCTCAAGGCAAACCCCGCCGTTGGGATTTCTAACCGCCTGCCAGCACCAGGAGGAGTGCCCGACAGCAGGATCCCGGAGGGATCAAAGCCATTAGCCGGGGATTGAGCGCAGCGACATCCCCGGAACATCCCCCAAAAAATCCTCTCACCCCGGCAGGGGTGGCAGAGGGCACGGCCCGTTTTTTCCGTCCACATTCTGTCACCCCTTCAGGGTGAGAGGTTTTTATTCCGTAGATTCCGGTGGTGTCGCTTCGCTCAACCACCGGCTAATAGCTATAATCCCTCCGGGATTCCATCTGCCTGGTTTTGGCCGGAAAGGTTGTAAGATGTCCCCGCTGGTGGAACGTTCCGGATGAGGTTTTGGTTTGCCATCGTTTGGCCTCCTTCGCAGCCCGTCCCGCACCAAGTCCGTTCCTTTTAAATCCTCCATCTGTTCTATCCAAATGCTCCTGCTCCGCCCCCGTTTTGCCCTCGTCATGTTTGTTTCGCTCCTGACTGCAGGCTGGGCCGGCGCCGATCCGCTGGTGCCGCCGGCGCTCCCGCTGAATCCGACCATCGGCACCCCCCTGGATGACTACGTGCAGAAGCCCGATGCCGCCTATGCCTGGAAAACCGAGAAGGTCATGGAAGGGAATCCCTCAACCACCAGCATCATCAAGCTGACTTCCCAGAGCTGGCGGACGGAACAGGAAGTGAACCGCCCGGCCTGGGACCACTGGATGGTGGTGGTCAAACCCGCCAAGTTGCGATCGAAAAAGGCATTCCTGATGATCAGCGGCGGCAGCACTGACAGTGAGGCCCCGAAGGGTCCCAGCAACATCATCTCCCAGATCGCGTCGGCCACCGGCAGCATCGTGGTGGAGTTGAAGATGATCCCCAACCAGTCCCTGATTTTCCATGGCGACGGCCAGCCGCGCAAGGAGGACGACCTGATCGGGTATGCCTGGGATCAATTCCTCCAGACCGGAGACGCCACCTGGTTGCCGCGGCTGCCCATGGTCAAGAGTGTCGTCCGTGCCATGGACTGTCTCCAGGAATGGTCGGAAAAGGAAGGCAGCAAAATCGAAAAATTTGTGGTGGCGGGAGCTTCCAAGCGGGGCTGGACCACTTGGATGACCGGCATCGCGGACCAGCGGGTCGAAGCCATTCTTCCGCTCGTGATCGATGTGTTGAACACCGAGGCCTCCATGCGCCACCATGCGGAGACCTATGGCTTCTGGACGGAGGCGGTGGGGGAGTATTACCAGCACAACATCCTGCAGCGTCCCGACCACCCGCGCATTCATGACCTCTACCGCATCGAGGATCCCTACTTCTACCGCAACCGCCTGACGATGCCCAAATACATCGTCAATGGGAGCGGCGATCAGTTTTTCTGCCCCACCTCCTCCCAGTTTTATTACGATGATTTGCCCGGGGAAAAACTGCTCCGTTATATTCCCAACGCGGACCATGGCCTCAAGACGCCCGATGCCGTCACCAGCCTGATCGCCTATTACCAGATGATTCTCGACCACCGTCCGCGGCCCAAACTGACGTGGACCTTTGAGACGGACGGCTCGATCCGGGCGAAGAGTGATCTTGCGCCGCAGCAGGTCCTGCTCTGGCAGGCCACCAATCCCCAGGCGCGGGATTTCCGGCTCCGGACGATCGGAAAAGCCTTTACCAGCACGGAACTGAAGGCGGAGCCGGATGGGTCCTGGGTCGGGCGCATCACCCAGCCGAAGGAAGGCTGGACTGCCTTTTTCCTCGAGCCCACCTACGACTCCGGCGGCACCTTTCCCCTCGTGGCCACCACCGCCGTGCGGGTGCTGCCCGACGTGCTGCCGCACCGGGGGATCGATTTGAAGCTGGTGCCCCTCGAAGACGGGACCGTCAAAGCAGCGAAATAGGCCGGCCCGGACACGCATCACCATCCCTTCCCATGAAACGGACCCTCACGTGGCTCGCCTGTTTCCTCTGCACTCTGCTGCCGGCGGTGGCCGCTCCCGTCCGGCCGAATCTGCTGTTCATCCTCACGGAAGATCAGGGTGCCCACCTGGGATTTGCCGGCACCCCCGGTATCCAGACGCCGCAGATGGATGCCCTCGCGGCCTCGGGAGTGTATTTCAATAACGCCTTTGTCGTCTATCCGGTGTGCTCCGCCTCCAAGGCCGGCCTCCTCACCGGCCTGCACAGCCATGCCAATGGCCTGCTGAACAACACCGTCAACTATCACAAACCCGCCGGCCAGCTCAACCCGCTGGAACTCCAGAACCCCCTCTACCGGGCCAACCGGGTGAAAGCCGGTCTGCCGACCCTGATCGAGCGGCTTCATGAGGCCGGTTATTACCAGGGAGTTACCCACAAGCTCCACGTCGCTCCCAACGACAAGTTCCCCTACCACGAATTCCTCCAGCAGAACAGCCGGCAGGCCGTGGCTGGGTTTATCAGGCGGGCCGGGAAGGCAGGCAAGCCGTGGCATCTCTTCTTCAATATTCCCCAGTCCCACCGCCCCTATCCGGACAGCAGCAAGGTGAAGATCCAGGTCGATCCCGCCACCGTCAAGCTCCCGGCTTATCTCCCGGACACTCCGGTGGTGCGGCAGGACTGGGCGGAGTATCTCGCCGCCATTGGAGAGGCCGACCGGTTGGTCGGCGAGGGCCTCGCCGCCCTGCGGGAATCCGGTCAGGAGAAAAACACCTTGGTTGTCTTCCTCGGCGATCACGGCCCGGCCTTCCCGCATGGCAAGATGACCGTTTACGATGCCGGGTTGCGCACCCCGCTCATCATCCGGCTGCCCGGCCAGGCGGGCGGCCTCCGCACCGATGCCCTTGCCAGCAGTGTGGACCTCGCCCCCACCGTGCTGGATTTGTTGGGGCTTCCTGCCATGCCCGCCTCACACGGCTTGTCGCTGCGGCCGGTGCTGGAAGGGCGTCCCGGGGCCAAGGCCCACGATTACGTTTTCGCGGCGATCTCCCACCGCGGCCCGCTGCCCAACGAAGGTATGCAGGAACGCAGTGTCTGCGATGGCCGGTGGCATCTGATCTACCGCGAAAAGCTCAGTCCGCCATGGCGGCAGGTGCAGGCGGATTCCAAGGAGTGGACCAACTGGGGCAACCGCACCTACGCCGAAACGGTCAAGTTCAAGGAACAGTTCCCTGACCCATTCCGGATCCTCGCCGAAATGGATCCTCAATCGCTCGGCGGCAAGGTGCCCGCCCTCGAACTTTACGACCTGCAGCACGATCCTGACGAAATGAAAAACCTCGCCGCCGACCCCGCGGCCCGCCCCGAACTGATGCGCTTGTATGCCGCCTTGCGGACCTGGGCGCAGGAGACTGCGGACCCCGGCGTGCAGCTTCCCGACAGTCCTCCCTCCAGCCAGGAATAGGGCGGCTCCAGGCCGGGATCAGGGCCATTCGGTCACCACGAGGGACACCGCCTGACGGGGCAGGGAGAGCGTCAGGGTGGTGCCGCCGTTTTCCGTCACAGGAAGCAGCGGGGGACCGGTGAAGGTGGCGAGTCCGCCCGCCTGTTCCAGGCTGGCATATTGCTCCGGGGTGGGAGCCTGCGGCCGGCCGAGCGCCTGCCAGACGGTGTAGGCATTGCTGTGGGATTCGTCGATCCGGTAGTGGGTGATTTTCGCGGCAGCGGCGCCAGCGGGCATCCCGGGCAGGTTCAGCGTGATGTCCGCCGGCGGGCCGGGCACATCATCGTCATGATAGTGCCAGAGCATGATCGTCAGTTTTTTCCCGTCGAGACTGGCGAGGGCGGAGACGTCCGGTTTGGCGCGGACGTTGTTTTTAATGATCTCCTCCGCGCTGAGGGCCGCATCGCTGGTGACCGTCAGGCGTTGCCCGGACATCCGGCTGAACATGCGGAAAACGTTGAGCACGGGATGGGCGATGCCATTGCTGGACAGCACCCGGAAGCCCGCGAAGTAGGGTTGATCCTCAAATTCGAAGGCCCAGGTCAGGGCTCCTTCCAGATTCACCCCATGTTTGGCGGCGAGATCGTGTTTCGGGCAAAACTGGCGGCGGTATAGCTGGAATACATGGTGCCATTCCGGTAGCCATTCTGCGGACCCTGACAGGCGGCACAGCCTTCCGGATCGGACTCGCCGATGACGATGGGCAGCTGTTTCAGGGTGGGGAATTTCGCGATGACGGCGAAGGCGTCATCTATGTTCTTCAACTGGCTCGACATGCTCATGCGCACGTGCCCATTGATGAATTTCGGCTGCCCCTTGGCATGGAAGGCGATCAGGTCCAGCGGCGTGCCCGGCTGGCCGGTGACCGCGTTGGTGCCTTTCACGCAGTGGTTGAGGAATTTCTCCAGCGTCCCGCCGCCCGGGCCTCCCGCGGTCTCCGGCCCGCCGATGCGCGCCTGGGGGATCGCCCGGCGCACCCCCGCCACGGAGTAGTCGTAGAGCTTGTGGAATTCCTCCTGGGTGCCGGACCAGTAGCCGATGTTCGGTTCATTCCACAGCTCCCACCACCAGGTCTGCACCTCGGCGATGCCGTATTTCTCGACGCAGTGTTTCGCCCATTGATAACAAAGCTCGCTCCACTTGGCGTAGTCCTTCGGCGGGCTGGTCCAGCCCCGGTAGATCTCATCGTATTTCGACGTGGGAGTCCAATAGTGCCGGTAGGGCTCCGGCTTGAGGGAGAGCGCCTGGGGCATGAATCCCAGCTGCACATAGGGCCGCACCCCGCGTTCCAGATAGGCATCAAAGATGCGGTCCGTGATGGTCCAATCATAGACCGGCTTCCCGTCCGCATCCTCCGTGTAGGCGTTGGTGCTGCCCCATTTGAAGGCGGGGGAGCCATCGCCGGTGGTGAGCATGTTATGGGCGCGGAAATAGACCTGCTTCGGAGCCAGTTCCCCCAGGGCGGCCAGCAGCTTTTTACCATCCTTCATGTAGGCATAGTTGGGCTCATCCGCTCCAAAATAACGCCAGATCGGTCTCAGTTCCCCCAGCGGCTTCGCCAGGTCCACCGAGATGGAGACCGGGAACGGCGCGGGGGCAGGATGCTGGTTCGTTTCCACCGCGGAGAGCGGTTCCCCGAGAAGTCCCAGCGTGGCCAGTAAAAAGGAAAATGATTTCATCAGACCGGAATTGTAGGCGAATCCCCGCCGGAAGGTCCAGCTTTCTTCCTCCCGGTTTCCAGCTTTGGCATACGGGAAGCATGGTTGAGGTTTCGCTCACACGCATCGTTGTAGCGGTCGACCGTGGCCTCATCAATGGAGGCTGACTGAAGGTAATCGTCGAATGCTTTGCGCCTATTGATGTGCCGGATCATCCATCCAATCTCCCCCGGGGCCATTCCCCACGAACCCAGGAACACGGTCTTGCCATTCGTATTGAAGGCCGGGGCCACTGATTTAAGCTTGGTCAAGATTGGAGCAAGCAACGTGTAGTCACCCTTGATTCGCATCAGGCAGCTTTCGATCTCATAGGTTGCTTCCGACGCAAGTTCGATGGCCTCGTCGAAATCGAAGCTGCCAGTGATCGTGTCGAAAGTGTAGAAACGGATACCCTCGAACATGGGGTCTCCAATGGCACCGAAATGCCGGGATGCATCCTCCGCAAGCTGGTCAATCAGAACTCCATATTGCTCAACCGCTTGGAGGAAAGGATCCATTTCTTGAGCGAACTCTGAATTACGCCAGCGGGCCGGTTGGGAAATTGCCTTCAACGTGCGGCATATCGGTAGGGCGGTGGCGGGTGAAAAGTGGGGAGTCGGTTGGATTTGCCCGGATATTCCTTGGACCCTATCTGGCGCCACCAGAATTGGCAAGGAGGATCAGGGACTCTCCGGCGGGTCTGAGGGGCAGGGCAGGGTATCCGTCAGGAGGTGCCGGCTTGATGCGGCCTGGTTAGTTTGGGGTTTTGGTCTGCGGTGGATGGAAAGCCTTGGTACAAAAGCACAAGGGGCGGGAAGACAAGCCAGCAGCAGTAGGAAAACGCCCGGTTGAAGGACTCCTCCGCTTTGGATCGGATCTTACGGTTTCCGACCTCGCGTCGATACTGGCGCTTCTGGAAATCGGGAAACTGCCTTCGCAGCCAGCGAATCTGGGAAAGCGATTCGAACGGTGTGCAAGCGACCTCGCGGGGCTCAAACTCTGGCTCTCTTCTGCGCCGGTAATAGCTGATCAGAATGGAAACGATCCCGAATGGAACCGCCCACAAAATCAAATGCCAGCCCCACCCCACCACGAAGGCGATCCCCATCAATGCGACCAGTGCCAGCCATGCAACCAGATGATCGCCAGACCACCGGCTCGATTGTGACGACGAGAGTTCAGCGTCGGAGGCAAGAATCAGGAGGATACGCTGAAAATAGTCCCATTCCGGCTTTGAGAGGTGAACCTTGTGATCCGTGCAATCATCGTAATGGAACCAAGCGGCGCGAATCACTTCGTTGACGGTCCGATCCCCGCTTTCGATCTCCTGGAGTCGATCATCGAACTCGAATGCGGTGATCTGGTCGTCGAGGTAGGCCTCGAACGCCGAAATCACCTGGTTTCTCGCGGAGCGGTCGAGCATCGAGTTTTTTCCATAACGTTGAGGTCATCTGCGGCGAGAGGAAAGCTCAATTTCAATTTGGCATATCCCCGTCAGATGCGCCGGCTGGCTCGGCCTTTCCTTGCATCTCCACGCTGTGCTTGTCGAGAGAAATCCAAGCGTATCGACCATCAGCTAGCCGTATTACCAAAACCTCGTCATTTGGCTCGTGGACTTCTCTGAACCAGACATACCGCGGGGACAATGAATCGCGCCTTGTCTCTGGAACTTCGCGTAGTGACTTTGAAAATGCGGCAACCTTGTAGCTGTCTCGTGAGCCCGAAACCCTGTAAACTTCGACACATACTTGACTAGTGTCATACACGGAGTGGTTGCCTTTGATGTGGACGAGAAATTTACCGTTGGGCGAGGCGCGAAACTCCGAAAACAAAACGTTATAATCATTGATTTTGGCTTTCCAGTGCAGCTTAAAGTCCTTTGATCGCCGAACTTCCACGGTTTTTTCGGATTTAACGTTCCGAAGAAAAAACTCGCTATACGAAACTGCCTGAATCCGGTAATCAGGTGGCTCAACCCAACTTCCGTAGACCGGGAGATTTCCTCCCGCCAAGGCGCAGGTGACAGCAAACAGGATGAGGTGTTTCATAGGTTTGGCAGAACACTGCATTACGCTACCAGACCGGCTGGAATATCCCTTTCAAGGTGCGGCATATCGGGGGGGCGGTGGCGGGTAGAAAGTGGGCAGGCGATGGATCTGCCCGGATATTCCTTGGACCCTATCCGGCGCCGACAGAATTGGCAAGGAGGATCAGGGATTCTGCGGCGGGTCCGAGGGGCAGGGCAGGGTATCGGTGAGGAAGTGCCGGCTTGTTATCCGGCTGTTCCCTGAAGAGATCGTTCGAGAATAACGCTGAGATGCTCTCCGTCGACGTGGATGTGCTGGCCTTTGTGCTCGACCACCCGGGTGAAGCCTTGTTTGGTCCAGAGCCGTAGTGCTGGGTTGTTTTTCAGGTACACCCGCGCCCAAACTGCTTGGTTCCTGGGGTCATCGGAAAGCTTTTTCAGCAGTCCGTCGGCGACTTCGCGCCCGAACCCTTGCGAACGAAACCCGGGCCGGATGAAAAAGATACTCAGAGCAACGACATCTGGTCTCGTCGTCGATTCGCGAAAGTGAAAATACCCCAGTAGCTCATTTGTGGCGGCAAGCCGGATCGCCTGCATGCGAAACCCGCGTTCCGATGCTTCGCAGCGTTCACTTTCTTCGACAAGGCTGAGAACTTCCTCTGGATCGACGACGCGAAACGTCGGGTCAAGTTCCAAGACATCCGAACATGAGTTGAAGGCTGCCGCAAGGCTCTCAGCCTCTGCGGTTTTTACGCTATCGATTCTGGTACGCTCTGTCGTCCAGTGTTTGGGAAAATTCATCGTGGAGCGTCCGGATAATGTTTCGCATCAGGCTACGGCGAGCGCGAAGTGTCAAGGAAACGACAGATGCCATACGAGCCGGAGCCTGCATCCGTTTTTGAGGTGTGTCTGCTTGTCATAGGCGGCTCTGGCGTAGCCACTGAATGAGACGGAAGAATCCGGCTGTTGGAGTCATCAAGATATAGAAAAGGAGCGGCATCAGGACAATGATCATCGTGATCTGCCCAGCGTGGGCCCCTCCTCGCGTGGATTCAATCACCGTGCCAATGGTCAGGATGAAACTGGGCAGAAGAGGGGACAATGTGAGCGCACGTCTGGCGAGGGTGGTGCATGGTCGAATCGTGCTGCCGAGAAGAATGCCAAAGAAGGCGGAGCCACCGTAGCAGATCGCGATCTCGGTCCACGGAATCCCCATGCAATATTCTGGACTCGTGACGAGATATACGAGAGCAGTCGGAACACAAGTGAGCGCCAAGAAAGCCAAAGGTCTCATCATTGAGTTCTTTCCTATATGGCTGTGACTAACGGGTTTGTCTTCCGGCAACATGGCGATGCACTCGGTTGTGGGGCGAACTTCGTTTACGCCAGCAGGCCGGTTGGGACATCCACTTCAATGTGCGGCATACGGGAGGGCGGTGGCGGGTGAAAAGTGGGGAGTCGATGGATTTTGCCCGAATATTCCTTGGACCCTATCCGGCGCCAACGGAATTGGCAAGGAGGATCAGGGAGGCTGCGGCGGGTCTGAGGGGCGGGGGAGTGGTGGGGGAGTGGTGGGGACGGGGTTGCCGGGTGGAAGCTGGTTACAAAAAACCCCGCCGTCCGGGGGACCGGGCGGCGGGGGCGTTTTGGAGAGCTGCGGGCGGGGGGTGACCCGTCAGGCTGGGCCGGGGTCAGGAGACGCGGGCGTTGATGGATTTAGTCCAGGGGCCGGGGCCTTTGGCACCGAAGGCGCGGACGCGGATGCTGAGGAGGATGCTGGAGGCATAACCTTCCACGGTGTATTGCACGCGCGGCCAGGATTTCAGGGGCACGGTGTCCCAGTAGCCCTCATTGATGAGGTCTTCCGTGGGGATGATTCTTCCCTTGGGTAGGGGGGGCTTTCTCTTACCCAACTGCTACCCTTCCTTGCCGGAAGCTTGGCTTTCCCCCACCGAGGGGAAAGCAGTGGCCTCCCAGGAAAAGGAGCGCGGAATTGTAGTCCGCCCCGGCAACCCCAGCCCTTTGCCAGCCCTCTCCCCTTGATCTGCCAGTGCTCCGGGGCGGACTACAAGTCCGCGCTCCATAGCGCCCCTCATTCAGCACCCCCTGCCGTCAGATTCACCCCGGCGGGGCTTTTCGACTCCCACCGGCGGGGCAGGGGTGGGGAAACCAATACTTAATCTATCCGATGAATTTACTTCCCCTTTTGACTGGGCTCTCTAGCTTTCCGGCTATCCATGGCCGCCCTCCCGGACTTCCTAGCCGATTTTAGTGCTTTCTCCCCAAGATAATTGATGAGCGATAAAAAACTTCAAATCACGGCCTTGGGCCTGGGCGGTTCGATCCCGGCTGTCGTTTATTTCATCAAGTCAATTCGGACATTCCATGCAAGGAGGAACACCCTGCATGGCCAATTACGGGCCTTCAATCCGCTCTATCAGGAAGCGCAGGGGGCGGCGGCGTAAAAATCAGCATCCCCGGGAATTGGCATGAAGTTGCCGTGGGCCTGTGTTAATCCCTTACCCACACCAAGCCAATGGCCAGAAAATACCAGGAGGAATACGAGGCGGAAACTACCGCCAGCGGGACCATCGTGGAGGCTTACCGGCTGTCGCTGGACTCCGATGATGTTTACAGCGGAATTTCGCTGGCGGTTGTTCACTACCGGGGCGGACAGACGGAATTCGATCTCGGCTGCTACTATGCCGCAAGCCAGGATGCGTTGGACCGGGTGACCGGGGCCGATGTTTTGGCACAACTGGGCTGGGGTGATGATTGCTTCCACGACCCGTCGGTGGAGGTGCTGCTGCGGCTGGTGGGAGATATGGATGAACGGGTGATCGTGGCGGCGGCCTACGCCCTGGGGCACCGCCGGTCGGAGCGTGGCAATCCTGTGGTGCTGCCCCTGATTTACCATACGAATGCAGAGGTGCGGTATGCCGTAGTCCATGCTTTGACCGGTCAGGAGGAGGGGGCGGCGCTGGCGGGCCTGATTGTCTTGGCAGGAGATGCGGATCGTGACGTGCGCAACTGGGCTGCGTTTGGGCTGGGGACCATCTCCGACATGGATACGCCGGGGATCAGGGAAGCTTTGGCACGATTGCTCGATGAGCCGGATGCGGAGATCCGCGGGGAAGCCCTGATCGGTCTGGCGAAGCGCCACGATCCCAGAGCTGCGCCGGCCTTGCTGCGGGAATTGGCGGGCCCGTTCCATGGAAACTGGTGTTTGGAGGCGGCTGAGTTGCTGAGCCGCCCGGAGTTGTTGCCCCTGCTTTTGGAACTGCGGGCAAAAATCTGCCCCAAGGATGAGGCGGCTTTTTCCGCAGACCTGGACCAAGCCATCGCCGCCTGCTCCCGATGATACACCAGGGAGTAATGAATGTCAGGCGATGCTGAAGAACGGAAAAAACGGTGAGAAATAAAACCGGCGGACGAAGGTCAGTTTGGCGCGCCGGGAATACCAAAGGTAACCGGTCCACAAGGCGGTGGATCCCAGCAGGGCGGCCATGGCCACTGGATCGTTGCCTCCATACCGCTCGGAAATGGCGGGGGTGGTCTGGACCAGATAATAGCTGGTGAGATTCAGCATGACCATCCAGCCGGCGTATAACGTGAAGGCCAAGGGGAAGAACCGGTGCCTGCTGAAGAATAACCCGATCAGCAGAATCGCGCCAATCGCCCCGAGGCCATAACCTGCCGTTTCAATCAACCGGAGAGCCATCCAGCGGGCATCGTAGGACGGAGAGCCCTGGGTGGTCAATGCGAGGATGGCAGGTTCGTTGAACTGCGAGGCCATCATGTTGGAGTAGTCGAACAGCTTCACCGGGGCGCTGAGGATGGCGAGGGCCAGCAGGATGAGCCACCCTCCGATGCCTTGAAGTTCCTGATCGGATTTTACCATAAAAATGAAGGCGGCGGGGAAGGCGCGTGCCCCATGATGCCTGGTCCGGGGAATTGTGCCAGGTAAAATCCGGCGCGGGGGTTCCGGCCTGATAGGAGCCCGGAGCCCGGGGGGATGGCCGGGGGCGGCCGGCTTGATGGAATGAAGGAACGACGGCGCCGCATAGGGGATATTCTTAGTTCCCTCAGCGGCCCCCGTAACCACAGCTGAATCACCAAAGACTAGTCAGCGGCCTGGGGTGATGGCAGAACTAGAGGGCACGGCAGCCCCGCCGCTGTCGCTACCACCATCGCCTCCCATGACTTTGCAGCATCTCCTTGTTCCAGTGGATTTTTCCGGGGAAACCCCTGCTGCGGTATCGGCCGCGGTGGAACTGGCCGGGAAATTTTCCGCCCGTCTCACCCTGTTTCATGCGGTGGAGCCGGTGCTGCTGCCGACCGGGGATTTTTATCTGGCGGGGGACATGGCGGCCATGACGGCGGCCTACAGTGAGAATCTGGTCGAAGCCGCCCGGCAGGAATTGAATGCACTGGTGGCGCGGACCCCTGCCGGAGTGCCGGTGGATATTGCCATCCAAGTGGGAATCCCGTGGCACTGCATCGTCGATTTTGCCGCCAACCATCCGATCGATCTGGTGGTGATGTCCACTCACGGCCGGTCGGGGCTGAAACACCTCTGGCTGGGCAGCGTGGCCGAGCGGGTGGTGCAGCATGCTCCGTGCCCGGTGCTGGTGGTGCGCCCACGCACGGGAGGCCAGCCTCCTCTTTCCCTGCCCAATCACTCGACGGCAACCAACCCCAACCCAAAAACCAGAATCAAATATCATGAACGCGATTATGCCTTGGAATCCCCTACGTGAACTCGACTCTTTCGGCCAGCGCCTGAACCGGCTGATGGAGCGCTTTCCCCGCGACTTCCAACCTGCCTACAGCCTGTTCGCCCCCTCGCAGGAGTCGGAGGATACCCTCGGCAAGTGGAATCCAGCCGCGGATATCTCCGAGACGGATAAGGAATACCGCGTCAAGGTCGATATGCCTGAAGTCCAGGAAAAGGACCTCAAAGTCACCATGAAAAACGGGGTTCTGGAAATCACCGGGGAGCGGAAATCCGAGTTGGAGGAAAAGGATGCGAAACATCACCGGATCGAGCGGAGTTACGGCCGCTTTGAGCGCTGCTTCTCCATGCCGGAAGATGCCAACGCCAATGCCATCACCGCCACCTATCAGCAAGGGGTGCTCACCGTCACCGTGCCTAAAACCGAAACCCCGCAGGCCAAGGAGATTACGGTGAAAGTGAACTGAACCCGGCCTGACCGGCCCTGCACAACTCCTATACCCTATCTGATCAGCACCCATATGAACACTTCCACCTGCTCTCTCCCTCCCCAGCCCTCCAGTCTGTGCGCTCTGAGCGCGCCCCGTCAAACCGCCCCGCAGCCGGAGGTGCGACTGCGCACCCAGTGCAAGGTGGAATATACCGTGCAAGCCAGCGTGCGGAACAAGATGGGCGGGGCCGCCGATGGGGACTCTCCCGGGGACGAGGAGCATGAGGTCGTGATGCTGAGCATTTTTGTGCCGCGTTGTTCGCTGAACCCGAATCAGGTGCGCATTGTCGAGGTGTGATCTCCCCTCGCTGACACCAGGCAAAACCGTGCCCTCCGGTTGGTCCCCTCGGACCGGCCGGAGGGTTTTTCGTTTGGCTGCGATGTCAGGGGCCGCGGGAGAGGAAAGCGGGGCCGCGGAAGTTTGAACAGAAGGTCACAAAGAGCACAAAGGGCACGGAGTCAGGCTCTTCAGTAGAAAAAGCTGCCTCGGATGGGCTCACCCATCTGGTGAATGGTCGTTGAAGCACTGCGGCTCCTTTCGGGTCTGTTCAGATTCATTACGGTTTTTAGGATAATTGCCTTGGCCGATCATCTCCGGCCCGTTATGTTCCGCCGCAGAATCCCGGCTCCCCGGTTCAGGTCCTGTCCAGGACGTCCTCCGGAAAAGTCCATTCCTTTTTCCGCCAGCCCATTTTCCCTCAGCTCCCTTACTTTCCCTAGACCAAAACATGCTCCGCCCCACCTTTTTCTTCGGACTTCTGGCCCTGATCTCTGCCCCCGGGGCCTCCGCCCAACTCGCTCCCACACCGCTGGTGGATCGCGGCGACACATGGAACTACCGCAAGGGAACCAGCGCGCCTCCGGCGGACTGGGCCTCGGTGGCGGATGCTTCCCTGGATGCCAGCTGGGCCACCGGAGCAGGCGGGTTCGGCTATGCGGATGGGGACGATACGACGGTTTTGAGCGATATGTTGGGCGGCTATATCACCGTCTACACCCGCGCCACCTTCGCAGTCACACCGGCGATGGCGCCCACCCGCCACCTGCGCCTCACGGTGGACTATGATGATGGCTGCATCGTTTACCTCGGGGGAGTGGAGGTTTACCGGTCACCCAACGTGCCGGGCGCTGCGGGGACCATTTACCCTCACAATCAGGATACCATCACGGCGAACCACGAGGCATCCGCCGGAGCCAGCGGCTCCCCTCCGGTGGTGGTGGATCTGGGCCCGTTATCCAGCCGGCTCGGCGTGGGCTCCCATGTGCTGGCGGTCCAGGGGGTCAACGGGGAGATCGGCAGCAGCGACTTCTCGCTCATCGTCGATCTCGACCTTGTGGACGGACCGGCGCCTCCCGCGGACATCACCTGGAAGCTGGCGGACAGTCCGGTCGCGGTGACCAGCAATCTGACGCTCGACGGCGGGGCGTCCCTCACCATCGAGGCCGGGGTGGAAGTGGTCTTGTCGGCCGGCGTCGCGCTGCAGGCCATCAATGGGAGCCACATTGAAATCGCCGGGACGGCGGCGGCCCCGGTGACCCTGCGCCGGGCCGCGGCGGCGGAATGGGGCGGCTTGTCCGCCACCGGTGCCGGCGGGACATTGACGATCCGCCATGCGGACATCTCCGGGGGGACCGTGCGTTTCATGACCGGGGTGACCGGCCTGATCGAGGATACCAAGATCCACGATTCCACGGCCTCCAAAATCATCTATAGTCAGGACGCAGTTTCGGTGAACCTGCGCCGGTGCCATGTATTCAACTATGCCGAGACGAATTTCGTCACGACCCTCACCGTGCTGGAGAACAGCCTGTTCGAGGCGCCGACCGCGGATGCGGTGGACTTCGATGGGGCCCCGCCTGGTTCCGCCATCCGGCAATGCACTTTCCGCAACGGCCCCAGCGGCACCAACACGGATGCCGTGGACATCGGCCCCTCCCCTATCAACGGGGCTCCCTGCCGGGACGTGGTCATCGAGGGCTGCATGATGCACAACTTCAGCGATAAAGGCGTCTCCGTCGGGGATGCCCCCAACGACGCGGTGAACCTCATTGTCAGGAACTGCCTCATCTTCAATGTGGCCAGGGGCGTGCAGGTGAAGGCGGATTCGGTGGCACATGTCGAGGACTGCACCATCGTGAACGCGCAGATCGGCCTGCACGGATTTGAAAAGGCGGCCGGCACCGGCGGAGGCATCATCAACGGCTGTTTTAATAACATCCTCTCCGGCAACGTTACTCCGATCGGGACGGAGACCGACACCGTGATCGAAATCCAATATTCCGATATCCAGGGAGTGACTAACTGGCCCGGCACCGGCAATCTGAATGCCGACCCGCTCTTCCGCGATCCCGCCAATCGCGACTACCGCCTGCTGCCGGGATCGCCCTGCATCGGCTCCGGGAAGCTGGGCGATACCATGGGCGTCGCCTTCCCGGTGGGCGGCCTGCCGGATGTGCCGGCGAACCTTCAGGTTGTCTCCTTCGACGGCAGCAGCGCGATCCTCTCCTGGAGCGATCCTGACAACCGTGAGTCCGGATTCATCCTCGAGCGCTCGCCCGATGGCACGACCTGGGCCGATGCCGGCACTTTCCCTGCCAATGACAATGTGGTGATGGTTTCCGGTCTGGAGTCGAGCCCCTCATGGTCGTTCCGCGTCCGCGGCACCAATTTCATCGGGTCCAGCTTCCGCTCTGAAACCGCCCTCAGCGGCACCGTGCCCGTCGACACCGATGACGACGGGATGCCGGACAGCTATGAAAACCAGATCCCCGGTCTCGACTCCAACAATCCCGCCGACGCCGCGCTGGATCTCGACGCCGATGGCGCCAGCAACCTCGATGAATTCCTCGCCGGCACCGCCCCCAAAAATCCTGAGAGTATCTTCGGGGTCGATTCCCTCACCAGGCTTCCTGCCGGCGGGGTGGAAATCCGGTTCGAGGCCCTGGCAAACAAAGCCTATACCGTATTGGTCTCCGGGACGCTGGCGCCGGACTCCTGGCAGAAGCTCACCGATATTCCGGCCGACCCTGCGCTCCGTCCCTCCGTGCTGGTGACAGACCCCCGTCCCCAGGGCAGCGGCTTCCGCGGCTACCGCGTCGTGACGCCGCCATTGCCTTGATGGCGGACTGGCTGCCAAAGACAGGCCGTGCAGATGAGAAGGCAGTAATTGGGGGAATATCGTGGGCAAGCTGCGTTATGGCAGGGTGAAATCCGGTTGGTGCCGTGTTGACGACCACAGACGTTGCCTTCCAAGCTGCCCGGGCGCGCCGCAGATCACTCCGCCTTCAGGGCCCAGAGCTGTTTCATGGTGGCCAGGTAGGCGGTGCCGTTGGCCATGGTGACGGTGGCGCTGATCGGGGATTTCAGCTCGAGGTTGGAGAGGACTTTTAATTCCCTCCCGGCCTTCAGAACGCTGAAGTTCCCTTTGCGGGTGCCAAGGTAGATTTTGCCGTCGGCCACCATAGGGGAGGCCCAGAAGTCGCCGTTCATGGGGTGGGTCCACACGGCGGTGCCGGTGAGGGCGTCGACACAGTGCACCGTGCCGTCGGCGTCCGTTGCGTAAACAAGGCCGTCGTGGACGGCGGCGGTGGTGAGGGTGTGTTTGCCGAGTTCATAACTCCAGAGTTCCTTGCCTTGGGTGGCATCCACACATTTCAGCCAGGACTGGTTTTTGCCCCAGAAGACGTCGCCGCCGCCAGCGATGTACACTTTGTCCTGATGGAGGACGGGCATGCCGTAAATGTTGCTGGGGCCTTCCTTTTTGTTCTGGGTGAAGAAGTGGACATTGGACTTCGGGGCGGTGGGGTCCATGTCGTATTCCCAACGTTTGGTGAGGGTCTGCACGGCATCGCCGGCCGGAGCGGCGGGCAGGGGATCGAAGGCGTAGGTGATGCCGTTTCCCCCACAGAAGAGGATGGTGGGTTTCCCGCCGATCTCCCCAAATGACGGCGAGGACCAGCCGGAGTGGAAGATGTTGGGAGAAATCTTTTCCTCCTCCCGGCCGAGGTAACGTCCGGTCAGTTTGTCCACCACAATCAGGCCGGGGGCGAGGGGACGGCGGATCACCCGGTGGGTGTTGTCCACGCCGGTGGCGGTGTTCACATACAGATGCCCCCCGTGGATCAGGATGGAACTGTGGGCGCCGTCGTGGCACCAGATGCCGCAGGCTTCCTTCATGTCCAGGATCCAGAGGATGTCCGCATCCAGCGGCCCGGGCGTCAGGGCAGGCTCCCCGCGCAGGGCGAGGTGTTTGCCTTCGTCCTGGTAGGGCCCGTCGTTGCCGTTGGCCATGCCATGCACATCCAGACAGACCACCTCGCCGCGGTTGGTGACGGTGTAGACGCGGTCGCCTTCCACGGTGCCTTCGGACGCGATCCCGGTATTCGGCCAATCCAGATAGTTGTCGTCCTCCAGCTTGGGCACCACCAGTTGCCAGAGCAGGGCGCCGTCCTTTTCATTCAGGCACATAAAGACCCCGCGGTCGCCCTGATGCCGGGGTTCGCGGGGGTTGGCATTGTTGGTGCCGATGAAGACTCGCCCGCCGGCGACCACCGGGGTGGAATGGGTCTGGCTGCCCAGCTCGACCACCCACTTCAGGTTCCTTTTGGTGGCGGGATCAAATCCGTCAGGCAGGCCCTGCTCGGCGGACAAGGGATTGCGCGACCACGCCTGGCCCCACTGGGGTTGATCCGCGGCGGTGCCGGCCAGCGGCAGCAGCCCCCACGCCAACCCCAAACCGGCCGCGACCTGCCAGGCGGGACGGGTCGCCAAGGGCCGGCCGGAATGGCAGGCAGAGCCATGGATGGGGAATTGCGGAGAGGGTAGGGAATGCATGACGTAAGTTCTGGTGAGGGAGGCAGGGCGGAAAGGGGTGGCGGATTTCCTCCCGTGCAGAGAGGCCGATCCTCCTTAAATACGGGGCGGCCACGGAATCTTCCAGCGGGAGTTCCTCAGGCGGGGATTCCCGCAAGGGACGATGCTCCGGAATCCCTGTGGCCGCAGGCCTGCGCCGCGCTGTCCCTCCCGATCCTGCTTGACGCCGGCAATGCTTTCCGCTGACCTCGCTGGAGTCATGATTTCTCGTTTTACCTATCGCCCGGTGTGCCGGTTCATTTTCCCGGGAAGTCAGGTGCTCCTGTTGGCCCTCACGGGCATGGGTGAATTGAAAGCCCAGCCGCCAGGCCGGGGAGCGGGGTCGCTGCCTCCGGTCAATCCAAAAGCTCTGGAGCAATCCCTCTCGCTCAACGAGGCTCAGGCTGCCGGGATCTCCGCCAGGATCGGGGAATTCAATAACGCGGAAAAAGCCCTCACCGCGCAGCTCGTCCTGGCCATGGAGGAGCGGACGGCGCTCCAGGCGAAGTTGAAGGCGGTCTTCACCCCGGACCAGCAGCAGCAGCTCATCGTGGCCGATCTCACCGGGGCCTATCAGGACCAGCAGCACCTGATGAAACAACTGGGCATTGGGAAACTCCGGCCCGGGAAAAACGGCAGCAAACAGGAAGGACCGGGATTTGATCTGGCCACCGCCAATCCGTGGAAGGACACCATGCCGGAGCTGATGAAAATGAAGGACGGCACTCCCGTGACGTCGGCGGGTCAATGGCCCGCGCGTCGGAAGGAGATTCTGGAGGACTTTGAGCGGGAAATTTATGGCCGGGTTCCGGCGGCCGCTCCTGAGGTGGTCTGGGAAGTGGTGAGCACCACCAAGGGAGAAACGGCTGGGATGGCCACCATCACCCGCCAACTCCTTGGCCGGGTCGATAATAGCCGTTATCCCGCGCTGAGCGTGGCCATCCAGGCCAGCTTCACCGTGCCCGCGGCCGCATCCGGCCCGGTGCCGCTGCTGGTGGCTTTCGGCGGCGGTGGTCTGGAGCACGCCCTCCCCCATGGCTGGGGGGCCGGCACTATCAATCCGAACAGTATCCAGGCGGACGCCGGCGGCATGGCCCTGCGCCAGGGAGTCATCGGCCTCACCAATCTCGGCCAGCCCCGCCAGCCTGACGACTGGGGTGCCCTGCGGGCGTGGGCCTGGGGATTGAGCCGGCTGATTGATTATTTCGAGCAGCATCCGGAGCTGGGCGTTGACGCACGGAAAATCGGCATCACGGGAGTGTCCCGTTATGGAAAGGCCGCCATCGTGGCCCAGGCGTTTGATGAACGGGTCGCCGTGGGGCTGGTGGGTTCCTCCGGCCAGGGAGGCGTGAAGCTGCACCGCCATGACTACGGCGAAGCCGTGGAAAACCTCACCGGAGGGAGCTATTATTGGATGGCAGGAAACTACCTGAAATACGGTGCGGCTGAATCCGCCTTCGGGAAAAAGGATGCGGGGGATCTGCCGGTGGACTCCCATCAGCTCATCGCCCTGTGCGCCCCGCGCCCTTGTTTTATCAGCTATGGCATCGAGTCCAGGGGCGATCCCAAATGGGTCGGTGCCGCCGGCAGTTACATGGCCGGCATCCTGGCTACTCCGGCTTATGAACTGCTGGGAAAAACCGGTTATGGCGTTGCGCCCCGGGATTATATCACGGCCCCGATGCCTGCCGTGAAGCAGCTCGTTGCTGGCGAACTGGCCTGGCGGCAGCATGACGGCGGCCATACCCAGGAGCCGAATTTCCCCGCCTTCTTCGAATGGGTGAGCCGTTATATCGATGCGCCCGCCCTCAAAAAATAACCTCTTCATAGGGCTTTGAATATGATCTCAAGATTCACCACCCGCCTGCATCGCGGGATAGGCTGCTGTTGCGCACTGCTGACCTTGATTCAGTTAACCGGGCCGGTTGCGGCGCAATTTGGGGGCGGCCCTCCTGCCGCGCCGGTGCCCATTCCCAGCCTCGACCAGCTGAAGGCGGCGCTCCCGCTCACGGAGCAGCAGATTTCCCAGCTCGTGCCCCTGCTGGCCGAAGCCGCTGCCAATCAGAAAAGGATCGCGGAACTCGAGGCAAATCTTGCCCGGCTGAATCATGAATTGCCGGAAAAACTCGGTCCTGGCCTGACGGAGGAACAGAAGGCAAAACTGCCGCTGGCCCTGTTTGCAGCACGTTATGGCCGGGGTCCTGGTGGCATGGGAGGACGGGGTGAGGCTCCCGCCGATCAACCTTCTCCCCGCACGGATGAAAACTCCAAAAAGGCGCATGAAGCCTTGCTCGCCAAACGCCAGCAGGGCCGGATCGATCTTTATTTCCTGGGCGACTCCATCACCCGGCGCTGGGGGGCCACGGACTATCCTGACTTCCTCGCACACTGGCAAAAAACCTTTCACGGCTGGAATGCCGCCAATTTCGGATGGGGTGCGGATACCCTGCAAAACATGCTTTGGCGGCTGGATCACGGCGAGCTCGATGCGGTGAATCCCAAGGTCATTGTCTTCCTCGGCGGCACCAATAACGTCGGCGACCGCCCGGGCGACGACCTCCAGGCGGCGGCCATCGCCCGTGGCATCAAGGCCGTGCTCGGCCGCCTCCAGCAAAAGGCCCCGGAGGCCACCGTGCTCCTCACCGGCATCCTCCCCCGCGGCACCGACCCGCAGCTCCATGCCTACATCCAAAAGATCAATACCACCGTGGCCTCATACGCCGATGGCAAAAAGGTGCGTTATCTCGATGTCTTTCCACGGTTCACGGATGCCAACGGGCGCCTCGCCACAGGAGCCTTCACTTCCGATAACCTCCACCTCGCCCTGAAGGGTTATCAATTCTGGGCGGACCTCCTCACTCCGGTGCTCACGGAAGTCCTCGGACCCAAAGCTTCGGAAGACCACGCTCCGCCGCCCACCGGTGATCCGTCCGCGGTGGCCAGATAGGAGGGTCCGAAAGTTGTGGTCCTCCGCGGGGCCAGAGCACATGGAGCCTCAATCCTTCCAGACGGCAGCAGGAGTCACCCGGGATCGCGTCGCCTGCTCAAAGGCGAAGGCATAGGCCAGCAATTTGGCATCTTCGCCGCGTTGGCCGATGAAGGTGATGCCATTGGGGACCCCGTCCTTGTTCACTCCCAGGGGGACCGTGATAGCCGGATAGCCAGCTGTGGCGTAGAGCTCCGAGTGGGTATTGGCCAGGCTCACCAGCACCTGCACGGAATTCCCCGCAAAGGCGTTGGCCAGAATGGCCGTGGCCGACTCCCGGGCTTTCAGGGCGAGGTCTTCATAGGCCTTGGCCAGGCCGTCCTCCTTGATGCCATCCTCCTTGTAAAATGCGGCCATCACCTGGGAACCGAGCTCTATCATGTTCTGGCCGCGGGGAATCCGGATTTCCGGTTTGGCCGCATTGTAGGCCTGCAGGTCTGCCAGGGTTTTGACCGGGGCGCCGGCCTCCGCCAGATAACCGATCGTGTCATGGGACAGGCCGAGGAAAATGACCGGCAACAGCTCGATCTTTCCTTCGAGAGTCACCCCGCGGCTGACCGCTTTTGCCTTGCCCAGCCCCTCATCCATCAAGGCCAGCCAACCGGCATGACGGCCCGGGTTCCCCGGTCCGGTAATGTCCTGACGAAGCACTCCGACAGACACGCCGTTGAGCGCCCCGGCGTCCAGGCCGACGGCATAGTCTGCTTCGCCCATGTCCAGGGCCGCCAGCAGCACCGCGGCATCGGTCACGCTGCGCGTCACCGGACCAGCGGAGTCCTGATAACGGATCAGCGGGACGATACCCTCGCCGCTGACCAGCCCCAGGCTGGGTTTCATGGCCACCACCCCATTCGCCGCCGCCGGCGAGATCAGGGATCCTGATGTTTCCGTGCCGACGCTTAGCATCGTCAGGCAGGCACTCACGGAAATGCCCGAGCCGCTGCTGGAGCCGGACACGGGCAGTTGCCTGCCGTGGGGATTGACCCCGATCCCACTCACGGCGTTATAGCCCGCCGGTTTGGTGGTCAGCACTCCCGCCAGTTCCGACATGCTGGCCTTGCCCAGAATCACCGCGCCGGCGTCCCTCAATTGTTTCACCAGCACCGCATCGCGGGCCGGAGCATGCTGCAGCAGGATCTCCGCGCCGGCGGTGGTGTGCATCGGCGCGGCAGTGCCGATATTGTCCTTCACATTCAAGGGGATGCCATGCAGGGGACCCAGGACCTTGCCTTCCTTGCGCAGCCGGTCTGCCGCGCGGGCCTCCTCCAGGCAGCGCGGGTTCACCTCCATGTAGCTGCGCAGCAGCCCGTCTTGGCGCCGGATGCGGTTCAGAAAATAACCTGTCAGCTCCTCCGAGGTCACGGTGCCGGCGGTCAGGGCGGCCTGCACCTCCAACACCGTGGCATCCTTGATCAGGGCGGTGATTTGGGCCGTCCGCTCCTCCCCGGGCAGCGGGCGGTCATCTGTTAGGAAAGTAAATGACAGTTCCCGCAGCCGGGGTATTTCAGGGAGCTTCCGACCGGGCTCCTGGGCCAGGCCCGCACCCGGGAGACTCAACAGCGTCATAACAAGCAGGATCCCTCGGCGGTGGTTTGGTTTCATGGTGTTCTGGTGGGGCAGGGGGGAAGAGCGCGGATCCTGATGCCCCGGGTTTCCCCCAGAATCAATGGAGAGGACGGAGGCAGCGGGCGGCGGTCAGCGGGCAGCGGGCGGCGGGCGGCGGGCGGCGTCGGAGTCATTACAGCGGGCGGTTGCCGGACTTGGGGATCTACGCTAGAAGATCGACGGCACGGGCGCGCAACTGACGTTCCTTGCCCCCAAACCCATCCGCTATGAAACCTCTCCTCCTCACCCTGCCGCTGGTCCTTGTCCTGACCTCCCCTCTTTCCGCGCAGACGCCGGCCGCCGCTCCGGCTCCCGTTCGTGCCGTCATTGATGACCAGCAGCCCGGCTGGCGTGCTCTCGGGGCCGCGGACTTCACCAAGGTGAACAGCGCCGACGCCACCTGGAGCTGGAAGGACGGCGCACTGCATTGCACCGGCCAACCTGTCAGCGTGCTGCGTACCGTGAAAGAGGTGAAGAACTTCGAACTGGTGGTGGAGTGGAGCCACCAAAAGCCCGGCGGAAACTCCGGCGTCTTTGTGTGGGCCACCCCGGAGTCGATCGGAAACCTCACCACCGCCGGCAAGCCCGGACTGCCGCGCGGGATCGAAGTGCAGGTGCTGGACCATGCTTATACGGACCAGATGAAAGCGGCCGGGCAGAAGACCGATTGGTTCGGTACGAATGGCGATGTTTTCCCGGTGGGGGTGAAGATGACCCCGTTTCCGCCGCTCTCCCCGGACGGCTCGCGCAGCTTTCCGCGCCAACTTCTCGCCAAGGGCCACGGCGAATGGAATCACTATTACATCCGCGCCATCAATGGCGAGGTGCGCCTGTGGGTGAACGGCGGGGAAGTCTCCGGCGGCACCGCCTGCGACCCCGCCCAGGGCTACCTCTGCCTCGAAAGCGAGGGCTCGCCCATCATCTTCCGCAAGCTGCGCCTCCGCGAGCTGCCGTAGTCCCCCGGTCCGCTTCGCGGAGATATCCAGCAGACCGCCGGGTTTAGCAGATAGCACAAGCTTTAACGCGTGCAATCAGGCGCAGGGCTGCGTAGTCTTTGTCAGTGACAGCCTTGTTGGCGGAAAAGGAACCCTCCGGCTAACCTGAATCCGTCTCCCCTAAATCACCGATCTTGTGCACCCTATCCACCGCCTGCTTGCCGGGCTCACTTTCCTCCTCACCCTCATAGTCCTGCCTGCCGCCCATGCGGCACCGGGGGATGTCGATCCGCTCGATGCAGCGGTGGTCGGCAGCTCGGTTCTGGCCACGGCCGTGCAGCCGGATGGGAAGATCCTGATTGCGGGGGAATTCAGCTCCGTGTTGGGCCAGCCACGCAACAACATCGCCCGGCTCAATGCCGATGGCACGCTCGACGCGGGTTTTAATCCCAATGCGAACAGCGAAGTGTATAGCGTGGCGGTGCAGGCCGACGGCAGGATTTTGCTGGGGGGCTTCTTCACCAGCGTAGGCGGGACCGCGCGCGATTACATTGCACGGGTGGATGCCGCTGGCGAGCTGGACGTGGATTTCAATCCCAATGTAAACGCCCAAGTCTATAGCGTGACGGTGCAGGCCGATGGCAGGATTCTGCTCGGGGGGGAATTCACTAGCGTGGGCGGGGCCGCACGCAGCCGCATTGCGCGGGTGGATGCCGCAGGTGTGCTGGACGCGGGCTTTCATCCCGATGCGGACGACGCCGTCCTTAGCGTGGCGGTGCAGGCGGATGGGAGGGCCATCATCGCGGGGACTTTCAGCTCGGTGATGGGCCAGCCGCGCAACAACATCGCCCGGCTCAATACCGACGGCACGCTCGACGCGGGGTTCAATCCCGATGCAGGCGACAACGTCCATAGCGTGGCGGTGCAGGCGGACGGCAAGATTCTGCTCGGAGGCGCCTTCACCAGCGTGGGCGGGACAGCGCGCAACTACATCGCGAGGGTCAATGCCGCTGGTCTGCTGGATGCAGGTTTCAATCCTGATGCGGGCAGCTACGTTTTGAGCGTAGCGGTGCAGGCTGACGGCAGGATTCTGCTCGGGGGCGGGTTCACCAGCGTGGGCGGGGCCGCGAGGAACTACATCGCGAGGGTCAATGCCGCTGGTCTGCTGGACGCGGGCTTCAATCCCAATGCGGGCAGCAGCGTCCTGAGCGTGGCGGTGCAGGCGGACGGCAGGGTTTTGCTAGGTGGTGCCTTCACCAGCGTGGGCGGGATCGCGCGCAACCGGTTTGTGCGGCTGTTCAATGACCCCGCGACCCAGACGCTGAAAGCGCCCGCCGCCAACCAGGTCACCTGGACCCGCGGTGGCAGCTCGCCGGAAGTTTCGCAGGTGACGTTTGAGAAAAGCATGGACGGCGGCGCGACGTGGACCCCGCTGGGCAGCGGTAACCGCAGCGGCACCACTGCTAACTGGCAACGCACCGGCGTCGCGCTCGCCGGCACTGGCCAGCTCCGCGCCCGCGGCCGCACCACCGGCGGTTACGGAAACGAGAGCTCCGGTGTCGTGGAGGCCACGGCGGGTTTTAGCTTCCCTCCGCCCACCGTCACCCTGTCCACTGCCAATCTCCTGACAACGGCGACGACCCTGACTATTAACGGCACCAACTTCAGCCCCACGCCGGGGCAGAACACCGTGGCCTTCACGCCGGCGGGCATGGGCACCGTGACGGCCTCCACGGCGACCAGTCTCACGGTCAGCAGCCTCACCGGCCACACGCCCGGCGCGTTGAGTGCCGTGGTCACCACCAATGGCGTCAGCAGCGGAGCCCCCGTGCCAGTAGCCACTGTGGCCGCCCCCACCCCCACCGTGACCCGGTCGACCGCCAATCTGCTGACGACGGCGACGACCCTGACCATTACCGGCACCAGATTCAGCCCGACGCCTGGCCAGAACACCGTGGCGTTCACCCCGTCCGGCACGGGTGCGGTCACGGCCTCCACGGCGACGAGCCTCACTGTCAGTGGCCTCACCGGCCATACGCCCGGCGCATTGAACGTCGTGGTCACCACCAATGGCATCAGCAGCGGAGCCCCCGTGCAAGTGGCCACCGTGGCTGTCCCAGGCCCTGGCGACCTCGATCCGCTCGATGCAGCGGTGGTCGGCAGCTCGGTCCTGGCCACGGCCGTGCAGCTAGATGGGAAGACCATCATTGCGGGGGAATTCAGCTCCGTGCTGGGCCAGCCGCGCAAGAACATCGCCCGGCTCAATGCCGACGGCACGCTCGACGTGGATTTCAATCCCAATGCGAACAGCGCCGTCGATAGCGTGGTCGTGCAGGCGGACGGCAGGATTCTGCTGGGGGGCTACTTCACCACCGTGGGTGGAATCGAGCGCAATCGCATCGCGCGGGTGGATGACGCTGGCGCGCTCGATGCGGGTTTTAATCCCAATGCGAACGACGCCGTCCGTAGTATGGCCGTGCAGGCGGACGGCAAAATTCTGCTCGGGGGCATGTTCACCAACGTGGGCGGGGCCACGCGCAACCGTATCACGCGGGTGGATGCCGCGGGTCTGCCCGACGCGGGCTTCAGTTCAAATGTGAACGCCGATGTCTTGAGCGTGGCGGTGCAGGCTGACGGCAGGATTCTGCTCGGGGGCCGGTTTACCAGCGTGGGAGGGATCGCACGCAACTACATCGCACGGGTGGATACCACCGGTCTGCCCGACGCGGATTTCAATCCCAATGCGAACAGCGAAGTCTCCTGCATGGCGGAGCAGCCGGACGGCAGGATTCTGCTTGGGGGCTTCTTCACCAGCGTGGGCGGGACCGCGCGCACCTTTATCGCGCGGGTGGATGCCGCTGGTGTGCTGGACGCGGGTTTCAATCCCAATGCGAGCTATCCAGTCTATAGCGTGGCAATGCAGGCGGATGGCAGGATTCTGTTCGGGGGCGACTTCACCAGAGTGGGCGTTACCGCGCGCAAATCCATTGCGCGGGTGGATGCCGCTGGCACGCTCGACCCGGGCTTCAATCCCAATGTGAACGCCGCTGTCTATAGTATGGCGGTGCAGGCGGACGGCAGAATTCTGCTCGGAGGCATCTTCACCACCGTGGGCGGGACCGCGCGCAACCGGTTCGCGCGGCTGGTCAATGACCCCGCGACCCAGACGCTGAGCGCGCCCGACGCCACCCAAGTCACCTGGTCCCGCGGCGGCAGCTCGCCGGAAGTCTCGCAGGTGACGTTTGAGAAAAGCACGGACAGCGGCGCGACGTGGATTCCGCTCGGCACTGGCACCCGCATCGGCAGCACGCCCAACTGGCAGCTCAACGGACTCTCGCTTCCCACCACCGGCCAGCTCCGCGCCCGCGGCCGCACCACCGGCGGCCTCCAGAACGGCAGTTCCGGCCTGATCGGGCAGGTGGCCGCGTTCACCTTCTACACCCCGTTCCAACAATGGAAGCTCACCCACCTCGGCGATGCCAATGCGCGGAACGACGGCGACCCCGACTTCGACGGCCTGCCCACGATCCTCGAATACGCCACCGGCGGCGATCCTGATATGGCGGGGCCGCTGCCTGTCGCCAGCACGGTGGAGGGCAGGCTGGCTATCACTTTCCCCCGCAATACCGCTGCGACCGACGTGTCGTTCACGGTGCAGGGGAGCGATGATCTTTCCACTTGGACCGATCTCGCCCACAGCACTTCGGGCGCGCCGATGGTGGCGCTCGACGTGGGCGTGAATGTGGTGGAGACGGGAGCAGGAGTCCTGCGCAGCGTGGAGGTTCGCGATCTTTTCCTCACGACCGATTCCGCGCATCCGCGCCGCTATCTGCGCCTCCGCGAACTGCGTTAGTTTTTCCCGGTCCCCTCCTCCGGCGGGCTCTGCGGGGGATGCTGCGCAGATTCCCTGTGCCTGCTCCGGCCTGCCATTTCAGTTGAAATCCCCGGTTAGCTCAGGAGAGGGACCTTCTTTCTTCCCGGTCCGCCATTCTGGATCAACCAACCCCACATTCCTGCACTCCCCACGATGAATCTCCGACTGCTTATGATCCGGGCTGCCCTGGCGCTCCTTTCTTCATGGATGCTGGTGGGCTGTGGCCTTGGCGGGTTGCGTCACCGCCACGATGACAACCGGCACGTGAGAGCACTCCAGGAGGCCAGTCTATCACCGTTCGGTGACCGGCCGGTGGCAGGCCAGGATATCGATGGGTTCTTCAGGGACAAGGTAGGGTTGATCACCGTCAATGGAGGTAACATTCCCGTGGGAAGAGCGGCTGCGGTCAGCCGGGATGGCTATTTCCTGACGGCCTGGCATGTGGTGGATGAGAGCGGGTTCCGCCTGTCGGACACCGTCTCCCTGGTGCCCCGCTTCCGGGTCCGTGAATACCCGGGAAGAGTCGTCTGGTACGACAAGGATGCTGATCTGGCTATGGTGAAGTTCGATTTCCGGCCTTCCTGGCAGTTCAGGGCAGGGGAGCCATCGTTGGCAGAGGGGGAGGCCGTCTTCAGCGGGGCCAGCGGGAGGAACAGCGGTATGCGTATTGTCCCGTGGAATGAGAGCGGAACCTATCACCTCGACACCGTGCTCAAGGGCGCCGTCGGGAACGGCCCGTTCCGCACGGCCGGGAAGGTCACGGATCTCAAAGTCCTGCACGAGGGTTCCTTGCGCATGGTTTACGAATCCACCCTCGTGGCGCGCGGAGGGATGAGTGGGGCGCCCGTCGTGGACTGTCAGGGACACCTCGCCGGCATCGTCACCGGTGCCCGGGTCAAGTTATTCCCGGGCGCGATGACTACCTTCTCGATGCTTGATCCCGGGACCCTGGTCACCATTATCGAGGCCGACCGCCGCCGTCCCTGAATTGTTTCCCGGCCACCGTCACCCTACCTACTTCCCTGCGGAAGCGCGCTCGGTGTAGTATTCCATCATCTGCTTTTGCAGCGCCTCCTTCTCCACCGCCCGGTCGCGGTCGAATATCTCCGCCTGCGGCGGGGTGAGTTGACTCCGGATGATCCGGTCCCGCGTCTCATCCCGGCTGCCGATCCGGGGAAAAGGGTTGCCGGCGGTCACCTGATCTTCCACCTGGGGATCCAGATCATGGGCGGCCAATTGTTGAAAGATAACATCCTTTTGTTCAGGCGTGAGATCGAATTTCTTGCCGAGGGATTTCAGGGTATCGGTGGCACCGTCTTCCGCATCCCCGATGCGCTTTTGCTCCTTCCGGACCGCATATTCTCCAAATTGCTCCGGTGTCAGGATCGCCTTCATCTCCCCATCCACCGCCGGAGGTTTCATCCCGCGCGGATCCAGTTTGGCGATGGCTTCCTTCTCCGCGGGCGTCAATCCCTCGGTGGATTGAGCTGCCCGGGCCACCGCGCCGGATTGGAAGACCTCCAGCACCCCCTTGATATGATCCACAAATTTCGTTTCCAGCAGGAGTTGGATCCTGGCTTTCTGATCTTCGGTCAGATCCGGCAGATTCAGGCAAATGCGGGTGAACTCCTGCGCCGCCTGTTTTTTGGCTTTGGCCTGGGCTTTTTGGGTCATGGCGGCGTGGAAGGATTCCGCGCTGGCCGCCGCCACCGTTTTTCCGCTCCCCGTCTCCGTCGCAGGCATGGCTGGACGTGGCGGCAGAGGCAGAGCCACCTCCGGCTGTGTGGGCTTAGCTTCTGCACGGAAGGGCGGATGGGCTTGCAGTTCTCTCACCGTCTCCTGGAGACTGCTGTTCTGCTGCCAGAGGAAGGTGACAGGGACGGCGGCCAGCACGAGGGCGACCACCGTGATTTTAGTGAGGGTAGTGTGGTTCATGAGATGCAGGGAATGCAGGACCAAGGAAGAAGCCGTCAGGGAGGGCGCGGCCTTCAGGGCGGCGGCGGCCACGGAAACGGCTGCCGCATGGGAAACTCCCGCACTGTGGGCGGTGAACAGGGCCGCCAAGGCGGTGCCGGAAACCACCAGCCCTTTGCGCCGCAGCATGTCCTCCAGCAGATCCAGGGAGCGCCGGATCCTTTTCCGGCAGGCCTCCACATTCGTCCCCGTGGCGGAGGCGATTTCGGAGATCCCGCGCTGTTCCAGATAGTGCATCAGCACCAGCTCGCGGGCGGCCGCAGGCAGACGGGCCAGCGCGGCATCCAGATGGGGTTGGATCTCTTCCCAGGTGGCATTTCCGGTTGGGGGTTGGCTCATAGTTTCATGGAGATAGTCCCGCAGCGTCCGGCGGTAGCGGCCCGCCTTCCGCGCTGCATTGCCTGCCTCATGCATCGCCGCCCGGTGCAGCCATCCCGCCAGAGGCACAGACCGCAGGGATTTGGCTTTGCGCGCCAGCACCGCGAATACCTTCCAGACCGCTTCTTCCACCAGGGACCAATCCTGCGTGCGTCGCCAGATCACCGCCCGCACCATGCCTGCATGGCGCTCCACCAGCATCGTGAATGCCGCCTCATCGCCGCTGTCACAAAAAAGTTGAAGAAGATTGGAATCGCTTTGCATGTCCCTGTTGCCTTTATGCGTCGGGCGGGCGCCGGATTGGGACATTTTTCTTTGCGGAATCCCCCACCGTGCCTGGAATGGGCGGGTTCGCCTGTCCGTTTCCCTGCTTCCTCCCTTGAGGCCTGCCCGGTGTTGTATTCCATCCTCTGCTTGGACCTCGCCTCCTGCTCCACCGCCCGGCTGAACCCTATCAATCCTCTCCCATGACCGCTCTCCTTCTTCGCCTCGCCGCCCTCGTGATGGGTGGCACCAGTCTGTTGCATGCCCAGGAAAACCCCCTCGCCGCGCCGTTGGGGCCGCGGGATTGCCGCCTCCTCATGGAGGCCAAAACCGGGCAGACCCTCCTCCGTCAGGGCCCTTGTGAGGTCCGGCACAGCCCCTGTTCCACGTTTAAGATCCCCCTCGCCGTGATGGGGTTCGATTCCGGCATCCTCATCAGCGCCCATGCACCCGCCTGGGACTACGATCCCTCCTACCCCTCCACCCGGCCCGAAGAGCAAACCCGGCTCGACCCCACCTCCTGGGAAAAGATCTCCTCCGTCTGGTATTCGCAAAAGCTGACCGGCCAGCTCGGCCTGCCCGCCTTCCGCCGTTATGTCGATCAGTTCCCCTATGGCAATCGGGACCTTTCCGGCGACCCCGGGCAGGACAATGGCCTCACCCACGCCTGGCTCATGTCCTCCCTCCTCATCTCCCCGGATGAACAAGCTGCCTTTCTCCAAAAGCTTCTCTCCGGCGGCCTCGGTGTTTCTCCCCAGGCCACCGCCCTCACCCAAAAGATCCTGCCCGTCTTCCCGGCCGGGGACGGCTGGACCGTCACCGGCAAAACCGGCAGCGGCTTCCAGCGCAAACCCGATGGCACCCTCGACCGCACCCTCGCCCTCGGCTGGTTCGTCGGCTGGGCCCACCAAGCCGGCCGCACCGTCATCTTCACCAATCTCCTGCTCGATGAATCCCCCCAACCCGGTTTCGGCGGCCTGCGCTGCCGCGATGCCTTCCTCAAGGCCCTGCCGATGCTGATGAAAGAGCGCTAACGTTCCTGGATCCATCCGGACGGGATCACCCCCAGCGCCAGGAAAGCGAAAATGAGTGGCGTTTGAAGGCACGTCACGAAGCAGTGGCAGCTTGACAACTTTGAGGCATAGATACAAAGTATAGAGATGACTACCGCCAAGATATTCCAGCACGGGGGCAGCCAGGCCGTGCGGCTGCCGCGGGCCTTCCGGTTCTCCGGCTCCGAGGTGCTCATTGAGAAGCATGGGGACGAGGTCGTGCTCAAACCAATCACCCCTGCCAAATTTAAATCCTTCACCGAGGTCGCCCGGCACCTCGCGGAAAACTTTCCGGATGCGGCAGCATTCCCGGAGCCGCCGCCGCGGCCTTCTTCGCACGAACGCCCTATCCTGGAGTTCTGACCCATGGCTGCGACTCCAACCTACTTGCTCGATTCCAGCGTCTGCATTCCCATCCTGCGGAACAAAGCCGGTCTGGGAAAACTGCCCTCTCCCGTCAAAACGGGCATCCCCGTCATCGTGGCGGCGGAACTCTGGACCGGGGTGAGGAAAAACATGGCCACGCACCCGCAGCAGGCTGCCAAATTGCAGGCCTTTCTGGACCTGTTCCATATCCCGGACTGTGATCTGAACGCCGCCCTGCACTACGCTGAAATCCGGGCGGAACTGGAAGCCGCCGGTAAGTCCATCGGCCCGCTGGATCTCCTTATCGCCGCCCAGGCCCGCAGCCTGGGCGCCACGCTAGTCACAGGCAATGCCGCCGAATTCAAAAGGGTCAAAGGCCTGAAAGTCCAGGCGCTGTGAACATGACCGCCCCGCCGGCTTCCTGTTCCGGACCAGCCCATCGGCAGAGCCTGCTCCGCCCTGCCATCTCACTTGAAATCCCCGGCAAGATCAGGAGAGGAACGCTGACCGCCCCCGGTCCACTTCCCTATGCGGTGTCATCGCCAATCAAATTGACTGTTTGGCGGGATGTCGGCCAACCTTACAAGTGCGTGTGGCTTGCCACCGCTTTCAGTGGCGGGCTTGCCCGCGTCGATTTCAGTTAAGCTCCACCCGCCACCCGCCGCCCGCCGCCCCCGATCCCGATCCCGATCCCGATCCCGATCCGGCGTCCCGGAAAAGTGCGGTGCCAGCCTCAAACGGAAAAGCCGGCGTCAGTGACGCCGGCTTCTGCCCTGGGCCCGGATTGAAACGGAGGGCACTCAGTTGCCAGGCCCTTGCTCAGGGCCGATTGGGTTTCGAGGACGGGACTACCAGCACTTTTCCATCGGTGAACAGCATCTGTCCCTCCTTCAGGATCTTCTTGGTGCCGTCCTTGGCCATCACCGTGCCGTCCACCAGGATTTTGGCTCCATTGTCGATCACGATTTCCTTGGTCATGGTGATCGCTTTGCCGCCCACCATGGCGATCATCTTGCCGCCTTTCATGAGGAAGTGATCCCTGACCAGGGGCTTGCCGTCCATTCCGAGGGACTCGCCTTCCTTGAGCATGCTTTTCTTGCCGTCCTTCGCCACCACCGTGCCGTCGGGCATCACCTTGGTGCCGTCGCTCAGGGTCACTTCTTTGGTCATATTTTTGACCTCGTTGTCTTTCATGATCACCATCTTTCCGTCCACCATCATGAGGTGGTCAATGATCGCGGCCTTCTTCGCTTCCGTTTCTTTCGGCGGGATCGTTTTGGGTTTTTCCTGGGCGAAGGCGGGCAGACAGAAAGTCAGGGACAGGAGAGAGAGCGCAGATACTTTTTGCAGGGTTTTCATGAGATAGGTTGGTTTGGGGGTTGGGTTCCCTCCTGCCTGCCTGATTGGCTGAAAGGAGGTAAATCCTCCTTCTGCAAATCGCGGACCAGGCCCGGCCGCCCCCCCCCATCATGGCTTTACGGGGAAAGCAGCCTTGGGCCAGGCCGCCAACGATGCATATTGCCGACCTCTCCGCTGCATTCTGCCACACCCTTGGAAGAAAGAAGCCGACCGCCATCCAAGGGGATGCGCCCGCGGCGGGGTTGTCTGACTTCTGACCTCTGCAATGACTCCGGCGCTCACCGCAGTTGATTCGCTCGCCCCACCTGGCTCCCTCACCCCTCCGGGGCCAAGGTCCAAAACCGGTCCGATCCCTCCCGGTTTTTGCGGGGCTGCGCCCCGAACCATCGCCGGGAAGTTGACGTCGGCACCCCATGTGGTGCCTTCGGGGCCATGCCCCAGCCATAGGCTGTCTCAAACCACTCCGATCCCTCGTGGTTTGTGCCTCAAACGCCTCGCCCCCGGCGGCGTTTGTCTGACCGCTGACCGCTCATCCCTCATCTCTCAACTCTCAACTCTCAACTGCCCCCAGCCACTTGTTTCTTCCGGCCGCGATACCACATCATGAGCGGCGTCACCGAGATGCCGTGCACGATCACCGACACCGCGATGACGCAGAGCGTGAGGGAGATCAGGCGTGTCGCCAGTTCCTCCGGCAGCCCTTTGTTGAGCGCATACATCAGATAGTAGAGCGACCCGATGCCACGGATGCCGAGCCAGCAGATCATGCCGCGTTGGATCGTGCCGACTTTCCGGCCGGACGCGCCGGTGATGACGGCGATGGGCCGGATGAGGAGGAACAACACCGCCACAAACCAAAGATCAGGCCAGGGAATGAACTGCGGCGTCAGCATCGCCCCGATCACCAGGACCACAGCCACCTCGAGGACCCGCTCCATCTGCTCGTTGAATCCCAGGAGCGATTCCGTCATGTGCGTGGTCGCTTTGTCGGGATGCGTGGCCCGCTCCTTGACATCGCCCGACATGATATCGGCCACTTTTTCCTTGGAGATTTCTGCTCCGGTTTGTTGCCGCTCGATCGAGCGCAAGGCCAGGCCGGCCGCAAACACCGCGAGGAAGCCATAGGTGTGCAGGAGCAGCGCGGCCCCATAGACGGACGCGATCAGACCCAGCGCCAGAAACTCATCCAGGCCCAACGCTTCCTTGTGTTCGCGCCGCAGATAAATCACCAGCCTGCCCAGTAACAGGCCCGCGCCTCCGCCGAGCGCCAGGCCCCCGGCCACGGCCCATATCACATCCACCGCCACCCAGCGCCAACCCCATTCCCCCAGGTCATGCAGTCCGAGCAGCCCCAGGCCTAGCATTACGAAGGGGAAGGCGGTACCATCGTTCAGGCCCGCTTCCCCCGTGATGCTGAAGCGCAGTTGGTCCGCGTCTGCCGCGCTCTTGAGTTGCACCTCGGAGGCCAGCACCGGATCTGTCGGGGCCAGGATCGCGCCTAGCAATATCGCGGCGCCCAGGGGGAAACCCAGCGCATAAAAGGCCACCAGCGCCACCAGGCCCACCGTGATCGTCATCGAAATGAAAGCAAGCCGGATGGGAACGCGCCAGATCTTTTCACGCAAGGGAGCGCGCAGCTTCAGTCCCGTGCTGAAAAGCGAGATCAGAACCGCGACTTCGGCCGCGTGTTCGAGCAGGGGCGCATGGCGCAGGGGATCGACCATAAAAAGCCCCAGCCCCACCGGTCCGAGCACCGCGCCCAGCCCCAGGTAAATCATCGTGGCCGTGAAGGGCAGGCGTTTAACATAAGTTCCGGACAGCGCCACCACCACCAACAGCACGCCGATGATCAGATAAACCAGTTCTGTTTTCATGAGGAAGATCCTGGTCTCAGGGGATTAGCGGTGGGGCCCGCCGCCCGCTGACCGCTGACCGCTGACCGCTGACCGCTGACCGCTGACGCCACCCCCAGCGTCCCTCATTCCCCGCTGCACTCCCAGTTGGCCACCGTCAATCCGGCGGCATCGGCCACCCGCTCCGCGAAGCCTTGCACGGTTTCGCCGGGGCGGGGACTCAATTTGGGAAACGAGGTCTTCAGCAACGTTTCAATCAGGCTGTCGTGCGAGGTCGCGCTGGTGGCGGTGACGGTGAGGAGCCTGCGGCCGATCACAGAGTAGCCGGTGGCAGTCCCGGCCGGGAGGGAGGGTGTAGATTCAGGTTCACTCATGATTTTAGTCGTTGTTGAGGGGAGTTAGCCGGCAATACCCAAGTCATCGATCACCGACCGCTGACCGCTCACTTCTTCCCTCGCTCTTCCCCAAGCCTCGCCCGTTCCACCCGGTCCCAGGCGGCGCGGCTGGCGGCTTTGGCGCGGTCCCACGTCAGGCCCGACTGGTCATTGGTGTTTTCCCAGGAGCGGCGCATTCCCGGTTCCGCGTCCTCGAAGGTGCGGCTCTCCCCGTCGGCCTGGGCGGCGTATCCCGCACGATAGGCGGGCCCATAGTCCTGGTAGGTGTAGACATCATCGTAGTAGGGTTCGTTCCGGTAGTTCTCCTCCCAGAATTCATCTTCCGTCGAGTGGTCGATATCTTCGGTGATGCTGCTTCCGGCCAGTCCGCCGGCGAGCGCCCCCACGGCGCCCCCGATGAACGCTCCGACCGGTCCCCCGGCGGAGCCAATGGCGGCGCCCGCCACGGCTCCGCCTGCCGCGCCCAATCCCGTGGCCAAGGGGTTGGGTTCAGTGTCGGTGGAGATGGTTTCACGATTCAGCTCCTGATCCAGGAAGGGTGTCGAGGAGGGTTCCAAACTGCTGGGGGTGGGCTCACGATTCAGGTCCTGATCCAGATGTGGAGTGTCGGAGGGTTTCATAAAAAAGAGGCGTTGGAGTGAAGGGACCGGTCTCAAGCAGGGATCCGGCCCGCATTTCTTCTGCACACGTGCGGCCAACCCGTTTTCCCCGAAGCGGCGGGGCACCGTCCGCCTTTTTTGAAGCATCGTGCAATTCTCCTCCTTCCCGCGGCTGACATTATGCAAGAACAGTGCGGGACGGTCCCGCGGGGTAACCGGGACGCTTGTGGAACCACCGTCGGAGCGTAGCGGAGACAGCCACAGGCAAATTTCACCGAGAACAAGGATGGGAGCTCCGCCGCTTCCCTCAGACCCTCAGGATCTGGTCCATCGCCTTACCCTTGGCCAGTTCCATCGACCCATTGATCCATGCGGGTCAGGCCGGCCGAAGCCACCATTGCTGGCTGGGCCCGTAACGGACGCCCGGCGGCAGCAAAGCGGTTAATATCCCTGGTAAGTCCGGGTGGTGGTTCTCCGGTAAGTCGTACTGGGCACGGGATCGCCGTAATAGGGTCTGGATTGTGGCGGGGATTCGGAGTATCGCTCCACCACCACGGGTGATTCCTCAACATACCGGTGACGCTCCACCACCACGGGGTCGCGTTCGATGATCCGCGCTTCGCCCGGGCGCTGCATCTCCCCGGCATAATAGGGGTCCACACAGGAATTCAGCAGCACGGCGGAAGCCGCGGCAAGGAGGAGAGGGAGTGTTTTCATAAGGGATAAAAAAGGGGGGGGCAGGGGAAGTTGCAGACAAGGATCGCGGGACTTCCAGCCCGGGGTGGGCGGTGGCGTTAGAGACAATTGCCAGCCGGCCAAGGGCACACCGCCACTTGGGGGGAAAGGGGTGTTGCCCTTGGCCGGGACTGACAAAAATTAAACGCGGGGGGTCCGGCCTTTGGTGGCGAGACGGTAGAGGAAGAGCAGCAGGACCGCTCCCAGGACGGAAGCGATGAAGCCGACCGGTTCGCCTCTTCCATACCATCCCAGAGCGCCCCCGAGATAGCCTGCGAGCAAGGCCCCGACGATCCCGATGAGGATGGTGATCAGCATTCCTCCCGGATCCTTGCCGGGCATGAGAAATTTGGCGATGGCGCCGACGATGAGACCGATGATTAACATCCAGATGAATTCCATAATATTAGATAGGTTGGGGGTTTTGGTTGTTTCCTCAGGGAAAAAAATGGATCAGCGGTTCCGCTGATTTTTCAGAAGTTTGGCGGCGGCCAGGGTGAGGGCTCCCACCACCACTGGATTTCCCATGGCTTTGACGAACCAAGGCTTTTCCTCGACCACTTGTTGCATCGCGGCCGGGTTTTCGCGCCTCGCGTAGTTCATGACTTTGGCGGCATCATCCTCGCTCATTTGCTCAGGATCAGTGGATCCCAGGCCGAGCATGCTGGCAATGCGGCTCAGAGCTCCGCCGCCGCCCGCGCCCCCGCCGCCCAGGGCGCCGAGCAGTCCTCCGAGCATGCTTTTGCGTTCCTCCGGAGGAGCCTGCGAAATAGCGGCCCGGGCGCCCTGCTGGAAATCCTCATCCGGCAGTTTGCCCAGATACTCCGTGGTGCTCTGATGATAGGTCCGGTTGTCAAAGTCGCGGTCCTCATCGCCGTTGGAGACGAAGCGGTCGTGGTATTGGGCGGCCTCCCGGTCGTCCAGCGTTTTGTCACCGCCAAAGCGGTTCATGAAGTCATCAATTGTCTGGGCCATAGTGTTGTATCGGTTATAGGTTGAGAAAATGAAGGGTTACGGAAATGACGGGCTGGGGAAATGACGGGCCACCGATGGCACGGATGAGACGGATCTCACAGATATGTACTAATGAAGGGATAGGGGATTCATCTGAAAGTGTTTGCTGAGGTTATCCTGAATCCGTGGTCATCCGTGGTGATCAGTTGTATTTGCCTTCGGCTGTCTCAGCTGCGCTCCGGCTGTGGCCCGTCAGAGCCCGGATTCCGGCGTGTAAGTCATGTCGCGGGTCCGGGCATTGAGCCGGGCCGTTCCCACCTTCCGGGGCGGGTTGGAGGGCGTGTAGGCCACCACCGTCAGGTCTTCCTTTGGGAACTGCGCCGCCATTTTGGTCAGCATCAGCTTCATCAGGGCCGGGATCTTTTCCAGCTCCACGGACCGGTCCAGAATCAGGCCCAGTTCGTTCTGCTCATTGAGCAGGGCCCGTTCGATGGTCTGGAAGTTCGGATCCGCCTGACGGATCTCATTGAGGAAGGCGGCTTGTTTCGCCCTGTCTCCCCCTCCTGGGGTCATGGTGCCCGGGGTCGGAGGCATCGCGGGGCCCGAAGCGACCGGCACCGGCCTGTCGCATCCCGTCAGGGCCAGGCAAACGCCCATCACCGCCACCGTCCACCCCCGGCACTGCAGAGCCGGGTTCCGTTCTCCTGACCGGCCAGTGGGCCCACGCTCCGTAAAGGAAGATGGGGCCGGTTGACCCGGGGTTGGCAAGTCACAGCAGACAGGTCTTTCCTGATGGTCCGGGGAGGAGGGCATAACGTTCTAGCGGAATGGAGGGTTTAATCGGCGGACGGGTCCGTGGAGGGAAAAGTGCTCTTCCGTCCCGCAGCGGGGGGACTGACGGAAGCGGAAGGCAGGACTGTCTTTGCACAGAGTGTTCCACCTCGTGTTTTCCTCCATCCGGGCCCTTTCTACGGGGAAATCCCCTTGATGCCCGGGCGGGATGACGGGGCGGCTTCTGGCGAAATGCAAGGATGCCTGGGCCACGGCCCGCATTTCGCGAAGCCCCCCCGGGCAGAAAGCCTCTTCGTCTGTCGCTTCCTTCCGGGCTCAGCGCCCCCGCCCCATAAACCCCCGATCTGCCCATCCGGGCCATCTGTAGTTAGCCGATTATCTTTCCAGCATGCACCTTGACCCCGGGGTGGCACCCCCTAAGCTCGCTCATGCGTCTTTCCGACTTTATCCTGCAAGGCATGGAAGAAATCATTGTTGAGTGGGAGAGGTTCGCGGGGACTTTATATCCTGTCGACACCCACATGACCCGGGCGGGACTCCGGGATCACTCGAAGCAGATTCTCCAGGCCATTGCGGCAGATTTGCGGACCGAGCAATCAGACAGCACGCAATCCCTTAAATCCCAGGGGCTGGTGGCCCGGCCCGCAGGTGCCCCGGAAACCGCCGCCCAGACCCATGCCGTGCTGCGGGCTCAGAGCGGCATCGATATCAATCAATTGGCCTCGGAATACCGGGCGCTCCGGGCCAGTGTGCTGCATCTCTGGGGGGAGGACCAATCTTTGGACGGACGGAACCTCCAGGAGGTCATCCGCTTCAACGAAGCGATCGACCAGGCCCTTGCGGAATCCATCAGCTTTTTCAGCGCCCAGGTGGACCGGTCCCGCAATCTCCTGATGGGGATACTGGGGCATGATATGCGCAGCCCGTTGAATGCCATTACCCTCACCGCGGAGCTCCTCGCCTGTCTCAATGCGGGAGCAGAAGTCTCGGAAGCCGCCCGCTGCCTCATGGATAGCGGGGCCGAGATGGAGTCGCTGCTGAATGATCTCGTGGATTTCAGCCGGAAAAAGCTGGGTCTGGGGATCGGGATCGAGGTGGGTCCGGTGGATCTGGGGGCCCTCTGCGCCAACGAGATCAGGCAGCAGCGGGCCGCTCACCCGGGTTGCCAACTCGAGCTGAAGCTGGACGGCGATCTGCACGGCTTGTGGGATGGAGCCCGCCTCCGGCAAGTCCTGCGGAACCTGCTCTCCAATGCCATCGCCTATGGAGCAGCCGGTGAACCCGTCACCCTCACCGCCTCTGGACAGGAAAGCGAAGTCTGCCTCGAAGTCAGAAACACCGGGCCCACCATTGATGCGAAAAGCGCCCGCCGCATTTTCGAACCCCTGCAACGCGACACCGCTCACGGCAGCCACGCCAACCGCAAAGGACTGGGGCTAGGACTGTTCATCGTCCGCGAGATCACCCAGGCCCATGGAGGCCGGGTCGAGCTGCATTCCGCCGATTCGGAGACCCGGTTCTCCGTCCACCTCCCCCGCCTGGCCAGCGCCTAAAAGTGGTTTGGGGCAGCTGTCGGCGGCCTTTCGTCCCGCCGGGCGTTCCTGACGCATTCGTTGCCCGCAGTGCTTGCAGCGGGCGCGCCCTACCACTACGAGTGAAGCCCGGAGGCCCGCTTCCCCATCATTTCCGGCTCCGCGCCCTGGCTTTCGGCCGGGTGGTCGCCACTCTGGATTCCACTCCCTGAGGCCATGCCGCGCAAACATCCCGCCCCAACTCCCGTTGTCCTGAACTCCAAACAAACTCCCGCTTCCATGCTTCCCCGACTCGCCCTTTTGGCTCCTTTCCTGATGAACCCCGTCTTCTCGGCCGGGGACATTCCCGTCGCTGATTTTGAAGGAAACACCTACGCGCCCTGGCAGGTCAGCGGCACTGCCTTCAATGCGGGTCCGGCCCGCGGGAGCGCTCCCGGCACCTTGGAAATCACCAACGCCGTCGGCAGCGGCCTCGCCTGCAGTGAAAACCTCAACGCGGGAAGCGGCGCCGGCAACGACCCGCCGCAGGGGAAGCTCCTTTCGCCCGAATTCAGGATCGAGCGGAAATATATTGCCTTCCGGATCGGCGGCGGTGACTACGAGCGCCATGCCTGCATGAATCTGCTGGTGGGCGGAAAGATCGTGAAGAGCGCCACGGGCCGCAATTCAGACGCTCTTTATGCCGCAAGCTGGGATGTCTCGGGCTGGACCGGGAGTCAGGCACGGATCGAAATCGTGGATGAAGCCAGCGGAGGCTGGGGGCACATTCTCGTGGATCAGGTGGTGCAGACGGACGCGCCCCCGGTGCTGCCGGTCGTCACCACGCCGGCCTACCAGGAACCCGCGCGCCCGCTGTTCCATTTCACGGCGCGGCAGTGGACGATGGACCGCCTGAACCCCGGCCAGCGCCAGGAAGGCTGGCTCAACGACCTGAACGGCATGATCTACTACAAGGGGGAATACCACCTGTTCGCCCAGCGGTGGAACAAATGCTGGATCCACGCCGTCAGCACCGATCTCGTCCACTGGGAGGAACTCGCACCGGCCTTCTGGGAGGAAGCGCTCAATACCGGCGTGCAGTCGGGATCCTGCGTGATCGACTACCACAACACTTCCGGCCTCGGACCAGCGGGCGGCGAGCCGCCCATGGTCGCCTTCTGGTCCCGCAATGACGACCGCAGCCATTGCCTCTCCTACAGCCTCGATCGTGGACGCAGTTGGCAGCACTACGCGAACAACCCGGTCCTCACCTTTCCGGAGCGCGATCCCAAGGTCTTCTGGCACGCCCCCTCCGCGCGCTGGGTGATGATGATGTATGGCAGCGATCAATACCACCTCTTCACCTCCTCCGACCTGCTTTCCTGGCGCAACGAGAACAACCCGATCCCCAACGCGTTCGAGTGTCCCGATTTTTTCGAGATTCCCGTCGAAGGATCCCCGGCCACGAAAAAATGGCTGCTCGTTTTCGCGGATGGCCGTTACTCCATCGGCTCCTTCAACGGCACGAAATTCACCGAGGAATCTCCGCGCCACACCAGCGACATCGGCGGCGCCGCCTTCTACGCCACCCAAAGTTTCGACAACGTGGACACCGGCGATGGCCGCCGCATCCAACTGGCATGGATGCGGGATTCGAATTTTCCCGGACAACCCTTCAGCCAGCAAGTGACCTTTCCCTGCGAGCTAAAGCTGAAGAACACGCCCGCCGGTTTGCGGCTCTATCGCCTGCCGGTCCGCGAGATTGCCACGCTGGCAGGAGAGGTGAAAACATGGAACCGCGAAACCTATGCGCCTGGAGAGCAAGTGACTGTTTCCGAATCGGGCGAGGCATTCCGCATCGAGGCCGAGGTCGCTATCCCGGAGGGCTCCACGCTCGTCATGAACATCCGCGGCACGGAACTGCGCCTCGGCAGGAACAGCCTGCGGATCGGCGATCGTTCCGGCAGCATCCCCGAAGACGTGCGGAAGGTGGAAATCCTCGTGGATCGCGCGTCGGTGGAGACGTTTGTGAATGATGGCCTGCTGTCCTGCACCACGATTCTCAACCCGACCGCGCCCGGAATTTTTCTTCGCGTGGAAGGCGGGGAGGCCACCATCCATGCGCTCCGCCGCACCGCGGTGAAGGGGATGTGGCCGAAAGAGAGCGCACGCTGATCGCGCCTGCGGCAAGTCCTCCGGAACCTGCTATCCAATGCCATCGCCTATGGAGCGGCAGGGCAACCTGTCACCCTCACCGCCTCTGGACAGGAAAGCGAAGTTTGCCTCGAAGTCAGCAACACCGGGCCCACCATTGATGCGAAAAGCGCCCAGCGAATTTTCGAACCCCTGCAACGCGACACCGCCGACGGCAGCCGCGCCAACCGCAAAGGATTGGGGCTCGGCCTGTTCATCGTCCGGGAGATCACCCAGGCCCATGGAGGCAGGGTGGAACTGCATTCCGCCGATTCGCAGACCCGGTTTACGGTTCACCTCCCCCGCCTGCCCAGCGGCTAAAAGGGGTGGACGAGGCTCCCGCCGAGTTCCCAGCGCGCCGGTTCCCCTCAGCTCCTCCCCGCAAAGCGGCCCGGCCAAAAAGGAATGGACGGCCACTCTGATCCTGGGCATCCTGCCAAAATCCCATGCGCCACTCCCCGATTCACTTATTCGGCCTGATGCTGCTGTTTTGCACCAGCGCCTGCAAGCCTGCACAGACCGATATCCAAAGCTACGGGGAGGACGATCCTGTGATCGCGGCGGCTTGCGTGAGGCCCGCTCCAGTGTGCAGAAATTTCTCGATGCCTTGGAAAGTCCAAAGGCTGATTACCGATATCTGGTCAAGGTTCGGGTGCAGGCCGATGGACATGTCGAGCACATATGGCTTGAGCCCGTCTCGTTCGATGGGACCCTGCTGAGCGGCCCGATTGCACGAGCCCCTCAAAATCACCTCGATAAAGATGGGTTCCACCGCCAAGGCAAAGCCGGAGGAAATTTCCGATTGGGTGATCCTGGACGCGGCAGGCGAAATCTCGTCAGGCGGTTTCACTCAAAAGGCCATGGAGGCCCACAAGGGAAAAAGTCCAGGCTAATGCGTCCGCGGGCTGGGGTAACCGGAGGGCACGGGAAAGAGTCGGGTGCCGACAAAAAGGGGCCGGACTGTAACGAGCCTTCCACTTTCAGCGGCGCCATGCCTCGGGATTCCTCAACTCGCCGCCTTTTTCGAATTCAGCCCCTTTCCCAGAGACTCAGTCAACCAAGATTACGTTGGCCTCGCCGAACCAATTTTTTGCTTTCGCGAGGGTTTCATCAGACGGAGCGTGGAAGTAGACTGCGAGCTTTTCCACAGATCTCGTGCAGCATACGTAGAATAATTTACTGCTTCTGTTCCTGACGCTTTCCGTTCCGGTGCCCTCGAATAAATACAGGAAATTGTATTTCGACCAGTTTCCGTTATCGAGCACGACCAAGACATTATCAAACTGCGCACCTTTGATTTTGTGCTGCGTAGAGTAAGAGGTGTAACCTTCCAAGTAGGCGAAGAGTTTTTGGAAAATCGCAAACTTCAGCACTTTAACGCGATCGTAGAGGTATTGATTAGTGGCGATGAAATTGGACAGCTTGTCGTCGATCTTGCAAATGCCATTATCGTTCGCAAACTTGATCACTTCTTCGATCGACCTGTCTGCCATCGCGCTTAGTTCGTTCACGACATCGCGAATCCGGCGCTTATCCGCAATCGACTTTATCGGGAACTCCGTGCGCCTCAGGAAATCGTTGTATTTTTCAGCGTTATACAGATCGACGTTTTCTTGGATTTTCACCAGATGGGTGATCAGACGATCTCGTTTCGTGCCACTCTTACCCGTGTCTTCCGAATTTTCTTTTTTGTCGTCGATCAGGGAATCCTTGTCGATATATAGCTTCTTAAATTGCTCCCAGGAATAGCTTTTCGCGGTCTCATACAGTGCGGGATTAGCCTCGATAAAAGCCTTCATGCCGTCGGTCGGATTTACCTTTTTCAGCTCCGTCGCGGTGGCTTTTCCCTCGAGAAGCTTGGCGATGACTTCGCCAAACGTCATCGTGGAGAAATCGTCTGTGATCGAGTTGGTTTTGATGTAGTTTTTGATTCTATCTCGATAGTCGAGAATCTTATCGGAGTTATAAATGTCCATCAACTCGCCGAACCCGGCCTTGGGGGCGATCTGATTATGAGTTAGGTTTAGCTCTTTTGTTTTCTTCGCTTGGGTGAAATCCCAGCCGAGGAGTGCTTTGACCGCTTCGAGGTTTTCAGCGCCAGTGGTGTAGAAGAATCTAATTTCTCCGTCTTTAACCACACCATTCTTCATGTTTGGTGCTTTGGGGTCGTCCGAGTGATTTTGCTCAATGCCGTCGGTCCGCAGCTTGTTCGCAAGTTCGTAGACAAGTCTAGGGCTTCTTCGATTTTGCTCCTTCTTCACCTCCTTGATGCGTCCGTCATCGACAAATACCTTCAAATCACCGATCGAATCGTCGTAGATCGACTGCATGGAATCGCCGAAAAATCCTACGACATTCTTGCGCGCACTTTGGCGAAGGTGATTGATCAGAATCTGGACGACGAGTGGGCTGGTATCCTGATATTCATCGACCAAAATCAATTTGTAGCGATCTTTGAGAATATCGCAGAGTTTGGTGTGATTCCGGAACATGTTCTCAGCTAAGACAAGCAGTTCTTCATGGGAAATGATGCCGTTTCTCAGGCTAGTATATTCCTTGTATTGGATCTCCTCAATTTCCTCGACCACTAGAGGCTCGCCAATGACTTCGAATCGCTTCTCTTCTGGATCTGTGAATAGTTGTAGCAGGATCGCCTTCAGCTCGCCTTGAAACGATTTGATATTGTCCCACAGAAAATCGTGAATGGTGCTGACGATGAGGCGCTCGCTCGTAACGCGGTTCGCGATTTCACGCACGGCCGCGTTCGTGTAGGTGATACACGCTACTCCAGCGAGTGGCCTTTCCGAAATTGCCTGGCGGATGGTTTGAACCAGCGAGTAGGTTTTGCCGCTGCCGGCGCCTCCGCTCAGAACGAAGTTCTGATTAGCATCAATCTGGCCGAAGATCTCTTGGACCTCAGGCTCCAGCTTCAATCTTGCTTCAACCATTGCAACCCTTCCTTGATGTAGGCCGGAACCGCCCAGTTTTCGAATTCTTCGATCATGTCCTTGTCGGTCTTATCCACGGTGTTGAGGATCTTCACCGTTTTATGATTGCTGTTCAATAGGATCTCCATTGCGAGCGAGGGCTTTTTATTGCGTTCGATCCCTTCATTAGCAAATTCGTAAGGATCAGCTCGACCTTCTGCGAAGTCCTTCATTCGGTACTGGACAAGACTCGGAAATCGGGTGGCTCCGATAAAATTGTTCGCTTCATCGAAGGTGTTTTCCTTCATGAATTTCCGGTTTCGATGGAAGAATGCATCCTCGAAACTTCGAGCCAAATAGGTTTGTCCATCGACCTCTTCTGCCGCTTGGAAGGTGAATCTGAGGTGTCCGTCTGGAGCGGCGATCCAATTTTGGGTCGCGGGATCTCTCTTCACCAGCTTTTGATCAGGCGTAAGAGCGATGAAGTCTGCCAAAGGCTTCTCACCGATGAAGAATCGCAGCGAATAGTTGCTGGTCGCGCTGCCATCGGCCACTGGACACGCTTCGGTTCTGAACTTCAACGATCCGTCCTTAGAGGTTCGCTGATTTTGATGCTCGTCAAGATCAGGAACCATTCTGATGGAATCGAGATCGGTGATAACGAGCGCCTTGATCCCGATGAAATCGATGAACTTATCGAAAATTTGGGAGTAAGCACCCACTTCAATGATGGAAACATTTTGGGCGAGCAATGGTAACGCAGTCTGTTCTTGGTCGGCTGCAAATGCAGTAGCTGTGTCTTCGAAATCCAGCTTCTTCATCATCGCCGGCAAAAGGATGCGCTCAGTGTCACCCTCGATGAAGATCGCCTTGTCGGCAAAAAAAAGATCGGAGCGATGGAGCGTCAGATATTGCCGCAGGAATTTGTAGTAAGCTTCGAATCCGGCGTACTGCTGCTCCAGGTCTTTCAAGTTCTTGGAACTGATCCCGTTTCCTAAACGCTTGAAATATTTGATGTCTTGGAAATCGCTTTCCGCGACAATATGAGACGAATGGGTTGTGATGATCGTCTGTAGGCATTTGTTGCTGCCTTCCGCGTCCTTCACACCTTTTCGCAAAAGCGATTTGATGTTCTTGATGAAGACGCATTGCATCTGCGGGTGGGTGTGAACTTCGGGCTCTTCAATGAAGAGAATATTGATGTCAGCAGCTGAATCATCCCGTTCCCGCGCAAATTCGTGCAGCGCGATCTTGATCTCAAAAATCATGCTGATGAGGCTCATGTAGCCGAGCCCGTTGTAGCTCTCAGGTAGCAGTTGGGTGGAAGCGCCGAGTCCGTACATCACCGTGGTATTCTGCTCTAAAAGCTCTCGGTGCTGGAGAGACGACACGATCTTGATGATCGAATCATCCTGCTTTATTCCGCCGAACTTTTTGATGTCATCTACGACATCCTTGAAGATGCCTTCGTATACGACGCTCAATTTTTCGTCGGTTTCAACCAGCTGATCTTTGAAGTCCTCTACGGCTGGGACATTTGAATTTTTCGAATCGAATCCCTTGTAAACCCTTGCCGACAGGGAGGAAAGTGCTCGATCAGAATCGTTGTTTGAGACTTCACGCCTGGCGCTGATCCACTTGAAGTTGATAATTCGATCAATCCTGATCTGTTCCTTGTTGAGATCAGTGTATTTGCTGTCGTCCTCGGCACCTGTGGCGGCATTGAACAACACGCTTTTGCGCGCGCCGTGAAAGTAGCTCTCATGATGCTCTTTAAGGTATTTGAAGAGATCCTTGGCTTTGGTCCCCTTGCCGGTTTTGTATTTGGCGAAATCCGCCCTCAGCGTGACCAAGGCTTCAGCGGTTGTGTGGTATTCGAAGGCCAGAACGATTGTTCGATTATCCGGATCAAGATCCATGATGACCCTGTTTCCGATATTGGCGAGATCATCCGCCTCGCTGTATTCGATGAAGAGTTTCAGGGAGATCCCACTGGCGGTTAGTGTTTCCGCATCTTTCGTCGGGTCTTCAACTCTCGATCGGATGTAGTCGCGAAACTCGGAATTGAAGTCATCAAATGAGAACGACGGGCGCGAGGCGGGTTTGCTCAGGAATCGATCCAAGATGAGAAGCAACGAGGTTTTGCCGCAATTGTTCTTTCCCAGCAAAACGGAAAGATTCGCTTCAACGTCAATTGAAGTATCCTGGAGAAGCCGGAAATTTTGAATTCTGATTTTAGTGACGCGCATGAGATCTCGCTCTTAGAAGCTCTTCCAGAAGTTGATTAAAGTCGACGGGTTAGTCCATTTCGCTCCGCTCCATTCTTGTCGAGCGCGCGGGAGAAGGCTTGGGAGACGGTGTGCGGCATGCGGAGGTCCGGGAGCAGGAAGAGGGTGAAGACTGGCGGAATCCAGGGAGGAGGAGGAATTCTGGTGACGTTAAGGAGGGGTTGAGGATCCGACAAGTTATTCCTGACGGAAATATTTCGGAGAAGTGAAGGATTCCGTGAAAGAAAAAACCCCGCCGACCGGGGTGAACCGGACGGCGGGGACGTGATTTGGGATTTTCTGTGAGCCGGGGGGCGGTCAGTTGATGCGCACGGTGGTGGCTTCGGTCCAGGGGCTGGGGCCTTTGGCACCGACGGCGCGGACGCGGACGGTGAGCCAGGCGCCGACGGGCTGGTCCTTGAAGAGGAGGCTGGCGGGGCCGACCGGGATGATGGGCAGGACGTCCCACGGGATCAGGTCGGGATTGTCCCCCAGGGGGTTCACGTAGGCTTTGACCTCGTAGAAGTGGGTGTTCTGGACGCGGGGCCAGCGGGCTTCGGCCTGGCCTTCGTGCAGGGTGTTCTTCAGGGTGAGCCGGGCCGGGGCAGGGACGGGACGCGGGCGGCCGGGGCTGCGGCGCAGGGGCCAGCCGACACTGACGAGGGCTTCGTCGGAGCGGTCGATGGATTCGCAGGTGGTGGCGCCGGTGCGCAGGGAGTTGCGGGCATTGTTGACCTCGATGTCCTGGGCGGCGCGCAGGGTGCGCAGCCAGGCCTCGCCGGCGGCGACATTGTCGATGGCGGCGCGGAGCCCGTCCTTGCTGGTGGTGATGAGGGTGCGGACGGCCTCGGGGAAGTTCGGATAGAAGAGGGTCTCGACAAGGCCTTCATCCAGATTGGTCAGGGCGGTGAAGAGCGCCAGCGGGCTCATGGTGGAGACCTCCAGCTTGATGGTGCCCTGGGCGGGACCAGGAGCGAGGGTGGACTGCAAGGCCCCGGTGTCAGGATCCCCGGCGGGAGTGAGGCCCCGGGTGCCGGCGGCGCCTTTCGGTTTGGGCTTGAGCAGGGAAGCGTGGCCGCGGCGGGCGGCGCGGGAGGGTTCCCCGGCGGGCGGAGTCGTGGGAAGGGCTTTGGTTTTGATCGATTTTTTCATTTTGTGGTCTGGTTTGTTTAGTTGGTGGGGTCAAGCTATCAGCCAACACCGTGACCCTGACCCCTGCATAACGGTGCAGGGAGAATCTAACGGACAGACCTGACACTGGCAAGATAAATTCCACAACATCCATGATTTCCATACTGGATAACCGGAAAAATCCAGCCTGTTTACGGGGTAAGTTCCTGTTATTGTGGGGCTTGCACCGCCGCCGGGATATACCTTCGATTGGCCTCCCCAAACCATTCCGGAAGGGTGCGGAATGTATTCCGGAGCGGTCCCGAAACCATTCTGGCAGGGTCAAGCATGGTTTTGGCAGGGGTGAAGAAGACCTTCCGGAGGGGTGAAGAATATCTTCGGCGGGGGTGAAGAAGGTATTCCGCAGGGGTGGAGAAGGGATGCCGGAGGGGTGCAGAAGGTCTTCCGGAGGAGTGGAGAAGATCTTCTGGAGGGGTGGAGAAGGTCTTCCGGAGGGGTTAAGAAGATCTTCCGCAGGGGTGAATAAGATCTTCTGGAGGGGTGAAGAAGGGATGGCGGAGGGGTTAAGAAGGGATGGCGGAGGGGTTAAGAAGATCTTCTGGAGGGGTGCAGAAGATTTTCTGCAGGAGTGCAGAAGGGATGCCGGAAGACTGAAGCAGGTGATGTTTCCGGCGAAAAGGGGAGCAGGCTCCCGGCGGGGTCGAAGCCATTGGCCGGGGATTGAGCGCAGCGACATCCCCGGAACATCCCAAAAAGTGGCCTGGCATCCCGGCAGGGATGCGGGAGGGCACAGTTCGTTTTTTCCCGTCCGCCTTGTGTCACCCCCTTCAGGTTGGGCGGTTTTCATTCCGTTGTTTCCGGTGGTGTCGCGCACGCTCAACCACCGTGGCTGCGATCCCTCCGGGATCCGATCCGCCTTCTTATCAGGTGGAAATGGGATGACACGCTGGGCTCACCGGACTGGCGGGGCCTGGGGGGACCACAGTCGGGTGGGGAAGAGAAGCGGATCAGGCGCCGACGGATTCGCCGAAGGGCTGGACGGTTTTGACACTGGCAAGGAACTGGTCCCAGGCGGCGCGGGAGTTGTGGTGCCAGTGGGTGGGGAAGCCATGATTGGCGGCTCCGGCGGGGGTGCCGGAGAGGTTGCCGTAGTCGGCGTTGTCATCAGCCTGGGCATGGGGGCCTTCATAACCGGCGAGATACTGGATGCCGCAGTTCTGGGGGATGCTATAGACGGCGAAGCGGCCGTTGTTTTCATCGGGAGGGCTGGCCCAAAAGAGTTTGGCCCCGGGCCACTGGGCAAGGCGGGGCGGAGCGGCCTGGCCAAGGCTGGTCCAGTAGTCCAGACAATTGCTGAAGGTGCTGGCGGACCCATCCCGGCGTTTGATGAGAGCCGCGAGGATTACATCGGCTTCGCCGAAGACCTGGAGGGTGGAGTAGTCCGGCAGGACCAGGTGGAGGCGCGCCCAACCCTCCGGCAGGCTGGGGACGGCTTCGACCTCGGCGCTGATCAGCGGACAAGGGTGGTTTTCAGTGAAGCTGGTATCGACGAGCTCAGCTTCGAGGGCTGAGGTGAGGCGGGGGGTGTCAGCTTTCATAAGGGTGCGGGGGGTGAGGGAGGGGGCGGCAGAGCGCGCTGCCACCCGGGCGGGGGGAAGGGGGGCCAAGAGGATGGCGGCGGAGTCAGGTCGGGGCGTGGTCTGCATTATCCACCACTCCCTCGAGCCCGGCATGGCGGGCGCAGTGGGCGCAGCAGTAGATCTCGCCCTCCCCCTCGACGCCGTGGCCGAGGATGCGGCATTCGCAGTGATCGCAGATGGGGGCGAAGACATGGATCGCACACTCGAAGGAGTCGAAGCTGTAGGTTTTGCCATCGATGACGAGATCAAAACATTTGTCGTACAAGTTTCCGCAGTGGTGGCAGGTTTTCATGGGGGCTGTGAGAGGTGGGGGTTGAACGGAGGGATCGGGTGGAGACGGCGGGGAACTGGTCTGTGAGGAGGCACCGCATTCCACCCGGCCCTGTCCTTTGCATAGGCTGTGCCGGGAGCGCGGCCCCGGTGGGCCGCGCCGTCCGTGAGGCAAATGGCGAGGGGGGCGGCAAGGAACGAGGATTTTTGCAAGACCGCCGCCCCCGGGTCGGGGGCGGCTACGGGAGGAGGGCCAAGGATCAGCCAGGCCCTTTTCCTGCAGGGGATGGGGATTGCCGGAAGGCGGCGGTCCGGGTGCTGCCCCCCTCGTCTGCCGGAAACTCCGGACCTCAAACGCCAACCCTCAACCACTAAAGAAAGGATCACTCTCATGCCCCAGGGAGACAAATCAGACTACACGGACAAACAGAAACGCCAGGCCTCGCACATTGCCGAAGGTTATGAAGACCGCGGGGTGGACCCCGGGGAGGCGGAGAGCCGGGCGTGGGCGACCGTGAACAAGATCTCCGGAGGAGGGAAGCTGAGTGGCTCCGGCCGGGGACACCCGGAGGACCGGACTCCCTATCTCAAGGGGGGGCAGAAAGGAGGAGCCGCTGCTGCGGCCCGGCCTGCTGCCGCCCGGTCCGCCTCCGCCAGGAAAGCAGCGGCCACGCGTCAACGGAACAAGGCGAAACGGGCCGAGGCGCCAGGCGATTGAAGTCAGCGGTCAGCGGTCAGCGGTCAGCGGTCAGCGGTCAGGGGTCAGGGGTCAGGGGTCAGGGGTCAGGGGTCAGACGAGGGTCCCCCCGCCAGGAGCAGGGGCTTTTGTAAGGGGCACTGGCCGGGGCGTGGGGGTCGGGGGGGCACACTCGTCACACTTTTTGGCTGGGGCTTGGGAGCGTGCGCCTCGTGGATTTCAAAATGAGGGTGCTGGTGGATTGGGTTGACGGGCTCCCGTGAACTGGCTGCATGGAGGTCAACCGGACGGCGCGGGCAGGCAGGACTCTTTTCCACCGCCGTCCTCGAAGCCATACTCATTGCCACCAGCAATCTGGTCTGCAACACCGCCCGCGCCGGTCCAGTTCGGACGGAGAGCACCACCTGCCCAGCCGCTTTTTTCAACGGTGACCATTCCTGACGTTTCGCCAATCCGCACCTTCACGATCCGTTTAAATTCCCTGAATTTCTTGCAAATCCTGTTGGGGTCGGATATGGTTGGAATATCCAGCAGTATCCATTGAGGCTCAATCTTTTACAAACCAGCAGCCCCCCCAATATGCCGCATCTTGAAATGGATATCCCACCAGATCTGGTGGGATAATAGACTGTTCGCCCAACCTCGCAGCCCATGCCTAACTGCGATTTCTATTCCATCGGCTCCGACCATGCCGCTATTCTCACTCACCTTTTAGCTGAGGGGGACTGCGAGATTTACGAGCTGAGTTCCAGACCCGGCCTTGAGACAGTCCAGTTCACTTCCATCTCCGACTTTCTCACGTGTTACAGCTTCGACGCTTGGGACGACTTGAGAGTCACGATTCATCTCCAGCTTTATCCTCGCGGTGCTCGCGGCAGGGTTATTCAGCGCCGAACCGAACTGAGGAACGTATCAGACCCAACAAAGGCTTTTCGATTTTCCACATCAGGCTGGGGACTGATCCAGCTCTACATGGAGGCTCCCCGGCATGGGAGGCTGGAGGCATCGCACACAAACCACAATTCCGAGAAGCGAGCCACTACATGGTCGGACACCTACCAGGATATGGGTGCGCCCGACGAGTGGGATTGGGCCGTGGTCACAAGTTTCTCCAGACGACTCAACAGCTTCATTCGCAAGCTGAGCGTTGCGAAGATGGGACCGAGGGTTATCCTTCCCGCAGCCGAACGCTTCAAGCAGTCAGGTAACCAACTTTGGCCTTCCTAATGCAGATCAGCCATCACAACCCACCAAGGGCGAATGACCATGGTTATCATCGGGCGCAGCCCCGATGATAACGGTTGT